>NZ_CP172951.1:2712500-2760223 GCF_050546175.1 Enterococcus sp. AZ119 | reverse complement strand
ACAGTGACCTCCTATATGTTTAAATTTTGGTTATCTAAAAAATGTGGATAACTTAAAAGAATGAGCATAGTCGATTTTAGCATTTTTTTAAAACTTTTTCCACAAGCAATTGTTCAATGTGGAAAAAAAGTACACAAGGGTGAAAAAAGTTTTCCACAGGGTGTCGACACTTGCGGAAGAAAGTGGTTGTTGAATGAGTTATCCACAAAAAGTTGAGAATAATTAAGCTTGTCACAATAATGTTTCAAGAACTTATCAACAGCTGAAAAAACACCTGTGTAAAACTTTTTAACAGGCTGTTTTTTTGTGTAAAACTAGTGGAAAAATGGCTGTGAACAGAAAAAAATGTGGAAAACTATCCACAAGCTACTCACAGGAAAATTTAATTTGTGGATAATTGAAACGAATCTTTCTCAGGAAATATTTCTTAAATTTTATTGACAAAAGACCCCATTACTCGTTATACTATCAAAGTATGTCTATATATTGATGGATAGTTACAATTTCAGGAGGTGTAATTGCATGAAAAGAACGTATCAACCAAACAAACGTAAACGCCAAAAAGTTCACGGATTCCGTAAACGTATGAGCACTAAAAATGGCCGTCGCGTATTAGCAAGCCGTCGTCGTAAAGGTAGAAAAGTTATTTCTGCTTAATGATGGTCTGGTCTTTTAAACAGTCAATTTCTAAGAACCCTTAGTTATCTCCATAATTTTTTGGAAGATGTGAAGATAACTAAGGGTTCTTTTTCTGTTTTCAATAAAAGAAAGCAGGATTCTATAGAAAAGGCTACTAAAAAAGAGCGGAAATATGCTATTATTATTAAGAAGTAAAAAAATATAGAAACAAAGGGATGCCGATGAAAAAGTCCTACCGTGTCAAGAAAGAAAAAGAATTTCAACAGGTGTTTAATAAAAAACAATCTTGTGCAAATCGTCGTTTCGTGGTGTACGTTTTAGAGAAACCACAACAAGCCCATTTTCGAGTGGGGATTTCTGTTGGGAAGAAAATTGGAAACGCGGTCACAAGGAATGCTGTGAAGCGGAAAATCCGCGCGAGTTTATTTCAATTAAAAGACCGTATCTCTCCAGAAATTGATTTTATCGTGATTGCACGTCCAGGATTGGAAAAGTTATCGTCTGAAGAAGTGAAAGCTAATTTAACACATGTGTTAAATTTAGCTAAAATATTAGATGTAAGAGAGGGAATTGAGTAGTGAAGAAGTATAAGCGCTTATTATTAATGGCTGGGTTAGTGACCTTAGTCTTTGTTTTATCCGCCTGCGGAACCGCGCCCGTAAGTGAAAGTAGTACAGGAATTTGGGATCGATACATTGTTTATTATTTTGCCCAAGCGATTAAGTTCCTATCATTAGGCGGCAGTGTCGGAATTGGGATTATCCTATTTACGTTAGTCATCCGGATTATTTTATTGCCGTTGATGCATTTCCAAACGAAGAGTATGCGTAAAACACAAGAGTTGCAACCGCAATTAAAGGCCTTGCAACAAAAATATTCTTCAAAAGATCCTGAAACACAACGCTTATTCCGAGAAGAACAGCAACGTTTGTATGCAGAGAATAATGTGAATCCTTACATTGGCTGTTTACCACTGTTGGTTCAACTACCAATCATGATGGCTTTGTATCAAGCCATTTCACGCGTGCCTGAGTTAAAAGAAGGAACGTTCTTGTGGTTAAGCCTCGATAAGCCGGATCCGTATTTAATTTTACCGATTTTAGCGGCTGTCTTTACGTTTGCTAGTACGTATCTTTCAAGTATGAGCCAACTAGAAACAAATGCCTCACTGAAAATTATGAATTACGTTATGCCAGCGATGATCTTCTTTATGGGGATTTCATTAGCCAGCAGTTTATCTCTTTACTGGGTGGTCTCAAATGCCTTCCAAACAGGGCAAACATTGTTATTAAACAATCCATTCAAAATCCGTAAAGAGCGGGAGGAAGCAGCACGTCAAGCCAAAGCACGGGAGCGAGCGCTTGAACGAGCAAAAAGTCCTAAGAAAAAAGGGAAGAAAAAATAAAGGAGGTCGTTCAGATGCCGATTTATGAAGGAAATACAATCGAAGAAGCAACGCAGAAAGGCTTACAAGCACTTGGTTTAACCAAAGAGGATGTTACAATTGATGTGTTAGACGAAGGAAAAAAAGGATTTTTAGGTCTAGGAAAAAAACTTGCCCAAATTTCAATGGAACCAACGATTAGTGAGCAAGTCACAGAAGCGGTCGAAGAAACAGTGGAAGATATTGTTGTTGCCGATGAAGCAAAAGCAGTGGAAGAAGCAGTTGAGGAATTAACCGAAGCAATTCCTAGTCTCTCAGAGGAATCAACACATTCTTTAGAAAATCTGGAAGACGAAGCTGCTATTACTGAATTAGCGATGTATTTAACGAATATTTCAAATGAACTGAACGCCCCTGCCATGGTTCGCATAGCGCGCGAGAATGGCAATATTATCTTCCATTTAGAAACAGAAAAACAAGGTATCTTAATTGGAAAACACGGAAAAGTGTTAAATGCGTTACAGTATTTAGCGCAAGTCTTTATTCACCGCATTGCAAGCAATAAGCTATCGATTGTTGTGAATGTCGGAAATTATCGTGAAAAACGTCATGAAATTTTGGAACGTTTAGCGAAACGCACCGCGGAAAAAGCCAAACGCACTGGGCGGCCAGTCTTCTTGGAACCAATGCCGGCTTTTGAAAGAAAACAAATTCATCACACGCTAAGTAAAGATGAGCAAATCAAAACCCATTCTGAAGGGGATGAACCTTATCGGTATTTAGTGGTTGAACCAGTTAAGAAGTATTTTTAAACAAACAAAGAAACGTTGGCAACTCTCAGCAGGGACTGAATAGTTGCCAACGTTTCTTTGTTAAATGATTTTTTAGCCGTCTCCGTTTCTTTTTTTATGTTATGATAATCAGTAATTACTCCAGTAGTAAATTCAAATGAAAAAGTTTTGTAAAGAGACGTAGGGGGAGCAACAGGTATGCGTACGGAGAAAATACTGGTTGTAGATGATGATGCAGCAGTTCGTCGCTTGATTTGGAAAGCATTACAATCAACAGGTATTCTTATTTACCAAAGTGAATCAATTGAAAAAACAAAAGATATTGTGTCCAGAGTTACCTTTGATTTGTTCATTTTAGATGATAACTTGGAACATGACAGCGATGGTTACTACTTAGTCCAAATGATTAGAGAGAAATATCCACTAGTGCCAATTATCTTTTTTAGTAGCAAAAAAGAAGAAGAGGATATTATTGCAGCCTTGGAAATGGGCGTGGATAGTTATATAACGAAACCTTTTTCCTTGAATGTTTTTAAGGCTCAGGTGATTGCTTCGTTGAATCGAGCTCGAATGATTCGAAAACAATTGAATGTTTATAAAAAAGAAGAGCTACAGGTAGGTGATTTCCGTTTTGATTATGGTCGTTATCAACTATTTAAAAAGGATTTACCTATTTCATTATCTTCGAAAGAAGTTCAATTAATTCAATTTTTTCTGGAGAATCCCGAGCAAGTATTTTCTAAAGAACAAATTTACAGCAGTGTTTGGGGTACTGGGGATGTCGATGCGAATACGATTATGGTTTTTATTAATCGTTTACGAAGTAAATTAGAAGAAAACCCGAAAGAACCTTGTTACCTTCGGACCGTTTGGGGCATTGGTTATACCTTTACGCCAGATGGTTGCGTACAAAAAAAATGAAAAAAGGCCCGCAGTTGCACGAGCGACTGCGGGTCTTTTTTGCTTATTCAATTTGTCGACGTTCCATTTCTTTCAAAATAAATTGAAGCGAACGATTTAGATGTTCATGGGTTAAAAGTGTGATCTGGTCAATATTCTTTGTTTTCATTCCGCGGAAAATTAACCAATGTTCTTCTAGGGCAATACTACGACGTTCTGAGGCACGAATCGCAATATCTCTGAAATAGATTAAGTAAGCATGGAGATCAGTCACAATTTTTTTTAAACGTAGCATCTGACTCTTAGTATAAATAAAGGAATTAAAATCTGAAAAGTTCTGTAGTAAGTCATCTACTTGGTTATTTTTATTGTATTGTTCTCCTTCGAGAAGTAAGGCTTCCAATTCATCAAAATCTTCTGGTGTCATGAGTTCCATGGCTTTAATGGTTGCTAAAGTGTCCAAAGATTTACGAATATCATAAATTTCATAAGCATCTTTCATACTAATCCCTTTAACCACGATACCCACCATAGGTATATGTTCCACCAATTGTTCTTTGACCAATTCTTGTAAAGCAAAGCGAATGGGCGTCCGACTAATGTTTAATTGCTCGGAAAATTCTTTTTCGTTAATCCGTTCACCTGCAGGAATATCCCCTAAAATAATGGTTTTTTTAAAGGCTTCATAGGTACAAATTTTTAGAGGTTTACTGCTGGTTAAATCTAAGTTCCGTTTTACTGCTTCAACCGTTGGATTCATATGAGGCACCTCCCTATAGGTTATTTTTATAGATAATAAATATAATATTAAAAATGAAAATATAACGCAAGAAAAGACAAAATGAAAAGAAAACCGAGGAGAAAAGGCACTCCTACGGTTTCAGCGACGACGTTTAATTTTGTGGAATAAATAAAGGCATGTGACCTAAAGCAACAATTGTAACAACGAAAATAACGAAAATTCCTAAGGCATATTTTGCTGATTCTTTTTGCCATTGGCCCATATCTAAACCAGTTAAACGTAATAGCAAGTAAATAAATGCCACTAATGGACTTAATAAGTGGAACGCTTGCCCCATTAAGGAAGCTAAAGCCATAGACATATTGTCAAATCCATAAGAACGTCCAGCTTCTGCTAGGACTGGTAAGACACCGAAATAGAAACCATCGTTTGAAATAAAGAATGTTCCTGGTGCTGAAATGAACGCAATCACTAAGCCCCAAGCGCCGGCTAATTGTTTTGGAATAATATTAACAAAGCTATTTGCTAAGGCATTGGCCATACCAGAACCTTGGAATAAGCCCATGAAGACGCCAGCAGCAAAAACTAAGATAACTACTTGCACAGCATCACCAGCATTTGCACTAATACGGCTGCTTTGATCTTTTAATTTTGGATAGTTAATCATTAAAGCGATACAAGTACCAACTAGGAATAATAATAACGGTGGCATTTCAATCCACGAAGGCAAACCTAATTGACCAACGAATGAACTTAGGACTAACCAACCGATTAAGACAATCGTTAAAATACCATTGAACGCAAAATTCTTTGGACGACGAATTTCTAATAACTCAGGATCGTTAACAATAGTCATTTCTTCCAATTCTTTATCAGTAAGCGTTGTCACGCCTAAGCGAGCACGTTCTTTTTTCCCCATGCGATAAGCAACAAAGAAGATAACATACAATACAGATAAAATCATACCAGGTGCTAAATAAGAAAGAATGTCGGCATCAACTTCTAGTACGGCCATGGCACGAGCTGTTGGACCGCCCCAAGGTAATAAGTTCATAATGGTGTTTTGTAAGATAACAAGCACACCTAAATTCATCAATTTCATATTAAGTTTTTTGTAGATGGGAATAAACGCAGAACAGCAAATCAAGGTCGTAGTTGTTCCATCTCCGTTTAAGGAAACAGCAGCAGCAACTACCGCAGTAGCCATCAAGACTTTCATTGGATCGCCTTTAGCAAAGTAAATCATTTTTTTAGTGATTGGGTCAAACAAACCAGCATCCAACATAATAGAGAAGTAAAGAATGGCAAATAATAACATAATACCAGTTTTTGAAGTAGTTGAAATCCCATCTAAGACGAAATTCCCAATGTTGACTTCAGGGACAACACCGTCAGCACCAGGTGGCGGACTCGCTACTCCAGTTGCAATTGCAATCAAAGTAAAAATAAGAGGAATAATTACTAAAGATGTAAACGGTGACAATTTCTTTTTCATGATTACATACATAAAGATGATAATCATACCATAAGCTAAAATAGTGAGTAACATGTTTTTCTTCCTTTCTTTTTTTAGAACTTTTTTGTAAGCGTTAACAACCGGTGTTAATAAAAAAGAATAGCCATGAGAAATGTTTCACAGTATTCTGGTTTACAACAAAAAATATTTTTTGTGTTTGTCTATAGTGTGAGAATATACAAACTTTCGCAGAGAATAAATAGCCTAAAACAAAAAGAACATCAAAAAAACAATTCAACAATCAAATTCTTATTAATAACTTAATATAATATTAATAGAATCTTAACGGCTGATAAATGCTTATATACCAATGTTTACAGAGTTTTTTTCACAAAATAAACAATAAAAGAACAATCTGAGCTAGTGTTTTCACTAGGTTTTTTAACGGTTTTTTCTATAATGAACGTATACCAAGAATTAGTGAAAGGAGAGACAATATGGGCCTATTTAAGTCCTTATTCAAGAAAGAGCAACACACGCAGGATACCGAGATTAATGAAAGCGTTATCCAACGTGAAGCGGATAACTTGGAAAAGCGATGGATAGATATACCAGCATATATTCCTGCTGAGCCAAAAGAATATCAATTGGTAAGTATTGTGGCCACTGCCATCGCAGCAGGAGAGTTTCCAGAAAGTCGTTTTGTTATCAAAAAAATCGCAAAACGAAATCCAGAAGCAAAAGAAGTTGCCATTATTGCAGCCAGTATAGCTGCAGAGCTTTCAGAAGAGTCTCAGCTAGTTGTCAAAAGAATTTCAAAACAAAACCTTGAGGAGGATCATTATGTTACGCAAATTTAAAATTTCAATTGATGGGAAAGAATATTTAGTCGAGATGGAAGAAATCGGTGGCGTCCCACAACCAGCACCTGTTGCGCCACAACCAACAGCGCCAGTTGCTACGACAGAAACACCAGCCCCTGCTGTTGAAGAAGCCCCAGCGCCAGCAGCACAGCCAGCCGCCCCAGCAGGAGCAGATGCAATGCCTGCGCCAATGCCAGGAACTGTGTTAAAAGTATTAGTCAATGTTGGTGATACGGTGTCTGAGAACCAACCATTGTTAATTTTAGAAGCAATGAAGATGGAAAATGAAATCGTTGCAGGAAAAGCAGGTACGGTAACAGGAATTCATGTTACCCAAGGCCAAATTGTGAACCCAGGGGAACCATTAATAACAATTAACTAGAATTAATTTAAGAAGAGGAAGTGATTTGTGTGGAGACACTGATTCAAGGTGTTATAGGAATGGGCCAAGAACCAGGACGCATTGTGATGATGCTGATTGGTGGACTATTAATGTATTTAGGAATAAAAAAAGAGTATGAACCAACACTTTTAGTGCCGATGGGTTTAGGAACGATTTTAGTGAACTTTCCTAATTCCGGCGTATTGAGCGCTGGCGGCGAGCCAGGTCCGTTTAATGTTCTTTTTGATTTTGGAATAAAAACAGAATTATTCCCGTTATTATTATTTATTGGGATTGGGGCAATGATTGATTTCGGTCCATTGTTACAAAATCCGTTTATGTTGATGTTTGGTGCCGCTGCACAGTTTGGGATTTTCTTTACAGTTATTATGGCTGTTTTATTAGGTTTTGATTTAAACGATGCTGCTTCGATTGGGATTATTGGTGCCGCTGATGGCCCAACGTCTATTTTCGTAGCAAATACCTTACATTCAAAATACATGGGGGCCATAATGGTTGCCGCTTACTCCTACATGGCGTTAGTTCCGATTATTCAACCAGTAGCGATTAAAGCAGTGACGACGAAAGCCGAACGTCGTATCCGTATGACTTATCGGGCCGGTGAAGTTTCTCAAACAGCGAAAATTCTTTTCCCGGTTGTTATTACGATTGTCGCAGGGTTAATTGCGCCGGTGTCATTACCATTAGTTGGTTTCTTAATGTTTGGGAACTTATTAAGAGAATGTGGCGTTTTGGATCGTTTATCCATTACAGCTCAAAATGAATTGGTGAATATTATTAGTATCTTGCTAGGACTATCTATTTCCGTTAGCATGAACTATGCAGAGTTCTTAAAAGTCGATACGTTGATGGTTATTGGCTTAGGGTTAGTCGCCTTTATTATGGACTCAGTCGGCGGCGTACTTTTTGCTAAATTCTTGAATTTATTTAGAAAAGAAAAAATCAATCCAATGATTGGTGCTGCGGGTATTTCCGCTTTCCCAATGTCTAGTCGGGTCATTCAAAAAATGGCTACAGATGAAGACCCACAAAACTTTATTTTAATGCATGCTGCTGGTGCCAACGTTTCAGGACAAATCGCTTCTGTAATTGCTGGTGGCTTACTATTAGCCTTTTTAACATAGGACGGAAAGGAGAACGAATACATGTCTGTTAACATGGAAGATTTAAAAATTGCTTTTGAACTGTTAGGTTTTGGTTGGGGCGGCGTTTTCGTTGTTTTATTTATCATTTATCTAGCATCTAAATTACTAACAAAATTATTTCCAATTAAAAAATAAAGGAGGTTATTGCTGTGAGCAGCGTATATACAATGAAAAGAATCTGGTTGCAAAAAGATAAAAAAGCTTATCAAGCTTGGCGCGAATTAATGGAAAAAGCCGAATTGCAAACGACAGAAGCACTTGATTACACCGTTGGCATATATGATGACACAGCATTAATCGCCTCTGGCTCGCTTTCAGGCAAAACGATTAAGTGCGTGGCCGTTTGTAAAAAATATCAATCTGAAAATTTGTTAACCCAATTGGTGGTTCATCTACTTGAAAAACTGAGAGAAGAAAACCAATTACACAGTTTTTTGTATACAAAACCAAAAAATGAACAAATTTTTCAGTCGCTAGGCTTTCAAAAAGTGGTTGCGAATCAAGAGGTGCTATTTATGGAGCAAGGCAAACCAGATTTTGCCGATTATCTTGATTACCTGACACAGCATAAAAAAGCAGGGCCAGCCAGTAGCATTGTCATGAATGCAAATCCTTTTACGAAAGGCCATCAGTACTTAGTCGAAAAAGCAGCCAAAGAAAGTCCACACGTTTATGTGTTTGTTTTATCTGAAGATAAATCGCTATTTTCAAAAGAAGCACGTTTCGCAATGGTGCAAAAAGGGGTCGCCCATTTACCCAATGTGACAGTCCTATCTACAGAAGATTACTTAGTTTCGTCTGCGACTTTTCCTACCTATTTTTTGAAAAAAAAAGCGCCATTAGAGGTAGCTGCAATTCAAGCAACGCTTGATGCAACGTTATTTAAAGAAAGAATTGCGCCAATACTTGAAATTCAGCAACGTTATGTGGGAGAAGAGCCTTATTCAGAAGTGACCGATGTCTACAATCAAGCAATGCAACAAGTTTTCGGACAAACGATAACGCTAACCATTGTCCCGCGATTAGCGAGTGATGGAGAGCTGATTAGTGCGACGAAAGTTCGCAAAGCGATGGCTGAAGGCGACAAAGAGACACTCAAGAAGTTTTTACCAGCAACAAGTTATCAATACTTAGTAGAACACAAGAAACTAATGAGGTGAAGAAAGTGAAGATTATCAAAAATGCTACTGCAGGGACAGTAGAATCAAGTGATATTATGATTACCGTCCAACCCATTGAATCAACAGAAAATACCATTGAATTAGAAAGTAGTGTCGAAAAACAATTTGGCAATCAAATTCGTCAGGTGATTACGACAACTTTGGAACATTTAGATGTCCAAGGCGTTGCGGTCAAGGCGATTGATAAAGGGGCATTAGATTGTACAATCAAAGCTCGGATGATTACAGTTTTACATCGAGGCGCTGAAAAAGAAACGTATGATTGGAAGGAGTTGGACTCATGGAACGTTTAAGAAGAACAATGATGTTTGTCCCTGGAGCGAACGCGGCAATGCTAAGAGATGCACCTTTGTATGGGGCAGATTCAATCATGTTTGATTTAGAAGATGCAGTTTCATTAAAAGAAAAAGACTCTGCCCGTGTTTTAGTCCATTCTGCTTTGAAAACTTTCGATTATGGCAATATTGAAATTGTTGTTCGGATCAATGCTTTAGATGCTGGTGGTGCAGAAGATATTGAAGCAATGGTCTTAGCTGGTGTCGATGTGATTCGTTTACCAAAAACAGAAACAGCCCAAGATATCATTGATGTCGAGGCAGTCATTACAGAAGTAGAACAGCAAAATGACATTCCCGTAGGAACAACGAAAATGATGGCTGCCATCGAATCGGCCGAAGGTGTTCTAAATGCGCCCGCGATTGCCAAAAGTTCAACTCGCTTGATTGGCATCGCGTTAGGCGCCGAAGACTATGTTACCAATATGAAAACACGGCGCCATCCAGATGGCCAAGAACTATTCTTTGCTCGTAGCATGATTTTACATGCCGCTCGAGCAGCTGGGATTGCAGCTATTGATACGGTCTATTCAGATGTAGACAATACGGAAGGCTTTGAAGCCGAAGTTCGTTTGATTAAACAGCTAGGTTTCGATGGGAAATCGGTGATTAACCCTCGTCAAATCCCATTAGTTAATACTATTTATGCGCCAACAGAAAAAGAAATCCAGAATGCTAAGGAAGTAATCTGGGGCATTCGGGAAGCCGAAGCAAAAGGTTCCGGTGTTATCTCCGTAAATGGAAAAATGGTTGATAAACCAATTGTTGAACGAGCTGAACGGGTCATTGCGTTAGCATTGGCGGCTAAATTAATTACCGAGGAGGAAATATAGACATGGTAGTAAATAAAGTAGGCAAAGACATTCCTCAATCTTATGCAGAGCAATACAGCATTTATGAAGGAGAATTAGCACACATTGATGCTTATCAAGAAGCGAGCCGAGCAATTAAACCAGTGAAACCTCGGGAGACAAAACTTTTAGGAAGTATTCGTGAAGCAATTGAAAAAACAGGGTTGAAAGATGGCATGACCGTCTCTTTCCATCACCATTTCCGTGAAGGAGACTATGTGATGAATTTAGTTTTAGCCGAGATTGCCGCCATGGGGCTGAAAAACATTTCGATTGCACCTAGTTCAATTGCAAATGTTCATGAACCTTTGATCGAACACATTAAAAATGGAGTAGTCACCAACATTACTTCTTCAGGTTTGAGAGATAAAGTAGGCGCCGCTATTTCAGCAGGTATCATGGAAAATCCTGTGGTGATTCGTTCACATGGTGGCCGGGCACGGGCAGTAGCAGCAGGCGATATCCATATTGATGTAGCTTTCTTAGGTGCACCAAGTTCAGACGCTTATGGAAATGCGAATGGAACCAAAGGAAAAGCTACCTGTGGTTCTCTTGGATATGCGATGGTCGATGCAAAATATGCGGATCAAGTGGTCATCATTACTGACACATTAGTACCATATCCTAATACCCCTATCAGTATTCCACAAACAGATGTTGATTATGTGGTAGAAATTGATGCAATTGGTGATCCAGATGGAATTGCCAAAGGCGCAACACGTTTTACAAAGAATCCTAAAGAATTATTGATTGCTGAATATGCCGCAAAAATAATTACACATTCTCCTTACTACAAAGAAGGCTTCTCATTCCAAACAGGAACAGGTGGCTCTTCACTAGCAGTTACGCGGTTCATGAGAGAACAAATGCTTAAAGATGGCATTAAAGCAAGTTTCGCTTTAGGCGGAATTACGAATGCAATGGTGGAACTTTTGGAAGAAGGCTTAGTAGAAAAAATTATTGACGTCCAAGACTTTGATCATCCATCAGCTATTTCTTTAGGGGAAAATGCCAATCATTATGAAATTGATGCCAATATGTATGCTTCACCGCTTAGCAAAGGGGCGGTTATTAATCAATTAGACACAGCTATTTTATCTGCTTTAGAAGTGGACACAGATTTTAATGTAAATGTCATTACTGGTTCAGATGGTGTCATCCGTGGTGCTTCTGGCGGACATTCCGATACAAGTATGGCTTGTAAAATGAGTCTAGTGATTGCACCACTTGTTCGTGGACGGATTCCAACAATCGTTGAGCAAGTAAATACAGTCGTTACACCAGGTACGAGTGTCGATGTCGTAGTAACAGAAGTTGGCATTGCAATCAATCCAAAAAGAACAGACTTAATTGATTGTTTTAAAACCTTAGATGTTCCTCAGTTTACGTTAGAAGAGTTGAAAGACAAAGCCTACAACATTGTTGGCACCCCGGAACCAATTAAATATGGAGACAAAGTTGTTGCGTTAATTGAATACCGAGATGGTAGTCTAATTGATGTGGTACGCAATGTTTAATGGGGAAAAAGTAACACTTTTAGAGATGTTGGATGCTCGCGAACAAAGAGCTGCTACACAGAAGGAGTTGTTAGAAACAGCACCAGAAGCTAGTCTCTTATCTGCCACAATGAATATTCCTGGAGAAGTAAAAAATTCGCCCACCTTAACGGCTGTTTTTTTAGAAGTAATTGACGAAGTCGAGCAACAATTGCTGGATCAAGTACCGATTGTTAATTTTTACCGGAATGAAAAGACAGGGCCTGAATATTATTTGGCGGTTTCGTTAGCCCCACAAGAATTAAAACAAAGAATGGTCAAAATTGAAGAAACACATCCTTATGGTCGTTTAGTGGACCTAGATGTTTTATGGGGAAATGAGGAGCTAAAAAGCCTTCATCGAGGAGATTTAGGCTTGCCACCACGGCGCTGTTTTATGTGCCAAGAAGAGGCGAAAGTCTGTGGACGAAATCGACGTCACAGTCTTGAAGCAATGCAAGAAAAAATAACAGAAATAATTTTGACACGAAAGGAGCAGCCAAGTGAGTAAAAAAATTCGTTTTACAGAAACGGTGCTACGGGATGGACAACAAAGTTTAATTGCAACACGGATGCCAACCTCAGATATGCTGCCGATTATTAAAACAATGGACGAGGCAGGATTTCATGCATTAGAAATGTGGGGCGGGGCAACGTTTGATTCCTGTGTCCGCTATTTAAACGAGGATCCTTGGGAACGTCTTCGCCAAATTCGCAAAGAAGTTAAAAATACCAAACTTCAAATGTTATTACGAGGACAAAATTTACTAGGATATCGTCATTACGCTGATGATGTGGTGCGGGCCTTTGTCGAAAAATCAGTTGAAAATGGGATTGATATTATTCGTATTTTCGATGCCTTGAATGATGTCCGTAATTTACAAACAGCAATTCAAACAACAAAAGAAGCTGGCGGACACTGTCAAGCAGCGATTTCTTATACCACGAGTGAAATTCATACCATCGATTACTTTGTAAAATTAGCCAAAGAATTAAGTCAAACAGGAGCGGATTCCATTTGTATTAAGGACATGGCAGGCGTTTTGACGCCACAAACTGGTTTTGAATTAGTGAGCAAAATGAAAGATGCCATTGATTTACCTTTAGAGGTGCATACGCATGCGACTAGTGGTATTTCTGAGATGACCTATTTAAAAGTTGCTGAAGCAGGTGCGGATATCATCGATACAGCTATCTCTTCTTTCGCTGGCGGTACGAGTCAACCAGCCACAGAATCTGTAGCCATTGCGTTAGAAGATTTAGGCTTTGAAACAGGTTTAAATATGGAAAAAGTAACAGAGATTGCTGACTATTTCAATCCGATTCGTGATCGCTTTAGAAGTGAAGGCATTTTAAACCCTAAAGTTAAAGATACGGAACCGAAAACCTTGATTTATCAAGTGCCTGGTGGTATGTTATCAAACTTATTAAGTCAATTAACGGAGCAAGGTTTACAAGACAAATATGAAGAAGTTTTAGCTGAAGTACCTAAAGTAAGAGCAGATTTAGGGTATCCACCACTAGTTACGCCGCTTTCACAAATGGTTGGAACACAAGCCTTAATGAATGTGATTTCTGGGGAAAGATATTCCTTAATACCGAATGAAATCAAAGATTATGTGCGCGGAGAATATGGCAAATCACCAGCACCTATCGCAGAAGAGATTAAGCAAAAAATCATTGGGGATGAAGAAGTAATTACTTGTCGACCAGCGGATTTATTGAAACCAGAGTTGCATAGTTTAGAAAAGGAAATCCAACAATACGCAAAATCTGAAGAGGATGTCCTATTATATGCGATGTTCCCGCAACAAGGAAAAGACTTTTTAGGACGTCGTGAAGATCCTTTTTACGATGTACCGTTACAGAAAGTGACAGTCAAACTTGACTTGCCAGAATAGAACGGGCAAGTGCTCCGCAAATGTATAAAGAAGCAAGGGTTTGAGCGACGATAACGGTTGTTCAAACCCTTGCTTCATCAAATAGAAAAAAGGCAGCCCGTGAAAGGAAGTGACAATGTGTTAGAAGAAATTCTAGCAATTCATCAAAAAAATATTGGTGTGCTAAGTCTTGAAGCAACAGAAGCGGTGTTAAACCATCATGATTTAGCCAAAATGTATACACCTGGTGTCGCAGAATTGAGTTTAATGATTGCTCAAAATCATGAATTAGCGCGCGAGTGGACCATTAGTGGTAAGTTAATTGCGGTTATTACAGATGGGTCAGCTGTTCTGGGTCTCGGCAATATGGGCACGCAAGCGGGCTTGCCAATTGTTGAAGGCAAAGCTTTACTTTATAAAAATTTGGCGGGGGTCGATGCTATTCCTTTAGCACTGGAACAAAAATCAGTTGACGAGATGGTTCAAACAATTGAAAATTTACAAAATAGTTTTGCAGGAATCCACTTAGAAGATATTTCTGCACCAAAATGTTTTGAAATTGAAGAAAAACTTCAACAACGTTTGAACATTCCTGTGTATCATGATGACCAAGAAGGCACTGCCATTGTCGTTTTAGCTGGGCTAATTAACGCAGCTAAAATTAAAGGAAAACCTTTAAATGAATTACGTGTGGTGATTAACGGAGTTGGAGCTTCTGGTGTAGCGACCGCTAAGTTATGTATTCAAGCGGGGATTACGCATCTCACCTTAGTAGATCGCCAAGGTGTTTTAAGAGAAGAAGACCCGACATTGAATCCTTACCAACGTGCTTTGCTTCGACAGGTAATAAAACCATCAGTAGAAAACAAAGATTTAGCCACCGCTGTCGTCAATCAGGATGTTTTTTTAGGCTTATCAGAAGCGGATGTGCTAACGCCAGCCCTGATTAAATCAATGAACCAAGACCCAATTATCTTTGCTTTAGCAAATCCTAAACCAGAAATTGAACCAGACCTCGCCCAAGCCAATGGCGTCCGTTTATTAGCAACTGGTTCTTCCAAATATCCGAATCAAGTGAACAACATTTTAGCTTTTCCAGGTCTTTTTAAAGGGTTATTGGCAGCGAAAGGCAGAAAAGTCGATGTCGGTTTGCAAATGACAGTAGCACGAAGCTTGGCCGCTATGATTTCAGAACCCACAGCAGAAAAATTTATACCTAATGTATTTGATGGCGGCGTAGTTGACACGGTTTTTAATGCTGTACTAGACTATATAAAACAAGAAAAGACCACGGCAGAAGAAGGGACGTAAAAGGCAATGACAAAGCAAGCAAGGAGTAAATTAGCGCAGCAAGCACAATTGGCACTACTCTATGAAGTGACCTGTTTAAATAAACCAGGCTTGGTGGATCCAGTCGATGCAGGCGCCCATCAAGATATGGATGTTTTCACTTTTTTAGAAAGTAGTGTGGTTTTGACTCCTTATTTTGAAACCTTCGTTCAAGCTGGGACAGAGCTACGTCATTTGCCGATTGAGGCAACATTTCGCGCGATTCGACAAGTTGGTTTAGAAGCAGAACGAGCAATGTTTGAGGCAACAGAAGGTATCAATACACATAAAGGAGCGATTTTTTCTCTAGGTATTTTTTTAGCTATCTGTGGTCGTTTAATGATTTGGGAGACCCCTTGCACCTTACAATTGTTTCAACAAACGCTTCAAACAATGACGCAAGACTTATTGGCTGACTTTGAAAACCTCGCTACGAATGAGCTAGAAAAACTAACTTGGGGTGAACGACTATTTGTTCAGCATGGCTTGACTGGAATCCGTGGTGAGGCGCAACAAGGTTATCCCGCTGTCTTTGAACAGGGAGTGCCTTATTATCAAAAACATCAAGGCACACAACAACAAAAACTCATTGATACGCTCCTTTATTTATCGCTCTATGTTGAGGATACGAATTTGATTAAACGAAGTCAAAATGTCCAAATTTTTGAAATATATCAACCGTTAATCCAGGAATATTTTGCTTTAGGGGGGACACAAACGTTACGGGGAACCCTTTGCTTAGAAAGATTGAATCACTTATTCAAAGAAAAAAATTGGAGTATTGGTGGCAGTGCAGATGCTTTAATTTTGGTGGTGTTTTTAGATAAACTAATGAAATTAAATTGGCTGACCCCTTAATTAAAAAGATAGTTACAACGCTGATTTGGTCAGTTATTTTGACCTTATATGCCTATGGAAAGGTCTCAAGAGAATTCAAGAAAGCGATTGACAAATACCACGAAACACAGTATATTTTATTACGAAATCATTCTTATCAGAGTATACAAATACGATGATAAACAGTTGAAGCGAATCTTGATTTGCTTTTCCTAAACCTGATTCTTTTAGAATCAGGTTTTTGTTTATCTAAAAGGCGGCATTCGTTCAAAAACGGCTGTCGCCTTTTTTTATGAAATTTTTTTAATATAAAAAATTTCATAAAAAAATCTTAAAAACAGAAAAAATTGTTATAGATTAGAGTCATTTTTTTGATGTAAAGTTTTTATGACTTACAGCCATAAAATTGATAAAAACAGTCAAAGAAGCAGAAAAAATAATAGTGGAATTTCTCAAAAAAATAAAAAAATTTTCCGTTATTTAATTATCGATTTATCAAACGATAAGTTATAATAAAATAATTTATTTATCTTTAATGATTGAGGAGAAATGTATAAACTTCCTCATTTTCCTCTCATTGTATAATAACTCACTAATGAATTAGTGAGTTTTTTAACATATCCAGGATGTTTGTTATCAAATGAATTTTTATATAAAAATTCACAGCATTATATTTTGAAAAGCTGAGGAAATGTACTAAACTGCAGGTGTTAAATCCATTTAAATCGCTAAAGGGGGAGATGAACAACTAGGGGAAGCTAATGATCTTGGTATTTATCGTTTATTTTAAAGAAAAGAGGGACGATCAGATGAAAAAGAAAATTGTTGAGGATTTTAATCGGAAAAGTCAGCATAAAAAATGGACAAAACGCAAGATGCTTAATTTAGCAATATCAAGTGGTTTATTATTTACGTCATTAGCAATCCCTGTAAGTATAGCTGTTACCTCTGGCACAATCAGTGCATCAGCAGCGGTCTTGGATATCGAACTATTATCAAATGTTACGTCAAATAATGACAGTGGCACTTCAACGAGTAATCGTTGGACAGCCGCAAACCAAAATCAACCAGTTAATTTCACGGTTTCTGGTGGCGCTTTAGCAGATGCTTCCGCTGTGTTTAGTGGACAAAAACAAGCGGTGTTAGTGGTTCCTCCTGAGTTAAGAGGAAATGTAGCTGCAGCAGGCAGCGCAGCAATCAATACCAACGTTACGATTGATCTTTCAAAAGTTACTTTTTTGACTGCCGTTTTGAATGCAGCCAATGATTTAACCAATGTGATTACTCAAATTACCAGTGGAGCGTTAGGGAATTTAACTGGTGTTGATATTGATTTGACGGAAGTGAATCGTCAATTGGAATTAGTGAATAACATTGAAAACTTAGGTGCTGCTTCATTTACAGCTCCGGAAACGTTAGCAGCTGACGGCTCATACATTAGCGCACCAATTAGTGATGGTTTAGGGTTAGTTTTAGCCCAAAATGTTTCAAACATCTTACAAGATTTGAATGCGGCAGTTCAAGCTTTGGAGGCAAAAGGAACCAGTATCCCAAGTAATCTTGTCGCCACAGCCATAAATGCAGCCTTGCTTCCTGTCAAAGGCACGGTAAACGTGGCTGTTTCAGGTGCTTTGCCTTTATTAGCGGTTGGTGGTTCAGGTGTGAATGAGTTAGTGGATGCTTCTTTACTAGGCGCAACTACGGTTACTTTACCAACTACCGTTTCAACACCTCAAAATTTATCCAATAATTTAGATGCTCGTTTTGTAGGAACAGTCGTTCAAACAGATCTTTTAGACGTTAATTTATTAGCAACAGCAGACGGTGTATCCAACATTTATTTTGCTGCAGGTACTACTAGTGAAGTAACCGCACCTACCGTAACAGGAGTAACAGGCAATTCAACGGCAGGTTACGAAGTTAAAGGAACTGCCGATGCCAATGCCACGGTTGAAATCCGAAATGCAGGAGGTGCCGTGATAGGTACAGGTACTGCTGATGGGACAGGGGCATTTACAGTTACCATTCCCGCAGGTGAAGCAGGTGCGAATGAAACGTTAACCGCCGTAGCGAAAAACGCCAGCGGCACAGAAAGTACGCCAACAACGTTCCAAACACCAGCGGATGAGACAACCGTAACCGCACCAACAATCACAGGAGTGACAGGTAATTCAACGGCAGGTTACGAGGTCAAAGGCACCGCCGACGCCAATGCCACGGTTGAAATCCGAAATGCAGGAGGTGCCGTGATAGGTACAGGTACTGCTAATGGGACAGGGGCATTTACAGCTACCATTCCCGCAGGTGAAGCAGGCGCCAATGAAACATTGACCGCCGTAGCGAAAAACGCCAGCGGTACAGAAAGTACGCCAACAACGTTCCAAACACCAGCGGATGAAGCAACCGTAACCGCACCAACAATCACAGGAGTGACAGGTAATTCAACGGCAGGTTACGAGGTCAAAGGCACCGCTGATGCCAATGCCACGGTTGAAATCCTAAATGCAGGAGGCACCGTAATAGGTACAGGTACCGCCGATGGGACAGGGGCATTTACAGTTACCATTCCCGCAGGTGAAGCAGGTGCTAATGAAACGTTAACCGCCGTAGCGAAAAACGCCAGCGGCACAGAAAGTACGCCAACAACGTTCCAAACGCCAGCGGATCCTAATACACCCGTAGCGACGCCAATTGTTGAGACTGTAACAGGTAGTACAACAAAAGGCTATGAGGTCAAAGGGACTGCTGAAGTTGGCACCACCATTGAGGTTCGCGATGCAGCTGGCACGGTCCTTGGTACTGCAACAACTGGAACTGACGGAAAATATACAGTGACTTTAGATCCAGGAACAGCAACAGCAAATCAAACGCTGAGCGTTGTAGCGAAAAACGCTAGTGGCACGGAAAGTCAACCAGCAACGGCGACAACACCAGCTGATGTCACTGCACCAACAGTTGATAACATCACAGGCAACTCTGGTTCGGGTTATGAAATTACAGGAACAGCAGACCCTAACACAACAATCGAAGTTCGTGATCCATCTGGGGCAGTCATTGGCACAGGTACCTCTGATGCGAATGGTGATTTTACTGTAACGCTACCAACGGGAACGACCAATCCTGGGGATACGTTAACAGTGATTGGAAAGGATAACGCGGGAAATGAAAGTCAACCGACTGAAGTCCTTGTTCCTGCTGATGCCACGGTTACAGCACCAACTGTAACAGGAGTAACAGGTAATTCAGTTGCTGGTTATCAGGTGACAGGCACCGCTGATCCGAATGCTACCATCGAAATTCGTGATGCAGATGGGAACGTGATTGCAACAGGGACTGCCGATGGGACTGGTTCCTTTGCCGTGAACCTTCCAGCTGGGACGGCAAATGCGAATGAAACATTGACAGCGTTAGCCAAAGATCCTGCTGGCAATACAAGTACACCGACAACCTTCCAAACACCAGCAGATGAAGTAGTGGCACCGCCAAGTGTCGACAAAGTTACTGGGAATACAACACAAGGATATCAAGTGACAGGTACCGCTGAACTTGGCACCACCATTGAAGTTCGTGCAACAGACGGAACAGTTTTAGGCACCGCAATAACTGGACCGACTGGCCAATATACTGTGACGTTAGCTTCAGGAAAAGCAACAGCTAAACAAACAGTGAATGTAGTTGCTAAAAATGATACTGGACTTGAGAGTCAACCAACTACAGCTATGACACCCGCTGATGTTACCACACCAACAATTGGTGACATTACTGGAGATTCAACAACTGGTTATGAAATCACTGGGACGGCGGACCCTAATACCACCATTGAAGTGCGGAACCCAGATGGAACAATTATTGGTACAACGACAACGGATGATCAAGGAAACTTTACTGTGGACCTTCCAGCGGGAGCCGCTAATCCTGGTGATACATTAACAGTTGTTGGAAAAGACGGTGACGGCAATGAAAGTCAACCAACGGAAGTGACGGTCCCTGAAGATGCAACCGTAGCAGCACCAACTGTGACGACTGTTACAGGAACAACTGCCACTGGGTATCAAGTAACCGGCACGGCAGAGCCAAATGTCACCATTGAGATTCACAATGAAGCAGGTTTAGTTATTGCTACGGGAACGACTGATGGTGCTGGCGCCTTTACAATCACTCTTCCGACGGGCACAGCAACAGCTAACGAAGCCTTAACTGCCATTGCGAAAGATGCTGCTGGGAAAGAAAGTAATCCGACTGCTTTCAAAACACCTGCTGATCCAGATGCACCAGTCGCGACACCTACTGTTGACAAAATCACTGGTAGCACGACAAACGGCTATCAAGTAGTAGGAGCAGCAGAAGTTGGTACAACAGTTGAGGTGCGTGACGCCGATGGCACAGTCCTTGGCGTGGCAACTACTGGAACTGATGGCAAATACACAGTGACTTTAGAGCCAGGGAAGGCCTCAGCTAACGAAACAATAACTGTCGTAGCGAAAAATGCAACAGGAAAAGAAAGTCAGCCGGCTACAGCAACTACACCAGCCGACTTAGCCACACCAACCATTGATTCTATTACCGGAAATTCTAGTAAAGGTTACGAAATCACTGGAACGGCGGAGCCCAAAACCACTATTGATGTCCGTGACGCAGACGGAACCATCATTGCTGCTACCACTGCTAACGAAACCGGCCAATATACGGTGACTCTACCAGCTGGCGTAGTGACACCAGGAGAAACGATTACGATTATTAGCAAAGATGGCGCTGGCAATGAAAGTCAACCAGCTACAGCCGTTATTCCAGCGGATGTTGTTTTAGCGGCGCCAACTATTACGAAGGTTGAAGGAAACAAAGCCAATGGCTATACAGTCACTGGAACTGCTGATCCAAATGTCACGGTTCAATTTTACAATAGCAGTGAACAATTATTGGCAAGTGGCAATACAACTACTGGAGGTACCTTCTCCGTTCATATTGCAGCAGGGTTAGCAACAGAAAAAGAAACGTTAACCGCACTAACAACAGATACACAAGGAAATGTGAGTCCTAAAACCACATTTATGACGCCAGCCGATATTACGGGAGAACCAGAAATTAAAATTGCGGCACCAACTGTTTCTTCAGTTTTAGGAACGTCTAAAGCCGGCTACCTCATCAAAGGAACAGCTGAACCAAACCGAATCATTCAAATTAGTAACCGACTATTAAGAAGTGTGATTGCTGTAGGTGCCACCGATGCTGAAGGCAACTTCGCTATCCAATTAACAGCGGGACAAGCGACTGCTCAACAAAGTTTACTTGCGACAGCTACCGATGGCGCAGGACATTACAGTACGGCTACAACCTTCATGACACCAACCGACCCAACGAATCCTGGAGGAGGCAATGGTAACACTGGCGGAAATAACGGCAATACAGGCGGCAATACAGGAAACAATGGCGCAACTGGCGGGAATAATGGGAATGGTTCAAACACAGGTTCAAATCCAAATGGAGGTTCTGGTTTAGGCACAACAGGTTCTGGCTTAGGTTCACTAGGCAATGGCCTCGGTACAAATGGTAGTGGCTACCACCCTAAACTAAGCACCATCAGTTATGGCACTGGAAATCACGGGAAAACAGGCTTCTTACCTAGCACAGGTGAAAAAGAGTCTTCAGCCGTGACAACAAGTTTGTTTGGCGCCTTTGTCGCACTCCTTGCGAGCATGGGAATCATCAAACGCAAACGTAAAAACTAGCTCTCTCCTTTAATTCCTATAGATGAGAAAACGTATTGTTGAGAATTCCCCACTCAATGATACGTTTTCTCGTTCCATTTAATGAAGAAAAATTGCCAAATAGAATAAAATGTGCTATTCTATTTTCAGAAAATCGAAGGAACAAGCAGTGAAAGTGCTAAATCCAACCTGAATTTTTTAATGCAGGAGGAGTGGGCGCTTTTTTTGTTGTTATGAAGAAAGGAAGCTAATTATGCAATCAGCTACAATGGAATTTGATACAATTGCGGCGATTTCTACGCCGCCAGGTGAAGGTGCGATTAGTATTGTTCGTTTAAGTGGCGAGCAAGCAGTTGCTATTGCAAACAAAGTTTATCGGTCAGGCACTAAAGATTTAGCTAAAGTCCCCACGCACACGATTCATTATGGTCATATTGTTGATCCGCAAAACGATCAATTGATTGATGAAGTCATGCTTTCTGTGATGCGGGCACCGAAAACATTTACAAGAGAAGACGTGGTAGAAATTAACTGTCATGGCGGCATTGTCGTGGTGAACCAACTACTGCAATTACTGTTACGTGAAGGCGCACGAATGGCCGAACCTGGGGAATTTACAAAACGTGCTTTTCTAAATGGCCGAATGGATCTTTCACAAGCAGAAGCAGTGATGGACTTAATCCGTGCTAAAACAGATAAAGCGATGAATGTTGCATTGAATCAATTGGATGGTAACTTGTCGGCGTTAATTCGTTCATTAAGACAAGAAATTTTAAATACTTTAGCACAAGTAGAAGTTAATATCGATTATCCAGAGTATGATGATGTCGAAGAATTAACCACGAAATTACTTTTAGAAAAAGCCGAATTTGTGAAAGCGCAGATTCAACAATTATTAACGACCGCTAAACAAGGAAAAATTTTGCGAGAAGGTCTAAGTACAGCAATTATTGGCCGACCAAATGTCGGGAAATCCAGTTTGTTAAACCATCTGTTACGAGAAGAAAAAGCCATCGTTACAGATATTGCTGGAACGACACGTGATGTCATTGAAGAATACGTTAACGTTCGCGGCGTTCCTTTAAAATTAATTGATACAGCGGGGATTCGCGAAACAGAAGACATTGTGGAACGAATTGGTGTCGAACGTAGCCGCAAAGCGTTAGCAGATTCGGATTTAATTTTGTTAGTCTTAAATCAAAGCGAAGAATTGACAGAGGAAGATCGTCAACTGTTGGAAGCAACGAAAGGCTTAAAACGCGTTATTCTTTTAAATAAAATGGACTTACCGACAAAACTGGATCCTAACGAATTACAAGAATTAGTCCCTGCAGAAGAAATTTTATCCGTTTCGGTGTTGTCAAACACAGGCTTAGACCAGTTAGAAGCGAAAATTGCTGATCTTTTCTTTGGCGGCCAAACAGGCGAAAAAGATGCTACCTATATTTCTAATACACGTCATATTGCTTTGCTGGATCAAGCAGCGCTTTCGTTACAAGAAGTGATTAACGGCATCGAAGCAGGTATGCCAGTCGATTTAGTTCAAATTGATATGACCCGTTGTTGGGATTATTTAGGGGAAATCGTCGGCGATAGTGTCCAAGATGAATTAATTACACAGTTATTTAGTCAATTTTGTTTAGGAAAATAAGACAAGAGAGGAATTTTTTATGAATCAATATCAAGCAGAATCATATGATGTTATTGTCGTCGGTGCTGGACATGCTGGCTCTGAAGCAGCCTTAGCAGCCGCACGAATGGGCGTTAAAACGTTACTTTTAACAATTAATTTAGATATGGTTGCTTTTATGCCATGTAACCCTTCTGTTGGTGGACCTGCCAAAGGAGTCGTTGTCCGAGAAATCGATGCATTAGGCGGCGAAATGGGTAAAAACATTGATAAAACCTACATCCAAATGCGGATGCTAAATACTGGTAAAGGTCCAGCAGTGCGTGCGCTGCGCGCGCAAGCTGACAAACATGCCTATGCGACAGAAATGAAACATACCATTGAAAAAGAAGAAAATTTAACCCTTCGTCAAGGGATTGTTGAAGAATTAATCGTGGAAGATGGCGTTTGTCGTGGTGTTGTAACTTCAACAGGTGCCGCATACCGTAGTCAAGCAGTGGTGATTACTGCCGGTACTGCCTTGCGTGGCGAAATTATTATTGGTGAATTAAAATATTCATCAGGACCAAACAATTCACAACCTTCCGTTGGTTTAGCCAATCATTTAAAAGAATTAGGTTTAGAAATCGATCGCTTTAAAACAGGAACGCCGCCGCGAGTAAAATCAAGTACGATTGATTATTCTGTGACAGAGGAACAACCAGGCGATAAAGAACCCAACCATTTTAGTTACAGCACGCCAGATAGTGCCTACAATCAAAACCAAGAACCTTGTTGGTTAACTTATACGAATGAAACAACACATGAAATTATTCAAAAAAATCTACACCGCGCCCCAATGTTTACTGGGATTGTTGAAGGTGTGGGCGCTCGGTATTGCCCATCCATCGAGGACAAAATTGTTCGTTTTGCAGACAAACCAAGACACCAATTGTTCTTGGAACCAGAAGGGTTGAATACCGAAGAAGTTTACGTCCAAGGCTTATCTACTTCTTTACCAGAAGATGTCCAAACAGAAATGCTTCATTCTATTGAAGGATTAGAAAAAGTAGAAATGATGCGTACAGGTTACGCCATTGAATACGATGTGGTAGTCCCTCACCAATTACGCCCAACATTAGAAACAAAGGTCATTGAGAATCTTTATACAGCAGGTCAAACGAACGGAACTAGTGGCTACGAAGAAGCTGCTGGTCAAGGCTTGATGGCAGGAATTAATGCTGCATTGAAAATTCAAGGCAAAGAGCCTCTTGTTTTAAAACGTAGTGATGGCTATATTGGCGTCATGATTGACGATTTAGTTACAAAAGGCACTAACGAACCTTATCGCTTATTAACGTCACGTGCGGAGTATCGTTTGATTTTACGACATGACAATGCGGACTTACGTTTAACAGAAATGGGTCATGAAATTGGCTTAGTCAAAGAAGAACAATATGCCGCCTATCTAGTCAAAAAAGCGGCTGTTGAAGCGGAAATTGCCCGCTTAGGCAAACATCGGATTAAACCAACCAAAGAAGTGCAAGCATTTTTGGAAACCAAAGGCGCTGCTGGCTTAAAAGATGGTATTTTAGCTAGAGATTTTCTGAAACGCCCAGAAATCAGTTATCAAGAAGTCGCTCAATTTATTCCCGCACCTGAAGAGGCGCTCGATCCAAAAGTGATTGAACAAGTAGAAATTCAAATCAAGTACGAAGGCTACATTAAAAAAGCCATGGAAAAAGTTGAGAAACTAAAACGCATGGAAGCAAAACGCATTCCAGAAAACATCGATTACCAAGCGATTAACGGCTTGGCGACAGAAGCAAAACAAAAACTACAAAAAATCCAACCAGAAACGATTGCCCAAGCAAGCCGTATCAGCGGTGTGAACCCCGCTGACATTAGCATTTTGATGGTCTACATCGAACAAGGAAAAATCGCGAAAGTGCAAGGATAATAAAAATTTGAAGCAGTTGCTTCTTCACGGATGATTGATTGTGAAGAAGCAACTGCTTTTTTGTTTTGAATTAGTCTACTTTTTTTTCTAAACTGCAAAAAAAGACTGTCTTAAATAATTTCACAAACTGACCTATACTGAAAGCGCAAACAAATGATAGGAGTGGAACAAATGACAGATTGGTTAGGAATTAAAGGAAAAGTAGTGATTGTTACAGGAGGCTCATCTGGTATTGGTCGCAGCATTGTTGAAAGCTTGCTAGCGCAAGAGGTCTATGTCGCTAATTTTGATATTTCAGCATCAGAAACGCAACATGAGCATTTACTCTTTGTGAAAGTCGATGTAACTTCTCGAGCAGAAGTAGAAGCTGGTGTCGCTCAAGTGGTGGAAAAATTTGGAACCGTAGATGGCCTAGTAAATAATGCCGGAATCAATATTCCTCGTCTATTGGTGGATAAAAATCATCCTCATGGGCCTTATGAATTATCGGATGAGGTATTCGACAAAATTGTAGCCATCAATCAAAAAGGGCTCTACCTAATGAGCCAAGCAGTGGGCCGGATTCTTGTACAAAAACAAGCAGGTGTCATTATTAATATGTCTTCAGAAGCTGGATTAGAAGGATCCGAAGGGCAAAGCGCCTACGCTGCAACGAAAGCAGCGGTCAGCAGTTATACACGTTCATGGGCTAAAGAGTTAGGAAAATCAAACGTCCGTGTCGTGGGGATTGCGCCAGGTATTATGGAAGAAACGGGCTTGCGCACTTTAGCATACGAAGAAGCATTGGCTTATACACGAAATATTTCTGTTGAGCAATTGCGAGCAGGTTATTCAAAAACAAGTACGATTCCATTAGGTCGTAGCGGAAAACTCCATGAAGTCGCTGACTTAGTATGCTATTATTTATCAGACCGTTCAAGCTATATTACAGGCATCACCACAAACGTAGCTGGAGGTAAAACAAGAGGATAGAGGTGGGAAAACTAAATGACGCTAGTAAATAGATGGTACCAAGTAATAAAATTACTAGTTGATCACAAAGGAATGAGCTTACAGGAATTGCAAGAGAAATTAGCCGCAAGTCCTCAAACAGTTCGTAAAAACATTGATACATTGAATGATGAATTAATCGGTATCGCCCAAATTATTCAGAAGGAAAATCTCTTTCAGTTAGAAATCAATAACTTTGAAGGTTTTGAAGAGGTTTTGTCTGGACGGCTAAAAAGGGAATCTGATTTTAATTCTTCAAGCAAGCGTGTTTCCTACATTATCAAACGATTAATAGAAGAAGATCAATTTATTTCAACTTATGATTTATCCGAAGAACTCGCCGTTAGTCGCGGCACAGTTAATAAAGACATTAAGCGCATGAAAGAGCTGATTGCTCCTTGGCAGGTTGCGGTTGTAGGTACGCCAAACCGTGGCATTCATTTAGAAGGAAAAGAGTTTGATTTACGCTTACTTCATGTGAATTACGTCCAAGAATATTTTGAAGAACAGTTTCTTCATGAAACTACCAAACAAATGATACAAAAAATAATCAAAGAAACAAGACTAGCGAAACAAGATAGTTTTCTTTTACGAAGAGTGGTTTCAATTGTTTTGCAGCGTGTTTTAGCTGGAAAACTCATTACGGAACTACCACCAGAATATGTTGATTATGTTCGTCATAACGAGCAGATTGAAGAACTGATGTATCACTTGGAAATAACCTATAATGTAACGTTAAGCCAATGGGAACGTTCCTTTATCAGCTTTCCTTTTAACATCAACACAAACCATATTCGTAATTCTTTATTGGCTGATGAAGGACTCTTAGCTGACTATTTTCAAAAAATGATGAAAAAAATTCATCATTCAGTTGTTGTTGAATTTGATGAGGACTTCTTGTTTTCAGAAATGAAAGATCATTTAAGCAACGTGATGAATCGACTCGTTTTTCATGTGGAATGTCACGATTTATTTTACGGAGAAATTGAACGACAATATCCTTTGGCCTATGAATTAGCCAAGATTGGCTTGCAAGAATTGGGCCGTTTGTTAAATCGTTGTGTGCCGACGGTTGAATTTGGGTATCTCGCTTTGTATTTTGAGCTAGCATTGAGAGGGAACTATGAAGCGGGAGCCAAAAAAGAAATCGCTGTAATCTGCAGTACAGGTCATGGAACGGCCTTGATTATTCAGCGGCAATTGGAAAAAGTTTTGGGTCCAGACGTCCAGATTGCCCATTTTTCTGAAGAAGAGGCAGAGAGAAGAGAATTGAATCAATATTTTGCTATTTTTACAACCATTCCCTTAAAAAATATTCGACCACAAACACCGATGATCCATTTAACTAATTTATTTAACGATACTTGGCTCAGAAATGAGTGGCAGAGAGCAAAAGAAATTCGTTCCGTGGAATCTCAAAATATTCATATGACCTATCAATTATTAGAGAATACTCAAGGTTACCGAGCGAATATCCAGAAAATGATTGCTGATTTAGAAGCAGAAAAATTAGTAGATCCCCAATTTATCGAACGAATTTTTACTAGAGAAGATCAACAAACAACTATTTTTGAATCGGGGATTGCCTTTCCCCATACAATTAATCAAGCCTTACCAACGATTATTTTATCGATTGGGGTTTTTGAAGAATCACTGGTTACACCAGAAGGTAAAGTTGATGTTATTTTGCTGTTGGGTATTCCAGAAGAGCTGACGGCCACTGTTGAAGCAGAGTTACTACAACTATATGACCGCTTGTTTACAATCGCAGGAGACGAACGTTTACGTAATGAGTTACGGAAGCAACGAGATGTTTTAGCGGTTAAAGAGTGGATGCAAAGGAAGGGGATTATCATATGAGTTTTATCTACGTATTCGGGGCGCTTTTTTTAACAGCTTACTTCGTTCAGATAGCTATGGGAATGAAACAGATTAAACACTTTAATCAAAACTACCAAGAATTGCGACAATTAGGGAAAGTCGCGATTGGTCGACGTGCAGGGAAGTTAAAAGCAGGCACGATTATCTTGTTTGCTGTGGATTCGCAAGGGAAAATCTTAGCCGCTAGAAAGATGCAAGGTGTCACCGTTCTAGCTAAATTTCATCCCTTACCTCAGTACGTGAACGAGGATATTCATTATATGGATCATTACCATCCACTCGTACAAAAGGAAAATAAATTAACCCAACAAGCGATGGAAAATGCACGAGAAATTTACTTACGTGTTGAGCTTGGCAATTATCAAGAAACACAACCATTAACGCCGCTTAATGGAGCCAAAATTCAATGGCAATTATGGAAAAATAAAGTACAAACAAAATTGAAAGGAAGTGTCGAGTAATGTCTTATATTACAAAATTTGCGGAAGGATTTATGCACCTTTTCCAAACAGGAGCAGAAACATTTATTTCTTGGATGACAGGCATCGTACCTGTTGTTTTGATGTTAATGGTAGCTATGAATACTTTAATTGCTTTTCTAGGAGAAGAAAGAGTAACCAAAGTAGCCAAACTTTCTGCCAAAAATCCTGTTACGCGGTATTTAGTGCTGCCTTTTTTATCCGCTTTTATGTTAGGCAATCCAATGTCCTTTACGATGGCACGATTTTTACCAGAATACTATAAACCTAGCTATTATGCTGCACAAGCGCAATTTTGTCATACCAGTAATGGGGTTTTCCCTCATATTAATCCTGGTGAATTGTTCGTTTGGTTAGGGATTGCGCAAGGGATTGATACGTTAGGACTAAATTCGATGGACCTAGCGATTCGCTATATGTTTGTAGGGATATTAATGAATTTTATTGGCGGTTGGGTTACCGATTTCACTACCGCCTATGTTTGCAAACAACAAGGAATTACCCTTAGTAAAACAGTAGAGATTGCTGTGGATTAGAAAGGAGCAAGGTGCGATGACGTACAATAGTATTAAGGTAGTTAAAGGAAATGGCGGTTATGGTGGGCCCTTAGTGATTACACCGACAGAAGAAAAACATAAATTTATTTACATTACAGGTGGCGGCGAGAAACCCGCAATTGTTGATAAAATCGTAGAATTGACAGGAATGGAAGCGGTCAATGGTTTTAAGACATCGATTCCAGATGATGAAATCGCATTAGCCATTATTGATTGTGGAGGCACTCTTCGTTGCGGAATTTATCCTAAAAAAGGAATTCCTACTATTAACGTTGTTCCAACTGGCAAAAGTGGTCCCTTAGCACAATACATTAATGAGACAATTTATGTTTCCGCTGTAGGCCCGAAACAGATTACATTGACATCAGAAGAAGCTGCTGCTGATACAGAAAAGCCCACCTCGAAAAAAACAGAATTTAAATATGATACAAGTAAAAAAATTACTGAACAAAAAGCGGAACAACAAAGTTTTGTTGCGAAAATTGGTATGGGTGCAGGAAAAGTTGTAGCGACATTCAACCAATCAGCCCGTGAAGGCGTACAAACGATGATCAACACAGTGATTCCGTTTATGGCATTTGTTTCTTTATTAATTGGTGTGATTCAAGGTTCAGGAATTGGTGAATTTTTTGCCAATATCATGGCGCCATTGGCAGGAAACATTGTGGGGTTAACAATTATTGGTTTTATTTGTTCTCTGCCGTTTCTTTCTCCTTTATTAGGTCCTGGAGCAGTAATCAGCCAAGTAATTGGTACGTTAATTGGTGTGGAAATTGGGAAAGGCAACATTCCGCCACAACTAGCCTTACCAGCATTGTTTGCTATTAATACACAAAACGCGTGCGACTTTATTCCCGTGGGCTTAGGCTTGGAAGAAGCTGAAGCTGAAACCGTTGAAGTCGGGGTCCCTTCTGTTTTATATTCTCGTTTCTTAAATGGTGCCCCTCGAGTACTAGTTGCTTGGTTAGCAAGTTTTGGATTGTATAGTTAAAAAATTTTTTTGGAGGATGGGAAATGTCAGTATTTACAACAAAGGTTCAGTCTATTGGACCAGAAGCCGAATTATTTAAAGAAGAAAAAATGGTCATCTTATTTGGAAAAGATGCACCAGATGCTTTAGCAGATTATTGTTATAACATTGAGGTTCAGCCAGTCACAGAAGCGATTACGGACAAGCAAACGTTAGTGATTGATGAACAAACTTACCAGATTACCGCTGTAGGCGAGGTAGTATTAACTAATTTAGACACATTGGGTCACATTACTATTAAATTTGATGGCGCAACAACACCTGAATTACCAGGTACATTATATGTTGAAGAAAAAGCTATTCCTGAAATAACTGTTGGTACAACAATCACTATTCTATAATTATCGTTTAAGGGAGGAACGTAAAAGATGGAATTTATGCTAGATACAATTAATCTTGAGGCTATTCGAAAGTATCAGAAAATTTTACCACTGGCAGGCGTGACGTCTAATCCCAGTATTGTTAAACAAGCAGGAAAAATTGACTTCTTTGCGCAGATGAAAGAAATCAAAAAAACGATTGGACAAGCGAGTTTGCACGTCCAAGTGGTCGGTCAAACGACAGAAGAGATGCTAGAAGATGCCCAAACCATTGTACAACAATTAGGCCAAGAAACATTCATTAAAATCCCAGTCAATGAAGCAGGCTTGGCAGCCATCAAACAACTAAAGCAGGCAAATTATCGGATAACAGCAACCGCTATTTATACAGAATTTCAAGGTTATCTAGCGATTGCGGCAGGTGCAGATTATTTAGCGCCTTATTATAATAGGATGGAGAATTTAACAATTGATTCTCAAAAGGTTATTGAGCATTTAGCTGCAGAAATTAAACGGACGAACGCAAAGAGTAAGATCTTAGCTGCTAGTTTTAAAAACGTGGCACAAATTAATCAAGCCTGTCAAATGGGGGCGCAAGCGGTCACTATCGCACCAGAACTCGTGACACAAGGCTTGGCAATGCCCGCCATTCAAAAAGCAGTAACTGATTTTCAGGAAGATTGGGTTGCTGTTTTTGGAGTAGAAACGGTAAACGAATTAGAATAAAAAGAACGAGAAGAAAAAGCGGCCATTTTTCTTCTCGTTCTTTTTTTGTTTCACATGAAACATCTACGATTATTCACTTGCTTAAAAATTAGACAATTTTCTTTATTTGTCAAAGAATTTCTTAAAAAAAAGGGTTATCTTTTGGGTATTTTTTTTGGTAGCAGTATGATGAGGGTATCAAATGATAGGAGGAAACGAGAATGAGATACACAAATGGAAATTATGAAGCATTTGCTCGACCAAGAAAACCAAAAGGTGTAGATGACAAGAGTGCCTACATTGTTGGTGGTGGCCTAGCAGGTTTAGCAACGGCTGTTTTCTTAATTCGTGACGGTCAAATGAAGGGCGAAAATATTCACATTTTTGAAGAACTCACGCTGTCTGGCGGTTCTTTAGATGGTAAATTTATTCCCCATGATGGCTTTGTCACTCGCGGCGGACGCGAAATGGAAAACCATTTCGAGTGTTTGTGGGATCTATTTCGTTCGGTACCATCATTAGAAGTAGAAGATGCCTCTGTCCTAGATGAGTTTTACCGGTTAGATTTAGATGATCCGAATTCTTCAAATTGCCGCATTATTCATAACCGTGGCGAACGTGTCCCCGATGATGGACAATTTACTTTATCCAAAAAAGCACAAAAAGAAATCGTTGATTTATTTATGACTTCTGAAGATCAATTAATTGGCAAAAAAATTGAAGATGTTTTCGGCGAAGAATTTTTTGAATCCAACTTTTGGATCTATTGGTGTTCAATGTTTGCTTTTGAAAAATGGCACTCTGCCATTGAAATGCGCCGTTACATCATGCGCTTTATCCACCACATCAAAGGTTTGCCTGACTTTACAGCCTTGAAGTTTACCAAATACAATCAATACGAATCGTTAGTGAAACCATTACTAAGCTTTTTAACCAATCAAGGGGTAGACTTTCAATATGAAACAACGATCAATGATATCCAAGTCGACATCAAAGGAGCTACTAAAGTTGCTCGGCGATTATTGCTGACACAAGCGGGCAAAACCAAAGAAATTCCTTTAACTGAAAATGATTTAGTCTTCGTAACGAATGGCTCAATTACTGAAAGTTCGACGCAAGGAGATCATCATACACCAGCACCAATTACTCATGAACTAGGGGGAAGTTGGAATCTCTGGAAAAACTTAGCAAAACAATCCCCAGAATTTGGGCACCCAGAAGTTTTCTGTGAAAATTTACCAGATGAAAGTTGGTTTGTCTCAGCAACGATTACGTGGGAAAATTTCGATATTGAACCGTATCTTTCTCGGTTAACACATCGTAAATTACGGACAGGAAAAATTGTCACAGGTGGTATTATTACTATCAAAGACTCTAATTGGATGATGAGTTTCGCTATGCATAGACAACCGCATTTTAAAGAACAAAATGATCAACAATCTATAACTTGGGTATATGGATTACTTTCTAATAAACCAGGAAATTATATCAAAAAACCAATCGAACAATGTACAGGCCAAGAAATTACGCAAGAGTTACTTTATCATTTAGGGGTCCCAGAAGGGGAAATTGAACGTATTTCAGAAGAATCGGCTACCACTATTCCGGTTTATATGCCGTTTATCACTTCTTACTTTATGTTAAGAGAACCAGGCGATCGACCATTAGTTGTACCAAACGGCTCTAAAAATCTTGCTTTCATTGGGAACTTCGCAGATACTGAACGAGATACGGTGTTTACAACAGAGTATTCTGTACGGACAGCGATGGAAGCTGTTTATCAATTGCTAGAGGTTGAACGCGGAGTACCAGAAGTGTTTGCTTCTGCATACGACTTGCGCGTCTTAGCAAACTCTGTTTATTATTTATCTGACAAGAAAAAATTAACAGAAATGGATATGCCGTTCGTGGAACGCAAAATGGTTGAACACTTTGTGAAGAAATTTGAGGATACGTATATTGGTGATATTTTAAGAGAAAATCATTTAATTTAGTTGAAAGAGGTCGGGATAGAAGTGTTTAACTCCGAGAAATAAGAAGGAATTTCCGAAAATTGTTCTATAATTTTTGGAGAATTTCGGCTTATTTCCGAAGGAGTTGCTTCTGTTCCCGCCGTTTATCAGTTTTTGAGCGTGGAGCAAAAATCCAAAGTGGTTTTTGTCCCATGCTCTTTTTTGTTGGATTATCAACCGTTGAATAAATATTCATTATTATGCATATTTCTTTTGTGATTTTATGGATATTAAATATATAATATGCTGAATGGGAGTAGCCAGTGGGCAACTTCGCAAAAAAATCTTAATTTCTGAAGAGACTTTTTCAAAATTTTGTTGAAAAGAAGGCGCATTTTTACCATAGTTTCTTCACATTTAACGGCTATTATTTAAACATACCCGATAAACAAAACCCTAACAAAACACTTTTTCATTTTTTAACTCCTCCGCCCGCCCTTCCCCAAAGGGCGGGTTGTTTTTTTGCGTTAAAGCAGTTGGCATTTTGTGGGGAAAGGATTATCATTATAGAAGAAGTATATAGAAAAAGGCGGCGAGAAGATGGGACGTTGGCAAGAATTACAACAAGCAATGAGTGCTGGTGTAGAGGCGGCGATTGACGCTGGCTGGGACCGCCAAGCTGTTTATGGATTAGTGGAAAGCGCCATAAAAGACACGCGTTTCTTGCCACTTGAGCAAGCGAAAACAGCAGTCACGGAACTGTTTTCTGAAGTGGAAGAAGTGGGCTCTTCAGCGTATGAGCGATTATTTCGCTTTTCGGCTTATCGTCCGCAAGAAAAGCTCTCGTTACTGTTATGGCAATTAGGTGCAGTGTTGGATCAGCATGGCATGTTGCAATTAGTAGGACCTTATCGTTTCTCGAAGACGATTGCACCGCATGCGACGTTTTGGCATTTGTTGGCAAAAACAGTTCAAAAAGCCTATCCGTTAGGTCTTCTTGGGAGCTTTAATCAAGAGAAAGCGAAAAAGATACATCAATTAAGAATGTATATTGATCGTCAAAATATCACGTATATCCGCGATTTTTTTAAACAAGAAGGGGACACCGATGAACAGGCATTAAAACGCTATGTTTTTGCGGCCAAGCCGCAAGGAATGGGCGGGCGGAAGCTGAAAAAAAGCTCTGCTCGTTTGCATAACAAATACCCTGAGGGGGCATCCTATTCTTTAATTAATAAGAAACGATTGACACCTAATTTTCACAGTGAGTTTATTTTGAATGAAGAAGGGACCTTTGTGACCCAGTGGGATGTGTTAGTTGAAGACTGGCGAGGCAGATTAATTAGTAATCCAGCTTATTATCAAGCGACCAAAAACAATGAATACCAGGAAAAAGTCTTGAATGGTGAATCGTTTAATTATGCAAATCGGAATAATCGTACCCATGAATTACTAGATAGTTCACCACCAGGGAGATTTGATCATCAATTACGAAAAACAGCCAAAAAAGGTTGGTTAAGTCCCCGTATCCAAGAATACGACTACCGCAGAGAACGACAAATAAAGTGCGATGATTATAGTAAGTAAAACAAGCCAATGTTTCACATGAAACATTGGCTTGTTTTACGCTTAGAGAAAGGCGGTTTTCGTTGCCGCCAATTGAACATTTTGGTCCGTGGGCTAGAGCCTTTTTACTACACAAAAAGGCGGATTTTTCTTTTATCATTCAGGCAAAAATCTTCCGAAAAGCATTGCAAGAAATTGCTATTTGCGTTAAAGTAGGAAAAGATGATTGTGAAACATTTTTCTGTTTCACAAAAAAGGAAGGAGTCTTTATGCTACCCGAAGAATTTAGACAACTATTAGCCGCAAAAGGCATTGAATTGACAGACCAACAGATGACACAATTTGACCAATATTTCCATTTATTAGTAGAATGGAATGAAAAAATGAATTTAACAGCCATTACAGAAGAAAAAGAAGTTTATTTGAAACATTTCTATGATTCTGTTTCGTTGGCATTCTTTGAAGACTTTGCCAGTGACAAAGCCATTTGTGATGTTGGCGCAGGCGCAGGATTTCCAAGTATTCCTTTGAAAATTGTTTTTCCTTCATTAAATGTCACAATTGTTGACTCTTTAAATAAACGAATTACTTTCCTAACAGAGTTAGTGAATCAACTAGGTTTGGCTAATGTTTCTTTGTATCATGATCGTGCAGAAACATTTGGTCAAAAAGCAGAATTTCGTGGCGCGTTTGATTACGTTACAGCGCGAGCAGTTGCACGATTAAATGTTTTAAGTGAACTGTGTTTACCCTTAGTTAAAAAAGAAGGCTATTTTTTAGCCTTAAAAGCATCGAAAAGTGAAGAAGAAATTAATGAAGCAAAACCTGCAATCGCTACATTAGGCGGTCAATTTCAAAAAGAAGTTGGTTTTACTTTGCCGATTACGGCAGACGAACGCCACATTGTCGTGATTCAAAAGAAAAAAGAAACCCCTAAAAAATATCCCAGAAAACCTGGATTACCAAATAAACAACCGATTAAATAAGATGGAGGCACACACATGACACGAATTATTTCTGTAGCGAACCAAAAAGGCGGCGTTGGTAAAACAACGACCACTGTAAATTTAGGCGCATGTTTAGCAAACTTAGGCAAAAAAGTCTTACTGATCGACATTGATGCACAAGGAAATGCTACCAGTGGCATGGGTGTCCCTAAACCAGATGTCGCACACGATGTGTATGATGTCCTTGTAAATGAAGAACCAATCACTAGCGTGGTTCAACATACCAGCCGTGAAAATTTAGATATTGTCCCTGCAACTATTCAATTAGCAGGCGCCGAAATTGAATTAACTTCAATGATGGCTCGAGAATCGCGCTTGAAATTAGCAATTGATGAAGTAAGAGACATGTATGATTTCGTTTTAATTGATTGCCCGCCTTCTCTAGGGCATTTAACAATCAATGCTTTTACAGCAAGTGATTCGATTCTAATTCCTGTTCAATGTGAATATTACGCATTAGAAGGCTTGAGTCAATTGCTAAATACGATTCGCTTGGTTCAAAAACATTTTAACCCTGAATTGAAAATTGAAGGGGTCTTGTTAACCATGTACGATGCTCGGACCAATTTAGGTGCCGAAGTCGTTGAAGAAGTCCGTAAATATTTCCGTGAAAAAGTCTATGACACGATTATTCCAAGAAATGTCCGTTTATCCGAAGCACCAAGTCATGGTTTACCAATCATCGACTATGATATTCGCTCAAAAGGTGCCGAAGTGTATCAAGCACTAGCAAAGGAAGTGTTGGAGAATGAATAAAGGCAAAGGTTTAGGCAGAGGCATCGATGCCTTGTTTCAAGATATCGCAAAGCTAGAAGATGTCGACGTTAAGAACGAACAAGTGACAGAAATTCTATTAAACGAACTTCGTCCCAATCCTTACCAACCACGGAAAACATTTGATGAAACCTCTTTACAAGAACTTGCAAACTCGATTCTACATTCCGGTGTGTTTCAACCGATTATTGTTCGTAAATCGGCAGTTAAAGGCTATGAAATTATTGCAGGTGAGCGTCGGTTCCGGGCTTCTAAATTAGCCGGCAAAGAAAAAATTCCCGCAATTATTCGCGAATTTGATGAAGAATCCATGATGCAAGTTGCTGTTTTGGAAAACTTACAAAGGGAAGATTTAAATCCGCTAGAAGAAGCAGAAGCCTATGAAATGCTAATGAAAAATTTGAAATTAACACAAGCGGAAGTCGCAGAACGTTTGGGCAAAAGTCGCCCGTATATTGCCAATTATTTACGATTGCTAACCTTACCAGATGCGGTCAAAGCAATGGTTCAAAAACAAAGCATGTCAATGGGTCAAGCACGGACGTTATTAGGCTTGAAGAACAAAGAACAGCTATTGCCATTAGCTAATCGTTGTATTAAAGACAATTTAACGGTTCGACAATTAGAACAACTTGTCGCTGAATTAAACGAAACACAAGGCAAAAAGGGCAAAAAAGCGAAAAAAGCCATCAAAGAAAAACCCATTTATATTCGTGAAAGTGAAGACCGCTTAATGGATAAATTTGGGACAACCGTAGCAATTCAAGAAAAAGAAGGCAAAGGAAAAATTGAAATTGAGTACTTGTCCTCTTCGGATTTGGCTAGAATTTTAGATATTTTAGATATTCATTTTGACGAGGAATAAAAAGCAAAGTGAGAAAGTAAGACAGAAAGTCACAAATCCTTTTGCTAGTTTCGTTAAAAAATGGTATTGTAATCATGGTATTTTTATATAAGTAAGAGAAGAAAGAAGGCTTGGAACATGTATGATTTAGGCGATATTGTCGAAATGAAAAAGCCGCATGCTTGCCAAGCAAATCGTTGGCAAATCATTCGCATGGGCGCTGATATCAAAATCAAGTGCACGAATTGCGGGCATATTGTCATGATGCCGCGTCGTGATTTTACTAAAAAATTAAAAAAAGTAATCGAGAAAAAAGCAGACTAATGCTTTGATGCCTCTAATAGAAAAGAGAATAGACTGAGAGAAAGAGTGGAAAACAAATGGCACTAACAGCTGGAATTGTCGGCTTACCAAACGTTGGTAAATCGACCCTATTTAACGCAATTACAAAAGCAGGAGCAGAAGCTGCAAATTATCCCTTTGCAACGATTGATCCGAACGTCGGCATGGTTGAAGTACCAGATGCCCGTTTACAACGCTTGACAGAACTAGTAAAACCGAAAAAAACAGTTCCCACAACGTTTGAATTTACAGACATCGCCGGAATTGTTAAAGGTGCCAGCAAAGGAGAAGGGCTGGGAAATCAGTTTTTAAGTCACATTCGTCAAGTAGATGCAATCTGTCACGTGGTTCGTTGTTTTGATGACGAAAATATCATGCGTGAACAAAATCGGGATGCGGATTTCGTTGATCCTTTAGCAGACATTGATACAATTAATTTAGAGCTAATTTTAGCAGATTTAGATTCAATCAATAAGCGCTATACTCGCGTGGCTAAAATGGCGAAAGCAAAAGATAAAGAAGCGGTGGAAGAATTAGCTGTTTTAGACAAAATTAAACCAGTTTTAGAAGAAGGTTTATCTGCTCGTACGATTGAATTTACGCCAGAAGAAGAGAAAATTGTTAAATCTCTTTTCTTATTAACCACAAAGCCGGTCCTTTATGTAGCAAATGTTTCAGAAGATGAAGTGGCGGATCCAGACAACAACGAGTATGTACAACAAGTTCGTAATTTTGCAACCAGTGAAAATGCGGAAGTAATCGTAGTTAGTGCGCGAGCAGAAGAAGAAATTGCTGAATTGGATTCTGAAGAAGACAAGGCTGAATTTTTAGAAGCAATGGGCATTGAACAATCTGGCTTAGATCAATTGATTCGTGCGGCGTACGATTTGTTAGGCTTAGCTACCTACTTTACAGCTGGTGAACAAGAAGTTCGTGCGTGGACGTTCCGTAAGGGAATCAAGGCACCTCAAGCAGCTGGGATTATCCACAGTGACTTTGAACGAGGCTTCATTCGTGCGGAAACAGTTTCTTATGAAGACCTAGATAAATATGGCAATATGCAAGCTGCCAAAGAAGCGGGCCGTGTTCGTTTAGAAGGAAAAGACTACGTCGTTCAAGATGGCGATGTTATGTTGTTCCGTTTTAACGTTTAAGAAAAGACCCATGCCCAACAAGCAATTTGTTTTGGGGTAAGCCCACATATTTAAGGCCATTCAGCCGTTTAGAAAGAGGTTCCCTCTACATGAGGGTGAGGAGGATACAACTATGGAAGCAGAAGCATTACGAGCAATCGTGGCTGAGAATCGTCAATTAGAACAGAATTTGACTAAAAGAAATGAACAATACATTTTTGACTTAAAAAAATCATTAAAAGCGGCTAATTTATCTGAAGAGGAGCTAGCATTGGCTCTACACGGTATTTTACCAGAATTAGTAGCCGGTCAAAAAACAGGTAAAACAGCCCGTCAGTTATTTGGCACTGTTTCAGAACGGACGGAAGCAATTTTAAATAAACCAGCAGAAGTCAAAGAACCAGCGGGCTGGATGATTTGGCTCGACAATACCTTATTATTGCTTGGTTTATTAACAATCATGTTAGCGGCGATGTCTCTATTTTCAAAAGGAACCGCACAGCCTCTCGGATTAACCACATATATCTTAGGTGCGATGGCTGGGGGTTATGTTTTCTATCTAATGCACAAATATGTTTACCGTTTTGATCGTCAAGGTGGCGACAAAAGCAAACGTCCTGGTTGGTTAAAAACGACTGCCATTCTATTTGGCGGAATGTTCTTGTGGATTGCAGTTTTCGCTGGTTCAGCGATGCTGCCACCAGTAATCAATCCCATTTTAGATCCGATGATTGCTTTAGTAATCGGTGCGTTAGCCTTTGTAGCACGCTATTTCTTCAAGAAAAAATACAATATTCAAGGTAGTTTCATGACACGTCAATAAACGGCGCGCGCTCAATTGTGAATGCGCTCGGCTGACGCAGAAACTGCAACAAGCAAAGTCGCTCTCTCAATAGAGCGTTTTAACAGTTAAAGCCTGGGGGATTAGTCGAAAAAACTAGTGTCCCAGGCTTCTGTTTTCAGAAGTTTGTAAAGAAAGGAGCCTCTTATGGGACAACAAGTGAAGTCTTGGTGCCGTCAACACGAGCGGCTACTCATTTTTATTAGTTTTCTCTTATTAAGTGGACTTTCTCTCTATTTTGTCTATTTTCAAGAGAATTTTTTACGAGCAAGTGATTTCCGCTTTCATCAAAATCGGGTGGAAGGTCTCGCATCAGCAATTAAAAACAACGACTGGTTTCCTAAAATCAATTATTTTTTCTTGGGAGGCTATGGCTATGCCTCTAGTTTGTTTTATCCAGATGCGTATCTTTATTTACCTGCGCTTTTGCGTGTTCTGGGGCTTTCCTTTGTCGCTAGTATGGCGATTTTTGTGTTTGCAGTAAACTTGGCAACATTTAGTCTTACTTATTATGCAGGCCGATTAATGGCGCTCTCTAAAAAAAGAAGCTATCTCTTTGCCATTTTGTATGGCTTATCTATTTACCGCATGCAAGACTTGTTTAATCGCCAAGCGTTAGGAGAATTTTTGGCGCTAAGCTTTTTTCCGTTGGTCTTAGCGAGCCTGTTTTTATTACGAAAGGGAACCACGAAATGTTGGCCGTTGTTAACGCTGGCGATGACTGGGATTGGGTTGGCTCACTTTATTTCTATTGAAATGGTTTCTATTTGGATTGGGTTATACATTCTGTTTTATTGGCAGCAGTTTTTTAAAAAGGAGGTCCTGTGGGCATTAGCGAAGGCTGCAGGTCTGACGCTGCTTTGGCTGGCCTTTTATCTTTTACCAGTTGCTGAACAAATGAAAAATCAAGTGTTCAAAGTTACATCCAATCCACTCACTTATATTTCCGAAAGAAGTTATCCCATTGTTTCTCTTTTCATTAATAGTTTAAAGAGCAGTGTTTTTCACGCGAAAACAGCGAATCTAGGAACCCTTTTGTTTGTGGGGCTTGTTGTAGCAGTGGTTTCGCTTGCCAGCAAAAAAATTCAGGACAAACGGTTTATTGCTTTGACGCTGGTACTCTTATTGATGGTTACCACGCTTTTTCCTTGGCACTGGCTGAACCACACGCCTTTAAATACGATTCAGTTTCCTTGGCGGTTTTTAGGGATTCTTTCCGTAATGCTCGCTTTTTTCATTGCACAAGACGAATGGGGCGTTTTCCGTAAATCTTGGACTGTGGCTTTGTTGGTTTTCCTTGCCATCAGCAATTTAGGCATTTATCAATATCAAAGTATTCAGTCACAACAAGGCCGCCTGTTAACAAAAGCTGAGTATGAGCAGCCAGCGCCTTTTTATATCGGTGCGGGTCATGAATATTTGCCAGATGAAATCAATTATCAGGAATTATTGAAACAGAAAAAACGACAACTTGATTATTCGGCAGCACAAGTAACCATTACAAATGTTAGAATGCCTTATGGGAAAATTTCATTTGACTACCAAGTGGTGAATCAATCAGCGAAGGTGACCGTTCCTTTTATTTATTACTTAGGCTATCAAGCCACGATTCAAATGAAAAACCAAACGGGCGCTAAAAAAATGAACCTAACCAATCAAGGAGGCTTAGCCGCTCTTTCTTTATCTGGTACAGGACATGTCGACATCCGTTACCAAAGAACAAAAGTGCAAAAAATAGGGACAATGATTACCTTGCTTTCTGTTGGTGGTTTTGGATTTAGCCGATTTTTACAACAAAAAAAGAAACACAAGATAAAAGAACAACGATGAAAGTAGGACCTTAATTAGGAAGAGTTGAATAAAGGACAAACCGATTTCGGCATTTTGTCCTTTATTCCTCATTGATTATTTAAACAAATCTAGTTGACTTCCTTAGTATTATCTGTTATTTTCATATATAAAATTAAGTCGAGGAGTGGACAAAAAAATGTCAAATTGGGAAACAAAATTTGCGAAAAAAGGTCTTACATTTGATGATGTGCTATTAATCCCTGCAGAAAGCCATGTCTTACCAAATGATGTAGACATGAGTGTACAATTAGCTAAAAATATCAAGTTAAATATTCCATTGATGAGTGCCAGTATGGATACTGTTACAGATAGTAATATGGCAATTGCGATGGCTCGTCAAGGTGGACTAGGTGTCGTACATAAAAATATGACTGTCGCCCAACAAGCAGACGAAGTACGTAAAGTCAAACGTTCTGAAAGCGGCGTTATCATTGATCCATTCTTTCTAACACCAACAAACTTAGTAGCGGATGCAGAAGAATTAATGAGTCGTTACCGTATTAGCGGTGTGCCAATTGTAGAAACAATGGAAAACCGTAAATTAGTCGGAATTATTACAAACCGTGATATGCGTTTTGTAACGGACTACCAAATCAAAATTGAAGAAGTCATGACAAAAGATCATTTAGTCACTGCGCCAGTTGGCACATCTTTAAAAGATGCAGAAAAAATCTTACAAAAACATAAAATCGAAAAATTACCAATCGTTGATGAAGCAGGTCGCTTAAGTGGCTTAATTACAATTAAAGACATTGAAAAAGTGATTGAATTCCCAAATGCTGCCAAAGATGAACACGGTCGTTTACTTGTGGCGGCAGCAGTCGGTGTCACTAGTGATACGTTCGAACGTGCGGAAGCATTATTAGAAGCAGGTGCCGATGCGATTGTTATCGATACTGCACATGGCCATAGTGCCGGCGTTATTCGCAAAATTAAAGAAATTCGTGAAACGTTCCCTGAAGCAACATTAATTGCTGGTAATGTTGCCACTGCTGAAGCAACCAAAGCATTGTATGATGTCGGCGTTGACGTTGTCAAAGTTGGTATTGGACCTGGTTCAATTTGTACAACACGTGTCGTTGCTGGTGTTGGTGTTCCTCAATTAACAGCGATTTATGATGCTGCTTCTGTAGCTAGAGAATATGGTAAAGCAATTATCGCTGATGGCGGTATTAAATATTCTGGTGATATCGTGAAAGCCTTAGCTGCTGGTGGCCATGCTGTAATGCTAGGAAGTATGTTAGCTGGTACAGATGAATCTCCAGGCGAATTTGAAATTTATCAAGGCCGTCGTTTCAAAACTTACCGTGGCATGGGCTCATTGGGCGCAATGGAAAAAGGATCAAGTGATCGTTACTTCCAAGGAAGTGTCAATGAAGCAAACAAATTAGTGCCAGAAGGAATCGAAGGACGTGTCGCTTACAAAGGAAGCGTTTCTGATATTGTCTTCCAATTAATCGGTGGCTTGAAATCAGGGATGGGTTACGTCGGTGCAGCAGACCTGAAAGCGTTGCGTGAAGAAGCACAATTTGTTCAAATGAGTGGTAACGGATTGAAAGAATCACATCCACATGACGTTCAAATCACAAAAGAAGCACCAAACTATTCTGTTCAATAAAATAAAAGCTGATTTTTTTGAAATTTAAAAGAGGCAGACGTCATTTCGACGTCTGCCTCTTTTTCTGTAGAATGAAGGAGTTGCTTCTGTTTCCACCGTTTATCAGGCTCCTTTTTCTGTAGAATAAAAGCCGTTATCTGATATCAGACAACGACCTTCATCTTCCCTTTATTTAATAACTGTTAGGTTACCCATGTAAGGAACTAGGACTTCTGGTACAGTCACAGAGCCATCTTCGTTTTGGTAGTTTTCTAAAATAGCAGCGACTGTCCGTCCCACGGCTAAACCAGAACCATTGAGTGTATGCGCATATTGGACTTTATCATTTTCATCACGGTAACGAATCATCGCACGGCGCGCTTGGAAATCTTCACAGTTTGAGCATGAACTGATTTCACGGTATGTCTCTTGAGCGGGAATCCAAACTTCCAAGTCATAAGTTTTCGCAGCTGAGAAGCCCATGTCACCTGTTGAAAGAGCCATGACACGGTAAGGTAATCCCAGTTTTTGCAGAATTTCTTCGGCATTATTCGTCATTTTTTCTAATTCCTCATAAGAATGCTCTGCATCACTAAATTTAACCATTTCGACTTTATTAAATTGGTGTAAACGAATTAACCCACGTGTGTCACGACCAGCGCTACCAGCTTCAGAACGGAAAGAAGGGCTCAAGGCCGTAAAGTAAATCGGTAAATCCTTGCCATCTAAAATTTCATTGTTGTAGTAATTAGTTAACGGGACTTCCGCCGTTGGGATTAACGTTAAATCCGTATCTTGTAATTGGAAGACATCTTCTTTAAATTTAGGAAATTGGCCAGTTCCGAACATGGCGGTGTCATTAACGATATAAGGCGTAATCATTTCTGTATAGCCATGTTCATAAACATGTAAATCTAACATGAAGTTGTATAACGCACGTTCTAAGCGAGCACCTAGGCCTTTGTAATAAACAAAACGGCTACCAGCTACTTTGGCACCACGTTCAAAATCTAGAATGCCTAAGTTTTCAGCGACTTCCCAGTGTGGTTTTGGTTCAAAAGCAAAAGTTCTTGGTTCACTCCAACGACGTACTTCTACATTTTCTTCTTCACCAGCACCAACAGGCACAGAATCATCTGGCAAGTTCGGTAAAGTAGTTGTGATCCCACGTAGCTCTTCGTCAATAGCATTAATTTCTGCATCTAACGCTTTAATATTACCGCCGACTTCTTTCATTTCCGCGATTTTGGCCGTTGCATCTTCTTTGTTCCGTTTTAATTGAGCAATTTCAGCAGACACATCGTTCCGGTATTTTTTCATTTCTTCGACTTTGACTAATAAATCACGGCGACTTTCATCTAAACGCAGAAATTCCACTAAGATTTCTTCTTTCACACCACGGGTTTGTAGCTTTGCTTTTACTTCGTCAAAATTTTGACGCATCATTTTTACATCTAACATATTTTTTCCTCCTTAAAATTAGTACATAATCAATAATAACTGTTGTAGAAAACAACAAAAAAGCCATCTCACCCCAAAAATAAATATTCTTGGGACGAAATGACTGGAAATCTCGCGGTACCACCCAAGTTCAGTAATGTTACTGCCCTTGATTTGCAGATAACGGCTGCAGACCGTTCCAACTTATTTCGCTGGACACCTGGAAGAGACGGACTTCTTTATAGATGAATGTTTGCTCGCACCCCCGCAAACTCTCTGGAATTCAGTGCCATAAATACTTTTTCTCTTAGTTTTCTCTTTTCTATAGAATACCGAAAAAGTTCAGGGATGTCAATTAACTCTCTGATTTCTTGTTGGTACGCTGTAAGGGTAGATGAATAATAAAGGAAGTCCACTTTTGATCAGACTTCGCATAAATATATCCACCATGTAAAGCGACAATACTTTGTGCAATAGCCAGACCTAAACCAGTACCACCCGTTTCTTGTGATCGGGATTCTTCGACACGATAGAAGCGGTCAAATAACTGATCTAAAGAATGTTTAGGGATAGCTGGTCCATCATTGCGAACAGCGATAATTGCTTCGGTGCCGACTTTGTCTACTTCCATTACAATATGATGGCCGCCTTTGCCATATTTCAAAGCGTTTGAAAGAAGGTTGTTAAAGACTCGGACTAGTTTTTCTGTATCGCCTTCCATCATTAAAGAAGCTGGATTGGCTTTTACTTGGATTTGCATATTAATCTTTTTCGCTTCCAATTCAAAATCGGCAGCAAGCTGTTCAATTAATTGTGCCATATCAAAAGTCGTCGTATGAATCGGGACACTTGGTTGACGGACTTTTGTATATTCAAAAAGATCATCAACTAATAATTTCATTTGTTTCGCTTTGACGTAAGCGGTATGCGTATATTTCAGTAAATCTTCTTGGCTATGAAATTGACGATCTTCAATCAATCCCAGATAACCAATAATAGAAGTTAACGGTGTCCGAATATCATGACTGACATTCGTAATTAATTCATCTTTTGATTTTTCAATTCGCCGTTCATCTTCAATGGCTGCGACAGTACTATCCACCAGACCGTTAATACTCGTCACGACTTTTGCTAAATCACCACTTAATTCAAACGGAATGCGGTGATTGTAATTACCATCAGCGATGTAATGTAACTCACTGATAATATGACGTAATTGCATTTGATGGTAGCGACGAATTAAGCGCCAATAGAGAACAGCTGCATCTACTAAAAAGAAAATGGGTAAGACAAATTTATTCCAGCTCCAAAACAAATCAGTATTTAATTCTTTAGCGACCGCATCCTTAGTGGCCCAGATGACACCAGCTAAGGGCGAGTTTTCACTAAGTAGTTGTCCTAAAAGGAACATAATTGAGACATTTAATAGTAGTAATAAAACAATTGTCACAATTGCTTCTGCTAATAACTCGCTGATTTCTTTAGAAGTTAAGGTAATTCGTTTTTGTTTTTCAATCTTTTTAGGTTTAACGAGCATCGATCTTATATCCAACTCCCCACACTGTTTGAATGACTTTTTCTCCACCAGTTGCTTCTTCAATCTTATCTCTTAAATGACTGACGTGAACCATCACGGTTTTAGCAGAAACAATACTTTCTTGTTGCCACACACGCTCAAAAATTTCATCCGCACTAAATACACGATTTGGATGACTAGCTAATAGATAGAGGATACCAAACTCAAGAGCGGTTAATTGAATTTCTTTTCCTTCTATTGTTTTGACTTCGTGAGAGTCCTTATTAATCATTAATGGGCCGACTTCTAATTCATCGGGTTCCTCTTTGGTTAATTGCATTTGGCTTCTACGTAAAATAGACTTCACCCGAGCCATTACTTCTAAAGGATTAAAAGGCTTGGTGACATAATCGTCTGCACCAGCAACTAAGCCTTTTATTTTATCCATATCGGTTGTTTTTGCTGTTAACATAATAATTGGAATTTGCGATTCTTTTCGAAGTTCTTTCACTACTTCCATTCCATCCATAATTGGCATCATAATGTCCAAGATTAATAAATCGATATCTGGTGTTGTGTGCAATTTGGATAACGCTTCTTTTCCATCATAAGCTTTCACGACTTCGTATCCTTCATTATGAATATAAATACTCAATAGTTCTACAATTTCTTTATCATCATCTGCAACTAAAATTTTCATAAGCGTTCATTTCCTCCATATATAAAAAATCTCTTTTCCATATTTTAACAAATAATTGCTAAAAAGGACAAAATCCTTGATATATTACGATAAATTTAGAAGATTTTGCTAAAAGTTAATAAACTATAGCCAAAAAAGGATGAAAGGGGGTAAAAAACGAACGAAAACACCTAGACCAATCATAATAATCGGTATTGAAAAAAAGTTTAAAAAAAGTGAAAATAATGATTGACCAATGCTTGAAATCTTGGTATATTATTACATGTCGCAAGGCGAGTCACACAGCTGAGCGATTCAGAAATCAATAATTAAATAACAATTCTTGATTTCAAATCTCTCGAAAAAAGTTTGAAAAAACAACAAAAAAGTTGTTGACAAATAACAAACGAGATGATAAGATATAGAAGTTGTCACAATAGACAACAACAACCGAGCAAAACAACTTAAAAAACTTTTTTAAAAAAGTTCTTGACATTCAAACGAAAGTTTGTTATGATATAAAAGTTGCTGTGAGGTAACGTAGACCTTTGAAAACTGAACAAAGAATAGACGAACCAAATGTGTAGGGCGTCTTGATTCAATTCAAGACAACAAACATTTTTAACAAGCAAGCAATATGCTAGCAAACAAATTGAGCTTAACAATCGTAAGAT
>NZ_CP172951.1:2325000-2707500 GCF_050546175.1 Enterococcus sp. AZ119 | reverse complement strand
GGGTCGCAGGTTCGAATCCTGTCTTCCCGATTGTGAAAAACAGTACTGATCATCAGTACTGTTTTTTTGTTTTGTTTAAAATTTAAGTATCGAAGTAGGTGTATTTTTTTGTGATGTGTAATTCTTATCGAAATTGCGACTAAAAATACAGGAATAAAGGACATTGAGGATATATTCGATGGCTAGTTGAGAGGAAAAGGTCGAGACTTTGAAATCTGCATGTTCAACGTTAGGAATGGGCAAAATCACTGTGGCGTATTTAGCTAATTGGCTGTTCAAGTCTGAAGTAATGGCAATAATCGGGGTGCCTCCTTCTGCAAAAATCCGTGCTTCATTTACGATTTCTGCAGTGTTACCACTGTAAGAGACGAGGATGGCTACGTCATTTTTGGTGGCATTGATGGCTAAATAAAATTGTTCAGCTTGATAAGGGATTAAATGGATAAATAGCTGAATGCGTAATAACTTTGTTTGAAAATCCGTTAAGCGAATGTAGGAGTTACTGACACCCACTGCTAAAATATTTTCAGCGGTTAAAAGTAAATCAATGCTTTTATTTAACATGGCCTCGGTTAATAACTGTTGGGTGGATTGAACAGTTTCAGTCGTTAACTGCGCAATTTTCTTGGCAATTAGTAAATCAGAATCTTGCGCTAAAAAAGGCATATTCGCATCAACATTCCGGATTGCTTGGTAGTGAATTTCTAAGTCGCGGGACAAGCGGATTTTAAATTCTTTGAAACCGCTAGTTTCTGTTTTTTTACACAAACGAACAATCGTGGAAGTTGAAGAGTTGGTGGCTTCTGCTAGTTCATAAATCGACATATGCAGGACTCGTTCAGTATGAGATAAAATAAAATCAATAATTAGCCCTTCGTTATATGTATAGCGTTCTTTTTGTTCTAAACATTCGATTAGATTCAATGGGTTCACCTCTCTGTGGTACTTTGTTTCGCTTTCAGTATACCTTAAGCGTATGAATTATGAAACATAGTTACAGAATCAGTTAGTCGTATTTACATCAGAAAGCGGTTTCTTTATGATGAGGATATCACAAAGGATTAAGGAGAGAAGTGAAATGGATAAGTTAACAAACTGGGTGGAGCAAGCCGTAGTGCCTAAAGTTTCAAGGATTACAAGTTTACGTTATTTTCAAGCCTTAAGAAATGGTTTTTTTGCAATTATGCCGTTAACAATTATTGGATCGATTTTTATGTTGATTACAGATTTTCCAGTAGCAGGGTATGGCGATTTTATGGCTGGAATTTTCGGTGCAGGTTGGGCGGATATGATTTCACCCGCTTATCGAGCAACTTTCAATATGATGGGAATTATTTTTGCTGGGACGATGTCCTATAAATTGGCGGAAAGTTACGAAATGGACCGTTTAACTTCATTAATTTTAGGAATTGTTGCTTACGTAGTCGTTTTACCGAAAACGGTGACCACTGAATCAGGCGAAGTTGTGACGAAAGTTTTATCGTTTGATTGGTTAGGAACGCAAGGGGTGATTACGGCCATTATTATGTCAATTCTTTCGGTTGAGTTGACTCGTTTCTGTATTAAGAAAAAATTAGTCATCAAAATGCCTGACAGCGTGCCTTCTATGGTGAGCCAAGCTTTTAGTGCATTGATTCCTGGGATTTTTGTGGTAGCGGTGGCTTTATTGATTAATGGGATTGGGCTTTCGTTTGCGGATTCCTTCCCGCAATTAATTTATGCGGTGATTCAAGCGCCACTGCAAGGTTTAATCGGAACCCCTTTTGCAATTATTATTGTGGCTGGCTTAAATGGATTGTTCTGGTGGTTTGGGATTCATCCAACTGTCATCAATTCCATGCTATATCCTATTTTATATGCGAATGCAGACAAAAACCAAAGCTTAGCGGAATTAGGACAATTAACTGCTCAAAATGGCAACTTTGGCACGGTCCAAATGCTCGATCAATTTGCTACAATTGGAGGCGCTGGTTGCACGATTGGCTTGGCTATTGCAATGGCCATCGTCGGACATTCATCTAGAATGAAAGCCATGTCGAAAATTTCGTTTGTTCCAGCATTTTTCAACATTAATGAACCCTTGATTTTTGGACTCCCAGTTATTTTTAACCCTTTATTATTGATTCCGATTGCGGTCGCGCCGATTGTATCGGTCTTGATTGCCTTTCTGTCAATGAAAATTGGGTTCATGCCAATGTTTACAAACATTCAAGCACCATGGGCTACGCCCTTTCTGTTTTCGGGCTTTTTAGTGGGAAAATGGCAAGGTGCAGTGACGCAAGTTTTAGCTGTTGCCGCTAGTGTCGTTATTTATTATCCATTTGTAAAAGCCTTAGATCGACAATATCAAAAAGAAGAAGCCCATGAAGTACCAGAAACATTGTAGAGAAAGAGGAGTGAAGGAAATGCATGTTGAGAATGATAAAAATATTTGCTGTGAAGTGGAAAAAGGAATGGAAAAAATGTATCATCCGATGGTGCCCGAGTTGGTTCAAACCTCTTCCTTTTATTTTCCAACTTACGAAGAATTTATGGCAGCGAGTATAGATGAAAAAAATAATTATGTTTACACACGTGGCACCAACCCCACAACAGAAATTTTAGAGAAAAAAATTGCTCGTTTGGAACGTGGAGAAAAATGTAAAGTTTTTGCCTCAGGAATGGGCGCTATTTCGGCAACGCTGTTTACGTTGCTCCAACAAGGTGATCATGTTTTAATGGTCAACACAATTTATGGAGAATCTGTTTCGTTTATGCAATATTTAGAGAAATTTGGCGTATCCTTGACCAAAGTAGACGTTGCAGAAACAGAAGAACTTTTTCAATTTGTTCAGGAAAACACCAAAGTCATTTACTTTGAAAGTCCGTCCTCACAAAAGTTTGAACTGCTAGATTTAGAAAAAATAACTGCGTTAGCACAAAAAATTGGCGCATACACTGTCATTGATAACACGTGGGCGTCACCGTTATTTCAGCATCCTTTATGCCATAATGTGGACCTGGTGATTCATTCTTGTTCCAAATATATTGGTGGTCATTCGGACATTGTAGCAGGGGCTGTCATTGGCAAAGCAGCGCTTGTGGATCAAATTTTTGAACATGGTCATCAAGCTTTAGGAGCAGTCAATAGTCCCTTCAATTCTTGGTTAGCGTTACGTGGTATTCGTACCATGCCTGTTCGGTTGGCGCATCAGTCTCAAGCCATCCAAACGGTGCTGTCGGCTTTGCAAAAGGATCCGCGAATCAGTCGCTTATATCATCCTTTTGTAGGAAATCAACAACAACAAGCGTTAGCAGAAAAATATTTAACAGGTTATGGCTCATTGTTTGCGATTGATTTAAAAGATACCGATTTTGAACGTTTGAAAACATTTGTGAATGCATTGACGCTAGTCACAATTGGGGTCAGTTGGGGTGGCTTTGAAAGTTTGGCCTTGCCTGTATTCAAAGGTAATAACTTGGCGGCTGTTCAGAAAAGAGGCTTGTCGCCAGCACACATTCGCATGTACGTTGGTTTGGAAGAGCCAACATCTATTATCGAAGATATTCAACAAGCCTTGGATCAAGCCTATGGCGAAGAATCGCTTTTGTGAGACATTAAGATAATCAGCTGAACAAAAGCAACTCCTTCGGAATTCGCAAGGATAAAACTGTGACGAGCCTTTGGCGAGAAAACAATAAGCCGAAATTCTTGGAGCTAAACACTTTTGTCTCAGCCTCTGTGATTCAATAACATATTTTCATTTTTAGGAGGGGAACTTAAGTCAGTTTGACTGAGGTTGCTCCTCCTGTTTTGCATTTTTTTATTAAAGTCAAAGCGTTCCTCTTTATTTAATAGGCAAAGTTCGATATAATAATGGTCAATATTAGTCAAGAGAGAAGAAGGATGGAAGACTATGAGTAATCAAAATACGTCAGATTTAATCGAGGCTTATTTAAAAAAGATTTTAGAAGAAAGTAATAAAATTGAAATCCGTCGGGCGGAAATGGCTAATTTATTTAATTGCGTTCCTTCACAAATTAACTATGTAATTAATACACGTTTTACCATCCAACGAGGCTACGCAGTTGAAAGTAAACGTGGTGGAGGCGGCTATATTCGCATTGTCAAAGTACAAATTTCAGATAACGATCAATTACTAAAACAAATGGATCAATTGATTGGCGCAACCTTAACAGAAAAAGATGCGCTAACATTTATTCAAACATTGTATGAAGAAGAAGTGATTACGAAAAAGGAAGGCAATTTAATGCTAGCTGCTTTAAGTAAAAGCACATTGAATGGTCTGGGGAATCACGAAGATTTTCTAAGAGCTCAAATAATGCGTTCATTTTTAGAGCGCTTGAGCTATGAGGAGGAATAACTATGGATGAACTATTTACAGAAAGTGCGAAAGCCGTACTGGCGATTGCCCAAGAAGAAGCAAAGTATTTTCGTCACCAATCCGTCGGTTCTGAACATTTATTATTAGCACTCGTTTTAGAACCAAATGGGATTGCCGGAAAAACATTACGACAATTAAATACTGACACAGAAGACATCCGTGAAGAAATTGAGCATTTAAGTGGCTATGGCACCATGCAAAGTCCAATGGGGAATAACAACTTATACTTACCTTATTCACCAAGAGCCAAACAAATCTTTGCCTATGCTGGAGATGAAGCGAAGCGCTTAGGGGCTCAAAAGATTGGTACCGAGCATTTATTATTGGGCTTGTTAAGAGACGAAGAAATTTTAGCGTCTAGAATTTTAGTGAATTTAGGATTAAGCTTATCCAAAATGCGTCAATTATTACTGAAAAAAATGGGCGTTTCCGAACCCAATGGCGCACAACGTCGTCGGAATGGTCAAAATAAAAATGCGCCACAAGGGACGCCAACATTGGATTCTTTAGCAAGAGATTTAACCAAGTTAGCACGAGAACAAAGCTTGGATCCAGTAGTTGGTCGCGGGACCGAAGTCCGTCGTTTAATCCAAATTTTGAGTCGCCGTACCAAAAACAATCCTGTCTTAGTCGGTGAACCAGGTGTTGGGAAAACAGCGATAGCAGAAGGCTTAGCCCAGAAAATTGTCAACCGGGAAGTCCCTGAAGATATGCAAGGCAAACGTTTAATGATGCTAGACATGGGTGCCTTGGTTGCTGGAACCAAATATCGAGGTGAGTTCGAAGATCGCTTGAAAAAAGTTGTCGATGAAATCTATCAAGATGGACAAGTCATTTTATTTATCGACGAATTGCATACCTTGATCGGTGCTGGCGGTGCAGAAGGGGCGATTGATGCTTCAAATATTTTAAAACCTGCTTTAGCACGTGGCGAGTTGCAAACAATTGGTGCGACAACTCTGGATGAATACCAAAAATATATTGAAAAAGATGCCGCTTTGGAACGTCGTTTTGCCCGTATTCAAGTAGCAGAACCAACCCCAGAAGAAGCAGAAGAAATTCTAAAAGGCTTGCGTTCCCGCTATGAAAAACATCATGGCGTAGAAATTACAGATGAAGCTCTACATGCAGCGGTTCAATTATCGATTCGCTATTTAAATGACCGCCAATTACCAGATAAAGCAATTGATTTAATGGACGAATCTGCAGCAAAAGTTCGTTTAGATAAGGCAGATCAACCTTCAGAAATTAATGAATTGCGTACCGAAATTTCTCAATTAATTACGGAAAAAGAAGAGGCCATTCAAAACCAATCATTTGAAAGTGCTGCTCGGATTCGTCAAAAAGAAAAACAAGTGATGGAAAAACTAGAAGAATTGATTGCAGTGAAAGAAAAAAGTCTGTCTGGTTACAGTACACAAGTAACAGAAGAAGACGTGGCTGGGGTTGTTTCACAATGGACAGGCGTTCCTTTGCAGCAGCTAGAGAAGAAAGAAAGCGAACGATTGATGGAATTAGAAACCATTTTACATCAACGGGTCGTTGGCCAAAATGAAGCAGTTGAAGCTGTTTCACGCGCTATCCGTCGTGCGCGTAGTGGCTTGAAAGACCCAGCAAGACCGATTGGTTCCTTCATGTTCTTAGGACCAACAGGGGTTGGGAAAACAGAACTTGCCAAAGCCTTAGCCGAAGCGATGTTTGGCAGCGAAGAAGCTTTGATTCGCGTGGACATGTCTGAGTTTATGGAAAAATACAGCACTAGCCGTTTAATCGGTTCTCCTCCAGGTTATGTCGGCTACGAAGAAGGCGGCCAACTAACTGAAAAAATTCGTCAACGTCCTTATTCCGTTATTTTGCTAGATGAAGTAGAAAAAGCCCATCCAGATGTCTTTAATATTTTATTACAAGTCTTAGATGATGGCCATTTAACGGATGCCAAAGGACGAAAAGTCGATTTTCGTAACACGATTTTAATCATGACCTCCAACTTAGGAGCAACAGCGATTCGTGAAGAAAAACATGTCGGCTTCAATGTGAAAGACATTTCTAAAAATCATGAATTAATGCAAAAACGAATCATGGAAGAATTGAAAAAAGCCTTCCGTCCAGAATTCTTAAACCGAATTGATGAAACGGTTGTCTTCCATTCCTTGAAACAAGAGGAAATTCATGAAATCGTAAAAATTATGAGTCAATCTGTCGTGAAACGGATGGCCGAACAAGAGGTTAAAGTGAAAATCACACCAGCTGCAATTGAAGTTATTGGTAAAGTCGGGTTTGATCCAGAATATGGCGCACGTCCAATTCGTCGGGCCTTGCAAAAAGAAGTGGAAGATCGTTTAAGTGAAGCCCTTCTTTCCGGTCAAATTCAGTTAGGGGATAAAGTAACCTTAGGTGCTAGCAAAGGCAAAATTACGTTAAATGTGCGGGCACCAAAAGCACCAAAAACAGAAGCGAAAGAATTACAAACTGTATAGATGAGATGCGAAGTCTGGTATAAAAACCATTTAGGGTTTTTATACCAGACTTTTCTATTTTCCAGTGGCGATTTCTTTTTGAGAATTGCCAGATTGATTTTTCTGTGCTACGTTAATAAGGAGGGGTGATGGAATGGAACAATCTTTTTTTCGAGAATTACTACATTATCAACGTCCAAAGGATAATCCTTTTCGACTAGTGTTTGCTGGCTTGGTTATGTTCAGCATTCTTTTTTTGGGCTATATCAATCATCAATTATTGATTTCAAGCTTTGGCTCGTTAGGTATTTTTACTTTTTTATATTATCAGCCGTTACCATTAAAACAGTTAATGACTCGTTTATCTGTGGTCGGTAGTTACCTTTTTTTAGGAAATTTGTTAGGCATGTTATCGACCCATATTGCATGGCTTATTCCCATTGTTGTTGCACTGGTCGGTTTTGGTGGCCGCTTTTTCTTTGAAGTCTACGATATTTCAAAACCAGGGGCCTTCTTTGGTGTGATGGTGACAGCGATGGGTGCCAGTACGAGTATTCCGTTAGCAAAAATTCCGTTCATGAGTGGCTGTATGTTATTAGGTATTGGCTTTTCTATTTTGTTTGCACTAGTGTTGCATTTTACAGAGAAGGAAATCAGTGCCCCGCTAGCTAAGCGATCATTACGGGAACGAATTTATCGGCATCCAGAAGCGCCATTAGATAGCATATATTATAGCTTTGTCTTATTTTTTGCTGTATATATCAGCGAAAGTTTACATTTACAAAATCCGTATTGGTTAGTCGTTTCCTGTGCATCCATTTTACAAGGAGACAATTTACGTGCGATTAAGCAGCGAAATATTCAGCGAATTTTTGGCACAACAATTGGTTTGGTTATTTCTGCTTTTCTGCTTAATTTAGCTTTGACAACTTTTGAATCGATTGTCGTGATTACAATCTTATTTGTGACCGTTGAGTATTTTATTCGTCGTAATTATGGATTGGCACAATTTTTCACAACGCCTATGGCTCTGATGCTTTCATTGCTCGTTCGTCAGCAGTACGTGATAACGTTGATTCAATTCCGCTTTTTGGGGATTGTTTTAGGCAGCTTGTTAGGCTTAGCGGCAGCGTGGCTATTCACCGTTGTAGTAACGTTTTATGAACGAAAATATCACTTGAACGAGTGACCAAAGAACAGATGACCAGTAATTAAAAAAAAGAACATTTGGTAGGTAAGCGGTTGGCGCTTTTCTACCAAAATTTTTTCGGAAACATTGTGAAAAATGTACGTTTAATACAGATAGGCTCTTTTAAAGTTTGTGAACGTATGATACTATTAAACGGTCATAAAGAAGGAGGCTATATTTATGATTGAACTGATTGCAACTGCAGAATCTGTTGAGCAGGCTGTAGAATTACTCGCAACAGGTGTGGATACATTATATATTGGAGAAGAAACATTCGGGTTGCGTTTGCCCGTATCTTTTACACGAGATGAACAACGCGAGATTGTGAAACGTGCACATGAAATGGGCAAACAAGTGCTAGTTGCAGTAAATGGCATTATGCACCCTGAAAAAATGAAATTAGTCCCAGAGTATCTGACATTTTTAAAAGAAATCAACGTCGATAAAATTACTTTGGGTGATCCAGGTATTGTGTTTATTATGCAACGAGATGGATTAGAAATTCCTTACGTTTATGATGGTGAAACCTTAGTAACGAGCTCACGTCAAATCAATTTTTGGAGTAAACGAGGAGCCATCGGAGCTGTCCTAGCTCGGGAAGTACCTTTTGAAGAAATGGTCGCAATGGAAGAAAACTTAGCAGTTCCAGCTGAAATTCTTGTCTATGGGGCGACCTGTATTCATCAATCGAAACGCCCATTAATTCAAAATTACTACAATTACACAAAGAACGACAAAGGGGTTACGAAAGACGAAGGGCTGTTTATTTCTGAACCCAAAAAACCAGAAACTCACTATTCCATTTATGAAGATAGTCATGGTACGCATATTTTTGCCAATAACGATGTGAACTTGATGAATGAGTTAACAAACTTGTATGACCATCACTATCGCACATGGAAGCTCGATGGCCTTTACACACCAGGTGAAAATTTTGTCGCGATTGCTCGCTTATTTGCTGAAGCGAAAGCAGCACTTGAAGCGGGAACTTGGTCAGAAGATCAAGCAGCTCATGCAACAGCTGAAATTGAAAAATTACATCCAACAGGTCGTGGCTTAGACAATGGTTTCTTTGATTTAAGTGCCGATGCAATAAAATAAATTGATTCATTTAAGGGGAAGAAGAACATGAAAGTAATGACAGAACGAACATTGAAGCGTCCCGAGGTGTTGGCTCCAGCCGGGACGCTAGAAAAACTAAAAGTCGCAATTCGTTACGGTGCCGATGCCGTTTATATCGGAGGGAATGCCTACGGTCTGCGTAGCCGCGCAGGAAATTTCACGCCAGAAGAAATGGCGGAAGGCGTAGCCTTTGCCCGCGAACATAATGCGAAAGTTTATGTCGCTGCCAATATGGTCACTCATGAAGGAAACCAGGAAGGGGCAGGAGCGTTTTTCAGAGAATTGCGAGACATCGGAATTTCAGCTGTGATTGTTTCCGATCCAGCTTTAATCGAAATTTGTGCGACAGAAGCACCAGGTTTACCTATCCATTTATCGACACAAGCTTCAGCAACCAACTATGAAACATTAGAATTTTGGAAAAATGAAGGCTTAGAACGTGTGGTTTTAGCGCGCGAAGTTTCAATGGAGGAAGTTGCAGCGATTCGTGAAAATACGGACATTGAAATTGAAGCTTTTATTCATGGAGCAATGTGTATTTCATATTCAGGACGTTGTACTTTGTCCAATCATATGTCGATGCGGGATGCCAATCGTGGCGGTTGTTCTCAATCTTGTCGCTGGAAATATGAGTTATTTGATATGCCTTTTGGGACAGAACGTCGGAGCAAAACCAGTGAAGGGGAAGTTGAAGAAGAGTTTTCAATGAGCGCCGTAGATATGTCTATGATTGAACATATTCCAGAATTAATTGAAAATGGTGTCGATAGTTTTAAAATTGAAGGTCGCATGAAATCCATTCACTATGTTTCGACAGTCGCTAATGTGTATAAAAAAGCCGTCGATTCTTACATGGAAGACCCTGAAAACTATGTCTGCCAACAAGAGTGGATTGATGAATTATGGAAAGTAGCACAACGTGAATTAGCAACTGGTTTTTATTACAATACACCAAGTGAAAATGAACAATTATTCGGCGAACGTCGTAAAATTCCACAATATAAATTTGTTGGCGAAGTGATTGCGTACAACGAAAAGACGCAAGTCGCGACAATTCGTCAACGGAACCTTTTCAGTGTCGGCGATGAAATTGAATTTTATGGTCCTGGGTTTACCCATTTCCACCAAACCGTTAAAGAGATGTATAATGAAGACGGTGAAGCGATCGATCGGGCACCTAATCCCATGATGTTATTAACAATGGAAGTGACGCAACCTGTTGCAGTCGGCGATATGATTCGTAAGAAAAAATAAACCAGCCAAAAGGAGGAGTAATTATGAGTGTCCGCGTGAATGATTTATTAAAATTACCGTCTTTGCGAGAAGCAACGGTACTTTCTGGTAAAAACCAATTGGACACATCTGTTGCTTCTCTTTCTTTTTTAGAAGTCTCTGATATGTCTTTGTTTTCGGAAAAACTTCACAAAACAAATGAATACCATGCTGGCGAAATTTTGATTGGTTCATTTTGTGCCATTCGTCATGATGTGGTGAAGCAATGCGAAACGATTCGGCATCTCCATGAATTAGGCGAAGTAGGCCTAATCTTGTACTACGTTGGGATTATCGTACCGAAAGTTGCAGAGGAAGTGATTCAATTAGCGGATTCTTTAGGTTTTATTTTAATCCAAATGCCTAAAAATGATCCCACATTACGCTACAACGAAGTCATTTATGAAGTCATGAAATTGTTAGTCAATAAAAATAAAATGGCTTCTTTTGCAACGGACCTCTTGGAAAAAGTTTCCCTTTTGCCTGAACAAAACCGCAGTGTGGAAATGACCTTGAAAATCCTATCCGATTTTTTAAAAGTCAACATTGCGTTAACCACATATACCAATGAAATCATCAGCACCATCAATTGGCCGCGAAGCACGAAATTGCCCTTAACCAAGTTACTTTATCAATCACAAGAGAAAGTAGCGCTGGGAGAAACGACCTACTTCATTACCTCGCAAAAACTTCCTCAGAAAGATGGACAAACATTGAAGCTTTACTTCATTCGAGAAGAAGAGCAGTTAACCTCTTTTGAGATGAATCAAGCGGTGGAAGTCGTTCAGATGGCTCTGAATTTATGGGGGAAAAACTATGACGAAGTCAGTGAGTATGCCTTAGTCCAAGCAATCATTAACGATGAAAGTGATAAGATGTACCAATTAGCCAAAAAATTAATGATTGATATTTCTTCTGTCGAAACGATGTGGCTTTTGCCTATTTGGCAACAAGGACAAGAAATCCACGCTATTCAGCAAGATTTGAAAGATTTCCTACGTTACTATTACCAAACAACGATTGTCCAGCAAACAGAAAATTACCTGATTGTTCTCTTAGGTAATTATTTACACAAACAGCCTGAAGCCACGATTAGTAAAGAATACTTGCAAGCCACAGACTATCAGGACTATTTAGGTGAAATCATCCTTTGTCCGAAAGTTCGTAACACGACTGAAGTGCGTGTCAGCTACCAAACCGCTAATCAAGTCGCGCCGTTTTTAAAGCGCGTCTATCCACAAAGAAAAGTGTTATCAATCGCGGAAATTCGTACAGTTCAACAAATGATGACGTGTCTCCAAGCAGGAGAAGAAGCAATCCAACAACGCTTAGCAGTTATCCAACCTCTCTTAAAAGAATCAGAGCAGTTAATGACATTAGGAACGTTTTTACTAGATGCAAGTAGTGATTTTAAAGAATGCGGCGAACGCCTATTTGTTCATAAAAATACGGTCAAATATCGTATCAGTAAAATTAATGAAGCGCTCGGCTATGATATGACTAACGCCGCCGAAGCCTATGAAGTCTATTTGGCGATGATCTTATATCGCTTGGTCACGAATGAATGAAAAAAGCAGACAGCGGTCGGGACAGAAGTGTTTAACTCCGAGAACCACGTAGGTACTGTTCAACACTCTCAAAGGCTCAAATACATCGAGTAATCGCAGATGTCATCTATTTGCTTTGCAAATGGTGTTTCTCAGCAATAAGAAGGAATTTCCGAAAATTGTCATAAAACACAACGAGGTACGAGTTGATGTTGCATGATACCTACCCGGTGTTCTTTAATTTTTGGAGACCAAGTAGGTATTGTTCATCATCGAATCACTACGTTCTTCGTGATTCTCAACAATTTCGGCTTATTGTTTTCTCGCCAAAGGCTCGTCACAGTTTTATCCTTGTAAGTTCCGAAGGACCTTCACCAAGTAGGTACGATGATTTCATCTGTTCATGCTTCACAGTGAAACATCGCAACTCTTAGAGTTGTAGCTCTTTTGAAGGCTGTACTGTGACGAGACGCATGTCGAGAAAATACCTTAGAAGTTGTTGAGATCGGAGCAACGCATAGTGTTGCTTCTGTTTCCGCCGTTTATCAATTTTTGTCCCAGGCTCTTGCCTGCTTTTTATTTTAAGCCAAAACTTCCTTGATATTTTTTTCAATTTGAAAAAGACCTATGACTGATTTTTCGTTATAATTGAAAAAATAATTAAGGAGGAATGAGAATGAAATTAAAAAACGAGCAACAACAATCGTGGCTTAGCTTAGCATTTGTTTGGGCGGGCGCAATGATTAGCGTGCCAGGATTAATTATTGGAGGAACGTTAGTTGCAGGCATGCCTTTATGGGAAGCTTTGTTAACAGGATTTATTGGTTACGGTATTATTGTTATTTTAATGATTTTACAAGGAATTCAAAGTTCCGACTTACAAGAACCTTCTGTCAAAGTCGCTTCTCAAGTGTTTGGCATTCAAGGTTCGCAAAAGATTATTTCCATTATTCTAGCGATTGCTTGCTTAGGTTGGTTTGGTTTGCAAGCCAATGTCAGCGGCGGCGCCTTCACGAACTTTTTAAAAATTTACGGCATTGATTTACCTGTGTCGCTTTCTTCCTTAATCTGGGGAGTTATCATGCTTATTTCGGCTCTTTATGGCATAAAAATATTGAAAATTCTGAATTATTTTGCGGTTCCTGTGTTAGTTCTGGTTTGTCTTTATGGCTTGGTGGCTTCGTTAAGAAACAACGGTTGGGCGGCTGTTAGTCAATATACCCCTCAAACAGCAGGAAGCTTTATGTCAGGTCTTTCAATGACTGTCGGTTCTTTTGCATTAGGCGCAGTAATTGCTGGAGATTACTCTCAATATGTTTCTTCTCGTAAAGATGTGGTCAAAGCGGCCACCTTAGGGATTTTACCGACAGGCTTGTTGATGATTGGCGTTGGTGCGGTCTTGACCATTGCATCGAACACCGCAGATATCACGGAAGTTTTTATGAATCTCGGTTTTCCAGTTTTAGGAATTATTGCGCTAATTTTAGCAACTTGGACCACGAATGCCGTGAATGCTTTTTCTGGCGGACTGGCCTTGATTAATGTCTTTGATATTCCAAAAGAAAAAGAAAAAGTCGCTGTCGGTGCGGCCGGCGCCATTGGAACCTTATTAGCAGTTGTGGGGATTTTAAATTACTTTACGCCGATTATGTCCGTCCTTTCTGCGATGGTGCCACCAGTGGCTGGTGTAATGATTGCTGCCTATTGGTTGATTAACAAAGGCGATCGAACCAAATGGCAGCCAACGCCTGGCGTGAATAAATTAGGTGTTTTTTCATGGCTAATTGGTGCTGCAGTGGGGGGCATTCCGGTGATTATGAGTTTCTTTCCCAATGCCCCTCAATTGCCTAACCAACCGCTAATTGGCATTGTTTTATCGTTTGTTATTTATTATTTCGGTGCAAAACGTCAACAGACGAACACCGAATCATTAGAAATGGAATGAAGAAGAGGAGTGTCGGAGAATGCGTTATTTAGATGCAGAAGCAATTGAGAATATAGCTACAGGAGCAGCTTTTTTAGGGACAGGAGGTGGCGGTGATCCCTACATTGGTAAAATGATGGCTTTGTCCGCCATCGAAGAAAACGGACCTGTCAAACTGGTTTCTCCAGAAGAAATTGCCGCGGAGGATTTTTTCCTACCCGCCGCAATGATGGGTGCCCCATCTGTCGCAATTGAAAAATTTCCCAAAGGCGACGAATTCGTCCGTGTCTTTGAGAAGTTAGGAAAATATTTAGACCAAGAAACGATTGCGGGAACCTTTCCAATGGAAGCTGGGGGCGTCAATTCAATGATTCCAATTGTTGTTGCAGCGAAGCTAGGCATTCCCTTGGTGGATTGTGATGGTATGGGTCGGGCCTTTCCAGAATTGCCTATGGTAACGTTCCATTTGAATGGGATGTCAGCGACCCCTATGGCAATTACCGATGAAAAAGGAAATATTGGCATTATGGAAACGATTGATAATACTTGGACAGAACGTCTTGCTCGTGTTCAAACGGTTGAAATGGGCGCCAGTGCTTTAGTGAGCATTTATCCCGCGACAGGCAAACAATTACAAGACTATGGTATTCACAACATCGTGACATTATCAGAAGAAATTGGCAAAGTGATTCGAGGTACCTATGCAGATGAACAAGAAAAACGCCAAGCATTAGTAGAAGTTACGGATGGCTTTGAATTGTTCCAAGGAAAAATTCTAGATGTAGAACGAGAAGTAAAAGGTGGCTTCAATTTGGGACGTGTCAAATTGAGTGGCTTAAACAGTGATGCTGGTTCAGAAGCAGTCGTCCATTTTCAAAATGAAAATTTAATTGCCGAGAAAGATGGTCAGGTGATTGCGATGACGCCTGATTTGATTTGTATGGTAGATTTAGAAACTTTAACGCCTGTGACAACAGAAAGCTTGAAATACGGCAAACGTGTCCAAGTAATGGGCTTGAAAGCGAATGCCGCTTGGCGAACGAAAAAAGGTATCGAAACAGTGGGTCCTCGGTATTTCGGCTACGAAATGGATTATCAACCACTAGAAAACTTAGTAGCGAAGGAGGACAAATAAATGTATAAAATCGGTATCGATGTCGGCGGCACAAATACAGATGCTGTTATTTTAGATCATCAATTAAACTTGATTCATTCAGTGAAAGTTCCAACAACCGATGATATTCAAACAGGGATTGCCGGCGCCTTAAATAAAGTCTTGGCAGAATCAGCAGTGGACCCAACCAAAGTCACACATGCAATGTTGGGCACGACCCAATGTACGAATGCCATTGTTGAGCGAAAAAAATTAGCAAAAGTTGGGGTCCTTCGTTTGGGCTATCCAGCAACCGCTTCGGTCTTGCCTTACACAGCTTGGCCCAAGGATTTAGTGGCCACTCTTTCAGAAACGTATGCTTTAGCACATGGCGGCTACGAATATGATGGACAACCATTGACTGCACTGGACGAAGAAGAATTACGTGGGATTTTGGCCTCTTGGCGAGGAGAAGTAGAGGCAATCGCAGTAATTGGCGTTTTTTCTTCTTTAAAAAATGACCAAGAATTGTTTGTCCAAGCACTTGCGAAGGAAGTGTTAGGGGCAGATGTTCCTGTATCTTGCTCCTCAATGATTGGGTCTGTCGGTTTAATTGAACGGGAAAATGCGACAATTTTGAATGCTGCGTTGCACAAAGTAATTAAAGTGACCAGCGAAGGCTTTGAACAAGCCTTAGAACAAGAAAAAATTCATCACGCCCAAGTGTACTTATGTCAAAATGATGGTACGTTAATGTCGTTAACGTATGCCAAACAGTTTCCTATTTTAACCATTGCTTGTGGACCAACCAATAGTATTCGTGGCGCTTCTTACTTAGCTGGTTTGAAAGATGCGGTTGTTTTAGATGTTGGTGGCACAACGTCAGACATTGGCGTGTTAGTGGATGGCTTTCCAAGAGAATCTTCACTGGCCGTTGATGTTGGCGGGGTACGGACCAATTTTAGAATGCCAGATATCGTGTCAATCGGTGTCGGCGGCGGCAGTCTAGTGCGTGAACAACCAGATGGTTCTGTGACAGTTGGCCCCGATAGTGTCGGCTACCGTATTACACAAGAGGCCCTTGTTTTTGGCGGCACACAATTAACGACCACTGATATCGCGGTTCGCTTAGGCCATGCCCAAGTCGGTGATCCTAGCAAAGTGGCTCATTTAGACCAAACGTTTGCGGAAAAAGTGTACCAAAAAATTGGCGAATTGGTCAGTGAAGCGATTGATCGCATGAAGACCAGTTCCGCAGACGTGACGGTCGTTTTAGTTGGTGGTGGGAGTATTATCATCCCCGAAGAATTGACAGGCGTTAAAGCGCTAATTCGCAACGAAAACGGAGCAGTGGCGAATGCCATCGGTGCCTCTATCGCTCAGATTAGCGGACAATACGAACAAATTTATGTTTATTCAAAAATCCAACGAGACGCGGCGTTGACTGATGCCCAAGAAAAAGCCGTCCAACAAGCTGAACTTGCGGGTGCAGTCCCTGGCACAATCGAGTTAGTCGAGGTGGAAGAAACACCACTCGCCTATCATCCAGAAAATGCAACCCGCTTACGAGTAAAAGTGGTTGGGAATATGTATTGAGGACCAGTGCAAAGCAAAAGTTATAAGAAGAGTTATTTGAAATATGAGGTCGGGCTAGGGCTGTCGATTGAAGTTTTATCCTGAAGAGTACAGAAGAAGCTATATCTGTCTCGCCGTTTATTTTAAAATTCAGAGTTAGGAAGGTAAGTCGAAATGACTTACCTTCCTAAGTTCATTTTTTTGTGTTGACATATTTTTTTAGAAAAGGCAAAATGTTAACATGGTATGTTGTTGGGGTGTTGTGAAAAAAGGAGAGAAAATAATGAGTATTTTAAAAGAACATTTAAAAAGAAATTGTGATGCACGAATGGTTGGTGTTTTATCGTTAAGCATAAGAGAAGCATATCGCTACTTAATGGAGCTAACAGAAAGAGAATCTATTTTTCAACGAGCAGAAATGAAAAAAGTTTGGGGACACGTTCGGCATGGATTGGTTGATGTTGGTTTAAAACAAGTGTTAACTTCATCAGCAATCCCACATGAAATAGCTGACAAAGCTAGTAGTCGATATGTCAATGGTCATACGTACTTAATGATTGAAACCAAAGGCGCAATTTTAACGCCAGCGAAAGTTTTATCAGAAGCTTCAGTTCCTAAAAAGGCATTATTTAGAAATCGTGGGAGCTTATTAAATAAGCAGTATAATTTATTTGACAAACCAGAAGATTTAAATGAGTATTATGATGCCAATCAACCGCCATTCTTATTACTAACTTATGGCGGATCGAATCATCAATTACGTTTTGTTCGATTAGGGTTACCAGATATTGGAGTTGGTCGTTGGATTGACCAAATTGATATTACGCAGGCACCAGTTCTTTTAAAAAATCCAGAGGAAGTTCGTAAGGACCTACATTTGACTTTTACGTCAACCGCTGACGAACTGATAAGGAGAGGACTAGAAAATGAACGAGAGGTTGATTTTTAATCCAAAGCAATTAACTTCGGCTCGCATTGCACGAGGATTAACAATGAAAGAATTAGCCGAAAAAGCAGAGCTATCTAGGCAAATGATTTCGAATTACGAATCGGGAAAAACAATTCCTAAAGCAGATAGCATATTAAAACTAATTTCTGTTTTACAATTTCCCCGTAGTTTCTTTTCAGCAGATACATTTGAATTGTATTCAGGCGCAACTTTTTTTAGAAGCCGAAGTGCGGCGACGAAGAAAGTAAGAGATATGCAAAAAGAGCGGTTAAAATATGTGCAAGAAGTGTATAAAGTATTAGCAACATATGTGAACTTTCCCAAAGTTTGTTTACCAGAATTAATTGAAAAGAGTATTTATGAAATCACAGAAGAAGAAATTGTGAAAAAGGCTGAGGAATTACGGAAAATTTGGGGCTTAGACTTGATTTCGCCAGTCCCTAATCTCATTCAGTTGGCTGAACAAAATGGTGTGATTATTTCAGAAGCCAACATGTCAAATCCAACACTAGATGCGGTCTCGCGTTGGATGATTGGTCGGCCGTTTATTATGCTCACAGATAATCATGAATCTGCTGTCCGTCGTCGTTTTAACGTGGCGCATGAACTAGGACATATTTTATTACACAACGGTGTTGAAAGTATTCATGAGTATTCGCAAACAGAATTAAAGAACATTATTGAGTATCAAGCAAATCTATTTGCTGCGCATTTTCTCCTTCCTTCAGCGGCTTTTTCTGATTCGCTCTTGTCTATTTCGTTAGAATACTATATTGATTTGAAAAAGTATTGGAAAGTTTCTCTTCAATCAATGATTCAAAAAACATACACATTAGCGTTAATTAATGATGATCAACGTCTCTATTTAAATAAAAGAATTGCTAAAAATAAATGGAAAACGAAAGAGCCTTACGATGAACAACTGACTATCGAACAGCCAGAAGTTTTCCAAAAAGTTTACCACATGATTTTAGAGCACCAAGTCATTCCTGCAAGTCAACTAAATCAAGCTTTTAAATTACCTAAAGAAGAAATAGAAAAGATATTAGGAACAGCTATTCAAACGGAGCAGGACAAAACAGAAATTGTTCTTGAATTATTACGTTCTAACGAGTAATCAAAAAGAAGGAGGAATAACTATGGCTAAATTATTCGCCTACCAAATTGGTCAAAACCCTCGTATTCAAACGGACCTTTTGGTAGATCCTCAGCTGTTTGAAGATGAGCATGGCTGTATGGGTGCAGTGGGCTTCGGGTTAGCAGATTGTGTTCAAACCGGAATGTTTACAGATATTGAAGTGATAAAACGGTATCTTCACGAAGCAACCTACGTTTTTATTAATGGTGACTTTGACCGACTAAGTTATTTAGAAATTGGGATTGCACTTTCCTTAGGCAAAACACTTTACGTCATTACAATGAACCCAAACGTAACCAAAGAAGATTTAGGAATTCCCTTCGACAATGCTACGATTGAATTCCTTTCCCCCAGCGCTTTTATGGAACGAATCCATAAAACAGAAGCAGCAGAAAACTAAACAAAAGTAAGTAATACGACTGTCTTTTTTTGCTATTTTTTGCGATAATAAAGGAGAAAGTTCAAATTGAAAGGGAGCCAGAATAAATGAAAACCTATGATTATATTGTTATTGGTGGCGGTAGTGGCGGGATTGCTTCTGCTAACCGCGCAGGAATGCACGGAGCTAACGTCCTTTTAATTGAGGGCAACGAAATTGGTGGGACCTGTGTCAACGTTGGTTGTGTGCCTAAAAAAGTCATGTGGCAAGCCAGCAGCATGATGGAAATGATGGAAAGAGACACAGCAGGCTATGGGTTTGATGTTGAAATCAAAAATTTTAGCTTTAAACAATTAGTTGAAAATCGTGAAAAATATATTGACTTCTTACATGGTGCGTATAATCGTGGTTTAGACAGTAACAACATTGAACGTATCCATGGTTATGCTACGTTTACTGGGGAGCAAACAATTGAAGTCAATGGAACAGAATATACGGCGCCGCACATTTTAATTGCGACAGGTGGTCGTCCGAAAAAACTAGGTATTCCAGGAGAAGAATATGCCTTAGATTCAAACGGCTTCTTTGCGTTAGAAGAAATGCCAAAACGTGTGGTCTTTGTCGGTGCGGGTTACATCGCAGCCGAATTAGCAGGAACCTTACATGGCTTAGGCGCAGAAACACATTGGGCCTTCCGTCACGAACGACCATTACGAAGCTTTGATGACATGCTTTCTGAAAAAGTCGTAGAACGCTATCAAGAAATGGGCATGCAAATTCATCCGAATGCAACACCAGCTAAAATTGAAAAAACGGCGCAGAATGAGTACGTTATTACATTTGAAAATGGTGAATCAATCACGACAGATGCCGTGATTTTCGGGACAGGCCGTCAGCCGAACACGGATCAATTAGGCTTAGAAAATACGAAAGTAGCCCTTGATGAAAAAGGCTACGTCAAAGTAGATAAATTCCAAAATACCACGCAAAATGGCATCTACGCAGTCGGCGATGTCATTGGTAAAATCGACTTAACGCCAGTCGCGATTGCCGCTGGTCGGCGCCTGTCTGAACGCTTATTTAACGGACAAACCGATTTATATCTGGATTATAACTTGGTGCCAACGGTGGTCTTTACCCATCCACCAGTTGCGACAATTGGCTTGACGGAAAAAGCAGCGCTTGAAGAATATGGTGAAGACCAAGTGAAAATCTATCGCTCTAGCTTTACACCAATGTATTTTGCTTTAGGAGAATACCGTCAAAAATGCGACATGAAATTAATCTGTGTCGGCAAAGAAGAAAAAATTGTCGGTTTGCATGGCATCGGCATCGGTGTTGACGAAATGCTACAAGGCTTTGCAGTCGCTATTAAAATGGGCGCGACCAAAGCTGATTTTGATAATACTGTTGCGATTCATCCAACAGGCTCAGAAGAATTTGTAACAATGCGATAAAAGGCGAATAAACCCCAAAAAAGAGCGTTGCATCAGCAACGCTCTTTTTTGAATACACGAGTTATACTATTTGATTCGTAAAAAGTAATTTTTTATATCATACCAATAACCACTTTTCCATCTTTTAACTACTGACTTTTCCAAGAAATATGCTATGATTAAAAAAATCAGCAAAACAGAGGGTAGGGAGTTAGAGGATGGATAAAATTAGAATCAACAACTTGAAATTTTTCACAAAAAATGGTGTTTTGGCAGAAGAAAAACGTCTAGGACAGCAAGTAGAAATCGACCTTGAAATGCAGTTGTCGTTAGCTGAGGCAGGGCGAACAGATGATGTCACTCAAACTGTCAATTATGCCGAAGTGAATGAATTGATTGCCCAACGAGTAAACAATCACTCGTACGATTTAATCGAAGGTTTAGCGAGTGCTATTTTAGATGATATTTCCGCAGATTATCAAGAACAATTGAACAAAATTATCATTAAAATTAGAAAATATAGTGTGCCGATGCCCGGCCTTTTTGACAATATTGAAATTGAAATGGAGCGAGAAGTATAGATGATTGGCTATGTAGCATTAGGTAGTAACGTCGGCGATCCATACGCAAATTTAGTGAAAGCCCGCAATTATTTAAACGAAGACACGCAGATTCAGGTCGTGGCTTCTTCAAAACTTTATGAAACGGATCCTTACGGCTATACAGACCAAGATGATTTTTTGAACGCCGTATTGAAAATTGATACTAGCTATACCGCTGAAGAGTTATTGGCTGTTACCCAAGGGATCGAGCAAGCAATGAAACGTAAAAAATTAATTCACTGGGGTCCGCGGATTATTGATATTGATATTTTATTATTAGGGGGGCAGTCAGTCGCGTTGCCCCACTTACAAGTTCCTCATCAAGAATTAACAAAACGGTCATTTGTTTTGATTCCCTTAAGTGATGTTTACGCAGAGGAACAACTATTGGGCGCGCCAATAGCTACGTGGATTCAGCGCAGTGGCAATCAAGAAGAAGTGCGAGTAAGCGAAAAGGAATGGTAGAGATGGAGCAGGAAAAACAAGCGCAAATTGAGCAGGCAGTTATCACAATCTTAGAAGCGGTGGGGGAAGATACTCAACGGGCAGGACTCATTGATACACCCAAACGCGTAGCTAAAATGTATGCAGAAGTTTTTAGTGGATTAACCGAACCTGAATTTGACGATTATAAATTATTTGATAGCTTAAATGAAGGCGAAATGGTTCTAGTAAAAGATATTGCCTTTTATTCAATGTGTGAACACCATTTATTGCCATTTTATGGAAAAGTACATGTCGCTTATCTGCCAGAAGGTGGCAAAGTATTGGGACTAAGCAAGTTACCAAGATTAGTAGAACATTGTGCCAAACGTCCCACAGTTCAAGAAGATTTAACAGTGACAATTGCCCGCAAACTCCAAGAAAATATTCCCGTCAAAGGCATTGCAGTAGCCATTGAAGCGGAACATATGTGTATGACGATGCGCGGCGTGAAAACACCACAAAGTAGCACCAAAACATTTCAATTTACCGGACTATTTAAAGAACAAGAGTGGAAAAATCAATTTTTAATGGAGATACGTTAGAAAATGGAAATCATTGTTGGCACGAATAACCAAGGTAAGTTAAAAGAAATGCAATCAGGACTTAAGGACCCCGCTATTCAACTTGTCTCTTATCGAAAGTATACAACCAGTCAAGAACAACCTGCAGAAACTGGCACTACGTATGCTGAAAATGCTTATCTAAAAGCTCGCTTTTTCCAACAATTAATTGGCCGCCCAGTGTTAGGTGATGATGGCGGCTTAACGTTAACTGCTTTTCCTGATTTATTAGGTATTCATACAAGCCGCTTTTTCCATTCAGCCAATCCGGAAGAACAGAACCGCGAACTGTTGCACTTATTTGAAGGGCAACAGTCGACCCGAGAGTTAACCTTATCAGCCACGTTGGTCTATGTACTCGATGACGACAAACTGTTGCAAACGGAAGCCACTTTGACTGGTGAATTAGTTGAACCGCGCGGTACAGGTGGTTATGGCTTTGATCCGATTATTTATTTACCAGATCGAGGCAAAACCTTAGCGGAGTTGTCCACGAGTGAACGAATGAAGATAAGTCCTAGAATGCGGGCTTTACGAAAGATGATTCAGCAGATGAAGGAGCAATGTGACAATGATTGATTTAAAAAAGAATTACCAAATTATGGGGATTGTCAACACGACCCCCGACTCTTTTTCTGATGGCGGTAGCTACACAACGGTCGACGTGGCCTATCAACATGCGCTTCATCTACTAGAAGCGGGGGCCGATATTTTAGACATTGGCGGCCAATCCACACGTCCTGGCTACGAAGAAGTTTCTCCACAAGTTGAGGCAGACCGAGTATTACCGTTAATTAAAAAAATACGTGAGACTTCTCTAGCGCCGATTTCTGTGGATACCTACTATCCCGAAGTAGCAGAAGCCGCGATCCAAGCTGGCGCCACAATGATTAATGACATCAAAGGATTAGACACTCCGGGGATGGCAGAAGTCCTCGCACAATATCCTGAAGTCCAAGTTGTGATTATGCATTCCAGAAAACACCAATCCCTTTCTTTAAAAGAAGAGTTGCACCAATTTTATACAGAAAAAATTGAACAATGCCAAAAATATGGGCTTTCCTTAGAAAAAATTTGTTTTGATCCAGGGATTGGCTTTCATAAAACTGTCGCAGAAAACCTTCAACTGTTAAAAGATCCTAACGCCTTTCGCTACCAAGATTATCCGTTACTATACGGCGTTTCTCGCAAACGAACTATTGGCGCTTTAACGAACGAACCAGAACCAGCCAACCGTGATTTTGGCTCAGCCGCTGCTTCCTTGTATGCAGCACAACAAGGCGTAGAAATTTTACGTGTTCATAATGTCCAAGGCTTAAAACAAACATTTGATGTCTGGCGAGCATTGTCGGAGAAGGAGTAAAGGCGGAGCAATAGACTAAACAGACCGACCATCAAAAAAGATGGTCGGTCTGTTTAGTCTAAAAAATTTTAGTTGGCTGAATCGTTTTATCCCAGTAAACGGTGCACGATTTTTATTACAAAAGAAAGCGTATTCTAGGAAGGTACAAATGTGTTATACTACACAAGTAGGAAGTTTATGACGGTGGCAATTTCTCAAAAAAAGGGGGACTGCCAATGTTTTTGCTTGTTTGCTCTTTCCCTAGAAAGGAATAGTAGTGACTGTCTTTGAAGCATTGATGCTTGCGATTGCTTTCGCAACATTAATTGTCAAAATCAGTAATAAAAACGACAAAAAATAAACCCGTCATAACTTTTAGCGAAGATTGACGGGTTTATTTATCCACAATTAAAGCTACCGTCTTAAACGGTCTACCCGAGAGCGTATGTCTAGTACGCTCTCTTCGTGTTTATTATAGCAAGTTGAAACGGAAAAGTCGAATAGTAAATAAAAAAAGTAAGCGTATTCTAGGAAGGTATAAATGTGTTATACTACACAAGTAGGAAGTTTATGACGGTGGCAATTTCTCAAAAAAGGGGGACTGCCAATGTTTTTGCTTGTTTGCTCTTTCCCTAGAAAGGAATAGTAGTGACTGTCTTTGAAGCATTGATGCTTGCGATTGCTTTCGCAACATTAATTGTCAAAATCAGTAATAAAAACGACAAAAAATAAACCCGTCATAATCTTTAGCAAGGATTGACGGGTTTATTTATCCACAATTAAAGCTACCGTCTTAAACGGTCTACCCGAGAGCGTATATCTAGTACGCTCTCTTCGTGTTTATTATAGCAAGTTGAAACGGAAAAGTCGAATAGTAAATCATATATGCGTGTTCAGTTGAAGCCTAATTAAACAGCAAAAGAAAAGTTTTGTAAAAACTTTTGAGCAATTTCGTAAAATGTTTCTTCGTCTAACGTATCTACATATTTTATTCTGCGTTGTGCCTGTTCTGTATAGTCGAGTGAATAGACTTGGAGCGTATTCACTTTACTTACTGCATTATCGGAGGTATGAAGTTTTTCGCTATAAATAGGGACAAGAAAAGGACGTTCCTTATCCAACGAGGTTATTGGACAGACAATAACTAAATTTGTTGAAATATTGTAACTGTCTTTGCTCATTACGAGAGCAGGTCGTCGTTTTCTGATTTCATAACCTTTAGAAGGCGCAAAGTCGATAATAACAATATCTCTTTGAGTTGGTTTATAGCCCATCAACTTCTCCTCCGCTAGGTGAATAATCAATCGCTAATTCAGGAAGATAAAACTCTCCTTCAGCAGTATTTTCAAAAAAATCTTCTACTTTTGGAATCAATGCGATGGAGCCATTATTTTTGCGAAGAATAACAAATTCTTCTCCTTCTTTAACTCCTAAAGTAGCAGGAATTGTTATAACTAATGAGTTTCCTTGTTTTCTTGTTTTTGTTGATGTCATAGCTAACACCTCCATTTTTTAATTAGTATAACATGTATTCACTAGGTAATACAAATTAGAGATGGAATGAAGCATCAAAAGTAGTTAAGTTGTATAAGTAACAACATTAATTGTCAAAATCAGTAATAAAAACAACAAAAAATAAACCCGTCATAACCTTTAGCGAAGATTGACGGGTTTATTTCCGTATTAAAATCAAGCTACCGTCTTAAACGGTCTACCCGAGAGCGTATGTCTAGTACGCTCTCTTCGTGTTTATTATACCAAGGTATCACCTAAAAAGCTAGCCGCTAAATCCTCAATAGGATCCAGCGGCTTTTTTAATTTTCTCTTGTCAAAATCGTTTGTGTAATTTCATACAATTGTTCTTTCGCTTGGGCCTTTGTTTCAGGAAGTTTGCTGATTTCTTTCAGCGCTTTTTCTGTGTAATGAGTGGCTAATTGTTGGGCCTTTTCTACGCCACCTAGTTCATGGACAAGACGATAAATTTCCTGTGTTTCTTCATCGGTCAAGGTTTCTTTTTTCATTAAAAGTGGCAACAAGACTTCACGATTGGCTTCAAGTGCATAAATCAAGGGCAAAGAATACACGCCTTGACGTACGTCTTCTAAGACGGGTTTGCCGATGGCATCGGCAGTTTGTGTATAGTCCAAAATATCATCAATAATTTGAAAAGCCAGCCCGATATTTTCGCCGATTTCACCACAACGTTTAGCAAAACGTTGGGAGGTGCCACTTTCATAGGCACCGACAAAACAACTTAGCGCAAACAATTCCGCTGTTTTCCCAGAAATGTTTTTTAAATATTGGTCAATCGTTACCTCGAAATTATAGCGATTGTCCATTTGACCAAGCTCACCAGTCAGGACTTTTTCCATACTGCGCGAATTTAATTGAATGCTTTTTAATGAAGAAGAATAATCAGATAAGAGCTTGAAACAGCAAACAAAAAGATAATCGCCTGTATACACGGCTGTGCTATTTCCAAAGCGCGAACGCAATGTTGGCAAGCCACGACGCGTATCAGCTTCATCGACAATATCGTCGTGAACTAACGTGGCGGTATGCAGTAATTCAATGGAAGCCGCTAACGCTGTCGCCTTTTTAGGGTCCCGCTGTTCACCAAAATAAGAGAACAACAGTTGGTAGGCTGGACGTAGCAATTTGCCGCCAGAATGAATCATGTCATGGACAGCAGCTTGAATCTCTTGATTATCGATTTGAACCGCTTGTTCCATCAAGCGAAGAGTAGTTGTTAATTCTTTTGATAACGTAGGATAGGTATTCCACATAGGATGTATATTCATAAGATGACTCCTTTAATTGTGGCGGACAGGTTTTCAATTAGAAAAATTGACTCCACTTATGTTTCGTTGTTTGTTCATAATTCAGTTGGAATTTTCGTAACGTCTGGACATGTTGTAGTAAATAATTAGCGGCAATCCCAATGGCAATCCCTGAGAGTAACCCAAACAGAGATAAAAATGGTAAGTACAGCATCGGCGCCCACGAATGAGCAAAGAAAGAGGTCGTTAGCAACTGACCAACGTTGTGTAAGAAACCACCAACGGCACTAATCCCGATAATGCTGACCCGTTTTGGCCCCAGCTGCTTGACAAGCAACATGCCGAAATAACTTAATAAGGCACCACTGGCACTATAGAAAAAGGTCGAAAGTGTGCCGCCCAGTAATGTCGTTAAAATCAAACGTAAACAGACCAAGAAAAAACTATCACGCTTACGCATGGTGAAAATCGCAATAATGGTAATTAAATTTGCTAGACCGAGCTTTGCCCCAGGAGCAAATGCGAAAGGGTAAGGAATCATATTTTCGATTAAACCAATAATGACCCCTTGGGCAACGAGCATAGCAATATAAATATTCTTGTGTAATTTGCTCATAGTTGTCGTGCTTAATAAATTAAGCTACCGTCTTCACTCCCATCAGAAGCTTCCACGGTGATAAACAAATTGTGGGGTAGACAGGCAATCGGGGTTTCACCAGGTTTTGAAATCCAGCCTCGTCGAACATCCACTAAGTCAGCACAGTTGGCTTCCTTCACGCGGATACGATCACCATCTACTTCAATCAGGTTGTAATCACCGTCTTTTGCTTCGTATTTATATGTATAATGCGGGCCGTCCTTTTTTAAGTCAAAGACTTTGATTACTTTGTTGTCTACTTTCAAGACTGCTTGATACGTAGCCGCTTCTTGACCACGGTTTTGCATGGCAAAAACAACAAGGGGCAGAAAAGAACCAAGAACTAAAATAGCAATAATAATAACGTCCCATGTTTTCAAGCGACTTTTCTTAATGAATTCTTTGATCGTCATTTTCTTCTCTCTCCTTTGGTGTTTTTTTCTTGTCTATCATAACATAATGAACGGAAAAGAAGTATTCTTTTCCAGTTGAGCCACCATATTATATAAAAGAAAATATGTGGGACAAAAGTCATGCTTGACTGCTGTCCCACATACTAAATCCTATGATAGTCAGCTGGAGACATGTGTCTCAGCTTTTGCTCGTAGTTGTCAATCGATTATCGATTGCTTACTTACCGCCGTATCTAGCTTTCGGGGTACCATACCACGCTTTACCAAGTTTGCGTTGAATCCATGGAATTACCCAGCGGTCTAAACCGACAGCACGGCCTGAACCGTTCATCAAAGCAAAAGCGACAAAGATAAACCAGATATTTACCCAATAGAACATGCCAGATAAACAGAAGGCAATTGTTAAACCAATTGTAGCAGCACTTGATAACCAAGTGAATAAACCAGCAATCAATGCTAAAGCAATACATACTTCAACGATTGTCATGAATTTTTGCATGAACAAAGCAACTTCTTGGTTTGGCATCATAAATTTCATTACGCTTTCGAACCATTTAGGCATGTGATCAAACACTTGCATTGGTGTTTCGCCGTAAGCGTAGCTTAAACCAAAGTGCGCTGCTTGTGTTGCCGCATCGGCACCACCGCTTGCCGCCGCATCCGCCGCACCACTTGCAGCAGTTGTTGCTGTTTCAGTTGCTTGAGAAGCACCTGTTGTTACTTGTTCTTGTAACCAAGGGAATGGGAAAACGACTTTATCTGTGAACCAAGAACCGTCACCAAACCAAGTGCTTGGTTTCAAGTAATCGCCGTTGCCGACAATTTTCTTCATTGATTCGACTAACCAAACCATACCATAGAAGACACGTAGCGGAACACTCCACAAGACATTGCCGTAACGAGACGTATGTCCGCGAGCAACAGAACGATCATCTTTAATATGGAAGATTTCGTGCATAATGTATTGGAACATATAGTAACCAGAACGAATATCAAAGAAGTATTTCAAGTTAACGATATGTTTCATAATGATGGCTAAGAAACCACTCAAATGAATTTTATCGAATAAGTTGGCAACGCCCCATTTCGCGCCGATGGAAACCATGAATCCTTGGTAGTTTCCTTTAAAGGCGTGTTTTTCGCCACCTTTAATATCTGCAACGATGTTGGCAGCCGCAGTATGACCTGTTTGTTCAGCCGCTTGAACGATTTGAGGAGTTGGTGTATTTGGTGTTTCTTCGTAATAAACCAAGTCACCAATGATATAAATGTTTTTGTCTTCGTAACCTTTTGCTTGCATGTATTCATTCGCAACTAAACGACTACCACGTGCTGCTTCTAAACCAAAGTCAGCGGCATCAGAAGTTGCTTTCACACCAGCTGTCCAGATTAACGTATGCGTTGGCACTTCAGAACCATCTTTTAATTTAATGTGATCTGCTGCAACTTCAACGATTGGTGAGTTCAATAATAATTGAACATTTTTCTTTTCTAGATAACGTTCTGCTTTGGCAGCATCGTTACGAGATAACATGTTTAAGATGGTTGGCATTGCTTCAACAACCATTAATGTAATTTCGTCTGGATCAATTTTGGCATCTTTCGCTAAACGATCTTTCCAGTCGATTAATTCGCCGACCATTTCGATCCCAGTAAAACCAGAACCACAGACAACGAATGTTAACATTGCTTTGCGTACTTCAGCATCTGGTTCGATGGCTGCTTTAGCAACGGTTGCTTCAATGTGATGACGAATTTTCACTGCATCATCAAATGACCATAAGGTGAAACCATTTTCTTTCACGCCTGGTGTTCCAAAGTCGTTTGGTTCGCCACCCATACCCAGAATTAACTGGTCAAATGGATAAGAACCTGCTAAAGTTTTCACAACTTTGTTTTCTTTGTCGATCCCAGTAACAGTATCTGTTACCAATTTTACGTTTTTCTTGCGTGAGAACAAACGTTGTAAGTCGTATTGAATTGCTTCTGGTTCAACACGTCCGCCTGCTACTTCATGCAATTCGGTCATCATAGTGTGGTAAGAATGGCGATCAATCAATGTGATTGTTACGTCCGTATCTTTTTTAAATTTCTTTGCTAGAAATTTAGTAGCTGAAACGCCAGCATACCCAGCACCTACAACGACAATATTTTGCTTTGTCATTGACAATCCGCTCCTTAATATTGTAAGTAGTAAAATAGTGATAATGATTAATAAGTACACAATCGACTAACATTATATAAGTATTTCACGAATTTGTCTAATATAAATTTTAATTGTCAACAAATTTACTCCAACGATGAGTTTTTGATGAAAAAAAGACCGAAATGTAAATATTTTTAGGGGATGGTCTTGACAACGTTTTTAAAACCATTATAATGTGTAATGTATCACAAACTTTTGATGTTTGTGAAAATCATGAAAGAAAAGGTGACTATCAATGAAAGTGAATAAATTTGTTAAAGGTTTTGCGGCAATTGCATTATTTAGTTTAGTATTAGCAGGCTGTGGCGCAGACAAGAAAGACAACACAACGAACTCTTCTAGCGCAGCATCTTCAGAAACGAAAAAATCAACTGAATCATCAGCACCAGCGAAAAAAGTTGCCGGTGGCGATTTAAAAGATGGTACGTATAAATTAGAAGAAAAAAATGAAAAAAATGGTTACCGTGCAGTCTTTGAAATGACTGTAAAAGACGGCAAAATCACTGAATCTAAATATGACAACATCAATGCTGACGGCAAATCTAAAACAGAAGACACTAAGTATGAAGAAAGCATGAAAGCAAAATCTGGTGTTGGACCAAAAGAATACATCAAACAATTAAACGATTCTTTTGTTAAAGCACAAAGCGCAAGCGGTGTGGAAGTAGTAACTGGTGCGACTCATTCATCTGAATCATTCCAAAACTACGCACAACAATTAATCCAAGCAGCACAAGCTGGTAACACAGACACAATCGAAATCGACAATGGGGCAACATTGAAAGATGGTACGTACTCATTGAAAGAAAAAAATGACTCAAACGGCTACCACACAACATTCTCAATGACTGTGAAAGATGGTAAAGTGACTGAATCTAACTACGATAACGTGAACGCTGACGGCAAATCTAAAAAAGATGACACTGAATACGAAAGCAAAATGAAAGACGTTGCTGGCGTTGGACCAAAAGAATATATCGAAACATTAAACAAAGAATTTGTTAAAGCAATGGGCGAAGAAGACGGCTCACCTGCAGGTGTTGAAGTGGTAACTGGTGCAACACACAGCACACATTCATTCATCAACTACGCACAACAATTAGTGAACGCTGCTGAAAAAGGCGACACAACTGAAATCGTTGTTGACAACATCGTAACAAAATAAGTAATAATAAATGAATCGTGAAGTAGTTCCTGAAACGCTTTTCAGCAATTACTTGACACCATTGAGGGGTTGGGAAAAAGTCGGTTGGCTGACTTTCCCGCCCCTTTTTCTTCGCTAGTTCTGTCCATCATTTCACAAATTTTTTCACAGAAATTTGTGAATTTCCAAGAGAAAGACTTTTCATTTTTTCCAAAAAAGGCTACTATGCAAGAGAACTTATTTTTTAATTAAAGAAGGAAAGAAGAGGGAATCCTATGAAAAAGAAACTTCTGCTCATGGTGAGTGTTCTAGCAGTGCTGTTTGTGGCAGCTGCTTGTTCCTCAAAACCAGAAGCGAAAATTAATACAGAACCATACTCTGACCGTCAAACAATGCTTGGTACCTACGTTCAAATTCGCATCTACGATGATGGCAAAGAAGACGTCTTACCGAAAGCCTTTGCCCGCGTCAAAGAACTAGGCGATAAAATCACGGTCAACCAACCAGGTTCAGAAATTGATGAAATCAACCAAGAAGCAGGCGTAAAACCAGTCAAAGTCTCAGATGACCTGTATCCTTTGTTGAAAAAAGCCTATGAATACAGCAAAGACTCCCGCGGCGGCTTCGACATGGCAATTGGCCCAATCACCTCTATGTGGCACATTGGCTTCGATGATGCCCGCAAACCAAGCCAAGCCGAAATTGATCAAGCCTTGAAACTCGTTGATTACACGAAAGTCAAATTCAACGACAAAGAGCAAACCGTTTACCTTGAAGAAAAAGGCATGCAATTGGATTTAGGCGCAATTGCCAAAGGCTTCATCACCGACGAAGTCGTGAAAGTCCTCAAAGACAACGGTGTCACCACCGCTATCGTCGATTTAGGCGGGAATGTTTACGTCTTAGGGCACAGCCCACGTGGCAAAGACATGGATTGGACAGTCGGCATTCAAGATCCGAATAAAGCCCGCAACACAGTCTTAGGTCAAGTCAAAGAAAGCAACAAAACCTTAGTCACATCAGGAATTTATGAACGCTACTTAAAAGTCGATGGCAAAACATACCACCATCTCTTTGATCGTGAAACTGGCTATCCGTTTGATAACGACATCGCGGGTGTTACCATTATCACCGACAAATCCATCGATGGTGATGGTCTCTCAACAGCCGTCTTCTCAATGGGCGTCAAAAAAGGACTAGAATATGTCGAAAGTCTGAAAGGAACCGATGCCATTTTCGTCACAAAAGACGACAAAGTCTACATCAGCAAAGATATCGAAGGCAACTTTGAAATCGGCAAAGACTCTGGCTATACGATGGGGAATCGGGCCGATTTGAAATAAGGAGCGACTAAAAATGTCTTTAAATGTGTTTTTAAAAGTAGTGGAAATTCAGACGAAGCTTGCCAGTCTCTTTCCCTTCATTATCGGGGTCTTGTTTTCAATGACCTATTTCGGGGAAGTTCAGTGGGGCAACACGCTGGTTTTCTTCATTGGCATGGTGGTCTTTGATATGGCCACCACCGCCATTAACAATTACATGGACTTCAAAAAAGCCAAATCTGACGTCTATAAATATGAAGAAAATATTATCGGACAATCAGGCGTTTCACCACAACTGGTCCGCAACATGATTTTCGCCATGATTGCCTTCACTGCCGTTGTGGGTGCTTACTTAACGGTTCAAACAGGCTGGCTCTTCCTCGTATTAGGCGGGATTTGCTGCTTCATCGGTATTTTCTACACGTATGGACCGATTCCGTTATCCCGCATGCCCTTGGGGGAAATTTTCAGTGGCTTCACGATGGGCTTAGGCATCTTCGTCTTAGCCGTTTACTTGAACGTCGTCACCAATCCGCCTTTTTACTTAACGGTCGATTTTGCTAGCGGCGCCTTTCGCTTAGACGGCAATCTCTGGGCGGTACTTGCGATTGTCGTGGCGTCCTTGCCCTTGGTCTGTTCGATTGCTAACATCATGCTCGCCAACAATTTACGGGACTTAGACACGGATATTGAGAACCACCGTTATACATTAGTCTATTATATCGGGCGCCCAGCAGGGATTGTGCTGTTTCAAGTGTTAGCGCTAGCTGGTTATCTGGTGATTTTATTCGGCTTCATTAGTGGTATTTATCAATGGCCAGTGTTAATTACATTTGCTACTTTGCCTGTCATTTGGAAAAATATTCAAACGTTTAAACAAGAATTGCCGCAGCCGAAAAGTTTCCGTCATTCCATTAAAAACTTAATGGTTTTCAATGGCACCTATGCCTTAGGGCTATTAATTAGTGCATTGCTTGGCTAGATTCTAAAAAAAGTAGAGAAAATACGAAAAAAATACTGTTTTTTTTCAAGCGACTTCTTCAAAAGTGTTACACAAAGCTCAAAAAGTTAGTATCAATTACTAACTTTTTGAGCTTTTCTCGTTAAATGGCTAGAAACCTTAAACTTTTGTCGGGGATTTTTGATAAAAATTGACTAAAATCGCCTTTTTTTAGTAACGATTATTAAATAACGGGCGTTGTAAACCCTGGTATAACAAGAACTTTCAAAATTTTCGCAAGAGGTGCGAAAAAAACGTCAATTCCTAAGGGGGGGTTCTTTGTTATTATAGAGGTATGAAAAAAGGTTGTTACACATTCCTTGTATAAAAGATCAACGAATACAAGTGAATCTAAAGGAGGTTTTTAAATGAAAAAAAAGCGTTATTTAATGATTGTGTGTCTACTATCTTCTCCTAGTTTTTTTATAAATGTTGAAGCGTCTGATGGTGGTTCTAGTTCGGTGGGGATTGAATTTTACCAAAATCCGAGAACACCCGCTCCTAAAGATGCCCCACCGAAAACAGATGCGCCAGCTGCTGATCCCAAGGAACCAGCTGGTCCTCCGCAAGGAGATCAACGAAGTGGTGGTTCGACACAGACCACCACAACTGGCTCGCAGCTCCCTCGTACAGGGAGCAAGAGTCAGGCAAATCTTAGCATTCTCGGCTTAGCCTTAATCGGCTTGGCGGGAATGGTACATAGAAAGAAGGGACGACATGAAGCAAACTAAGTGGCAACGATTAGCAACCATTGGCTTGTGTAGTTCTTTAGTGATTAACGCCTTTTCTGGCGTGACCGCAGTTGCGGAAACAATCACGATTGAAAGTAGTCCGACAGTAGCAAGTAGCGCTAAGAAAGCAACATCAGCAAGTAGCGCAACGCAAGCAAGTACGGAAAGCAGTCAAGAAACGACTGAAACGAGTCGGGAAGAAGTAACACAGGAAACAGAGAAACCAGAAGTAGTGAAAGAAGAGCAGAAAGAAGAACCGCAAGCAGAAGTGAAGCAAGAAGAAACGCCAGCAAATAGTAGTGGAAATGACCTACAAAAGAGCATTTCACCACGTTGGGTACCGAATAATCAAGTGATTTATCCGAGAATGATTTTTGGCTTTACTGATGAAACAGGAAAAGCTTTTGCTGATGAAAACTTAACGTTATCAGGGACATATTATAAAGTTGTGCGTAACAAATCAACTTTAAAATGGTACACCTCTAATGGTACTAGATATCCAATTGTTTCTTCTAATGCAGGAAACGGTCAATATCGAGTAGCTGTTAATGCAGCGGTTCCATTACCGTATGATTTCTTCACAAATGTACCGGCAGGGTATACACTAAACCTATATGTGATTGAGCAACTAAAGGTCAATAATACGTTAAAGTATGTTGACAGTATTGTTGCTGCTCCTTATAGTAGTATAACCTATACCTTGTACAAGGCTCAACAAACATCTGAAGCAGCTCAATTTGGCAATTACGCTAAAGCCAGTTTGCCCCAGAGGGATAGAACATTTTCTAAAAGCAGCACAAATATCTTTTCTCTAAATACAGCACTTAGTACGGACACTAGTGAGTTATTAACTATCATGCGAGTAACTCATGGAAATATGTCTGATCCAATACTAATTGGCTTTGACGGCACTGCAACGTACCAAGAAACACTTAATTACGTAGTCACTCGGAAACAAGTCACCGAAAAGTTCGTAGATGCTAACGGCGTAGCCATTACACCGCCAACAGGTTTTACCCAAAACAAGAAAACACCAATGACCAGCAATGCTTTCACCTTCAAACAAGCTGGCACCTTGCCAGATACCTATCAAGCAGACGGCAAAACCTATAAGTTCAAAGGTTGGTACAAAGGCAAAACCAAGCCAAACACCTTGACCACCACCAAAGCACCAAGCTATGCGGTGACTTATGACGATAATGATGATTTGAATGTGGTGTATGAAGAGATTGAAGCTTTTGATTTCCCAGCACTGACCTATCAATTCGGGTTCGTGGACGAGTCTGGCAAACGAGTAGATGCTTCAACGATTGATTTGACGTATGACAATTGGTATGGAGAAGCATTTGTAGACAATGCAGAGGATACAAATATTTCTGCTAACTGGAAAACAGTCAGTCTTGAAAAAGGTCAAGTTACACCAACTAAAGATAACTTGAAGGAAATTGCTTACCCTGCGCAACCTCTTGAAATACTGAGAGGTCGAATGTCACAATATAGTGTGGCTAACTTAACATTCAAAATACCTAAGTATTATGAAAACATAAGTATTTATAATAAGGCTGGTACTTTTGATACAGCGTATCCATTTCCAACTGTAAAAAACAATAATTCTTTAACTTCAGTAAGTGATGGACCTCAATTGTTCCAATTAAAGAAAAGTAATAATCAATCCTTTATCTTTAACCAAACAACAGGAGCTGCACCAGCAGATATTCAGGTCCCTTATTACTTGCGAAAGATGGTCTATAATCCTGATTTAACAACTAATAGAGGAGTCTATTTTTCAATAGACAAACCAATTTACTACTATCTAACCAACCGCAAAGTCACCGAAAACTTTGTGAACATCAACGGCACTAAAATCACGCCACCAACAGGCTTTACACAAGGGAACCAGATTCCCATGACGAGCAACACTTTCAAGTACACAGCCGCAAGAGCCTTACCAGCTAGTTATACAACAGGCGGTAAAACTTACATTTTCCAAGGCTGGTACAAAGGTAAAACCAAGCCTAATACCTTAACAACCAGCACTACGCCAACATACAATACAACTTTTGATGGCAATGACGACATGACGGCGATGTATAAGGAAGAAGTGCCCAAAGCAAGTGTCGCTTTAACGCGCACTACCGCTGAAACCGTGACTAGCGGCGGCAATGTCACCTGGCGTGCCACAATTACCAATACAAGCCAAGCGCCACTAACCACGGCGACCATCAAGAAATCAACCGCTTGGACAACTGGCTTAGCAGCCCCAACCGCCATGATTGTCACGCCAGCTGGCGGCACCGCGAAAACAGTCCCCGTCACAGCAACTACGTGGACCAATGGTGTTAGCTTAGGCACTGACATTCCCGCAGGGAAATCTGCCACGGTTCAGTTTACCACGAAAGCAACGGGGACAGCGGGGCAAGTCTTGCGCGCTGGGATTACCACCAGTGGGAATTACAGTGGTGTCTCTGCTTCGGCCACCGTACGTGTGAAAGACAATGATCAAGCAATTGTAACACCAACGGCTGAAGGTTTCATCAGTGTTCCAACCTTCAATTTTGGTCAAGTTGGGGTAGCGGGAAGCACGCAACAGCATGGCTTGAAGAAAGCCGCTGATTATTATGGCAACGGCACACGCAATCCCTATCTGCGGATCAAGAAAACCCAAGCGAATTGGAGTTTAACGGCGCAACTGTCGCAACCAAAATCAGCGACAGACAGCTTGCCTACAGCGACCCGCTTATTGTTAGGGGCGGCTCCTGTTTCGAGTTTCTCAAATTACAACCAACCTACCGAGTTGAAAAATGCGGTCGGTACTACGAGTGCCATTAGCTTGAATGCCAACAACACGGCCACTAGGATTATTGCCAACCAGCAATTCACTGGGAGTAATATTTATCAGTTGGACTTCACCTTCAACAATGTCAAACTTCAAGTGCCAGCCAACCAAGGGGTCAAGGGGCAACAATACCAAGCCGCAGTTACGTGGAACTTAGTGACAGGTCCTTAAAATAGTTAAGTTATCATGAGGAAAGCTCAAAATGTTAGTACCAAACACTAACATTTTGAGCTTTTGATTATAAAGATTAAGGAATTTAGTGGAGAATCAGTAGCAAAATGGCAGAAATTCTTGATTTTTCGCGCATTTTTCTAGTGAAAAAGGACTCTTCTACCTTGGTATAATAGGAATCGTCGGAAAAGTCACTTAGCTGTAGTAAAATTTGAAATTTCAAAGGCACCTTTTTTTGATAGAATGGAGAAAATTAAAAGCTGTACATAGACCAATGAACAATAAATCAATACATAAAGAAAGAGAATAGCATGAATCAAAAATGGCAACGCTTAGCATTCTCGGCTTGGCGGGAATGGTACATAGAAAGAAGGGACGACATGAAGAGAATTAACTGGCAACGCTTAGCAACCATTGGCTTGTGTAGTTCTTTAGTGATTAACGCCTTTTCTGGCGTGACCGTAGTTGCGGAAACAGTCACGAGTGAAAGTAGTCCGACAGTAGCAAGTAGCACAACGCAAGAAAGTACGGAAAGCAGTCAAGAAACGACTGAAACGAGTCAGGAAGAAGTAACACAGGAAACAGCGAAACAAGCAGAAATACCAGAGGTGAAAACTGAAACAATAGAATCGGTACCAGAAAGTAGTAATGAAAATGACCGACAAACGAGCATTTCACCACGTTGGGTACCGAATAATCAAGTGATTTATCCGAGAATGATCTTTGGCTTTACTGATGAAACAGGAAAAGCTTTTGCTGATGAAAACTTAACGTTATCAGGGACGTATTATAAATTATCCTATCAAACGGCAACTAGTCAGTGGCGTCCAGATGCGAATAGATATCCAATTGTTTCTTCTAATGCAGGTGGTGGTCAATATCGAGTATCTGTCAATGCAGCGGTTCCTATGCCGTACGATTTTCTTACAAATTTACCAGCAGGTTACCTTCATAATACGTACGCAATTGAACAATTAAAGATTGATAACACGTTAAAGTATGTCGACAGTATTGTTGCCCCGCCTGGTAGTATAAACAGGACCAGATACAGTGAGCAACAAACATCTGAAGCAGCTCAATTTGGTAATTATATTACAAGTAGTTTGACTCAGAGGGATAGAACATTTTCTAAAAATAGTGCAAATATCTTTTCTCTAAATTCATTAGCTTTGGCTCCATCAACGGCTGACATATTAACGATGCTGCGCACAGGTTCTATAGAACGTGGACCAATACTATATGGTTTTGATGGCACTACCACGTACCGAGAAACACTTAATTACGTAGTCACTCGGAAACAAGTCACCGAAAAGTTCGTAGATGCTAACGGCGTAGCCATTACACCGCCAACAGGTTTTACCCAAAACAAGAAAACACCAATGACCAGCAATGCTTTCACCTTCAAACAAGCTGGCACCTTGCCAGAGACTTACAAAGCAAGCAACGGCAAAACCTACAATTTCAAAGGCTGGTACAAAGGTAAAACCAAGCCAAATACTTTGACCACGACTAAAGCGCCAAGCTATGCGGTGACCTATGATGGGAATGACGATTTGAATGTTGTGTATGAAGAAGAGACAGTCACAACGTTGTATCCATCATTGGATGTAAACTTTGTAGACGAAAAAGGGGTTGGCTTCACGCCAGCGTTAACTTTTAGCGGCAAATATCGTGTGCAAAGAACGAGTGATAGGCTTTATACAGATTTGTACGATTTAACATCCAAAAGCAAAGGTAGCGGACAATACACACTGAGTCTTAACAATGGTACGATGCCATTATCACCAGAGCTATTGCTAGTTTATGGGAATGACAAACCAATTACTGGTGCGAACAGACTTAATTTTTCTTTAGATAAACTAGCGATCAATCAACAATTAAAATATGTCAATAGTATTGAATTAGATACAGTGAAAAGTGTTATGAAAATGTATGGCTATAACTATACCAGTGATAGCGCCACAATTATAGATCCTAATCAAGTGCCAGCAGAATATAACATGAGTGCTGCAACTCTCGCCTTATTAGGCTTTGATACAGATGGAGTATATTTTTCCAAGGAAAGTAGTGGAGTATTCAATACATTGATGGGTTATGCGAGTACCGGAGGTAAGCCTCTAATTACCATGAATCTTTTTAGTGGAAATCCAGTAAATGCATCCAAATTAGTCTACACAGTCACCCGTAAACAAGTCACCGAAAACTTCGTGGACACCAACGGCACTAAAATCACGCCACCAACAGGCTTTACGCAGGGGAACCAGATTCCCATGACGAGCAACACTTTCAAGTATACAGCAACAAGAGCTTTACCAGCTAGTTATTCAGTAGGTGGTAAAACTTACATTTTCCAAGGCTGGTACAAAGGTAAAACGAAGCCCAATACCTTAACGACAAGCACTACGCCAACATATAACACAACTTTTGATGGCAATGACGACATGACGGCAGTCTACAAAGAAGCAAGCATCAGCGCTAACTTAACGATGCGCGGTGCAGTCGATGTCATTGATAATGGCGCAGCCATGGAATATTGGGAAGTGCTGTTAAAAAATACTGGAGAAGCACCTTTAACTTCAGTTAAGATTAAACCAACCACTGACTGGGCGGCTGGAATTAGTACGCCCACGGAACTGTTTATTTTAGGTACTGGTCAAAATACGAAAGTTCGACCAATTACGAAAGAGCAGTGGGAAGCAGGTTTTGAGATTCCTTTAGACAGTAGTCTTCCTGTGGGCGGTCAACTAACGATTAATCTCCTAGGAACAAAAGTTACTGGACAACCAAACCAAGTGCTAAAAGCCGCTGTGGAAGTCACAGGGAATTTCAACAAACTGACTGCCTCAGATACGGTCCGGATTAAAGATTTAGATCAAGAAACAAAGGAACCGACCGGGGAAGGCTTCATCAGTGTTCCAACCTTCAATTTTGGTCAAGTTGGGGTAGCGGGAAGCACGCAACAGCACAGCTTGAAAAAAGCCGCTGATTATTATGGCAACGGCACACGCAATCCCTATCTGCGGATCAAGAAAACCCAACCGAATTGGAGCCTAACAGCGCAACTGTCGCAACCGAAATCAGCGACAGACAGCCTGCCGACAACGACCCGCTTGTTGCTAGGAACGGCCGCTGCTGCCAGCTTTACCGATTACAACCAACCAACAGAAACCAAGACACCGCTTGGTAAGACTGGCATCGTGAATTTAACCGCCGACAATACCGCAACAGCGGTGGTCGCGAACCAACAGTTCACAGGTAGTGACGTTTATCAGTTGGACTTCACGTTTGCTAACATCAAACTAGAAGTGCCCGCCAATCAAGGCATGGTTGGCCAACAATACCAAGCCGCCGTTACGTGGAATTTGGTGACTGGTCCCTAACAACCTTCGGGATTATGTGGCGGACTCCTTTTATAAATAGTAAAAATATCATGAGAAAAGCTCAAAATGTTAGTGTTTGATACTAATATTTTGAGCTTTTGTTTATGAAAATTAAGGAATTTGGCTGAGAATCAGTAGCAAAATGGCAGATTATCTTGATTATCAAGCACTTTTTCGGTGAAAAAGTGCTCTTCCGCCTTGGTATAATAGGAATCATTGGAAAAGTCACTTAGCTGTAGCAAAATTTAAAATTTCAAGGCCGCCTTTTTTTGATAGAATAATGGAGAAAATTAAAAGGTTTACATATAACAATTAACAATTAACAATAAAACCAATACATAAAAAGGAGAATAGCATGAATCAAAAATGGCAAAAGTTACTTACAACCGCCTTGTGTTGTTCCTTATTGATAAGTTCACTCAATGGCATCTCAGTATTCGCCGAAACAATGGTTGTTGAAAATGAAACAACCACTGAAACGGGCGAAACAACGGCAAGTGAGGATACCGCTACAAGCGACTCATCGTTAAACGCTAGTCAAGAAAATGAAACAGCCAACACAGTTGCGTCATCAGAACCAACCACAGAACCAGAGACATCAGAATTACCTCAAAAGATGATAGAAGAGCCGCAACTACCATCGGCAGAGGACCAGACTGAAGCAACAGCCGATACAACGACAGCGGCTGTTGAAGCGACTCATGAGGAGCCGACAAAGCGAGAAAATCGTGCAGTTAAAACGGCTGATATTCCTGAGAAAACCTATAAAATGGCCTTTATTGATGAAAATGGGTTGTTTATTGATCCTGCTAAAGTGACGTTCACAGCCGATGTCACGAAAGTAGAAAGAAAATCAGGTACTCAGACAAAGGTGGGAACCATTACAACTAGTAATCTAGGGAATTTCAAGATGTTGACGGTGCCGAAAGTTACACTTCCTGATGATGATGCCACAGAGGACTACGGTTTTTCGGGACTAACCAATCACAAAATTACGTTGCCAGGGCAATATGCTACCCCCAAGACAACGCCTAATAATTTTTATAAAGGACCAGACACGACAACCTTTCCTTTGGCTGTTTCCCGTCAAGTAACTATAGCTACTGGCAAGGATTTTAGTACATACACAACAGGGGAACGTTTTAATATGTTTACTACGGCAACGCCTAAGCAATTTAATTTGCGAACAACTTTTTGGACCGCTGATCCTCAAAAAGTCCAATTTTCTTCTGCTTACAATATGGCCACGACTTCAGGTGAAAATACTTATTTTATAACCGATGATACGATTTATTATTATGTACCCAATAGACGAGTTAGTATTTATTATAATGACATGACATCGACAGTTTTGCCAACCTATCCGACAGGCTATAATGCAGCCCTTTCGAAAACGGTGGTTGAGTCAGACAATTTTCACTATAAAGCCCCAAAAGCATTTCCAAAAACCTATTCTTCTGGGAATCGTCACTTCCAGTTTAAAGGGTGGTATAAAGGATCCGCTCGACCAGATCCTAAAGCCGTTAAGTTGGAAACCACATTGACACCAGAATTTGATGTTACTTACGATGGTAAAGACAATGTGTATGTTTTTTATGAGGAATTAGAAGAAAAGACAACGACAATCCCGGAAATCACTTATAGTTTTGGGTTTGTAGATGAAAAAGGCGCATTAATAGCGCCAGCGAATTTCGGGATGCAGACTAATTTAACATCGATCATGAACGGAATAGCGAAACAAGTAGGAACAGCAACAGGTGTTAATAGTGGGAATCTGAAAAAATTAACCATTCCTAGTCAACAATTAACCTACACGAAAACGATAAATCCTGCCTTTTATGGTAGTACTAATTTTCGCTTAACAATCCCTAAACAATACAAACCACCAACAGTAACACCTGGGCCTCATTATACAGGCTCCAGTACAGCTTATCCTGTTGCAACAAAAAGAAGGCGTTTTGTGGACAGTACGCTAGCTGACGTGCGGGTGGAGACAGATGGCAAATATTATAGTTTATATCCTACAACGACAGCCAATCAGTATCGACTGTACTACACTTATTGGATAGAGGATACGACCAAAACGAGATTTGATTCTATTTTGACTAGTACAAATACAGAAGTAAGTGTGCCAAATTACTATACAACCGATGATACGATGTATTATTTCTTAGAAAATCGGCGCATCACTGAAAATTTTGTAGATGAGAATGGTACGAAGATTACAGCACCGACAGGATTTACTCAGGGAAAGCAAACAGTCATTGACAGCGACACCTACCATTTTAAATTGGCGCAAGAATTACCTTATAGTTACTACGCGAATGACAAAGCCTATCGTTTTAAAGGCTGGTATAAAGGGAAAACGCAACCTCAAAATTTACAAACCACACGAGCGCCGGAATATGATGCCTCCTATGATGATAATGATGATTTAACAATTATATATGAAGAAATTAAATATGGCGGCAATACCGTGCAGTTTGGGTTTGTTGGAGAAAGTGGGCAATTACTCAATCCTGCTGACTTTAAAGTCACCACAGAGGTAGTTCAGATTATCGATGGCGTTAGCACGGTTTTAGATAATATTTCGGCAACGGATCAAACAGGAAACTTAAAAGCCATGACAATTCCACAAAAACAGTACACGTTGACGAATAGCTCGAACTTTTATGGTACAAGGAACTCGTTTATTGAGATTCCTAAATACTATAAGAACCTTTCGTTTCAAAAACCTTCTGGGTATCAAGGACAAGAGTATCCATTAGCAGGACGAGTAGAAAGGACTTTTTCTGGCAATCCTTATACAGAAGGCGCAAATCCTGTATATTTCACAGTAACGAAGAGTCAGAACCAACGTTATAAAATCCGTGAAATATACTGGAATGATAATCCTGAAAACCTTTTCTCAAATTTATATAAAACAACACTTATAAGAAATGATAATTCGTTAGCTGGCGTGGAAATGTTTCCTGAAAGCACGTTATATTACTATCTTGTTAATCGCCGTGTAACTGAAAATTTTGTGGATGCATCTGGAACGAAAATTACGCCGCCAACTGGGTTCACACAAGGGAAACAAACAATCATTGATAAGGATAATTTTACATTTACTCAGGCAGGTACGTTGCCTTTTATGTACAAAGTCAATAATCGGCCTTATGTCTTAAAAGGCTGGTATAAAGGCAAAGAAAAACCAGACAAACTAAATGAAATCACCAGAACAAATCGAAATATTAGTTATCCAGTGACTTATGATGACCAAGATGATATCACTATAGTATATGATGAATTTAAGACGGAAGACAAAACGATTAATTTTGGTTTTATCAATGAGACGGGTGACTATGTAGCACCAAGTAATTTCAATATCCGCACAGATATGTCTCAGGTAGTGGGTGGTTTACAAAGCAAGTTGCAAACTATTACCGCGTTACCAACTGGTGATTTTCTACAGTTAAAGCTTCCAGCTGTCAATATTGTGGGAAGTTTTACGTCGGATGAAGAGCTTTATGGAACACGTAATAGCATCGTGACAATTCCTAAGTATTATAAAACGCCGACTATAACCCCGTCGAGTAAATATAATGGTCCGAATTATTCTGGGGTTACGGGAATAATTGCGTATCATAATACGAAAAATAGTGCAGAATTTACTGAAAATCGTTTACAAGTGACACCAATTGTGGGGTCTCAAACGGATTACCGGTTTCCTGAAGTAGGGTGGCAAGGGGAAACCACTCGAACAACCTTCTCTTCTCTTTATAAAATGGATTATAATAGTACAGTGAGCGGGGTGACTGCTCACACAGAAATATACGCAACAGGGACAGTAAATTACTATTTAGAAAATCGGCGCATCACTGAAAATTTTGTAGATGAGAATGGTACGAAGATTACAGCACCGACAGGATTTACGCAAGGAAATCAGCTGGTAATGAACAGTGAAACGTATAAATATACCGCTGCAAAAGCGTTGCCGAAAACTTACCAAGTCGGAGAAAAAACCTATGTATTCAAAGGCTGGTACAAAGGGAAAGAAACAACAACACCTTTAAAAACAACAACAACACCAAGCTTTACTCCAACATTTGATGATAATGACGACATGACCGCTGTGTATCAAGAAGCGGTTCCTACAGCAGAATTAACGGTAAAAGGTTCCGCTGACATAGTCGAAAATGGCACGACAATGGATCACTGGGAAGTGCTATTAAAAAATACGGGAGAAGCCCCGTTGACGACCATTAAAATCAAACCAACGGCGACATGGGCCGCTGGCATCAGCCCGCCCAATACTATTTTTGTGTTAGGTACAGGGCAGAATGCTAAGGCCTATCCAGTTACGAAAGAACAGTGGGCAGCAGGTTTTTCTCTGCCATTAAATACGCCCTTACCAGCAGGCGGACAGTTACAAATGAACTTATTAGGAACCGCCGTTATAGGAAATCCTGGTCAAGTTTTAACCGCTGAAGTTGAAGTAACGGGCAACTTTGGCAGCTTAATCGCCAAAGATACGGTCCGTATTAAAGACCTAGACCAAGAAATAACTAATCCTGACGGCGACGGCTTCATTAGTACGCCAACATTTGATTTTGGCAAATTAGCGATTTCAGGAAGTAAGCAACAATATGGTTTGAAAAAAGCCGCTGATTACTACGACAACGGCACACGCAATCCCTATTTACGCCTGAATACTAGCCAAGACAACTGGAGCTTAACGGCGCAACTGTCGCAACCAAAATCAGCGACAGACAGACTGCCGACAACGACCCGCTTGTTGCTAGGAACGGCCGCTGCTGCCAGCTTTACCGATTACAACCAATCAACAGAAACCAAGACACCGCTTGGCAAGACTGGCACCGTGAATTTAACCGCCGACAATACCGCAACAGCGGTGGTCGCGAACCAACAGTTCACAGGTAGTGACGTCTATCAGTTGGACTTCACGTTTGCTAACATCAAACTAGAAGTGCCCGCCAATCAAGGCATGTCTGGCCAACAATACCAAGCCGCCGTCACTTGGAATTTAGTGACTGGCCCATAAAAATAAAAATGCCCGAGCCTCTTATTTTTCTAAGGCTCGGGCATTTTTATTGATGGTCTTTTGAGGGTCGTTGTGCTATAATGGTGATGAAAAGAGAGGTATGCGCCAACATACCTCTCTAGTGTAGAGCCGTTTAAGACGGTGACCTTTTTAGTTACAAAAAATAACCGTACTCAGTCAAAGTAGACGGTTATTTTTTCTTGTCATTTTTAAGCAATTTCACAATCAGCGCAATCAAAGCAATGGTAAACATACCAAACCCAAGAATTGTCTGAATTGTTTCATATGCTGACAAAAGGCCTCTCCTTTCTCTAAATTTCGGAAATACGTGCATACGCATCACCTCACCGAAAGAGGAAAGTCTCTGCTCCTACGCTTCTCACTTTGTTGCGATTCTCGTCGCAAAGCGCATGTTCCTGTGCGCTTGCCTCCGCCATAACTTCTCTACACTTAGATTATACCATGTGAAACAAAAAAATAATTAGTTTCCAATATATTTTTTTAGGTAATTGTGCTATAATGGTAATGAAAAGAGAGCTATGCGCTAACATACCTCTCTGATGTAGAGCCGTTACTAACGGTGACAAAAATTAATATTTTTGAAATGACCGTCTAACTAGCCAAAGTAAGCAGCGCCCCTTAATGAAAGGGGCGCTGCTTTTTAGTCGTTATTGCGATTGTTCAGTGTCTTTCGTAGAGAGGTTCATTTGTTCTTTGATGGCATTTTCGACACGTTGGCGTTCACTCTCTTCCACAAGTTGATAAGAAATACCTTCAATCCCTGTCACGCCATCGCCAGTGTAATCGTAGCCTTTTAATTGATCGGTTTCAATCGTTTTTAGTGCGGGGGTGTATTTTTTTAGCATTGCCATCATTTGGTCAAAGGACAAGTCGGTTTCGCCATGCTCGCCGATTACGTCCAGAATTTCTTGATATTTTAGCAAGCTGTTAAAAGAAAGTAGCTTGTTGGTTAATTCGATTAAAACTTCTCGTTGGCGGCGTTGACGACCATAGTCGCCTTCGGGGTCTTCGTAACGCATGCGCGCATATTGTAAAGCTTCCCAGCCCCCTAAATGCTGTTTGCCTTTCGGATAATGAATCCCTTCAGCGTCAAAAGCAAAGGCATTGTCAACAGTGACGCCGCCCACCGCATCGCCAAGGTCCTTCATAGCATCCATATCAATTGAAAAGTAATGATTGATTGGGATGTGCAAGACATTTTCAACCGTTTTAATTTGCATATCGGCACCACCGAAAACGTGGGCCGCATTGATTTTATTGTATTCGCCATTGGTGCCAGCCATTTCCACATAGTAGTCACGCGGGATACTGGTGATGGTAGTTTTTTGTAATTGATTATTCACTGTAACCACCATTAAGGCGTTGGAGCGGTAATCGGTTTTGCGTTTTGAGTCATTCGCAATTCCCATAATTAAGAAACTAACCGGCTCACCTTTGGCTAAATCGGGACTCTTCGTGGAAGATTTTCTTGGTTTATACATGGTGTTCGCCGTTTTTTGCAAATTACGATACATGCTGACGCCGTAAGCCGAAACAGAAAGTGTGCCTAAAAATAAAAGGGTTAAACTGAAGACCACGAATAAACTTTTTCTTTTACGAGAATGGCGGCGCCGGCGTTGTGTCGGTACTTCTGCTTCCTCTGGTTCAGGTGCCGGCAAATAACGTTGAACAATTTGAAATGAAAAGTTGATCCAGCTATAACTTAGGAGCATCCCAGCGATGACATCACTAGGATAATGAACGCGTAAGATTAAGCGACCTAACACAATCAAAACTAAATAAGTGAGTAAGAAAATTTTGATGCCTTTGGTTTTTTCGACATGAAGATAGGCCAAAATGATCAAAATCGTACAGACCAGCGCCATTGCCAATAATGAATGTCCGCTGGGAAAGCTAGCAGAGCTCCGGTCAGCTAAAGCGCCTAGGTTTGGTCGAGCCCGACCCACCACATGTTTAAAAACGCTCCCTAAGAAGCCGACAGCTAATAGGTTACTGACAGCCCAAAAGGCTAGGATTTTTTCTTTTTTGCGTAAAAGATATACCATCAATAATAAGAAGAATAGCAGCATTGGTCCAATTGTGGCTGTTTTTGCTAACAGATTGACCGCTGTTAAAAGTGGTGCATTTAATTGCCATTTGATGTGATAGATAGCTTCGTCCATTTGTTGAAACCAATTTGGACTAGCCGCCACTAACAAAGTGAGGAAAGTAAAACCAAGCGTTGTTAGGGCATAAAGTGGAAATTTTTTATTCGATGTTTGCATGAGAATCCCTTTCTTTTTCCCTTGAAAGAGTAGACTAAGCCAGCATCGATCGTAAATAAGCGCTTGCGACTAAACAGGACACAGCAAGCCAATCGGTTCTCATCGTCTGAGCTTTAGCACTATCCAACGTAAAGATTTCTCTTAGCTATTTTTAGAAGAGCCTTAATTCGACCATTCCTGTTTTACACATTGGTGTCTTTCGACATTTCTGCGCAATAGCCTATGTTTGGATAGGAGCCTCACCTAACAAGGTTATTTTATCTAACGCTAGAAGTATAGAATTTATGCAGCGGTTCTCACAATGAAGTTTAAGAAAATTTATTGTTTTTTAAATAAATTTAAAGGTGTGGGGAAGTGAAGAAGTTAAAAAAACAGTACTTGAGCATTCTAAAAAAAGTGTACAAGGCTGTTCTCGGTTAACCGCTATAAATAGTTGGTGTTCAATAATGATAAATTAAAAAACAAACATTTTTTATAAGAGTGCTATAAGTTTTTCTCAGTAAAAAAGGCGGACAGTTGCTATTGAATTGCTAGTTCATTTAAAATAAATATGTCGACAATAATTGTGCACAAAGTTGATGGTCGCTATCGAAAAAGTAAAAATGATGTTGTGGAGATTTTACGTTTCAGTTGATTAAGATTACATGTTTTTTGAAGGGTTTTGCTTATAAGGGAGCGATATACATGAAAAAAATGATGTTATTCATAATTGCAGTGGGCGCAACGATGATCAGTGTTTTTGCTTTAGGAGATGCACAGCAGAGTTATGCACACGGCTATGTTGATAGCCCAGTCAGTCGAGTCAAAAATGCGGAAGCAAACGGATTTGGATGGGGACCTGGTCAAGACAGCTCACAGCCAGAAATTATCACGACACCCCAAGGAATTGAAGCGCCAACTAAATTATTAGACACGGGTCAATTAAATGGAAGGTTGCCTTCAGCTGGCTTAGCAAGCTATTCCAAACTAGATGAACAAACAGCCACTCGTTGGGTAAAAAGTAATATAACAACAGGAGAGAATAATTTTAAATGGGTGATGACGGCAAAACATAAGACCAATCGTTTTAGATACTATATGACGAAACCTGGATGGAATCCTAATGCACCATTAACGATGGACGAAATGGAATTGATTGGCATAGTAGGGCAACCAATCGGTCAAGATTTACCTCCTGGTCAAGGATTTATGGTCAATGATACAGAAACACACAGAATAAAGATTCCCGCTGATAGGAAAGGATACCATGTTATTTATGCCGTTTGGGATATCAATGACACGATTAATTCATTTTATCAAGCGATAGATGTTAATGTTCAATAATCAGGTATCAAGATAATGCGGCTGAGACAAAAGTGCTTAGCGCCAAGAACCAAGTAGGTTCTGTTCATCATCGAATCGCTACGTTCTTCGTGATTCTCAACACTTGGAAGGATTAAGATACGCCGAACGCTTGTGTGAGAAAGTCAATTTCGGCTTATTTCCGAAGAGGTTGCTTTTGTTCAGCTGATTATCTTCAGAAGTAGCAAGTGGGACATCAGTCAAAACGACTAATGTCCCACTTGCTTTTTTCTAAATTTCTCCACTTATCCTCGACGCCATTCACCAATCTGGTCCAAACTAATTTCCCCAGAAGACAACGTTTTGGCCGTGCCATCAGGCAACTGGACAATCAATTCTCCATTTCCATTAATGGTTGTCGCAACGCCGCGGAAGTCTTGCCCGTTTTGGGTAAAAGCGACGTCTTTGCCAATCACAAAGGAGCGTTGTCGGTATTCTTCTAAAAAGTCTTTCGTTGAACGTTCGTCTAAAATTTGATAAAAATGATTCCAAATGTTGGCGACTAATTCATTTCGCGTCGCCGTCGGTTCACCATCTGGGAAAAGAGAAGTCACTTTCTGCCGAATGTCCTCAGGAAATTCGGTTTCTGTAATTGAAAAATTAATCCCCATGCCGATGATGACATTGGAAATCTGCCCTGTTTCCACATTGCTCATGGCTTCCGACAAAATCCCGCAAACTTTTTTGCCATTTAAATAAAGGTCGTTGACCCATTTAATTTCTGTGTGAACGCCTGCCAGAGCATCCATTGCTCGAGCGACCGCTACGGCCATAATCACAGTATATTGGGCGATTTCTTCAAAATTTTGGTTCGGTTGAAGCACCATGCTCATGTAAATCCCTTTACCTGGCGTAGCGAAAAACGGCCGGCCGAACCTGCCCCGCGGCATTTCTTGCATGTCAGCAACAATCAATGTATTGTCGGGCGTCTGGTCTAAAATCGCCCGCTTAGCATCGGTCATGGTAGATTCAGATGTTTCTAGGACGGTAATTGTTAAAGGCGGTGTTTGTGACCATAACGCCAACTGAATGCCTTCTGCAGAAAGGACATCTGATTTTTCAAGGCGATACCCCTTATTTTGCACGCTAGTAATTTGATAGCCATCTTTTTTCAATTCATTAATTGCTTTCCAAATAGCTGTGCGAGATAAGGACAGACGTTGTGCCATCTCTTCGCCCGAAAGGAATGCGGGCGTTTGTTTCATCAATAAAGTTAGGACTTGGCTTTTTGTCGACATATTTTTTCCTCCGATTCGTTATGCTTATTGTAGCGGAAAGGAAAAGGCTTGGTCAACTAGTGAAAAAATCCATCTTAGGATGGAGGAAAATGAAGCAGGCGTTTGCTATACTTGTTTTATTGAGAAGGAGTGAGGGGAATGGAAAAGCAACAATATGTTTGTGAGAAATGTGGCAACATGCACTATGTGTCGGACCAATTTCAAGCAACAGGTGGGAACTTTGCGAAAATTTTTGATGTTCAAAATAAAAAATTTATTACAATTAGCTGTACCCAATGCGGCTACACCGAACTTTACCGCAGCCAAACAAGCGGCGGCATGAATGTCCTAGACTTTTTATTAGGTGGCGGTTAGTCAAAAACGAATGCATCTTTGCATTCGTTTTTTTGTGTGAATAGAAGATAGGGGAAAAGGAGGTCGGGCCAGAAGCGTTTAACTCCGAGAACCAAGTAGGTACGATGATTTCATCTGTTCATGCTTCACAGTGAAACATCGCAACTCTTAGAGCTGTAGCTCTTTTGAAGGCTGTACTGTGACGAGACGCATGTCGAGAAACACCTTAGAAGTTGTTGAGATCGGAGCAACGCGTAGTGTTGCTTCTGTTCCCGCCGTTTATCAGTTTTTGAGCGTGGAGCAAAAATCCAAAGTGATTTTTGTCCCACGTGCATTATATAGTAAACTCAGTCACATTAAGTGTGATTTAAAATTCTTTCCATCATTGCAAAGGCATAGTATAATGAAGCGAAGGGAGTGATTTCATGCTAACAACTAAATCAAGAAGACAAGGAAGCTCGGTCGTTTTAACTTTACCCACTGATAATGGTAAAAAACCAAAAGTCGACCAAGAATATATTGTGATGTATTCTGACGACGGTACAATTACATTAGTCCCTAAAATTCAGGATCCATTTAGTGAAGGCCCAGAAGGTGAGTATTATGAAAAAGATGAGTGGCATGATCTTGCACCTGAGGGGAGAGAACTTTTTTAATGAACGTTGAAAAGAAGTACATTCCCAAAAAAGGAGATATTGTATGGATTGATTTTGATCCTGCTGCAGGTAAAGAAATTCAGAAGAGACGCCCTGGTTTAGTAGTGTCAAGATATGAATTTAATCGGAAAACCATGTTTGCTGTGATTTGCCCGATTACTTCCACCATTAAAAATATTCCCACTCGATATACGTTGCCCGATGACATAGAAACCCAAGGACAAGTAGTGATCTCACAACTGAAATCTTTGGACTTCACTGAAAGAAAATTAAGTCAAATTGAGCATTTGCCATTAAAAGATATGGCGAAAATTGACCAAATAATTGAATATATTTTCTAGTTGTTGAAAAAATGCGTAATTATTTATTACGCATTTTTTCATTAAAACCCTTTACAAAAAAACTCCTTTTTATGAAAAAGAAAACCTTAAAGAAACCCTTGACTTTTCTAGACAAAGGTAGTAGAATCTATAGAGCAAAAACTATCTGAAAGTGACGAAGCAGGAGCGAAATATTGTCCGTTCCGGTTTTTTATAGGAAAACAAAAGTAGAAACGCCAGAAAATTTTTCGGAAGCATGTTCTATTTTTGGTTTTTTTTTGCTTAAAAACTGCAAAAAATGCTTTTTGTTACATATATTTAATATATGTAACGTAAATGTAATTTTTCGGATCGGTGTTTTGATAGACTTATAACTAGAGGGGTGAAGAGCTTGGCTGGACACGTAGTAAAATACGGAAAGCATCGCGAACGTAGAAGTTTCGCACGTATCAGTGAAGTATTGGAATTACCAAATTTAATTGAAATCCAAACAGACTCTTATCAATGGTTTTTAGATGAGGGACTTCGTGAAATGTTTGAAGACATTTTACCAATTGATGATTTCCAAGGAAACTTATCCTTAGAATTTGTTGACTATGAATTAAAAGAACCAAAGTACACAGTAGAAGAAGCCCGCGCACATGATGCCAACTATTCTGCGCCATTACATGTAACATTACGTTTAACTAACCGTGAAACAGGTGAAATTAAATCCCAAGAAGTCTTCTTCGGCGATTTCCCATTAATGACAGAAATGGGTACCTTCATCATCAACGGGGCAGAACGTGTTATCGTTTCCCAATTAGTTCGTTCTCCAGGTGTTTACTTCCATGGAAAAGTGGACAAAAACGGCAAAGAAGGTTTTGGCTCAACAGTCATTCCTAACCGTGGTGCATGGTTAGAAATGGAAACAGATGCGAAAGACATTTCTTATGTTCGGATTGACCGCACACGTAAAATTCCTTTAACTGTGTTAGTTCGTGCTTTAGGTTTCGGTTCAGATGATACCATCTTCGAAATTTTCGGCGACAGCGAAAGCTTACGCAACACAATTGAAAAAGATTTACACAAAAATGCAAGTGATTCTCGTACAGAAGAAGGCTTGAAAGACATTTATGAACGTCTTCGCCCAGGCGAACCAAAAACAGCAGATAGCTCACGTAGCTTGTTAACTGCACGTTTCTTTGATCCAAAACGTTATGATTTGGCAAACGTTGGTCGCTACAAAGTTAACAAAAAATTAGACTTAAAAACACGTCTCTTAAACTTAACCTTAGCTGAAACGCTAGTTGATCCAGAAACTGGTGAAATCATTGTCGAAAAAGGCACGGTTTTAACACACCAAATCATGGAAACATTAGGCGAATACATTGACAACGGCTTAAACAGCGTAACTTACTATCCAAGTGAAGATGCGGTAGTAACTGAACCAATGACGATCCAAGTGATTCAAGTTCTTTCACCAAAAGATCCTGAACGTATCGTAAATGTGATTGGTAACGGCTATCCAGACGACAGCGTAAAAACAGTTCGTCCAGCAGATATCGTTGCTTCAATGAGCTACTTCTTCAACTTAATGGAAGATATCGGTAATGTCGATGACATCGACCACTTAGGTAATCGTCGTATCCGTTCAGTAGGCGAATTATTACAAAACCAATTCCGTATTGGTTTAGCCCGTATGGAACGTGTGGTTCGTGAAAGAATGTCTATTCAAGACACAGAAACATTGACACCACAACAATTAATTAACATCCGTCCAGTGGTAGCAAGTATCAAAGAATTCTTTGGTTCTTCACAGTTATCACAGTTCATGGACCAAACAAACCCATTAGGTGAGTTAACCCATAAACGTCGTCTATCAGCCTTAGGGCCTGGTGGTTTGACTCGTGACCGTGCCGGTTATGAAGTTCGTGACGTTCACTACTCTCACTATGGTCGTATGTGTCCAATTGAAACGCCTGAGGGACCAAATATCGGGTTGATCAATAGCTTATCTAGTTATGCGAAAGTGAATAAATTTGGTTTCATCGAAACGCCTTATCGCCGTGTTGATCGTGCGACAGGCCGTGTTACTGATCAAGTAGATTACTTAACAGCAGACATCGAAGACCATTATATCGTAGCGCAAGCGAACTCACTTTTAAATGAAGATGGCACATTTGCCAATGATGTTGTTATGGCGCGTCTACAAAGTGAAAACTTAGAAGTTGCCGTAGACAAAGTTGACTACATGGACGTTTCACCAAAACAAGTAGTCGCAGTCGCAACAGCATGTATTCCTTTCTTAGAAAACGATGACTCCAACCGTGCCTTGATGGGTGCCAACATGCAGCGTCAAGCGGTGCCGTTAATTCAACCACGCTCTCCGTGGGTAGGTACAGGTATGGAATATAAATCAGCCCATGACTCAGGTGCTGCTTTACTATGTAAACATGACGGTGTCGTAGAATTCGTCGATGCAAAAGAAATTCGCGTTCGTCGCGACAATGGCGCATTAGACAAATATATGGTTACTAAATTCCGTCGTTCTAACTCAGGAACAAGCTACAACCAACGCCCAATTGTTCACTTAGGTGAAAAAGTCGAAAAAGGCGATACTTTAGCGGATGGACCTTCTATGGAAGAAGGCGAAATGGCTTTAGGGCAAAACGTCTTAGTTGCCTTCATGACATGGGAAGGTTACAACTACGAGGATGCCATTATCATGAGCCGTCGTTTAGTTAAAGACGATGTCTACACTTCTGTGCATATTGAAGAATATGAATCAGAAGCACGTGATACAAAATTAGGACCTGAAGAAATTACCCGTGAAATTCCAAACGTTGGGGAAGACGCGTTGAAAGACTTAGACGAAATGGGGATTATCCGCATTGGTGCTGAAGTTCAAGATGGCGACTTACTAGTTGGGAAAGTCACACCTAAAGGGGTTACAGAATTATCTGCAGAAGAACGTTTATTACACGCAATCTTCGGGGAAAAAGCCCGCGAAGTTCGTGATACGTCTCTCCGTGTACCTCACGGTGGCGGCGGTATCGTTCATGATGTGAAAATCTTTACTCGTGAAGCTGGCGATGAATTATCACCAGGTGTCAACATGTTAGTTCGTGTCTATATCGTTCAAAAACGTAAAATTCACGAAGGAGATAAAATGGCGGGACGTCACGGAAATAAAGGGGTTGTTTCCCGTATTATGCCGGAAGAAGATATGCCATTCTTACCTGACGGAACACCTGTTGATATCATGTTGAACCCATTAGGGGTACCTTCTCGTATGAATATCGGACAAGTACTTGAATTGCACTTAGGTATGGCTGCTCGCCAATTAGGTATTCACGTCGCAACACCTGTTTTCGATGGGGCAACCGATGAAGACGTTTGGGAAACTGTTCGTGAAGCTGGTATGGCTAGCGATGCTAAAACAGTTCTTTACGATGGACGTACAGGTGAACCATTTGATAACCGTATTTCCGTTGGTGTCATGTATATGATTAAATTAGCCCACATGGTTGATGACAAATTGCATGCTCGTTCAATCGGACCTTACTCTCTTGTTACGCAACAACCGTTGGGTGGTAAAGCTCAATTCGGTGGACAACGTTTCGGGGAAATGGAAGTTTGGGCACTGGAAGCTTACGGTGCTGCTTACACATTACAAGAAATCTTAACTTACAAATCTGATGACGTTGTCGGACGTGTGAAAACATACGAAGCCATCGTTAAAGGTGAACCGATTCCAAAACCAGGTGTGCCTGAATCATTCCGAGTATTAGTGAAAGAATTACAATCACTTGGTTTAGACATGCGTGTCTTGGACATTGAGGAAGCTGAGATTGAGTTACGCGATATGGACGATGACGATGATGATTTAATCACCGTTGACGCACTAACCAAATTTGCGGAACAACAATCAGCGAAACAGCTGGAAAAAGAAGCAGAATCAGTCGTGAAAGAAGAAGCACAAGACGTTGTTCAAGAAATTGAAACAGCCGAAGACAGAGACTAATTTGTCGCTACCACTCTGATGAGTTGATTCAACTGCGACTTTGTTGCAACTGCGCAAGCCATTACTTGTTCCAAGTGTCGTCAGACCTTCTTTCAAGTGATGCTTGCCATTTGCTAACAAGTTGCTGACTCAGCTTCTCTAAATAAGGAAATGGAGGGAATTCCTTTTGATCGATGTAAATAAATTCGAAAGTATGCAAATAGGGCTTGCTTCACCAGAAAAGATCAGAAGCTGGTCTTATGGGGAAGTTAAAAAACCCGAAACAATTAACTACCGTACATTAAAACCCGAACGTGAAGGGTTATTCTGTGAACGCATTTTTGGTCCAACCAAAGACTGGGAATGTGCTTGTGGTAAATATAAACGTATCCGTTATAAAGGTATTGTCTGTGACCGTTGTGGCGTTGAAGTCACTCGTTCAAAAGTACGTCGTGAACGTATGGGACATATTGAATTAGCCGCACCAGTTTCACATATCTGGTACTTTAAAGGAATTCCATCTCGGATGGGTCTTGTTTTAGACATGAGCCCTCGTGCATTGGAAGAAGTCATTTATTTTGCTTCATACGTTGTCATCGAACCAGGTGACACAACATTAGAGAAAAAACAATTGTTAACGGAACGCGAATATCGTGAAAAACGTGAACAATATGGCCAAGCCTTCAAAGCTGCTATGGGTGCCGAAGCCGTGAAACAATTATTAGATAACGTCGATTTAGATGGCGAAGTTGCGCAATTAAAAGAAGAATTAAAAACAGCTTCTGGTCAAAAACGGACACGTGCCATCCGTCGTTTAGACATCTTAGAAGCCTTCCGTGCTTCTGGTAACCAACCAAGCTGGATGGTAATGGATGTTATCCCAGTTATTCCACCAGATTTACGTCCGATGGTTCAATTGGAAGGTGGTCGTTTTGCAACAAGTGACTTAAACGACTTATACCGCCGTGTTATCAACCGTAACAACCGTCTAAAACGTTTATTAGACTTAAATGCGCCAAGCATCATTGTTCAAAACGAAAAACGGATGTTACAAGAAGCGGTCGATGCTTTAATCGATAATGGTCGTCGTGGCCGTCCAGTTACTGGACCAGGTAACCGTCCATTGAAATCTCTTTCTCACATGTTGAAAGGGAAACAAGGTCGTTTCCGTCAAAACTTACTAGGTAAACGTGTTGACTATTCTGGTCGTTCCGTAATCGTCGTTGGTCCGTTCTTAAAAATGTACCAATGTGGTTTACCAAAAGAAATGGCGATTGAATTATTCAAACCATTTGTAATGCGTGAATTAGTACAACGTGAAATTGCGACAAACATTAAAAATGCGAAACGTAAAATCGAACGTGGCGAAGATGAAGTTTGGGATATTTTAGAAGAAGTTATCCAAGAACACCCAGTTTTACTTAACCGGGCACCTACGTTGCATAGATTAGGGATCCAAGCTTTCGAACCTGTTCTTGTTGAAGGTCGTGCGATCCGTCTTCACCCATTAGTTTGTGAAGCCTACAATGCCGATTTCGATGGAGACCAAATGGCGGTTCACGTGCCTCTAAACGAAGAAGCACAAGCAGAAGCTCGTATGTTAATGCTTGCTGCCCAAAATATCTTGAACCCGAAAGATGGTAAACCAGTTGTTACACCATCTCAAGATATGGTCTTAGGTAACTACTACCTAACAATGGAAGAAGAAGGCCGTGAAGGGGAAGGCATGATCTTCCGCGACATGAACGAAGCTGTTTTAGCATGGCAAAATGGCTACGTGCATTTACACTCACGGATTGGGGTTCAAACAACACTTTTAGGTGACAAACCATTTACTGATTGGCAAAAAGAACGAATCTTAATCACCACAGTTGGTAAGATCATCTTTAACGAAATCATGCCTGTTGAGTTCCCTTACTTGAACGAACCAACAGACTATAACTTAACTGTTCAAACACCAGATAAATACTTCGTAGAAGCTGGTACAGACATTCCTGCACACATTAAAGAGCAAGAATTAGTTTTACCATTCAAGAAGAAAAATCTTGGAAATATCATTGCTGAAGTCTTCAAGAGATTCCACATTACGGAAACCTCTAAAATGCTTGACCGCATGAAAGACTTAGGTTACAAACACTCAACTTATGCTGGGATGACAGTAGGGATTGCCGATATCATGGTTCTTCATGAAAAACAAGCAATCATTGATGCTGCCCACAAACAAGTTGAAACAATTACTAAACAATTCCGTCGTGGTTTAATTACTGATGACGAACGTTATGAACGTGTAATCGGCGTTTGGAACGGTGCCAAAGACGAAATCCAACAAAAACTGATCGAAAGTATGGAAGCTCGTAACCCAATCTTCATGATGTCTGACTCTGGAGCCCGTGGTAACATCTCCAACTTTACACAGTTAGCTGGTATGCGTGGTTTGATGGCCGCTCCGAATGGACGAATCATGGAATTACCAATCATCTCAAACTTCCGTGAAGGACTTTCTGTCTTAGAAATGTTTATCTCAACTCACGGAGCTCGTAAAGGGATGACCGATACGGCCTTGAAGACAGCCGATTCAGGTTACTTAACACGTCGTTTAGTTGACGTTGCCCAAGACGTAATCATTCGTGAAGACGACTGTGGCACTGACCGTGGTCTTGAAATCGAAGCAATTCGTGAAGGTAACGAAATTATCGAACCATTAGACGAACGTCTATTAGGTCGTTATACACGTAAATCAGTTGTTCATCCAGAAACTGGTGCAATCATCATTGGTGCGGATCAATTAATCACTGAAGATCTTGCCAGAGAAATCGTGGACGCTGGTATTGAAAAAGTAACCATCCGTTCTGTCTTTACATGTAACACAAAACATGGTGTATGTAAGCACTGTTACGGACGTAACCTTGCAACTGGTTCTGACGTTGAAGTCGGAGAAGCAGTTGGTACAATCGCCGCTCAATCAATCGGGGAACCTGGTACACAGTTAACCATGCGTACGTTCCATACCGGTGGGGTTGCCGGTGACGATATCACTCAAGGTTTACCTCGTATCCAAGAAATCTTTGAAGCACGTAATCCGAAAGGACAAGCAGTGATTACAGAAGTAACCGGTGAAGTTATCGATATTTCTGAAGATCCTGCCACACGTCAAAAAGAAGTAACCATCAAAGGAAAAACAGATACACGTACCTATACTGTCCCTTACACTGCACGTATGAAAGTTGCTGAAGGCGACATCATCCACCGTGGTGCACCATTGACAGAAGGTTCAATCGATCCAAAACAATTATTACAAGTTCGTGATGTTTTATCTGTTGAAAACTACCTATTACGTGAAGTACAACGTGTTTACCGTATGCAAGGGGTAGAAATCGGCGACAAACATATCGAAGTAATGGTTCGCCAAATGTTACGTAAAATCCGCGTAATGGATCCAGGTGACACTGAAATCCTTCCAGGAACATTAATGGACATCGCAGAATTTAAAGACCGTAACTACGACACATTAGTTGCTGGTGGCGTCCCTGCTACTAGTCGTCCAGTCTTACTTGGTATTACCAAAGCGTCATTGGAAACAAACAGCTTCTTATCTGCTGCATCCTTCCAAGAAACAACACGCGTGTTAACAGATGCTGCTATCCGTGGCAAAAAAGATCCATTACTTGGATTGAAAGAAAATGTTATCATTGGTAAAATCATCCCAGCTGGTACTGGTATGGCTCGTTACCGTAACATGGAACCAAAAGAAGTTGGCGTAGCTAGCGAAAACGTTTATAGTATTTCAGACATTGAAGCACAAATGGCTGCTGAAGATGCAATGAAAAACATCAATAAATAAACCCTAAAAAGCCGTAAGGAGCATGCTCCTTGCGGCTTTTTTTTATTTGCTATAAGCAACTGATTGTGAGTAAGCCCAAACTTAAAAAGGGGACAAAGGGAAGTGTCTGTTCAACTGGATACCCCAAAAATTTACAGCTGTAGCCATAGATTAGGCCATAACTACTGGCAAAAAATAGTAGCATCAGCAACTGAGGTACCTGTAAAAAACAGCCCCACAAACCCAGTAATAAAAGATCCCCTCGCCCCATGGCTTCCGGAAAATAATGTAAGACGGCTCGGAAAAAACAAAAACAAAAAAGACCAGTCAGTAAGTAAAACGAATGCTGACCCGTCACTTTCAGCAAACAAAGCACAAGAAAACTAGGATAAAGAATCTTCGGTTCAACCACTAAATACCAGTAATCAATCAAGGATAGTGTGAAAGCACTCGTCAGCCACCACCAGAGAATCAAAGCATCAATCGTCAGGCCAGCTGAAAAACAGCTTGCGGTTAAGCCGCCCATGACAAGTTCTGCTAAAAGATAACTCTTAGCTACTGGCTGTTGACACTTTCGACAACGAAAGTGCTGCAGCAAAATCGAAACAACTGGAATTAATTCATAAAGTTGTAGAGGCTGGTGGCAACCTTGACAGTGGGAAGGGGGCCACCACAAAGAACGCCCTACTGGTAAGCGCTCCGCCACTAAGCATAAAAAAGAACCGAAACAGGCACCAATCAAAAAGAGACTTAAGAAAAACATAGGTTACCTCCTTAAAAATAAACTACGCTTTTTTTAAACTTTTTCGTTTGACTAGACAAATCTTTTTTTGTTAGGAATAATAAAAGAAACAAGAAATGAGGGAATCAAATGGAAAAATTAGCGATTGGTGTCGACGTTGGCACTACGCAAGCCAAAGCAGTGGCTTTTCAAGCAAATGGCACAGTCGTAGCTTCTAGCTATGTGCGTTATCCATTAATTCAAGAGACTGAAGGAATGGCGGAGCAAGACCCAGAAACGCTGTTCCAAGCTGTGGTGAACTGTATTCGAACCGTCACACAACAAGTGAAGAATCAACCAATTGGGCTCATTTCTTTTGCTTCAGCGATGCATGGCTTAATTGCCATGGATGCGCAAGGACGCCCATTGACCCAAGTGATTACTTGGGCTGACACACGAGCATCTGATTATGCGGAAGCGTTAAAAGAAACGCCAGCGGCCCAATTGTTTTATCAATTGACAGGCATGCCAGTTCATCCAATGGCGCCTTTGTACAAGATTCGCTGGCTGCAGGAAAATCAGCCAGCCGTTGCGCAGAGCGCGGCCAAGTTTATTGGGATTAAGGACTACATTTTTTACCGTTTCTTTGGCGAATACTGGACAGATTATAGTAGTGCTTCGGGGATGGGTTTATTTAATATTCACACGCGGCAATGGGAATCGTCGATTTTAGCGTATTTATCTATTGAGGAGGAACAGTTGCCAAAAGTTGCCCCGTCAACGTTCATTTTTCCAGCGTTAGCGCCTTCTTGGCAAGAGATGCTTGGTGTTGAGGAGGAAACGGTTTTAGTTCTTGGTGGCGCGGATGGTCCATTGTCTAATTTAGGTTTGGGAGCGCTAGGAATGGGTGTAGCGACTTTGACCGTTGGTACGAGCGGCGCACTTCGGTATATTGTCGAAGAACCTTTTTTGCATCCGCAAGGTGAAACATTTTGTTTTGCTCTAGATGAACAGCACTGGGTGATTGGTGGCGCAAGTAGTAATGGTGCAGTTGCGTTAGATTGGGCGAGCCAAACGATTTTTGCAGAAGAACGTCAGCAAGCTATCCAAAACGGGACCAATCTCTATGACCCAATTATGGCCAAAATTGCAACCGTGCCAGCTGGGGCAAATGGCTTACTGTTTCATCCTTATTTGCTTGGTGAACGAGCACCGCTGTGGAATTCAGAGGCGAGCGCAAGTTTTATTGGCTTGCGCAAAAATCACCATGCTGGACATTTAGCTCGAGCGGTGGTGGAAGGCATCTGTTTCAATTTAAAAACTATTTTAGAGGATTTGAAACAACTCGGTGGACCCGTTCAGGAGATTCGGGCGACAGGCGGCTTTGCTGATTCCCCTGTGTTCCGTCAAATTATGGCTGATGTGCTGGGAGAAACGTTATCGTTCACTGATAGCACCGAAGCTTCGGCATTAGGCGCTGTTTTGCTAGGTTGGCAAGGCTTAGGGCAGTTACCAAATTTACAAGCAGCGGCGCAACAGGTGCTGGTTCATGAAACGGTCACGCCACGAGCGGATCAATTGCTAGTTTATCAAGAACTGTATCCTGTTTTTCAAGAAACCCAACAAGTTTTAGCACAAAGTTATCAAAAATTAGCAGAATTCCGCAAATAATTGATAGTAAATAGCTTTGACAAATGGCTGAGAAGTTGCTTAACTAGAAGAGAGACAAAGACTTGAGGAAATGAGGATGAGGAATGAAGAAGCAGCTACTACCACTATTTCTGTTATTCATTGGGGCGTTAGCAAGCTGCAGTGCACCGTCTCGTTCCGGCGAAAAAGCAGCGCAACAGTTGGTAGATTACTTTATTTATCAAGAAAAGACAGCGACATTCTCTCAAACTTTTCGTGAACCGAAAGTCTTGACGGAGCATTTGCAGACGAGCCGTCAACAGTTCCAGAAGCAATTTTTCAATAGCTTAAAAGAAATGAACGCTGAAGTCACCGAGACTGAAGCCCAGAAGCTTAGCGCAGAATTACTGGCTCAAGTGAAGAAAAAAGCGTCATATCAACTAGTAGCCACGAAAGAATTGAATGGGCAAGCGACAATCACTTTTCAGATTAAGGGCTTAGATTTTGTGACGGCGATTGAAGATACAACCACTGCTCTTCTTCAGCAAACGCAACAGGCGACACAAGCGCTAGACATGCAGCACACGTTAGCCGTTTTAAAAAAAGAAATCCAACAAATCAATGTCAGCCATGAGCCAGTTGAACTGCCATTAACGGTTAAGCAAGTAGAAGGACAATGGTATTTACCGGCAGCGGAGCAGCTGAGACTGAATCAGTTTTTTTTAGCTTTCGTCACAGGAAAAGAAGATACTGACCAGTTGACAGAGGCACTCGACACGATCCTCACTCAAGCGGAACAAAAAGTCGTCACTGCGGATGAAAAAACAGCGATTTCAGGAAATTAATTAGATTCTTAATTGTAATTATTATAATTTGATAATAATTTTAAAAAAGAAAGGTTTTCAGTGTACTTTTTTCACAATTCATATTACACTAAGAGTGTAGAAATAATATTTAGGAGGATGACAAAGAATGAAATTTGAAAAAACAAAAGAAATTTTGAACCAACTCGTTGCAGATTTAAGCCAATTTTCCGTGGTAATTCATCAAACACATTGGTATATGCGTGGACCTGAATTTTTAACACTTCACCCACAAATGGATGAATACATGGATCAAATCAATGAGCAATTAGATGTTGTTTCAGAACGTTTAATCACATTGGACGGCTCTCCATTCTCAACATTGCGTGAATTCGCAGAAAATACAAAAATTGAAGATGAAATTGGTAACTGGGACCGCACCATTCCAGAACGTATGGAAAAATTAGTAGCAGGCTACCGTTACTTAGCAGACCTTTACGCAAAAGGAATCGAAGTTTCTGGTGAAGAAGGCGACGACTGCACACAAGACATTTTCATCGCAAACAAAACAGACATCGAAAAAAATATTTGGATGTTACAAGCCAAACTTGGCAAAGCGCCTGGTATTGACGCATAATTTAAAACAACTCCCAAAGCCGCTGACGTTGACGTTGGCGGTTTTTTTCTGTTTAAAAGGCACAAAAAAATAAGTGAAAATCTATTTTCTGAAAGCGCAGAAAAACATTGACTTTATCAGTGATTGAAGGTAAAATATTAAATGGTATTGTTTGCCCCACAATGAGCCCCGGAAACTCAAGTGTATGTCAAACATCGAAAACAAAATTGGAGGAAAGAAACGTGCGTACAACATATATGGCCAAAGCTGGCGAAGTAGAACGTAAATGGTACGTAGTAGATGCAACAGATGTTCCTTTAGGACGTCTATCAGCAGTTGTTGCTTCTGTACTACGTGGTAAAAATAAACCAACATTCACACCACATGTGGATACTGGAGATTTCGTAATCGTAATTAACGCTGATAAAGTAAAATTAACAGGTAAAAAAGCTACAGACAAAATTTACTACCGTCACTCAATGTATCCTGGAGGATTAAAATCAGTGACTGCTGGTGAATTACGCGACAAAAACTCTCGCCGTCTTATCGAAACTTCTGTAAAAGGTATGCTACCTAAAAACACTTTAGGACGTAAACAATTTACTAAATTGAACGTATACGGTGGAGCTGAGCATCCACATGCTGCACAACAACCAGAAGTATTAGATATCACGAACTTAATTTAAGGAGGGAAATTCATTGGCACAAGTACAATATAGCGGCACAGGCCGTCGTAAAAATGCAGTTGCCCGCGTACGCTTAGTACCAGGTACTGGTAAAATTACTGTAAACAAAAAAGACGTAGAAGAATATATTCCACATGCTGACTTGCGTGAAGTTATCAACCAACCATTTGGCGTAACTGAAACAAAAGGCGCTTACGATGTAATCGTAAACGTAAACGGTGGTGGCTATGCTGGACAATCAGGAGCTATCCGTCACGGAATCGCTCGTGCATTGTTACAAGTAGATCCTGACTTCCGTTCTGCTTTAAAACGCGCTGGGTTACTTACTCGTGACGCACGTATGGTTGAACGTAAAAAACCAGGTCTTAAAAAAGCCCGTAAAGCTTCACAGTTCTCAAAACGTTAATATTGTTATTAAATCAACATTTCAAGCACTTCTCGAGGTTATTCGAGAGGTGCTTTTTTTTGGTAATGAGTTCAAGCTTATGCATTTTGTTGGTTTAAATACTTAGCGAACTTAGTAATAGTATTTCGTTCAGATTTGGGCGTCGCGTGACTATAAGTATCAAGTGTTTCTTTCGCAGAAGCATACCCTAATCGATTCGCCATATTGACAGAGTCACTTCCTATTTCATTCAGCAGTGTAGCGTGAGTATGACGAAAGCCATGTGGGGAAATCTTCCTCAATCTATAGTTTTGGATAATTTTTTTCAAAATGTTATTGATATAGTCGGCATGTAACGGCATAACTTGATTTTTCTGATTAACATAGGTAAAGCAATAATAATTCTCTGTATCAAGTGGAACACATTCTAATTGTGAGAGTTGCTTAAGCTGCTGATGTTTCCAATCTTTAAGAACAATCATTGTTTCTAAATCCATTGTAATTTTACGGATAGAAAACTGCTTTTTTGTTGCTTTTTTAATGGGGTGATTGTTAAGATGAGCTAGGATTTTCGTGATTGAAATAATATTTTCGTTAAAATCGATATCGTTCCATGTTAACGCATAAAGCTCACCTTTACGCATACCACTATACGCCAGTAGGCGAAACATTACATAATGATAAAATGGCTCGGATTGCTGAACGATTGCTAAAAACTGTTCCAATTCTTTAACTGTCCAAAAATTGTAGGTTCGATTGATACAAGTTTTTGGCATAATTAATCTACTCATTGGATTATCATGAATCATATTCATGTTTATTGCAAACTCAAAAATTTGTGAGGTATAAGATTTAAGTTGCTTGTTATTTTTGTATCGACTACTCCAATCATTTAAGCAGTCTTGACATTCTAAAGGTGTAATATCAACAATTTTTTTCTTTCCAAATGCTTTAAGAATATGCAAACGAAACAAATCAGTTGTACGCGAAAAAGTCGTACGTTCTACTGTTTTTTCATATGCAGGTAACCATTTTTGATAAACCTCTTCAAATATTTTGAACGATCGCTCTATAAACTGTCCTGTAGCAAGCTGATAGCTTAATCTATCTTTGTATAATTTTGCCTCTTTTTTTGTTTCATAAACGAATATAGACATTTAATTTCTCTCCTTTGCTTTGAGGAGCTTGGGTAGTCGAGAAATCAATTGTGAATAGGAAAGGGTGGTTCATTTTGGAAGAAACAACAAGATTAGCAGTATATTTGCCAGAAGATTTGGAACGACAATTAAGACTTCATTATGATGAAATTGTTACGAATGTGCTAAAAAAAGCGTTAGAAAATCCACTGCAAAAACCTTATTTGAGAGTGAATAAGTTAGCTTCATGGATTGGTGTTTCAGATACAACTATTCGTAAGTGGGTAAGACAGAGAATGCCCTCGGTAATGATTGATGGAGTTGTTTTATATAGCAAGAAGTCAATTACAAAATGGTTTGATGAACATGAGAGTTGAATACGAAATTTTTACTTATTTAATTTTGAGATTGGAAGGTTAGTGTCTAATGTTTAAGAATGAAAAAATAGAGTGGATTTTATAAGGAATTGAACATTATCTTCTGTTTGATGATTTACAATGTGAGTGTACTAGTAAAGGTATTCAAGAAGCACTAATTAAGATTGAAAAGAAAGAAAAAATGAATGAAAACCACGCTGAAGACAATAAAGGGTTTAGTGAAACATTCTTGGCAGAATCCACTAAACCCTTTTGGGAGAAGTAGAGTAATGTAGCTCTACTTCTCTTTCAGTATAACGTATGGAGGGATTCGGATATATGAAATTGAATGAAAATGATAGACGGTTTAAATTAACCGATTTTTGGGGTACGGAAACCTTTTATCGTATTCCTAAACTGTTAATTACTAACCCGTTGTATAAAGAAATGTCCAACGATGCAAAATTAACTTATGAGATATTTCAAGACCGTTTTGAATTAAGTTTGAAAAATAGATGGGTAGATAAAAGTGATTCTGTTTATTTTTATTTTACAGTAGATGAAATGCTGTCGATTAAAACGCAGTAAGACAAAAGTAATAAAGATCAAAAGTGAAATGAGTAAATACAATTTAATTGAAGAAGTGAGACAAGGTATTAACAAGCCAAACAGGTTTTATTTACTAAAGTCAAAGGAATCAATCATAAATGCTGGAAGCCTTGATATAAGCGGAAGTCCACGAAATGGACCCTAATGATACTTCTAAAGAGATTGATATAGACTATTCTAATTTGTTCGTTAACAATTTTAACAGAGGATTTATTACAAAGAAGACAATTGAGAAGCTAAATCTTTTTGGAGATGTGAGATTTACTAAAGAATTAATTGACATCATATTCCAAACAAAATACCAAGTTGAGAATTACAGAGAAAACGAAAATCGAAAATTAGGTATATCTACTAAAGAAAAAGGACTATGTACTTTTAAACTAGATGGGGATGTCTTCTCAATACCTTTGGAAGAAAAAGTGAACGAGTTTATTTTACAAAATAAACTAAAAAATGCGAAAGACCAGAAAATCAACAATTTGAAAAGTTATTTCAGAGTGGTTATGCGTACGTTTTGGGAAAACTGTTTACTAAATGATGATTTTTATGGTGTTGATATTATTTATGAAGATTGGGAATACCAGGATTTCTTGTATGATTGCAAATTTGATTCTAAAGAAGCACGCCACAATTTTATTTATGGGAAAGAGCGTATACATTATAATGGACAATTATTTTCAGATTTTTTTCTCTCTCAAAAAATGAAAGTAAAATGAATTGTTTCTTAAAAATGATTTTAAGGGGCGTTTATCTCTGAGTTGATAAATTATACTGATTTTAGTTTGAAACGTCTGTAATATACCTTAAAATCGTTTTTATCTTATGAGTAATGTTTTAAAGTCTGAATAATTTCAATGGGTCACCATTTTTAAGTGAAATGAGAGATGTAGGTGAAAAAAGAGATTCGAGTACACTCTAAATTTAGAATTGTGCGAGGTGTCTATTTAACTGGAGTTGGTCAAGAAAAAGGAAGCTACTATTTTAAGATTCCAGTCAATCATGAAGACTTTAAGAAAACTGAAAGAGGATCTGTCTGTTTATCTTTTTATCAAGGGAGGGGATTTGTTACAGCTCTTCTTGCTATCATCCAAACAGATGCCATCTTAACTGGTCACTATCCTGTTTAAGCTGCATTAAAGCAGGAAATAAATAGGAGCTATCCTTTGTTGCCAATTTTTTCTGTTTTTGATTCTTTTGATGAAGTTAAATTCCAAAAAAACTTAAACGGATGGAAGCGGTATGAGAGGGAATTACGGAAACTCTCTAGCCAAATAATAGCAAAAAGAATAGGAATGAGGATAAAAAAATGAACACAGAAGTAAAAGAAATTTCGTATAAATTAGAAGATTTAAATACAAGTATTTCTCTTGTTTTGAATTATCTGAAATGTGTAAACTTAGAATTGCCGAAAGAAAAGAGTGTAAAAGAATTACCATTAATTTTACAGGGATTGAGGATGAATGGCTTGGAAAATGTGATAGATAATTTGGAAATTATTGGGAAAAGGCTCACTCAATATTCTAGTGAATTATTGGATCTTACTGAAGCTGAAACAATTTAATAATGCAAAATAATACCTAAGTGTATTTAAAGCGAAGTATGTCTACTTTGATTCATTGCTAGTATGCAAAAAACTAAATAATTTAGCTATAGAACTGCTTTTTTGTGGTGGAATCTAAAAATAGGTATGCTAAGGTATGTTTGAAGAAAAGAGCATAAGGGAAACTGTCCCCACAAGTTGTGTGGAGTTGATTGTATCAACGGTTCCAAGACCGTCAAATTTTATCGCTTCGCTTACTGTAGCATACTACAGTTGCATATCAGAGCATACCTAATTGCATACTTTAGCATACCAGAATGAACAACATAGATACATCAAAAATTCTAGAAGTATATTGTTGAAAAAATATTGAAAAATCTCTATGCCGAATTTTTGGCATAGAGATTTTTGATTGCATGTTACAATAATAAAAAAACAAGAAAAGATGATTGATATGTCTAAACAAAAGACAACTATTAAAATTTTAGTAGATGGAGAATTGATAAAGGAAGCAGAAAGTGTTTTTCAAAAATTTGATGTAAATGTTGAAAGTGCTATCCAATTATTTTTAGAACAAGCAGTTGAAGAACAAAAGCTACCATTCGATAGAGGTATTTCAAAAAAGGAAACTTTACAGGCAACGAATGATGTGGGAAATAATAATAATTATGGATAATTTTGTTCTGTTAAAAGGCTAACAGATAAGCTAAATGTATATTTATAATCAATAAGAAAATTAAAAAGGTGGCTATTATTTTACCATGTGTATTTGCATAATTTGATTGATGTCGTCTATGTCTAAAGCTTCTGCAATTCTTTCAATATGCGGAAGATAAATTTTTTCTCTTTTGTTATTTGCTAATTTATTTATAATTGATGGTTCGATATCAGATAGGCGAGCGAGTTCTCTTAAAGATATGCCACGTTCTTTAACGAGTTGTTTTAGATGAATTTCGACTTTTCTTTCCATAATGAAATAGACCCCATTTCTATATCTCTGTTGTTCTTAAAAGCATCATATAGTATAATAAGTCTAAAAGTGGTGCTCCTAAAAGCATCATTAAATGAAAGTTGGTATATTTGTGGGAAAAATAGGTATAGTTACGTCTAATAAGCAACTGGTCAAAGCTATTAGCCAAGAAGATATACGTTATCTGGAAGATTTAACTGAGCAGCTAAGCTCATGGATAGAAATTTTGGAGATTATAAAAGATTTTTTTTCAGAAGAAGACTACCCATTAAATAAAAAGAAGATTATAAAAAAATACTATGCGTATTCTCATGTACATAGGATTTTTTTGGAAATTACGCTCAGACAGTTAGCAAACTTGAAAATTACATAATAATTCTAAAGAATAGACAAAAAGTTTAAAATGTAATTGTGCATATTAATCTAAAAAAAGAGATAAGCTATTTTTTGCTTATTATAATAAAGAGAGATAGACAAAATAAATAAGTCATAACTGAAGGTGGGGGGCTCAATAATAGTTTAATTAAACAGAGTTGAAAACTAATAGTGTGAACTTTATGAAAATATAATTGGTTATAATCATTAAAAGTTCACACTATAAAACAGAATATTTTAGAACGTATACTAATTCTAAAGTTACTTTTTTTGGAAATTTCAGTTTGTATGCTATCTAGATTTTCAATCTGTATATCCACAAAAAATAATAGCATCTAAACTTTTAATAGGATCATTTGGATCTGGCAAGGTGATTTCTTTTTTGACTAATTTCCCATCTGTATAAAAAGGCGTAAAGTCAGGATTCTTATTACTCATTTCTAGTTGTTCTAAATCACTTTTTAAAATTACTAAATAAATCTTTGTGCTATCATTGTCACATTCAAAATCATCTATATATTGATCAAAAACAAGAGCAGGATGGTGTAGCTCATACATACCTCTAACTCTTAAATTTGAATGTTTTAGAGGATCGATTCCGATAGCTCTCGCAAGTTCTTTCGATTCTTGCAAAGTTGCTTTTGTCTCTGCTACAGCTTCCCTTATTTCATCTACAAGATTTAGATAGACTTTTCTATCAGCAATAAATGTGTTTCCATAAACCATCCAAAGAGAAATCAATTTGTTTGTTTTATTATTCAAGTTTCCAGCAACATAAACAACTTCTTTCTTTTCCCATTCAAGATCTTCAATTATAAGGTTTTTATTAGGAATATTCTGACTATCTGGATAAATATAATCTTTAGGATAAGAGCTATTCAGAGCAATACTTGCTTTAGATTGATTATTCATTTTTTTTGGCTCTACTCCTACTCCACCATTAACAATGAAATCTGGGAAATGAGAACTATCACCTGACCAAGAGAGGTATTGGTCATAAATTTTTTGTTTCTCATGTTCATATTGATACTGTGAAGCTCCTGTACAAAACATGTCTTTAACAAAAAACTCTAAACTATCTCCCGCAGCATTTGCAGAACCATTTGATCTGAAAATTGGTGTTAAAATAGATGAATTTCTTGATAAAATATTATATAAAGCTATTAAAACATTACTCTTTGCTTCCATTTATACAACTCCTTAAAAAAGTTATTCAACCTCATTCTCTCACAAAATAACATGCTGGCCAAATTGAAATTTATATGATAGAATACCCTTATGGACAAAGGAGGAATACTAGTGTCTTTACAAAAAAAAATATTTCGCTCATCATTGAGCTATCCACCTGAAGAAGTATCTTCAGTGTTGAAAAATAAAATTGAAGAAGAAAACCAAATAGTAGAGAAAAATTCAACTATAGATTTAATAGAGTTTGAAAAACAGTTGTTGAGTAATATACATTATAAGTCTAACCAAATTAATGTTGTTTCTCTTTTTAGTGGTGCAGGTGGACTTGATTTAGGAGTTGAACTTGCAAGCATGGCTGCTACTTTAGGTGAGCAAGAAGCTTATAGAATTCTTCACGATAAGCAAGAATTTGAGAATTCACTTTCAAAAGTTAATATTGTGTATTCAAATGATCTATTCAAATCCGCAAATCAAACTTATGTTCAAAATTTTAGTAGTGATTTAGTCAAAGATTCTAGAGATATCAGAAAAGTAATTAACTTCCCAAAGAGTGATTTAATGTTAGGTGGGTTTCCGTGCCCGGGTTTTAGTGCTGCTGGACCAAGATTATTAGATGACCCAAGAAATTTTCTTTATATTCACTATATTAGAGCGTTAATGAAGTCACAACCAACTTTCTTTATTGCTGAAAATGTAAAAGGTTTAATGACAATGGCTAAAGGTCAAGTGCTAAAACAGATGACTGAAGACTTTGCTGCTGCAGGATATCAAGTTTCAGCACATCTAGTAAATGCAAGAGATTATGGGGTTCCACAAAATCGTGAACGTGTATTTATTATTGGGGTAAGAAATGATATCGTTGAAAGATTTGGGTTTGAATATATCTTACCACTTCCCACACATGGAACTATTGAGACTCCTTTTAAAACATTACATGATGCTATTGGAGATCTTCCATTGGAAGCTACTGATGTATTTGAAAGCAGTTATAGCTCAATGTACATGTCAAGGAATAGAAAGAAAACTTGGAATGATCAATCGTTTACCATTCAAGCTTCTGGAAGACAAGCCCCTCAGCATCCTGCTGGAGAGCCTATGGAACACATTGGAAGAGATTTATGGGCTTTTAGAGGAGATTTTAATAGACGTTTATCTGTTAGAGAATGCGCAAGAATTCAAACTTTTCCTGATTGGTTTACTTTTTCTAACGGAAACAATCTCAATGTTTCTAAAAATAACCTTCTTAATGAGCAATACAAGCAAATAGGAAATGCTGTTCCTGTATTACTTGCAGAAAAAATGAGCAGACCTATAATGAAATTTTTGATTGAGAATAAAGAGTTATTTTAAGAAAAAATTTTAAAGATTACTCAAAATTATTACCCAAAAAGCTCATCAATCGTCAAATTGATGAGCTTTTTGGGTAAAAACAATAGGAAAAGATAGACGATTAATTTCAGGACATTACCACAAGCTTCTGGTAATGAGTTAGTAATGGATACTTTGTTTCTATTATGGAAAGTATCGCTCAATAGATTTTTTTAACAAAAAAATACAGAAATAATGCGTATTTGGGTGTACTGTTGCCAAATGAGGGTAAACCAGGTCTTAAAAAAGCCCGTAAAGCATCACAATTCTCAAAACGTTAAAAACAGCTTCATATCAGTACTTTCAGACGTTTCGCAATTCATTTTGCGAAGCGTCTTTTTTGGCTCTTTGTCAAATAATGTTGGTAAAGAGAAATTGTAGAATTATGTCGAGTCCAGAGGAGAAAATCCTCTGGACTTTTTTTATTTGGTCTGTAGGGCTTGTCCTTGTTGGACGAGAATCCGCAATTTGAAATTATAAAAGTTACGAAAACCATAGGCATTCCGCTTTAACACTTTGATATGATTATTTAGACACTCCAATTGTCCATTGGAATAAGAATAATTCAAGGCATGGTGAATTTATTTTTGGTATTTTTTAAAAAGTGGTTTGATAGGTAGCTGGCAAGGGAGAAATATTTTGCGTAAGCAAGGCATCAAAATACGTTTGGTTGCGTTTATGAACGGCATACAAGAAGTCTTGGTACAACGTGTAGCCTTGTGCTAACTCAACACTATAAGAAAGCTGTCTGTCCACAAGCTCTGTTTCGGTTAAATACGTTTTAAACAAAGGGCGCCAACGGCGGTTTAAACTATCCAACTTTTCTTGATTTTTTTGTAATAACTTCCAATATTTTTTTAGCTGTTTTCCTTGTCGTTTTTCAGCTAAACTTGAACTTTTTAATAGGCGGTTTGTCCAAGTGATTCGATGGTTTCGAAAGGTCCGAGGCTCAAAACCTGATAAACGGCGGGAACAGAACCAACACTACACGTTGCTTCGATCTCAACAACTTCCAAGGTGTTTTCTCGACATACGTCTCGTCACAGTCCAGCCTTCAAAAGAGCTACAGCTCTAAGAGTTGCGATGTTTCACTGCGAAAAAGGAGCAGATGAAAGCAACGAATCTACTTGGTGAAGGACTTGGTCTCCAAAAATTAAAGAACACCAGGTAGGTATCATGCAACATCAACTCGTTCCTCGTTGTGTTTTATGACAATTTTCGGAAATTCCTTCTTGTTGGCTTTCTCATGTGACCATTCGTCGCAGTTTAGCCTTTGGGAGTGTTGAACAGTACCTACTTGGTTCCCGGAGTTAAACACTTGTCATTGTCTCCACTTTGTTTTTCTCAAAAGATGATATCACAATTATTGAATGCTTCTGCCTGAACCTCCAAACCTAATTTTTGCTGATCGTTCTGAGATGAAATACAAGCATAACCAATTTTTACCTTGTCTAATTTCTCTAATTCCTTTTCCTTCTTTTTCTGCCGTTTTTCTATATTGGAAAACTCCACATATATTATTTTGTGTTACATATATATGGTACAGCGAAATAGAGAGAATGACTAAAAGAGGACATAAAAAAGCCTGCAGTCTTGAGGACTACAGGCTTATATGCGGGGCGAGCTTCTAGTTTTTAGTACTGTTCTTTGTGGTAAGTTAGTAAAGTGTGTGCTTTTGTCTATTCTGGCTAAAATAGCAATCCATAATTGCCGCTCCAATTAGTATCTATAATTTGACCACTCCATTATATTCATAAAAATTTATGATAAAATAGTACTTAAATGCAAATTTACAATTTGCAACATCATTAACTAGGCCAAGTTTTTCAAACGGCATGTTTAATTAAAGGGAGTGTTATCAAATGTCAACTTTAGAATTTATCAAAACCAAAAATGAATTAGTTTGTAAATATTCACCTGCTTGGACTGGGTTAGTTCCTATATCTTCACGTATAAAAACCGACAAATTTGCAACAATCAGGAGAGTATTCAAGGTCACAAAGGACGACCTAAGACCAAGCAAATCTGCGTATTATTATAAAGACGAGTTTGCTAATATTGATATTTTAGATTTAATTGACCAATCGAAAATTGAAGATGTAGAGTTTACAATTGGAACTCTAGATAATGAGTATTATTTACTAGATAATAATATTTTAGAATTTGACAACAACATCTATTTGCATCAAGACTTGAAAATAACTAACAAAACTTTTCTTGCTTATTCAGATATCAACGTATTACGGAAACTTGATAATATTTCAGAGAAGGATATTTTTATAGGAGAAATGTCAGTATGTGACAATCAACAGTCTGAGTTTACGATACCAGCTACGGATTTCTATAAATTAATTAAATCATTTCCGAATTCAACTGAAGTGGCAAAGTATAATTATATGAGAATTACACAAGTAATTGGCAATTATATTGGGCTGAAAAAAGACTACACTTATGACTACGAACAATATATGAATAAAAAACACAGCAGTTTAGCTCTAGATAATGAAATAGAAAATAAAGAAATCATTAAAAACATATACGAAAACGAATATCAGAAGTATAAATTTATTCATCAAAAACTACAAAATATGATTCTAGAAGAGAGGGATTATCTTGAGAAAGATTGGCAGAGAGAAATCGCTAAGATTTTACCTTTAATCTTTCCAAAGTATCTTTCATTTTTGAGTGAAGAAACAATTAGCACTGAGGAGGGAGAAAAGAGACCTGATTTTATCTTTATTGATACTCAAGGAAATATCGATGTGGTTGAGATTAAGAAATCTTATAATGTCTCAGTTTTAGCAAAGAGCAATAAGAAATCGACGAGAAATAACTATGTTCCATCAAGGGATTTAACCATAGCAATAATGCAAATAGAAAAATATATTTATCATCTTAATCGGACTGGTTTAAAGTCGGAAACAAAAATCTGTAATGCGCTTCTCGAAAAGAACCATATTGATATGCCTATAAGAATTAGAAATCCTCAGGGAGTTATTATTTTAGGAAGATCTAATGAATTGAACGAAGAACAACAGAGTGACTATGAAGTAATTAAAAGACAATATAAGCACATAGCTGATATTCTTACGTATGATGATCTTTTGAATAGATTAACCATGCTACTGAATCATTTTGAAGATAAATAATGTGTTAAAAAACTGTACGTTCTGAATTAGCGCAGCCTTAATAGTCATCCACATAATGCTTGAAATTTTGAATTATCGTTTGTAATTTTCGATCTTTCTTATATCTGAAAAAAGACACGCTTTACAACAAAAACGTGAAAAAAGACCTTCGATAATGAAGGTCTTTTTGGGTATGGACGAGTCCTTTTATTGTTTAACGTTTTATTTGTCCTTATGAAAGTTAAACACTTCTGTCCCGACCTCAGAAAGTACAGAGCCTCTTTTTCTTTCAAACCAATTAACCTACCTTTTTCAAATAGCAATTAAGTGTTACAATAATATTCATGAATATTTATACATTAAGGAGAGTTACGAATGACTGATGCTCTTGTGATACAAGATTTACGCAAAGTGTACGCTTCAGGTGTTGAAGCGTTGCGGGGGATTGATTTAACAGTCGAAGAAGGCGATTTTTATGCTCTTTTGGGACCGAATGGCGCAGGAAAATCAACGACGATTGGGATTGTGACCTCGTTAGTTAATAAGACTTCGGGGAAAGTCAAAATTTTTGGGTATGATTTAGATACGGAAATGGTGCGGGCGAAGCAACAGATTGGGTTAGTGCCGCAGGAGTTTAACTTCAATCCGTTTGAAACGGTCCAGCAGATTGTGGTCAATCAAGCGGGCTATTATGGGGTGTCTCGTAAAGAAGCCATGAAACGGAGTGAAAAGTATTTAAAACAATCCAATTTATGGGAAAAACGGAACGAACGGGCGCGAATGCTTTCTGGCGGAATGAAACGTCGCTTGATGATTGCTCGCGCGCTGATGCATGAGCCGAAGTTATTGATTTTAGATGAACCAACTGCAGGTGTCGATATTGAATTGCGCCGTGAAATGTGGGCCTTTTTACAAGAGTTAAATGCGCAGGGAACCACGATTATTTTGACGACCCATTACTTAGAAGAAGCTGAGATGTTGTGTCGCAACATTGGGATTATTCAGTCTGGTGAATTGATTGAAAACACCAGCATGAAGCACTTGTTAGCAAAATTACAATTTGAAACGTTTATTTTTGATTTAGCACCTTATACGCAGGCGCCAGTTATTGAAGGCTATCAAAGCGTATTTGAGGACGAGTTAACGTTAGCGGTGGAAGTGGAACGAAACCAAGGAGTCAATCACTTGTTTGAACAGCTAAGTCAACAAGGAATCAAAGTATTGTCAATGCGGAATAAGTCCAACCGTTTGGAAGAGCTCTTCTTGAAGATTACCGAGGATACGTACCAAAGGGAGGATCAACATGTTTAGTCTGTATTTTACTGCTTTAAAAAGTTTAGCTGTGAAGGAAACCAACCGTTATTTACGGATTTGGGTACAAACACTGGTACCGCCAGTGATTACGACGTCCTTATATTTTGTGATTTTTGGGAAAATGATTGGCGGGCGAATTGGCGACATGGGCGGTTTTTCTTATATGGAATTTATCGTGCCAGGTTTAATTATGATGTCAGCCATTACAAGCTCGTACGCCAATGTTTCATCTTCCTTTTTCTCACAAAAATTCCAGAAAAATATCGAAGAAATTCTCGTGGCGCCAGTTCCAACTCATGTGATTATTTGGGGATTTGTGATTGGTGGCGTTGGTCGTAGTATTTTGGTCGGTGCGTTAGTCACCATCATTTCTCTATTTTTCGTCCCATTGCACGTTGTTTCTTGGCTGATGGTCATCATGACTTTATTGATGACAGCGATTCTCTTTTCTTTAGCTGGTTTGTTAAATGGTATTTTTGCGCAATCCTATGATGATGTATCGATTGTGCCGACCTTTGTGTTACAGCCTTTAACCTATTTGGGTGGGGTTTTCTATGCCATTTCCATGTTGCCGCCATTTTGGCAAGCTGTCTCAAAAGTTAATCCGATTGTTTACATGATTTCTGGGTTCCGCTACGGTTTCCTAGGGGTTCAAGATGTGCCAATTGGTATTTCTATGACCATTTTAATCTTATTTATTGTCGTTTTATATGGCATTTGTTGGTACCTTGTAGAAACAGGGCGTGGCTTACGTAGTTAAGCCGTAAAAAGATTAAACTGTCTGAATCACTCATTCTAGCGAGCAGATTCAGACAGTTTTCTTGTTTCTAAGTATGCCTTTTTTGATTCTTCGTGCATTTCCCTGTATAATAGCAATGTTTCGCACCAGAATATGTCGACAATTGTCGTTGAAAATAAAGAAAAAATCAGAAACGGAGTATATGAAGATGAGCAAGAATTTTTGGGCAACATTGCCAAAGCCCTTTTTTGTTTTAGCACCAATGGAAGACGTCACTGATGTGGTCTTTCGTCATGTCGTGAAAGAAGCTGGGGCACCAGATGTGTTTTTTACAGAATTTACTAATTCGGATAGTTATTGTCATCCTGAAGGAAAAGATAGTGTACGCGGGCGCCTCGTTTTTACAGAAGATGAACAGCCGATGGTGGCACATATTTGGGGGGATAAACCGGAATTTTTCCGTGAAATGAGTATCGGCGTAGCGGAGATGGGCTTTCAAGGATTAGACATAAATATGGGCTGTCCTGTGCCCAACGTGGCTGAGCGTGGAAAAGGCAGCGGGTTAATTTTGCGCCCAGAAGTCGCGGCTGAATTGATTGACGCCGCCAAAGCAGGTGGCTTACCTGTTAGTGTCAAAACACGCATTGGGTTTACTGAAATGGCGGAAATGGAGGCATGGATCACGCATTTATTAGAGCAAGACATTGCGAATCTATCCATTCATTTGCGAACACGAAAAGAGATGAGCAAAGTGGATGCTCATTGGGAGGTCATTCCGCAAATTATGGCTATTCGGGACCGTGTCGCACCGCAAACGACAATTACGATTAATGGGGATATTCCCGATCGTCAAAAGGGCCTAGAATTAGCAGAACAATATGGTGTAGATGGCATCATGATTGGCCGGGGGATTTTTAAAAATCCTTATGCCTTTGAAAAAGAACCCAAAACGCATACGCCACAAGAATTGCTGGGCTTGCTACGTTTACAATTGGATTTGCAAGACAAATATGCAGAATTGGTGCCTCGTTCCATCGTTGGGCTGCATCGCTTCTTTAAAATTTATGTCAAAGGCTTTCCAGGTGCCAGCGATTTAAGAGCACAATTAATGAATACAAAATCAACGGATGAAGTGCGCCAGTTGTTAGCGACGTTTGAAGCAGAACATGGTGTGCTTGACTAAATAAAAAAAGAGAGGAGGCAGCATTTTAGCTAATGCTATCTCCTCTCTTTTGAATGCTTAATGCGCAATCATTTCTTGGGCAATTTCTTGTTTGCTTAAGTCGCTTGGATAATACGTTGGCCAGTTGTCCATTTCATTGAACAGACTTTCTTGGCTATCGCCGCCGAAGAAGATGTGGAAATGAGCGGCTTTCGTTGGTGCGATGTTGTGGTCGCTAAATTGGACGTATTTAAACCGTCCAGCATTGGCATCGTCTGTTTCAAAAAGGAAACGGACGCCACGGTTGCCTTTTGCATAGTTTAAAATTTTATAACCGGCTGCTTTATAGGTGAATTTTTGTGGTTTGCCATTGACCAGAAATTCAATGGTGGAATCAGTGATGTTGATGTGGTCGACATCGGTTTGATAGCCGGCATCATAGTAGGTTTTGTATTCGGCTGGTGTTTTATCTTTTTTCAGTTTCGCTTTGTAATCGAAGACTTGGTCTAATGTGCCATCTTTTAATAAAGGATAGACGGATTGCCAATTTCCAGCGTAATCTGTCAGTGTTCTCTCAGCCACCTCACTGTCTTTGAAATAGCCGTTAGCCACGGTTTTTTCTGTTTTTTCAGAGGTTTCTGGCTGAACCTCTTTCCCGGCTGTATCTGTTGTTTTTTTCAAAGCAGTTAAGTTTTCTTTCATTACAGAAAGATAATCTTCGCCATTGTCCATTTGTTTTTGTGTCAAACTTTCTAGCGGGTTTAGGACTTCCAATTGAACATTTGCTTCGTCAGCTAACGTTTTAGCAATTTTATCGTTGGCATTTTTTTCAAAATAAATATAGCGAATTTGATTGTCTGTGACATATTTTTTCAACTCTGCCAAGCGCCCTGCGGTTGGCTCTTGTTCAGGTGTTAAACCAGCTATTGGCACTTGTTTTAAGCCGTAATCTAAGGCAAGATAACCAAATGCAGCATGTTGGGTAACAAAACTTTTTTGCTTAGCGTCTTTCAAAGCTGTTTGGAACTCTTTGTCTAAGGCCGTTAATTTTGTTAAGTATTTTTCTGCGTTTGTTTCAAATGTTTTGGCTTTTTTAGGGTAAAGTTTGACTAATTGTTCTTTGATGTTTGTGACTTCTTGGATGGCACGATGGGGCGAAACCCAAGTATGCGGGTCTAATTCATGGTGGTGTCCTTCTTCGCCATGTTCGTGGTCATGGTCGTGTCCGTCTTCGTCACTGCCAGGAAGTAAGACCATGTTTTCGGTACCTTTAATGACGTTCGGGGCTCCTTTTTTCCAGCCTTTAGCAGCTTTTGGTACCCAAGATTCCATATTTTCATTGTGGTAAACGAAAACATCCGCATCATGGATGGTAGCCATATCTTTGGCGGATGGTTCATAATCGTGGGGTTCAGAACCAGCAGGGATTAACAATTTGACGTCTCCTTCATCGCCTACAATATTTTTAGTGAAATCGTACATAGGATAAAAAGTCGTGACAATGGATAGTTTTTCTTTACCGTCAGCTGTTTTATCAGAAGTGTTTGTTCTGCCGCAAGCGCCGAAAAGAATTAGCGATAAGGCGGCTAACAGGGGAAGAGTAAATTTTTTCATAGGTGTGCTCCTTTAGTGAATTACGCAATTTTCTTTTGTTTATTGCGCTTATGTTCTTTAATGATTTTAAGTGCGCGTTTTCGTGTTTTGATGTTGGGACTTTTCAGTCGACGATAAGCGCTAGATAAGTCAGTTTTTTCCATTATATAGGACCTCCATTTCGTAAAAAATAATTTACGGAGTAGCTATTTTGTTGAGGGTTTGAAAGGTTTCTTGAATTTTTTTTGTCTCTAATTCTTTGCCAATCAGAACAATTGTCGTTTCTTGAGGGGGTTGATTCGTCATTTGAAAGGCCACTTGCTGGTTGACGCCTTGCATGGCAATGGCCAAGTCATGCTCCTGTAAGGCGAGAATCCCTTTGAAACGGTATAACTTTTCCTGATGTGTATACATTAACCAATCAAGCCAACGAGTGAAAAGAGGTTCGTTGAGGGCTGAGGACGCCGTTAACGTAAGGGAGTGAAAGGTATGGTGATGATGCTCGTGGGCGTGCTCATGCGGGGAATGAGTCATTTCGTGTTCTGTAAGTGTTGCCGTAAACTTATTTAATTGAAAAAAGTCACTAGCCAAAAGAGGCTCGTTGGCTTGAAAGGATAAAATATCAGCAAAAGGATTAATGGTACGAAGGGTTTCTTGGAACGTTGGTAGCTGAGTGCTGTCTGCTGGTTCCTTGACAGAAAAAAAGAGGCGATCTGCTAAGGCCAGTTGTTTGATGGCTTCGGTTTCTTGAAGTTGCTGTTGCCAATGATGCCCATCAACGACCGTTAAGAGACTGTCTATATAGAAATGATTTTTGATGTGCGGGGTCGTTAAAATTGTTTGAATGATTGGTTGCGGATCAGCAATGCCCGTTGTTTCTAAAATGACTTGGGCAACGGTTTGTTGTTCTTCTTGGTACACTTCTAAGATTGCTGATAAAGAGGCAAGAAGATCTCCTCGTAAGCTGCAACACATGCAACCGTTATTTAATTGAATAATTCGTTCCGTGGTTTGTAAAAGTAATGCGTGGTCAACGCCTGTTTGACCAAATTCATTTTCAATAATAATAATTTCTTCTTTAGGAAACGGTGACTGCGCAAGCGCATGGTTAATTAAGGTTGTTTTTCCTGCGCCTAAAAAGCCAGAAACAATGGTGATTGGAATGCCCATCAAGTTTTCCTCCTGTTATTTGACTTCAGTGAAAAGTGCGCGGCGCCGTAATTTTGGTGAATATTTTTTCAGCTGTAATTTTTCTGGTGTATTTCGTTTGTTTTTACTTGTTAAGTAAAGGCGCTCGCCAGTTTCAGCGCAAGCTAACGTAATGGTTTGGCGCATAGTACCGTCCTCCAATTTGATTTTTTTAATTGCGTATAAAAGATAAAGGGGGCTGCGAGGTCAGCCCAAATGCGACTGTCCTCGCTAGTTGTCTTTATCGAAATAATGAGTTACCAGCTTGCTTTTTTGACGCCAGGAATCAAGCCTTGGTGAGCCAATTCACGGAAACGAATCCGAGACATGCCAAATTTACGCATGTAGCCACGTGGGCGCCCATCTGTTTGATCGCGGAGTTTTAAGCGACTTGGATGAGCATCTTTTGGCAATTTGCTAAGACCTTCATAATCGCCAGCTTCTTTTAAGGCTTGGCGAATAGGCGCATATTTTGCAATCATTGCTTGTTGTTTTTTTGCTTTAGCAATTTTTGATTTTTTAGCCATAAGGCACTTCCTTTCTTTTTGGATTTATAAAATCTAAATCGTAATGGTTACGATTTGAACGGAAGTATATTATCAGGTGTTGCGTTATTTGTCAAGTGAGAATTTCATTTTTTTTTAGGACTTGCTAAGTTGAAAAGTTAGAAATGTTTGTTTTAGCGCTGTTTTGTAGTATCTTTTAAGAAAGAGTAAAAAGGAGTGAAGATGGCAATGGTAGAACGTTTGACGATTATTCGTGGTGTGGAAAAATTTGAATTACAAACGAAAACAGCGCACTGGGTGTTAGCAAAAGAAGAGGGATATTCGCCAGTTCAAATGCTCGTTTCGGCAATTGGCGCTTGTGGGGGATACGTGTATCAATCCGTTTTGGAAAATTCGCACATTCCCTTTGAGTTTGAAAAAATAGAAGTCACGTATTCAAGAGAAGTAGAGAGACGCGCACAACCATTAAAACAGGTGACGATTCTCTTTTATGTGTCTGTTCCAGAAGACTTTCAAGCACGGGCGACACGGTGTTTGAAGCTTGTCTCCCCAAACTGTCCAGTGATTCAATCATTGGCTGAAAGAATTACTGTCGAAGAAACAGTTGTATTTAAAAAGTAAACTATTAGAGACATTATCGTTACGAGCGCTTTTCCTTTTTTGGATGCCTCGTTTCTGAGAATGTCTTTTTTTAGAGGAGCGTGGGGAAATAGCTGTAGAAACAGGAAATTTTTAATTCATTTGTACAAAATAATACAGGCAAAAAACAGATAGTGTTTTTTTCACAAATAAAAAGGTTGCTTTTTTTTCTGTTTTAGTAGATGATGTAAGTAGTTACATCTCTGATATAACGCTGTTTTTCGAAACGTATGTTATTTTTTAATTCGTAATAGTTTTTTTAAATCGTTTCACAGAATTACTTTAATTGTTATACAGTTTTTTTAGTTGTTATAGTTTGTTTGTCGGCCTTTAGGAGGTAATCATGATTGAGTTAGTGAATGTGTCGAAAGTCTATCAAGAGACACACGCGTTAAAAAATATTCACTTTTCTGTCCAACCAGGAGAAATCGTTGGGATTGTTGGGAAAAGTGGCTCTGGCAAGTCCACGTTGTTACGTTTGTTGAATTTAATGGAACAACCGAGTGAAGGGGAGATTCGTATTGATGGCAGAAATGTTCAAACCTTTTCTAAAAAAGAAGTTCGCCAGCAGCAACAACAAATGGGGATGGTGTTTCAGCATTACAATTTGTTAGAAAATTTGAAAATTTATGATAATGTTGCGTTGCCTTTGAAACTTTTAAAAGAGAAACAGCCTGAAAAAATTGAGCGTTTATTAACGTTTGTTGATATGGCCCATAAGGCAGAAGCGTATCCTGCTCAGCTTTCTGGTGGGGAAAAACAGCGTGTCTCTATTGCTCGAGCGTTGAGCCGTAATCCAAAATGGTTATTATGTGACGAGGCAACGAGTTCATTAGATGAAGAAAATACAGAAAGTGTCGTTCGACTATTACATAAGACGCATCAGGAATTCCGACCGACTATTTTTTTTGTTAGTCACGAATTAGAAACCGTGAAGCGCTTATGTAATCGTATCTTAGTGATGGAAAAAGGTCAGTTAATTGGCGAATTTCTGAATAATCCTCAGCAATATGAGGAAGAACCGCTTTCCTATTTAGAAAAAGTGGAAAGGAGTTTGCGTCCATGACTTTTTCAGAAACCTTTGCCGAATATTGGCCATCTATGCTGATTGGTTTAAAAGAAACAGGGATTATGATGTCGATTTCGATGGCTATCTGTTTGCTTGTCGGCTTGCCTTTAGGATTAGGACTATTTTTGGCTAATCCGAAAGTCAAAGGGCATCAACCTTGGCTGTACTGGGTTTTAAATTTCATTGTAACTGTTATTCGCTCGTTTCCTTATTTATTATTTGTGATTGCGTTGATTCCAGTCACTCGTTCTGTTTTAGGAAAGGCGTTTGGCCCAATTCCTTCATCTGTGCCATTGAGTATTGTTGCGATCGCGATTTTTGCTCGCTTGGTTGAACAAGTGCTGTTGGATGTTCCAGAAGAAATTTATTTTTTAGCTAATTCGTTAGGTACCTCGAAAGTCCAATACATTTGGCACTTTTTATTGGTGGAAGCACGTAGCGGATTAGTCCTTGCTTACACAACCACGACAGTGAGTATGGTTTCATATTCCACGGTGATGGGTGTTGTTGGTGGCGGCGGGATTGGCGATTTTGCAGTTCGTGTCGGGTATCAACGGTATGAATACGGTATTATGTATGTGGCCATTGTGATTATGATTGCACTGGTCTTCATTTTACAAATGCTTGGGAACTTCATTGCCCAAAAACTAGACAAAAGAAAGTAGGAGGACAAAAGAATGAAGAAGTTTTATTTAGCAACATTCGCTGTTATTGCAACAGTCATTTTAGCTGCCTGTGGGGGAAATAAACAAGCAGATCAGAAAGAAGACAAGGAGATTACCGTGGCCGTGCAATTGGAATCTTCAAAAGATATCTTGGAGATTGCCAAGAAAGAAGCTGAGAAAAAAGGGTACAAAATTAACATTATGGAAGTGAGCGACAATGTTGCCTACAACGATGCCGTGCAACATGACGAAGCGGATGCTAATTTTGCGCAACATCAACCCTTCATGGAAATGTTTAACAAAGAGAAAAAAGCTGATTTAGTGGCTGTGCAACCGATTTATTATTTTGCTGGTGGTTTCTATTCAAAAGAATACCAAGATGCGAAAGATTTACCTGAAAATGCCAAAGTGGGGATTCCTAGCGATCCAACCAATGAAGGTCGTGCTTTAGCAATTTTAAATGCAAACGGCGTGATTAAATTAAAAGAAGGTGTCGGCTTTAACGGCACGGTGGCAGATGTCGTGGAAAATCCTAAAAACATCACTTTTGAAAGCATTGATTTACTGAATTTAGCTAAAGCCTATGATGAAAAAGACATCGCTATGGTGTTCTGCTACCCAGCCTACTTAGAACCTGCTGGTTTAACAACGAAAGATGCGATTTTGTTAGAAGATGAAGAAGCAAGTAAACATTACGCATTGCAAGTTGTGACACGTAAAGGCGAAAAAGATAGCGAAAAAATCAAGGTTTTAAAAGAAGCGATGACAACAAAAGAAGTTGCTGAATACATCAAGAAAAATTCTAAAGGTGCCAATATTCCTGCGTTTTAATGAATAGAAAAAATGAAGCTTCTTTTTTGAGAAGCTTCATTTTTTTCTTTTCCTTGATTTATAGTATAGTTAATAGGAAGGAGGTGCCGGTGTGGTCGAATTATTTATTTTAATGATGGAACGGGTAGGCTTAATTATTTTACTGGCCTTTCTTTTAGTGAATGTGCCTTATTTTAAGCGTGTTTTATTAAGTCGTGAAAAAATGTCTTCAAAAGTTCAATTGATTTTGATTTTTGGTTTATTTGCTATTATTTCTAATTTTACAGGTATCGAAATCGCTAAGAATCAGATTGTTCCCAATAATTTACTAACCTATTTAAGCAGCAATGCTTCCATTGCGAATACGCGTACGTTAGTAATTGGCGTTTCTGGATTAGTGGGTGGTCCGATTGTCGGCAGTGCGGTTGGTTTAATTGCTGGCTTTCATCGGGTTATTCAAGGCGGGGGGCATAGTTTCTTTTATGTGCCTGCTTCTTTAATTGTTGGCTTAATTGCCGGTTTTTTAGGGAGCCGCATGGCAAAGCAAACCGTTTTTCCGTCTGCCGGCTTTTCTGCCATTGTCGGAGCGTGCATGGAAATGATTCAGATGATTTTTATTTTCTTTTTCAGCGGTGATCTATCGGATGGGGCCACGTTGGTTCGTTTTATTGCGCTGCCGATGATTTTGTTAAATAGCGTAGGAACGTTCATTTTTATGTCGATTCTAACGACGACATTGAAACAAGAAGAGCAGGCCAAAGCGGTTCAGACGCACGATGTTTTGGAATTAGCAGCGGAAACACTGCCATATTTTCGAGAAGGCCTCAATAAAAATTCCAGCAAAAAAGTTGCGGAGATTATTAAGCATTATACAAAAGTCAGTGCGATTAGCATGACAAACAGTCATCAAATTTTAGCTCATGTTGGCGCAGGAAGCGATCATCATATTCCAGAGCTAGAAGTCATTACAGAGCTTTCTCGGGAAGTGTTACGGACGGGCCGAATGACCATCGCACATGCCAAAGAAGAAGTCGGTTGTTCGGACCCTAATTGTCCGTTGCAAGCGGCGATTGTGATTCCATTATTTTCCCATCAGCAAATTGTTGGCACCTTAAAAATGTATTTTACGGATCCAGCGCAGTTAACGCATGTCGAGGAACAGTTAGCAGAAGGTCTTGGGACAATTTTTTCTTCACAAATTGAATTAGGGGAAGCGGAAGTACAATCAAAATTACTTAAAGAAGCTGAAATTAAATCCTTGCAAGCGCAAGTGAACCCGCATTTCTTCTTTAATGCCATCAATACTATTTCCGCATTAATGCGGAAAGACAGTGAAAAAGCGCGGAAACTATTGCTCCAATTAAGCAAATACTTTCGAGGTAACTTGCAGGGAGCCGTGCAAACTACGATCCCAGTTTCACAAGAACTAGAACAAGTAAAAGCCTATTTGTCATTAGAACAAGCACGGTTTCCGAATCGTTATCAAGTAACATTTGACGTGGAAGAAGCGGTTGCTTCAGAAAAAGTACCGCCGTATGCGATTCAGGTGTTAGTGGAAAATACCATCAAGCATGCATTTGGCAGCCGGAAGGAGAACAATCAAGTTCGGGTAGTGGTCAAAGCAAAACAACATAAATTACATGTGGATGTGTATGACAATGGGCAAGGGATTCCTGAAGAACGCCGCTTGCTATTAGGAAAGACGACAGTGACTTCGGAAAAAGGCACCGGCACGGCACTGGAAAACTTGTCCCGCAGAATGGCGAACCTTTATGGATCAGAAGGTTGTTTTTTAATTGAAAATTTAGAGACAGGCGGGAGCCATGTTCATTTAGAAATCCCGATGGAACAGGAGGAATTAGATGCACGTATTAATCGTTGATGATGAGCCCTTAGCACGAGAAGAATTGAGCTATCTTGTTTCCCAACATCCGCAAGTGACGAGCGTTGCAGAAGCGGATTCTGTGGCGGAGGCAATGGAAGAGATGATGGATCAAAAGCCAGATCTGTTATTTTTAGATATTCATTTGACTGATGAAAGCGGGTTTGATTTAGCGGAAAAATTAACCCATCTTAAAAAAGCGCCCTACTTGGTCTTTGCAACCGCCTATGATCAATATGCGTTAAAGGCCTTTCAAGTGAATGCAAAAGATTATATTTTGAAACCTTTTGAAGAAGAAAAAATAACACAAGTCATTGAAAAAGCATCGAAAGAAATGGCTCAAGCTGTCCCAGAAAACACTGCCGAAAAAGGACCAAAATCTGAAGCAATACCTATTCAAGGGGAAGACCGCATTTATCTTGTGGCGCCAGAAGATATTTACCTCGTTTCTGTCGAAGAACGGCAACTGAGCATTTTTGTAGATCAACAGGTCTATAAGATGACAGGGACCCTCAACAGTATCGAACAGAAATTACCTGCCACGCTCTTTATTAAAACGCACCGAAGTTTCATCTTGAATCGAACAAAAATTCAAGAAATCCAGCCGTGGTTTAATAACACGTTGCAAGTAATTTTAACCAACGGCTCAAAAGTACCTGTTAGCCGTTCATACGTCAAAGAATTTAAAGAAAAACTTGGCTTAAGTTAAAAAATCACCACTTGAAATGTCGAATGCATTTCAAGTGGTGATTTTTGCATTTGGTGAAGAAATTCTGGCATTTCATGAAAAAAAGCCCTTAAAAAAACGTTTTCTTTATATACTTAACCCATAGAAAACAGACAAAAGGGAGCGAAGAAGAATGGAAAAGAAAGTATATTCATTTTTACAACAAGCAGCAGTTTTTGCCATTATTATGTTAATCGCCAACGGCTTGGCGTTCATTTCCCCAATACCAATGCCTGCTTCAGTAATTGGCATGGTGTTATTGTTCATTGGTTTATGTACAAAAGTTGTTAAATTGGAGCAAGTGGAAGGGCTAGGTAATAGCTTATCAACGGTTATTACATTTTTATTTGTTCCTTCAGGGATTTCCTTAGTTAATTCTTTAGGGATTATGCAACAATTTGGCGTTCAAATTGTTTTTGTTATTTTAGTAGCGACACTAGCGTTACTAGCAACGACTGGTTGGACGGGCGCCTTTTTATTGCATATGAAAGATGCTCGAAAAGAAAAAGAACCCGCAGCAACGAAGAAAGCGAAAGGAGAGGTTCGCGCATGAATCCGTATGTTGGCATTATTATTTCATTAGCTGTATTTGGCATAGGTACTTGGTTGTTTAAAAAAAGTAAAGGTTTCTTCTTATTTACGCCATTATTCGTTGCGATGATTTTAGGCGTTGTCGTTTTAAAAGTAACAGGAATTAGTTACGAGCAATACAATGAAGGTGGCAAATATATCAGCTTCTTTCTAGAGCCTGCGACAGTAGCGTTTGCGATTCCTTTATATAAAAAGAGAGACGTGTTGAAAAAATATTGGTTAGAAATTTTAACGGCGTTAACAATTGGTTCTTTTGGTTCGCTAGTGGCTGTTTATTTTGCAGGAAAAGTGATTGGCATGGATAATCATTTAGTGGCCTCAATCTTACCACAAGCAGCTACAACAGCGATTGCCGTACCTATTTCTCAAACTGTTGGCGGCATTGCTTCCATTACGGCGTTTACTGTAATCTTCAATGGTGTACTAACCTATGCCTTGGGCCGAATTGCATTGAAATGGTTTAAAATTAACAATCCAATCGCCAAAGGTTTAGCTTTAGGTGCGGCCGGACATGCCCTAGGTGTGGCAGTTGGCATGGAAATGGGCGAAACAGAGGCTGCTATGGCTAGTATTTCTGTCGTAGTGGTTGGTGTAGTTACTGTTTTAGTAGTTCCTTTCTTTGCAACGGTCATTGGTCTATAAAAAAGTGGGCTTCCCCACTCTTTTATGAGTAGCTAATTTCTATCAACTAGCAGTCTCTGCTTATTCTGTTCCCGCCGTTTATCAATTTTTAAGCCTGGGACAAAAATCCAAAGTGATTTTTGTCCCAGGCTCTTTTGTGTTGTTTACACGATTTTTTGAGTATAGATAGGGCGCGTGGAAGGATTGACCAGTCTTTTTATAGAATGGTTGCTCCTAAAGTTTGTTTAAAGTGGCGTAACGCCCATTCGTGTCCTTGTTCATCAAAACTAGCAACGGCATTCTCGGGAATCATTAATTGATAGCCTAAATTATAGGCATCGACAGCCGTATGCAACACGCAAATATCTGTACAAACACCAGTTAAACAAAGCTCTGTAATTCCTCGTTCTCGTAATCGAATGTCCAAATCTGTACCACTAAAAGCAGAATAGTGCCGTTTGTCCATCCAATAAACGCTTGCCTCATTTTTGTGAGCTTGATAAAAATCAGCTAGCGAGCCAAACAGATTACGCCCGTCAGTTCCTAAGACATTGTGGGGCGGGAAAAGTTTATTTTCAGGATGATAGCGATCTAGGGGGTCATGCCCATCAATGGCAAAAACCACAAAATCGCCATTGTCAAAATAGTGCTTTGTTTGTTGAACAAGGGCCGTTTCAATGGCTTGCCCAGCGGCACCAGTGGTTAGTTTTCCGTCTGTGGCGACAAAATCATTCGTATAATCAATGGAAATCAGAGCTTTCATTTGGCAACCTCCTAAAGGTTAAAGTCATTTTGTTCATTTTACAGCTTTTAAGAAAGCATTTCAAATGATAAAAGTACATCAAATTCTAAAAAAGCTGTTTCAAAATAAACGCTTTGGCTAAAAAACATGCTATAATTTTGCTACAAATTAAAGCAGGTGAATAGAGTGAAAAGAAAAATCGTACGTTTTATCCTTTGGTTGTTAGGAATCATTGTGGTTATTTGCTTAGGCGTGTTTCTCGCCTTTCAATTATCCCCTAAGCCAGGCGCTTGGGTCATCAACCAGTTATTCGCAGGCGAAGTTGAAATAAAAGATTCAGCTTCCTATGATAAAGCATTACCCAATGTCCAATTTCAAGAAAATCAAACATACCCTTCTTCAAGAAAAAAGAATACCTTTGATTTGTATTATCCCCAAACGTCAAAACAAGCGGTACCAGTCGTTTTATGGGTCCATGGTGGTGGCTATGTGGGAGGAGATAAGTCTGGGATGAAAGAGTTTGCGACACGTTTAGTGGCTGATTCCTCAGTTGCCTTTATTTCAATGAATTATGAATTAGCACCAGACGCACCTTATCCAAGCCAGCTCCAGCAGGTCAATGAACTTGTTCAATTTTTATTAGAAAAGAAACAAGCATATCCCATGTTAGATTTATCTAAGCTTTTTATTGGCGGGGACAGTGCGGGTGCACAGATTGCTCTACAATATGCAACAGTTCAAACCAATGCCAACTATGCCAAAGAACTAGGGATGACTGCAGCGTTGCCGGCTAGCCATTTAAAAGGCACACTCTCGTATTGTGGTCCGGTGGATTTGAAACAAATGGCCAACCAACAAAGTGATAATCGTTTTATGAAATTTTTCGTTAAAACAGTGGCTTGGTCTTTGCTCGGCACTAAAGACTGGCAGACGAGTGCAGAACTGCAAGAAGTGAGTTTAGTGGATAAAGTCACCAAAGAATTTCCCCCGACGTATCTAACAGATGGCAATAGTTTTTCATTCCAAGAGCAAGGACTAGCCTTGGTTCAGCGGTTAAAAACTTTAAATGTTCCAGTTTCAGCTCTCTTTTTCAAAGATAAGAAAGCAACGATCACACATGAATATCAATTCGACTATCAAACAAAAGAAGCTAAACAATGTTACCAAGAAACAGTCCAGTTTGTGAATACGTATAAATAAACAGAGGCCTTAGAAATATTTCTAAGGCCTCTGTTTATTTGTTTTTGTCATTTTTTTAGCTGAGAAATATGTATAAATTAAACAAAAATGTTTATTTAATGATGTTTACATGAGAAAAAATCCGTGCTATACTACGAACTCGTTTGTTAATTTTAATGTTAAAAATAACGTTTTTGTTATTTTTGTGAACAAATTAACATTTTTATCTTACAAAAACAGCAAAAAATTCGTTTAGTTAACAAAAAGAAAATTAAAAAATAAATTTTTTTTTTGAAATTAAGAAAATATCTTTAAAAAAATCAGAAGAAAACTTCGTATACTTGAGCCATAGGTTGGTTGTGGAAAGTTTACTTCGAGGGAGGAGTGATGAAGTTAATGAAAAAGAAAATCGCTGTTTTATTGGCAACTTGTTTACTTGTACAACCATTTTTATCTGTTTCAGCGTGGGCGATTGAAGGGGAGCAACAAACGGAACGTACGCAGACACAGCCAAAAACAGCAGAAACCAGTACAAGTGAAGCAACAAAAGAAAGCAGCGCACATTCTACAGAACAGTCATCAATGACTGAATCTAGTGCTATCACAGAAAAAGTAACCACCTCTTCCACAGAAACAAAACCAAGCGAAGAGCAGAAGCAAATCACGTTGACCTTTGAAACAACGGATCAAGCTTTGTTTCAAAATGATGCCAAAAGTTATCAAGTGGTAAAAGAAAAAAATCAGCCACTTCGGACAGAAGAATTACCAAAATGGGCGAATAGTGAGGAAAATGCGACTTTCGTTGGCTGGTCTTATCAAGGCAAAACATATACAAATGAAGAACTTCTTCAATTAGAGTTTTCAGAAGATACACAACTTACGGCTGTCTTTAAACAGAAACTGACACGCATGGCCAGAGCTGTTTCAGTTGATCAGTCCATTGCGGACACAATTGCCCCTGCGGATAAAACAAAAGTGATTGTTGTGCCAAGTCCTGCAGGAGATGGAGCAGCGTACAAAGAATATGCATCGACAGAGGCTGGCTTGAAAGAAGCCTTGTTTGATTTGTATCAACAGGGGAACAATGGCGATTTCACTCTTTATATAGGAAACAATATTACGACGAGTGCGGCGACCACCGCTAAAGTGATTCCTGACACCGTTACGGCAAGTAATATGACCTTTTACGCCTTGCAAGGCAAGGTCAATCATTTAGTGATTACTGGAAACAGCGCGGATCCGATTAGTATGGATACAACTTTACCTACAGGTTCCAAAACATTGGCACTAGGAATTGTTCACTTCGGTACAGATATTACTTTAAGAAATATTTCTTACACAGGATCACAAATGTATTTAAACGGTCATAGTTTGTCCTTGAATGGTGGTTCTATCGGGAATGGTTTCTCTGTGTTTGGCGGAACGGATTCAGGCGATGTTACAGGAAATCCTGTGATTACAGTAAATAGCACAGGTTCAGGTACGTGGTATTTTTATGGCGGAAATAATAATGGTGGAACTTTAAAAGGAAACCCAACGTTGCTCATTAATAACACGGTCTCCGGAATCAATACGCTATCAGGCGGTGCAAATCTAGGTACAGTCGATGGGAATGTAACCGTTTCTGTTAAACGAATCAATGGTGCTCTTTCTAATTATTATGGTGCAGGAATTGGTACAGCAGCAAACCCAATTTCTGTGACCGGGAGTGTTTCCAATGAGTTAGACATTGCAGCGGAAGCAAATAGTTCTTTTAGGATGTCCACTTACTATGGTGGCGCACTTTATGGAAACATTAATGGTACCATTAAAAATTCATTATCTGGATATGGCGGTTGGAGTTCAAGAGGGCCTTATGTTGGTGGTTCAGGTCGTGGGAATATTGGAACAAATCGTGGAACAAATGCAATTTCCACAACCCTCGATGCAAGTAATTATACAACCTATGGACCAAGTATTATTGGAGCCAATCGTTATAACGGCACAATAACAGGAAATATTGAAAATACGGTTATTGGTGGAACAACAGCTGCTCAAGGCGGTATAGGTAATTTTGATGGTGGTAGTGGAACGGAAGCTGATCGATTATCAAAAGCAGCACTAGGGGCTTCCAATGAAGGTATCTATGATGCTTATACATCAGAGCAACGGGCAAAATTAGCTTTTGATAGTGCAACTTATAAAATTTTAGGAAATATTCACTCACATCTTGTTAAAGGTTCATTTGGTAATGCGGATCTGTGGCGAACAACCGCAGCTGGTGTAGGTGGTTACGTAGAAGGTAAGGCAACTATAGAAGTTGGAACACAAACAGGCGATGGCACAGCTGGCGGCGATGGCTTGGTTTATAAAGGAAGTCGTCCAACTGACACGAATTATTCTTCTAGTAGAAATAATTTAGCGAATGCGAAAGATTTTGATATTGCTGGCGGTGGTCTTGTCATTGGCCGAGATGCTTGGACTATCTACATTCGCGGTGAGTCAAATACAGTAATTAATAATGCTGTAGCTCGACGAACATACGGTGGTTTATTTTCTGGCGTTGTTGAAGGGAACACCTCTAATACATTGAATGGAGGTATTGTCGATACCTTAGAAGGAAGTGGTTATGAAGGCGGTCGAGTTTATGGAAATGCCCAAGCAACTGTCAGGAATGGTCAAGTTGACTGGTTCTTATCTGGTGGTGGCTGGAATGATAAAAAAATTGTCGGGAATGTTGGAGTAACCGTTTATGATGGTGTCATTAATGCCTCAATGGGAGCATCTTATGGTGCTTCAAGTGATCATACTGTTACTGGAAATTCTAATAATATTGTTTACGGTGGCGACTTTTCTGGTACTCCTCGTGAAGGAACGAATGGTTTTTCTGGCGGAATAACAAATGTTGGTTCTTTGTTAGGAAACGCAAATTTGACCATTGATTTAAGAAACTACAATCGCGAGTTTAAATTGCCTTCGGGAACGTCTATTTCAGGAGGTGTTCCTTATAACGGAACAACTAATTTAGGAACAGATGATTCTAATACAATTACGCTAAATATCTATACAAAACCAGGTTCAGATGTTTTGAATGGTGCAGCTATATACGGAGATGGCGCGCGGACGTCCTCATATACAAAAAGTGGCAAAATTATTATGAATATTCAAGCAACAGGTTCAAGTATTGGTAACTTATATGCAACAAATTATGGTAATGCCCCTACGACAGGGCTGTTACGTGATGTCGAGATAAATTTACAAGGTGCCAAAACAATCAATGGATTATCTGGTGGAAATGCAACAGATAGTTTCACCAATACCATTGTTTCTAAAAATGCTCAGAAAGTTGTCATTAACATTGGCGAGAACGTTGACGGCACCAATAACTATCAAACAGAACCACTGAATGCGACAGGCTTAGGCGTTGTCAACTTTACGGAATTAAATGTCACCAATGGCATTAAATTAATGGCTAATGGTGGGAACATCAAAAATGGCGTTTCTGCTACTGCCGCGAACCACAGTACGACTTACAATGAATTCGGATCAATTCATCTATCTAAAAACGCTGGAATTGGGATCACCAACACGGCCAATTTAATTTCAGCTAGCAAACTAACGGTTCAGGATCATGCAACATTAGAAACAATTCCTGGTACAGGTAAAGTAAACATTGCGGATTTTGAAGCTGTCGATCCAACAAAAGATGAACTTTTATGGATCAAACCAACGACAGATACAACTGCTTTGGTGGATAGCACAGGGACTTGGTTTGGAAATGTCAAAGCCTATCAGGTCTTGACGATTAATCCAACGGTCAATAATGCTACAAAACTTACGCCAACAACGTTTCATGGGATTGAAAAAGCGACTGGAAAAACATTTATTGGCGATAACGATGTGACCAAGGGCGCCAATGGCTATGGGATAGCAATTCCTGGCTCCATCATCGATTACGAAGTGGAAACGCCTGGAATTGTGGCAGGTGCAGGTACTATTTCTCATGATGTAAAAGAGGTCAAAGCCGGCAATGCGCCATTAACCTTACAAGCGTGGGGCACCGAAGTAGCTGGACAAAAAGTTCAAAAAGGACGTTTGATGATTCCGACCTCAAGTGCTTTAACACCAACCCTAAGCTTCCTTCCTGACGAAGTAACAGGTTCTTGGTTGCACCAAGGAACGGTTAAGTCTAGTGAAGTTGGGAGCGCGATAGAGCAAATTCCAGAGCAAAAAGATACCACCCCGCTTTCATGGAAAGCGACGAATATGAACTACAGTTATCAGGTGAAAGTTCAATTTTCAAATAAAGTGGAACTTTCGGGGCAATCGGTGATTGTCACAGAAGATGAGGCAGCGCAACTAACGACTGTCGATAAAGTAATAGAAATGCTCGGTGCAAAAGGTCGGCCGTTTTTCAAAACCTCATTAAAAGAGACGGATTTACCACAAATTCAAGCGCCGTTAGCAGAAAAAACTGTATCGCGGACACATGATATTCAATTAGAAGCAGGGACGTCAGGGGATAATTTGCAAAACAAAACGGTTCATTTAGTTGTTGTGAAAAATGAAAGTGTCCTTGCCAAAGATCGTTCGTTTGCCTTGTATGCGACAAGTGCGCATTTGAAATTAAAAGAAGCAAATGGCTTAACGAATTCAGACGAGTTGGCACAATGGACACAAGCAACGGTGATTTTCGCAGATGGTCGGGCCAATCAAACACCAAGTCTTGATGCCGCAACCTTCCAAGCCATTCAGCAAGCGAAACCAGAAGAATTAGCCAAAACGGTGCCAGCCAATTATCAATTTACAGAAGCTGGTGAAACGTTAAATAAAAAAGTCAATGTGTCTATTTCAGGTGAATTAACGTTAGAAAAAGTACCTAAAACAATTGATTTTGGCAAACAAAAAATTTCTGCCAAGCCAGAAGTTTACTGGCCAACTCTTTCAGATGATTTAGTCGTTCAAGACACACGCGGGACAGAAAGTACGCCTTGGAAACTGAATGTTCAGGTAACGAATCCCTTAACGAACGGCACAGATCAATTGGAAGATTTGTCATTGGTTACAGACAAAGGAGAATTTTTACTCAATAAAGGAGATACGGTTGTTACAGAAAATGAAGGCTCAGGTTCAGGTAGTTATACAATTAACCAAGGTTGGGGTGCGGCAAACCAACGGGGACTTAAACTATCTGTGCCAGTCGAGAAACAAAAAGTTGGCGAATTCAAAGGGACATTGTCATGGTCATTAGTCATGGCACCATAACAAGGAGGAGAGAAGTGAGATGAAAAAATACCTTTTGCTTAGTTGTTTTTTAGGTCTTTTCAGCTTCTGTCATTCAGACACTGCGTTTGGGGAAGCAACTTATGAAAATAGTGGTGTTGTCTCCTTTTATGGAACGTATGAATATCCCACAGAAGAGTCGACAACAGCGACTAGTAATTCTTCCACAACGACCGAACCCACCAAGCCAGCTGACGGAGGCGCTTCATCCGTCCTTTCTTCTGGCGTATATGGGTCGCGACAAGGAAGATTACCAGCGACAGGTACCACCAATCAAGCACCATTTATTTATTTGGGAATCAGCCTTATCACTATAGGCATATTATTTATTAAAAGGAGAAGAGAAGATGAAAAAAACAGTATTAGCAGTAGTAGGGATTGTAGGATTTAGCGGTGTCCTAGCGACACAACAAGCATTTGCGGAAGACATTAACGTGAACTATACAAGTAATGGCGCCATTACATTTGAACCAGATACAGATCCAACGAAGCCAGTTAACCCAACCAATCCAGATGAAAAAGTTGAACCAGAAGATCCAACTGACCCAACTGGACCAAAACCAGGGACTGCAGGCCCCTTATCAATTGACTATGCTTCAAGCTTTCAATTTGGCGCCCAAAAAATCACTTCCGATACGAAAGATTATTACGCACAAATTCAAACATTTAAAGATGGAACAACAGGTCCCAACTATGTTCAGGTAACGGATAAACGTGGGACACAAGAAGGCTGGACGTTAAGCGCTGTACAAAATGCGCAATTCAAAACAGCCCAAAATGAAGAATTAGTGGGGGCCGCTTTATCGATTGCCAATGCAGGTGTGACATCGATTGTTGATGCCGCATACGCGCCAACACCAACAGCAGCACATACCTTTGTTCCTGGAACAGAAGTAGAATTAGTCAAAGCAGAAGATGGCAAAGGAATGGGGACTTGGGTCTATCGTTTTGGGAAAGATGCGACAGAAGGTGCTACTGCCGTGAAATTAAATGTCCCAGGTAAAGCGATTAAATTAGCAAAAGAATATCGTACGACCTTAACATGGACATTGAAATCTGTACCAACGAATGTTGGAGGCTAAGTAAATGAAAAAAACAGTCGTCTACTCCTTGTTATTCGGAACAATGTTGCTTGGCGCCACTGTTCCTGCTGAAGCGGCGACGGTCGTTTTTGATAGCGAACAGTCGATTGTTTTTACCCCAAGCACAGATGGGACGGATCCAGTAAATCCAGAAAATCCCGATCCAGAAAAACCAGTTCGACCAGTCGATCCAACGAATCCTGATGGACCTAATCCAGGTACCCCTGGGCCACTTTCCATCGATTATGCCTCAAGTTTGGATTTTGGGAGTAATGAGATATCGAATAAGGATCAAACGTATTTTGCCAGAGCGCAAACCTATAAAAACCCAGATGGTTCAGCAAGTGAATTGGCAACTGCTAATTATGTACAAGTAAGTGATTTACGGGGAACCAATGCTGGCTGGGTTTTAAAAGTGAAACAAAATGGTCAATTTCGTAATGCAGAAACATTACACAAAGAATTAACAGGCGCCACCGTCGCCTTTACTGAGCCCAGTGTTCGCTCAAATGCGACGGACGTATTGCCGCCAACTGCTACCGCAAACATTCAATTAGATGCTGCGGGCGCAGAAACTGTTGTCATGCAAGCCCCAGAAAAGACCGGCGCCGGAACGTGGATCACGCTGTGGGGGCAAGCAGAAAAAGTGACCGAAAAAAATCAACAAGGACAGCAAGTAAATGCCACAATCACACGGGCAATCTCACTAACTGTTCCTGGGAAAACCCCTAAGGATGCAGTACAATATAAAACAACTTTGACTTGGCTACTTTCAGATGTACCAGTAAATAATGGAGGGAAATAAATGAAAAAGACAAAAGTAATGACATTGATGGCAACCACAACTTTAGGCGCACTGGCACTTGTACCAATGAGTGCATTAGCAGTCGACGGTGGTGAATACCAAACAAACGGAGCGATTCAATTTGCACCAAATACGAACCCAACGAATCCAGTTGATCCGACGAATCCAGATCCGGATAAACCAATTACGCCAGTTGATCCAACTGATCCGACAGGGTCTAAGCCAGGGACAGCAGGTCCGTTATCCATTGACTATGCATCTAGCTTATCTTTTGGGGAACAAACGATTACCTCAAAAAATATGACCTACTATGCAGAAACACAAAAATACAAAGATAATGCTGGTGCCGACCAAGAAGGCCCGAACTTTGTTCAAGTCTCAGATAATCGTGGGACTGAAACAGGTTGGACGCTAAAAGTAAAACAAAATGGTCAATTCAAAACTGAAGCCAATCAAGAACTAACAGCGGCCAAAGTAACTTTAAGCAACGGACGCGTGGTTTCAGCTTCACAATCTGCAAAACCAACGACAGCGCCAGCTACGATTGAATTAAACCCAACTGGGGCTGAATCAGTGGTCATGGCTGCTGGCGATAAAGAAGGTGCGGGTACGTACTTAATGAGCTGGGGCGATAGTGTAGATGCCGCTAAAACAAGTATTTCATTAGAAGTACCTGGTTCAACCACAAAATATGCGAAAAAATACACGACAACTTTTACTTGGACTTTGACAGATACACCTGCTAACACAGGAAACTAAGAACGACAGCATACACGCAAGATCGGGATATAAGTCAAAAATTTTTGGCTTATCTTTCGGTCTTTTGGTGCTTATAATACAACAAAGAATGACAGACATAGGAGAATGAATATGAACAGATGGAAAGTATATGCAACGGTAATCGCTTGTATGTTATTTGGCTGGATTGGCGTGGAGGCGCACGCTTCTGAATTTAATTTTGCGGTCACACCAACAATTCCCGAAAATCAAGTGGACAAATCAAAAACCTACTTTGACTTAAAAATGGCGCCTGGTGCCAAACAAACCGTAGAAATTCAGTTACGCAATGATACAGATGAAGACATTACCATTGAAAATACGGTGAACTCAGCGACAACAAATTTAAATGGCGTAGTAGAATATGGCCAAAACGGGATCAAACCTGACAAAACTTTACCCTTTAACTTAAAAGATTATGTGGAAGCACCGAAAGAAATCATCTTGCCGAAGCATTCCCAAAAGACCTTACCTTTAACCATCACAATGCCTAAAGATTCTTTTGATGGCGTGATGGCTGGCGGTATAACACTCAAAGAGAAAAAGAAAGAAACCACGACTTCTGCGGATCAATCAAAAGGGTTAGCTATTAATAATGAATACTCCTATGTTGTGGCTATTATTCTTCAGCAAAATGAGACAAAGGTTCAACCAGATTTAAAATTACTGGGGGTTAAACCAGGCCAAGTCAACGCGCGAAACGTCATCAATGTTTCTTTACAAAACCCACAAGCGGCCTATTTAAACCAATTACATTTAATCAACACTGTTTCAAAAGGAGGCGAAACGCTTTACCAATCCGATACTGAGGATATGCAAGTGGCGCCAAACTCTAACTTTAGTTACCCAATTTCTTTAAAAGGGGAACGATTAACGCCAGGAAAATATGTCTTGAAATCAACGGCCTATGGTGTAAAAGATGAAAAGGGCACCTATCAAGTCAAAGGCGCCAATGGTGAAGAACGGTACCTGTACAAATGGGAATTTACAAAAGAATTTACTATTTCTGGGGACGTCGCTAAAGAATTAAATGAAAAAGACGTAACCATTAAAGGAACCAATTGGTGGTTGTATCTACTGATTGCATTCATCATTCTAGCGCTGCTCTTATTGATTTTCTTCTTGTATCGTAAAAAGAAAAAAGAGGAAGAACAACAATCTGAGTAATAAAAAGGGCTATCTATTGACAAAAAGGGTTTTCCTTGTAAAAGTAAAGGTACTTTTACAAGGAATTGCTTCCCATAAAGTAGAGGTAGAGAGAGTGAGAAGCCATGAGAAAAAAGTATCTTTTTTTATTTAGTTCTTTGCTAATTTTTACGGCTGTCGAAATAGAACCAATTCAAACATTGGCGACACCTATTTATAATCCCTTAGAACCAACGGAAGAAATTCAACCAAAACCAGAATCAATCACCCCTCAGGAAAAGTCAGAACCGGAACAACCTGCGCCAACCCCTCCGGAAGATCAAAAAACTACGGTTCCTTCTGAAGAAAAAAAGCCTTCACCCAAGAAAAAAGACAAACCTGTGGAGAAACCGGCAATGTCAAAAGAAAAAAAGAAACAAACAAAAGAAACAACGGCTCATCCCTTACAAGTGAATAAAGATTTTGTCTTTCCTAACGGACTTGGTGCAGGCGGCGATGAAGAATCTGAAAGCTATTTAGCAGCGGTTGGGTACTTTCTTTCAGGAAATGGATTGTATGGGAAAAAAATGGATGTGAGAGAAGTCTATGATATTGATGATGTTTTTAAATAAAGTGGATAAAAGAAAAATCGCCTTATTTCAGTTACTGGAAAATGCACCGATGTTAACAGAGTCAAAAGAAACCGTAATGCAGGAGTTAGAATTATCTGAATTTATCGTGAACAAAACGGTCGCTGAATTAAATGCCGATTTTATTGAATTTGGTTTATCAGAGGATTTTCAAATTGTGAGCGATGGTATTTTCTTAACTCTTAATGAATCAGGAACGGAAACTTCCGCTACTTTGATTGATTGCTATATTAAAGAGTCGTTACGTTTTGCTATGTTTCAAGATTTCTTTTTTCAGCGTTTTGATTCTGTAAATGAGTTTGCGTTAGAACACTTTGTTAGTCACACATTGGCTTATAAGGAGTTCAAGGAATTAAAGAAAATGCTGGAAAATTATCAAATTACAATTAATAAAGAATTTCACTTAGTGGGAAATGAAACCAATTTACGCGAAGTAACAACACTGGTTTTTTTACAATTATACCAACGTGATTTTTCATTGTACGGTAAAAAAGTTTTAGAGCAGATTCGGAACTTTGAGCTATTTTTTTCTGAGAAGGTACATCTTAATCAACGTGCGGGCTATGCACAAGCTAAATGTTTTCATTTTTTGGCGGTTTCTTTAGTACGAACGCAGCAACAGTTTTATGTAGAGAAAAAAGTAGATTCGCAAGTGTTAAAACAATTAGCCGGTGACAATCAGCAGAATGTTTTCAATTGGTTAGAGAGTCTTCAAGTCCCAGAACCACAACGAACAAACGAAGGCAATTATTTACTCTTATTTTTAATTGCTGAAGAGTGGCTTCAAGTAGCTTCAGCAGCACTTTGCCAAAGATTTGCAGAAATTCAACAATTGAATCGTGACTTGTTAAGCTATTTAAAAATACAATTTCAGCTTTCCGAGGAAGTCCTGCAAGGTTTTGAACAAAAAGTAACAATCGTACATTTTAAATTGTTCCATTTTCCAATAGAAGCAAACTATAGTTATCGCAAAATGGATATAACCTACTTTGCAGAAACGTATACAGAGTATTTTTCTGCTAGTCGACAATTTATTCAAGAACAAAAAACGAATCCCGCTGTTTGGGATGCCAGACAGTTTTTATTTTATCGGTATCTGTTGTTAATGGTGGATGCGTTACCATTGAAAAAAGTTTTGGCTCCGATTACATTGTGTGTCGACTTTTCCTTTGGTGAAGCCTATAATCGTATGATACAAAAAAATATTGAAAAAATTACGGAATGGAATATCATTTTCAAAGCACATGTAGATGAAAGTGTACAATTAATTTTATCGGATATTCATTTTGTCGATTGGCCTGAGATTACTCAAATTATTTGGCTAGCGCCACCACGTCCTGTTGATTGGTCGCATTTTATTAAAACGCTGAGTGCACTAAGACCGCACTCGGGAGAAGAGAACAAGGGCGGGACAGCACCGCTTAGCTCCGAGAAATAAGAAGAAATTTCCGGAAATTGTTCTTTAATTTTTGGATAATTTCGGCTTATTTCCGAAGGAGCTGGTTCTGTTCCCGCCGTTTATCAGATTTTGAGCGTGAAGCAAAAATCCAAAGTGATTTTTGTACCACGCTTTTTCTTTTAGAATATAAAAATTAAAAATAATAAAAAAGTTGAAACTTTTTATGCTTGTGATTCGTCTATATAAGTGTACAGGAAAGGAGGTTCCAGAAATCGATGGTTTTCGATGGTTGGAAAAGAAAAAAACAAATTCGCGCGTTAGAAACGCTTGTTGATACCAAATATGAAAAAATGTATCGCATTGCCTTTAACTATACACATTCGAAAGAAGATGCCTTGGATGTGATTCAAGAAAGCTTTGAAAAGGCACTGAAGGCCATCCAAAAAGGACCCGATATTAAGGATTTTGACGCGTGGTTCTTTCGAATTCTGCTTTCTGTAGCGACAGATTATTGGCGTAAAAAGAAACGAGAAGCTGTTCATATTGAAAAAGATGAACATGTGTTAGCCCTTTTAAATAATCCCCAACGCAGTTTTTTAGAAATTGAAGAAATTATTAATCAATTAGATAGTCCCAATCGTGAAATTATTCTATTAAAATTTTTTGAAGGATTTACGCTAAAAGAAATCGCCTTGATCCTGGATATTAACGAAAACACGATTAAAACGAAGATGTACCGCAGTTTGAATGAACTCCGAAGTCTATTGAATTAGTAAAAGAAAGGAAGCGAAAAAATAATGGAAGATTTTGTAAAAAGCGTTGTTAAAAACTTTTCAAAAGAATACCGCCAACAACCGTTGCCAACGGATCTACAAGCGGAAGTCAAAGCGCGTTTTCATAAAGAGAAAAAGCGGTACACCTGGCTTCGTTTTAGAAACCGCTCACTGCAAAGTAGTCTAGTAGTGGCTTGTGGCTTTGTCTTATCAGTCAATTTGTTTCCAGGTTTTAGTGAAGCAGCCCGCAACATTCCTGTGTTAGATAAAATTGTTCAATTAGTCACCATCAAAACGTTGACAGCGAAAAAACAGGAAAGTGAAGTAAACATCGATGTCCCTAAAATCCAAACATCCCAAGAATCTTCAGTAGCCGACACGCTCAACAAAAAATACTTGAAAGAAGCCCAAACAGAATTTCAACAAGTCAAAGGGCAATTGTTTGATGGTTCTCGTGTTTCAGTCACTGGAGATTATGAAAAAGTCGTGGACGACCGTCGCTTCCTAGTGGTCAAACGAACCTTCACAGAAATTAAAGGCAGCTCTGCGACGACAACGAAATATGACACCATCGACAAACGAGCCAATGTTGTCGTTTCACTCCCCTTAATTTTTAAAAATGATTTTTACATTGATGTCATTAGTAGTGAAATTAAACAACAAATAGCAGACCAAATGAAGAACGATAGCAATAAAATATACTGGTCCGAAAAAGAGGATGCCCCCAGTGATGTTCAACCCTTCAAAAAAATTAAAAAGGACCAACCTTTCTATATCAATGAAAAACACCAATTAGTGATTGTGTTTCCTCAAGGAGAAATTGCGCCTTACTATATGGGCACCCCTGAATTTGTGATCCCTAATCAAGTCATTGAGAATGAATTGGCAGCGCCTAATTATTTAAAATAAACTCAGTAAAAAACACGCGACATTTCTTAAAACTGTCGCGTGTTTTTTGCTGACCTAACCAAGTCAGTTGCGGTTTTACTGAGAGAAGCGTACACTAGAATTAAGCATAACAAGAAAGGGCGAATGGCAATGGAAAAATCAGAAAAAATTAGTATTTTACAAGATGTGGTTAAAATTAAATCTGTAAATGGAAACGAAGAAGAAGTGGCAATCTATTTACAAAATCTTTTGAAAAAATATGAGATCCCTTCTGAACTTGTTTCTTATGCACCAAATCGTAGTAGTTTGGTTGCTTATTTAGGTGAAAACCGAGAAAAAGTCTTAGGGTTTAGTGGCCACATGGACGTGGTTTCTGAAGGGGATGAAAGTCAATGGACTTTCCCACCATTTGCGGCCCATATTGAAGGAAATAAATTGTATGGCCGTGGCGCAACGGACATGAAAAGCGGCTTAGTCGCAATGGTTTTAGCAATGATTGAATTAAAAGAAAAGGAAGTTCCATTAAATGGAGCGGTTAAATTTTTAGGTACAGTTGGTGAAGAAGTCGGTGAGCTAGGTGCTGGCCAATTAACTGAAAAAGGCTATGCGGATGATTTAAGTGCCTTAGTCATTGGAGAACCAACCAATTATAACTTGATGTATGCGCACATGGGTTCAATTAACTATTCTGTTGTGTCACACGGAAAAGAAGCCCACAGTTCGATGCCGGAAGAAGGCATTAATGCAATTAATAATTTGAACGAATTTATTACAGAAGCAAACCAACAAATGGCGGAAGTCACAGCAAACTATGAAAATCCTGAATTAGGTCGAACGATTCACAATGTAACCGTCATTAAAGGTGGCACACAAGTGAACAGTATTCCAGGTCAAGCAGCCTTGCAAGGGAATATCCGTTCAATTCCAGAATTCAGCAACGACCAAGTCATTGCATTATTACAAAAAATTGTCGATGAATTGAACAAAAAAGAAAAACATCAGTTAGAATTAACGATTGATTACAATAAAATTCCTGTAAAAGCTGAGAAAGATTCTGCATTAATTCAAGCCATTCAAGCCCAATTTGATCAACCATTACCATTAGTGACAAGCGCTGGGACCACAGACTTAGCTGAATTTACTAAATCAGACAATACATTTGATTGCGTTGTCTTTGGACCAGGTGTGACCACTACTGCACACCAAGTCGACGAATATGTCGAAATTGATAATTATTTAGATATGATTGATAAGTATCAAGCGATAGCAAAAAGTTATTTAAATTAAAAAAATGTCGCGCCTGAATCATAAAAATCAGGTGCGACATTTTTTATAAGGTTTATTCCACCACAGTCCATTCATTTAAGGTTTTGCCGTTCTCATCAACTAGCTCTAACCAGCTGTTTGTTCCAGCAAAATAGAGAAACAAGCCGACTTCATTAACGCTTTTTAAGACGATATCTTCCGTTGTGACAAAGTCTTTAAATTGGCCCTTGCGTTCATCACGAAGTTTTTCACCAAATCTGGCGGAGAAACCGACAGACCCGTCTTTATTTAAAGGGGCTTCTGGCATCATTGTCGCGCCAGCTTTAATAAGCATTTCATTGCGCTTTTGCCAAAAAACAGTTGCTTTGCTTTGTCGAGTATCAATATAAAAAGGAATTTGGCTAACTTCTTTTGTCCATTTGTGGCGTGCTTTGGCTGGTCTGGCTTTCTTCGGCGCCGGTTTTTTAAACAGAGAGTAGCCAAAACGTTCCAAGATAAAGGTGACTGTTTCTTTATAGTTAGTCACTGTCGCTACCGCACTTTTCGGAATTTTGACTGTCGTTGGGGTTGCTTCCAATGTTAAACCACTTTCTTTCGCATCATCTAGGAAAGCTTGCGCTAAATAGGCAAGTTCTGTGTCCCAAGTCGGTTTCAATAAAATCGAGTGATCAAAAGAAACTTCTTTATATGTAGCTTTTTCTTCAGCAAGTCCTAAAGCAACTAGTTGGTTATCTCTTAGCAAGAAAAGAATCGCTGCCTCTTTTTTCGGTAATTTAGTTGTTTGTTCAATGATTAAGTGGGCCTGATCGGCTAAGTCAATGAGTGTCTTTGTTTTTTTTAGATCAACGGTTAAATGTAAGTCCATGAAGTCTGCTCCTTTATCGTTAGTTTCTTCATTGTATCATGAAACAGCGTCTTCGTCTTTTAACGAGTCAGCGACCTTACAATATTGTTTGAAACAAAAAGAAGCTTTCGTGGTATACTTACTCACATACATAATTTTTAATGAGGAAAGTAGAGGAACAAGAATGAAAACACTTGGCAATATTTTATGGTTCATCTTTGGCGGCTTTTTTGGTGGCTTATCTTGGCTATTCGCAGGCGTGATTTGGTGTATTACAATTATCGGTATTCCGATTGGTTTACAATGTTTTAAATTAGCGGGGTTGAGCTTTTGGCCGTTTAAAAAGCGAGTCGTGTATAGTGATAGCGGCGTATCTTTGGTGGTAAATATTATTTGGCTGATTATCAGTGGACTACCATTAGCAATTGGGCATTGTATTAGTGGCTTGTTGCTTTGTCTGACAATCATCGGTATTCCGTTTGGGCAACAGTCCTTTAAATTGGCGAAATTAGCGTTAATGCCGTTTGGGGCACGTGTTGTTTCAACAACTGATTTTTATTTTGAATAGTCAGAGGTTTCTCATTGACAAATAAAACGAAACAGCGTATTCTGTAAATGTAACAAATAACGTTACATTTGGTTTGGAGTGATTAGACATGGCCATGTCAACGAAATTAAGTGTTGCGATTCATATTTTAAGTTTGATTGAAACAGGTCCTCAAGAACAAGTGACTTCTGAATACATTGCTTCGAGCGTGAATACGAATCCAGTCGTTGTTCGACGACTAATGAGTCAGTTAAAAAAAGCCGGCTTGATTCATTCCATGCGTGGAGCCAATAAAAATACCTTATTAAAGAAACCAGAAGAGATCTCACTGTATGAAATTTATACAGCGGTTGAATTGGAACGAGAGATTTTCAATATCCATCAAAATCCTAATCCAAACTGTTCCGTTGGGGCAAATATCCAATCGGTACTAGAAACTGAATTTACTAAAGTGCAACAAAAAATGGAAGAAGAATTGAAAAGTATCACCTTAGCAGATGTGATTCATGAAATAGAAGTTAAGAGAGATAAGTAATCTCTCTACTTTTAAAGTATTAAATGTAACTATTTTAGTTCTATTTAAAAATGAAAGGATGATTTACATGAAAGTAGCAGTATTAGGAGCAACAGGAAAAGAAGGACAATTACTTTTAGCAGAAGCTAAACGTCGCGGGATGGACGTGACAGCCATCGTTCGTAATGCCTCAAAAATAACAGATGGCACACCGACCATTGAAAAAGATGTTTATCAATTAACAACAGAAGATATTCAAGCGTTTGATGTATTAATTAGTGCCTTAGGATTCCCTGATGTGCAAGATTTCCCAAAATCTACCCAGCATTTGATTGAGATTTTAACCAATCAAAAAACGCGCTTGTTTGTCGTTGGGGGCGCTGGAACCTTGTATGTGGACCCAGAACACACAACTCAATTAAAAGATACACCATCATTCCCAGCAGAAATTCAGCCATTAGCTTCGGCGATGGGCGAAGCTTTAAACTTATTGAAAGAAGCTCAAAACATCCACTGGACCTATATTAGTCCTGCAGCCATGTTTGATGCTGATGGTCCTGCGACAGGCCATTATGAAGTCGCTGGCGAAGAATTAACAACCAATAGTCAAGGTGACAGCTACATTAGTTACGCAGACTACGCCGTTGCCATGTTAGATGAAGTGGAAAGTAATGCACACCCAAATCAACGAATTAGTGTGTATCAATAAAAGAAAAAATTATTAATACAAAAAATATACTAAGATTAGAGGTATCCTCTAGGGCTGTTTTAAGCGTATAGTTGGTTGTAAAAGGAAGACCGACCACACTCTCTAGGACTGTGAGTACAAACAAAAAATGATCTCCTTCACTGTCATTTAAAATCTGGTTTAAGTATGGTAGGCTTCGAGACCGTGTGTAGGAGATGAAAATCATGTATGTACTTGCTTTAGATGTCTCAATGGGAAAAAGTTATGCCGTTAAAAAAGCTCCGCTCAAAAAGCTTTAACGAAAGCACAAGCTTTACTTTCGTTGGCATAAAATACCTATCTAGCAGAGTCTGGACAAACGTCAATGAGGTCTAACCCGCCCTCACCAACTACAATGAAAACAATCGACCTACAAACAATTTTTCTGTCATATTAAAACTGTCAGAAGTGGTTTGTAGGTCGATTAATAATCGAGTTTCTTTTCCAAGTTACCTTGAGGGACAAACTAAATCATTATACTTATTTGTATCAAACATTAGCTCATAGAATCTGCGTATAAAAAGTATTTACAAAATAAAAAGACCATAGTAACCGAGAATGATTAATATGGGATATATCAATATTGTTTGACTACGTAACTAAGTGAAGGTAGTCTTTTTTGTTTTTAGAGTGAAGTTGTCGTATAAAAAATAGGGCGAATTTCTTTTTCCAGCTCATTAACTTACGTTATGAGAAAAAATCAACGGTTCTAACATCCAATATAGCTCTGTTCCAATGGACAGAGGTATTCCAGGATAAAAGGTAAAGAATGTGATTATTGATCATCTAATCCATCATTCTAAAATTTTATCAATCAATGAGAAATCTTATCGAATGAAAGATTACATGGAAACGAAGGGCCTCGATATTGAAAAATAGCAGAGAGCCAAAACATACATCTTTATATGGCCCTTGACACTGAATAGATTTTGACTATAAAAGTGGTTTAGTATTTTAGATATATTTAATTTTAGTTTCATGTCAATATTTATTGACACCGCTATTTATCGGGGCAAAAGCACCGCCAGCTAAAAAGGAAATTGATACAGCTACAGTAAAATCACTTTTTTGTAAATTATACGTGTAAATGATCTTGACCTGACAAAAAAACAGTAAGTCAGATTAAGATCATTAAAAATAAATCGACAAAACAATTATCTATTTTAATTTTATCAAAATATTACAAAGCTTATCGAAATGATTAATAGGAAAAAGACAAAAGAGATTAGAAAAGCAAGCAGGTTTTTTTCAAGGAAAAAATTTTTTCTTGAGGGTGAAGTTGTAGATTTCAGAGAATCATAATGTAGAATATTTAGCAATTCATTGTAGGACTTAATGTTGATTCTCCTTCTTATTATTTCAATTTTGAAACCTATATATGCTATTAAACTACATTCAAAAACAGGTATCAATAATCCTTTCAACCCCCAAAATTTAAAAGTAATACCAATGGAAATCATTGTTACGATGGATACTAAAAATAAAATCCAAGTTAAAGAAATCATTTTTTTTACTTCGTTACTCATTTCAATTGCTCCTTTCAGATAATAATATATACGTTACAAGTGTAGCATATACAAAAATAAGAAGGATTAATAGCGTAATAGTTTTATTTAGTAAAGACTATAAAGGTTTTTTACATTTTAATTTAAAAGAGTTAGCAAGAAATAAATAGAGAAAAAACTAATCAAACCCATGATGAGAATAATAAATAAGAAGTTCAACTTGTTGAATTTTTTTAAATAAGATTTCTCTGGTGTTTGCCTAAGAAAAAATGTTAATAGACAGGCAAAAATTATATTTAATAGCAAAAAAGGAAAAACAAGAAAATATTTACTCATTTTTATAGACATGAAAATACTTGAAATCAATACACAAATTGAAATAAAAATTATAAATATAATTTTAGCTGTAAATGTAAATTCGGTGTGTTGCTTTTTAATTTCTGAGATATCTTCTGATAGAAAAACCTCTAATGGTACATCAAAAAAATTACTGATTAGTACTAAATTTTCCATTTCTGGTCTAGTTCGTCCATTCTCCCAGTTCGAAATTGTTTGTCTAGAAACTAATAGTATTGATGAAAGTTCAACTTGAGACAGATTTTTTTCCATTCTATATTTTCGAATTTTTTCTCCAGTATTCATAAAAACCTCCGTTGATAAAAGAATTAACCATTTGTATAATATGTTTTGCATATGTAAAATGTATAACAAATGGTACTTTATTTTTTATATTATCATGATAACATGAAGATGTGTTAACACGCTATATAATTTTTGAAAGGAAGGGATTGTATTATGGAAGCAGAAAAAATTGTTGGTATGCAATTTGAAGATTTATCCAAAGAAGAGATGAACTTTATTGCTGGAGGAAATAATAACGCTAGAATTTCTCCGACTATTGTTACTCCTGTCACACCATACACAAGTTATGTTGCATCAGCGGCTGGCTCTGCAGCTTTGTCAGCTGTTAGTGGTCTTGTCTCATATACTAAAAAATGTTTTTAATATGAAAGGGAGAGATTATATTGGATGAAAAACAATTAGACTCGTTAGTAGGTCAAAAATTTGAAGATTTATCAAAAGAAGAAATGAACTTTATTGCTGGTGGAAACGATAACGCTAGAATTTCACCTACAATTATTCTTTCTGCTGCCACTGTAGCAAGTGCTGCAAGTTCATTCGTAGGATCGTATACATTGTCTGCTTTTACAAAGTGCAGATAATAAAGTGTTTTTAATTGATAAGTAGAAATAAAAATATATGTTTCATTCTATTTGTTGGAATTTGAAATGTATGGAATTAAATTCAACGAATTTAATTCCATACATTTTTTAAAACAATAATTATATACATAATACTTTAGGAGGGGGATTTATGAACTGTTTTGACAAGGGGAAAGCATTAACTATAGAGGAAAGAATGAGTTTAATTAAGAACAAAATATTTGATGATAAAAATAGTAGCAACATTCAAAGATGGCTTAATAGAAAAACAACTGTGGATAGTGAACTTTTCAGTAAGATTCTAAATATCAATAATTGGAAACTAGAGGAATTTAACCATTGTATAGACGAAAATTTTAAAATAGATTCTTACAGTGACAGAGTGACGTACTCTGATTTCGATAGCTTGATAGCATCTATAGAGGATCAAAATAACTTACCTAGTACCTATGTTAAATTAATCAGACCATTTTTAACAAAACTAGAGAACGGCTTAATTGTTGATTTTCAGGATAAATTATCGGAAAAAGCTATAGAAAATATTTTCGATTGTTTAGCTAGTCGATTAATAAATCTAAGTTTAAAAGTCTTTGTGTTAGAAATGGATTTTATTAAAAATAGCAATGGACTTCATGGTGAAACATCAAAAGAAAGATTTATAAATTTTATAGATTTGTATGATGATAAAGAAAAATTGTTGAATCTGTATCAAAAATATCCAGTAATGACAAGAAAATTGAGTATAACAACCTTATATTTTATTGATTTCATGAATGAATTTCTGAATAATTTATTTCAATCATGGGATTCAATTGAAGATACATTCTTCGATACAGAAGAAAAAATATATGTAGAAAGTTTGATATTTGAAAAAGGCGATACTCATGAAAAAGGGAAAAGTGTTGTTATTATAGAGTTTAATTTGGGAAAAATTGTTTATAAACCCAGAAACTTATATATAGAAAAGAATTTTCAGAAAATTATAAAGTTCTTTTCTTATAGTAATGGATTTTTAAATATGGATATCCCAAAATCTTTGTATAATTCTACATTCACTTTTGTTCAATTTATCGAGCAAGAACCTTGTAATAATGAAGAAGAAATTGAAAGATTTTATCAACGATATGGTCAGCTAATTGCATTAATCTATTTAACTAATGGTAGTGATATTCATTTTGAAAATGTAATTTCTCATGGAGAGTATCCTGTTATAGTTGACTATGAAACTTTGTTTTCGGTTCCTATAAAACTTGAAGGAAGACAAGAAAATATATTCAGTGAAATTGTGGGGTTTATTAGAAATTCTGTATCGTCTAGTATTATGCTACCGGGGAAAATGCAATTAGATTCAGAAGGAAATAGCGTTGATATTAGTGGGCTTAGTGGGAAAACTCAAAAATTAGAAAAAAAAATGTACGTTCCAAAAAATTTAGACAATGATAATGCAAAATTTGTATTAGAGAATGTCATTTTAGAAGGCAGTAATAATAATGTGTTCTATAAGGATAAACTTATTAACTATCAAGATTACTATAAAGAAATTATTGCTGGTTTTAGTAATGTAATGGACTTCTTTTTGGTTAATAAAGAAGAATATCTGAATCTAATTGAAGGCATGGAAAATAATACAATTAGAATATTAGCAAGAAATACGAACACATATGCTCAATTTTTGGAGTTTACTAAACACCCAAACTGTTTAAAAGATTTTGTTGAGTTAGAAAAGATATTGGAAAATTTATATACATTCCCTTATGAAAATAAACAGATATCTCAATTAGAGTATAAAGATATGGTTTTTGATGATATCCCAATATTTTTTTCAAAGCTAGATGAGAATTGTATCTACAATTCAGAAGGAGTTAGGATACAAAATGTTTTTGAAAATACTCCTAGAATATTTTTAATTGATAAAATTAAAAATATTGATTCAGAAAATATTTCTAAACAGATAGGGATTATTATGATGAAAATCAAAGGTGAAGAGGGAGTTGTAAAACAAGATGTATCAAGTTTAGTAATAAGTAAGGAGGATAGTTACCTACAGATAGCTGAAAAATTAGCTGAAAAACTAATTGACTCAGCTTATATCGACAAAAATGAAGAATATATGACTTGGTTGGTTATAAATGATGGTGTAGTTGATGAATTTGATTTAGGTGCTTCAAAAGTCAATTTTTATGATGGGTTAATAGGAATTGCATCATTGTTTAAATCGTTATATAAAGTAACAGGAAAAGTAAAATATCAAAGATATTTTGATTATTTAGTGAAAACTACGATGGATCTTTTAGATACTATGCAAACAGATAGTGCTTATGTAGGGTTTCATTCATTTTTACAATTGTTTTCTATAATCGAAAAAGAAGATACTAACTATGAAAGAATTACACATTATTTGAACCTGTTACAGCAAAATTCTCAAAATTTTTTAGAACGTGAGGGTACAGTAGACTGGTTATTAGGTTATGGAGGTATAATCCCATTATATATTGATGTGTATAAGAAAACCAAAGATAATCAATATTTAGAAATCGCTATTTTTTTGGGTAACAAATTGATAATGTTTGCTGAAAAAGATACAAATGTAATGAAAAATATTGGTATAGGTCATGGCATTTCAGGCTTACTTATATCTATGGTTGAACTATATAAAGTTACCAAAGATAGGCAATATTTAGAATATATTAAAAAATTAAATGAAAGAATGTCTATTTCTCTAGTTCAGGAAAATGAAGATGTTGTATCTTGGTGTAATGGAATATTAGGTTATCTATTGGGACAATCTTACCTTCACAAAAATAATATTAAGAGTGCATTATCTGATAAAGAAAAACAAAGATTACTATTAAAAATTAAAAATCAATACTTGGAATCTGACTGTTTATGTCATGGTAATTGTGGGATAATTCAATTTTATATTGATTTGTATTTATTAGAAAACTCTGATAAATATTTGGAACATGCAAAAAAAATAGGTAACAAAATGATTTCTGAAATTATTAAAAACGAATATATACAAATAAGAGAGTTTGAAGGGTTTGATAATATTGGTTTATTTAATGGCATATCTGGTGTTGCATATACCTTGGTTAGACTATTAGAACCAGAGAATGTTCCGTCAGTTTTTGTTTAAAAATATGAATTATGAGGAGATTATTATGAAAAAAATACTAGCAATTATCGGTTCAAGAGATAAAAATAGTGAAACTCTAAGCATAGTAAATAGAATAAAAGAAACGGTTCAGGATTTGAATGCTTCTTTTGAGTTTGAAATTATTACTCCCTATGATTATAATCTAAATTTTTCCGATAGCCCTAGATTAGCGTTTATAAAAGGAGCAGATACAAATGAACAAGATGAAAGAGATGATTCTAAAAAAATAAAAGCAAAGATAGAAAATGCTTCACTTGTTATTCTAGCGAGTCCAACTTATTTTGCTAATGTATCTGCAGATATTAAACTTTTCATTGATCGTTTTTGTCATTTAGCACATTTGTTTTATTTTGCAAAAAAACCATGTATCACTGTGGTAACGTCAGATGGAAATGGTCATATTCAAACTTCCAACTATTTGAAATCTTTTTGTGATGGATTAGGAATGGTTAGAGTACAAGAAATTATATCAATAAGGAGTAATCCTATTTCTGAGAATGAAATAGAAGCATCTGTAAGAGAAGGACTAAAGTATATAAGTAATCCTCAAAAGATTTCACCTAATTTAAGTATGGAGATGTCGTTTCAACACTGGAAAAAATCTATTTCAAAACAGAATGAAACGTTGTCAGAATATAGGTATTGGGAGAATAGTGGGTTATTTTCATGTAATAGTTTAGAAGAATATTTCGATAGATATAGGTAAATACTCATGAAAAATATAAAAGTAGTTTATCAAAACGAGCATAGTGAATGTGGTATAGCAGTAGTAACAAGCATTTTAAACTTTTTTGGATCTAGAGTTACTATAAATGATTTACGTGATAAATATGGAAGTCCTAAAGGTGGTTTAACTTTTGGGAATATGAATTATATTATGAAAAAATTTGGTTTAATATATCATGGAATAAAAATAAATGATACTGACTATTTGAAAAATCAAAAAAAGCCAGTTATTCTTTTTTGGGATAATAACCATTTTGTAGTTTTTTATAAATATAAAAGAGGTCATTTCTATGTAATGGATCCAAAATTAGGAAAAGTTGTTTACACAAAACACGAATTTGAAGAACATTTCTCCTTATATGCGCTTGTGTTTAAAGAAATTAATTATAATGATGGAAAAAAAGAAATTAAAATAAATTTGAAAAACAAGACCAAAGAGTTAATTTGTAGTCTATTACGTAGTACAAAATCGATAATTATACTTATGATATTTGTAATTTTTTTATCTAAGATGTTATCATTGATAGTTCCTGTTTTGACTCAAAGGTTAATAGATAATTATCAGATATTAGCAAATTTGTCTTTAGCTACTTTAATAGGGGGAACGATTTTAATAGCAGGAATATATTACTTGATAACAGTCTCTTATAGTTTATTGTTAACGAAATTGCAACTTAGCTGGAGTAAAAAATTATCTAATAAATTTATGGAAAAAGTTTTTATAAAGTCGTTAAATTTTTTTGTGAACAGATCATCAGGTTCAATGATTTATAAAGCTAATTTAATCACTATGGTTCAGCAAATGCTTTCAAAAAATACAATCGAAAATATCATAGATTATTTATTTATGATTGTATATTTCATTTATTTAACTAATTATTCAAGTAAATTGACAATAATTACTATCATATTTTGTTTATTAATATTAATTAATTCCCTAACATATTCTAAAATAAATTATAAAATCAATGGAAGAGTTATAGAGTACCAAAGTGAAATTCAATCCTTGTATGTTGAAATATTTTCTGGAATGGAAACAATAAAATCCTTAGGAAAAGAGAAGGTTTTTTTTACAAGGTGGTCTAACATATTTAGTAACAGTTTGAAAAGTTTGAGTCAACAAGGAAAAGCAGCAGCATGGTTATCCGGAATTTCTACTACGCTACTTTTTACTTTACCTATTATTATTCTTTTTTTTGGTATACAGGAAGTTCAGGCGAACCAAATGTCTTTAGGTCAACTAATTGGTTTTACAACCTTGATAGCATATTTTATTGAACCATTTTCTACGATGATTGGTTCTATTTCTCAAATTTTAATTTTGAAATCATATCTTAACCAAATATCAGACGTCACAAACACAGATTTCTATAATGAAATTAATGGTAAAAAGAAGTTTGAAAGATTTGAAAATTTAAAAATGAATAATGTAAACTTTTCTTTTTCAGAATTCGAAAAGAATGTAATTTCAAGTGTGAATTTAGAAATAAAAAAAGGAGAGAAAGTTGCAATAGTTGGTAAAAGTGGAAGTGGAAAAAGTACACTCTTAAAACTAATTTGTGGATTGTTTATTCCTAGTGAAGGACAGGTTATTTATAATAATGAAGAAATATCTAGTTTTGATAAAAGTAGTTTGAGAAATAAAGTTGGATATGTAACACAAAGTTCAATAGTATTTGGTAATACGCTAGAGGAAAATTTGATGGTAGGTGACGAATCGCCTATTGTTGTTAAAGAAGTATTGACTGCTACAGGAATAAACGAACTGGTAGATAATGATATGCTCGGATTGAATACAATAATATCAGAAAATGGAATGAATCTTTCTGGAGGTCAAAAACAGAAGATTTCCATTGCAAGATGTTTATTAAAAAATCCAGATGTAATTATTATGGATGAACCGACTAGCTCATTAGATAATGTATCAGAAAAAAAAATAATGGATTATATTTTAAATAATTGTAAAACTAGTGTGATTGTGGCACATAGGTTGAATACAATAAAAAATATGGATAGGATAATTGTTTTAGATAAGGGTAGAGTTGTAGAGGAAGGTAATCACGAACAATTGTTAGAAATGCAAAAAGTATATTATTCTTTATATAATGAGATGTAATGCTTGAGATACTCTTTAGAGGATAGGGCAGATAACAGAATAAATGCTGTTGCTGCAGTCTATAAGGATGAAAGCAAAGACTTGATTAGAGAAAGTAATACACATAGATGTGGCGTATGTGGAGAAGAAAAAACTTGTACAACTATTTTAGACTTTGATAATTTAATTAGAAAGAATATGCTTAATATTAAATATGATTATAAATTTAATCAATGTGTGGCATTGTATGATAGAAAAGAAGAATTTAATCTTGTTAAAAGAATGTAGTTTTGCCAAAGTAATCATCGAGTTTTATTATGTTCTTTGCTGTGCAATTAATTTATTTTGGTTACGAACATTAGTAACGAGTATTTAATATAATATAGTGAAGCTAATTTACTTAAAAGTTTGATATAAATTCCAATAAACAGTGTTTTTCAACTCTATAAAATTCAGGAACAGTCAACCAAGGCTTAAAAAAGCAGCAAACAAAAGAAAAGTCCCTTGTCAAACGTTAATTTTGCAAGGGATTTTTGATAGGAAACCATATCATTTTTTATGAAAATCAAGCTCTTTAGCAACTGGAAGATGTTGGTTTATAGGCGCTCCCCATCCATATCATGTTGGCTCTTTATTCCCACTCGACAATAACAACTGTTGGACACCACATGCTAATTTCTGTATGAATGTTTCAGAAATATATTTTGTTTTATATCTTGAAAATTCTATAAGCTGCTTCAAATAAACGTTTTACAGATTTAGAGGTAATCACTATCACTATTTTCTGTACAGATGTTCCGGGGTGCTCCTCCTATGTGTACTAACGATGTATTGACCGGGCCGTATTTTTTTAGTATAAAGTATGAATGGAGGTAGTTATATGTTTTGATCAACAACAACATTTAGAATTCTTGATGATGAAATTGACTTAAAAACCTTACGAAACGCAATGGAAATTTCCAAAGAGAAAAAAGAGATTGGTATTTCTCAAGAGCAAATGGAGAAGTTGTTGAATAGCGCTATAGAATTGGAAACTATCGAATACTGGCTAATATTTGTGATTCTAAAGTTGTGATACAAATATTTCCAATAGGTCATAAGGGCACCATTTATAAAGAATAATTTATTGTAGTGACAAAAATCTGAAAACAAAAAATAGTATGAAAAGAAAGGCTATAAACTTTTAAGTTTTGCATATAAACGAATCTATTTAACAAAGTATTCTATAAACTTGAATGAGTGAAGAAATTAAAACATACTAAGATTAGAGGGTAAATTCACCCGTCGATGAATTCACCCTCTAATCTTAGTATGTTTTTTTTGTTTGATTAATTATTGCTAATGTATTTACTGTTTGGGTGCTCGGTATCCTGCTGCTTCTGCTTCTTCAACAGTAGAGAACCAAGCTACTGGATTCGTAGTTCTATTATAATATCTACTTCCAGGTACATGATAAATTCCATTACGTGACCCTTTAATTAAGGCGTTACCGCTTGGTGCTTCCGCAGCAGCCGTCTCGACTTCCGCCGGCGCCTGTGCGGCTTGTTGCGCCTCTGCTTCAGCTTGCGCTTTTGCTGCCGCTTCGGCTTGTTCTTTTTGCGCTTTTTCAGCGGCTAGTTTCTGAGCTTCTGCTTCTTTTCGTTGTTTTTCTTTGTGGGCATCTAATTGAGTTTTAACAACGGCTACCCGTTTTGTTAAAGCTTGATTTGGGGAGTTTAAAGCGTCAATTTGTTTGACCGCTTCATTATAGTAAGCTTCATTGGTTGGTTCTTGTTCAGCTTTTTCAACAGCGGCAGTTGCACTGGCGACTAATTGTTCATTTTTTTCTTTTTCAGCGATAGCGGTTTGAACAGTCGTTAATCGTTGTTGAAATCCTTCTTTGCCAACTGGGGCAGCAGCTACTAATTTTTCAGCTGCTTGATAATCGCTTTTACTTTTAGATTTTTCAGCAGTTGTAACTGCTTCATCAACAGGTACTGCTTCTTTGATTTTTTCAAGGCGATCATTGTATTCCTCGTATTCTTGACTTAATGAAGATACTAAGGTTGCGGCTTCATCATAGTTTTTCTGAGAAGGTTGTTTTTCAGCGTAAGCTAAGGCTTTTTCTGTTTTGGCCAATTCTTGCTCAGAATCTGTGATGCTCGCAATAAATTCTTTTGACGGTGTGACTTCGACTGATTTTTCAACTTTGGTATCTTTCTTCTCAGCAACAAAAGTGATTTTTTGCGTTTTTTCATCGGACAGTTTTACTTTGTAAGCAAACGTTTTGTCTTTCGTTTTTACTTCCTTGCCATTGGTCGTTAGTTTGCTGTTGCCGTCGTATTCGCCTTTGATGGTGGCTGAGCCATTGGCATCGGTTTCAACACTCTCTGCATCAAGTGAAAGTGTCGGGGAAGAATCTGTCGTGGCAACCCCACCAATAAATAGAGCGGCACTTGCTAATGCGGCATAGCCATATTGTTTTTTCGGTTGTTTCTTAATTAATGCTTTGATAGTCAGTCCCCCGCTGACAAGTAACCCTAATAGACCCAAAAGTACTAATACTACACTCATTCATTTCTCTCCTTTCGATATAACGTTATTATACAATGTATTGTGAGGAAATGAACATTTTTTTCGTAATAATTAATAAATTTCCTGATAAAAAAATTATTTCCTGAAGCTCAAATTCTTTTGTAAAAATTTTGTTGTGCTAAAATGGAAAGTGAGTTTAACTACGTATGTTATTAGAGAAGGGGAAATCAATGAAAGCAGAAATCATTGCAGTCGGAACAGAATTATTACTGGGACAAGTAGTGAATACCAACGCCACCTTTTTATCAGAAGAGTTAGCTGCGCTAGGCATCGATGTTTACTATCAGACCGTTGTTGGCGATAACGGCGGCCGCTTAGAAACGCTACTAACAGAAGCAGAACAAAGAAGTGATTTAATTGTCCTTTGTGGAGGGCTAGGACCTACAGAAGACGATTTAACCAAGCAAGTTGTCGCACAACATCTCCATAAATCATTAGTAGAAGATCAAGAAGGATTGAACCGCTTGCACCAGTTTTTCCAACAGTCTAAGCGGCCAATGACGGAAAATAATCTACGACAAGTGTTAGCCATTGAAGGTGGACAAGTTCTTCAAAACCCGACAGGATTAGCGGTTGGTTCTTTCGTAACAGAAGGCACAACAAGCTATTTGCTCTTACCAGGGCCGCCCAATGAATTAATTCCGATGTTCCAACAAGCGGCACGACCTTTATTGATTGATGCGTTTCCACAAGAAGAACAATTGATTTCGAGAGTCTTGCGTTTTTATGGCATTGGTGAATCCCAGCTGGTGACCGAGATTCAATCGTTGATTGCGCACCAAACGAATCCAACCATTGCGCCTTATGCTAAGCCTAATGAAGTGACACTTCGTTTAACAGTTAAAACAAAAGACTTAGTAGCTGGCGAAGAATTATTAACAGCGACGGAAGAAAAGGTTTTAGCTAAAGTGGGAGACTATTTTTATGGGTATGGGGATGACAATAGTTTAGCCAAGGTAACAGTGGATTTGTTATTACAAAACGGACAAACCGTCACGGCTGCTGAGAGCCTCACCGCTGGCCTATTCCAAAGTACACTGGGGGAAATTGCGGGCGCTTCGAAGATTTTTAAGGGAGGCTTCGTGACGTATTCGCAAGAAACAAAAGAGAACTTTTTAGGAATTTCTCATGAACTTTTAGAAGAACATGGCACGGTAAGTGAAGCGTGTGCCAAAGAAATGGCAGAGAAAGCGCGTCAGTTAGCTAAATCTAACTATGGTTTATCATTTACTGGGGTCGCTGGTGACCCAATCGAAGGTCAACCGACAGGCACTGTTTGGATTGGGCTGGCGGAAGAAGGCCAACCAACCGTTGCAGAATGTTTCCATTTTAACCGTGACCGAAATTATATTAGACAGAGTGCGGTTATGCGAGGGTTAGATCTTTTGCGGCGCCGAATCATTAATAAAAAATAAATATGCGAATGTTTGTTCGGTTTTTTCTTGCTTTTTTGGTACAAAAGAGATATGATAGACCTACTAACAGGAAATGAAAAATAAGTTTATATAAATTAAAGGAGGATTATCCATTGGCAGATGATCGTAAAGTGGCTTTAGATGCCGCACTGAAAAAAATTGAAAAGAACTTTGGGAAAGGCTCTATTATGAAATTAGGCGAAAAAGCTGATCAAAAAATTTCAACTATCCCTAGTGGTTCTTTAGCGTTAGATGTTGCATTGGGCGTAGGTGGGTATCCACGTGGCCGAATTATTGAAGTATATGGTCCTGAGAGTTCAGGTAAAACAACTGTTTCTTTACACGCAATTGCAGAAGTGCAACGAAATGGTGGAACAGCCGCTTTTATCGATGCTGAGCATGCATTGGATCCTCAATATGCGGAGAAACTAGGCGTTAACATCGATGAATTACTTTTATCTCAACCAGATACGGGCGAGCAAGGCTTAGAGATTGCCGATGCCTTAGTTTCAAGTGGTGCGATTGACATCGTTGTTATCGACTCGGTTGCTGCGTTAGTTCCTCGTGCAGAGATTGATGGTGAGATGGGAGCGAGCCATGTCGGCTTACAAGCTCGACTAATGTCTCAAGCACTACGTAAATTATCAGGCTCAATTAATAAGACAAAAACAATTGCTATTTTCATTAACCAAATTCGTGAAAAAGTTGGCGTGATGTTCGGAAATCCTGAAACAACTCCTGGTGGACGTGCATTGAAATTCTACGCAACGGTTCGTCTAGAAGTCCGTCGTGCAGAACAGTTAAAACAAGGAACAGACATCGTCGGTAACCGCACAAAAATTAAAGTCGTTAAAAACAAAGTGGCGCCACCATTTAAAGTGGCAGAAGTTGATATCATGTATGGCCAAGGTATTTCCCAAGAAGGCGAATTACTAGATATGGCTGTGGAAAAAGACCTTATCAGCAAAAGTGGTGCTTGGTATGGCTACAAAGAAGAACGAATTGGCCAAGGCCGTGAAAATGCCAAACAATACATGGCGGATCATCCTGAAATGATGGCAGAAGTGTCTAAATTGGTCCGTGATGCATACGGCATCGGTGACGGTTCAACCATTACAGAAGAAGCAGAAGGTCAAGAAGAATTACCCTTAGACGAATAAATAACGAGTGAATACGACTCGTTAAGAAGAAGGACAACACTTACTGAACAGGACAGGTGTTGTCTTTTTTTGTTTAGAACTAAATTGTTAAATAGACTGTTGTCCATGTCCGAACCCATCCACATCAAGCAGCTTAGTCAAACAGCAGACTATGCGGCGTTTGTTCTAAAATTTAAACAATTCGTGACGGCGGAAACCTAAAAATGTGACGTTGTCTAATATTTGCTGCCCTTTCCAAAAGAAAGGGCTTTTTTAAGTTGACACCTTTCGCGACAAACATTAGAATAAAATTGTGTGTATGCACAAATATGCAAGTAGGCATATTGATAATTGATTTTAGTTTATCAAAAAACTACAAGATATGAATTAACAAAAAGATAGTATGGAGGTGGAAATATGGTTTTAAATATTCTCCTCGCTATCGTCGGTTTGATTGTCGGTCTTGGTTTAGGATTTGTTATTGCAAAGTCACGTCATGATAAAGCAATAAATGGTGCAAAAATTTCAGCGTCGAGTATTCTCGAGAACGCTCGGAAAGAATCAGAAACACTGAAAAAAGAAGCATTGCTAGAAGCTAAGGAAGAGAACCAGAAGTATCGTTCAGAAATTGAAAGTGAGTTGAAAGAAAGCAGATTAGAACTTAAATCTCAAGAAAATCGTTTAATTCAACGGGAACAAACGTTGGATCGTAAAGATGACTCTCTTGAAAAACGTGAAGGCTCACTGGAAGAAAAAGAAGAGAAACTTGGTGCTAGACAGCAATTAATTGATGAGCGAGAAAAAGAAGTAGAAAACTTAATTAATCAGCAACATCAAGAATTAGAACGAATTGCTTCCCTTTCAAAAGAAGAAGCAAAATCGATTATTATGAAGTCAACAGAAGAAGAGTTGAATCATGAACTAACCTTGATGGTCAAGGAGTCAGAACAACGTGCCAAAGAAGAATCTGATCGCAAAGCGAAGAACTTGCTTTCCCTAGCAATTCAACGTTGCGCCGCCGATTCTGTTTCTGAAACAACTGTTTCCGTGGTCACTTTACCAAATGATGAGATGAAAGGTCGCATTATTGGTCGTGAAGGACGTAATATTCGTACATTGGAAACATTAACAGGGATTGACTTAATCATTGATGATACGCCAGAAGCGGTTGTGTTATCCGGATTTGATCCAATCAGACGAGAAATCGCTCGAATGACCTTGGAAAAATTAATCCAAGATGGTCGGATTCATCCCGCTCGTATCGAAGAAATGGTAGAAAAATCACGTAAAGAAATGGATGAACGGATTCGTGAATACGGAGAACAAGTAGCCTTTGAAGTAGGTGCTCATACGTTACATCCTGATTTAATTAAAATTTTAGGCCGTTTACGTTTCAGAACAAGTTATGGTCAAAATGTCTTGAACCACTCAATCGAAGTAGCAAAACTGGCTGGCGTTTTAGCCGCCGAATTAGGCGAAGATGTTCAATTAGCCAAACGTGCAGGTTTACTACATGATATTGGGAAAGCATTGGATCATGAAATTGAAGGTTCTCACGTTGAGATTGGCGCAGAATTAGCTGCGAAATATAAAGAAAATTCAGTAGTTATTAATGCCATTGCCTCGCATCATGGTGATGTGGAAGCAACCTCAGTTATTTCTGTTTTAGTGGCAGCCGCAGATGCGTTATCTGCAGCCCGTCCAGGTGCACGTAGTGAATCGTTAGAAAACTACATTCGCCGCTTAGAAAACTTAGAAAATATTTCTAATAGTTTTGAAGGCGTTGATTCAAGTTTTGCTGTTCAAGCAGGACGTGAAGTTCGTGTCATGGTGAAACCAGAAGAAATTTCTGATTTAGAATCTGTTCGTTTAGTTCGAGACATTCGGAAGAAAATTGAAGATGACTTGGATTATCCAGGACATATCAAAGTAACGGTTATCCGTGAAACACGTGCCGTTGACTATGCGAAATAAAATAAAAAGCGAATAAGTATCGCGTGTAGTGTCTCAACGAACAATTGCAAGGATTGTTCGTTGAGACACTTTTTTTAATCTTTTAAAACCAAAACTTTCTTTTCAAAGCGAAAACAACTATAATAAACAAGAGATGTTAAAAAGAGAAGAGGAACCTTTTTGCGTATATTATTTATAGGAGATGTTGTCGGTTCTTTAGGAAGAGAAGCCTTAGCAACGTATGTCCCTAAATTAAAGAAAAAATATCGTCCACAAGTGACCATTGCCAATGGTGAAAATGCGGCATCTGGTCGGGGAATTACTGGCAAGATTTATAAGAAATTTTTGCAAGATGGTGTCGATGTTGTTACGATGGGTAACCATACGTGGGACAACAAGGATATCTTTGAATTCATTGATGATGCGAAGAAAATGGTTCGTCCAGCGAACTTTCCAGAAGATGTGCCTGGTCAAGGAATGGTTTTTGTGAAAGTCAATCAATTGGAACTAGCGGTGATTAATTTACAGGCCCGCACATTTATGGTGCCATTGGAAGATCCTTTCAAGAAAGCCGCCGAGTTAGTAGCTATCGCTCGCAAACGGACACCGCTCATTTTTGTGGATTTTCATGGCGAAACGACGAGTGAAAAACAAGCCATGAGCTGGTTTTTAGATGGCCAAGTTTCAGCCGTTGTTGGAACACATACGCATGTTCAAACAAATGATGCTCGGATTTTACCGAAAGGGACAGCCTTCTTAAGTGATGTCGGTATGACCGGTCCTTATGATGGGATTCTAGGAATGAAGCGTGAACCGATTATTGAGAAGTTTATGACAGCATTGCCGAAGCGCTTTGAGGTAGTCGAAACAGGGCGGACAATTTTATCTGCCTGTATTTTAGAGATTGATGACCAAACGGGCCAAGCGAAGATGATTGAGCCGATTCAGATTAGTGAAGATCGCCCGTTTCAAGAATAATAGAAGAAAAGTTAATCTCGGATCATTAAGAGGTTAACTTTTTCTGCTCTTATAGAAAAAGTGCCGGTGAAAGATGAAGGTGAAAAAATGGAGCCGTTGAATTTAGATGCACAAAGTAATAAAGAATTAGAAAAATTGTTACATTTAATTGGACAAGATGAAGTCATTCAGCGCTACCAAGCGATTGAAGAAAAGGTAAAGAAAAACAAAAAGCTGACAGAATTAGTGGAAGAAATTAAAGCTGCGCAAAAAGATGCGGTTCAATTTGCTCACTATGGCAAACCAACTGCTGAAAAAGAAGCCATTCAACGAGCTGATGCGAAAACAAAAGAATTTGATGAGCACCCACTCGTTGTAGCCTACCGCGAACAACTGATCGAAGCCAATGACTTAGTCCAACATGTCACGGCGCTCATTCAATACCGCGTGAACGAAGAGCTAGAGAAGGAAGGGAATTAAATGCCACAAAAGACAAAAAATACACCCATGATGGAACAATATTTATCCATTAAGGCCCAATACAAGGATGCGTTTTTATTTTATCGCTTAGGTGATTTTTATGAATTATTTTATGAAGATGCTATCAATGCAGCGCAAATCTTAGAATTGACGTTAACCAGTCGTAACCGCAATGCGGATGATCCGATTCCTATGTGTGGCGTTCCTTATCATGCCGCGCAAGGCTACATTGATACGTTGATTGAGCAAGGCTATAAAGTAGCGATTTGTGAGCAAGTGGAAGATCCAAAGACTACCAAGGGCATGGTCAAACGAGAAGTGGTCCAGTTGGTAACGCCAGGAACGGTGATGAATAGTAAAGGCTTGGAAGCCAAAGACAATAATTACTTAACCGCTGTGCTAACAGATGGTAATCAGTTCGGTTTTGCCTATGTAGATTTGAGTACAGGCGAATTAAAAACAGCAGTCTTGGCTGATGAAGAGGGCGTTTTAAACGAAGCTTCTGCGTTGCAAACAAAAGAAATGGTCCTAGGTTCAGGGATTCCTGAATCGTTAAAAGAGAACTTAAGTTTACGTTTAAACATCATCTTTTCGACACAAGAAACGGTGGAAGAAAATGCCGAGTTTAGTTTTTTAACCAATGAACTGATTAATCCATTAGAAATTGAAATTACAGGCAAGTTATTATCTTATTTATCCGTTACCCAAAAGCGGAGCTTGTCCCATATTCAGAAAGCTGTGGAATATCAGCCAGATCATTTCTTGAAAATGGATCATTATTCTAAATTCAATTTAGAATTGAGTCAGTCGATTCGAACAGGACAGAAAAAAGGGACTCTTTTGTGGCTATTAGATGAAACGAAAACAGCTATGGGCGGCCGTTTGTTGAAACAATGGTTGGATCGTCCACTGATTCAGGAACGTCAAATTAAGACGCGTCAAGAAATGGTGCAATCCTTATTAAATTCCTATTTTGAACGCTTGGATTTGCAAGCAGCATTGACGAACGTGTATGATTTAGAGCGGTTAGCAGGACGCGTGGCATTCGGCAGTGTGAATGGGCGTGATTTAATTCAATTACGGACCTCTTTAGAACAAGTACCAACGATTCGACAGTTAATTGTCGGGATCAATCAAGGGGAATGGGATGATTTGTTAGTCGACTTAAACCCCGTTGAAGATTTAGTGGAATTGATTGCGACGGCGATTAATGAAGAAGCCCCTTTACAAATTACTGAAGGAAACGTTATTAAGGACGGCTATAACGACCAATTAGATGAATACCGTGATGCCATGCGCAATGGTAAGCAATGGTTAGCGGAGTTAGAAGCGAAAGAACGCCAAGAAACAGGGATTAAAAACTTGAAGATTGGTTACAATCGGGTCTTTGGTTATTTCATTGAAATCACTAAGTCAAATTTAGCGAATTTAGAAGAAGGAAAATACGAGCGTAAGCAAACATTAGCCAATGCGGAGCGCTTTATTACGCCAGAGCTAAAAGAATTAGAACGTTTAATCTTAGAAGCCGAAGAAAAATCAGTTGAACTAGAATATCAATTGTTCTTGGCCGTGAGAGAACAAGTGAAAACGAACATTGATCGGTTGCAAACACTGGCTAAAACCATTAGTGCGGTTGATGTTTTACAATCTTTTGCAACAATTAGTGAACGGTATCAATACGTTCGACCAACGTTAAGAAGTAACACGAAAAATTTGGCGATTGTCGAAGGACGACACCCAGTCGTGGAAAAAGTTTTAGGGCATCAAGAATACATTCCAAACAGTATCCGCATGAACCCAGAAACAGATATTCTCTTGATTACTGGACCAAACATGTCAGGGAAAAGTACCTACATGCGTCAATTGGCTTTGACGGTGGTCATGGCGCAAATTGGCTGTTTTGTACCAGCGGAAAGTGCTGAAATGCCAATTTTCGATCAAATTTTTACACGGATTGGGGCCTCTGATGATCTAATTGCAGGGCAAAGTACCTTTATGGTAGAAATGATGGAAGCCAACCAAGCACTGCGGCACGCCACACCTAACAGCCTAATTTTATTTGATGAATTAGGACGCGGCACGGCAACCTATGATGGAATGGCGCTAGCGCAAGCCATCATTGAATATATCCATCGTGAAGTACAAGCTAAAACGCTATTCTCTACACATTATCATGAACTAACTGTTCTAGATGAAACCTTAAAAGGCTTGAAGAATATTCACGTGGGCGCTGTCGAAAAAGATGGCGAAGTGGTCTTTCTTCATAAAATGATGGAAGGACCTGCTGATAAGAGCTATGGGATACATGTTGCTAAAATCGCTGGTTTACCAAGCCCGCTTTTAGAACGAGCAGCCACCATTTTATCCGCTTTAGAAGCGGAAGAAACAACGATTCCAAGTTCAGTTCATCATGAAGAAGTTTCAGAAGTCCATGAAGAAACCGAGCAACTTTCATTATTTAAAGAAGTTTCAACAGAAGAATTAAGTGTCATTGACACATTGAAGAAAATGAATCTATTAGAAATGACACCACTAGATGCGTTAAACATGCTTCATCAATTGCAAAAACGTATCTAATTAGGAACCAAACCGGTTAGGAGGTCGTGAAATGGGGAAAATTCAAGAACTATCCGAACAACTAGCCAACCAGATTGCTGCTGGTGAAGTTGTTGAACGTCCCGCTTCTGTCGTCAAAGAATTGGTGGAAAATGCACTGGATGCAGGAAGCACCCAAATTGATATTTTTATTGAAGAAGCTGGCTTGAAAACCATTCAAATTATTGATAATGGTGAAGGAATTGCCAAAGAAGATGTACTGAATGCCTTCAAACGCCATGCCACAAGCAAAATTCATACAAGAGATGATTTGTTCCGAATTCGCAGCTTGGGGTTCCGAGGCGAAGCCTTACCAAGTATTGCCTCAGTTTCTGAAATGATTGTCGAAACTGCCACAGCTGAGGAAGAAGAAGGCAGCTATGTGATTCTAAAAGGGGGCAAGGTCGAAGAAAACCGACCAGCAGCCCTCCGTAAAGGCACAAAAATGACCGTTTCTAATTTATTTTATAATACGCCTGCTCGTTTGAAATACGTCAAAACGATCCAAACGGAATTGGCCAATATCGGTGACATTGTCAATCGTCTGGCGTTAAGCCACCCTAAAGTCGCTTTTCGCTTAGTTCATGACGGCCACAAAATGATGAGTACAACAGGCAATGGTGATTTAAAACAAACGATTGCCGGGATTTATGGCATTAGTACCGCAAAGAAAATGTTGAAAATTGAAGGAAAAGACCTTGATTTTACTTTGACAGGGTATGTTTCATTGCCAGAAGTCACACGGGCCAGCCGCAACTATTTATCAACGATTATCAATGGTCGTTATATTAAAAATTTCGCGTTAAATAAAGCAATTGTAGCCGGCTATGGTTCGAAACTAATGGTGGGGCGTTTTCCAATTGCTGTGTTAGAAATTGAAATGGATCCGCTGTTAGTCGATGTCAATGTCCATCCTACTAAGCAAGAAGTTCGTTTAAGTAAAGAAAAAGATTTAATGACATTAATTGAACAGGCGATTCAAGAAGTGTTGAGCCAAGAACAGTTGATTCCCAATGCGGCAGACAATTTGCGTTTTAAAAAGAAACTACCGCCAGAACCTAAAGCCGAACAAATGGAAATTCCTTTATCGACTGAACAACCTGCGGTAAAACAACGACCGGGCAGCTTAAGCTATAATCCCGCAACGGGTCGCTTCTATGCGGAACATGCGACAGACGAAACACCAGCCTCAAGCGCCCCTGAAGCTGTCAACCAGACAGAAAGAGCAGTGGACCCAATGGACGATCCATTTGCGCCGCCAGTGCCAGAATCAACGAGTGTAGCGGAAGAAACGTCAGCTTACGAAACCTCTTCGGCAGCTGCTGATTCCGCAAATCATTGGGAAACAGCTAGTAATGAGCAACAGATAATAGCCGAAGAAACGAAAATAACTGAAGTATCTGATTCAGAACCTTCTCTGCGTTCATCAGAGGCTGCTGACGAGGTTTTCCAAGAAAAAATGAAACTTCACCCAGAATTCGATGCCAATAGCGCTGCGAGTCAAAGAGAACTGAAACAAGCCCTGAACAAGTTGGAAGAAGAACGACCGACAGAGCGTTTTCCTGAGCTAGAATACTTCGGTCAAATGCACGGAACTTATTTATTCGCACAAAGCAAAGATGGCCTGTTTATTATCGACCAACACGCTGCCCAAGAACGAATTAAATACGAGTACTTCCGTGAAAAAATTGGCGAAGTCAGTGATGATTTACAAGAACTATTGGTACCAATCGTTATTGATTATCCAAATAGCGATGCCTTGAAAATTAAAGAGCAGAAAGAAACCCTTGCGGAAGTTGGCATCCATTTGGAAGACTTTGGACAAAATAGTTTCATTGTGCGGGCGCACCCAACTTGGTATCCTGCAGGCGAAGAGGAAAGCATTGTTCGCGAGATGATTGACATGTTGCTAACAACTGGCTCGGTCAGCGTGAAAAAATTCCGTGAAGCAACTGCCATTATGATGAGCTGTAAGCGATCCATCAAAGCCAATCATTACCTCAATGAGCAACAAGCACGCGTGCTATTAAAAGATTTAGCCTTGTGCGAAAATCCGTTTAATTGTCCACATGGACGTCCGGTGCTGATTCATTTTACGAATTCAGATATGGAACGAATGTTTAAACGCATTCAAGACCCCCATTAAAAAGAAACGAGGCGTCATCAATTTATGCAAATTATTTTAGCATCCCAATCTCCTCGCCGTCAGGAGTTATTAAAGCGTGTGGTTCCAACTTTTACGATTGCACCAGCCGACATCGATGAAACTGTTGGCAAAGACGGCTTACCAGCAGAATATGTGGCGCAAATGGCTACCCAAAAAGCAGCGGCTATAGCAGAACAATCCCCCGAAGCACTAGTCATTGGCTGCGATACAATTGTGGCATTGGCGGGAGAAATCCTCGGCAAACCGACTTCTCGGGAAGACGGTTATCGCATGTTGCGCCTCCTAAGTGGCAAAACACATGACGTGTATACAAGTGTGACGTTGAAACAAGGGGAAAAAGAGCGCTCCGCGACAGTTCATTCAACCGTGACGTTTTATCCACTGACAGACACGGAAATCCATGCGTACTTAGACACCGCAGAATATGCCGACAAAGCAGGCGCTTATGGTATCCAAGGACAAGGAGCATTACTAATTGAAGCAATCGCTGGCGATTATTACGCCATTATGGGTTTACCAATTGCCAAAGTAGCTCGACTACTAAAAGAATTCAACTAATAAAAGACAGTCCTTTTCATTCGTCAAAAAGAGAAAGGACTGTCTTTTACTATGCAAACTATTAGGTGCCTGTTTGGCAAACGTGGTATCATTGAACCCAATAAATTGAACAGAAGAAAAGGAGTGGACAGAATGACAAAACCAACAGAAGAATTAAAACAAACCTTGACGGATCTTCAATATGCCGTCACACAAGAAAACGCAACAGAACGCCCTTTTTCAGGAGAATATGATGACTTTTACCAAGACGGAATCTATGTAGACATTGTTAGTGGCGAACCGTTGTTTAGCTCCCTGGACAAATACGATGCTGGTTGCGGCTGGCCATCCTTTACCAAACCAATTGAAAAACGTGGCGTCAAAGAAAAAGCTGATTTTAGTCACGGCATGCACCGAGTAGAAGTTCGCAGTCAAGAAGCGGATTCACATTTAGGGCATGTTTTCACTGATGGCCCACTCCAAGAAGGCGGCTTACGTTATTGCATTAATGCGGCAGCTTTGAGATTTGTGCCAGTGGCAGATTTAGAAAAAGAAGGCTATGGCGAGTACCTTTCTTTATTCAAATAATCCTCATTTTTTAGACAAATACGATAAAATAGTTAGAAGAAAGCGACTTTTGATGAATATCTTGTATGAAATACAGAAAATCTCTTGATTTATTTGGCTAGGACTACTATTATTTTAGAAGGAAAGTATTGTTCAGTTTTAACGAATTGGCTGAAATAGAAAGTGGAGGTTCTAATGTCGAAACATTATTTTGATCCAAGATTGAAAATCTTTTCTTTGAACTCTAATCGTCCCTTAGCAGAAAAAATTGCGGATGCTGTGGGTGTGGAGCTAGGAAAGTGCTCTGTAACACAATTTAGTGATGGCGAAATTCAAGTGAATATTGAAGAAAGTATTCGTGGTGCACATGTTTACGTCATTCAATCAACAAGTAGCCCTGTTAACGATAACTTAATGGAACTATTAATCATGATTGATGCGTTAAAACGTGCGAGTGCTAAAACAATTAACGTGGTTATGCCTTATTATGGGTATGCACGTCAAGACCGTAAAGCACGTGCCCGGGAACCAATCACTGCTAAACTTGTTGCAAACATGATTGAAAAAGCTGGTGCAACAAGAATGTTGACATTGGACTTACATGCGGTCCAAATTCAAGGATTCTTTGATATTCCAGTGGATCATTTGATGGGTGCACCATTAATTGCCGATTACTTCATCGAACACGGCATTCAAGGCGATGACGTCGTTGTTGTTTCCCCTGACCATGGTGGTGTAACGCGTGCGCGTAAATTGGCAGAATTCTTAAAAGCACCAATTGCGATCATTGACAAACGTCGTCCAAAAGCGAACGTAGCAGAAGTAATGAATATCATTGGTCATGTGGAAGGCAAAACATGTGTCTTAATTGATGACATGATTGACACAGCGGGGACAATTTCTCTTGCTGCAAACGCATTGAAAGAAGCCGGAGCAAAAGACGTTTACGCTTCTTGTACACATCCCGTTTTATCAGGACCAGCCTTACAACGTATTGAAGATTCAGCAATTGAACGCTTAGTTGTAACAGACTCTATTTACCTATCTGATGATCGTAAAATTGCTAAAATTGACGAAGTCAGCGTTGGTGAATTAATCGGAGATGCGATTAAACGTATCCACGAAAACAAACCAGTTAGTCCGTTATTTGAAACAAAAAATAAATAATTATAAAACCCGCCCACATCATTTTTCTGATGTGGGCGGGTTTTTCTCTAAATCATTTTATCTAAAAATATATTGTAACCTGAATATTTATTAGGCATTCATGATATACGATAAGTGTAGAGTAGTTAAGGCGGAGGCAAGCGCAAAGGAACATGCGCTTTGCGACGAGCATCGCAACAAAGTGAGAAGCGTAGGAGCAGAGACTTTCCTCTTTCGGTGAGGTGGTGCGTATGAGCGTACTTCCAAAATTTACGGAAAGGAGAGGCCTTTTGTCAGCATATGAAACAATTCAGACGATCCTAGGGTTTGGTATGTTTACCATTGCTTTGATTGCACTGATTGTGAAATTGCTTAAAAATGACAATAAAAAATAACCGTCTACTTTGACCAGTACGGTTATTTTTAAATAATACAATCGGTCACCGTCTTAAACGGCTCTACATCAGAGAGGTATGTTGAAGCATATCTCTCTTTTCGTTTTCATTATAGCACATTTCCCTAAAAAAATATATTTGAAACTAATTATTTTTTAGTTTTGCATGGTATAATCTAAGTGTAGAGAAGTTAACACGGTGGCTATCTAATCTGAAAGTGAGGTGGTGCGTATGAGCGTACTTCCAAAATTTACAGAAAGGAGAGGCCTGTTGTCAGCATATGAAACAATTCAGACGATCCTAGGGTTTGGTATGTTTACCATTGCTTTGATTGCGCTGATTGTGAAATTGCTTAAAAATGACAATAAAAAATAACCGTTTACTTTGATCGAGTGCGGTTATTTTTTGTAACAAAATCGGTCACCGTCTTAAACGGCTCTACATCAGAGAGGTATGTTGACGCATATCTCTCTTTTCGTTTTCATTATAGCACATTTTCCCGAAAAGTACGAATAAATTTAGCGTTAATCCGTGAAATTATAAAAGCTGTTAAAAATGACAATAAAAAATAACCGTCAACTTTGATCAAGTACGGTTATTTTTAATTAATCCAAAAGGTCACCGTCTCAAACGGCTCTACACTAGAGAGGTATGTTGACGCATCTCTCTCTTTTCATTTACATTCTAGCATAGATACAATGTAGATGAAAAGAGGTGCTTGCTGCTAAAGGTTCTTGTCCTTCTTTAGCGATTGAGCAGTGCATCAACGCTTAGTTCAGTCATTTCAGAGACTTGCATGTCGGCTCCGATTAAGGGTTGGCTGGCCGACAAGCCGACGGCATAGATGCCCGCGGCTTTCAAGCCGTCAATGCCTGATTGTGCATCTTCAAAGCCAATGGCGTTTTGCGGTAGCACGCCAATACTGTCAGCGGCGGCTAAAAAGATTTCAGGATCAGGTTTGCCTTTGCTTAACGAGTCGGGATCGACAATTGTGGCGAAGTACGCGCGCACGCCTAATTTTTCCAAAATCAGGGGCGCGTTTTTTGAAGCCGAAGCCACGGCACAGGGAATGTGACGTGCTTGGGCTTGCTGTAGCAATGGCACGACACCAGGTAAAACATCTTCTGTCGTTAAATGTTCTAATAATTGAACGTAGTGGTCATTTTTTTGCTGAGCTAAGGCTTCTTTTTCTGCTGGAGTAAACGCATTTTCACGGTGGCCATGAGCTAAAATGCGGTCCAAGGAATCCATCCGACTAATGCCTTTTAATGTTTCGTTGAAGGTTTCGTCAATGGAAATGCCTAGCGAATCGGCCAACGCTTTCCAAGCTTGATAATGAAATTTGGCGGTGTCTGTAATGACACCATCCAAATCAAAAATAAATCCAATCGTCATTGTGGTTCGCTCCTTTATTGATAATGTACTTCTTTTGGTCGTTCGGCGGTTAACGGAATCAACGCGCCCTGAACCAATAATTGTGTGTCTTTATCTGCTGTAATCGTGACACTGGTTTGTGTTAATGAAAATTGATACGTCACGCCTTGATGAATAAACTGGAACGCCAGCGCTTGCCAATGTTCAGGTAAGTTTGGACAAATTGATAACTCGTTCTGGCGCGTGTCAACGCCTGCATACGTCGCTAAAGTAACGTGGATCGTCGCAGCCATGACCCCTGTATGAATCCCTTCAGCGGTCGTGCCACCTTGAATGTCACGATAATCGGAATACAACGCTTCTTGATAAAGTTGCCAAGATAGCTCATGGAATTGCGCCATTTCTGCCAATTGGGCATGAACAATTCGTGACAAAGTCGAACCATGAGACGTCCGTTTTAGATAATACAAAAGATTTTTTTCCAAATAATCCGCAGGCAATTGATACCCTAAATCTTCTAAAATTTGATCCACCCGAGTTTTGTCTAAGTTGTAGAACAACATTAACGTGTCGGCTTGTTTCGCCACTTTGTAATCATCGGGGGATTCTCCTTCGGCTTTTAAAATTCGATCCATGCGGTAAATATTGCCGTATTTCTCTTTCATCGCCGCCCAGTCAATCTCTTTTAAGCCGAAATACCCTTCATATTGCGCAATAATGCCGTCAGAATTAACTTCAATTTCCAGTGAATTTTGAATTTGCTGCATGCGGGCTAGATCAGCCGAAGAGGTCTGCGTTTTGGCAAAAAGTTGTGCCTGTTCTTCCTCAGAGAAAAGTGCCAAAATGTTGGTTAATTCTTCGAATAGCCAAACCACCATCAAATTCGTATAGGCGTTGTTTTTCAAGCCGCTTTCCGCTTGGTCTGGATAGCCCTCGTGAAACTCATCAGGTCCCATCACTTTATCAATAAAGAACCGTCCTGTTGCGTCATCTAACGTCGCAGCGCTGTTCCAAAATTGAGCGATTTCTAACAACATTTCGCCGCCATATTGTTTCATAAATTCATGATCCTGTGTACTATGCCAATACAACCAAGCATTGTAAGCAATCGCTAAGGACACATGTCGTTGCAGAATGCTATGATCCTCGCCCCAATGTCCATTCAACGGATTTAAGTGAAGTTTTTGCGTGGTTTCACGCCCATCACGTCCTGATTGCCACGGATACATTGCGCCACGATACTGGCTGGCCGCCGCATTTTCCTTCGCCTTCTCTAATCGGTGGTAGCGATACAGCAACAATTGTTTCGCTGTGTCAGGATAATGTTGAATATAAAAAGGTAAAATAAAAATTTCATCCCAGAAAATATGTCCACGATACGCTTCACCATGCAAGCCTCGGGCGGTAATCGAGACGTCCAATGCTTGCGCTTGGTTACTAAAAGGCGAAGCCGAAGCCAGCAAGTGATAACTGTGAATCCGTAAAAGTTTTTGAGACATCAAATCGCCTGTCACGGTAATGTTGGCTTGTTGCCAAAGGGTTTGCCAAGCGCGGGCGCTTTCCTGAGCGGCGGCCGCAAAAGAGTCCCTCGGCGTAAACGGTACCTGCCAACTTTGTTCGGCGTGGCTGGCTTGCACAAAGACTTGTTTTTCTAGCGTATAGCGCGTGCCTTGGTGCGCCATCACGGTCACCACTTGGGCGATTTTTTCCGCTTCTTCTTGAATCATAATGGCCTCTTTTTCAAAAAAATCACCGGTTATCAAGGCCGTTTCTCGGACGCTTAAGTTGGATTGATTGGTACAAACCTCAATCACGGTTTTGTTTTCCTGCGCGCTTAATGCTGTCACCTGAAAATGTTTGGCTGTTAAGTTGCGATACCGCGCCACGTTATAGTTGTAGACACTGCCATCAGTGACGGTTTTCAAAGTAATTGGGGCTGAAAAGTTTAACGGCTCAAACGTATATTGCAGATGATAGTCATTCGGCTGTGCCATGTTGGCGATTTTTTTCGTCGTTAATTTAATTTGCTGATTGTCCGCATCTTTCAAAATCATTTCTGCAACAAACAACCCCGTTTTCAAGTTCAATTGACGGTGTAATTGTTGTAGCGTGTCTGGGGAAATCGTTAACCAGTCAGTGGCATCGCCAATTTTTAAAGCGATGTGTTGGTTGTCAGGAGCATTGACGAAATCTTCATTTTCCACTACTTGACCCGCAACTTCCGAAGCCGCTGTATTATAAAGCCCCGCAATGTAGGTCGCTGGATAATGATCATCAGAAATCGTCATCTCAGGTGTCGTGCCGCGCAAGCCTAAAAAGCCATTGCCGACAGTTAACAGGGACTCCACCGCATATTCATTTTTCCCAGGCACGTAGCCATAATAGTCCAAATGCCAAGCCAAATACTGCCGTTTTTCTTCAAATGCTGCCAGCAGATTCGGTGCCGCCGCTTGTTCGGCTGCCGTTAAAAGTGGCGTGTTCAACTGTTCCGCGAATGCTTGAATCACCGCTTGCGGAACCAGCGCCAACGTTTCCTCTGGCGAAAAGAAGTCCTCTGGGAAATCAGCCACAATCCCCCCCAGAATCGGCGCAGCCTCTGCCACAATCAATTGGCACAGTTCAGGAACCGTTTCTTCGATAGTCAAAGCTTCAAAAGGGAATGTTTTTTGATGAAGCGGTTCCAATTTATGGTTAAAAAAAGTCGTCGTTAGTTGGTTCGTTGCGAATGTTAATTCTAAAATGGTCATGTTTGGCGCCTCCTTGTGAACTTGTATAGACATGTTTCGTTTGACTACAGTATAGTATGAACGAATCAGAATTACAAGGATTTTCCCTAGATTCTTGGGAAAACTTTTCCAGAAGGGGGCAGCAACCGACTGCGCTGGGTCCGAAAAAAAGGCGGTCAAGCAGTGGTTTGGCTGGGGGAGTTTGTGGCGTAAGTAAGGCAGAAAGTGCGGGGGATTTTTCTTACCAGCTCTAGGTTTTTCGGAGGGAATATGCTATGCTTTTAGAAAAGAAATTGTTGGTAGAGGAGGATCGGCATGAACAAGTTTCATGACATATTTTTAGAATTAGAACAACAAATTGTCCAAGGCGACTATCAGCCAGGCGATTTATTACCTAGTGAAAATCAATTAGTGGAAACCTACAATGTTTCCCGTGAAACAATTCGGAAAGCCTTGAATTTACTGATTAACGCTGGCTACATTCAGAAAAAACAAGGCAAAGGCTCGATTGTGCTCAACTTTAAAAAGTTTAATTTTCCTATTTCAGGGGTGACCAGTTACAAGGAGTTACAACAAACGCAACATATTGAAAGTCATACGCATGTGGTTTCCTTAGAAGAAATTCCTGTGGAGCGCAACTTGGCTCAGTTGACTGGTTGGACGGAAGGGGCCCCTGTGTGGCGCTTAGTTCGGCAACGGGAGATTGAAGGGGAAGTCGATATTTTAGATATTGATTACTTGATTAAAGAGATTGTCCCAGAACTGCCGAAGCACCGTGCCGAAGATTCGATTTTCGATTATCTGGAAAACGACCTTGGCTTGGCGATTAGTTATGCCCAGAAAGAAATTACCGTGGAACCGCTCACAGAGATGGACAAGCAGCTGATTGGTGAAGTGGAAGGCAATCATGTCGTCGTGGTTCGTAGTATCATGAACTTGGAAGATACCCGCTGTTTTGGCTATACGGAATCTCGTCACCGCTTAAATAAATTTAAGTTTGTGGAATTCGCCCGTCGCCGTAAATTGTAAGTCTTAGTGACGAACAAATATAAAAACGGCTGTCATTAAATAAAAAATTACGGGTTTTTTGCTGCATCTGCGAATAAATGTATAAGATTTTAGGAGAAAACGTCACAAAGTTAGAGTTTGACCTCTACTTTATGACGTTTTCTCGTTGTTTATTAAAGTATTTTCTTAGAAAAAACATTAAATAACAGTCAAAAATATCAATAAGTGTTGAAAAAAAGCCTTTAAACTAAGGGAAAACGTTGCTTTTAAAGGAAATGTTGTTTTTTTGCAAGAACTGTTCAATATTTAAAATCACAGACAAGGGGGAATCTTGTATAATAAAGCCATAGCTTCAGCAGCGCCAAAGAAACAACTAGGGCGCACTGGAAATTCAAGATGTTAAAGGAGATGTACATATGAAAAAGAAAATAATGGCAAGTTTATTGGTTGGTAGCGCTGTAGTTGGCGCAAGTTTGGCTCCCCTTTCAGCACAGGCAGTGACGACAGGGAATACGCCGGTGCAGGTGGAGTTTGGGGCGGGCGTATTGTTGGACCATGATAGCGAGATTAGAAATGTAGACCCCGATCCCAGTACTTCGAATACGGATTTTGATTTATTAGCAATTCCGAAAAGTTTGAATTTTTCTTCTATGAAGATTGGCGATGATTTATCTAATATTAATTTACTTCCTGGTGAACAGAGTAGAAGTGTTATGGTTGGAGACTTACGAGGTACTAAAGAAGGTTGGCATGTGACAGGAGAGATAACAGCAATGAGTAATGGTTCAGATAAATTAGAAGGGAACATCAACTTTGAGTTAGCAACTTATTATGCCGAGTATTTACCGCTTGCTACCCCAGACTCAGGATATTATGCTGCTGTTGAAACTCAAAATGGCGTGAATATTGCTAATAATCCAGCGGCTCCCAGTTCTGTTGGCACAAACATGAAAATTGGTGGTGAGGCGACCACATTAATGACTGCCTCTGTCGGTAAAGGTCAGGGCACTTGGGCAGGTCGCTTTAATGCTGTTTCTTTAAATATTACTACACCAATGCAAGAACTTAAAAAAGGCGCTTACACAGGTAACATCACTTGGAACCTCGTCGCAGGACCATCAATCTAAGGCAAAACAAAAAAGTCATCCCCTCAGGATGACTTTTTGCTTATTTCTCTGTGAAGGTGCTGTCTGTTTTGACAGTTTCAGCAGGCGGTGTTTGCGCCGCTAATAAGTCGCGAATTTCTTTTAAGTAATCTTCGCTCGTTGGTACCACTTCTTCTTCTGCCGCTTCTTCTTTTTTGCCGCGGTTTTTCATTTTGTTGGCCGCTTTGACAATCAAGAAGAGGACGAAGGCCGTAATTAAAAATGTAATAAGTGCACTAATCACGCTACCAATATTGAATTCAACGCCTTCGACTTTATAAACAAGGGCACCCAATGCATCGTCGGCACTCTTTTTCCCAGTCGTCAAGACAAAAATCAGACTAATTAACGGGGTAATCAAGCCTTCCACCACTTGTGTCACAATCGCTGTAAACGCACTACCAATGACAACACCGACGGCTAGGTCTAAGACACTCCCGCGCATGATAAACTCTTTAAATTCTTTAATCATTCTTTTTTCCCTCCTCACTTTAAAAACAGTATACCGAATCTTCTTGAAAATTTGAACTGAAAAACTCTTATCATTCAGAAAGCACCTGAAGCTGTGTTATAATGGAGCTATTGGAAAAAACATTAAAAAATGCTTTAGAATTTACGCGATACATATATTTCACAGCATTCTTTAGGTAAGATGAAGCAAATGAAGGAGCGATGCGGCAATGTCTGTTCAATTAGTTAAAGGCGTGAATTTACACGTCATTCCTACAGAAAAATATAAAACGGTGCGTCTTTTAGTCCGCTTTAATACACGATTAAATCATGAAACCATTACAAAAAGAACGCTGTTGTCCAGTTTGATGGAAACCAACAGCTTGAATTACCCGAATCAAGTCAAATTAAGTGAGCGTTTGGCGGAACTTTACGGCGCCAGCTTCGGGATTGGCGTTTCCAAAAAAGGCAATCAACATTGGTTTAATATTTCTATGAACATTGTCAATGATCATTATTTACAGGATAGTCAGGTTCTCGCCGAAGCGGTGGACTTTTTGAAGGAAATTATTTTTGCCCCCAATATTCAAGCAGGTCAATTCGAAGCGGAAACCTTCCAACGGGAGAAAGAGAACTTGAAAGCGTACTTGGAAAGTATTGTGGAGGATAAGCAAACCTATGCTTCTTTGGCGCTTCAAAGTGTCTATTTTAATCAATCGGAGGATCAAAAAATCCCTAGTTTCGGGACCGTTGCGGCGTTAGCTGAGGAAACTGCGGCGTCATTAGCGGCATATTATCAAAAAATGCTGGCGGAAGATCAAGTGGATATTTTTGTTTTAGGTGATGTTAATGAGGCGGAGCTAGTGCCATTATTCAAGCAATTACCGTTTACGCCTCGTGAAGAAGGCAAAGCCGCGATTTTCTACAATCAACCAATTCGCAACGTGATTGAAGAGCGGACCGAGCGTGAGGTGCTAGCCCAATCGAAATTAAACTTGGCTTACAACACGGATATTTATTATGGCGATAGCTATTATTTTGCGTTGCAAGTGTTTAATGGGATTTTTGGCGGTTTCCCGCATTCTAAATTATTTATGAATGTCCGTGAAAAAGAGCATTTAGCGTATTATGCTTCTAGTAGTATCGACACTTTCCGTGGCTTCATGACGGTTCAAACAGGGATCGATGGCAAAAATCGGAATCAGGTCTTGCGTTTGATTTCGACAGAATTGGAAAATATTCGCTTAGGTAAGATTAGCGAATTAGAAATTGAACAAACGAAAGCAATGCTAAAAAATCAGTATATCTTAGCGTTAGATAATGCAGGCGCGTGGCTGGAAAAAGAATACTTGAACGAATTAATGCCGCAGACGATGCTGACGGCGGAGGAATGGATTGCACGGATTAATGCCGTGACCATTTCAGAAATCCAAGAAGTGGCCAAACGCTTGGAACTTCAAGCGATCTTCTTTTTGGAAGGAGAAACGGAAAATGATTAAAAAAGACTATGCACAAATTAAAGAAACATTGTATACAGAAACACTGGCGAATGGGTTAAAGGTTTACCTATTACCGAAAAATGATTTCCAAAAAACGTATGGCTTGTTTACGACCGATTATGGTTCCATTGACAACACGTTCGTGCCAATTGGTCAAGAGGAAATGATTGAAGTACCTGACGGAATCGCCCACTTTTTAGAACATAAAATGTTTGAAAAAGAAGATGGCGATGTCTTCCAAAAATTTGGGCAACAAGGGGCTTCAGCGAATGCCTTTACCAGTTTTACGAAGACGAGTTATTTGTTTTCAACGACGGATCAAGTGACACAAAATCTAGAAACGTTGCTTGATTTTGTGCAATCGCCGTATTTCACGAAGGAAACGGTCGAAAAAGAAAAAGGCATCATTGGACAAGAAATTCAAATGTATTTAGATGATCCTAACTGGCGCTTGTTCTTTGGGATTTTAGGCAACCTTTATCCGAAACATCCATTGCATATTGATATTGCCGGTACAGTGGCAAGTATTGCGGAGATTACCGCAGAGGATTTGTATACATGTTACAATACGTTTTATCATCCAAGTAATATGACCTTATTCGTGGTAGGGAAAATGGACCCTGAAGCGTTAATGGCCTTCATTCGTGAAAATCAAGCGGCGAAAGAGTTTCCTGCCGCCCAACCTATTCGTCGGCATTTCCCTGAAGAAACAGCTGCTGACATTGTCAAAGAGAGCGCCATTGAAATGGCAGTCACACGGGCAAAAGTGCTTGTTGGCTTGAAAGGCTTAGATGAAGTGCCAACAACGGGTCGTGACTTAATGAAATATCAAGTCACCGTGAACTTGTTGTTACAATTATTGTTTGGTAATACCTCTCAAAACTATTTGGCTCTTTATGATGAAGGCTTGTTAGATGATAGTTTTAGTTATGACTTTAATTTAGATCGCAGTTTCCATTTTGCGGATATTGGCGGCGATAGTGAGCAACCAGAAGTCTTAGCAGAACGAATTGAAGCTATTTTATTATCTGCCACAACAAGTCCAGAATTAACGGAAGAAAATTTGTCCTTATTGAAGAAAAAAATGATTGGTAAATATTTCCAATCCTTAAACTCTTTAGAGTATATCGCTAACCAATTTTCACAATCATTGTTTGGGGAAACCACGCTGTTTGATAAGATTGAAGTCATTGAAAGTATTCAATTAGCCGACGTCCGCCAAGTAGCAGAGACCTTGATTCGTGAAGAAGGATTGAGCCGTTTCTATATGTATCCTAAAGGAGAAACCGAGCAATAAACCAACTGTTTAAGAAAAAGAAAAATCTTTGAAATCTTTCAATTTTGTTATCCTCAGTTGGCTTCTTTTGTGGTATTCTTAAAGGACGGGAATGTTTTCCTTGGCAATTGAAAAAGACTGATGAGACAATCGATAAATTAACAAAATAGACTGGAGAAGATGGACGAGTGGCCAGCGTAAATATTGGAGAAACACTAAAAGAAGCAAGATTGCAGAAGAACATCTCAATTGATGAACTGCAACAAATGACAAAAATTCAAAAAAGATATTTAGAAATTATTGAACAAAACGATTTTGAGTCCTTACCAGGCACCTTTTATGTGCGGGCGTTTATCCGCCAATATGCAAGTGCGGTCGGCTTAGATGGCAATCAATTGGTAGATATCTATGATGGCAAAGAACCAGCAATTGTCGAAGAACCCAAGCCAGTGTATGAAGAGCTTGAAGGATCACGTAAGCAATTGCATGACGAAGAAAAGCAATCCAGTTGGTTACTGCGGAACTTACCAGCCATTGCCTTTTCGTTAATTGGTTTAGCCATTGCGGTCGTAGTGCTGTACATTATGTGGCAAGATCAAAAAGCCGAACCGATTATTCAAACACCGGCAACTAGTGCCAGTGTGGAAAAACCCAAAGAATCAAGTCAAGCCCCAGAAAGTAGCACACAAAGTAGTACACCGCCGTCTTCTTCAAGCGAACCAGAGAAGAAAACAGCTGTGGCTGTGGTGAGCGATGCTAACAATCAAGTGACTGCAACGGTTAAAGATGCGAATAGTCCAATCAACATTACCTTTAAAGGCACTGAAGGCTCTTGCTGGATTGGCGTGATGGTCGATGGCAACTATACGTACCAACACACCCTGCAAGCAGGAGAGACCCAAACAACAGCTTTACCTGCGAATGCCGCCAATGCAACACTGATTCTAGGCGCCTCAAATAACGTCGCCATTCAAGTCGATGGCGCCGATTTAACACTGGAAAAAACGCCAGTTTTAATTCGTAAGGATGTTACATTAGGGATTACGTATCGTTAGAAATGGTGTAAGAAGAATCTGGATAAACTGTCAAACGGCAATTATTCCAGATTCTTTTCTTTTATAATTAACAGCGAATGGTTAAAAAGACGACAATAATAATTCAAGAGAGAAGGGGTTATCAATGCTTAAAATAGTTAATAAAAAATTTAATCTTATCACCATATTTTCAATCGCTCTGTTGGTCATGGGCTTCTTGATTGTTGGCTTACAACTGTATTTCTACTTTATCTATGGTTCTAAATTTTTAGACAGTATCACATTGATTGGAATGATTAATTTAAGTTTAGGCTATTACCAGCTCTTTCTAAAAAAAGGCAAGAATATTTCTGAATAAACGGTCAAACGGCAATTATTCCAGATTCTTTTCTTTTTTTCGTGACACTGCCAGCAAGATAACGTAAAATAGAACAGGAGAAGGAAGGGGCAATTGAAGTGAATTTACCAAATAAATTAACAGTTTTAAGAATATTTATGATTCCGATTTTTATTATTATTGTGTCGGTGCCGATGGACTGGGGAACGATTAGTTTTGGCGACACAACGTTAGCCGTTACCCAATTAGTGGGCGCGATTATTTTTGCAGTTGCTAGTTTTACAGACTGGTTGGATGGCAAAATTGCCCGTGCACAAGGCTTGGTGACGAACTTCGGAAAATTTGCGGACCCATTAGCGGACAAAATGCTAGTGATGACCGCTTTTATCGTCTTAGTTGGTCAAGGCAAAGTACCTGCTTGGATTGTAGCAATTATTGTTTGTCGTGAATTGGCAGTAACTGGTTTACGGTTGTTATTAGTCGAACATGGCGAAGTAATGGCAGCAGCTTGGCCAGGAAAAGTAAAAACAGCTACCCAAATGGTTGCAATTATTTTACTATTCATTAACAACATTCCATTTTCAGCACTCCATCTACCACTAGATCAAATCATGCTATATGCCTGCTTGATTTTCACCATTTACTCTGGTGTTGATTATTTTGCTAAGAATAAAGATGTTTTTAAAGGTTCGATGTAAAGAGAGAATCAAAACGCTTGGCTTGTGCCAAGCGTTTTTTAGTATTCATGATTGAATTGGCAAATAGATTTTTAAGTAGAGGAACAGATGAATCGATAAAACAAATCGGCAGTTTCTGTATGCTATTTTTCATTTTGGTTATATCTACATACAAATAATTAGTTTGTTGTTGACAAAGTAAACTAAATAGATTACTATTTAGTTCGTTAGATTATATATAAACTAAATAAATTTTTTGGAGGAAATTATGAAAAAAACAGATATTTTAAATAAACTATTAAAAATTGCTCAACAACCTTACTTAATCTTTGCTTCTAGCATAGAGGAGAAACCAGATAACACTTTTGAAACGTTAAAATTGCTTGCTTCTGAAGAAAATGTAACAGCTGGAAGAATCGCTGAATATTTAGATATAAAACCTTCTAGTGTGACACAAATCATAAAAAAATTAGAGTCTGTTAAAGCAGTTAAACGAGTCAAAAATGAATCAGATGCTCGGGTCACATTCGTTGTATTGACCGATAAGGGACGAGAAAGTTTAAGTACTCAAGGAAATATTTCCAATGGATTTAATGAAGAAATGTTTAAGGGCTTTTCAGAGGAGGAACTAGAGTCTTTAAATAATTATTTAGAACGTATAGAAAAGAATATTTCTAGTGAAGAATTTTTAGATAAAATTGAAACAATTTTTGGCGACGATAAAAATTGGGAACATTTCAGAAAAATATCAGCTAGATATGGTAGAGCTAGAGAACAGATGATGGGACATGATGGCTTTGGTAGATTTGGTGAATTCAATGGTGAATACGGTGGCTTTGAAGGATGGAAGAGAGGTCGGAGAAGATAATGGCAGTAGGTGGAGGCGGCAAAAATAGTCATGATTCTATCCGAGCAGATAAAACAAAATTTTCGTTTAAAGAATTTTTAGGCTTAATCAAGATGACAGAGCCTAACTATTTACTGCTTGGCATTGGGATGATATTTCTTGTGATTTCTTCTAGTATCCAAGTGTACGTTCCAAAACTTGCTTCAAGTTTAGTCAATAATTTTCAAAAGGGAGTAGATTATAGTTTATTAGGTAAAGTTGTTGGATTATTTATATTTTCAGCACTCGTTTCTGCATTAGGAGGGACAATTTTAGGTATTTTTGGTGAAAATGTCATCCAAAATATGCGTAAACGCTTATGGAATAAATTAACTATTCTAAAAGTTTCTTATTTTGACTCTGTTAAAGCGGGTGAAATATCCAGCCGGGTCGTAAATGATACTAATCAAGTTAAGCAATTGTTAGCCGTTACTTTTCCTCAAACAGTTGCCAGTGTGATTACAGTTATTGGTACGGTATATATGATGATTAAAATGGATTGGCATATGTCGCTTGCTATGGTAATTGCTGTTCCTGTTGTAATCCTTTGTATGATTCCAGTAATGGCATTTGGTTCAAAAGTTAGTCACATTCGCCAAGATGCTATGAGTCAATTTAACGGACTTGCTACTGAAACGTTGAGTGAAATTCGTTTAGTCAAAACTTCTAATGCTGAATCTCAGGCGCAGGTTCGTGCTGCAAATGAAGTGGATCGGTTATTTAATGTAGGGAAAAAAGAAGCAATATTTGATGCATCTATGCAACCAATTATGATGATGGTCTTTATGAGCATGGTATTTGGGCTATTAGCATATGGGATGCATCGAATTGCCATTGGTGTGATGACAATCGGAACATTGATGAGTTTCTTAATGTATCTATTTAATCTTATTGGTGCCATGCCAATCATTGCGACGTTATTTTCTGAAGTAGCTAAAGCAGCAGGATCAACGCGACGAGTGCAAGAATTGTTATCTAGAGAACCTGAAGACTTTGAAAGTGGACAAGATATTGATTTATCGGAAAAGACTTTATCAGTTAAAAATGTAAAATTTTCTTATGAAGATGCACCAGAGGAACCTATCTTAACAGACATTTCTTTTACTGCTCAGCCAAACCAAGTAATTGCTTTTGCAGGCCCATCAGGTGGCGGGAAATCGACGATTTTTAGTTTAATTGAAAGGTTTTATGAACCTACAGAAGGACAAATTAAATTTGGAGATATTGACATAAAAGATATCAAATTATCAGATTATCGTCGTCAAATCGGCTTTGTATCACAGGATTCTGCGATTATGGCAGGGACAATCAGAGATAATCTAACGTATGGCTTAGAAGAAAACTTCTCAGATGGACAACTATGGGATGTCTTGGAACTAGCATATGCGCGAAAATTTGTAGAAGAAATGCCAGATAAATTGAATACGGAAGTCGGTGAACGTGGCGTTAAAATTTCTGGAGGGCAAAGACAGCGTATTGCAATTGCTCGTGCATTCTTGCGGAATCCCAAGATTCTAATGTTAGATGAAGCTACTGCTAGCCTAGATTCAGAATCTGAGATGAAGGTTCAAGAGGCATTGTCCAATTTAATGAAGGGCCGAACAACATTGGTTATTGCCCATAGATTGTCGACAATTGTTGATGCGGATAGCATTTACTTTGTTGAAAAAGGGAAAGTAACTGGTTCAGGAAAACATGATGAGCTAGTAAGTAAACATAAAACTTACGCTAAATATGTATCCGAACAATTTAAAGTAACGGAATGAACGAAATAAGCAAACTTAAAATGAAGCTAAGACAACACATGCATTTAACTAATTGTCTTAAGATTTAGAAAGAACTTGGACATAACCCCCAAGTTCTTTTTTCTAACTTATTTTTACCCACAAGATAAAAAGCGACCAAAAAATTGGTCGCTTTTTAAATACCTCCATGATAGTTCACTTGCTTCATAAAATGTAGAGTCACGGTATAAAACCAATTTGCGAGGACCGATATTACAAAAACAAGCACCATTCAGATCTTTACGACAAGTAATGCGGATCGGTCTTAGTCGTGCTAATGTTGTCGCGGATTTTTTTCAAGGAATCGGCATTTTGATCAAAATTGTGATACATCGTATTTGTGTATAAAATATCCATTACCGTTAAGTAACTAATCCGTGAAGCCAAGGATTCCGCACGAAACAAGCCTTCTTCGGTGACGACAATAATTGCTTCGTCGGACAAGCCTGCCAACTCTGAACCGCTGTTACCAGTTAACGTAATCATTTTTGCGTTGGTTTTTTTAACTTGTCGTGCTAGGTTGATTGATTCTTTGGTTTTGCCTGAATGGGAAAAAATAAACACGCAATCTTCACTGGTTAATTTTGTGACAAAACTTAACTGCATGTGGTAATCAAAAATGTAGTTGCACCGATAGTTGGTCCGAATGAATTTATGGAAACTATCAAAAGCCACAATCGAGGAGCCGCCTTGCCCAAAAAAGTGAAGCGTTTTGGCAGAGTACATCAAAGCCAACACGTTATCTAACAGCTCTTTTGTTAAGAACTGTGTGGCGTTACTGAGGGAATAAATATTGGCTTGTAAGACTTTTTTAGCAATCGTAATACTATCATCATCTGGTGAAATATCATCGGCGCCATTCACGCTATTGACGTTTTGAAAAGTCGGCTGATAATTAGAATTCCTGGCGATATCAATTTTAAATTCTTGGAACCCAGAATAGCCAATCTTTTTTACAAATTGATACACGGAAGATTGGGAGACGCCAATTTCGTTGGCCAGACTTTCTAACGTCATTTGTGTCAATAATGATTCAGAATGAACAAAGTAATCGGAAATTTTCTTTTCTGTGAGGCTCAAATTCGGTTTTTTGATCCGAATCCGTTGATCCAAATAGTGGTTTTTCATTAACACGTTCCTCCAATCTTATTTTTTAAAATAGAATGAATGCCTTTTCATTGTTGGTATAGACTGATTATAGTGGAAAAAGAGGACAAATACAATTTCTCTTTTTCTCCACAAAAAAGAAATTCTTTAAAAAAAGCCAAAAAAAATAAATAATCTTTTTTCTGAAAAATGAGGGGGTCTTGAAAATCCTTCAATCAATTAAAGAAAGTAGCCAGTAAAAAGAACGTGATACCAAGAGATTTACTTGTGTTTTTTGTATGAAAGCTCCTTAAAAATAAAAACGTTTTACCTTTTGAGTAGGCAAGATTTTTGCTAAAAAATAAAAAATATTTTTTAATTAGTGTAATCGTTTACATTATTTTTTTTATCCTTTATGATTGAAGTATCAAAAGAGGCAGGTGAAAGAAAAATGGACATTGGCTTTATTGGACTTGGGAAAATGGGTTTGAACATGGCATTAAATGTTCACGAACAAGGCTGGCCCATTATTGGCTTTGATGTGACAAAAGAAGCAAGAGCGACTGCTAGAGAACAGGGTCTTTCCGTTGTAGATTCGTTGCCGGAATTATTGAAAGCGCTTAATAAAAGGAAGGTGATTTTTTTAAGTACCCCCGCTGGTCAGATTACCAATCAATTAGTGGCAGAATTGGTAGAGCAATTAGCACCAGAGGATATCATTGTGGATAGTGGCAATTCAAATTTTCATGATAGTGTTGCGAATGCTCAGCTTGCTGAGGAAAAAGGAATTTATTTTATTGATTGTGGTACTTCTGGTGGCATCAAAGGAGCGCGGGAAGGAGCGTGTTTAATGGTTGGCGGTGCGCCTGAAGCCGTCAAGGTGTTAACCCCATTTTTTGAAGATTTAGCTTGTGAACAAGGGTATCTTTATGCTGGGAAATCAGGAGCTGGTCACTATTTGAAAATGGTGCACAACGGGATTGAGTACGTCATGATGCAAGCCATGGGCGAAGGATTCAATTTATTAGAAGCTGCCGAATATGATTTTGCGTTGGAGAAAGTAGCCGATGTGTGGAATCACGGCTCGATTATTGAAGCTCGCTTGATGGGCTTAGCGAAAGAGGTTTTTGCGGAAAATCCTACGTTAGCCAATTTAGAAGGGAAAGTTGCAGCAAATGGCGAAGCCAAATGGATGATTGAAGAAGCATTGCGTTTGGAGATGCCCGTCCCAACTACGGCGTTGTCCTTATTTACTCGAAATGAAAGTATGCTAGCAAATCATTTTTCAAACAAAGTGGTCGCTTCTTTGCGACAAGGATTTGGCGGGCATGAAGTCGTAAAAAGTCAGTAAAGGAGTTTAGTCATGTTAAAAAAACAAAAAATTGCCATAGTGAATTCCAGTAGTTTTGGTCAAATTTTTCCTGAACACTTGACGCGCTTAGAAAAAATAGGCACCGTGAAGCATTTTACAGTCGACAGTGAAATTGGTGGCAAAGAGTTAGCGGAACGTTTACAAGGATATACGATTATTATTGCTAGCGTGACGCCATTTTTCACGAAAGAATTTTTTGAACATAAAGATGAATTATTGCTGATTTCTCGCCATGGTATTGGGTATAACAACATCGATTTAGACGCTGCAAAACAGCACGAGACAATTGTTTCCATCATCCCAGCTTTAGTAGAACGAGATGCCGTGGCGGAAAACAATGTCACAAATTTACTAGCTGTTTTACGGCAAACTGTGGCTGCAGATGCCAGCGTTAAAGCAGATCAATGGGAAAAACGAGCGAATTTTGTCGGTCGGACATTATTTAACAAAACTGTGGGTGTCATTGGTGTTGGGAACACAGGAAGTTGTGTCGTGGAGACGTTACGAAACGGATTTCGCTGTGACGTGTTAGCGTATGATCCCTATAAATCCGCCACTTATCTGCAAAGTTATGGAGCCAAAAAAGTAGACTTAGATACGTTGCTAGCTTCAGCTGACATCATTTGTTTATGTGCCAATTTAACTGAAGAAAGTTATCACATGATTGGCTCGGCGGAAATTGCCAAGATGAAAGACGGCGTCTATCTTTCCAATAGCGCACGAGGCGCCTTGATTGATGAAGAAGCCATGATTGCCGGCTTAGAATCGGGCAAAATTGCTGGGCTTGGGACAGATGTTTTAGAAGAGGAACCAGGTCGGAAAAATCATCCTTATCTTGCGTTTGAAAATGTAGTAATGACGCCGCACACCTCCGCTTATACCATGGAATGCCTGCAAGCGATGGGAGAAAAATGCGTGCAAGATGTGGAAGACGTGGTGCAAGGTATTTTACCTCAACGGGCAGTGCAAGAAGTCAGTCGTTACGTTAGTTAAGAAGGAGGAGGAGCATGTTAACTGATTTAAAAGTGAAAGTTGGACCGCAATTTTATCGTTACCACGAAGGCGCCTTAGCTTCGGTGCCGTCACTTTTCAAGGAATATCACGCCCAACGAATTTTGGTGGTGCATGGCACCGTATCCTTTGAAAAAGCTCAGCCATTTTTGCCATTCTTGGCAGATTCAGAGTATCAATTCTTCTATCACACTTACACAGGAGAATGTAGTTATTTTGGCGCCGAACAAATTTCACAGCAAATAAAGGAACACCAGATTGACTTTCTTCTGGGAGTCGGCGGCGGTAAGTTAGCCGATTTAGTGGGCTACAGCGCCCATTTAAACAATCTGAATTTTGGCTTGGTCCCCACTTTGGCTAGTAACTGTGCGCCGTGGACACCGTTAGCTGTGATGTATCAAGAAAATGGCGCGGCCGAAGGCAAAACGGAACATTTCTTTCGCCAAGCTGCGTTTTTAATCACTGATCCTAAGTTGCTTCTTGATGCGCCCCGTGATTATTTTGTCGCTGGTTTAGCTGATACGTTAGCGAAATGGTATGAATCAGAGACCATTTTACGCCAAGCCCATTTGCAAGGGGAACCCTTTTTACAATTAGCGGGAGCGACCGCCAAGCTTTCGCAAGAAGCGATTATGCGGGACTCAAAAGCAGCCTTAGCAGCGATGGATGAGGGCAAACTCACGCCTGAATTTGTCCATCTTTCAGAAATTGTTTTCGCCGTTTCCGGATTAGTCGGCGGCTTTGGCGACAAATACGCCCGCAATGCAGCAGCACACGCCATGCATGATGCTATGAGTAAATTTTTACCAAAAAGTCATGACTATTTACATGGCGAAAAAGTAGCTTACGGCATCTTCTATCAATTAGCATTGGAAAAAAGGTGGGCCATCATAGACGCATTAATCCCCTTTTATCAAGAGCTAAACTTGCCCATGTCGTTACGACAAATGGGCCTTTACCCAGAAGAAGCAGTACTCGATGCAATGGTTCAATTTATTGATTCAAAAGAAAAGGTTCATTTAATTCCTATTGAGATTTCGGAAGAACGTTTACGTCAAGGGATTGAAGAGCTAGAAAAGTATATCCAAAACCAAGGATAAGAAGGAGGAACTATGGAAACGTTAAGTGTTTTACAAAGTTTGATAATGGCGCTTTGGGTGGCAGCAATTATGTCCAGATGGCTTGGAGGAGGAGCAACGTTAACGTTGCGTTTCTCGCCCTTAATGACAGGGTTAGTAGCAGGTTTAGTGATGGGCGATGTCCCGAAAGCGATGATTGTCACCGCAGCATTACAAATGATTTACATGGGTGTTTTTTCACCAGGTGGCTCTATGCCAGCAGAACCATCAATTGCGGCAGCGATTGCTGTGCCAGTTGCGTTGCTAGGGAATTTGAAGCCGGAAGCGGCTATCGCCGTAGCGGTTCCTGTCGGTCTTTTAGGAAGTTATTTATATCAATTCCGTTTCTTTATTAACACGTTTTTAGGGAAGTATACCGATCGTGCGGTGGCTGAACTAAATTCTAAAAAAATTGCCCGCTCAATTATCTGGTATCCAACGATTGCCTCATTTATTTTATTCGTTCCATTAGTCTTTTTTGCTCTTTATTTAGGGGCACCAGTCATTGCCGATATTATTAAAGCATTAGAAGGAACCGTTGTGATTCACGTGTTAGAAGTAGTCGGTGGTGGTTTAGCCGCAATTGGGATTGCGACAACGGTCTATGTCATTGGTCGAAAAGATTTCTTGGTTTTCTTTTTCCTTGCATACTTCATGAGTATTGTCTTTAAGTCATTGGAAATTACCATGGTAACGTATGCCATCTTTGGCGTAATTATTGCGTTAATTTTTGTGCAAGTCCAAAAAGGCAAACCTGTAGCAGAAAGTGCTGGTTCCGCCAGTGCCACCACTGATTTTGATGATGATGACGATTACGATGACGGGTTTTAAAAGAAAAAGGAGGAACTGAAATGACGGAAACAACAGAAAAAGTCGTGCCGAAAACAACGAATTTAGCACCAGAAGAAATTACCAATAAAGATGTTACAAAAGCCTATCTCCGTTGGCATTTTGCCAATGAAATTCCCCATTCCTTTGAACGTTACTTGGCGCCTTCGTTATTGTACGCAATGATGCCACTTTTAAAGAAATTGTATAAAGACGATGAACAATTAAAAGCCGCTTATATGCGTCAACTGCTGTTTTTCAATACGCAATTAAGCTGGGGCGGAGGGGTCATTACTGGGTTGATGGCTTCCATGGAACAAGAGCGGGCCAAAGAAGAACATGAAGGCCGCGAAATCATGATGCAAGATGATTTAATGTATAACACCAAAGCTGGCTTGATGGGCGCGTTAGCTGGGATTGGTGATGCGATTGACTCAGGTACGGTTCAATATATTTTTATTGCGATTGCGGTACCGTGGGCGCAACAAGGTAGCGCATTAGGTGCGATTTTCCCATTTGTGGCGTTTGCCCTTTATCAAGTACTGTTAGGTGTGTTCTTTGCGAGACAATCCTTCAAAATGGGGCGGAATGCTACAGGCTTAATGCAAAGTGCTGGGATTCAAAAAGCCATTGAAATGTTATCTGTTTTAGGGTTGTTCATGATGGGGATTTTAGCTGGTAATTATGTCAAAGTTTCTTCAACTCTTCAATTTAAACTTTCTGGCCGTGAGTTTGTGGTCCAAGATATCCTTGATCAGATTGTCCCAGGACTCTTGCCGCTAGCTGTCGTAATGGGCGTGTATTGGTTCTATACGAAAAAAGGCTTGAAAGTTACGCAAGCATTATTGTGGTTAACAGGTATTTTAATTGTCTTAGCAACAGTCGGTATTTTATAAAAAGAAAAGGACGTGAATCAGATGGGCGTAGTAAATTTAGCAAGAGTAGATGAACGATTAATTCATGGACAAGTGATGGTGACCTTGTCCCAAAAAAGTGGCGTTAATTCCATTTTCGTTGTCGATGAAGTGGTGGCAAAGGATAAATTTATGCGTGATTTATACAAAAGTGCAGGCAGTCGGACAGGACAAAAAACCATTGTCATTACGCCGGAAAAAGCTAAATTTTATTGGGATGAATACCAATTCAAAGAGTACAACTGTATTTTAATCGCTAAAACCGTCTCTGTAATTTATGACTTAGTAAAACACGGAGTCCCTATGAAGGAGTTAAATATCGGCGGTATTGCACAGAAGAATCCAGAAAAAGATTTATTAGTAACCAAATCAGTTTATTTAAACAAAGAAGATGCTGAAAAATTAAAAGAACTACATGAGGTGTATGGCGTAGAAGATATTTATTTCCAAGCAACGCCTTCTGCACCAAAAACTAGTTTAAAAGAGGTTTTAGGCAAATTTAATTTATAAAAAAGGCCAGTCGCTTGAGTCATTGCATGACTGTTTGAAGTAATGACTCAAGCCACTGAATTGAAGGAGGAACTTTTATGTTAGGGATTGTGATTGCTACACACGGTGCACTAAGTGACGGTGCGAAAGACGCAGCTACCGTGATTATGGGCGCAACCGAAAATATCGAAACCGTTAATCTAAATAGTGGCGACGATGTCCAAGCACTAGGCGGACAAATTAAAACAGCGATTGAGAACGTCCAACAAGGGGATGGCGTGTTGGTCATGGTTGACTTATTAAGTGCGAGTCCTTACAATCAGGCAGTTTTGGTGATTAACGAACTCGAACCAGCTCTACAAAAGAAAATCTTTGTGGTGAGTGGTACCAACCTACCAATGGTCTTAGAAGCGATAAACCATCAATTATTGGGCACACCGATTGCTGAAGCGGCGCAAGCGATTGTTGCGCAAGGCAAAGAAAGTGTGCAAGCATGGGATATTTCTATGACTTCCTTTGAGGACGAAGAGGATGAGGACGATGATTTTTAAGAATGTAGTAAAGGGTGAAAGCAATGAAATGGGGATTTAGATGGTACGGAGCGGCAGGCGATGCCATTCCGTTAAAACATATTCGACAGATTCCAGGAATTACTGGTGTTGTCGGTACCTTGTTAAATAAACTACCAGGTGATGTTTGGACAGTAGCCGAAATTCAGGCACTTAAACAATCGGTGGAACAAGAAGGATTAGCACTTTTAGGAATTGAAAGTGTCGCTATTCATGATGCCATTAAAGCGGGGACGGATCAACGAGACCACTATATTGATAATTATCGCCAGACGTTGCGTAACTTGGGGAAATGCGGAATTTCCTTAGTGTGCTACAGTTTCAAACCTATTTTTGGTTGGGCTAAAACGGACTTGGCGTATGAGAATGAAGATGGTAGCTTATCGTTGTTATTTGATCAAGCTGTGGTAGAGAACATGCAGCCAGAAGACATGTATCAATTAATTCACAGTCAGTCAAAAGGATTCCGGTTACCAGGTTGGGAAGAGGAGCGTTTGCAACAATTTCAAGAATTGAAAGCCATGTATGCCGGCGTAACGGAAGAAGATTTGGTCGAAAATTTGCGCTACTTTTTAGAACGTGTGATTCCTGTCTGTGAAGAAGAAAATATCAAAATGGGGATTCACCCTGATGATCCACCTTGGGAAATTTTTGGTTTGCCAAGAATCACTAAAAATTTAGCGGATTTAAAACGGATCCTTTCCTTGGTGGACTCACCAGCAAATGGGATTACATTTTGTACAGGTTCCCTCGGTGCGGACCCGACGAATGATTTGCCTACTATGATTCGTGAAATAGGTCACAGAATTAATTTTGTTCATTTCCGCAATGTGAAGTATTTAGGTGAGCATCGTTTTGAAGAAACGGCGCATCCGAGTGTCGCTGGTTCGTTAGATATGGCGGAATTAATGCAAGCACTGGTAGACGTAGGGTATGAAGGCGTTATTCGTCCTGATCATGGGCGGGCAATTTGGGATGAAAAAGCGATGCCTGGTTATGGTTTATATGATCGAGCAATGGGGTTGACCTATATTCAAGGACTGTACGAAGCAACCAAAGCCAAACAAAATAGGAAGTGACAGAATGGAAACAAAAGTTGAAAAAAATCAACTGTATCAACAATTAGCGACATGTAAACTTTTACCACTATACACTGCAACAGATTTACGCTATTTGCCACAAGTAGAATCAGTCTTAGTAGAAAACGAATTACCGTTTATTGAAGTCACTTTTCGGAGTCAGCTGGCCTTGCCTGCCATCAAACAACTTGCTGCTTCAGGGAATTTAATTGTGGGCGCAGGAACTGTTAGAACCTTGAAAGAAGCCCAAGAGGCAGTAGCGAACGGTGCACAGTTCATTGTTTCCCCAGCGATTGTTCCAGAAGTCATTGATTTTTGTCTGGCAAATGAGGTGCCTATTTTTCCAGGAACAGCTACGCCTGGGGAGATTCAGCGAGCGCTGGCGTATGGCTTACGAGTGGTTAAATTTTTCCCAGCCGATATTTACGGCGGGTTAAAAGCCATTAAAAGTTTAAGCGGTCCGTTTTATGATGTTCAATTTTTACCAACTGGTGGGATTGATGAAACAAACTTTATAGAGTATGTGGAAGCAGAAGAAGTATTAGCAGTGGGCGGCTCCTTTATTTTATCGGAAAAGATGCTTCAAGAAGATGAAGCTTCGGCACGCCAGCATGTTCAATCTTTACTCACGAAAATCAAAGAACGACAAGCAAAATAAAAAGATGAGGTCGGGACAGAAGCGTTTAACTCCGAGAAATAAGAAGGAATTTCCGAAAATTGTTCTGTAATTTTTGGAGAATTTCGGCTTATTTCCGAAGGAGTTGCTTCTGTTCCCGCCGTTTATAAGTTTTTGAGCGTGGAGCAAAAATCCAAAGTGATTTTTGTCCCACGCTCTCTTTTTTTTCTGTCCAAATACTACTGACATTATTTTAGTTTTCATTTTGTAAAAATAGTATAGGAGAAAAGCAATCAGTTATGTATAATTAGTGAAAGAAGGTTGCGTGAAGTAAAAATAAAAAGGAGAGCAAAGGATGTTAAAAAATGTAGAAGTGTTCTGGCAAAACTTTTTAGATAAACATGAATTAGATATTTTGATGCCCGATGTGTGGATGTTTGGTGATGGCTCTTCTGAGATGGGTAATCGTTTGGGTCAATTGGTTGTTTCTGGTCGTAAGACAGCGACATGTTCTTCTTTAGATATTTATAAGATGGAAGAAGAACAACTCCCTAAAGCTGGTCAATACGACATAATTTTAGATGGTCAGTCTCAACCGCTGGCTATTATTCGAACAACCAAAGTTGAAATTATGCCCATGAATAAGGTCTCAGAATCTTTTGCACAAGCGGAAGGTGAAGGAGATTTGACGTTGGATTATTGGTATGAAGAGCATGCACGGTTCTTTAAAGAAGAACTGGCCCCCTATCAGCTACAATTTTATCCCGACATGCTGTTAGTTTGCCAAAGTTTTGAAGTGGTGGATCTTTATACAGAAAAAGAATAGACAGAGAAGTGGTGACTGACACGATTGAAACGAGCAGTCGCCGCTTTTTTTTTACTGATTTTTTGAAAAAGTTGCGTATGTTTATATAGACAGGGTGATAGAAAAGAGATGTATATTTTAAGTGTCGAGGAAAAGATGGTACAATAACCTAAGGAATACTAACAAGGAGTGAATGTTATGAAAGAAGAATTTTCATATGAAATTTTAGAAGAAGTCGCTGTGTTATCTGAGAATGCTCGTGGCTGGCGTAAAGAATTGAATTTAATTAGTTGGAATGGTCGTCCACCAAAATTTGATTTGCGTGAGTGGGCCCCTGATCACGAAAAAATGGGTAAAGGCATCACCTTAACCAACGAAGAATTTGCTGAATTAAGCAAAACAATTAAATCCATGTAAAAGGAGCACCCTGTCAATGAAAAGTATGACTGGATTTGGAAAAAAGACCATTCAAAATGAAAATTATCAATTGGATATCGAAGTCAAAAGTGTCAACCAGCGGTTTTTAGATATTCAATTGCGTATGCCAAAGGAACTGAATGCCTATGAACTGGTGATTCGGCAAGTAATCAAACGCACGTTAAAACGTGGACGTGTGGAAGTCTATGTAAATCTCCAAAAAATCGGCAACAATCAAAAAGAAGTGCGCGTGCAGTGGGACTTAATTGATCAATTATTAAATTCGGTAGATCAACATTTAAAGGAAAACTATCCGGAAGCAACGTTTGATGCAGGGGACACGGTCAACCATTTATTAAAGCAAAATGATTTTGTCGAAATAGTGGAAGCAGAAATTGCTGATCAGACATTTGAACCATTTCTTGTTCAAGCATTTGAAGCAGCCATCGCTAGTCTTGACCAAAGCCGTGTGCAAGAAGGAACGCAAATTAAACAAGTCCTGCTTGACTATGTAGCAGTGTTGACCCAATCAATTCAAGAGCTGCAAGCGTTTGTGGGCGTTTTTGAACAAGAATACCGTCAACGTTTTGAAGCGAAATTAAACGAATGGTTAGGTAGCCAAGTGGATGAAACACGCTTATTAACAGAAATGGCCATTTTATTGGAAAAAGGCGATATTCATGAAGAATTGGATCGTTTGAATATCCATATTGATAAGTTGCATCAGTTGCTTGACGAAACAGAACCAGTGGGCCGAGAACTAGATTTCTTAATTCAAGAAATGAACCGTGAAGTCAATACGATTGGTTCGAAATCAAGTCCAATTGAAATAAAAAATAGTGTCGTTCAAATGAAAACAACCTTAGAAAAGATTCGTGAACAAATTCAAAATGTCGAATAGAGAAAATGGTTTCGTGTTTTTCCAGAAAACGCTATAATATAGAAGTAACGAATAAATGACAGAGGTGAAAGCAATGACTAAATTTTATGATGTAACCTTTCAAGAATTAAGTGGTCGTTCTGTGGTAAAAACAGAAGTCGCTTCAGACAGAGAACCATTTGACGTCTGGCAAGATGCTTGTGCAAGCTATTCTGAAACAGAATTAAATATCCAAATTAACGAAGACACGTTTGTTACTTTGAATCGTCACTTTGTTGTTCGCATTGACGTGAAAGAAGTTGACGGCCCTGTCGACAAACAAGTTCGTCGTCGCGATGAATTGATGAACGTGGTCAATACGCTTTCTAATATGGGCTTATAAAAAATGCCACCAAGCATTTCACGCTTGGTGGTATTTTTTTTTAATTAGAATAAAAGAAACAAGCCAACGGCGCATAGGAAAGAAAGAACTGCGGCACTTAAAAAGATTGTCCGCATGGCTGCAGTTTTACTGCTTTCTTTGCCGTGTTTTTTCTGACGTTCTAAACGTTTTTGAAGCTGACGGGTAATTACTGAGAAGATCAGCCCGAAAAGGACTAAAACACTTGTGGCAATCGATTTGGGAATAAAATGATTCGGTTCTGCAACGGTGGTATCCCCAGAATGTTCGTTTGATTCTTCCGCAGCTTCAGCTGTTGTTTGTTTTGGCTTAACTTCTTGGTAAGCCACTTTAGGCGCTTGAACAGTACTATTTAACAATGTCAAAGGCGTGTCGACTTGCACCTGCCCTGCTACTAATTTAAAAGTAGGCTGACTGCCTTTGGGAACGACACCGTATAAATCGTTAGCCAAAGTGACTTTTTTGTGATCAATGGTTTGTGGTCCTTTGTCTAAAAGTTTTTTGCGTTCGTATGTCGTATAGGCATAGTCCAGCAAAGCATTCCCAGCAACATGCCGTTCGTATTCACCATCTTGGTTTTGCCAATTACCAACGCCTAAAATGACTTCAATTAAACGGAAATCTCCTTGTTTGACAGTCGCAATATAGTTAAAGCCGCCTGTTGGACTAGAGCCTGTTTTTAAACCATCCACGCCTTGATAACCATACTTAGCGCCTGGTAAAGAATAATTGTACGCTTCAAACGTTTCCTCGTAAGGCGTGCCGACCATTGTTTTCACCACTGGTTTATTGGTGATTTCTAAAATTTCTGGATAATTTTTCAGAAAATGATAGGTTAGTGAAGCTAAATCTCTAGCTGTAGAGACGTTATCGCCATTTGGGTCAATTCCTTGCATTTGATACAGGCCGTTAAAGGCACTTGCTTGCGCCCCACTGCAGTTGTAATAGGTAGTATTTGTCATCCCTAATTCAGCCGCTTTTTGATTCATTAAATGAACAAAGTCAGTAGGCTGGTTCCCTGAAATTAAGTTTGCCAACATGAGAGTCGCCACATTAGAAGAGGGGACAGCAATCATTTTTAACAGTTCACGGACTGGATAAGCAACACCTAACGTAATTTTGTTATTACTAATGGCATATATTTTAGAAATATCGACATCTTTTTGCGTAGCAGTCACAGTCGTATCCATTGTAAATTTTCCTTGCTCCATTGCTTCAAAGGCCAAGTACATGGTCATCACTTTGGCAATACTGGCAGGATTCCACGCTAAATCTGGTTGCTGCGACCAGAGAATTTCTCCAGAATCAGCATCAACAACGATGGCTGCTTTGGGAATGCCATCCGCTTTCAGGGTCGTCCCCATTTTTTTAGCAATCGCGGTAATATCTTCTTCTGCGTGAGTCACAGTAGGTTGGGCAAAAAAGGCCCCACAACTGACAACTAAGCCTAGCAGAAACAATGTAAATGGTTTAATTCGTGCGATGTTTCTCAGTCCTTTCTTATTCACGTTTTTTCATCCTAAAGGAGTCATCACTTCATTTTACTTAAAAAATGGCTGCCTGTATAGGAATTCTAGGTAATTTGTTTAAAAAAAGAACAAGTTATGAAAGCCAAATTAAAGAAGAAATGTTATTTTTTCAGTGAATCTCCAAGAAAGTCTTGAAAATTGCAGAAAAAAAGTGCAAAATAGAACTAATACTGTGAAATTATGTTTTGAAAGGAAGTCGTTATGTCAGAGCGCGGGTTATTAATCGTATTGTCAGGTCCTTCAGGAGTGGGGAAAGGGACTGTAAGAAAGGCTATTTTCGACAGTGAAGAAAATGATTTTCAATATTCAATCTCAATGACCACTCGGAAACAGCGAGAAGGCGAAGTGGATGGAGTAGATTACTATTTCCGTTCAAGAGAAGAATTTGAAGCGATGATTGAAGCTGGAGAAATGTTGGAATATGCGGAATATGTTGGTAACTATTATGGGACACCATTAACGTATGTTAACCAGACGCTAGATGAAGGCAAAGACGTCTTTTTAGAAATCGAAGTCCAAGGGGCTAAACAAGTCAAAGACAAAGTGCCTGATGGCGTATTTATCTTTTTGACACCCCCCGATTTAGCGGAATTAAAATCAAGAATTATTGGCCGCGGAACAGACGAAATGTCTGTGATTGAAGAACGAATGGCTGTGGCCAGAGAAGAAATCGAAATGATGGCGCTGTATGATTATGCGGTAGTGAATGATGAAGTTCCTTTAGCCGTGCAACGAATTAAAGACATTATCGCGAGTGAGCACTTCCGTGTTGACCGTGTAATTGGAAAATATATTAAAATGTTAGAGGAGATGTAGCCTTATGATGTTAAAACCGTCAATTGACTCATTGTTAAAAGAAGTCCCTTCAAAATATTCTTTGGTTATTTTAGCAAGCAAACGTGCGCATGAATTAGATGAAGGCGTTCAACCAACCGTTGAATCCTTTGATTCTGTAAAAAGTGTGGGTCGTGCGTTAGAAGAAATCGAAGCAGGAACAGTGATCAGTGATCCAAATCCTGAAGAAAAACGCGAACGTCTACGCATTGAACGTGAAGAACGCAAACGCCAACGTGAACAAGAACAAAAAGAATTAGAAAACCGTTTACGTGACGAAAAAAATTAATTGAATGAAAAACAAGTCTATGATTGAAGCTTTCTTCAAGTAAAGGCTTGTTTTTTTGTGATTGCAAATGTTGTGGGATGACTTTTGTGGTATACTGTTTTTGTAGATAAGTTATGACGGTGGCAAGCGCAAAAGAAAATGTGCTTTGCGACGAGAATCGCAATGAAATGAGAATCGTAGGAGCATACTGGAGACCCTTTTGGTGGTGCTTATGAGCATAAGTACTGAAATCTATGAAAGGGGAAAGCCGTATTTGTCCGCATTAGATGTAATTGGACTAATTTTCGACTTTGGTTTATATACCATTGCGTTGATTAGTTTGGTTGTCACTTTGCTAAAAAAAGACAAAAAGAAATAACCAGTCATAAACTTTGAACGGTTAACTGGTTATTTCTTTTTAATTAAGTAAAAACTAAGTTACTGTCATGATTCTACAGTTAGAGAGATGGACCAACATCTCTCTTTCAAAATGATTATACCATAAAAAAATGTAGAGTGCTAACACTAGTTAGCAGTGTAAGTTTCAAAGTATTTTAAGAGGATTACTAAAAGCTACTTTCTTAGATCATTTGTTTAGGAAAGCTAGCTTTTTATATTTTAAGGAGAAATTAACTAAGCTTAACAACAACGAGACACACAAGACAAATCAGTCAATCTTTAGTACAATAGGCAAAGAGAATTTACATAAAAAGGAGGACGCACCATGCAAAAAGTAGCCAAAGTTATTGTGGATGTACCAACGATGCAAACCGATCAACCATTCACTTATTTAGTTCCTGAAAATTTAAATGAGCAATTGGCTGTCGGCATGCGTGTAGAAGTGCCTTTTGGTAACGGTAATCGGCATGTTCAAGGGTTTGTTCTAGCCATTGAACCAATGGCTGCAACGGTTCTTGACGAAGCCAACGTTCAGTTGAAAGAACTAGTGGCGGTGTTGGATTTAAAACCTGTCTTAAATACAGAAATGTTGGCTTTAGCTGATTATATGAAGGAAAAAACGTTTGCCTTTAAAATCACTTGTTTGCAAACCATGTTGCCTAGCGTAATGCGTGCCGATTACCAAAAATATATTTATTTAACGGATGAGCTTTCTGAAGAATTACAAGATCAGTTATTTTATGGTTTAGAGGAAATTTCGTGGGACCAAGCGCAAGAACGTGGGCTTTTGCCTCAACTAATGGCGTTGCGTAAACAGCAAAAAGTCGATATTCGCTACGAAGTTACGACGAGAAATAAAGTCAAAATGGTCCGCTTCATTCAAGCCGCTAAGGAATTTGAACAACTAGAGGAAATTCGTTTGGGGTTACGCAAGGGAGCTAAGAAGAAAGAGCAACTTCTTTACTATTTACAACGCTTGGGCACTGAAAAAGTCACCGCTGTGAAGGAAATGAAAGAATTAGGTTTCAGTACCGCGCTTTTAAATGAAGCGGCCAAAAACGGCTGGTTAACGTTCATTGAAAAAGAAGCGTATCGTGATCCGTTTGCCAATCAGACGTTTGAAAAAACGACTGCGTTATCTTTGAATACAGAACAACAGGTGGCTGTGGAAACAATCTTACAATCGGTCCAAGAACAGCAAAGCCAAACCTACTTATTGGAAGGTATTACAGGAAGTGGGAAAACAGAAGTTTATCTACAGGTCATTGCAGAAGTTCTTAACCAAGGCAAAACAGCCATTATGCTTGTCCCTGAAATTTCTTTAACTCCACAAATGGTACAACGCTTTAAAAGTCGCTTTGGCGAACATGTTGCTGTAATGCACAGTGGCTTATCGCAAGGTGAAAAATACGATGAGTGGCGGAAGATTGAACGAGAAGAAGCGGAAGTTGTGGTTGGTGCGCGTTCTGCCATTTTTGCGCCAATCGAAAACATCGGTGTGATCATTATTGATGAAGAACACGAGGCAAGTTATAAACAAGAAGAAACCCCCCGCTACCACGCGAGAGATTTAGCGATTTGGCGTTCGGAGTACCATCATTGCCCTGTTGTTTTAGGTAGTGCCACGCCGTCCTTGGAATCACGCGCTCGCGCACAAAAAAATGTTTATCAGCGGTTACGATTAACACAGCGTGCCAATCAAGCGGCAACCTTGCCTACGATTGATGTAGTGGATATGCGGCAAGAAGTAGAAAATGGCAATGTCTCTTCTTTTTCCATGTCGTTGCAAGAAAAACTCCAAGAACGCTTAGAGAAAAACGAACAAAGTGTTCTCCTACTTAATCGCCGTGGCTATTCGTCATTTGTGATGTGTCGCGATTGTGGCTATGTGTTGCCGTGTCCGAATTGTGATATTTCCTTAACTTTGCATATGGATAGTAAAACAATGAAATGTCATTATTGTGGACATGAAGAACGGATTCCTTATCGCTGTCCTAACTGTGGCCAAGATAAAATTCGCTACTACGGAACAGGCACACAAAAAGTAGAAGAAGAATTACAAACGTTGTTACCAGACAGTCGTATTCTCCGAATGGATGTTGATACGACCCGTCGCAAAGGTGCACATGAAAAGATTTTGCGAACATTTGGTGAAGGACAAGCGGATATCTTATTAGGCACACAAATGATTGCCAAAGGACTGGACTTTCCAAATGTGACGTTAGTCGGTGTCTTAAATGCTGATACCGCCTTGAATTTACCCGATTTTCGTTCCAGTGAACGGACCTTCCAGTTATTGACACAGGTCAGCGGTCGCGCTGGTCGCGCTGAAAAACCGGGGGAAGTCATCATTCAATCTTTTAACCCCGAGCATTATGCGATACAATTGGCAAAAGCCCAAGATTATGAAGATTTTTATACAAAAGAAATGTATATCCGTCATCGTGGGGATTATCCGCCGTACTATTTTACGGTCCAAATTACGGCTAGCCATCCTGAAGAAAATGAAGCAGCGAAACAAATGTTTCAAATTGCGACGAAATTAAAACAAGGCTTATCGCCGCAAGCTATTTTGTTGGGACCAACGCCTAACGCAATTATGCGTGTCAATAATCGATACTTTTATCAAGTGATTATCAAGTATAAACAAGAACCAATGCTTCAACCATTATTGAAAGAAATTTTAACCGATACACAACGAGCAACGGCTCGTGGTTTAAAGCTTTCCATTGATGCAGAACCCATGAATTTTATTTAAAAAATACAGCTTTGAAAGGAGCACTTATGCGCTATCCAGTTGTGATTCACCCGAACGAACACTTAAAAATGAAGGCTCAACCTGTGACGATTATTACCGATGAAATTGTGCAGTTACTAGAGGATATGTATGAAACAATGCTGGCCCATGATGGGATTGGCTTAGCAGCCCCGCAAATTGGCAAAAATTTGCAAATGGCAGTAATTGAAATTGATGAAGAATCTGGTCGTTTTGAACTAATTAATCCAGTGATTATTGAAAAAAAGGGAACCAGTATTGATGTGGAAGGCTGTTTAAGTATTCCAGAAACATATGGAACCGTTGAACGAGCAGATGAAGTGACTGTCCGTTATTTTGACCGTGAAGGTGAAGAAATGGAAGTTACGGCTTACGGTTATTTAGCTCGAGCTTTTCAACACGAAATTGATCATTTGAACGGCGAGTTATTTATCGATAAAATGATTGAGAAAATTGCACCAGAAGATTTAGAAGCGTATATGGAGGAACATTTTGATGACTAAAATTGTATTTATGGGCACACCAGCCTTTTCTGTTCCGATTTTAGAAAGTTTAATCGAGGCAGGCTATGACGTTCAAGCGGTTGTCACGCAACCAGATCGACCAGTTGGCCGAAAAAAAGTGATTACCCCAACGCCTGTCAAAGAAGCAGCTTTAAAACATAACTTATTAGTCTTACAACCAGAGAAAATTTCAGGTTCTCCTGAAATGGAAAAAGTGATTGACTTAGCACCAGATTTAATTGTGACAGCAGCCTTTGGTCAATTTTTACCAGAGAAAATCTTAAAAGCGCCCAAACTAGGTGCGATTAATGTCCATGCCTCACTTTTACCAAAATATCGTGGCGGCGCACCTGTACATTACTCGATTATTGAAGGAGAAAAAGAAACAGGCGTCACGATTATGGAAATGGTGAAAAAAATGGATGCTGGCGCGATTTTATCGCAACGTGCAATTCCGATTACGAAACAAGATGATGTAGGCACCATGTTTGAAAAATTAAGCATTCTAGGAAAAGAACTTTTATTAGAAACGTTACCTAAGCTAATTGCTGGCGAAATTACGCCTATTCCACAAGTGGAAGAAGAGGCTACTTTTTCACCCAATATTACCCGAGAACAAGAACGAATTGACTGGCAAAAAACTGCTGAGGCAATTGATAACCAAGTGCGTGGTATGCGTCCTTGGCCAACAGCGTTCACAACCTATCAAGGGACCAACTGGAAAATTTGGGCAGTGACACCACTGACTGAAACAACAACCAGCGCCCCAGGAACGATTATCCAGCGTAGTAAAAAAGTGCTATGGATTGCTTGTGGTGAAGGGACAGTCCTTCAAATTGATCGCCTGCAACCAGCAGGTAAAGGTCAATTAACGATTCAAGAATTTTTAAATGGCGTTGGTCAAAATGTCGCAGAAAAAGATAAGGTGGACTAACAAAAATGGCTGAAAAAATCCCCAAGAAATTAAAACGTTCTGTTCGATACGTTGCTTTAGAAACCATCGAACGTGTGGATAAAGGTGGGGCGTACTCCAATCTTTTACTTAATGAAATGATGACAAAATCAGAACTAAGCGAGAAAGATGGCCGCTTGTTTACAGAACTTGTCTACGGCACAATTAGTCGCAAATTATTGTTGGAATACTACTTAACACCATTTGTTAAGAAACCGCAAAAAGTCGATAATTGGGTGAGAAATTTATTGATTTTATCGTTATATCAATTACTTTATTTAGATAAAGTGCCTGATCATGCAGTCATTAATGAAGCGGTTGAAATTGGCAAACGTCGTGGCAATCCTGGGATTGGTAAATTCGTGAATGGCGTGCTGCGGGCGTTCCAACGAAATGGAGCACCTAGTTTGGCAGCAATTAGCGATCCAGTTGATCGTTTAGCAACGGAAATTAGCATGCCACGTTGGTTAACAGAAAAATTACTTGCCCAATTAGGCGAAGAAGAAACACGGCAGTTAGGTTTATCATTATTTGAAAAAAGTCATGCGAGTGGCCGAGTAAACACACGGTTTATTTCACGAGAAGAAGCGCTGGAAGAATTACAAGAAACAGGGATTGCCGCGAAGGAAAGTCAACTTTCCCCTTATGGTGTTGTCGCTGAAAAAGGCTACTTAGCTGGCAGTGAACTGTTTATTAACGGTTGTTTAACCATTCAAGATGAAAGCTCTATGCTCGTGGCTCCAGCGATGCAAATTGAACCGCATCATCGTGTCTTGGATGCTTGTGCGGCTCCTGGTGGCAAAACGACTCATATCGCAACTTTTTTAGAGGCTGAAGCAGGTGGTCGTGTGACTTCTTTAGATATTCATGCGCACAAAATTAAGCTAATTAATGAAAATGCGCAACGCCTCCATGTGGCGGATGTCGTCCAAGCAGAAAAGCTTGATGCGCGACAAGTGGCCGAAGAATTTCCCGCAGAAACCTTTGATCGGATTTTAGTTGATGCACCATGTTCAGGCTTAGGGCTAATGCGCCGTAAACCAGACATTAAATACCATAAAACGGCCAATGATTTTCAAAATTTACCTAAAATTCAGTTAGAAATCTTAGAAAGTGTTGCCCCAACACTAAAACAATGGGGTATAATGGTCTATAGCACTTGTACTATTACGCCAGAAGAAAATCAGGAAGTAGTGGCAGCCTTTTTAGCCAAACACCCTGAATTTGAAAAAATTGAAATTGTTGCAAATGAAAATGTCCAAGCAGTAGTAAAAGAGCAAGAACTGGTTCTGTATCCCCATCAATACATGACAGATGGCTTCTTTATTTGCTGTATGCGGAAAGTTAGTTCAAATGAGGTGAAATAATTTGGAAATCAACGTTCAATCAGATGTCGGTCGCAAAAGAAATACGAACCAAGATTATGCCAACGTTTTTGAGAACCAACAACACATAACCTTTGCTGTTTTAGCAGATGGCATGGGTGGCCACCAAGCAGGTGATGTCGCTAGCCAAATGGCAGTCAATAATTTAGGTGAGAGTTGGTCCAATGCGTCTGTCGACTCAGCTGAAAAATCTGCACAGTGGTTAATTCAAGCAATTCAAAAGGAAAATGAAAAAATTTATGAACGCGGACAATCGAAACCAGAGTATTTAGGAATGGGGACAACCGTGGTTGGTGCCATTCTTTTACCGGATTCATTTGTCTTAGCAAATGTGGGGGACAGTCGTGCTTATTTAGTTCGTGACCAACACATGTTACAATTAACAGAAGATCATTCTTTAGTGAATGAACTAGTAAAATCAGGGGAGATTACTCGTGAGATGGCTGCAAATCATCCACGAAAAAATGTCCTAACACGTTCTTTGGGAATGCCTGGTACTGTCGAAGTCGATGTAACCAATCATGAATGGCTGCCTAATGACTATTTACTGTTATGTTCGGACGGTTTAACCAATATGGTTCCTGAGACAAAAATTTTAGAGATTTTAGAGACGTCAGATCCCTTAGAATCCAAATTAAGCCAACTCGTTGCCCAAGCAAATGAAGCGGGTGGTTTAGATAACATTACCGTGTTAGTGATACACTTTGACGAACAGAAGGAGGAAAACCAATGATAGAAATCGGCAAGAAGCTGAATGGTCGATATCACATTATTGGCAGCATCGGAAGCGGCGGCATGGCCAACGTCTATTTAGCACACGATTTAATTTTAGACCGAGACGTTGCAGTAAAAGTCTTGCGCTTTGACTTCCAAAACGATCAAGCCGCCATCCGACGTTTTCAGCGTGAAGCACTAGCCGCAACTGAGCTGGTTCACCCGAATATCGTCAGTGTGTACGATGTAGGCGAAGAAGATGGACTACAATATTTAGTCATGGAATATGTGAAAGGAATGGACTTAAAACGTTACATCCAAACGCATTTCCCAATTCCTTATTCCACAGTTGTGGACATTACGCAACAAATTTTATCTGCTGTCGCAATGGCACATGAACATAGAATTATTCACCGGGATTTAAAACCGCAAAACATTCTGATTGACGAACACGGCACAGTCAAAATTACTGACTTTGGGATTGCGATTGCCTTGTCAGAAACGTCAATTACGCAAACGAACACAATGTTAGGTTCGGTGCATTACTTATCGCCAGAACAAGCACGCGGAAGCATGGCGACCAACCAATCAGATATTTACGCTGTGGGAATTATTCTCTATGAAATGCTAACGGGGAATGTACCTTTTGATGGTGAATCAGCCGTAACGATTGCCTTAAAACATTTTCAAGAAGAAATTCCCTCTGTTAAAATGTTTGATCCAGGGATTCCTCAATCATTGGAAAATGTGGTTCGTCACGCAACCGCAAAAGACCCAAGCGATCGCTACAAAACAGCGAATGAGATGGCAGAAGACTTATACACGTCCTTGTCAGCCAGTCGTTTAAACGAACCTGCGTGGGAACCAACGGCTTTATTAGGAGAAACGAAAGTATTAACTCCGATTCCCGAAGACATCGCTGAACCGGAAGAGACAACGCCTGTCGAAGTCCCAGAAGATATCGCAGATGACATTTTAGCTGAACAACCACCGAAGAAAAACCGCAAAAAATTGTGGATTGGCTTAGCAATTGCGGCATTAATTGCTTTAGCAATAGGTGGCTTAGCCTTTGCAATGTCGGGTGGTAAAGACGTTGAAGTTCCTGATGTTACAAATGAAACGAAAGCGGACGCTTCACAAGCGCTACAAAGTGCTGGGCTGAAAGTCGATAGTGAAACCAAAAAAATTCCCGATGATAAGATTGAAGAAGGCAAGGTGGTCAAAACAGACCCCGAAGCAAAATCATCTGTGAAAAAAGGCCGATCTGTTACTTTGTACATCAGCTCTGGAACAGAAAAAATTGAGATGGCCGATTATACAAACGAATCGTATGAATCTGCTGTCGAAGCCTTGAAAAAACTAGGGTTTTCAGAAGACCAAATTACAACGAAAAAAGAATATAGTGATTCTGTGTCTACAGATAACATTATTAAACAAAAACCAGCTGCAGGTAAAAAAGTTGATCCGAAAAAAGACAAAGTCACTTTAACGGTCAGTGAAGGACCAGAAGCGGTTACTTTGCCTAGTTACGCCGGTTATTCTTACACAAATGCAGTAAATGCACTGGCACAGTTAGGCATTTCTGAATCTCAAATTACGCGTGTCGACCAAGCAAGCGATACGGTAGAACCAGGTTTAGTCATTACGCAAGACCCCGCACCAGGTGGCACCGTGACACCTAAAAATGGCCAAGTGACGTTATATGTAAGTAAAGGTAGCGACAAAGTGACACTTTCTGATTATAGCGGAATTTCTTACGATAATGCGGTAAGTCGCTTAATTGCTTTAGGTATCCCAGAATCTCAAATTAAACGAGTGGACGAAGAAAGCGACAAAGTTGAAAAAGATACCGTGATTAGTCAAGAACCAGCTTCTGGTACCGCTGTTGATCCGAAAAATGACACGATTACTTTACATGTCAGCAAAGGCAGTGACTCAGTAACTGTTCCTGATATTTCAGGTTATTCGCCAAAAGCTGCAGAAGACAGCATCAATAACGCTGGCCTTAAAATCAATGAACAAGGATTATCTGGCTCTGGCGATGGCCAAGTCGTTGAACGAACTAGCCCATCCGCTGGCAGCAAAGTCAAAAAAGGCGACTCTGTTACAGTTTATTATTCAAAAGCAAATGATTCAAAAAGCACCACTAGTGAAAGTAGTACGAGTAATTAAGACAAGAGGTTGGGATAGGAGGGTTTAGCTTCAAGAACCAAGTAGGTACTGTTTAACATCTATTTGCTTTTCAAATAGTGTTTCTCAGCAATAAGAAGAAGCTGTTCCTGTCCCGCCATTTATCTTAAGATTTAGGTCTAGGAAGGTAAGTCATTTCGACTTATGTCCTAGGCTCTTTTTAATTAATAGAATCGAGAGGCTCCCTTGATTTCTCTGCCACTATCCTGTATATTCGAAAGTAGTTAGGAGTGGTTTATCTGAAAGGTCAAATCAGAAAAGCGTTAAGCGGTTTTTATTATGTATACGCAGATGGAGAAACATATCAAACAAGAGCGCGAGGGAATTTTCGTAATCGAAAAATTACGCCACTCGTGGGAGATGAAGTACTTTTTGAAAGCGATAATTTAACAGATGGTTATGTGTTGGAAATTTTACCAAGACGAAATGAATTAGTGCGCCCGCCTGTTGCAAATGTGGATCTAGGCGTGGTTGTCATGAGTATGGTTTCGCCAAATTTTTCGTTTAATTTGTTGGATCGTTTCTTAGTCAGCTTAGAGTATAAGGATATAGAACCAGTTATTTATTTAACGAAAGTTGATCTATTAGATGAGCCGCAACGTCAAGAAGTCACTGAAATTAAACAGATTTATGAAGCGTTAGGTTATGCGGTAATCGCTTCGGAAGACGTAGAAGCCACCAAAGAATTAGAACGCTTTTTCCCAGAACGATTGACTGTTTTTATGGGACAATCAGGCGCTGGAAAATCAACATTGTTGAATCAAATTTCACCAGAATTACAACTAGCAACTGCGGAAATTTCCCAATCTTTAGGACGGGGCAAACATACGACCCGTCACGTGGAATTGATTCCGTTATACGACGGTTTGGTTGCTGATACACCAGGATTTAGTGCCATCGATTTCTTGGAGATGGAAGCAGTGGAATTACCAAAGCAATTTCCTGAATTTGTTGCCGCGGCCTCTCACTGTAAGTTTCGTGAATGTATGCACCACAAAGAACCTGGTTGTGAAGTGAAACGTCAAGTGGAAGCGGGAACCATTGCGACGAGTCGTTACGAAAATTATTTACAGTTTTTAATGGAAATCGAGAATCGACGACCTGTTTATAAGAAAAAATCATAGCAAATATAAAGGGAGCGAGCCAAATGAAACTAGCACCATCCATTTTAAGTGCCGATTTTGCCAATTTAGAAAGAGATATCCGTTTAGTAGAAGAATTAGGAGCAGATTATATTCATGTTGATGTTATGGACGGTCAATTTGTGCCCAACATTACCTTAGGACCGAATATCGTTTCAGCGATTCGTCCAGTGACAAAACTACCATTGGATGTTCATTTGATGATTGTACAACCTGAAAACTATATCAATGCCTTTGCGGAAGCCGGTGCGGATATTATTACCGTCCATCAAGAAGCAACACCCCATATTCATCGTGCCTTACAAATGATTAAAAATGCGGGTGTGAAAGCTGGCGTAACCATCAATCCTGGGACACCACTTTCGATGATTGAAAATGTATTAGACTTAGCAGACCAAGTCTTGGTAATGACTGTCAATCCAGGTTTTGGCGGACAATCATTTATTGAAAACTCACTAGAAAAAATTGCTCAATTAAAAGAATGGAAAGAAACAAAAGGATACACCTATGAAATTGAAGTCGATGGCGGGATTGTTCCTGAAACTGCCGCACGTTGTAAAGAAGCCGGTGCGGAAGTGTTTGTTGCAGGCTCCTACATTTATAATGCTGAAAATCCTCAAGAACGAATCGATGCACTGAGAGCAGTGCTAGACAAATGAGTCGTGTCTTACTGGTAGCTGGCGGTAATCCAAGTGATTGGCCAACCTTTGAACCAGCTACGTATGATTATTTCGTAGGTATTGATCGCGGCTGTCTCCATTTATTAGAGGCCGATTTACCGTTACAATTAGCGGTAGGCGATTTTGATTCATTATCACGAGAAGAATACCATTTTGTCCAAGAAACTGCCGAAACACTCATTCAAGCACCTGCTGAAAAAGATGATACAGATACACAATTAGCGCTTCAAGAAGCTTTACAACGATTTCCACAAGCAGAGATGACGATTATCGGTGCGACAGGGGGCAGAATTGACCACCTGTTAGCCAATCTTTGGTTACCCTTTGAACCACGATTTCAAGGCGTACTTCGCCAAATCCGTCTATGCGATCGTCAAAATAGCATCCAGTATTACGCCCCTGGTTCGTATATCGTACCAAAAGAGCCAGATAAAGAATATCTGGCCTACTGCTGTTTGACGCCTGTAGAAAACTTGACGCTACGACGCAGTAAATATTTATTAACCAATCAAGATGTTCCTTACCCAACATCGTATGCAAGTAATGAATTTATCGAAGAAGCCGCTGCTTTTTCCTTCGATGCAGGGATGATTGCGGTTATTCAAAGTAAAGATAAGTAAAAAGAGGTTGGACCTTCAGTAAAGTGATGAAGGTCCAACCTCTTTTTTTATGCAATAAAAAAAGCCGAACAACGAACGTCCAGCTTTGCTTATTTAAGTTTATTAAACACGTTCGATTTTACCAGATTTCAAAGCACGAGTTGACACCCAAACTTTTTTAGGTTTACCATCGATTAATACGCGAACTTTTTGTAAGTTAGGTTTCACAGTGCGTTTTGTTGAGTTCATCGCATGTGAACGGTTATTACCACTTGAAGTCTTACGACCAGTGAAGTAACATACTTTTGCCATTTTAAGTTTCCTCCTTTGCCTTGATCTTGGAGCGATAATATTCAGCTCATACTAACTTAATTTATCATATTAGGCACTGATTTGCAAGAAGATTTTTTTCTATGATTTGACTTTAGCAATCAAAAAGAGTAAATTGAAATCTTGCTAGAATGTTCACTTAGAAGTGGAAGAATGAAAATATCTGACGAACTTCCTTTTAATTAAAGGCTGGATATGATAAAATGTTATGGAAGAAAATAGGGCGAATGTGCTCTTATAAGGAGGCTTTCATCAATGGCTGTAAAAATTCAAACACCCGCAGGTACCATTGAGATTACCAATGATGTGATCGCTACAGTAGTTGGCGGAGCTGCGACAGATATTTACGGAATTGTCGGAATGGCAAGCAAAAATCAAATTAAAGATAACTTAAACGATATTTTACGTCGTGAGAATTACTCACGTGGTGTCGTTGTTCGTCAAGAAGACAACGGAATCGCAGTGGATGTCTACACGATTGTTAGTTATGGTACAAAAATTTCTGAAGTTTCTCGTAACGTCCAAGAAAAAGTAAAATATAATCTTGAAACATTATTAGGTGTCACTGCGAATTCAGTTAACGTTTTTGTTCAAGGAGTTCGTGTATTACCGGATTAGAGGTAGTGTACTGTCAACGATGCAATTGCACAAGGAAGTCGTGTGTTGCCGTTAGCGGTAAATCTGAAGGAGGATTTTTTAGGTGAATGTAACAGAAATCAGCGCAGGTCAGTTCCAGGAAATGGTCCAGGCAGGTGCGACTCGTCTGCACACAAATGCAGAATATGTCAACTCATTAAACGTTTTCCCTGTACCCGATGGTGATACAGGAACAAATATGAACTTATCAATGACCAGTGGTGCAAAGGCTGTGGCCGATTCTCGCTCTGAAAAAGTAGGAGAATTAGCAGGTGCGTTATCCAAAGGGTTATTAATGGGTGCTCGTGGAAACTCTGGGGTTATTTTATCTCAATTATTCCGCGGCTTCTCAAAACAAATTCCTGAGGTTACAACATTAAATGCCAAAGACTTGGCCGCTGCATTTACACATGGTGTAGAAACAGCGTATAAAGCAGTGATGAAACCCGTTGAAGGAACAATCTTAACTGTTTCTCGTGAAGCGGCGCGTTCTGGTGAACGTAAAGCGAAAGAAACAGATGACTGTATCGAAGTTATGACAGCTGTTGTAGCAGGCGCTAAACGTGCCTTAGCGAAAACACCTGATTTATTACCTGTCCTAAAAGAAGTCGGCGTTGTAGATAGTGGGGGTCAAGGACTACTATTTATCTATGAAGGATTTTTAGAAGCGCTTAGTGGTGAATTTTTACCAACTGAAACGTATGAACCAAGTCCTGCCGAAATGGACGAAATGGTTAATGCTGAACATCATCGTGGTGTTAGTGGTCACGTTGCGACAGAAGACATTAAATTTGGCTATTGTACAGAAATTATGGTTCGTATCGGCGAAGGCCCAACCGTGGACAGCGCTTTTGATTATGAAACATTCAGAAACTACTTAAATGAACTAGGCGATTCTCTATTAGTCGTTAACGATGACGAAATTATCAAAGTTCACGTGCACACTGAGCATCCAGGTGAAGTGATGAACTACGGCCAAAAATTTGGTTCGTTAGTAAAAATAAAAGTAGACAATATGCGTTTACAACATGAAACGTTAGTTGAACGCGATGCTCAGCAAGAAGCGTTGACTGAAAAAGTTCGCGTACCGTTTGCTGTGATTGCTATTGCAGCCGGTGAAGGCGTTCAAGAATTATTCCGAAGTTTAGGTGCAAGCTACATTATTAGTGGTGGCCAAACAATGAACCCAAGTACGGAAGATATTTTAAAAGCAGTCAAAGAAGTGAATGCAGAGCAAGTCATTATTTTACCAAATAACAAAAACATCTTTATGGCGGCTGATCAAGCAGCAGAAGTTGCCGATGTACCAGTAGCGGTTGTTCCATCTAAAACCATTTCTCAAGGAATGACAGCAATGTTAGCTTTCAATGATCAACAATCATTAGAAGAAAACAAAGCAAGTATGACGGAAATGTTAGACAGCGTTGTGAGTGGTCAAGTAACCACAGCTGTTCGTGACACAACCATTGATGACGTTGAAATTAAAAAAGATGACTTCTTAGGAATGATTGATGGTAAAATCGTCGTTTCTGAAGCAGATCGTTTTAATGCATCATTAGACACGTTGAACCGCATGATTGATGAAGACACTGAAATCGTGACAATTATTGTCGGCGAAGATGGTTCGGTTGAAGAAGCTGAAAAGCTAATCGCTATTTTAGTTTCTGAAAACGATGAACTAGAAACAGAACTTCATGAAGGTGGACAACCTGTGTATCCATACTTATTCTCAGCAGAATAGGTTTTCGTGATGAAAAAATAAAAACGAATAGGCTGGTTCATTAGTTAGGGCTAATGAACCAGCCTATTTAATGAATGATCCATTTTTTTGCGTATATTAATGAGGAGGGGATTTTATGGACATCACAGATTTAGTCAGCGTATTGCCCGGTGTTGGCCCAAAACGTGCTGAAAATTTACAAGAACTGGGGATTGCTACAATTGAAGACTTATTGACGTATTATCCCTTCCGCTACGATGATATCCAAGAAAAGGATTTAAGCGAGATTCAGGATCAGGAAAAAGTTACGCTAAAAGGGCTAGTGGTTTCGGAAGCAGTCGTTAGTCGGTACGGTTATAAGAAGAGCCGGTTAACGTTTCGAATGATGCAAGAACATGCGGTCATTAATGTTTCCTTCTTCAATCAACCTTTTTTAAAAGACAAAGTAGTTCTTTCCGAAGAAATTGCTGTTTATGGCAAATGGGACGCCAAGAGAAAATCATTAAATGGCATGAAAATCTTAGCTTCTAAAGGAGACAATGAAGATTTCGCCCCCATTTATCATGTGAATAAAAAAGTCCGCCAAAGCACGTTGGTTCAGTTAATCCGCACTGCTTTTGAAGAGTATGGTTCACTGGTTGAAGAGATTTTACCGAATGATTTATTAGAAAAGTACCGCTTGATGCCTAGAAAAGAAGCAATGTGGGCGATGCATTTTCCCAGTAATCCAGAAGAAAGTCATCAAGCTAAACGACGAGTAGTCTTTGAAGAGTTTTTCCTTTTCCAACTTAAAATGCAAGGATTGAAGAAACAAGAAAAAGCGGAAAAAAATGGTTTAGCTATTCAATATGACGTGGATCGCTTAAAAACGTTCACCCAAGGACTGCCTTTTGAATTGACAGGCGCCCAAAAAAAAGTGACCAATGAAATTTGTCGAGACTTGCGAAGTCCGAAGCATATGCAACGATTGCTTCAAGGTGACGTGGGGAGTGGGAAAACGGTAGTGGCTGCGATTGCGCTATACGCCACCATGACCGCTGGCTTTCAAGGGGCGTTAATGGTTCCGACTGAAATTTTAGCGCAACAGCACATGGAAAGCTTACAGCAGTTGTTTGATCCATTAGAAGTGCGAACGGCCTTATTAACAGGTTCCACCAAAACGAAAGAACGTCGTCTAATCCTCGAAGAACTGGCCAATGGCGAGATTGACATTGTGGTAGGGACCCATGCTTTGATACAACAAGATGTCAGTTTCCATCAATTAGGTTTGGTAATCACCGATGAGCAACATCGTTTTGGTGTGAACCAGAGAAAAATATTAAGAGAAAAAGGCTTAAAACCAGATGTTCTATTTATGACGGCCACTCCGATTCCTCGAACGCTGGCCATTACAGCCTATGGCGAAATGGATGTATCAATCATTGATGAAATGCCAGCTGGACGGATTCCAATCGAAACACGTTGGATTCGGCCGCCGCAGTTAGATACTGTTTTAGAATGGATGGAAAAAGAGCTGGCTCGAGGACATCAAGCCTATATTATTTGTCCCTTGATTGAAGAATCAGAAGCCTTAGATGTGAAAAACGCAACAGAAATTTTTGAACATATGCAAAGCTTTTATTCCCCAAGATATCAAGTGGGATTGCTACACGGTAAAATGAAAAACCAAGAAAAAGATGACATTATGCAGGAGTTCAAAGACAATCAGCTACAATTATTGGTTTCTACCACCGTTATTGAAGTTGGCGTGAATGTACCAAATGCCACGGTGATGTTAATTATGGATGCGGACCGGTTTGGGTTAGCACAGTTACATCAGTTACGGGGACGTGTGGGGCGTGGCTCCAGTGCATCTTATTGTATTTTAGTGGCCAATCCGAAAAATGAAATGGGCGTTGAGCGTATGAAAATCATGACAGAAACCACCAATGGTTTTGTCTTGAGTGAGCGTGATTTGGAACTTCGCGGACCTGGGGAAGTGTTCGGTGCACGGCAATCAGGGGTGCCTCAATTTGCGGTAGGAGATATCGTGACGGACTTTAACATTTTAGAAGTTGCGCGCCAAGAAGCAAGTGCCCTATGGCAAGTGAAAGAATGGTGGCAATATCCTGCTTATCAAGGCTTAGCCAATCGAGTGAAACCCCAAGATGAGGCAGCCCAATTTTTCGATTAGAAGAGGTAATTTTTGAAGCCAGAAAGTAAAAGCCAATGCGTATTTCTTTGAAAAAAATATGTTATACTTGTTAGGAAACAAAAAAGTAGGAGGGAATCACTCATGAAAATTGCTGTAGATGCAATGGGTGGAGATAACGCCCCACAAGCAATTGTTGAAGGGGTTATGCTAGCCAAACAAGACTTCCCAGACATTGAATTTCAATTATATGGAAAAGAAGCCGAAATAAAAAAATACATCACCGATGAAAAAAACATTACGATTATTCATACCGATGAAAAAATTGCTAGTGACGATGAGCCAGTTAAAGCAATCCGTCGTAAGAAAACTGCTTCCATGGTTTTAGCAGCGCAAGCAGTTAAAAATGGGGAAGCCGATGCGATTTTTTCTGCAGGCAACACCGGAGCGCTATTAGCAGCGGGTCTGTTCATTGTCGGCCGCATCAAAAATGTGGAACGTCCCGGTTTGATGTCAACTTTACCTGTCATGGGAGAACCAGACAAAGGGTTTGACATGTTAGATTTAGGAGCCAATGCAGACAATAAACCAGAACATTTGGTTCAGTATGCCGTTTTAGGTTCATTCTATGCTGAAAAAGTTCGGAACGTTCAGAATCCTCGTGTCGGTCTATTAAATAACGGAACTGAGGAAACAAAGGGCAGTGAATTAACGAAAAAAGCCTTCGAATTGTTAGCAGCAGATGAAACGATTAATTTTGTCGGAAACGTTGAAGCACGAGAATTATTAAATGGCGTAGCTGACGTGGTGGTGACAGATGGCTTCACAGGAAACGCCGTTTTAAAATCCATCGAAGGCACAGCTATGAACATGATGAGTTTGCTGAAAACAGCGATTCTTTCTGAAGGTGTCAAAGGAAAAATGGGCGCCTTATTATTAAAGAATGCGTTGCGTGGCATGAAAGACGAAATGGACTACTCAAAACATGGGGGAGCGGTTTTATTTGGCTTAAAAGCGCCAGTCATTAAAACGCATGGGGCCACGGGTCCTGATGCCGTCCGCTACACCATTCGTCAAATTCATACAATGTTAGAAACCCAAGTTGTCCCACAATTAGTGGAATATTATGAAGGCAAAGCAGAGTAATTTGCAATTGTCTTGACATCAGTTTGTTACTCAAATGAAAAAAAGATGGACAAATACCCAAATTGTGAGTACAATGTATCTTAGCGTTTTAGTAAAAGAAAGAACCTTTTTTCAAAAGCAGTGGAGGTGAATACAGTTGACTCGTGAAGAAGTACTTCAAAAAGTAGCGAAGATTATCTCAAACCACTTTGATATTGAAGCGGATCAAGTAACAGATCAATTAAACATTAAAGATGATTTGAACGCTGACTCAATTAGCGTAATGGAGTTTGTTTTAGAACTTGAAGATGAATTTGGAACAGAGATTTCAGATGAAGATGCAGAAAAAATTGAAACAGTTGGTGCCGCTGTAGATTATATTGTGAGTAATTCATAAAAAATAATAAGACAAAGTCGATTAACATTCCTGTTAATCGACTTTTTTTGCGTACATAATGGTTATTTTATTAAGCAATAAGGCTATTTTTACACATATTTTTGTAAAAAAAATCATACATGTAAAAAAATAACTGCGAAAAAAGTTATTTTATCTTGCTTTTTATGGAATAATTCTATAAAATTATGAAAAAACAATGAGCTGTAAATTAACATTGATAAAAATTAGAAAGTGCTATCATTAAATATTAGTTAATTTATATAATGTTTTTGAAAGGACGTAAGGGGTGCGTATGGATGCAAGGAAATGAACAATTACTAGAGGTTTCAGGATTAGAAACAGCATTTAGAATCAAAGATGATTATTATAATGCCGTCGATGATGTTTCATTTGAATTGAAGAAAAATGAGATTCTGGCAATCGTCGGAGAATCTGGTTGTGGAAAAAGTACCTTAGCAACAACGATTATGGGCTTACATGATCCCAATCATACCAAAATTACTGGGGAAATTTTATACAACAATTTAAACTTAACTACGTTTAATGAAACATTGTACAACAAAGTCAGAGGAAACGATATTGGGATGATTTTCCAAGATCCGTTGTCTGCACTGAATCCGCTCATGCGAATTGAAGACCAAATTAAAGAAAGTCTCACGTATCATACCAAAATGACCGCACAACAAAAACAAGCACGGGCCATTGAACTGTTAGATCAAGTGGGGATTCCCAACCCAGAGCGTGTCGGGAAACAGTATCCTCATGAATTGTCTGGCGGCATGCGCCAACGGGTGATTATTGCCATTGCAATCGCGTGTAAACCACCGATTTTAATTGCAGATGAACCCACAACGGCCTTAGACGTTACCATTCAGGCACAAATTCTCGATTTGTTAAAAGATTTGCAAGAAGAAACAGGGAGCGGCATTATTTTAATTACCCATGACTTAGGTGTAGTTGCGGAAATGGCTGATCGTGTAGCGGTTATGTATGCGGGTCAGTTTGTAGAAGTAGCCACTGCTGAAGAATTGTTTAGTCATCCGAAACATCCATATACACGTTCCTTACTTCAGTCCATTCCCCAAGAGAATTCAGATGAAGAAGAACTTCATGTGATTGAAGGGATTGTTCCTTCGTTAACCAAATTACCTAGAAAAGGTTGTCGGTTTGCTCCACGAATTCCTTGGATTGATGCATCGGAACATGAAGAAAATCCAACATTACATGAAGTTGCACCGAATCATTTTGTTCGTTGTACATGTTATAAACATTTTCATTTTAGAGACGGGGAAGGGGAAGCGTAATGACAGAAATTATTCAAATTAAAGATTTAAAAGTTCATTATCCAATTCGCAGCGGCTTCTTCAATCGAATCACTGATCATGTTTTGGCGGTTGATGGTGTGGATTTCATGATTGAACAAGGTAAAACGTATGGGTTAGTTGGTGAATCGGGTTCTGGAAAATCAACGACAGGAAAAGCAATTATTGGTTTAGAAAAAATTACAAATGGTGAAATTATTTATCAAGGACAAGATGTAACCAAGCCGCGAAGTCGAAAAGCGATTGGATACAACAAAGATGTCCAAATGATTTTCCAAGATTCGATGTCAAGTTTAAACCCTAAAAAACGAGTACTAGATATTATCGCCGAACCAATTCGAAATTTTGAACGGTTAAGTGACCAAGAAGAAAAGAAAAAAGTCAAAAGTTTGTTGGATATTGTGGGGATGCCAGAAGATGCGTTGTACAAATATCCTCATGAATTTTCTGGTGGACAACGCCAACGTTTAGGCGTCGCCCGAGCGGTGGCTACTAGCCCCAAATTAATTATTGCAGATGAACCTGTTTCAGCACTGGACTTATCTGTGCAAGCACAGGTATTGAATTTTATGAAGAACATTCAACAGGAATATGGGTTAAGTTACTTATTTATTTCCCATGATTTGGGCGTAGTTAAACATATGTGTGACAACATTGCCATTATGTACAAAGGCCGTTTTGTAGAAATCGGTACACGCCAAGATATTTACACTAATCCACAACACATTTATACCAAACGCTTACTTTCAGCAATTCCTAAAATTGACGTAGCGAACCGAGAAGCTCACAAAGAAGAACGAAGAAGAGTTGAGCAAGAGTATCGGGAAAATCATAAAGACTATTATGATGAAAATGGGCGGGTTTATAACTTACATGCGATTAGTCCAACCCACCAAGTAGCGTTAAAAAATGGAGGTGCTGAATAATGTGGAAAACAATTTTACGCCGTTTGTTATTGATGATTCCGCAAGTGATTATTTTAAGTGTCTTGATTTTCCTATTGGCTAAAATGATGCCAGGTGATCCGTTTACAGGATTGATTAATCCGAACCAAGACCCGAAAGTGATTGAAGCCATGCGCGAAGCTGCCGGGTTAAATGATCCTTGGTACGAACAATATTTCCGTTGGATTGGCAATGCCTTACATGGAGATTTTGGGCATAGTTTTATCTTTAAATTACCTGTGTCCACGCTCATTGCTGGTCGGGTGGGGAATACGATTGCATTGGCCGCTGTATCAGTCATAATCACTTATTTAATCGCCATTCCTTTCGGTTTAATTGCTGGCCGTTACCAAAATTCATGGTTTGACAAAATGGTGGTTATCTACAACTTCTTCAGTTTTGCCGTGCCATTATTCATCTTTGCCTTGATTATGCTCTTTATTTTTGGGTATCGCTTAGACTGGTTCCCAACGAGTGGAACCGTGACTGTTGGTTTGGCTGAGGGAACATGGCCGTATTATTTAGATAAACTGAAGCATTTAATTTTACCAGGGGTCACTCAAGCGTTGCTAGGGACAGCGGTCACTATTCAATATTTGCGCAGTGAAGTGATTGATGTTAAAAACATGGACTTTGTTCGTACTGCTCGTTCAAAAGGAGTGCCAACGAATAAAATTTTTAATCGACACATTTTTAGAAATGCAGCATTACCAATTGCCTCTCAATTAGGTTATGAAATTACTGCTTTGATTGCCGGATCAGTCGTTATTGAAAAGATTTTTGCTTTCCCAGGAATTGGAAAATTATTTATTGATAGTATCATTCAACGTGACTATTCCGTTATTACCGCTCTCGTGTTGATTTTGGGATTGGCAACCCTTATCGGAACCTTAATTTCTGATATTGTAATGAGTATTGTTGATCCAAGAATTCGAATTCAGTAGAAAAAACACGAAGAAAGGGTGATAAAAATGGAATTGACAGAAGAAAAAAGAGAAGAAGTCTTACAAGAAAGTATTCCACCAATGGGCTTTCGGATGATTGCGCGAGAATTCGTCAAAGAAAAAATGGCGATGTTTTCTTTAATCCTTTTGGTTATTATCTTATTAGCCGTTTTTATCGGTTCGTTAGTGTTAGACCAAAGTGCCGTTATGCATGTAAGTATTTTAGATAAATATGCGGAACCAGGTACCGTTACAATGAATGGCACCAAGTTCATTTTAGGAGCCGATGAAGGGGGTCGTGATGTTTTAGGACAATTGATTATCGGGGCTAGAAACTCGATTTTAATCGGTTTTGCCATTACGATTATTACGTCTATTATCGGGGTCGGTTTAGGGATTATTTCCGGTTATTATGGAGGCATGATTGATAATATTTTGATGCGTATCGTGGATTTTATTATGATTTTGCCAATTATGTTAATTATTATTGTGTTCGTTTCCGTGATTCCTAAATATAGTATCTGGTCCTTTATTTGGATTATGTGTGCGTTTTATTGGGTTGGAAAAGCGCGGTTGTTCCGCAGTAAAACGTTATCTGAAGGGCGCCGAGATTACGTTAGTGCCTCTAAGACAATGGGAACAAGCGATTTTAAAATTATGTTTCGAGAAATTATGCCGAATTTAAGTTCGTTAATTATTACGAACTTAACGATTAATTTCGCGGCCAATATCGGGATCGAAACAACGTTAACTTTCTTAGGCTTCGGGTTACCACAAAGTGTCCCAAGTTTAGGAACCTTAATTGGCTACGCCAGCAGTGGAGATGTATTAGTCAATAAACAATGGGTTTGGTTACCTGCATCAATTCTAATTTTAGTCTTGATGTTAAGTATAAACTATGTTGGACAAGCATTTAAGCGCTCAGCAGATGCACGACAACGATTAGGCTAATTAGCCAAAAAATGAGGGAGGAAAAGAGATGAACAAGAAACGGATTTTAGGTGCAATCACGTTAGCTTCTGTGTTAGTATTCGGGTTAGCTGCATGTGGTGGCGGCAATAAAGGCGGGGGCAATAAAGCAACGGAAACAGAAGACATTTCAAAAATGCCAATCGCTGTTAAAAATGATAAAAAAGCAATTGATGGCGGGACATTAGATGTCGCTGTAGTTATGGATACACAATTCCAAGGACTTTTCCAGCAAGAATTTTATCAAGACAACTATGATGCACAATACATGCTTCCAACGGTACAGCCATTATTTAACAATGATGCAGACTTTAAGATTGTCGATGGGGGTCCTGCGGATCTGAAATTAGATGAAGATGCCAATACAGCAACCATTAAATTACGTGACAATTTGAAATGGTCTGACGGTAAAGATGTGACGGCAGATGACGTGATTTTCTCTTATGAAGTCATTGGTCATAAAGACTATACAGGGATTCGTTATGATGATAACTTTACGAATATTGTTGGCATGGAAGACTACCATGATGGTAAATCGCCAACCATTTCTGGCATAGAAAAAGTCAATGATAAAGAAGTTAAAATCACTTATAAAGAAGTTCACCCAGGAATGCAACAATTAGGTGGCGGTGTTTGGGGTTCAGTTTTACCAAAACATGCCTTTGAAGGAATTGCTGTTAAAGACATGGAATCAAGCGATGCAGTTCGTAAAAACCCTGTGACTATTGGACCATACTACATGAGTAATATTGTGACAGGTGAATCTGTTGAATACCTACCAAATGAGCATTACTACGGTGGCAAACCTAAATTAGATAAATTAGTGTTCAAATCTGTTCCTTCTGCGAGTATTGTAGAAGCGATGAAAGCGAAACAATACGATATTGCATTATCAATGCCAACAGATACGTATCCAACCTACAAAGATACTGAAGGGTATCAAATCTTAGGACGTCCCGAACAAGCCTACACGTATATTGGCTTTAAAATGGGTACGTTTGACAAAGAAACCAATACAGTGAAATACAATCCAAAAGCTAAAATGGCAGATAAAAGCTTACGTCAAGCCATGGGCTATGCAATTGACAATGATGCAGTCGGCCAAAAATTCTACAACGGCTTACGAACAGGGGCAACAACGTTAATCCCACCAGTCTTCAAGAGCTTGCATGATAGCGAAGCGAAAGGCTATACGCTTGATTTAGACAAAGCGAAAAAATTATTAGACGATGCTGGTTATAAAGACGTAGACGGCGATGGCATTCGCGAAGACAAAGAAGGCAAACCACTAGAAATCAAGTTTGCTTCAATGTCAGGCGGCGAAACTGCACAACCACTTGCTGATTACTATGTCCAACAATGGAAAGAAATTGGCTTAAACGTAACGTATACAACAGGACGCTTAATTGATTTCCAAGCATTCTATGATAAATTGAAAAATGATGACCCAGAAGTAGATATCTATCAAGGCGCGTGGGGCACAGGTTCAGATCCTTCACCAACCGGCTTATATGGTCCAAACTCAGCCTTTAACTATACACGTTTTGAGTCAGAAGAAAATACTAAATTACTTGATGCGATTGATTCAAAAGCATCATTTGATGAAGAAAAACGTAAAAAAGCCTTCTACGATTGGCAAGAGTATGCCATTGATGAAGCGTTTGTAATCCCAACGCTTTACAGAAATGAAGTCTTGCCTGTCAACGACCGTGTAGTTGACTTTACTTGGGCAGTTGATACGAAAGATAATCCATGGGCAACAGTGGGTGTCACTGCGGAAAAACGTTAAACAACGTTCCGCTGATTTAATAGAGATAGAACGAGGTCGGGACAAAAGTGTTTAACTCCGAGAAATAAGGAGGAGTTGCTTCTGTTCCCGCCGTTTATCAGTTTTTGAGCGTGGCGCAAAAATCCAAAGTGGTTTTTGTCCCACGCTCTTTCTATCTCTTACGTAAACAAACGCTTTCATCTCAGTCATAGCTCTATTTATTTATTTTTTTCTAAAAAATAATGAGAACACAGTGAATAACAGGCTTTTTCTGAATAGAACCATTTAAAAAAAGTGAAAAAAAAAGTATAATGAAACAAGGTGTAAATAAATGTAAAGGAATGTGGAGAATGGACAATCAGTTAACAACAGAGTTAAAAGAACGTTACGGCATTGTTTTCCATGATGTCAATCTATTAGAGCAAGCTTTTACTCATTCATCCTATGTGAATGAGCATCGCTATTTAAAATTATCCGATAATGAACGTCTTGAATTTTTAGGAGATGCAGTTTTAGAATTAATTGTTTCACAATATTTGTATTTAAAATTCCCAGAACTTCCAGAAGGAAAATTAACGAAGATGCGCGCAGCCATCGTTCGGGAAGATAGTTTAGCCAAATTTGCGAAAGAATGTCACTTCGACAACTACATTTTATTAGGTAAAGGAGAAGAAGCATCGGGCGGACGAACACGTGCATCATTATTATGTGACTTATTTGAAGCCTTTTTAGGTGCCCTCTACTTAGACCAAAAAGTTGGCGCAGCCAAGAAATTTATTGAAGACGTTATTTTTCCGAAAATTGATGCCGGTGCTTTTTCACATGAGATGGATCACAAAACACAATTACAAGAAGTTTTACAACGCAAAGGCGATGTTTCAATTGAATATCGCTTAATTAAAGAAGAAGGCCCTGCTCATGACCGCACCTTTTTCACTGAAGTTTACATGAATGGTGAACTCATTGGGTTAGGCCAAGGAAAATCGAAGAAGTTAGCTGAACAGGATGCCGCTGAGCGGGCACTGAAAAGTATTCCTCAGTAAGGCTGGAAGGAGCAATATTCGTGTATTTAAAACGAATTGAAATTACAGGATTTAAATCATTTGCAGATAAAACCATTATTGAATTTGAAGATGATGTGACAGCAGTGGTTGGTCCGAATGGAAGTGGGAAAAGTAATATCACGGAAGCCGTTCGTTGGGTATTAGGTGAACAATCTGCGAAAAACCTTCGCGGTGGCAAAATGAACGACATTATCTTTGCCGGTTCGGAAGGTCGTAAGCCGCTAAATATTGCGGAAGTTACCGTGACGTTAGACAACAGCGACCATTATTTAGCATTGGATTATAGTGAGATTAGTGTCACCCGTCGTTTAAAACGAACGGGCGAAAGTGACTTTTTTATTAATAAACAAGCGTGCCGTTTAAAAGATATTCAAGATTTATTTATGGATTCAGGGTTAGGCAAAGAATCTTTTTCAATTATTTCGCAAGGGAAAGTTGAAGCGATTTTTAATAGTAAACCTGAAGACCGTCGAGGGATTTTTGAAGAAGCAGCGGGCGTTTTAAAATACAAACAACGAAAGAAAAAGGCTGAACAAAAGCTTTTTGAAACCGAGGACAACTTAAGCCGTGTCCAAGATATCATTTACGAGTTGGAAGACCAATTAGTTCCTCTAGCCGCCCAAGCAGATGCGGCTAAAAAGTATTTAGCTTTGAAAGAAGAACTTACCGAAATTGATGTCAATTTAACTGTGACCGAAATTCAAGAAGCAAAAGCTATTTGGGAAACGAAAACGCAAGAATTAACAGCCATTGAAGAAAAGTTAGCTGGCGCAAGTAAACAAGTCCATGACCTAGAAGGCAAATTGGTACGTTTACGAAGCAAGCGCAATCGTTTAGATGAACAAATTGAAACGGAACAACAACAATTATTACAAGTGACAGAAGCGTTGAAACAAGCAGAAGGACAAAAAAATGTTTTAATTGAACGTTCCAAACACACCTCCCAAACGGCAAGCGAATACGAAGAGACATTGGCAGAAACGGCCGAAAAAATTGTTCGTTATCGAGAAGAATTGCAGACGCTGGAAACAGCAATCGCAGAAAAAACGGCACAACGTCAGACGTTAAAAGAAGCATTGGCTTTGGCAACGAAAGATGTGGAAAAATATAGTAAGTCTTCTAAAGAATTAATGGAAGAATTGCGCAGTCAGTATGTGGAAGTCATGCAAGAACAAGCCAATACAGCCAATGACTTAAAATATTTAGAACGACAATATCAACAAGAAACAGCTAAAAATCAACAATCGCTAGCAAAACACGAAGCGCTAGAAGAACAGACGGTTGAAGCTCTCGCAATGAAAGAAACGCTAGAAAAAGAGCAAAAAGTCGCAAAACAAGGCTTACAAGAACAGCTGGAAGAATACACTGCGTTGAAAGCAACGCTTGAAGCCAAACGTGAACGATTAGCACAGCGTCAAAATGATATGTACCAAGCAATGAATCAAGTGCAACAAGCGAAGGCACGCCAAAAAAGTTTGCAAGAAATTCAAGAAAATTACGCTGGCTTCTATCAAGGCGTGAAAGCTGTATTGCGTCACAAAAACCAATTAACTGGGATTGTTGGCGCAGTGGCTGAGTTAATTGAAGTGCCTAAAGAATATACGTTGGCGATTGAAACGGCCCTAGGTGGTGCGGCGCAACATATTGTTGTGGAAAATGAGAAAGATGGTCGAGCAGGCATCACCTTCTTAAAACAACAACACAGTGGCCGAGCAACCTTTTTACCATTGACCACCATTAAGCCACGCTCTGTATCGGCGATGGTTCAGAATCGTTTGGCTGGTGCACCGGGCTTCGTGGGGATTGCCAGTGAATTAGTTCGTTATCCAGAACAAGTACAAACCGTTATTCAAAATCTCTTAGGCGTCACGATTTTAGCGGCAGATTTAACGAGTGCCAACCAGTTAGCAAAATTAGTCAATTACCAATATCGCGTTGTCTCATTGGAAGGCGATGTGATGAATCCTGGCGGTTCGATGACTGGGGGAGCCAATAAACGTGGCAACCAAGGAAGCCTATTTTCACAAGCGCAAGAACTTCAAACAATTACTGAACAAATGACTCAATTAGAAACACAACTAAGAAGTGTAGAACAAGAAGTCCAAGCGCTCTCGCAAGAAGTGAAAACAGCCACGGAACGTGCAGAAATGTTGCGCTCTGCTGGTGAACAAAATCGCTTAAAACAACAAGAAATTGACAATAAATTAGCCAATCAAACAGAAACGATTACTCGTTTAACAAAAGAAAAACGCTTGTTTGAATATGAATCACGGGAATTGCATCAATTCTTAACTGAATATCAAACGAAAAAAGCTACATTGACAGAGCAACAAGCAAGCTTAACGGCAACGAAAGAACGTTTAGATGCTGAAATGAAACAAGTGGAACAAGAAGCTAGCCAAATGGAAACCTTTAAAGCCCAAGCGCAAGAACGCTTGACGACAGTTCAAGCAGAACAAGCAGTAGCGGCGGAACAATGTGCCCATTTTGCTCGTCAAAAGCAAGACAAACAAGAACAATTGGACGAATTGTTGATTCGAGAAACGGCCATCCGTCAACAGCTACAACAATTAAGTAGCCATTCTAGCGATCACCAGTTAACCGAAGAAGGCTTAGCGGCACAAGTCGCGCAATTAGCGGAGAAACAAACAGCGTTGCAAACGTCTTTACAAACGGCACGCAGTCAACGACAAGCGTTGCAAGAAGAAGTAGACGAGTTAGATACAAAATTAGCGGAAGAAAACAAACGCCAACAACAGTATTTAGCAGATAAAACACAAATCGAAGTCCTAAAAAATCGTGCAGAAATGCAATTAGATAGCTCGTTAAGTTACTTACAGGAAGAATACAGCTTAACCTTTGAAGCTGCCTATGAAGCGTATTTCCCAATCGATGATTTAGCGCAAGCGCAGCAAACAGTGAAACGCCTAAAACAAGAAATTGAGCGGTTAGGACCTGTTAACTTAAGTGCCATCGAGCAATTTGAACAAGTCGATGAACGCCATCAATTTCTAGTCAGTCAACGTGATGATTTATTAAATGCGAAAGAACAATTATTTGAAACCATGGATGAAATGGACCAAGAAGTGAAAGAACGGTTTAAAGAAGTCTTTGAAGCAATTCGTGGCCAGTTCAAAGTGGTATTTCCTAATATGTTTGGTGGCGGACGGGCAGAGCTGGTGCTAACCAACCCAGAGGATCTCTTGAATACAGGGATTGAGATTGAGGCGCAACCACCAGGGAAAAAATTACAACATTTAAGCTTGTTGTCTGGAGGCGAACGGGCATTAACGGCGATTGCATTACTCTTTTCAATTATTCGTGTTCGACCAGTTCCGTTCTGTATTTTAGATGAAGTAGAAGCAGCTTTAGATGAAGCCAACGTTGCTCGTTTTGGTCATTATTTAAGCGAATTTGAAGATGGCACACAGTTTATCGTGGTGACACATCGTAAAGGGACAATGGAAGCCGCAGATGTTTTATATGGCGTGACTATGCAAGAATCTGGGGTTTCAAAAATCGTTTCAGTTCGCTTGGAAGAGGTCAAAGAAGGTGGCGCAATTGAAAAAAGCAATTAGCCAGAAGCAAGGAGGAGCGAACGTTTGATAAAATTAGTTGCTATTGATTTAGATGGAACATTATTAAATAGCCAAAAAGAGATTTCTTTACGGAATAAACAAGCACTGATGGCTGCGAAACAAGCAGGCGTGAAAGTTGTTATCTGCACAGGTCGACCTTTGGCAGCTATTGGTCCTTACTTAGAAGAATTAGGTTTACAAGAGGAAGGCGATTATAGCATTACTTTTAACGGCGGATTGGTTCAAAAAAATGATACAGGGGCCATTATTGAAAAAACATTGATGCCCTTGGAAGCGATTCATGAGCTGTACCAATTAGCAACCACACTCAACATGCCGTTTGATGTCTTATCCGATGAGGTCGTGATGCAACTGCCTTCTGCCCCAAATTATCCTTCAATTTATAGTTCTCTAAACAAATTATTAACCTTTGAGTCCTACAAATTAGAAGAGTTAACCCCGAATCGAATTTATAACAAAGTTGTTGTTGCGATTGATGAAGCGTATTTAAATGAACGCATCAAGGAAATTCCGGCCTCCTTTTATGAGCGCTTTGAAATTATTAAAACGCGAAATAACTTATTAGAATTTATGCCAAAAGGGATTACGAAAGCCTATGGTATTTCCTTGTTAGCCAAAGATTTAGGAATCCGTGCAGAAGAAATCATGACCCTAGGGGACGAAGAAAATGATTTACCGATGATCGAATACGCTGGCTTAGGTGTCGCCATGGCAAATGCGATTCCATTAGTTAAAGAAGCCGCAGATGTCGTTACAGACACGAATGACCAAGATGGCGTTGCCAAAGCGGTCGAAAAATATATTTTAACGCCGTTGGAAGGAGGCCAATAAGAATGGGATTTTTTGATAAAATAAAAAAAGCTTTTTCCGCTGAAAAAAAGGAAGAAGAAAAACAAGAGATAATTGAAGAAACAGTAGACGAAACACCTAGTGATGAATCAGCGCCTGCTGAATCAAAAGAAACCGCAGCAGAAGAGGCGCAAACAACGCCAGAAACGACAGCGGAAGAAGTCACAGAAACAGCCGATTTAACAGATAACGCTGAAATGGAAAAATTAGCTGGCGTAGAAGAAGCATTAGAAGAAGAGCCAGAAGAAATCCTGACAGAGGAAACACAAGAAGTTGTTGTGGAAGCGCCTGAGGAAGAAAGTAGTGTCGTAACTCCGTTGGCAGAACCAACAGACACGCAGGTTTCAGAAGAAATTGAAGAGTCGAAAGAAGAACAAGTCCAAGAAAAATATGAAAAAGGTTTGGAAAAAACACGTAAGACATTTGGTCAACGGTTGAACGAATTGTTTGCTAATTTCCGGAGCGTTGATGAAGATTTCTTTGAAGAATTAGAAGAAACGTTAATTGGTGCAGACGTAGGCTTTGATACATCCTTAAAAATTACAGAAGCCTTGCGACAAGAAGTGAAACTGCGAAATGTGAAAAAACCAGCTCAAGTTCAAAATACCATCATTGAAAAAATGGTTGATTTGTATGAAGAAGCAGGAATTAATGAAAATAATGCGATTAACTTACAGCCAAATGGCTTAACCGTGATTTTATTTGTTGGTGTTAATGGAGTTGGTAAAACAACCAGCATTGGTAAATTAGCCCATCAATACAAGTTGGAAGGAAAGAAAGTTTTAATGGCCGCTGCCGATACGTTCCGAGCGGGCGCCATCGATCAATTAGTTGTTTGGGGTGAACGGGCTGGCGTTGAAGTTGTGCGTGGGAATGCTGGCGGCGATCCAGCAGCGGTCGTTTTCGATGCAGTGGAACGTGCCAAAGCAGAACAGGCCGATGTTTTGCTAGTGGATACAGCAGGTCGTTTACAAAATAAAGTCAACTTAATGAAAGAATTAGAAAAAATCAAACGAGTCATCCAACGAGAAATTCCAGATGCGCCTCACGAAGTTCTCTTAGTCGTGGACGCAACTACTGGGCAAAATGCGATGACACAAGCCAAACAGTTCAAAGAAACAACCGATGTCACTGGCTTAGTTTTAACCAAACTAGACGGAACAGCCAAAGGTGGTATTGTCATTGCTATTCGGAATGAATTACACTTGCCAGTGAAATTAGTTGGTCTAGGTGAAGGCATTAACGATTTAGAACCATTTAATGCCAACGATTTCGCAATGGGCTTATTTAAAGGCTTATTAAAAGATGTTTAGTTGTAGAAAATAACAGGTTTGGGAAGAACGTGGGACAGGAGTATTTAGCTTCAAGAATGAAGAAGCTACTCCTGTCCCGCCGTTTATTTTAGGATTAGGACGGATGTTCTAAGTTCTTTCTAAATTGTTTCTGAAAAAAATGAAGGAGTGAGGGAGAAGATGACAGAACAAATGTGGATTGAGAAGTTAGGATTAGAAGCGCATCCTGAGGGCGGTTATTTTAAACAAACCAATAAAAGTGAACAATTGATTCCAACCAAACGAGGCGAACGGGCGTTGCATACAGCGATTTTGTTTCTATTAAATACAGAAAGTCCGTCACATTTTCATCGTTTAAAAGCGGATGAATTATGGTTTTTTCACGATGGTCAGCCATTAACCGTTCACTGTATTTTTCCTGATGGAACGTATCAAGCTGTTCAGTTAGGGAAAGACTTAGTTCAAGGACAACAGCTTTCGTTCTCAGTTCCTGCCGGCACAATCTTTGGCTCTACAGTAGCGACAGGATTTGCGTTAGTCAGTTGTGTGGTTACACCAGGCTTTGAGTTTGAAGACTTCGAGTTATTTACTCAAGCGGAATTGTTAAACGATTATCCACAACATAGTGAAATCATTCAGCACTTGGCTTATCGAGAATTACCTTAAGAAAACGTTTTAGTAACATTTCTTTTATGAATATGCTAGTATAAATCAAACAAGCTTGTTGATTTTGTCGCAACGCACACTTAGCTGTCGTAGATGATTAAAAGAAAGGGATGAATCACATGGGCACAATGGTTTTTGTTAACTTCCCAGTAGCGGATGTCCAACGTTCTACAGCATTTTATGAAAAACTTGGATTCAAAAAGAACGAGGAATTTTCAACAGAGGAAGCTAGTTCGATGATGTGGGATGATCAATTTTGGATTATGTTGTTGAACCATGACTTTTATGGAAAATTTATCCAAGAAAAGCAAATTATTGATGCGCAAACAACCAGTGGGGCATTAATTTCCTTTAGTTTAGAGAGTGCCGAAGCCGTAAAACAGTTTGGCGAAACCGCCAAAGCTAACGGAGGCAACTGTTACCGAGTTGATATGGGAATACCAGAAGAGCAAATGTATGGCTTAGAGGTGCAAGATTTGGATGGCAATAGCTTAGAACCTGTCTGGATGAAGATGTAAAAAGAGCCGCAAAATCTCTACAGATTTTGCAGCTCTTTTCCTACAAAAAACTATTGTAAATTATTGGCATTAGTAGCTTCAACACCATAAGAATCAGCTACTTTTTTCAAGCTAAATCCTTTTCCGTAGACTTCACTCGCACTCATTGAAATCAAAAAAGCTTCTTCATCAATCTCAAGAATGGCTTCTTTTAAGCGGGGAAAATCTTTTTCACGAATGACAGTCATTAAGAGCATGCCTTTCGCGCTTCGATAACCGCCTTCGATTGGCACCAAGGTCACACCTTTATCTAGTTCACGTAATAAGCGTTCTTGAATAGCGACATATTTTGGTGAAATAATCATCACATTCTTCGAGCGAACCAGACCAACTTGAATCATGTCAACGACACGACCAATTGTAAATAAACAAATTAAAGAGAATAGCACAATATCTGCATTAAAAGCATACATTGCTGATAAAATGACTAAACCATCGACGAATAAAATAGCAATACCTAAGGAAACTTTGAAGTATTTATTGACAATTTGTGAAATGATTGCTGTCCCACCAGTTGAAGCATTGCCACGGAAAACCAAGCCTAGGCCAGCACCTGTAATAATACCGCCAAATAATGCTGCTAGAAAAATATTATGTGTTAAAACAGGCATCCCCGAAGTAATTCCTACAAAAAATGGATAAATAAGGCTGCCATAAATGGTTTTGACACCGACCTCTTTCCCAAGAAGTAAGAAACAAAGCACTAAAAGAGGAATATTGATGGCGTAAAGAACAATGGCGGGACTAATCCCGAAAACATAATTAATAACAATACTAATGCCATTGGCTCCGCCTGCGACAAGTTTATTTGGCAATAAGACCGCATTGATTGAAATGGCCAAAATGAATGCACCGACTGTTACATAGGCGGTGTCTTTTAAACGTTGGGCTGTAAAAAATTTGTTCATAAAATACCTCCAATTATTTATTAGTTTAGTGAATGATGACATAAAAAAAGACAGAACATGAGAGACAAGCCTAATCGACTTATGTCCCACACTCTAAATCTTCAACTAATCAACTGAACACTTTTTCCTTATACTAACATGAAATACGACAAGAAAACATAGTGAACAAACAATTTTTTGGAAAAGCCCTCAATTTATTGAAGGCAAAAAAGTCAAAAAGCGGCCAGCCCAAATAGCTTCATGATGTTGGATAATTTGTGCTGCGGTTAAATGTCCATTATCCAAGGTGGAAGTGGTTTTCGGTGTCATCAAACACGTATAGCCTAAACCATGAGCCATCCGAATTGTAGTGTCCACACAAAACTCGGTTTGGACACCAGCAATTTCTAACGTTTGAACGGCTTGTTCCGTCAATAAATCATTTAAATTTGTTTGGTAAAAGGCATTCGCATGCGTTTTGCGGATGAAAAAATCTGTGGGCTGTGCATCCAGCTTTTCAAAAAGTTGCCAAGAGTCTGAGTCAAAAGGTAATTCGGTTTCTTCATGTTGAACAAAAATAATGGGCGCATGGTGTTGGCGGTAGACAGCAATACGCTGATTGACCTTTTCCAACACTGCTGGCAGACGGTACAATTGCTGCGACGGACTTTCGATGCCTTTTTGAAAGTCAATTAAAAGTAATGCACGATTTTTCATGAGCAATCCCCACTTTCTATAAACTAGTTGTTTTCAGTATAACGGAAAAAGACGCTCTCAAAAAGTGTCTCGAAAATTCTCAAGCGAACGTTCAAAAAAACAGCATATTTACTCGTTTTCCTATATAATAGTAAGAGAAACAGATAGTTTGTAGAAAGAAAGGCGACAAGATGAATTATAGAGAATTAATGCAAAAGAAAAATGTTCGTCCTTACGTATTGATGGCTCGTTTTGGTTTAGAAAAAGAAAACCAACGTAGTACACGAGAAGGGCTTTTAGCGACAACTGATCATCCCACGGTTTTTGGTAACCGTTCTTATCATCCATATATTCAAACAGATTTTAGTGAAACACAATTAGAACTAATCACGCCTGTAGCAAATAGCGGCACAGAAATGCTTCGTTTTTTAGATGCCATTCACGATGTTGCTCGTCGTTCGATTCCAGAAGATGAAATGTTGTGGCCATTAAGTATGCCGCCACAATTACCAACAAAAGATGAAGAGATTAAAATTGCTAAATTAGATCAATATGATGCAGTGTTATATCGTCGTTATTTGGCAAAAGAGTATGGCAAACGAAAACAAATGGTCAGCGGAATTCATTTTAATTTTGAATATGACCAAGCCCTGATTCAGCAATTATATGATGAACAATCCGAAGTGACAGATTGCAAACAATTTAAAACGAAAGTGTACATGAAAGTTGCCCGTAACTTTTTACGTTATCGTTGGTTAATTACGTATCTTTTTGGGGCTTCGCCAGTTAGTGAAGACGGCTACTTTAGAGTCTATGACGACCAACCGCAAGAACCCATTCGCAGTATTCGGAATAGTACGTATGGCTACAGAAATCATGACAATGTGAAAGTATCGTATGCCTCATTGGAACGCTATTTAGAAGATATTCATCGCATGGTGGAAAATGGTTTACTTTCTGAAGAAAAAGAATTTTATGCGCCTGTGCGCTTACGTGGCGGGAAACAAATGTCTGATCTGCCTAAAACAGGTATTCGCTATATCGAGTTGCGTAATTTAGACTTAAATCCTTTTTCACGTTTAGGCATTGTGGAAGATACCGTGGATTTCTTACATTATTTCATGTTGTATTTATTGTGGACAGATGAAAAAGAAGAAGCGGATGAATGGGTAAAAACTGGCGATATTTTTAATGAACAAGTGGCTCTTGGTCATCCTCATGAAACGATTAAGTTAATTGCAGAAGGCGATCGGATTTTTTCAGAAATGATTGATATGTTAGATGCTCTAGGCATTCGTAAAGGTAAAGAAGTTGTCGGTAAGTATTATCAACAACTGCGGAATCCACAAGACACCGTTTCTGGCAAAATGTGGACGATTATTCAAGAAAACTCCAACAGTGAACTGGGAAATATTTTTGGAAACCAATATCAAAGTATGGCCTTTGAACGCCCTTATCAATTAGCTGGTTTCCGTGAGATGGAATTATCCACACAAATTTTCTTATTTGATGCGATTCAAAAAGGTTTGGAAATCGAAATTTTAGATGAACAAGAGCAATTTTTGAAACTGCAACATGGCGAGCACATTGAATACGTCAAAAATGCCAACATGACTAGCAAAGATAACTACGTGGTACCATTGATTATGGAAAACAAAACCGTGACAAAGAAAATTTTGTCTGCAGCAGGGTTCCATGTGCCTGGCGGTGAAGAATTTTCATCTTTTATTGAGGCACAAGAAGCACATTTACGCTACGCCAATAAAGCGTTTGTCGTGAAACCAAAATCAACGAATTACGGTTTAGGAATTACCATTTTTAAAGAAGGCGCTTCGTTGGAAGACTTTACGGAAGCGTTACGGATTGCTTTTAAAGAGGACACAGCGGTTTTAATTGAAGAGTTTTTACCTGGAACAGAATATCGGTTCTTTGTGTTAGATAATGATGTAAAAGCCATCATGTTGCGCGTGCCAGCCAATGTTACCGGTGATGGCAAACACACTGTAGAAGAATTGGTGGCCGCTAAAAATAGTGATCCATTGCGGGGGACCAATCACCGTGCACCACTAGAGTTAATCCAGTTAAATGATTTAGAAAAACTAATGTTGAAAGAACAAGGTTTAACTATCTATTCTGTGCCAGAAAAAGAGCAAATCGTGTACTTGCGAGAAAATTCTAATGTTAGCACGGGCGGGGATTCGATTGATATGACCGATGTCATTGATGATAGTTATAAACAAATCGCCATTGAGGCCGTAGCTGCTTTAGGAGCCAAAATTTGTGGCATTGATTTAATCATTCCTGACAAAGACGTAAAAGGCGCACGTGATAGCTTAACGTACGGGATTATCGAAGCAAACTTTAATCCAGCCATGCACATGCATGTGTATCCATACGCTGGACAGGGTAGACGCTTGACAATGGACGTTTTAAAACTTTTATACCCAGAAGTGGTTCAATAAAAAAAGAATACCGCCAAAAAATTCATAATAGATTTTTTGGCGGTATTCTTTATAAAAACGTTTTCTTGGTGAACCCAATAGGTTATACTAAAACTATTACCAATGAAAGTTGTATGACGGTGGCTCTGAGTTAGAGAGGCAGGTGATGCCTATGTGTATCCGATGCACTTTAACGAAAGGAGCATTTTTTTTGTCAATCGAAGCGACATTGGAATTGATGATTAGTTTTGCAGCGTTTGTTGCACTACTGATTTTCGGTATCCTTGAAGCAACGAAAAACGATAAAAAATAACCGTTCATAAGCTTAGACGGCTGAACGGTTAAAGAACAACAAAAACTTAACTCAGTAAGCCACCAGTTCTTATAACTGGTGTTGGTATAAAAGGAGAGGTATGTACCCGCATACCTCTCTTTTTCATTTTCATAATAGCATAATTCTATTATAAATGGAAGCGCTCATAACTTTCCTTGAGCTTTTTATGAGTGAAATAGTTTTTGCCAAAAGCTTTTTTTAGCTGTTGGCTCTTCTTTTGGCGTTTCTGTTGCTTGAGGATATTTTTCTGTAACGTCAATCACAGGTTCATCGACTGCATGTTTTTCAGCTAACAGTAAGCCGAGAGAGTCAGGGTTGTTCTCCACAAAATTGTTAACAATCTTAAAGGTTGCGCCATGCTGATTTAATAATTTAATATAGGTACTTTGCAGGTCAGAAGAGATTTCGCCATTTAAAAGTACTGTAACTTCAGGATGCTTCGCTAATTCTTCTAATAAATGTTTTTGGTTCTGTGCATCTTTCATTTCAGCGACGGTCATGGAGAGACGGCAGCGTTCACGAAATGTGCCCATGTATTTGTGTTGTTCTTCAGGATTAACGAGGGGCGTACCGTACATTCCTTTATCCAGACGTTGTTGTAAGTCATCATTCGCCATTCAGTAACACTCCTTTCCTAACATTTCCCTCCATTATAGCATATCTTAGATAAGTCGTTGGTCAGTCGGCTTGAGAAGAAGTTTTTAAGAAAGGAAAAAAAGTGGTTGCATTTGTGATGGTTTTCTCATACACTGTAACTAAGAATGAGAATCATTCTCAATTAAATAAAAATGGAGTTTTCTCATGAAAAAGATTGGTTTGTTTGTTCTACTATTACTTTTCAGCTTATTGTCATTAGTGATAGGGGTGAAGGACATTGCACTTTCTCAGTTGTTTCAATTAGATGCGCAGCAACAATTTGTTTTATTTACCACCCGTGTTCCCCGCACGTTGAGTTTAATCATTGCTGGTAGTACGATGAGTATTTCTGGATTGATTATGCAGCAACTCACACAAAATAAATTTGTCGCTCCTAGTGTCGCTGGAACAACCGATAGTGCAAGGTTGGGTATTTTAGTCGCAATGTTATTTTTCCCAACAGCTCCGTTTCTCTATCGAACGGCAATTGCTTTTATTTTTGCGCTAAGCGGGACCTTGTTATTCTTAGCGCTCATTCGATTATTACCAAGTAAGAATCAAGTGATGGTCCCTTTGGTGGGCGTGATGTTTGGTAACATTCTAGGTTCAATTGCCACATTTTTTGCCTATCAATACCAATTGGTTCAAAATATGTCTGCTTGGTTACAAGGAAATTTTTCCACAGTTATGAAAGGGAATTATGAATGGTTATTCTTAATGATTCCTTTGTGGTTTGTTATTTATTTATTTGCTTATCATTTCACTGTCGTTGGTATGGGTGAAGCATTTGCAAATAGTCTTGGCGTCCATTACCAGCGAATTCAGTTTTTAGGTTTGACGCTGGTTGCTTTAGCAAGTGCCATCGTTTTATTGATGGTGGGGAATATTCCGTTTTTAGGGGTTGTGATTCCCAATCTCGTGTCTTTACGTTATGGCGATCATATGAAAAATACCTTGTGGTTAACTGGGATTTGCGGGAGTTTGTTCTTGTTAATCTGTGATATTTTAGCACGAGTATTGATTGCCCCCTATGAAATTCCTGTCAGCGTGGTTGTCGGAACATTAGGGAGCATTTTGTTCATTTTATTATTACTAAGGGGGCGCAAACAATGAAACGGCCTTTAAAAAAATGGCTTTCATTACTTTTGCTTTTAGCTGCCGTAGTAATTGTGAGCCTTTGTTATTTAACTTATAACACGTATGGCAATTGGTCCTTTGCTTTGGCGTTACGAGGCAAAAAGTTATTGGCTTTTATTTTTGTTGGAATCGCTGCGGCTTTTTCAACTATTAGTTTTCAAACAGTCACGCAAAATCATTTCCTAACGCCAAACATTTTAGGGATGGATTCCTTGTATGTCTTTGTGCAGACGGTGTTATTTTTTCTTTTAGGAGGCGCACAAGCGTTAGGCCAAGTAAGTCTTGGGTCGTTTTTGATGAACGTCTTTTTAATGGTGTTTTTAAGTACTAGTTTATCGTATTTTCTATTACGCAAAAATCAATCCGATTTATTTTTATTATTGATGATTGGCATGATTTTAGGTACTTTTTTCAGTAGTATTAGTACGTTTTTACAAGTGATTATGGATCCTAACGAATACGACTTACTCCAAGGAAAGTTGTTTGCCAGTTTTGGTAACGTCAATAGTCAGTATCTCGTTTTCGTTGGTGTGGCGGTACTCATGATTTGTGGGATACTTTGGCGGGAAAGTTACCGTTTAGACGTTTTACATTTAGGGAACCATCAAGCCCAGAATTTGGGGATTGCTGTGAATCAGTTTCAATTAGTGTTGTTGTGTTTGATCAGTAGTCTGGTCGGCTTATCAACAGCATTAGTGGGACCGATTACATTTTTAGGTTTTATCGTGGCCAATATGAGTTATCAATTCATGAAAACCTATCGCCACCGAGAACTGTTTGTGGCAGGGAGTTTAATAGCAGTCTTTTTACTGGTGTTCGGTCAATTGATGGTTGAACAGGTCTTTCATTTGAATACCCCGCTCAGTGTGGTGATTCAATTTGTTGGGGGCGTTTATTTTATATGGAAAATTATTGCAGAAAGGAAGCAACGCACATGATCCAGATGAGTGATGTATCAAAAAAATATGGCGATAAATTTGTCGTTTCAGACATTGATTTACCTATTTCTGAAGGCAAATTAACGGCCTTTATTGGACCAAATGGCGCTGGGAAAAGCACGCTGCTAGCCATGATGAGTCGCTTAATTCCCAAAGATACCGGGGAAATTTATCTGGACAAGCAAGAAGTAAAAACCTGGAAGCAATCAGCTTTTTCACAAAAAATTGCCCTTTTAAAACAAGCCAACGGTGTACAACTTAAATTAACTGTGCGAGAACTGGTCAATTTTGGTCGTTTTCCTTATTCCAAAGGTCGCTTAAAAAGCGCTGACCACGAAAAAGTAACAGAAGCACTGGAACAATTGGGCTTAACTGAAATGGCAGAAGAATACATTGATACCCTTTCTGGGGGCCAATTACAAAGGGCGTATATTGCCATGATTTTAGCCCAAGATACCGATTATATTTTATTAGATGAGCCCTTAAATAACCTCGACATGAATTATGCGGTTCAAATGATGCAGATTCTTAAACGCTTAGTGGATGAACTAGGAAAAACGATTCTGATTGTTCTACATGATATTAATTTTGCCGCAAGCTATGCAGATGAAATTGTCGCCATGAAAGGCGGAAAGCTCTATGCGCATGGCGCAACAGAAGAAGTTATTCAAACAAGTATTTTAAATGATCTTTATGAAATGAATATCCGGATTTGTGAAATTGAAGGAAAACGCTTTTGTCTTTATCACTAAATCGGGCAATTTAAAAATAACATTTTTGGAGGAAAAGAATGAAAAAGAAATTTTTAGCAATGATGGCAGTTTCAATGATGGGACTGTTAATGTTAAGTGCTTGTCAAACAAATAAAAAAACAGCAGATTCTGCAACAACAGAAACAACAGCTAAAACGGAAGTCACAGTCAAAGACACCAATGGTCAATTAACCGTTCCCAAAAATCCTCAGAAAGTCGTTGTTTTTGATAATGGTTCCTTGGATACAATGGATGCACTAGGTGTCGGTGACCGCGTGGTAGGTGCGCCAACTAAAAATATCCCTGCGTATTTGAAAAAATACCAAAAAGTTGAATCAGCAGGCGGCATTAAAGAACCAGATTTAGAAAAAATCAATCAACTAAAACCAGACTTAATTATTATTTCTGGTCGTCAACAAGATTATCAAGAACAATTAAAAGCCATTGCGCCAACCATTTACTTAGCTGTAGATGCCAAAAATCCTTGGGCATCAACGAAACAAAATATCGAAACGTTAGGCACTATTTTTGATAAAGAAGAGGTAGCTAAAGAAAAAATAACTGGCTTAGAAAAAGAAATTGCTGACGTGAAAAAACAAGCAGAAGCTAGCGCGAATAATGCGCTTGTTGTGTTAGTTAACGAAGGACAACTTTCCGCTTACGGAAAAGGCTCTCGTTTCGGTTTAATTCATGATACATTTGGCTTCAAAGCAGCAGACGATAAGATTGAAGCTTCCACTCATGGGCAAAGTGTTTCTTACGAATATGTTTTAGAAAAAAATCCTGGGATTCTCTTTGTGGTAGATCGCACCAAAGCAATTGGTGGCGACGATTCAAAAGATAACGTCGCTGCAAACGAATTGATTCAAAAAACCGATGCTGGTAAAAATGATAAAGTCATTATGCTTCAACCAGATGTTTGGTATCTAAGCGGTGGTGGATTAGAATCAATGCATTTGATGATAGAAGATGTTAAAAAAGGATTAGAGTAAAAAAAGCCTAGGACAAAAATCACTTTGGATTTTTGTCCTAGGCTTAAAAGCTGATAAACGGCGGGAACAAAAGCAACTCCTTCGGAAATAAGCTGAAATTCTCCAAAAATTAAAGAACAATTTTCGGAAATTTCTTCTTATTTCTCGGAGCTAAACACTTCTGTCCCGACCTTCTTAATGAAAAACAAAAAAGTTTTAAATTAAAAATGTGGTTGACGGCCTCGAAAATGTTTGCTAAACTATCCGTAAATCAGTATGATTGATGAAACAAATAAAAGAACAAAATGTGATGAGAAGGAAAGTACTTTTTAAAATAGCTTGCAGAGAGCCTCGTTTGGTGAGAAGAGGTAGTGACGTTAAAGGGGAAAATGGCCTTTGAACAGGTTGGTTGAAGCCGTTCGCTTAAACCAATTCAGGTGCGCCTGTTATAGCGCTACAGTATGATTGTACTGGAAACGAGCGGATCTTTTTTAGCGAAGAGATCAACAAAGGTGGTACCGCGATTGCATAAGCATTCGTCCTTTTTAGGACGAATGCTTTTTTTATTTGTTTAAAAAATATGAGGGGGCAACAACATGAAATTGGGGAAAAAAGTAGTAGGTTTGATTGCAACAGGGTTTCTTTTAGCCGCATGTGGCGGAACCAAAGAAGCGGCAGAGAAAGTAGATTCGGGAAATTTAGCAGCTGAACAAAAAATCAGTATTAGTTCACCTGCACCAATCTCAACATTGGATACAACACAAACAACAGATAAAAATACCTTTACAATGGCACAACATTTATTTGAAGGCCTGTATCGGTTTGATGATGATAGTGCCACGGTGCCAGCTCTAGCTAAAGATGTCAAGATTAGTGACGATGGGCGCAAGTATCACTTTACCTTGCGGGAGGGGATTAAGTGGAGCAATGGCGAGCCAATCACGGCCCAAGATTTTGTTTATTCTTGGAAAAAACTGGTGACACCAGCGACTATTGGACCGAATGCTTATTTACTAGACAGTGTTAAAAATAGTTTTGAAATACGCAACGGTGAAAAGTCAGTCGATGAATTAGGGATTTCAGCCCCTAATGACAAAGAATTCATTGTTGAATTAAAACAGGCCCAACCTTCCTTCTTAGCAGTCGTTTCGATTGCTTGGTTAGCGCCACAAAATCAAAAATTTGTCGAAGCGCAAGGCAAAGATTACGCCTTGGATAGTGAACATTTACTTTATAGCGGGCCATTTACGCTAGCCAATTGGGATGCGACTTCAGATACTTGGACATTGAAAAAAAATCCAGAATACTATGATGCGGATCAAGTGAAACTGGAAGAAGTTGCGGTTAGCACAATCAAAGAAGATAATACTGGGATTAACTTATATCAAGCGAATGAACTAGACTTAGTTCGCATTAACGGACAATATGTTCAACAATATCAAGATGATCCAGGCTATGTCAGTCATCCAGATGTGGCCAACTACTTCTTAGATTTCAACAAAAAAGAAGGAACGCCATTAGCGAATGTTCATTTACGAAAAGCGATTGGCCAAGCAATTGATAAAGAAGCCTTAACACAAAGTGTCTTAAACGATGGGTCAAAACCCCTCAACGGATTGATTCCAAGTAAACTTTATGCGAATCCAGAAACAGATGAAGATTTCCGAGCTTACAGTGGCGAATATTTGAAAAATGACGTCAAAAAAGCTCAAGCTGAATGGACGAAAGCCCAAGCGGATGTCGGTAAAAAAGTGAAACTTTCATTGCTGGCGGCAGATACAGATCAAGGAAAACGAATTGCTGAATATGTTCAAAGTCAGTTGCAAGAAAATCTGCCAGGTTTAGAAATTACCATTTCATCGCAACCAAGTAATAATGTGAACCAATCGCGACGTGAAAAAAATTATGAGTTGTCTCTTTCAGGATGGATTGCCGGCAGTAGTGAATTAGACTCTTACTTTAACTTATATGCGGGAGAATCAAGTTACAATTATGGCAATTATCATAATGCCAAATACGACCAACTGGTAGAAGATGCGCGAACGATTAATGCCAATAATCCAGAGAAACAATTTGCAGAATACAAAGAAGCGGAAGACATCTTGTTGAACCAAGATGCTGCCCAAGTACCGCTGTATCAAAGTGCCTCAAATTATCTAATCAATCCTAAATTGAAAGGCATTAGTTATCACTTGTATGGGGATTATTTCCACTTGCGCAATGCTTATTTAACAGAATGATTCAGGAAGAAGGAGTAAAAAATGGAAAAATTAGTCGAACGATTTTTAACTTACGTGAAAGTTAACACCCGTTCAGATGCCAACAGTCAAACCACACCGACGACGGTCGGTCAAGTGGTTTTAGCCAAAATGATTGAAACAGAACTTCATGAATTAGGTTTGGCCGATGTGCATTATAACGAACAAAACGGCTTTTTAACGGCACGGTTGCCTGGTAACCAACCTGCAGCGAAGAGTATTGGGTTGATTGCACATCTGGATACGGCGGATTTTTCAGCAGAAAATATTCGTCCCCAAGTCATCACTAATTATGATGGCCAAGATGTCCTCTTGAATCAAGAACAAGGCATCGTTTTATCGGTTGCTGAATTTCCCAATTTAAAAGAGTATCAAGGGGAAACGTTGATTACTACAGACGGAACCACACTTTTAGGAGCAGATGACAAAGCGGGAATTGTCGAGATTTTAGCTGCTGTTGAGTATTTTTTGGCACATCCAGAAGTAGCGCGGGGCGATGTTTGGCTCGCCTTCGGTCCAGATGAAGAAATTGGACGCGGGGCCGATCAATTTGATGCGCCGAACTTCCCAGTCGCTTTTGCGTATACAATCGACAGTGGCCGCGTGGGGCATTTCGAGTATGAAACGTTTAACGCTGCTCAAGCTGTGATAACAATTGAGGGAACCAGTGTCCATCCGGGAACGGCCTATGGTTCGTTAGTAAATGCCATTAAATTAGGCGAACAACTTGATCAATCACTACCGCAAAAGGAAGTGCCAGAACAAACACGTGGAAATGAAGGATTTTATTTACTCAATAAATTTACAGGAAGTATTGAAAAAGCAGAACTTGTCTATATCATTCGGGATCATGATCAAGAAAACTTTCAAGCGAGAAAGCAATTTTTGGAAAAACAAGTCCAACGTTTAAATGCGCTGGCGGATAAACCCAGACTAACAATTACTTTCCAAGACCAATACTATAATATGAAGGAAATCATCGAAAAAGATTGGACTCCTGTAGAATTGGCCGTCCAAGCAATGGAAAGTTGTGACATTGAACCAATCATCACACCATTTCGTGGCGGGACAGATGGTTCTAAGATTTCTTTCATGGGCATTCCCACGCCTAATCTATTTACAGGTGGCGAGAATTTTCATGGGCAATATGAATTCATTACCGTTGAATCAATGGCCAAAGCTGTTCAGACGATCATTGCCATCATTCGCTTAAACGCTAATTAAAGAAACACGCAAGGGAAATGCCGATTTTCCTTGCGTGTTTCGCTGTTTTTCGGTAAAGTATGTAGAAAAGTAGGGAGTTTTGCTCATGAATTATCCATTGATTTTTGCAGAAAACCAACGAATCGAAACCGAACGCTTGATTTTAAGGCCCGTCACATTAGCCGATGCAGAGGATATGTACGAATATGCTTCAGATGAGGAAACGGTCCGCTATGTGTTTTTGAAAAACCAAACAATCGCTGAAACAAGACAAAACATTGCTAAATTTTTTATGGGGGAACCTTTAGGAAAATATGGGATTGAAGTGAAAGAAACGGGCAAAATGATTGGCACGATTGATTTGCGGGTCAATGAAACCAATAATATTGGAGAATTAGGCTATGTCTTGAACCGTGCCTTTTGGGGCAATGGCTACATGCCTGAAGCCGCGACGGCGTTAGTTGAACTGGGTTTTGCAAAAATGAAACTCATGAGAATCTTTGCTTTACATGATCAAGACAATCCAGCTTCTGGTCGTGTCATGGAGAAAATTGGTTTTACCTACGAAGGAACACTACCCAATGCTCGAATTAGTAAAGGGAAAATTGTCACAGATGTTTATCGTGGGATGACACTGGAAACATGGCAAAATCGACAAAAATAGAAGCGGAAGACAAGTTAAGAGAGGAATTAGAGAAATGTTGATGTTTACAGAAAAAGAATTCGCAGCCTTTGAAGTTGCTGGATTAGATGAACGAATGGCGGTTATCCGTGCGCAAATTCAACCTATTTTTCAAGAATTAGACACGTATTTTGCCGAACAACTAGCGCCTGAACTAGGAACGGCGTTGTTTGTCCATATTGCGCAACATCGCCGTCGCACCGTGTATCCACCAGAAAATACTTGGTCAGCACTTAGTCCGAATAAGCGCGGGTATAAAATGCAGCCGCATTTTCAATTAGGCATTTGGGGCGACTATGTGTTTATGTGGTTGTCATTCATTGATAATCCTAAAAATGAAAAGCAGATTGCGCAAGCCTTTTTAGAGAATCAGCAATTATTCCAAGCATTACCAGAAGATACGTATGTTTCCTTGGATCATACGGTTCCTCAAATTACTCCGCTGCCAGAAACGGATTTAGAAAAAGCCTTAACTCGTTTTAGAGATGTAAAAAAAGGTGAGTTTGAAATTGGGCGCATCATTCCCAAAGATAGTGCCTTGTGGCAAACCCCTGAAAAAGCACGCGCTTATATGTTGGCAACCTATCAACAACTCCTGCCATTGTATCAATTAGCTGTTGCCCAATAAGAGAAACAGACAGTTATTTTGTGTTTTAGTGTTATTTTATCGAATTATCCAATCGTCAAAAATGAGAAAAGCTCACAATGTTAGTTTTAATTACTAACATTGTGAGCTTTTCTGTGGTTTTTTTGAAAAAAATTAAGGGATGACTGGCTGATTTCTATGGAAAAGTACGTTTTGATAGCCTTTTTTGTTTAAATAACAAGAGTAGCAACCCTTGCTTAATAAGGGATTTTCGCGAATAGATGTTGTCAAATGAAAAAAAATGATGTTTTGAACAAAGAGTTCTTTGCTATTATAAAGGTATGAAAAAGGTTGTTTACGCATTCTTTATATAGAAGAATGTGAATGAGTTAAAAGGAGGTTTTTAAATGAAAAAAAGCGTTATTTAATAATTGCGTGTTTGCTATTTTCCCCTAGTTTTTTTATAAATGTTGAAGCATCTGAGGGTGGTTCTAGTTCGGTGGGAATTGAATTTTACCAAAATCCGGCAACACCCGCTCCTAAAGATGCCCCACCGAAAACAGATGAGCCAGCTGCTGATTCCAAGGAACCAGCTGGTCCTCCGCAAGGAGATCAACGAAGTGGTGGTTCGACACAGACCACCACAACTGGCTCGCAGCTCCCTCGTACAGGGAGCAAGAGTCAGGCAAATCTTAGCATTCTCGGCTTAGCCTTAATCGGCTTGGCAGGAATGGTCCAGAGAAAGAAGGGACGACATGAAGCAAACTAAGTGGCAACGATTAGCAACCATTGGCTTGTGTAGTTCTTTAGTGATTAACGCTTTTTCTGGCGTGACCGCAGTTGCGGAAACAATCACGATTGAAAGTAGTCCGACAGTAGCAAGTAGCGCTAAGGAAGCAACATCAGCAAGTAGCGCAACGCAAGCAAGTACGGAAAGCAGTCAAGAAACGACTGAAACGAGTCGGGAAGCAGAAACGAAGGGAGCGGAGGAACAAGCCGAAGCAGAAGTACAAACGGAAACGCCAGAGGTGAGAACAGATACCACAGAACAACCTGCAGAAAAGAGTAGTGAGAGTGACCGACAAAAGAATATTTCTCCACGTTGGGTGCCGAATAATCAAGTAATTTATCCGAGAATGACCTTTGCTTTTACGGATGAAACAGGAAAAGCTTTCGCTGATGAAAACTTAACGTTATCAGGGACGTATTATAAATTAGCACGTCACGCGGCAACTAGTCAGTGGCGACCATACGCTACTAGATATCCAATTGTTTCTTCTAATGCAGGTGGTGGACAATATCGAGTAGCTGTCAATGCAGCGGTTCCTATGCCGTACGATTTTCTCACAAATTTACCAGCAGGTTACGCTGTGAATATGTACGCGATTGAACAATTAAAGATTGATAACACACTAAAATATGTCGACAGTATTGTTGCTCCGGTCGGTACTATAAGAAGGACTTATTACAGTGATCAACAAGTATCTGAAATACCTCAATTTGGTAATTACGGTAGTGCCAATTTGACTCAGAGGGATAGAACATTTTCTAAAAATAGTGCAAATATCTTTTCTCTAAATTCAGTAGCTTTGGCTCCATCAATTAATGACGTATTAACGATGATGAGTACAGATGGTACAGTGTCGGCACTAGGGAGGGACATAATATTAGTGGGCTTTGACGGCACATTGACGTATCACCAAACAATGAATTACAAAGTCACACGTAAACAAGTCACCGAAAAGTTCGTAGATACTAACGGCGTAGCCATTACACCGCCAACAGGTTTTACCCAAAATAAGAAAACACCAATGACCAGCAATGCTTTCACCTTCAAACAAGCTGGCACCTTGCCAGAGATTTACAAAGCAAGCAACGGCAAAACCTATCAGTTCAAAGGTTGGTACAAAGGCAAAACCAAGCCAAACACCTTGACCACCACCAAAGCACCAAGCTATGCGGTGACTTATAACGATAATGATGATTTGAACGTGGTGTATGAGGAAGTCGTTCCACGAGATACATGGGTTTATCCAGGTTTCTATGCTGAATTTGTCGATGAACAAGGGGAAGCTTTTACTAATCCTTTGACATTTTCAGGAAATTATACACAGTTTTTAAGAAAAAAAATTGTCAATATATTTGAAACAACAGGAAATCTGTATCCGATGATTGGTTCAAAAGATCCTAGTCAATCCAATAAATATAAGATTGAAACACAGTCACGTATTCCAATTTCGGCTACTTATGACGGAAATGTAACAGGGGATGTCTACGATAAGCGTGAATACGGGTTACACGATTTAACAATCACCAATGAGTTGAAATATGTAGATAAGATTGAAGTGATGAATACGTCATTGCAAGCTGCTGATTATCTAGTCGGATATGTTGGTATAGACCCAATCTTGATTGATTTCCCTAATATTTTACATCCTTTAGAAAGAGCTTTTATCAAAAATACTAATCAGAGATTTTCTATTAATGCTATTTTTGGAGCTAATGGATCTGCTTCCACAATACCGCGTTTGTTAAGAATAGGTGGGAAAGATCAGCCTAATCAAAGAAATGTAACTTTGATGGGCTTTGATGGGACTACTAATTACAAACATACGATGAACTACAAAGTCACCCGTAAACAAGTCACCGAAAACTTCGTGGACACCAACGGCACTAAAATCACGCCGCCAACAGGTTTCACGCAAAATAAAAAAATACCAATGACCAGCAATGCTTTCACGTTCAAACAAGCTGGTACCTTACCTGACACCTACACAACAGGTGGCAAAACCTACAAATTCAAAGGTTGGTACAAAGGCAAAACCAAGCCAAACACCTTGACCGCGACTAAAGCACCAAGCTATGCGGTGACTTATAACAATGATGATGATTTGACGGTGGTGTATGAGGAGATTGAGTTTTTTGACTTCCCAGCGCTGACCTATCAATTCGGGTTCGTAGACGAGTCTGGCAAACGAGTAGATGCTTCAACGATTGATTTGACGTATGACAATTGGCATGGAGAACTGTTAGCATCTGTCGATGGTTGGAAAACAACTAATATTGAAAAAGGGCAAGTCGCACTAACAAAAAATAATTTGAAAGAGATTGTTTATCCTAGCCATTCTTTAGAAATAATGAATGGGCGACATTCACAATATAGTGCCGCTAACTTAACATTTAAAATACCCAAGTATTATGAAAATATAAGTGTTTATAATAAGAATGGTACCTTTGATACAGCGTATCCATTTCCGACTATAAAAGTTAATACTTCTACAACTCCGTTAAGTAACAGACCTCAATTGTTTCAATTAAAGAAAAGTAATAATCAATCTTTTATCTTTAATCAAACAACAGCAGCTGCACCAGCAGACGTCCAGGTGCCTTATAATTTACGAGAAATCGTTTATGATCCTGCTGACTCAGTTGACAAAGGATTATATCATATGTTAGATAAACCAATTTACTACTATCTAACCAACCGCAAAGTCACCGAAAACTTCGTGGACACCAACGGCACTAAAATCACGCCACCAACAGGATTCACGCAGGGGAACCAGATTCCCATGACTAGCAACACCTTCAAGTACACAGCCGCAAAAGCCTTGCCAGCAACTTATACCGCAGGTGGCAAGACCTATACTTTCCAAGGTTGGTACAAAGGTAAAACGAAGCCTAATACTTTAACAACAAGCACTACGCCAACATACAATACAACCTTTGATGGCAATGACGACATGACGGCGATGTATAAGGAAGAAGTGCCGAAAGCAAGTGTCGCTTTAACTCGCACTACCGCTGAAACCGTGACTAGCGGCGGCAATGTCACCTGGCGTGCCACAATTACCAATACAAGCCAAGCACCACTAACCACGGCGACCATCAAGAAATCAACCGCTTGGACAACCGGCTTAGCAGCACCAACCGCCATGATTGTCACGCCAGCTGGCGGAACCGCGAAAACAGTTCCCGTCACAGCGACTACGTGGACCAATGGTGTTAGCTTAGGCACTGACATTCCCGTAGGAAAATCTGCCACGGTTCAGTTCACTACGAAAGCGACGGGGACAGCGGGGCAAGTCTTGCGCGCTGGGATTACCACCAGTGGGAATTACAGTGGTGTCTCTGCTTCGGCCATCGTGCGTGTGAAAGACAATGATCAAGCAATTGTAACACCAACGGCTGAAGGCTTCATCAGTGTTCCAACGTTCAATTTTGGTCAAGTTGGGGTAGCGGGAAGCACGCAACAGCACAGCTTGAAAAAAGCCGCTGATTATTATGGCAACGGCACACGCAATCCCTATCTGCGGATCAAGAAAACCCAAGCGAATTGGAGCTTAACGGCGCAACTGTCGCAACCGAAATCAGCGACAGACAGCTTGCCTACAGCAACCCGCTTATTATTAGGGACGGCGCCTGTTTCGAGTTTCTCAAATTACAACCAACCTACCGAGTTGAAAAATGCGGTCGGTACTACGAGTGCCATTAGCTTGAATGCCAACAACACGGCCACTAGGATTATTGCCAACCAGCAATTAACTGGGAGTAATATTTATCAGTTGGACTTCACCTTCAACAATGTCAAACTTGAAGTGCCAGCCAACCAAGGGGTCAAAGGGCAACAATACCAAGCCGCAGTTACGTGGAACTTAGTTATAGGTCCTTAAAATAGTTAAGTTATCATGAGGAAAGCTCAAAATGTTAGTATCGAATACTAACATTTTGAGCTTTTATTTATGAAGATTAAGGAATTTAGTTGAGAATCAGTAGCGAAATGGCAGATTTTCTTGATTTTCGCGCATTTTTCTAGTGAAAAAGTGCTCTTCCGCCTTGGTATAATAGGAATCGTCGGAAAAGTCACTTGTCTGTAGCAAAATTTGAAATTTCAAGTCCGCCTTTTTTTGATAGAATAATGGAGAAAATTAAAAGATGTACATATACCAATGAACAATAAACCAATACATAAAAAGGAGAAGAGCCTTAATTGGGCTTGGCGGGAATGGTACATAGAAAGAAGGAGCAACATGAAACAGATCAAATTTAAACACTTAGCAACATTTGGATTATGTTGCTCGTTATTAGTGAATTCATTCACGGGAGTCACAGCTGTTGCAGAAACTGTGACGAAAGAAAGTAACCAGACAGAAGAAACAGCTGAACCAGTAACAAGTACAGAAACAACAGAAACAGAGAAAAAAGTAGCAACAGAACAAACCGAACAGGCAATAGAGACCAAGAATCAACAAGTACATAACGAAATGGATACTACATTACAGGATACTTCAGAAGAGGACAATCAAGGAGCAACTGTGCAATCAACCGAGGCTCCGACATCCTCCTCAGAGGCAAATTCACCCAAAATTGAGTCGAGAGGAATCCCCTTAAAAACAGTTGTTTATCCGAAAGTTCAGTATGATTTTGTAGATGAAACTGGTGCGCCGTTTACAACACCCTTAGGTTTTTCGGGAAATTATCTAGCACAAAGTGGGGGCTCAGATGGACCTTTACCTGCACCTTATGATAAACTGTATGGTCAGGCAAATGGTGTGGGTTCCTATATTTTAAGTATCAATAATAATGCAGGGCTTCCCTTGACTCCGCAATTCATAGAAAAATATGGTGCTGGTGGAACAACTCCTGGTACCAAGTATCGCGTATCGTTTATTTTAGACAGGTTAACTATTACGACGTCATTGAAATTTGTGGAGAGCATTGAATATGATGCTACAGCAGGCAGTTACTGGTATGTGTATATGTACAAAGGATTTAATACAACGACAGGTATTTTTGACGATAGTATTGAGGAAGGAAGAGTAACGCCAATAAGTGAAACAAATAAGGATAGGACATTCCAAAAAAATACGTTGGGTTCTTTTGGAATCACGCGACCAACTACCTTGTCGATAAACAGTGGTGGCTATCCGGATTGGGTAGCTACCGGATATAACTCTATTGCGTTACGTGGATTTGATGGGACAAATACAATCAAATCAAAAATGGTTTACAAAGTCACCCGTAAACAAGTCACCGAAAAGTTCGTAGATGCTAACGGCGTAGCCATTACACCGCCAACAGGTTTTACCCAAAACAAGAAAACACCAATGACCAGCAATGACTTCACCTTCAAACAAAGCGGTACTTTGCCAAACACGTATCAAGCAGACGGCAAAACCTATCAGTTCAAAGGCTGGTACAAAGGCAAAACCAAGCCAAGTACCTTGACCACGACTAAAGCGCCAAGCTATGCGGTGACCTATGATGGGAATGACGATTTGACAGTGATGTATGAGGCGATTCAGAATCCAGTGACTTTGCCTGATCGCATGTATCGTGTCCTATTTATCAATGAAACAGGAGGTCTGACATTTGCTGATCGTTATGGCTTTACTGGAGAATTAGTTGAGGTTGCGGATGGCAAAGTAACGCCAATTGGCCCAGTTCCGACTAACGATAATAGCGCAGTAAAAGAAATCACTATACCAGGTCGGGTTTTCGATACAGAAAGACCTACACAGTTGCAATATGGAGTTCGCAATGCAACCTTTACGTTGCCCAAAATGTATAAAACCGTAACGTATCAACCTGGCCCTAATTATACAGGTACAGCCTATCCTATTCCAGAAACGTATCGTCTTAGTTTAAGAAGTGGCGTCAAAAGTGACATCGATACAACTGGATGGCGAATTGGTCTTGACCCGACAACAGATCCACAAAAGTTTACGATGAGCGGTATATACTGGTCATCAATGCCTGCAAATGTTAGGCTTGCGACACTACTAAGTGCTACTAGCACTGGTAAAGGAGTAGAACCGATTATCTATACGCTAGATGAAAATGCACGGATGTATCTTTACCTAGAAAATCGTCGTGTTACGGAAAACTTCGTAGATACCAATGGTACTAAAATCACCGCACCGTCGGGTTTCACTCAAGGGAAAAAAACAGTAATTACTAGTGATTCGTACACCTTTAAGCAAAGCGGAGATTTGCCAGATACCTATAAAGTCGGCACGAAAACCTATCAGTTCAAAGGCTGGTACAAAGGTAAAAACAAACCAGACACCTTGACGACGACCAAAGCTCCCAGTTATCCAGTCACTTATAATGATGATGATGATTTGACGGTAGTCTATGAAGAAGTCGTGATGAAAACGTATAATTTACCAGCCAAAGATGTGTACTTTGGTTATGTTGATGAGGCAGGTAACCTATTGAATACAGCAGGCTTTTCTGTAGAAGCCGAATTAGGTGAAAGTGACGAAACTGAATCAACAGTATTAGGGAAAATCCAAGGAACTGATGAAGTGATGAGTAAATTAAAAAAATTATCGATTCCTGGCAAGTCATATGATTTCCCGATAGAGAAGCTTAAGACATACGGTGCAAGGTCTGTTAATCATACGATTCCTAAACAATATAAGACAATGTCGATTACACCGCTAGCTACTTATACGGGAGACAAAACAAAGTATCCTATGAGCAAAGAGGTCCGGAAAAATATAGAAGCGCCATATACGGTTGTTTCTCAAGCTGACGGAGCAGAAGCCTTCAAATTAACTGACGCTGGAACTTTTTTTAGAACCAGACGAGCTTTTTGGACATGGGACCCGAATAACACGTTGTATGCTATGGGAATTTATTCAGGGACAGTCGGAAAAAACTATAACCTAGCTTCTCCAGAGGGAACAATCTACTATTATTTAGAAAATCGCCGAGTCACTGAAAACTTTGTGGATCCAAGCGGCGCTAAAATTACACCGCCAACAGGCTTCACGCAAGGAAAACAAACAGTGATTGATAGTGATAATTTCACTTACGCTAGTACGAAAGCCTTACCAGACACTTATACAACAGGAGACAAATTCTATAAGTTCAGAGGCTGGTACAAAGGTAAAACCAAACCAGGCACCTTGACAACGACTAAAACACCAAGTTACGCCGTGACTTACGACGATAAAGATGACATGACAGCGGTCTATGAGGAAGTCCAACCAACAGCAGAAATGACGGTTAGTCGGTTACTAGAAGTGATCCCAAATGAAGCTTCTATGGTTTGGACAGTTAGACTAAAAAACACCAGTGAAGTTCCATTGACCAACGTTAAACTAGCCCCAACTGCCAAATGGGCGGCAGGTATTTCGGTACCGACACAATTAGCTGTTCGCATTGGTAATACACCAAATAAAATTATTCCAGTGACGGCAGAACAATGGCAAGCAGGGGTTAATTTGGATATAGAGATTCCTGTGAACGGTGAAGCCTTAGTGACAGTGGGTACAGCGAAAATCACGGGAGAACCAAGACAACTTTTAACCGCAGAAATGACAGCTAGTGGAAACTTTTCTGCAGTGACAGCTAGTAACTTTGTACGTATTCAAGGAGAAGATCAAACGATTACGCCAACACCAGTAGAAGAAGGTTTCATTAGTACACCAACGTTTGATTTTGGGAAAATTACGATTAACAGTAGCACTAAGCATTACGGACTGAAAAAAGCAGCTGATTACTATGGCAACGGCACACGTAATCCATATCTACGAATAAAGACAAGCCAACCTAATTGGCAGTTAACAGCACAATTGTCACAGTTAACAGCATCAGCTGATAGTTTGCCAACTAGTACGCGTTTATTATTAGGAAGTGCGGATGTTATAGCAATCGAAAACTATAATCAAGTCACAGAGTTAACAAATAAAGTTGGGGTTACGAAAACCTTAGCTTTGACGAGTGACGGTACATCTACACCAGTAATTCTTAATAACCAATTTACAGGTAATGATGTCTATCAATTAGATTTTGATTTTGCCAATGTGAAATTAGAAGTCCCTGCCAATCAAGGGAAAATAAATGAGAAATATCAAGGAACGGTGACGTGGAACTTAGTCACTGGACCTTAAAAAAATAGTAAACCGCCCCCAAAAAGTTAGACTTTTTGAGGGCGGTTTACTATTTTATGGAAAGCCAATTTTATCTAATGGATAATAACGAAAAGTCAAAACACCTTCCACGCTCGCTTGTTTAACAAAGCCAAAGTAACGACTGTCATCTGAGCGCGGGCGATTATCCCCCAAGACAAAATACATGCCTTCTGGAACGGTCAGGGATTGGGTGGCTTCTAAGGTCTCTAGCGTAAAATCTTGGGTATAATTTTCATTTTTAGAGACATTTCGTTTAGCACTTGCTAAGTAATCTTCACTGAGTGATACACCATTAATATAAAGGGTATCATCGCGATACTCGACTGTTTCGCCAGGTAAACCAATTAAACGTTTGGCTACTCGTTGGCCGTTGCGAGGACTGGGAAAAGCGATAATATCAAAGCGCTGTGGCTTTTTAATCGAGGTCACCCATAAACGGTCGTTGTTATGAAGTGTTGGTTCCATTGAAGAGCCGTTCACCGCAGCAGGGGAGAACACATAGTGTCGAATCAGCAAGACAGCGACGACTAACAAAACCAACTGAACCAATCGTTTTAATAATGAGGACATGGACTTCACTCCTTTGTCCTTTTAGTGTACTACAGACAAGGAAAAGAAAAAAGTTTTCCCCTTAAGAAAGGTGTGCTAAAAAACGTTTCATAAAGCGTTGGCGAATTAAAATACCAACATAAGCAGCTGCGACAGCCTTGATGATACCAGGAATAATAAACGGAGCAAACCCGCCAGCGAAAGCGTTTGGCCACGGCAGATTTGCGGAATATTTCAACCAAATCATACCGAAAACTAAGGTAACTAAGGCGCCAGCAATATTTGCGATAATGGCCCAAGTATAGTTAAAGGTTGTTTTTTCTAAAATATAACCAGTTAATAAGCCGTTAAAGATAAAGCCGATTAAATAGCCGCCAGTTGGTCCAAAGAGTACACCGAACCCGCTAGACATCCCAGCGTAAACGGGTAAACCAATTAATCCTAATAAGAAGTAAATTAAAATAGCGTAGGTCCCCGTTCGCTTGCCCAAAACGGTAGCGGTTAAGCCGATGGCAAATGTTTGTCCAGTTAAGGGGACAATCCCCAATGGAATTGTAAATTGTGAAAGTACAGCAATAATCACAGCGAATTCTGCTGCTAAAATTAAAGAGCGTAACGATGCTTTATTCATAAGAAGCCTCACTTTCTATTGTTAACCAATTATTTTTATTTGGTTAACAATAGTTTAGCGGAAGTAAACAATTTTGTAAAGAGGGCAAAGAAAAAAACCTTGCCCAAGAAAGGCAAGGTTTTGAAAGAAGGTAAGAACCGTAGTTCGACCTTTTGAAATCTTAAAGTTTTTGGTTGTAGTATTCAACGACAAGTGCTTCGTCGATTTCTGGGTAAAGTTCATCACGTTCTGGTAAACGAGTGAAGCTACCTTCTAATTTTTCAGTGTCAAAGCTTACGAATGCTGGACGTCCAACAGTTGCTTCAACCGCTTCTTTAATTGTTGAGATGTTTTGAGATTTTTCACGAACACCGATCACTTGACCAACTTCAACGTGGTATGATGGAATATCAACACGTTTGCCGTCTACAGTGATGTGGCCATGGTTAACTAATTGACGTGCTTGACGACGAGTAGTTGCAAGACCTAAACGGTAAACAACGTTATCTAAGCGTTGTTCTAGTAAAACCATGAAGTTAACACCGTGTTTACCTTCTTTGATTTTGCTTGCTTTAATGAACAACGTACGGAATTGACGTTCGTTCATGCCATACATATGACGTAATTTTTGTTTTTCAGTTAATTGCATTCCGTATTCAGAAACTTTACCACGGCTGTTAGGTCCGTGTTGTCCTGGTTTGTAAGGGCGACGAGCTAGTTCTTTACCAGTACCTGATAAAGAGATACCTAGACGACGAGATACTTTCCATGATGGTCCAGTATAACGAGACATTAAAAATTCCTCCAATAAATAAATGTTTTTTTGGAGTAAAATAATTAGATGAAAAATTCATATTCGTTCAGTTCATTCTTCAACCTTCGCCTTTGCAGCCGCGGTTACGCAGTTGAACCAAGTTTGGCAATGAACTGTTGACGAGTTATTATTCTTCTGCTGCAATTATTTTACACAAAATCTAGTATACTTAATAGGATAGGAAACGTCAAGGTTTTAAAGTGAAATATGAAAAAAAGGTAGACAAAAACACTTTTCCTCATTAGAATAAGGGGAGATGTTTTGAAAATATAAGTTGAAAACGGAATGAAAGGGAGTTTACAATGAAGTCTGGTTCACCATTGTTTGAACAAATTGATAAATCCATCGACAAGAAAGTGAATTTATTCTCAAACAGCTTTTCCCGCTACGCTGTTCGTGCAATGCTTGCTTGTCTATTTTTAACGTTGGGAACAGCCGTTGCTTTTGCAATCGCAATTAAAGGAGAAGGAATTTCTCATGGTTTAGGGAAAATGCTTTACGCCTTCATGTTCAGTTGGTCACTTGTGATGATTTTATATATGAATGCCGAACTTGGTACCTCGAATATGTTGTACATGACTGTTGGGGTCTATCGTAAAAAAGTCAACTTTTCCTTAGCAGCAAAAATTTTATTTACCTGTATCTTATTCAATTTAATTGGTGGCGTCTTGTTTGGTTTCTTGGTATCACTTACGGTGCCGTTCCAAGGTTTGCCAAAAGATAGTTTCTTCTTTACATCGATTGCTGGAAAATTAGAAAAAACCACCCTACAGATTTTAGTTGAAGCTATGTTCGCCAATATTGTAGTTAATACAGCCGTATTAGTGAGTATGCGAATGAAAGATGACGCCGGCAAAGTCGCGGCCATTATTTTCATTATCTTTATCTTTGCGTTCCTTGGTTTTGAACACGTGATTGCCAACTTCCCAGCCTTCAGTTTAGCTTACTTTGCTTCGAACGGCGCAATTGAAGCTTTCACAGCTGGTAATGTTGTTCATAATCTGTTCTGGGCCTTTATCGGTAACTTTATCGGTGGTGGCTTAATTATGGGTCTCGGCTATGCCTGGTTAGATAAAGACAACAAAAACTTAACGTATTTTGATTAATTGACCAACCAACTATACTAAAACATGGTACACTGTTTTAGTATAGTTTTTTTATTATAAGGAGCGAAGGAATGGACACACTTCAATTTCAGAAGAACCCAGAAACAGCAGCAAAAATGTCTGCTTATATGAAACACCAGTTTGTTTTTGCAGGCATCCCCGCCCCAGAACGTCAAGCGTTAAGTAAACAACTTTTAAAAGAAAGTCATACGTGGCCAAAGGAAAAATTATGCCAAGAGATTGAGGCTTACTATCAAAAAACAGAACGAGAATATCAGTATGTCGCTATTGATTTAGCCCTTCAAAATGTTCGGAGATTTTCATTAGAAGAGGTCGTAGCGTTTAAAGCCTATGTTCCACAAAAAGCGTGGTGGGATAGTGTGGATGCTTGGCGAAAATTTTTTGGGTCGTGGGTGGCGTTGCATCTGACTGAATTGCCAACGATTTTTGCCCTTTTTTATGGCGCTGAAAATTTCTGGAATCGGCGTGTTGCGCTGAATTTACAGTTGATGTTGAAAGAAAAGACCAATCAGGACCTGTTGAAAAAGGCGATTATTTATGATAGAACTACAGAGGAGTTCTTCATTCAAAAAGCGATTGGCTGGTCATTACGCCAATATAGTAAAACGAATCCGCAATGGGTCGAGGAATTGATGAAAGAATTAGTGTTGAGTCCTTTAGCACAACGAGAAGGCAGTAAATATTTAGCGAAAGCGAGCGAATAAGGAGAAATGATGGAAAGAAAACTTTTTGCATTTGATATTGATGGGACGTTGTTAAATTCGGAGAAGAAAGCATTGGATAGCACGAGAGAAGCGCTAGCACAATTGCGGGAGCAAGGACACTTAGTTACGCTGGCAACTGGCAGAAGTCGTTATATGGCGCAAGAGGTGATTTGGGATTTAGATTTTACCAATTACGTATTATGTAATGGCGCCGCGGCTTTTGTGGATCATGAGCAATATTATCAAAATTTATTGCACGCTGAAGCGTTGGAACGTTTGGCACAAGACAGTGATCAACGCGGCTTAGGATTTGCTTGTGTGGGCTTAGATGATATTAAGAAGAGCAACCAGCACCGTGCTGAAAAAATGGAAATTGCGATGAACTCTTTTCATTTTCATTCACCTGCTTATGATGAACACTTTTATCGTCAAAATGATATTTACCAAGCGCTAGCTTTTTATGACGCAGAAGATCAGTGTACGTTTGAAGAAGAATACCCAGAATTTCGCTTTATTCGCTGGCATCAACATAGCGTAGATGTTGTGCCTAAAGATGGCTCAAAATCAGCTACGTTAACGTATTTAGCTAAACGTGTGGGCATTGATGCAAAAAATATCATTGCCTTTGGGGACGGCGAAAATGACCGAGAAATGTTAAGCCATGCAGGGATTGGCGTCGCAATGGGCAACGCGAGTCCTTCCATTCAAAAAGTGGCCACGATGGTCACAGATACAAATGATAATGATGGGATTTGGAAAGCCTTAAAAGAAATGAAGGCCATTTAAAAAAACTGGGCCGTTTGTCTGAAAACAAACGGCCCAGTTTTTTTCTTTATTCGATGACTAAAACGCCCTCTTTTAAAGCAAATGGATTTTCTTTGTTAATATGATCGTAGAACATGATGCCATTAATATGATCAATTTCATGTTGAACCACAATCGCTTCGTAGTTTTTTAAACGAACTTTGTGTTTTTCGCCAGCCATGTCAAAATAACTGACGGTAATTTTGTTATGGCGAACGACATACCCAGGCACATCCCGATCGACAGATAAACAGCCTTCCCCTTCACCTAAACATACATCTTGCACAGAATGGCTCAAAATTTTAGGGTTGTACATCACCGTACTTAATGAAGGCGTTTCGTTTTCTGGGTCGTTACTAGGAACATGGACAGCAATAATTCGTTTAGAAATATCTAATTGTGGTGCAGCTAAACCAACGCCACCACGTAATTGTAATTCTTCGGCTTTGACTGGATCTTGACTATTTTTTAAGAAAGTCAACATGTCTTCGCCTAATTGTCGGTCTTCCTCAGTGATAGGGACAGGCACTTCTTCTGCCACAGCACGAAGTGTGGGATTCCCTTCACGAATAATATCTTTCATTGTAATCATTCAATGGTTCCTCCTTTGAAACATAAAAAAATTCTTCTTTTATTTATTCATGCGCTGAAATAATCAGTTGTTTACCACCATTTAGTGTATCACAAAATCACCAAAAAAGGGGCTAGATTGTTTAAAAAAACTATCGAATAATAGAGATTAAGCTTGCATTTTAGCGGTGTTTCCTGTAAAGTAAGCTTGTGTGGAAACACACCATCTATCACTTGGTTTAGCGAATCACCAACGCTTCACTCAGTGATCAGACGAATAATAGAGAAAGAGGTGGAACAAATGGCAATTTCACAAGAAAGAAAAAACGAAATCATTAAAGAATACGCACGTCATGAAGGAGATACTGGTTCTCCAGAAGTACAAATTGCTGTCTTAACTGAAGACATTAACCAATTGAACGAACATGCGCGTACACACAAAAAAGATCACCATTCTTACCGTGGTTTAATGAAAAAAATCGGTCACCGTCGTAACTTGTTAGCTTACTTACGTAAAACTGACATCCAACGTTACCGCGAATTGATCCAACGTTTAGGATTACGTCGTTAATCATTACGTATAAAGCGAGGTTCAATCAGAATCTCGCTTTTTATCTTATTGTCACTATTGAAGGTCCTCTTTGGAAAGTTTTTAGGAACTACTAACCAAATGAAAGAGCAGCAACGACTTGTTACTTTTTCATTTGTTTAGTAGCCGTCTGACTTTTCCAAAGAGCAAGAGTAAAGGAGAAGAATTATGACAGAAAAACAAGTCTTTAAAACAACTTGGGGCGGCCGCCCACTAGAAGTAGAAATCGGCCAATTAGCCAAACAAGCCAATGGAGCTGTCTTAGTACGTTACGGCGATACGGTCGTTTTAAGTGCTGCTGTTGCCTCTAAAGAAGCAAAAGATGTAGACTTTTTCCCATTAACTGTAAACTATGAAGAAAAAATGTATGCGGTAGGAAAAATTCCTGGCGGCTTCATTAAACGTGAAGGTCGTCCAAGTGAACGTGCGACATTAACCGCTCGTTTAATCGACCGTCCTATTCGTCCAATGTTCTCAGAAGGCTTCCGTAACGAAGTTCAAATTACGAACATCGTTATGAGTGTGGAGCAAGACTGTACACCAGAAATGGCTGCAATGTTTGGGTCTTCCTTAGCGTTAGCAATTTCAGATATTCCGTTTGATGGACCAATTGCTGGTGTTGACGTTGGCCGTATTAATGGCGAATATGTTTTAAATCCAACGGTAGAACAAGCGGAACAAACAGATATTGAATTAACTGTTGCTGGAACAAAAGAAGCCATCAATATGGTTGAAAGTGGTGCCAAAGAAGTATCAGAAGAAGATATGTTAGGTGCCTTACTTTTCGGTTTTGATGCCATTAAAGAACTAGTGGCGTTCCAAGAAGAAATCGTTGCCGCTGTAGGTAAACCAAAGATGGACGTGGACTTATTACAAGTGGACGCTGATCTTAAAAAAGAAATTTTTGATGCGTACTACAATACAATGAAAACAGCCGTAATGACGGAAGAAAAATTAGCACGTGAAGTTGAAATTGACAAAGTAAAAGATACAGTCAAAGAAGTTTACGCTGAAAAATTTGCGGAACACGAAGAAGAAGCACAATTACTAAAAGAAGTGAAACAAATTGCGGAAGATCTTGAAAAAGATGTTGTACGTGAGTTAATCACGATCGATAAGATTCGCCCGGATGGCCGTAAATTAGACGAAATTCGTCATTTATCATCAGAAGTAAGTATTTTACCACGTGTGCATGGTTCTGGCTTATTTACTCGGGGTCAAACACAAGCTTTGTCCGTTTGTACATTAGCGCCTTTAGGGGAACATCAAATTATCGATGGGTTGGGTGTCCAAGATAGCAAACGTTTCATCCATCATTATAACTTCCCACAATTCTCTGTTGGTTCAACAGGACGCGCGGGCTCACCAGGTCGTCGTGAAATCGGTCACGGTGCGTTAGGTGAACGTGCCTTAGCACAAATTATTCCATCAGAAGAAGACTTCCCTTACACAATCCGCTTAGTAGCAGAAGTGTTAGAATCAAATGGTTCTTCTTCACAAGCAAGTATTTGCGCGGGAACATTAGCATTAATGGATGCGGGTGTGCCAATTAAAGCGCCAGTTGCAGGTATTGCAATGGGTCTTGTTAGTGATGGCGAAAACTATACAATCTTAACAGATATTCAAGGTTTAGAAGACCACCTTGGCGATATGGACTTTAAAGTAGCGGGAACGAAAGACGGAATCACTGCTTTACAAATGGACATCAAAATCCAAGGAATTACAGAACAAATTTTAACGGAAGCATTAGACCAAGCGAAGAAAGCACGGATGGAAATTCTAGAAGAATTAACAACAACGATTGCTGCTCCTCGTGAAGAATTAAGTCAATATGCACCGAAAATTGAAATGATTCAAATTAAACCAGCGAAAATTAAAGATGTCATTGGTAAAGGTGGCGAAACAATCAACAGCATTATTGATGAAACCGGCGTTAAGATTGATATCGATCAAGACGGTAACGTAAGTATTGCTTCATCAGATGCTGAAATGATTAAAAAAGCCATCAAGATTATTGAAGAATTAACCAAAGAAGTCGAAGTCGGCCAAGTTTACTTAGCAAAAGTTGTCCGCATTGAAAAATTTGGTGCGTTTGTTAACCTAATTAAAGGCAAAGATGGCTTGATCCATATTTCTCAATTAGCAAACGAACGTGTGAACAACGTTGAAGATGTCGTGAAATTAGGCGACGAAGTCCTTGTCAAAGTAACTGAAATTGACAAACAAGGCCGTGTCAACGTGTCAAGAAAAGCATTATTAAACGAAGAAAACAAAGAAAAATAATTTCTTTTTAAACCAACGAAAACCAAGGAAGCTTCCTTTCTTTTCGTTGGTTTTTTCGTTGAAAACAAGCCCTAAAAAAGAAATGATAAAAAAAGCTAAAGACGATCGCCAACTCTTTTGTTTATAGTCAATTAGTGGTAAAATTAATACTATCAGTCTGAAGAATATCTGGGGTGTCTTTGTGAAAAAATTTAATCCAAATAAAAATATAATCATTACCTTAATTTTAGTCATTATTTTAGTAACCATTATTAGTTTAACTGCTGCGCAACGTTCTGAAAAAGGCAAAACCAATGTCGTTCAAGGTGGCGTCAATAATAGCGTTAGTATGGTGGACCGTGTGATTTCTTTTCCAGCTCGTGTGGTGGAAAATGGCTTGTCTTCAATGGGCAATTTAATTAACACGTTTAAAGAAAACGAACGTCTAAAAGAAAAAATTGATAGCTATAATGAATTAGCTGTCCAAAACAATAACTATAAACGCGAAATTGATAGTTTAAAACAAGAATTGAATCTGAACGAAACGTTGGCCAACTATGAAAAAGTAACTGCGAATGTCATTACGCGTTCGCCTGATACTTGGCAAGACTTATTAATTATCGATAAAGGAACCAATGACGGCATTGAAGCGGGCATGGCGGTCATGGCGCAAAAAGGGTTAGTGGGGCGTGTTATTGAAGTCAATGCAACGACTGCAAAAGTGGAACTACTAACGTCTAAAAATGTTAACTCGAACCATTTCCCTGTGCGAGTAACTTCCGCAAATGGCGAATCGTTTGGTTTACTTAAAAATTACGACAATAAGACAAATGCATTAATTGTGTCACAATTAACTGGCGATGCTACTCTGAAAGAAGGCGATGTCGTTCAGACTTCTGGCTTAGGTGGTAATTCCCCAGCCGATTTAGCGGTAGGGACAGTTATTAAAGTGAAACCAGATAGTTTTGGTTTAGATCGTGAAGTGTATGTGAAACCTTATGCGGATGTCTATGGTATCTCTGTTGTGACGGTCGTGAAAAGATCGGCAGGGGAAAGCGAATGATTCGGAAAGAGTATTTAAAATACGTCACACCTATTCTCTTGTTTTTCTTAATGTTAATTGATGCTCATTTAACAAAGTCTTTTGAAACGTGGACAAGTAATGTTTACTTTGCCAGTTCTCATCTGTTATTACTTGCGTTTATGTTTGCCGTTCCTAATTTTTCTAAACGTTATTTATTAATTACTTCGTTAATTTTAGGCTTCATTTGCGATAGCTACTACATTGGCATTATCGGGATTTATACAGTCGCACTGACGCTTTCGGTTATGTTGATGTATACATTTAAAGAAGTAATTCAAACAAATTTACTAACTGGTTTTTTTGGGATCGTTATTTTTACCACGTTGTATGAACTGATTGCGGTACTGATTCAAGTGGCCTTTCATTTAGCGGATGTCAGCCCGATTTTATTTATTACTCGTGTGTTGGGCCCTACATTGCTATTGAACATGGTGTGGTATGTTATTTTATCTTATCCGCTGAAAAAACTGTTTTCCGTAAAATAAAAATTGAAAATTTTGTTCGTTTGCGAAAAATGCTCATTTGTTAGCATTTTTCGCTTTTTTTATTTTCTTTAAATAACAAAACAATGAGAAGCTAACCCTGGATCCTTGAAGAAAGTTGTGAAAAAAGTGAAGCTTTTTTTTGTCATTTACAAGAAGAAAATTGAAATATTACTGTAACATCCATATTATCTCAGTGACATACAGCTATGCTACAATTGCTCTATCGTTGAAAAAGAGAAATTTATTCAAATTTTAATAAATAATAAAAAAGCTTAACAAAAAAGGATTTTCGGAGGACAACAGATTGAAGAAAAGTGTATTATCGGCTCTAATGGTATGTTCCATTACATTAACAAGCGTAGCGTTGCCATCCGCAGCATTTGCAGATGAATACGATACAAAGATTCAACAACAAGATCAAAAAATTAATGCGTTAACTAGCCAAATGTCAGATGCAGAAGCAAAAGTTGCCGCGATTGAAAATGATATGGTTGAAACGGCCAAACAAATCGATACATTAACAGCTAAAAAGAACAAGCTATCATCAGAAGTATCTAAATTATATAGTGAAATTTCTGATTTGAATGTCCGTATTCAAAAACGTGAAGTACAAATGACAAAACAAGCACGCGATGTCCAAGTGAATGGTCAAAGTGATTCAATTATTGATGCTGTCTTAGATGCAGATTCAGTAGCAGATGCAATTGGTCGCGTTCAAGCGGTCTCAACAATGATGAGCGCCAACAATGAATTACTAGAACAACAAAAAGAAGACAAAGCGACTGTTGAAAAGAAAACAAAGAATGTTGAAAAACAAATTGCTGAATTAGAAGCAGCAACAAAAGAATTAAATGACAAAACAGAATCATTAAAAACATTGAAGATTCAACAAGAAGTGGCTAAAAATGATTTAGAAGCGCAACGTTCTGAAGAACAAGGGAAAAAAGACGGCTTCATTAAACAGAAAAAAGAAGCGGAAAAACGTTTAGCAGAAGAACAAGCACGCCAACGTGCAGCTGCTAAAAAAGCAGAAGAACAAGCGGCAGCGCAAGCACAAGCCGCAGCACAAAAAGCGGCAGCAGAGCAAGCGCAAGCAACAAAAGCAGCCAATGAGGCAGCAGCATCTGCTGCTGAAGAAAAAGCCGCAACACCAGTAGTAGAATCATCAACAACTACTGAAAGTACCACAACGCAAGAAACAACAACTTCAAGTACTGAAACAGAAAGTGTTGTAACAACACCTGTGGCAGCAGCACCTGAAAAAGAAAAGGAAGTTCCTGTAACTAACCCAACGACTCCTGAAAAAGGTAATGAAGCAAAACCAGGGAATGGTGGCGTGACTTCAGGAAAACAAGCCGCAATTAATGCAGCTTTAGCAGATGTTGGTAATTCTTATGCAACAGGTTGGAATCAACCAGGTGAATGTTTAGTATCTGTTCGTCGCTGGCTAGCGGCAGGCGGTATTAACTTCGGTTATGGTGGTCCAAACAGTGGCTATGTTGCTTCTGGCGCAACACAAGTTAGCTGGAGTAACGTGCAACCAGGCGATGTTGTTCAATATGAAAGTGCCTATAGTCCAGATAGCTGGATTGGTGGCGTGCATACTGTCTTAGTTACAGGTGTAAGTGGTGGAAGTGTTCAAATCGTTGAAGCAAACAACCCAGGAGGTTCTGGTTATGTTTCTTCTAACTCTAACTGGTCACCAGCACCACCAGCAGGATTCCGCGCTGTTGTATGGCGTTTTCCAGGCTAAATAGTCATCTATTAATAATTGATAACAAGGAGTGGTAACTAACAAAAATCGTTAGTTGCCGCTTTTTTTATTCATTTAATTTTAAATATATGCATAAAATGTATCTGAAAATATTGTAATCTGGCCGTTTTTTTGCAATTATAGAGGTATATACATATTAGGAGCGGAGGAATCAGCATGAGCGGAACGCACGATACAAAACAAGCAATCGCTTCAGCTTTAATAGAATTATGTGAACAAAAGGATTTTCGTAAAATAAGTGTCCAAGATATTACCAAAAAAGTGGGCTTGAATCGCCAAACATTTTATTATCACTTTACAGATAAGTATGATTTATTACGTTGGATTTATCGTCACGATGCATTGATTTACTTAGAAACAGATATTTGTTTGGAAAACTGGGAGGAACAAGCCCTGAAGTTATTAAAAGCGATTAAAGAGAAGAGCCATTTCTACTATACAACGGTGACCTCAGATTCAGAAGTTCTTCTTAATGTTTTTTCCGCTTCGACCAATCGCTTATTTATTTCATTATTTGAACAAGTCGATGTTGAGAACCATTTAACAGATAAAGACAAACAATTTTATGCGAATTTCTTTTCCTATGGATGTAGCGGCGTCTTAACGAAATGGATTCTTGAGGAATATCCTCAGACTCCTTTGGAAATGGCGACGCAATTATTCCGTTTAGCGAAAGATACAGAATTTATGGCTTATCATTTGTATGAACAAGAAGCCAATGAGTAATGTGTGAAGGATAAAAAGTCTTATGAAGGAGTGAAACGTTGTGGTAACTGTGTTATTTGTTTGTTTAGGCAATATTTGTCGCTCGCCAATGGCAGAAGCGATTTTTCGTCAGAAAGTCCAACAAGCCGGTTTAGAATCGACTATTCAAGTGTTTTCAGCAGCTACTAGCCACTGGGAAGTTGGCAGTCAGCCACATAAGGGAACCAGAAAAATTTTGGAGCAACAAGGAATTTCCTATCAAGGAATGCGGGCGACACAAATCCAGCCAAGTGATTTTAAAAAATATGATTATATCATTGGGATGGATGCGAATAATGTGGCAGATTTAAAAGCATTAGCTCCTCAAGAAGAGCAACGGCGGATTCATTTATTTATGGAAGTTGTGGCTGGTAAAGAAACCATGGACGTACCTGATCCTTATTATACTGGTGATTTTGAGGAAACTTACCGCTTAGTGGAAGCAGGTACCTCAGAATGGTTGAAAAAAATAAAAGCACAGCTGAAAGATTAGGACTATAGTCCGATAGTACTTTCTGTTTCCCCTTGGTACAATAGTGTTAACAAATTATTCAGGGAAAAAGAGACAGGAGGGAAGTAAGATGAACAGTAGTTATTTATCCTATGTTTTTGAATTGAGTTTGTATTATTTATTGTTGATAATGAGTCTGCCGCTAGTGTATGCTGTCACGTATCATTTATCTTTTAGTAGTATGTATACAAGTGAATGGTTAATGATCTCTGTTTTCTTATCTCCGTTAGTTTTATTATTTGCAGGTATTCGTTATGGTTTTGCTCGTTTGAAACAGCAAGAACGTCAAGTGACGAAATAAAGCAAAAAACCCTTGAAAAGTGTCAAAACTTTTCAAGGATTTTTTTATTAAGCCACCCAATCGGCTAAGGTTTTTTGCTCCAATTGGAAAGCCTTCAACATATCGTCGTTGGCGTCTTTAATAGGCGTCGTTGCTGCCAATGTTCCTTGAACAGCAATTCGCGTCGTTGCTTGTAAATCGCCACAGGTAATTAAGGTAATCATATTTTGACCAGGAACGTCATCAATTAACTCAACACGAGTTGGTTCGATTTTTTCTACAGAAGTTATTTTGTATGTATAAACAGTAGATAAATCAGTGATATAAATGAGTTCGTCTTTTTTGGTTCTTTCTAAAGGTGAAAATAAGGAAACGCCATCTTCCGTTCGATGACTAGCCAAGGCATAATTGTTTTTCCCCATGACTTGATCTTCTTTCATGGTCCCGGCACCAGTTAATAAAGCGACATTTGACAATCCTTTAAAAATGGGCAAATTAATTTCGACACTTGGTATCGCAATGGCACCAATCACAGGTAAGTTTTTGTTTTCAAATTGGGCTTTCATCACCGCTTCTGTGCTCAAGGACTCAACTGAATCAAAGTCAAACGTTGTTTCACGAGCCATATTTTTCTTCACATCGGCTGGTTTCAACTTGCTAACGGCGTACGAGCGGCTATTTTGTTGAACCACCCAACTGCGTATCTGATTGTTAAAAATTAAGGCCAAGCCAATGATAAATAGTAAAACTAATAAACTGTTGATTAACCAATTTTTTCCTCTTTTTTTCTCTTTTGGGCGCATATTCTCCCTCCTTTTAATGTATCAAGTTTACCACAATTTATTTGAAAAACCTATTTATTTTCTTTGGGGAATAGGTAAGCTGGCCGGACCTTAATTTAATAAAAAACAACTGAGCCGATTGATTTTTCAAAAAAATCCTCATTTTGTAATGGAATTTTAAAGTAAAAGAAACAAGCTTTTCTTTTGAAAATATTGTAAAATGGTAAGGAGGCTAGTAGAGGGGAGATGGGAATTTGCTTGATTTAATTTATGTACATATAGATGTAACCAGCAACGCGGTTTTATCTAAAGGAATTACCCATTCCGATTTTGTTCGTTCAATTGTGCATCATCCACAGAACTTACTATTATTAGATCCTTCTGCCGAAGCTGGCGAATACGATATGCATTCAGGCTTGAAAATTATTCGCGGAGAAGAAAGCGTCAATCGCTATTTTCAATCGCTACAACGTCGTTGGATGACTGAAGAGATTAAATGGATTGACTTTTCCGATGTGACGATGCTAAAAGAGCTAACGCCATTAGAAATTTCGGAACTTCTTTATTTTGGACACATGAAGAATAGTTTGCATTCGCCTTTCTTTTATAAGCTACAAAATGATTTTGTCTTTTTTGAATTTGCAGATCAGATGACGCGTGTCTATTATCGTTATATTGATGAATTTTATCGAATCTTTGCTGATAAAATTACACGTGTTGTTTTAGAGAAAGTCAACCAGAAAAAGGCCTTCTTTAAACGAAATACGCCTGTCGAAAAATTAAGTCCTGAATTACTTAAAAATATGAAAGGTATCTTGCAAGAAGGTGTTATTTTTTGCTTCCAACAAACGGAAGTGGATAAAGAAGAATATCGGATTCCTATTTACTTGGTGGAAGATTCACTTAGCAAGATGAAAAATACCTCTTACCAAAAAGAAGAAATTTTGGCAACGCTTGTCTATAATAGTGAAAAACGCATTTGGCACATTGAACAAGAGAATGATTTCGGTGAAATTTTTATGTTGGCCCATGAAGGCTGAGAGAGCTCTAACTTTATCAACTAAAGTAGGGCTTTTTTTTGTAGCTATGATTTGGATGAGAAATCAAGTATAATAAAATGATAAAAAGGAAAGAAGGTTGTTTAATGAAAAAAATACTCTATGGCTCTATGACTGGCTTGGCACTCTTTTTGGTAGCTGGCTGTACACCCAAAACGCCTACTGCTGTTTCATCAACAAATGAACAAAAAGAAACAGCAATATCAACTAGTGAAACAAGTTCATCCGTACAACAAGAAGCAACGACGACATCAGAGAAGACAAGTGCGGTGGCTGTCTCTTTAGAAAAAGTAACGACAGCATTTGAGAAAAAATATCCAGAAGCTAAAATAACAAGTCTGCAGTTAGATACAGATTTTGGACGTTATTTTTATGAAATAGAAGGCGTGGATCAGCAAAAAGAATATCAAGTTGAAGTGAACGCAGAAACAGGCGAATTCACAAAAGAAAAAGTCGAAACCTTGGATGCCGATGAACAAAATGGCGTTAAAATGCAAGAAGAGGCACTTGATTTAACAAATATCATTTCCAGAGAACAAGCCACAACCTTGGCTGAAAAAGAAGCGAAAGTCGGCCAGGCAACAGATTGGAAGTTAGAGAAAGAATTAGGAATCACCTATTGGGAAGTGAAAGTGAAAGAGGGCCAACAAAAAATAGAGGTAAAAATCGATGCTCATTCTGGTAAAATTTTGACAACTGAGCGGGACGATTAATGGATAAAAAGTAGCTGGCATGCGTTTGAGTAGGAGTTGATTCCCTTAAATGCTGATCAGCTATTTTTTTGCTTGTTCGACAAACGTGTTTTTCTAAAGTCCCTATGGTAAAATAACGATGTATTAGTGGTTGAGAGCGTCAGAACATAGGAGGAAATTTGTTTGGCTAGAAAAATGGATTTACGTATTTGGGTAGAAGGAACAGTCGTCGCAGCAATGGCAATGGCCCTCTCTTTTTTACCGATTGAATTTGCCAATAGTGGCTTGGACCTATCGTTGGGAATGGTCCCATTAGTTCTTTATTCGTTTCGTCGTGGGTTGCTTCCTGGAGTTGCAGCAGGCTTTGTTTGGGGCATGTTAAATATTATTCTCGGTACAGCCATGAAAAATTTCTTGTCCGTTCCGCAGATTATTTTTGAATATCCCTTTGCTTTTGCGTTTGGAGGAATGGGTGGCGTATTCGCTAGAAAAATTCAACTGTATTTTCAAGCGAATCGTTTAAAATCAGCCATTCGTACGATTATTTTAGGAAGTGTTGTCGCAGTCTTCGCCCGCTGGTTTTGGCATTTTTGGGCGGGTGTATTGGTTTGGGGCATGTATGCACCAGAAGGAATGAGCCCATATCTCTATTCCTTTGTTCTAAACGGTACAAGTACCGTCGTCAATTGTTTATATGTAAGTCTAGTTCTAGGCTTATTGGCAAAAGTAGCACCGCAATTATTTGTTCCTAAGAAATAAGTTGAGTCCTAAGTCAGAAGTTTCATGGGATTTTGACTAAAGTCATAAATAAAAGAAACCACCAACCTGCAATCGCCAGGGTTGGTGGTTTCCATTTATTTTATAAAGACTTCAATATTCTAGTGAATTTGACGTTGGTGACGATTGGCTAACGTGCTGACTTTCATGACAGAAGCAACAGGAATCATGCGCAACTGTTGTTCATCCGTTTGTAAACGAACAACGATATTGTCCGAAATATTTTTTGAGACAATCCAGCCGATCACCGTTTCGAATTTATGCGCTGTAGGGACTTCTTTCAATTGTAAGACCACTAAGGATTTTTGGGCGGCAGCAACTTGGAGCTCTTGTAAAAGCGCACTGCGTTCCTTTTCTTTATTCTTTTGATCTTGAGAATCTTCTAAAAATGCCGAAAAGAAATGTTGGGAAGAGAGCGTAATCAGTTTAGAAATGCTCTTGATGGTAGCTTTATGTTGATCCATTCTTCTGCCTCCTTTACGAATAAAATAGAATAAAACTCAAATGACTAATTACCTGTATTTTACCTAATTTTGTGATAAAATTCAAGAAAATATGTTCGCCTTCAATAATTATGAGAATTTACCAACGTTTCTGTTTTTCGAAAAAGAAAGTAGTATAATGTGTGAGCATATAAGAAATACATAAGATTATCGGATGTAGTCAATAGATAGAAAAGGATGAATAGTATGTCAAAAAAACCATCAGGTTACCAAAAAAAAGTTCTCACGGTGTTGTTGGTATCGTTTGGCTTTGGCGGGTTGTTAGCGCAGTTTTCGCCGATGAAATCAGGTGGGTTTTCAAGTTGGTTTGATGATTCATATGTTAAAGCTAGTGCTGAATCAAGTAAAACAAAAGAACCAGCACCAGTTAAAATTGAGAAAAAAGTCAAACCTTTAAGCTATGGACAACAGGTCAATCAAGAAATTGAAAAGAAGCAATATGATGGACATCTGGATTTGCCGTTAGAATTGCAGACAGATGCTAAATGGAAAGACACCGCGTACGGATTTGGCAATGTAGATAAGCCGAATACAATCGAAATTAATGGCTGTGCGATTGTGTCGCTTGCAATGGTTGGTTCATACATGGATCACCAAGAAGTTACCCCTCTGGATGTGTTAGCTTGGGCAAAAAATGACTTCTTTATGGAAGGGCAAGGAACGGCGTGGTCTATTTTTAGTGCATATGCTGAAATGAAAGGCTATAACTGTCAAGAAATTGGGGATATTGAAACAGTGGCAGCTTTCTTGAAGGAAGGTCATCCAGTCATTATTTCTGTAAAACCGGGCTATTTCACTACAACTGGTCACATTATGGTGATGAGTGGTGTGGATGAAAAAGGCGATTTCTGGATTAATGATCCAAACGATTCAGAAGAAAAGGGCCATTCAAAACGGACATTTACAGCCGAAGAAGTGATGAATGAAGCGTTAAACTTCTGGGCATTTTATTAGGAATAAGAAAAGGTGTGGAACAACAGGCAGTACCCTTTGTTCGCATCTTTTTTAGCAAATAAAAGGAGGCAGGACAATGGAGCGATGTACTTGGGCAACGGATACAACTGAAGAGATGCAAGCCTATCATGATGATGAATGGGGACGTCCAGTTCATGAAGAGCAACAGTTATTTGAGTTATTGACCTTGGAAAGTATGCAAGCCGGCTTAAGTTGGGCGATTATTTTGAATAAACGAGAAACGCTCAGAACAGCTTATGATGCGTTTGATTATCGGAAAATTGCGCGATATGATGAGAAAAAAATTTTAGCTTTACTAGCAAATCCTGGTGTGATTCGTCATCGTTTAAAAATTCAAGCGACCATTACGAATGCGCAAGTTTTTCAAGAAGTTCAGGCAGAATTTGGGTCCTTTGATCGCTACCTCTGGAACTTTGTCGATCAGCAACCAATCGTTAATCACTGGCAGCACCCAGAAGAGGTTCCAGCCTCCACGGAATTATCGCAACAGATTAGTCGAGCGTTAAAAAAACGAGGATTTAAATTTTTAGGTGCCACGACAGTCTATTCCTTTTTACAGGCGGCGGGATTGGTGAATGATCATTTAGAAACGTGTCAGTATAAATAAGTATAGAAGAATTAAAAAGGAAGGAACTAGCAAAACGAATGGCTAGGTCCTTCCTTTTTTTGCAGTGATTATGGACACTCATTTAACATCGTTGAAACAGTTTTCGCCAACTTTTCTATTAAGAATAGTGCAGGTAGTTGGGACGTTACGTCTGCAATGGAACTTTTCTCGGTTGTTATATAGTAGGGGATTGTGACTGTTGAAAGTTGAGCAATCGTGCTTTTTTCACTATTTGTAATGGCAATTACATCAATCCCCATTTCGATAAAATAATCAATATTTTGCCGAACTTTTTGTGTTTCACCCGAAACTGATAAGGCGATAACGCCCACTTTTTTAGCCGTTTCTTCGGATAATTTGCTAACGGGATGGGAAAAAAGGTGGGATACAGAAGCAGATAAATTATAGATACTGGAAAAATAAATTTCACCAAATTCAGCTAGGACTTTGGACGTTCCTTCGCCAATAAAAAGAACAAATTCTTTTTTTGCCAGCAATTCCGCAGCTTGAACAATCCGTCCTTCTAATAATTCTTCTGATGAGCGTTGTAAAAAATGAATCAGCATTGTTTCATCTAAAGATTTTGGTTGGGCTGTTTTTTTTCGTTCGCTTAGATAATTCTTCAATTTAAATTTAAAATCTGTATAGCCTTCACACTCGAATTTTTGACAAAAACGCCAGATTGCCGTTTTACTGAAATGAATTTCATCTGCTAATTCTCGAATTGTCATATAAGGAACTTTTTCAATATTGTGGCTAATATACTTGTAAATCTCTAATTCTGTTGGATTTAATTGTGGATCGTAGGTTAAAAACAGCATGCTGATCCCTCCTGTCGTTTGTGAACGTAATGTCCTTTTTTAGGGACATGGTCTTATTTGTAGATTATAGCACTCAATCAGAAAACTAGCTATAAAAAAAGGCATCACTTAGCTACAATCAATAGAGAAACAACTAAAAATTCATGAAACAGAAGAGAGAGTGGGGAAAAATGAGCAATAAAAAATTAATTATCAACGCTGATGATTTTGGTTACACGCCAGCGGTAACGCAAGGAATCATTGAAGCACACAAACGTGGTGTGGTTACTTCAACAACCGCATTACCAACTTCTCCTTATTTTTTAGAGGCCATGGAGAGTGCTCGAATCAGTGCACCGACTTTAGCTATCGGTGTCCATTTAACATTGACATTGAACCAAGCAAAACCTATTTTACCTCGAGAAATGGTTCCTTCCTTAGTAGATGAAGCTGGTTATTTTTGGCATCAATCGATTTTTGAAGAAAAAGTCAATTTAGAAGAGGTTTATAACGAATGGGATGCTCAAATTATTTCATTTATGAAAAGTGGTAGACGCCCTGATCATATTGATTCTCATCATAACGTTCATGGAAAAAATGAAAAGTTATTAGGTGTGGCTTTGGCACTTGCTCGCAAATATCAATTACCTTTACGTAACGCTTCAAGAAGTATTGAAACAAAAGACTATTTAGAGTTATATCAGGATGTTCGCACGCCAGATGAAATGTTGTACCAATTTTATGACAAGGCGATTTCAACTGAAACCATCTTGCAATTGCTTGATATGGTTGTTTGTAGTGAAGGAGAGGTCTTTGAAATCAATTGTCATCCTGCGTTTATCGATACTATTTTACAAAATCAATCAGGGTATTGTATGCCTCGCATTCGTGAAGTGGAAATATTAACGTCCCAAGAAGTCAAAGAAGCGATTGAAGAACGCGGCATCTTGTTAGCCAATTATGAATCGCTAGCAATGTAAATCAAAGAAGCGTGAATAGCGTGTGAGTAAGTTCTTAATCCGAGCGCTTACTTACACGCTAAATTATTGAAAGAAAGAGGACGTACATGAGTAAAGAACAACCAATAAATCTGAATATCAGCGATTTTTTAAAAGTTTTCGCTGTAGCATCAGTTATTTTACAAACGGTTTTATCATATGTGTTGACACATTCTCCGCAAACGGAAGCAATGAATTCAATCGGTAGTTTTTACCGAATGTCTAAATATTCGGCACCCATGTTTATTTTTGCAATTATTTACAACATGGTGTTAAAGAGTCAAGCTGAATCGTATCTTGAATTTTTAAAGGAAAAATTTTATGAATTGGTGCTTCCTTATGTGGTCTGGTCCAGTCTCTATCTATATGCTTTTCCTAGTTTACAACAACGAATGCCCTATGAAACGCCCCTAGGATTTCTAGGAAAAGTTCTCAGTGGTGATGGCGCGGCACATCTATGGTATGCCGTAATGATGTTGCAATTCCAATTATTTATGCCGTATTTTATTTGGTTGGCAACAAGAATTACAAAAAACAAAAAAGTGATTTTACCAATTGTCTTTTTTACAATCGGTGCGCATATCCTTTGGTGCTTCTGGTACCAGAAAATGATTTTTCCATATGCAGAAACTTCTCTTTGGTACTTAATAGATCGTTCAGGGCTTAGTTATCTCATTTATGGTATTTTCGGGGTCATCGCAGCGAAGTATCAGGGGGCAATTTTTACTTTCTTAAAAAAGACGAGGGTGGCGCTATTTTTGTTATTTCTTTTTATTTTTTGGCAGGCAGTCCAAGGGAATTTATTTGATGGAACACAGATGACACCGAACGATCTACCTTATTTGGATCTTCTTCAAAGTGCCTATAGTTTACTGATTATCGGGTTGGTTTTTTATTTGGGAACACAAGGAATAGCCAAAAAGATTCGTCTTTTACCAATGGTTAAATGGATAGCCACTTATGCGTATCGTAGTTATTTAGCGAATGTTTTTGTTTTTCAATTGGTCTTGAAACTGGTCCATCCGTTTTTAACCAATCAACCAGTCAGCTTGGTTATTCTTGTGTTGTATATGGGTACATTTGTTGGCTCGTTTGGGTTAACGGTTGTAATCGAGCATTTTTTCAAAAGCATATTTAAGTTGGGACGCCTTGTATCTGTATAGGGACATGTTCTTAAATAGAAATCATCGTCCAAAATCATGGGAAAGCATACTCAATTGTTACAAGAATTGTTACACTCTTTGAGGAATAAGTTCTGCTTATCCAATTAAATAGTAAGCTCAGTAAATAGTTAGGGGAGAAAGAATAAATGATAGGTCTTATTTTAACGGGACATGGGGTATTTTCAACTGGAATGCATCAATCAGTTAGTATGATTGCAGGAGAGCAAGCAAATGTTCAGGCGGTCCCTTTTTTCAATGATACAGGGCTTGATGTATTAGAGTCAAACATTCGTAAAGCCGTTGACTCTATGCTGGAGACGTGTCCAGCAGTGGTCATTTTAACTGATCTTTTAGGGGGTACACCGTTTAGAATTTCAATGACTGTCGCAAGTAATTATCAAAATGTTGAAGTGTTAGCAGGAACAAATTTACCGATGGTTCTTGAAGGGCTTGCATTACGCACAATCAGCACGAACGTAGAAGATTTTGTTTCAATGGTCACAGATTCAGCCAGAGACGGGATTGTTCATAAAAAACTAGAACAACCACAAGCAAATACTCAAGAAGAAGCAGACGGAATTTAACCAATTAGAAAAGAGGAGGAAGCACTATGCCGAATATTTTATTAACAAGAATTGATAATCGCTTGATTCATGGTCAAGTCGCAACACAATGGAACGGTTCTTTAGGCGCCAACTTAATTTTAGTCGCAAATGATGCAATTTCTGAGGATACAATGCGCCAACAATTGTTAAACATGGCGGCCCCTGCAGAAGTACAAACCCGCTTTTTCTCCATTAAGAAAACGATTGAGGTCATTCATAAAGCCTCAGAAAGACAAAAGATTTTTCTGTTAGTTGATAATCCTGTTGATGCATTGCGCTTGGTAGAAGGTGGTGTGCCAATTGAAAAATTAAACATTGGTAATATGCATATGGAAGAAGGCAAAAAACAAGTAGCTACCGCTGTTGCCGTTAATAAAACAGATGTAGACGCCTTTAAAAAGCTACAAGAATTAGGTGTTAAACTTTCGATTCAACGTGTACCGTCAACGCCAGAAGAAAGTTTAGATGCATTATTTTCATAAAAAAGTAATGTTGGACAATAATTTTGAAGAGAAGAAGTGGGAAGAATGATTATTCAAAGTAAAAACGTATGGATTAACGAACAATTTCAACCAGCTCAAGTTGAAGTGTCAGAACAACGAATTGTTGCAATTCTACCGTACAATGAAAAAGCTGTCGACAAAGAATACGGAGAAAAGCGCATTCTTCCAGGATTTATTGATATTCATGATCATGGTTGGCATGGTGGGGATGCCAATCATGCCAATCATGAATTTATCAAAGAGTGGCAAGCTTACCTTCCAGAAGAGGGGATTACAGCTTTTTTACCAACAACGTCAACAACATTTCCAAAAGACTTGGAACATTCATTTGAAGTGATTGGTTCATTTATTGAGGAAGACCAAGGAACCAACGGAGCACAAATCTTAGGGATTCATGCGGAAGGACCAATGATTTCTGAAGAATTTCGTGGCTCTCATAATCCAGAGTTATTAGTAAAACCATCCGTTGAGACATTTAAAAAATGGCAAGAGTTAGCAAAAGGGCACATAAAATTAATGACGTTGGCACCAGAAAATGATGTAGAGAATGACTTGACTACATATTGTCATGAACATGATGTAGTCATTTCAATTGGCCATACGGCTGCAACCTATGAACAAGCAATGGCAGCTGTCGAAGCAGGTGCAAAAAGTTTTACCCATACGTTTAATGGAATGGAAGATATCAGTCACCGGAAACCAACCGCAGTAGTTGCTGCTTTGGATAGTGAGGAAACGTTTGCTGAAATTATTGCTGATGGGGTACATGTTGATTATTCATTAGTACGTGTGTTAGCCAAACTAAAAGGCAAGGACTATTTAATTGCTGTGACAGATTCTATCTGGGCCAAAGGGTGTCAACCAGGCGTTTATCCAAAACCAGAAAAAGGGATTGAAATGGTTATTGATGAACAAAATGTGGTCCGTTTAGCGAATGGCAAGTTAGCTGGAAGTACGAACCATTTAAATAATATGGTTCGCAACCTTGTTGAAAAAGCATTACTTCCAGAAGTGATTGCTATTAATTCAGTCACGAAAAATCCAGCTCGTTTGTTGAATGTGAACGAATCTATGGGAGAAATCAAACTAGGGCTTTTAGGTAATTTTACAATTATTGATGAGAAATACGAAGTACTAGAAACCTTAGTAAATGGTGAAACAGTTTATAAAAAGTAGACGAAGTCTAATAGGAGGAAAAAAATGTTAGTACAGGCAATTTTGGTAGGAATTTGGGCTGGGATAGCAGGGGTTGATAAGCTTGTCTTACAGACACATATTCATCGTCCGATTGTTACAGGGCTGATTGTTGGTTTAATATTGGGAGATGTCAACACAGGGTTAATCACTGGAGCAACGCTAGAGTTAGTTTGGATTGGTGCAGTAGCAATCGGCGGTGCGCAACCACCCAACGTAGTAATTGGGGGAGTTATTGGAACAGCGTTAGCAATTATCACAAAATCTGATCCACAAGTGACCGTAGGGTTGGCTGTTCCTTTCGCAGTTGCAGCGCAAGCGTTAATTACCTTGTTATATACAGCGATGTCACCAATTATGCATAAATTTGATGCTTATGCAAAAAAAGCAGATACAAGAGGCATCGAAAGATTGTCTAGTTTTGTCCCAATCGTTTTATTCATTTGTTATTTTTTTGTAGTGTTTTTATGTATTTTCTTTGGTGCTGATAAAGCATCTAGTTTCATTTCTATTCTACCCGAATGGAGTATTCATGGCTTGAGCGTTGCAGGTGGGATGATGCCAGCAGTAGGTTTTGCCATGTTATTAAAAACGATGTGGGAAACATCCTACGTACCGTTCTTTATTTTTGGGTTTGTTATGGCTGCCTATTTAGGGTTAGATACATTAGCGGTTGCAGGTTTAGCTGTCGCAATTGCTTTATATGAATTTTACGCACAAAGAAATAATACAGTCACTGCATCAAATAATAATGGAGGGTTTGAAGAAGATGGCATCTGAAGAAACATATAATGATACGATATCCGAAAAAGTAATAACAAAAAAAGAGTTAAAAAAAATAATGTTCCGTTCGTATCTGCTACAATCTTCATTTAATTATGAAAGAATGCAAGCAGGCGGCTGGACCTACTCATTAATTCCAGGATTGAAAAAGATTCATCGTGATAAAGAAGACTTAGCTCTTTCTTTGGAAAATCATTTACAATTTATGAACACGAATCCACAATTAGTGACGTTCATGCATGGTGTGATTATTGCAATGGAAGAGTCAAAAGAATCACCAAAATCCATTCAAGCGATTAAAACAGCGTTGATGGGCCCGTTAGGCGGAATTGGGGATGCGCTATTTTATTTAACCGTTTTACCGATTGCAGCAGCGATTGGTTCACAATTATCATTAGAAGGCAATATCTTAGGACCAATTGTTTTCTTGTTGTTATTTAATATTCCGTATATGGCTGCCAAAATTGGGTTAATTAATCTAGGTTATAAAATGGGCGTCAAAGCAATTTCAGTTTTAAGCGAAAGTACTAAAAAATTATCTCGTTCAGCAACAATTGTAGGAATTTCCGTGGTGGGCGCGTTGATTCCGAAGAGTGTACAATTAACGACAACTTTTGTTTTTCGCTTGAAAGATACTAAGTTAGACCTTCAAACACAATTGTTTGATACAATCATGCCCAATTTATTACCGTTAGTGTTTACGCTGTTTTGTTTTATTATGTTGAAAAAAGGACGCACGCCGATTGCTTTAATTATTTTTACTGTGATTTTTGGGTTGTTAGGTTCTTTAATCGGGATTATATAAAAAAGATTTGGAACAATAGCCAAAATCGCTATTGTTCCAAATCTTTTTCTAAATTTAATCGAGTGATTATTCTTTATACGCCCACTTGAAGTCGTATTTAGCACCTGTTGGATGATAAATAATTTCTTTCACGTTTGGTGCACGTAAGTGTGATTCTGCTTTTTGGTAAATTGGCACAACACCCATATCAGCAATTACTGTTTTTTCAGCGTTGATTAAATCTTCCCAGCGTTTTTCAGGATCGTTAACATCTGTAGTTTTGGACGCAGCAATGAATTTATCGTATTCAGGATTGCTGTAACGTCCACGGTTATTAGAAGTTGAGCTTTCTAATAAATCTAAGAAGTTAATTGGGTCTGAATAGTCGGCACTCCAACCACGAACAGCGATTTGGAAATCCCCTTTTAAGGTACGATCTAAGCGAACAGCCATAGGGACAGGCGTCACAGTTACTTTTAAGCCTTCCAAAGTATCAGACAGTGATCCTTGAAGATATTCGCCCATTTTTTTAGCGCCTTCAGAGTCGTCTACCATTAAATCAACCGTTAAGTTGGAAACACCAAGTTCTTGTTTCGCTTTGTTCCAGTATTCCACAGCTTTTTTCTTGTCGTATTTGACTAATTTGTCGCTACCAGCTTCTTTAACAAAGTCTTCACCCGTTTTTGGTGATTTCGCGACATCCACAGGGACGAAGCCTTGTGAAGGAAGAGAGCCATTGGCTAAAATGTTTTTAGCTAATGAATCGCGATCGATGGCATAAGACATAGCACGACGTAAATTTGCGTTGGTCAATGGTGATTTTTCATCTGCTTGATTCATTTCTAAATAGAAAGAAGAAGCGGCTTTCAATTGGACCAAGTCAGGCGAGTTTTGCATTTGTTGGGCCAGTTCGCCAGATAAATACGTATCATCCACTTCACCAGTTTCATAAAGATTTAAGGCAGTTGGGGCTTCTTTCACCACGTTGATAGCGACTTTATCTAACTTGACAGTCTCTTTGTCCCAATATTCTTCATTTTTAGTTAGAGACCATTTAGTATCTGTTCCGGGACCATCAAACTCAGTTAGCGTAAACGGACCATTGTAGACTGCTTTATCGCTACTCTTTGTATAATCTTTACCAAAACGTTCAACGATATCTTGACGTTGCGGCAAGAAAGAAGGGAAAGCCAATAAATCGTCAAAATATGGTGTTGCTGTTTCTAGAGTGATTTCTAATTCATGATCATTGATTGCTTTAATGCCCAATTCTTCTTTAGGTAGTTCCCCTTTAGAAATTTTTTCAGCATTTTTTACTGGTTCAAACATATAGGCATATTCTGAAGCAGTGGCAGGATCCACTGTTCGTTGCCAACCGTAAACGTAATCTGCAGCAGTAACTGGTTTGCCATCAGACCATTTTGATTCTTCACGTAATTTAACTTTGTAAACTAAACCGTCTTCTGAAACAGTCGCTTTTTCGGCTGCACCAGCAGGCGCGGGTTTGTTGTCTTTATCTAAACGATAGATTCCTTCGTAGACATTATTTAAAGTGGTAAAACTCACTTCATCTGTCGCAAGGGACGGATCGGCACTAGGCATTTCTTGGGATTCAACCATTGTGTATACTTGGTTGTCGCTGCCGCCGTTGCTAGCTCCTTTATCGTCACTGCCACCGCCGCAGGCCGCTAAAGCTAAGCTTGATAATACAAGTAATGAAGTAAATAAAACAGATTTCTTCATTTGACACGCTCCTTTTCATTTTTAGCAATACTCTCAGTATAATGTAAAAATGAAAAGGAGAAATTAAAAAATCGTTAGAAATGATTATTCTTTTATCAATTTTTAAAAAATGTCTAATCTTTTTTATGAAAAAAGTGGACAAACGTTGATAAGTAAAGATTTAAGCTGATTTCCATGCAGAAAACATTCAATTTTTGAGTATTTATTCATCATTGATTTGATTTTTTTGACATAAAATAAACATCCCTTTTACAAAAAACAAATGAGAAGAAAAAAAGATTGTTACAAAAGCAAATAAGTGCTTTTGTAACAATCTTTTTAATCTTTTAATCGTTGGATGTCAATGACAGTTCCTGTGTAGGCATCTGCAGTGAATTCGTATTGAACAATGCCGTCGTCTTCAATGCGGCAAATTCCTCCAGTATACGTTTTGGAGTGGATGGCGAATTTCCGCAAGGGCTTTTTCTCAAACTCAATCCACGAACCTTCAATCGGTCCTTCTTTTAAAAAAGCAGCTTTTACATTTTCTAAGACGAGATCAGCGGAGATTGTTTTTTTCTTATGGTAGAACAAGGTTGAGGCAATGCCGCCTACTAAACCAAGACCAACACCTAGCGCTAAGCCGCCTTTAAAGTATGTCAACTCATTTTCTTCGTTCATTTGTATGACCTCCCTTGGTCGGTTTCTGCTTACTATTACTTTTGTCAGTATCACTCTTATTTTACCATAGAGAAGGGGCCGCTGAGAAATAAAAAAAGTTTTTCAATCATTCTTTTAGGGCATTCTCATTGTCACGTTTAAAAAGAGAAAGCGATGTGCATTTTCTAGTATTTGCGTTATAATAAGAGTGAAATCATATGAAAGGAGTACCTATTTTTATCGACAGGATAAAGTGACTTTTTAGAGAAAAAGTGACGCTTGGTTGGCGTAATTTCCAACAAATCAAAAGCAATAGGACATACATCTATGGAAGAAAAAACATTTCAACGAATCAAGGAATTAACTGAATTACAAGGAACCAGCGGATTTGAAGACGACATTCGCGCGTACATGAAAGAACATATCACCCCATTAGTGGACGATGTCCAATATGATGGTTTAGGTGGTATTTTTGGGATTAAACGTTCAAAAGTGGAAGCAGCGCCACGCGTAATGGTAGCAGCTCACATGGACGAAGTTGGCTTCATGTTAACTCAAATTAACGATAATGGTTTATTCCAAGTGGTTCCTTTAGGTGGCTGGAATCCCTATGTTGTTTCAGCACAACGTTTTACGTTAAAAACAAGTAAAGGGAACTATCCATGTATTTCTTCATCTATTCCGCCACACTTGTTGCGTGGTACGAGTGGTCAAAAACAATTGGAAGTCTCTGATGTGTTATTTGATGCAGGATTCTCTTCAAAAGAAGAAGCTGAAAGCTTTGGTGTTCGTCCAGGGGATTCCATTGTTCCACAAACAGAAACGATTAAAACAGCCAATGGCAAAAATATTATCAGTAAATCATGGGATAACCGCTATGGTTGTACGTTGGTATTAGATGCATTGGAAACGTTACAAAATGAAGAATTAGGCCACACATTAATTGCTGGAGCAAACGTACAAGAAGAAGTCGGTTTACGTGGTTCTAAACCATCTGTTCATAAATTTAATCCAGATATCTTCTTTGCGGTGGATTGTTCAGCGGCAGATGATATTCACACGAAAAAAGGGACGTATGGTCATTTAGGTGAAGGAACGTTATTACGGATTTTCGATCCAGGTTTGATCACATTGCCTCGCTTACGTGAATATTTATTGGATACAGCAGCGACACACAATATTCCGTATCAATATTTTGTTTCTAAAGGCGGAACGGATGCTGGGGCAGCGCACACAACTAATAATGGTGTACCAAGTACAGTCATCGGCGTTTGTGGTCGTTACATCCATACGCATCAAACAATGTTTAGTATTGCGGATTATGAAGCAGCGCGGGAAATGTTGTTACAAGCATTACGTGGCTTGGATAAATCAACAGTTAATACAATTGTTTACGGAAAGTAGAGGATGTTTAAATGATTTATCCCAATTCATTAGAAGAACTAGCAACTTATGTTGAAAAAGGTAAAAATGTTTTCTTCTTTACTGCTGATTGGTGCGGAGACTGTCGTTTCATTAAACCAGTCATGCCTGAAATTGAAGAAGCATTTCCAGCGTTTCAATTTATCGAAGTCGACCGTGATCAGTTTATTGACGTGGCTGCCGAGTGGAATATTTTTGGTATTCCGAGTTTTGTCGTAATTGAAAACGGTCAAGAGTTAGGACGCTTAGTAAATAAAGATCGAAAAACAAAAGAAGAAATCAGTGCATTTTTAACTAGCTTAGGCTAATTTTCATGAACCAGAGGAACCATTAAATTAAGAGAGAATCAGCTGGACAAAAGGGCGTTCTGCGCAAGGGTCCTAAATTCATTTTTGACTCTAGATTCTTAGTCAAAGAAGCCTTTTAGATCAGCCTCCATCGGGAAGGTGACGAAAATGGAAGAACAAATGTATAAAAATATTCTTGTCGGCGTAGACGGTAGTGATCAAGCTAATTTAGCTTATGAACGTGCAGTTGAGGTTGCTCGTCGAAACGGAAGCCGAGTCATTGTTGCAAATATTTTAGAAAATCAAGTGTATACAATGATGGGGTATTCGACGTTAAATGATCAATTAATTGATCAAGAAACAGCCGCTGCGGAAGAATTAATGGCCGATTGTAAAAAGTATGCTGAAAGCGTTGATTTTCATAATGTTGAAACAGTTACCATGTTTGGTTCACCCAAAGAAGTCATGAGTCATGAATTACCTGAAAAATACAATGTTGATTTAATTATGGTGGGACAATCAGGATTAAACGCAGTCGAACGTGTGGTCATGGGAAGCGTCAGTAGCTACATTATTCGTCAAGCCCCTTGCGATGTCTTAATTGTTCACTCTGAAGAAAAATAAGCAAAAAGAGAATGTCAAGAAAGGAAACTCTTTCTTGACATTCTCTTTTTTATTTGCTATTTTTAAGACGTATTAAGACGTATTAAAATGAGGTGTATGATTAATGGATAAATTAGAATCAAATAAAAAAGCACCGCTTTATCAACAATTATACGATGCTATTTTAAATAAAGTTAGAAGTGGTGAATATCAAGTAGGAGAAAAAATCCCTTCAGAAGAACAATTGATGACCATTTACGGAGTGAGCCGAGTAACCGTTCGTAATGCGATTAAACAATTAGTTGATGAAAATATTTTAATTAAACGGCATGGAAAAGGGACATTTGTTTCAATGCCATCCTATGTTGAGAGCATGACAGCTGGTGGGAGTTTTACTGAGTCAGGTTTAAAAATGAATCGTAAACCAACAACTAAGATCATATCAATTTGTTTGAAAAAAGCAACAGGGCATGTTGCAGAAGCATTGGGTGTTGAAAAAGCGACAGAAGTTATTGTTATTGAGCGCCTCCGTTCGTTAGATAACATGCCTGCAATTTTCGAGATTGATTATTTTAGAAAAGAAGATCAGTTTATGTTGGACTTAGAATTAACAGATACTTCATTATTAGATATTTTACGGCAATATAGAGGAGTAATTGCTAGCTATTTTGATAATATCATTGAAATTGCCTTGGCCGATGAAAAGTTGGCAGAAGCATTAGCGATTAGTGAAGAAGAAGCGTTGGTCAAAATTAATCAAACAGTTGTGGATAATGATAATCAAATTTTATATTTTAATGAGCAATATATCCGTAGCGAATCCTACAAAGTAGCCATTCGTTCATATAATAAATAAAGGAGGTTTATGAAATGAGAAGGTTTTACATTGCTTCACATGGTGATTTTTCTAAGGGGATTAAACACTCGTTAGAAATGATTGCGGGACACTCTGCAGCTGCCATTCATACATATAGTCTGTATCCAGGTGAAAGTGCAGTTGATTTTTTTGGAGAGTTAAAAAAGAAAGCCGAACAAGCGCCAGAAGATGAATTTATCCTCATGGGTGATTTATTTGGTGCAAGTGTGGTTACAGCTATGATGGGGCTAACTGTACTTGAAAATGTAATCGTTTTCTCTGGCGTTAATTTGAATTTGGCACTAGAGCTTATGCTAGCAGGTTCAGAAAAATTAACAGATGAAAAGATTCAGGTAATTATTCGAAATGCACGACAAGGAATTCAACGCGTTCATATCGAAGAGATAGAAAATGATGATTTCTAGGAGGGGTATTAATGAAGAAAAAAGCTGATTTTTTAGAGCTGTTTGCTGTTGAAAAACCAATTATTGGGGTGATTCATTTAAAAGGTAAAACAGATCAAGAGATTCAAGAGCGAGCAAAAAAAGAGATTCAAATTTACAGTGAACATGGGATAGATGCAATTTTGATGGAGAACTATTATGGGGATTATGTTCAGCTAGAAAAAGCGCTCCAATATGTTACTTCATTAGATTTACCGATTCCTATTGGTGTAAATGTGTTAAATGTTGACCCATTAGGTTTTCATTTAGCCAATAAATATCATTTACAATTTTTACAGATTGATTCTGTGGTTGGTCATGTGAAACCGCGGGATGAAGCATCCTTACAAGCTTTTTTTGATTTATATCGTGCAAAAACAACAGCAAAATTAATTGGTGGCGTGCGCTTCAAATATCAACCAATGTTGTCTGAAAAATCAGTCGAAGAAGATTTGAAAATTGCACAGCAACGTTGTGATGCTATTGCAGTGACAGAAAATGCAACGGGTGAAGAGACATCAATAGAAAAGATTAAGTTGTTTAGAAAACAATTACCTGAGTTTCCGTTAATTGTCGCAGCGGGGTTAAATGACAAGAATGTGAAAGAACAATTGGCGATTTGCGATGCAGCAATTGTAGGGAGTAACTTCAAAGATACAAGAAAAGATACGGGAGATATTTATGCTCCTTATGTTGATTCGTTTATGAAAATTGTGAAAGAACTGAGAGGTGAATAAGGATGATTAAAATGACAAGAGTGGACCATCGGTTGATTCATGGTCAGGTCGGGTTTACTTGGACAAAATTTTTAGAAGCAGATTGTATTTTGATTGCTAGTAATACGTTGGTTGAGGATCCATTAAGAATGAGTGCTATGAAAATGGCAAAACCTTCAGGTGTTAAATTAGTTATGAAAACGATTGATGATTCAATTAAGGCGTTAAATTCTGGGGTGACAGATAAATATAAACTATTTATTTTATGTGAATCAGTTGCTGATATGTATCAATTGGTCAAAGAAGTGCCAACAATTAAGGAAGTTAATTTAGGTGGAATGAAAAATGGGGAAACGCGCAAACAAATTTCAAAAGCTGTTCATTTATCAGAAACCGACATTGCACAAATTAAAGAACTAACTAATGAAGGAATCGAATTAACCGTTCAATTAGTCCCTGACGATCAAAAGGTTGCTATAAACAAGTTATTAAATTAAATAAATAGGAGGGTCAAATAGATGGAAGTGACATTTATCAAGGTTCTATTAATGTTTTTAATTGCCTTTTTTGCCTACATGCATAGCTGGTTTGGTTCAACGATGTGGAACCGTCCAATTGTTGTCGCTCCGCTAGTAGGGTTAGCTTTAGGAGACTTAGATACGGGAATTAAGCTTGGCGCAACATTAGAGTTGGTATTTATGGGTGCGTTTCCTGTTGGCGCAAGTAATCCACCAGATTTTGTTTCAGGAACGATTATTGCAACAGCTTATGTAATTATGAGTGGGCAATCAATTTCTAGTGCGGTTGTTTTAGCTGTTCCAATCGCTACATTAGTACTTTTAATCGATAATCTTCAGATGACATTTTTACTTACAGGCGCTAGCCATTTAGCTGATAAGGAAGCAAAACGAGGCAATATTCAAGGGGTAGAGCGAATTCAACTAATTGCAGGAATTGGCAATAAAGTTTTGTTAGCTCTAATTGTGGCATTAGGCTTTTACTTAGGCGTGCCGTTTATTGAAAAGGTGTTGTCTTATGTCCCAGACTTTATTACGCATGGATTAGATATTGCGGCAGGTATTATTCCAGCAATTGGTTTTGCGATGTTAGCAAGAATGATGGTAACAAAAAAGATGATTCCATTTCTATTATTAGGCTTTTTATTCGCTGCTTATTTAAAAATTTCAGTAGTGGGGATTGCTTTGTTTGGCATCGTGATTGTCCTACTATATATGAATATGAGTGATGGTCAAACAAAGGAGGCTGTTGTCGATGACAATGAATTCTAAAAACACAAAATCTGTCATTACTAAAAAAGATTTTTGGTCTGTATTTTTTCGCTCTTTAACGTTAGATGCATCATGGAATTATGAGCGGATGCAAAATTTAGCTTATGCTTATGCAATGGCTCCAATTATACGTAGGTTGTATAAAAATAATGAAGAGAAGAAAGCGGCCTTAGAACGACATTTAGAGTTTATGTCTGTCACCCCGCATATCTCTACCTTATTATTAGGAATTTCTGGAGCAATGGAAGAAGAAAATGCTAAAAATCATGAATTTAACTCAGCTAGTATTAATGCAGTGAAAACTAGTTTAATGGGACCAATGTCTGGGATTGGGGATTCTTTCTTTTGGGGGACCTTAAAAGTTATCGCAACAGGTGTAGCTATTTCATTGTCTAAACAAGGAAATATTTTTGGTCCGATTGCCTTTTTACTGATTATCAATATTCCGCATTTTGCTTTACGGTATATCTGTTTGGATAAAGGGTTTAAATTAGGTGCTAAATTTTTTAGTGATGTTGAAGATAGCGGCGTAATCGAAAAAGTTACCACAGCTGCCTCTATTTTAGGGTTAATGGTTATTGGTGGGATGACGGCTTCTAATGTCGTGTTTGAGTTAACTGCCAAAGTTGGCTCTGGAAAAATCGCCACGCCATTACAAGAATATATCGACCAAATCATGTTAGGTTTTTTCCCGGCTTTATTCTTCTTAGTTATTTACTGGTTATTAGGGAAAAAAGTGAAAACAACGACACTTTTAGTTGGGGTTATTCTATTATCTATTTTTTTGGCAGCATTAGGGATTGCCTAAAATTCAATAATTGTAAGTGCAACTTTCCACTTTTTTTGTTACTATAGGACAGGAGAGAATTTAGCTATCCAGCCTATAGCTTTCAAATTTAGGAGGAACAGAAATGATTTTTGCATATAACAAAGAACACGTTGGCGATGTCTTACTTGTCATCGTTGCGGACGATCAAGGTGCGGAAAACCAAGTAAAACGTGTCGGCGATGTGGCACGTGTAAGTTTAGTTGAGGCGCCAGAAACAGTGGTAGCTTGGAATATTTTCAATGCTTCAGCGCTTCTAGGTGACATTAATGGCACCGGCCAAGTGACTTTAACAGACGAACAAATCGAAAAAGTCAATACAGCGATTAAAGATGCGGGATTTTCAGAAACCCTTGAAAAAGACGACACCCCTAAAATTGTGGTTGGCTTTGTCAAATCATGTAAAAAACACCCAGATTCAGATCATTTATCTATCACACAAACAGAAGTAGACAACGGCGAAATCTTACAAATTGTTTGTGGCGCACCGAACATCAAAGCAGGACAAAAAGTAGTTGTGGCCAAACCAGGCGCAATGATGCCTGATGGTTTAATGATTTGGCCAGGGGTTTTACGTGGTGAAGAAAGTTTTGGAATGATTTGTTCAGCAAAAGAATTACGTTTACCAAATGCACCAGCTAAAAAAGGAATCTTAGAATTGCCTTTTGATGCAGAAGTTGGTTCTGCATTTGCGGTAGGAGAATAAAAGAAAGAAACGACCTGTTGTTTGAACAACAGGTCGTTTCTTTCTTTTATTGATTGCTGCGATTATTTTGTTGTGTTAAAGCTGATTTATCAATGGTTAAATCGATAGTTGCTTTCATTTCTTTAGAACCACGATAATAAGTCACTTCCATTTTGTCGCCAACTTTTTTCTTGTAAAGCGCGCTTTGTAAATCTGTAGTAGAGCTTACGTCTTGGCCGTCAACTTTCGTGATAACATCGTATTTTTCCAATCCAGCCTTTTCAGCAGGGGTCGCTGCTTCAACACCACGAACCACTACGCCAGTTTTTACAGAAGCTGGAATTTTTAAAATTTGTTCTTGTTGTTGTGAAGAGATACCTGTTAAATCAGACATCGTAATCCCGAGAGCTGGCCGCGTCACTTTACCATCTTTTTCTAATTGGTTGATAATGTTGACTACGTCATTACTTGGAATGGCAAAGCCCATCCCTTCAACGCTCACTTGACTAGTTGATTGCACAATTTTTACTGAGTTAATGCCAATGACTTGTCCTTCAATATTGATTAGTGGACCACCGGAGTTTCCTGGATTGATGGCAGCATCGGTTTGAATGGCATTAATATTGATGGTTTCACCAGACTCGTTTTTATTGGTAATATTTCTATTCACAGAAGAGATGATTCCTTGTGTGACAGAGTTAGCATAATCAGAGCCTAGAGGGGAACCAATTGCAATAGCAGGCTCACCGACTGTGATTTTACTAGAATTTCCAAACTCAGCGACTTGATCAACTTTGTCGGAAGAAATTTTAATCACGGCTAAATCCGTGTAAGCATCGGTTCCGACTAATTCGCCTTTCACTTTGGTACCATCAGATAAAACAACTTCCAATCCTTGCGCTTTATCTACGACGTGGTTATTTGTCACGACATAAGCCGTTTTACCATCTTTCTTATAAATAACCCCACTACCTTCACTGGCTGCTTCTAAATCGTTACCATTGTTGCCGGAAGAGTCTTGAGTACCTTCATTCCCACCGAACAATCCCCCAAAAGGATCATCTGCCGAAGAATTGTTGCTAGCACTTTGCATATTAATGACAGAAACCACAGAATTTTGAACTTTTTTCACGGCTTTTGTGACATCGCTAGACACATTGTAACTTACATTGCTGACTTTTGTGTCGCCGTGATTAGTGGATGTCGTCGTCGCCGCATTATTTCCGCCGTTGGGTGTGGGAATAATCCCAGAATAAGCGCCTCCTAGAATAAGGGCGCCACCAAGTAAGCCGCCAGCTAAACCAATCCCAAATTTTTGCAATAAACTTTTTTTATCTGAATTAGGTGTAACATCTTTTCGTTGCATAAAATAACCTCCCAATAAGTGCATCTGAATTTTCTATATTAAGTATATCTGTTTCCTACTCCTTTAGTCTATCGAATAGCTTTGAATTTTTTATGAACAACTTAGGGAAAAATTACAGAAAAAATACGAATGAAAAAGTTATACACAGAAAAATGTGAACAAATCGGGAATAACTCTGTGTATAGTTTTTAAGAAAGTTATCCACAGAATGTGGATAATGTGGACAAATCAGTGGCGAATATGTGTTTGTATTGAAAAAGCTGTTAAATAAAGTAATTTTTTAGTTTGTTCTGTGGATAACTCTGTGTATATGTGTATAAGTATGTGGAAACGTTGTGGAAAGTAGCCAAACTTCGTGCTAAAATAAGAAAGAAGAGAAAACGAGAAAGTAGTGGAATAGGTGAAAATTAAACTAGTAACAGTCGGAAAACTGAAAGAAAAATACCTGATTCAAGGCATTAATGAATATCTGAAACGTTTAAATAGCTATGCCAAGATGGAAATCATTGAAGTACCAGATGAAAAAGCCCCAGAAAAACTCAGTGACGCTGAAATGCTTCAAGTCAAAGAAAAAGAAGGGCAACGTATTTTGGGGAAAATTAATGACAACGAATACGTCTTTGTTTTAGCCATTAATGGCAAACAATTATCTAGTGAAGAATTTTCAAAAGAAATTGAACAATTAGGGATTAGTGGCAAAAGTAATCTAACCTTTGTCATTGGTGGCTCCTTAGGTCTCAGTGATTCAGTCCTTCAGCGAAGTAACCAACAAATTTCTTTTGGCCGCTTAACTTATCCACATCAGTTAATGCGTTTGGTATTAGTGGAACAAATTTATCGCGGTTTTCGGATTATGAAAGGGGAACCGTATCATAAATAGGAAGTAGGCTGGTTGCTCAGTAATTTCTATGAATCAAGTCATTGCTTGAAAAATATATGAAGTAAAATATCTTTAGTCTGTTTGTCTGATAGAAAATAAAAAAATTCAATCAAACTGGTTTGAGAGAAACGTTACCGTTCAAACAATAAATAAAAATGAGAGGAATGGCAAAAAACAATGGTCATTCCTCTCGTTTTTTCAAAAAAATTGTCCGATTGTTGTGCCTCAGAAACAGGTTCAGCACCCATAATTATTATTTTAAAATGAGAAAAAATTAAGGGATTATCATAAAAATCAATATTTTTAACGTGAAAAGTTGAATAAGCTCTTTAATGAAGAAAACGCTATTGACAGTAACCAAAAATTACCTTAAAGTGAAAGCGTAAACATGTATAATATTTCATGTGACTAGGGAAAACTAGGCATGAAAAGTCTGTCTGAAGTAATTACTTTAGGTTGTCTTTTCATGCCTAATTTTTATATAGAATACTTAGTAGAGGAGGAAGTTGATTAAATTATCAGAAAAAAGTGTTTGGAAAAGTCGGATTGGTTGCTTAAAAATAGAAAGATATGGGGAAAAATATGATTAAAAAAATAATAGTCGTTGTTGCTTTCATGCTTACAGGCTTCTCGCTAACTGCGATGAGTGCATCTGCAGAAGAAATAACTGATTTATTTTTACAAAAAGAAGTGACATATTCTGGTGTAGAAGGAGGAAAAATTGGAGAGAATTGGAAATACCCTCAATTTGTTGGCGAAAAAGCTGTTGATGGCGATGAAACAACACGCTGGTCCGCTGATAAGCAAGATGAACAATGGTTAATTGTTGATTTGGGTGAAGTAAAAAACATTGGCGAACTCGTTTTACAGTTGCATGCAGAAAGTCCTGTGTATGAAATCTTAGTTTCAACAGATGGTGAAAGCTATCAATCTATCTTTAAAGAAGAGAATGGGAAAGGTGGCCAACCTACTAAAAAATATATTGATGGCAATAATGTACAAGCACGTTTTGTAAAATATCAGCAGATGAAAATGTGGCAACACACAAATAAGCAATTTTACAGTTCAAGTATTATTTCGTTTGAAGCATATGAAAAAAAACGACTGCCAGAAGCGATTAAACTTTTAACAGAGAACCTGACTATTAGTGAAAAAAGAAAGCAACAGCTAGCCTTTGAAGTGTCACCAGCTGGAGTAGATATCACAGAGGATCAGATTGAGTGGTCGAGTAGTGATCCTACCATTGTGACGGTTGACCAAACGGGTAATTTAACAGCAGTTAAGAGTGGTGAAGCGAAGGTAACAGTCAAAATTAAAGGAACAGAAATTAGTGATACAATTCCTGTGACTGTTGTAGCAGAAAATAAACAATATGCGGAAATGCGAGCAAAATGGAAAATGCGATTGTTAGGTACAACGCAGTATGATAACGATGCAGATGTGCAACAGTATCGTGCCCAGATTGCTACGGAGAGTTTAGCATTATGGCAAACGCTTAATCAAGCAGCAGATCGTGGGTATCTGTGGGAACGAAAACCATCGGATACAGTGTCTGCTGATTACACGACTCAATTTACCAATATTAAAAAATTAGCGTTAGGCTACTATGAACCATCAAGTGAGCTTTTTGAAAAACCGGAAGTTTATGATGCGATTGTTAAAGGCATTGAATTTATGATTGATACAAAAAAATACAATGGAACGTATTACACAGGTAACTGGTGGGATTGGCAAATTGGTTCCGCGCAGCCGCTAACAGATACATTGATTTTATTACATGATGACCTATTGAATACAGATGCAGAAAAATTAAATAAATTTACTGCTCCGCTGATGCTGTATGCAAAAGATCCAAACATACAATGGCCAATTTATCGTGCAACAGGGGCTAACTTAACAGATATTTCAATCACCGTTTTAGGTACTGGACTTTTGTTAGAAGATAATCAACGCCTAGTACAAGTACAAGAAGCTGTTCCGTCCGTTTTAAAAAGTGTTTCCTCTGGTGATGGCTTATATCCTGATGGTTCCTTGATTCAACATGGTTATTTTCCGTACAACGGCAGTTACGGGAATGAGTTGCTAAAAGGGTTTGGACGAATTCAGACTATTTTACAAGGTTCCGACTGGGAGATGAATGACCCTAACATTAGTAATTTATTTAATGTTGTTGATAAAGGTTACTTACAATTGATGGTAAATGGAAAAATGCCATCGATGGTTTCTGGTAGAAGTATTTCCAGAGCGCCAGAAACGAATCCTTTTACTACAGAGTTTGAATCGGGTAAAGAAACAATAGCTAATTTAACCTTAATTGCAAAATTTGCACCAGAAAATTTAAGAAATGACATTTATACATCTATCCAAACGTGGCTTCAACAAAGTGGGTCATACTATCATTTCTTTAAAAAACCAAGAGATTTTGAAGCGTTAATTGACTTGAAAAATGTGGTGAATAGTGCGTCACCTGCCCAAGCGACACCAATGCAATCTTTAAATGTATATGGTTCGATGGATCGAGTCCTACAGAAAAATAACGAATATGCGGTGGGTATCAGTATGTATTCACAACGTGTCGGAAACTATGAATTTGGGAATACGGAAAATAAAAAAGGCTGGCATACAGCAGACGGCATGCTTTATTTATACAATCAAGACTTTGCTCAGTTTGATGAAGGATACTGGGCAACGATCGATCCATATCGATTACCAGGAACGACAGTTGACACAAGAGAATTGGTAAATGGTGCTTATACAGGGAAACGCAGTCCCCAGTCATGGGTAGGTGGCTCAAATAATGGACAGGTTGCCTCTATAGGAATGTTTTTAGATAAAAGTAATGAAGGAATGAACTTAGTTGCTAAAAAATCTTGGTTCTTATTAGATGGTCAAATCATTAATTTGGGAAGTGGCATTACTGGTACGACAGATGCTTCGATTGAAACAATCCTCGATAATCGGATGATTCATCCACAGGAAGTGAAGCTTAACCAAGGTTCAGACAAAGATAATTCTTGGATTAGTTTAAGCGCAGCGAATCCATTGAATAACATTGGCTATGTTTTTCCTAATTCAATGAATACGCTTGATGTTCAAATAGAAGAACGCTCTGGTCGCTACGGAGATATTAACGAATACTTTGTTAATGATAAAACCTATACAAATACATTTGCTAAAATTAGTAAAAATTATGGCAAGACTGTTGAAAATGGTACTTACGAATATTTAACAGTGGTTGGGAAAACGAATGAAGAAATCGCAGCTCTTTCTAAAAACAAAGGCTATACTGTTCTAGAAAATACAGCAAACTTACAAGCCATTGAAGCAGGTAATTATGTCATGATGAATACATGGAATAATGACCAAGAAATTGCAGGACTGTATGCGTATGATCCAATGTCGGTTATTTCAGAAAAAATTGATAACGGTGTTTATCGCTTAACTCTTGCGAATCCTTTACAAAATAATGCATCCGTTTCTATTGAATTTGATAAGGGCATTCTTGAAGTAGTCGCAGCGGACCCAGAAATTTCTGTTGACCAAAATATTATCACTTTAAATAGTGCGGGGTTAAATGGCAGCTCGCGTTCAATCACAGTTAAAACAACTCCTGAAGTAACGAAAGAAGCGTTAGAAAAATTAATTCAGGAACAAAAAGAACACCAAGAAAAAGACTACACCGCAAGCAGCTGGAAAGTCTACAGTGAAGCATTGAAACAAGCGCAAACTGTGGCAGATCAAACAACAGCAACGCAAGCAGAAGTAGACCAAGCAGAAGAAAAACTACGTTCGGCGGTGAAGCAATTGGCAAAAGTACCAACCAAAGAAGTAGATAAAACCAACTTGTTGAAAATCATCAAAGAAAACGAGAAACATCAAGAAAAAGACTACACCGCAAGCAGCTGGAAAGTCTACAGTGAAGCATTGCAGCAAGCACAAACTGTGGCAGATCAAACAACAGCGACACAAGCAGAAGTAGACCAAGCAGAAGCAAAACTACGTTCGGCGGTGAAGCAATTGGCAAAAGTGCCAACTAAAGAAGTAGATAAAACCAACTTGTTGAAAATCATCAAAGAAAACGAGAAACACCAAGAAAAAGACTACACCGCAAGCAGCTGGAAAGTCTACAGTGAAGCATTGCAGCAAGCACAAACTGTGGTAGATCAAACAACAGCAACGCAAGCAGAAGTAGACCAAGCAGAAGCAAAACTACGTTCGGCGGTGGAGCAATTAACATTGAAAAATAGTGGGGAAAATAAAAAGGAACAAAAAAATGGGGGGAATAATGGACACTTAAATACTAGTGCGGGAGTTGATCAAACTGGTACGAAACAAGTTAAGCCATCAAGCCAAGGTGGTTTCAGAAAAGCTAGCCAATTTTTGCCGAGCACAGGAGAAAAGAAATCAATCGCGCTTGTGATTATTGGTCTTCTAGTTATCGCCAGTGGGTGTCTTTTAGTTTTTCGTAAAAGTAAATCGAAGAAGTAAAAAATTACGGATTCACTAAAAACATAATGAAAAAGCAGACTTCCATACAAGAAGTCTGCTTTTTCATTAATCACTCCGCTTCCGCATTTTGCAAGTCAGCGACATCAGTCAGATAAGTGGCTTCATCCAACAAATCTTCCGAATGTGCGACATAAATCGCAGTGGCGCTATCACCAACCACGTTTAGGCTAGTAACGAGCATTTCGATTGGACGATTAATGGCTAAAATCAATGAATACGTCGCAATCGCAATCTCATTGTTATAGTTTAAACCAGTTAAAATAGTGAAAAGGATAATTCCGCCAGCGCCAGGTGCCGCCGGTGTACCAATAGATGACATTAAAGCTAAAATGGCAATCAAGGCAATATTAGCTGGTGTCACTTCATAACCAGCTACGCCCGCCACAAAAATAGCCGCAATTACTTGCATAATCGCTGTGCCGTTCATATTAATAGTCATTCCTAACGGCAAGACAAAGGCGGCAACATCGCTGTCGACACCTAACTCTTCAACCGTTGTTTTTGTATTTAACGGTAAAGTGGCTGCCGAAGAAGAAGTAGAAAATCCAAAGACCACAACTTTCATAATCTTTTTAATAAAAGGAACAGGATTTAATTTTGTCGCAAATAAGATAAATAATGGGTAACCGATCATCAAAAAGGCTAAGAGCGTCGCTGTCGTTGTTACGACGTAGACTAACGCTGGTTTTAAATAATCAATCCCGTAAGAAGCAAACGTCCGAACTAACAACATAAAGACGGCGATAGGAGCAAATTTAGTAATTACAAAGGTTAAAAATAACGTGACCATCGCATTGACTTCTTCAATTAATTTTTTGAAAACACGAATTTTATCTCCTAATGCATTAATACATAAACCAGTAATCACTGCCAACACAACAACGGCTAAAATCGCACCATTGTCACTAAATGCAGAACCAATATTTTTCGTGACAGCATTGACAATCACCATTAATGGGTTGCCGCTCGTACTTACCTCGACAGGAGCTAAAGTTTCAGATAACGACACATTAAAAGCGCCAGTTAAATATACGCTATAGCCCACAATTCCTGCCGTTAATAGAGCAATCAGTGACATCGATAAAAAGCCAAAAATTGTTTTATAAGAAATTCGTCCTAATTTTTGCGTATCGGTAATATGACAAATGGCTAAAGTAATTGAAGTAAAGACCATCGGCACAATTACTAATTGTAGGCCGTTGATAAATAGTTGACCAATAATATAGAAAAGCCCAATCGCAGATTGTCCTTTTTCAGGATCTGAAATATCTTGGAAAAGAATCTGATTGATTGTCTGCCACACAGCGCCTTGATTGCTGCGAATAAGGTGCTCTCTTAAAAATAAAAAGCCGAGCCCAACGATTAACCCTCCCACCAATGAAATCACCATTTTTTTGGTAAATGAGATACCTTTCACTTCACGTTTTTTCTTTTCCACTTTGTTGCCTCCCAAATAAATTGATTAAGCACCGCGCAAAAAAAGCCTTGCACACAAAAAAAGGGCAAGACATCTCGTATCATTCACTATACAAAAATACAGAATTTTACAGAACTTTGCCTTGTTAGCCTCTCGGACTATCTTAAAGGTACTTTTCCACATACTAAGGGAAACTACGAGAATTGTCAATTCTTTTTTACTTAGGGGGGTGTTATTTTTGAAGAAAGAAAGTGATCTTTACCCTTTCCGCAGATACCGCAGCCAAAAAAGAACTACAACGGATTCTTTTGCAGTATAATAGAAAATAGAAACGAAAGAACAGGCACCAACACAAAGGAGGTATTTTTATGAAAGTCACTCAACTTTCTAGTGAAACCCTTGACCGAGCGCATGAACGTTTTGAAGAAACACTTGCGCAAATGACCGTTGCCGAAGCAAACACGATGCCCGCTCCATTAATCAAGTCTGTTACTTGGCTGATGTGGCACACAGCCAGAGAATTAGACCTACAAATTTCCGCACTTAATCATAGTGAACCGTTATGGTTTAGCCAACACTGGACAGAAAAATTTGCCTTGGATTTGCCAGATGAGACAGAAGACTGGCATCACACACCAGAAGAAGCGGCGAAAGTCGTGGTGGCAGAAAAGCAATTGCTTAGTGACTATTTAGCTGCCAGTGTGGCACTTACTAAAAGCTATTTAGACCAAGTCAAAGAAGAACAATTGTCAGACGTGATTGATAAAAATTGGACCCCGCCAGTGACTAGACAAGTACGTTTAGTCTCAGCGATTGATGATGCAGTGATGCATTCTGGGCAAGCCGTTTATACACGAAGATTAGTCATTGGAAAATGATAAATAAGCAAAAACAGAGCCTGGGCCAAAAATCACTTTGGATTTTTGACCCAGGCTTAAAAATTGATAAACGGCGGGGACAGAAGCAACACTACGCGTTGCTCCGATATCAACAACTTCTAAGGTGTTTTCTCGACATGCGTCTCGTCACAGTACAGCCTTCAAAAGAGCTACAGCTCTAAGAGTTGCGATGTTTCACTGTGAAGCATGAACAGATGAAATCATCGTACCTACTTGGTGAAGGTCCTTCGGAAATAAGCCGAAATTGTTGAGAATCACGAAGAACGTAGTGATTCGATGATGAACAATACCTACTTGGTCTCCAAAAATTAAAGAACAATTTTCGGAAATCCCTTCTTATTGCTGAGAAACACTATTGGCAAAGCAAATAGATGTTGAACAGTACCTACTTGGTTCTCGGAGTTAAACACTTCTGTCCCGACCTCTTATTGAGAGAAAAAATACATAAAAATAATGAACGAAGAACTGTCCACTTTTTACCTAGTTGAAACGTTGTATAAGTGAAAGGAGAAATCAGATGAAAAAGGAGGCAAATTTTGACGAAGTACTATTTTCTTTGGGGCAAGAAGTCATCCAAGTCTTGATTCGCCGAGGAGCAAGTCTTGAAGATGCACAAGATGCAGTGTCGCAAACGTATACAACGATTTTTTCAATATTACCTGAAATTACATCAGAAAATCTACGCCCGTGGTTTTTCCGAGTAACATTTAATTACTACATTACGATGTATCGAAAAAAGAAACGAGAACGCACTTTTGTGGCAAACAGCCATCCTGTGCAATCAATAGAAAAAATGGAAGGGCAAGAGTTATTATTATTGATCGATTCCTTAAAAGATGAGGAACAAGAACTATTGCTTTTGAAATATTATTATCAATTATCGTATGCCGAGATTGCGTTGATTTTAGAATTATCTGTTGAAAATGTTCGCAAAAAATTGTATCGCACACGTCAAAAATTAAAAAAAGAACTGGAGGAATAGAAGTGGATTTAAAAAAAAGTATTCGTAAAGCGAAAAGAAAACAATTTATCATGATTGGTGCCATAACCGTTGTTAGTTTTGCCGTATTGTTTGTCGGTTTTTTTGTGGGAATGGATAAACTTTCGACGAAAAACTATCATACCCTACTAGAAGTAATTAATGATCAAGAAATGATTGCTTCACCAAACACTCAATTAGATTCCCAAGTAATTGTTAATAGTTCGCCTTTTGGGGGCGAAGTTGTGACCAATCGTTCAAAAAATATTGATGGTTACACGGTGGAGTGGAGTAATTTACGTAGCAGATATAGCTTTTTCAGAAATTCGATTGACTGGAATGAAGTCTATCCTGGTAGCTATTATTCTTCTAAGAATTTTTATGAATACAACCGACAAACCAAGCAGAAAGTAGCATCTTTTTATAACCCAGCGATTACCAATTACTATGGTGATGTTAAAAACGAATTAAGTGAATTAGATAAAATGGAAAACCAAGTAGCGGAAGTGGCGATTTCTTTTGATAAACCTTATCCATATGAAGAAGTCCGCAAAATGTTACCGAGCAATGTCAACTTAGTTTGGCTCTATGTTTACTCCGAAACGGTTAATGAAAAAGGGGGTCCTTCTGGTACGCTGCCTTATGGTTTTCAATTAAGCATGGACGATCAAAATGAAATATTTGATCCTGAAAACGACAAGCAACACTTTTTTGAAACCTTAGAAAAATCCCCCATGTTTGCTGACAACCAAGAAGGCCAAAAGTTTATCCAACAAAATAAAAATAAAAAAGTCGAAAAATTACCTATTTGGGGAGTCATGCTCACCGGACAAACTAAAAATTTCAAAGCCTTACAAAATGAACCTTTTGTTCGTGGTGCTTCAATTGGCGTGACCGCACCTATCGTTCCTTATATTCAGCCAGAGAAATAAACGTTCTTCAAAACCCTAAGCCTTCCGACTGATTTTGCTTCGACGATATTGTCAGTAAAAATAGAAAACGTTATAATAGAATGGATCACAGGAAGTGCTTCTACAATGCGTGGGAGCACTTTTTTTTACTTATCTATGAGGAGGGCAAGTGAATGTTTTTTAATTTTATTGGGTTAACGTTATTTTTTGGTATCGGGATCTTAGTTGCGAATGGCGCCAAAATTGTAGCGAATAAAGGGAAAAAGAGTAAGGGGACCATTCTATTAATGGTGATGGAATTGCTCTTGCTAGGTATCTTTTTATTTGTGACTTTGCCAAGTAAAAATCTTTCAACCGTGTTGTGGATTAATCTGATTGGCGCAGTGATTGCTAGTGGGGTGTTATTAAGTACGCGCTTAGCTAGTAAAGTCGAAGTTCCTGGTATCCAAAAGGGCCGCAAAGAAGTAGGGAAGAATACCAACAAAACGGCTAACAAAGACTGGTCTGGCAAAATTTTGGGTGTTGCCGTTTTGGCAATGATTTTGTTGACTATTGTCAGTAGTATTACCAGAATCTCTTCTATTGATGAAATTTATCAAACGATTCCTTTAAAAACGGAAGAAAAAGCTGAAGTTTTAACTTCGGCGAAAGAAACACCCATTGCGATTGCACCACAAACGGCGAAACGAAAAATGTTACAGAAATTTTCTGTCATTCCCAATTCCAATATGTTTACTTTGGATGGTATAACGGCACAAGTTGTCAATGGCGAGTATGTTTATGTAGCAACAGTCGAATTTAATGGCTTCTTTAAATGGCTAAAACTGGGGGAGGTACCTGGCTATTTCATCATTAGTGCGACAGATATCAACGCACAGCCAGAATTTGTAGAAAAACCAATTGTTTATACTCCTTCAGCTTACTTTGGCAAAGATGCCGCACGAAAAATTTATTCCGCTTATCCAGGTTATGCAGCAACTGGCACAATCAATTTAGAGTTGGACGACCAAGGGAATCCTTACTATATTCAAACGCTTTACAAAGAGTATGGGGTTTCTGGTCGCATGCACTATAATGAATTTAAAACGGCAGTATTAAATGCTACAACAGGAGAAGTTAACGTTTATGACAGTCAAAAAGCCCCAAGTTTCGTTGATGCGCCGATTACTAGCTCAGCGGCGAATAGCTTAAATGAATTCTTTGGTCGTTACAGTCAAGGCTGGTGGAACCAGACAATGTTTGGTGCCAAAAAAGATGTCAAAATTCCAACTGAAAATGGTATTTATGCATCAGGACAAATTACGCCGATGATGAACAAGGAAGGGAACCAGTTGCTTTATTTTACGGACTTTACAAGTAGTGAAAAAGACCAAGATTCCGCTTTAGGTTACTCCTTAATCAATGCCCGAACAGGTCAAGTTACGTATTATCGTGATACTAAAGTCGGCATTATGGATAGTGATGGCGCCATTTCTATCGCTTCAAAAATTTATCCAGAAAAGAAATGGAAAGCTAGTATGCCAGTCCTTTATAACATTGATGGCGTGCCAACGTGGATTGTTTCGTTAATGGACAGTAAAGGGATTTTCAAAAAATATGTCTATATAAATGCTGTAGATAATGATATTGTAATTGATGCAGACACGGCACAAGGCGCACTAGACGCTTATCGAATTGAGTTAGTAACCAAAGGAAGTAACAATGAAAATACAGACAAAGCCAACTTGAAAACGATGCAAGGTAAAGTAGCTCGTGTCTCAGTAGTAGCTGGGGAAGCGCAAACGGTAGTTTCATTTTTACTAGAAGATGAAAAAACCATTTTTAGCGTAACGACTAATAACAGTCCGCTGGCGCTATTCTTAAAAGAGGGCGACCAAGTGACATTTAAAGCCGTAGTGACTGAAAATGCTAAAGCAGCGAATGTTGAAGAATTGAAAATTGCAGGATTAAACTAAATAAAACACCTCTTTTCTATAGAAAAGAGGTGTTTTATTCTTGGAAAAGAAGAAAAATCCACTTATTTCTGCTATGATAAGAGAGAAAAAGAATACGAAGGAGCTTCGCCCATGCGCAACATAAAATTAACCATTGAATACGATGGTAAAAGATACTCAGGTTGGCAACGACTAGGTAATTCAGAGAAAACGATTCAAGGGAAAATTGAAAGTATTTTAACACAAATGACGGGTGAACCGATTGAAATTATTGGCTCAGGCAGAACGGATGCCGGCACACATGCACGTGGTCAAGTAGCGAATTTTAAAACGACTAGTTCACTAACAACAACCGAAATGTTATCCTTTTTAAATCGATATTTACCTGGCGATATTGTTGTTAAAGAAGTTACAGAAATGCCTGAACGTTTTCATGCACGGTATAACGCCACAGGCAAACAATACAGCTACTATGTTTGGAATAGCCCAATTCCTAATGCCTTTGAACGGTATCATAGTTTTCACTTTCCCAAAGCGTTGGATCAAGAAAAAATGGAACAAGCTTGCCAAAAATTAATAGGGACCCATGATTTTATTGGTTTTTCAGCATTGAAAAAAACCAAAAAATCGACTACTCGAACGATTGAAAAGATTACGATTGAAAGAAACGGCGAAATGTTACAGTTCACTTTTGTGGGCAATGGTTTCTTGCATAAAATGGTCCGCATCCTCGTTGGGACACTTTTAGAAATTGGTGCAGGCACCAAAGAATTAGCGATAATTGATGAATTGTTCGCAACAAAAGTCCGAGAAGGCGCAGGTGAAACGGCTCCTGCACAAGGGTTGTTTTTAGATGAAGTGTATTATAAATAACAAAAAATAAATTTTCTTTAACCACACCAATTAAAAAGTTGAACTTCATCTAAAAAGTGCTAACGTTAAGAAGAGATTAACAATAGAAAGAGGTCATTTTTTTGCTATCTTTACTTATTTCTGTCAAAAAATTATTTTCATCTTTTTTAGGTATCTTAAAAAAAGAAGACACTCGTGCCTTGTTCTTTTTACTGGCAACCACGTTGTTGAGTGGGACTATTTTTTATTCAACAGTGGAAAAATTGTCGCCATTAGATTCGTTATATTTAAGTTTCATGACGTTAACCACGATTGGTTATGGAGATGTGCATCCAGTTACTGACTTGGGAAAAATTTTCACCATGGTTTATGCTACAGTAGGCTTGGGGATTATGGCTATGTTTATTTCGGTCGTAGCAAAATCCTACTTGTATTCTAAACAAAGTCATCACCACCATCACCATAAAAACAAAGAACATTCAGCGGAAAAGTCTTCAGAAAAATAGACGAAATTGATGAGTTGACCAAGTGTTTCTCGAAAAATGAAAGTTTTTTGAGAAACACTCTTTTTTTATCTTAATAATTATGGTAGTATGTCCCAAACTGTATTTTATTTTAAAGGAGCGTGAAGTGAATGGTCAAAGCGATTCGGAAATTATCGTTAATTCAAAAAATCATGATAGGGATTGTGATTGGAACCACCTTGGGTTTCTTGGTGCCAGAATGGACCTTCATCAGCGTTCTTGGTGAATTGTTTGTGGGCGCCTTAAAAGCAATTGCGCCGATTTTAGTTTTTGTCTTAATTATTGCGTCGCTAGCCCAACAAAAGGCTGGGGCGAAAACATATGTTGGATCAATTTTAGTTGTGTATCTGTTAGCGACATTTTTGGCAGCTGTTGTTGCCGTGACGGCAAGCTATCTGTTTCCCGTTAAGATTGTCTTGGAGGCGGCGCAGGAAGCGCAAGCAGCCCCAACGCAACTTAGTGATGTTTTAAGCAATGTGTTAACAAGCGTTGTCCAAAATCCGATTCAAGCGATGATTGAAGGCAATTATTTATCTGTTTTATTTTGGTCCTCATTAATCGGTATTGGGTTACGTCAAAGTTCGGTCGCTACCAAGGATGTGATTGCCAATCTTTCAACAGGGATTACCACGGTCGTTCAAATGATTATCGGCATTGCGCCAATTGGAATTCTAGGTTTGGTGTTTCATTCGGTGGCAACAACAGGCATTGTAGGGTTAGCCAAGTATGGTCAGTTACTATTATTGTTAATTGGTACGATGGCCGTGGTTGCTTTAGTCGTTTATCCAGCGATTGTTTTTTGGAATATTCGGCAAAATCCGTATCCGTTAGTCTTTTTTGTATTAAAGGAAAGTGCGATTCCCGCATTCTTTACACGCAGTTCTGCGGCCAATATTCCCATTAATATGGAATTGGCGAAAGCAATGGATCTAAATGAAGAATCTTATGCGGTCTCTATTCCGCTAGGCGCAACGATTAATATGGGTGGCGCAGCCATTACGATTACCATTATGACATTAGCGGCAGTCCACACATTAGGCATGTCCGTGCCAATCTATTTAGCCTTATTGTTGAGCATTATCGCCGCTGTTTCTGCTTGTGGGGCTTCAGGAATTGCTGGTGGCTCCTTGTTGTTAATTCCGCTTGCATGTAGTTTGTTTGGCATTTCCAATGACATTGCCATGCAAGTCGTCGGCGTTGGCTTTATCGTCGGCGTAGTCCAAGATTCCATTGAAACAGCGTTGAACTCTTCTAGTGACTTGTTGTTTACCACCTCAGTTGAGTTAGCAGACCGACGTAAAAATGGTGAAATTATTGATGTCAAAGCATTAATTGGCAAAAGTCAATTGGTGGTCGAACAAGAAAATATTTAAAAGAAAGGAACAACCCGCTAAAATGCTGGTTGTTCTTTTCTTTAATAATCTCGGCCCCATTTTTTTCAGGGGACACTGAAATTATCGACCATTTTGTGAAGAAAATCCTCTCTATAATAAAGGTATCAAGTAAATAGGAGGTACACGAAATGAAATGGTATCAACTTTCCTCAACAAAAGTAATCGAGCAGACTAAGACGAAGCAAACGGGTCTTTCTAGCGAAGAACGTCAGCAACGTTTACAAACGAATGGTCCAAATAAAATTGAAGAAAAACAACAACTGAAAACGTGGCAAAAGCTAGCCAAACATTTTACAGATTTACTAATGGTGGTCTTACTCGCTGCCGCAATTCTAAAATTTGCCACAGGCGAAGTGGTCGAAGGAAGTATCATTTTTCTAGTGGTGCTTGTCAATGGCTTTGTCGGTTATTGGCAAGAGCGTAAAGCAGAAGAATCATTAGACGGCCTGAAACAGATGATGGGCCAAGAGGCAGTCGTTCTAATTGATGGACAAAAAACAACCGTTTCTTCTGAAACATTGGTTCTGGGAGATGTAGTCACGTTACAAGCTGGCGATGTAGTTCCAGCAGATTTGCGCTTATTTGATGTTCATAATCTGATGATTGAAGAATCAATTTTGACAGGTGAATCAGAAGCCGTGGAGAAAATTACCAGTTCCTTGAATGAAGAATTGCCAACAGGCGATCAAAAGAATTTGGCTTTTTCAGGAACACTTGTCCAAGCAGGTTCGGCCTTAGGTGTTGTAGTAGAAACAGGAGATTCCACTGAAGTTGGAAAAATTAATCACGCGTTGCAGTCAGTAGATCAAAAAACAACGCCGCTCGTGCGGAAAATGCACCAATTAAACAAGCAAATTTTCCAAGGGATTATGGTCTTGATCGTGTTTCTGATTTTCTTTACCACTTTTCGTCATGGCATGGAATGGAGCCTCTTATTTTCTGCGATGATTGCATTAATTGTAGCAATGATTCCAGAAGGCTTACCTGCTGTGTTAACGATGATTTTATCGATGGGTGTTCATGAGATGGCTAGAGAAAATGCGATTATTAAAGGCATGCCTTCCGTTGAAACATTAGGTTCAATGACAGTTATCTGTTCAGACAAAACAGGAACGCTAACTAAAAATGAAATGACGGTAATGGATGTAGTGACTGAAGAAATGACCATTGTCAAAGAGATTATGGCCAACTGTCAAGAATTGAAATTACAAGACCAACAAAAAATCGCCGACTTGCAAGGGAATCCTACCGAGTTAGCTTTACTACAATATGTTGATCAGGATCAACTGTCTTTACGCCCTGTAGAAAAGAAAATTCCGTTTAGTTCAAGTTACAAATACATGGCCACTCGCCATCCGCAAGCAGAAGGTTCAATTATTTATGTCAAAGGTGCGCCAGAAGTATTGTTACAACTTTCTACGTTATCTGATAATCAAAAAGGTGCTTGGCAAGCACAAGCTGCGCGATTAGCGCAAAAAGGACAACGGGTATTAGGCTTCGCTTATAAGACAGTTACGTCACAACAGGAACTGACACATGAAACATTGTCAGGATTGACGTTTGCTGGACTGGCAGGCATCATCGATCCGCCAAAAGAAAGTGCCGTTCAAGCCGTCAAAGAATCTCAAGAAGCAGGTATTTCCGTCAAAATGATTACCGGAGACCATAAAGATACAGCGCAAGCCATTGGCGAGCAAGTTGGTTTAAAGCATACGAAAAAAGTCCTTGAAGGATTAGAAATTGATGCTATGTCAGATGAAGAATTAGCTCAGCACGTTCAAAAAGTCGATGTATTTGCACGAACGACGCCAGAACATAAATTACGAATTGTCACGGCTTTACAAAACAATGGCGAAATTGTCGGAATGACCGGCGATGGTGTGAACGATGCGCCAGCACTAAAGAAAGCCGATGTCGGAATTGCCATGGGAATTAAAGGAAGTGAAGTAACCAAACAAGCCGCAGATATGGTTTTGGCAGATGATAATTTCCATACGATTGCTAAAGCCGTGAAAGAAGGACGCCGCATTTTTGATAACTTGAAAAAGACGATTACCTTCTTCTTGCCAACCTCTTTAGCACAAGGTTTAATTGTTGTCTGGGCGCTTTTAATGAATCATCCTCTACCGTTGACACCTGTCCAGATATTATGGGTAAACATGGTAACTACGATTACTTTGTCTTATGCATTAGGTTTTGAAAAAGCGAGTGCTGATACCATGAAACGACCACCAAGAGATGTCAATGAAGGCATTTTAACAAAGTACAGTATTTTTAGAATCGTCTATGTGTCGGTACTCATTATGGTACCAGGTTACCTCATGGCGTTACAATTTGAGGGCCAAGCCTTACAGCAAACGTTCCTCTTACAAAGTATCGTCTTAGCGCAAGCAGCGTATATGATCAACTGTCGTAAGTTGGTTGATCCGTCGTTAAGCACAGGCTTTTTCCAAAATAAAGTGTTGTTTGCTTCATTAGGAATCCTCTTTTTACTACAAGCGCTAGTAGTTTACTGGCCAGTAGCGCAGCAATTAATTGGCACAACTTCTTTAAATGGCCTTCAATTAGCAATGATTTTCGTCCATGTTGTGAGTCTGTTTTTCCTTGTTGAAGGGGAAAAATATATAACCAAACGATTCATGACGAAAGAAAGCCAAAAAACTAGCGAATGTCCTCGCTAGTTCCTTTAAAAATAAGAATGAAGAGTGAGCTCTGCTAGTCGGCGGAGTTCATTTTTTGTTGGTATTAAAGAGAGATAAAAGACAGGAAGATCAAGATGATCCAAGGGGAAATTGGAAATAATTATGTCGGCTTCATTTAACGTCAACTGGCTTAGTTCCACATATTCAATAGCTTGTAATTTCACACGAGTACCTAAATAAGCAGCTAATTCTTGTTGCAAAAAAGCTTTCCAAGCAGGTTCCCCTTGAAAGAGGAAATAGGCAGTCATCGTTTGCGCCTGAATGGAATAACTGGCTTGTTTTTCTAACAAAGAAGCCAAACTAAGAAAATAAGTTGGTTCTTCAATCGTGGTGTAGCGAGATAAAATCTCCCAAAGTTCTTGGTTGCTCTTTGATAACGCAAGGTCCTCCGCGGCTTGTTCAGTCATTAATTCTTGATATTCCAATTGAAATTGCTCAGAAAGTGTTGGGGACTCGGTATATTTAATGAATAACAATAACAGATTATCCAATAAATTTGTTTGGATTAAATCAGGCCGGGCTTCTTCAGTGGACAAATTAGTGACAAACTGCTGTAATGATTTTCGCAGCTGACTGTAATGAGTGTGGAGCGCAGAAGCCAACGTTTCGCCATAGACATTATCGTAATTCCAGCTTTCTAAGAAACAAAAGAAGGCAAAAAAACTTTCTTCTCCTTGCAAATAGATGCCTTCAGAAGCATAAAGCTTTGCCAAGGACGGTTGATAAAGTTGAAACAAGACATCTTTTGAGTCAAAAGAAAATTGACTCACTCGGCAATTGGCTTTGTTGCGAATCGTGTTAATAAAAAACCAACAAGCGCCAAAAATTTCTTCCGTTTCCACCGTCAACTCACTACTGTAAACTTGTTTCAAAAATTGGAAATAATGCTCCTCATGAATAGAATAATCGTCAAAAAAATAATTATTATGAGTAAAAGGCACCAATAAACGATGATAAAAAATCCGAATATTGCTTTCTGCCCCGATTAGCTGAATGGTCGTCGTGGTTAGTTGAATCGTTAAATGAAAATCACGTAAGGCCTGATTCATTTTTTTGATATGTCGCTTCAAAGTTTCATAAGAAACACCACTAGTGCTCAAAAAAGAAGTTGTTACTAACTCTTTCGTAAATAGTAGCTCTTTTAATAGCTGAATACTAATGGATTGAGGTAAAAATAATGACCAAAGCTCATTGGTTTGCGCATTCCCCTGATTGCGTAGCCGAATACCACTGCTATCGGTTTCAATGGACCAGTCGGTGGGTAATTGACTGCGAATATACTGTAAATCCGAAAAAACGGTTCGCTCTGTCGTCTGGATTTGCGTGGCTAAACGCTTGGCTGTCAGCTGAGGAACATTTAATAACTGTTCCAACAAACGAATTTGCCGAAGCAAATCTTTTTCCGTTATCACACGTTTCAACATGGAGTACATGGCAAAACCTCCTTTTGCTTAAGAATACGGATAAAAAGGGGATTGGTCAATTAAAAAAAGCCTGGAACAAAAATCACTTTGAATTTTTGTTCCAGGTTCAAAACCTGATAAACGGTTCTGTCCCGACCTTTTTATTCACTATACAAAAATATCAAATGTATGCAAAACGGCTGACAATAAAATGGTTACAACAGCCATTCCTGATACAAAGCCGACAGCACCAGGAACAAACGGAGGTAATCGTTTAGCAATATAGTTACCGACAGGGGCCGCACTGATTCCTGCTAAAACAGCGATGGTCAGGGAAAGCCAAAAGCCACCACCCATCATTAAAATCACACCAGGAACAATACTGACCAGTGGCATAAACGTTGGATACCAACCTTCTTCAGCGAAATGTTTTCGATAAAGAAAAACACCAACAGCCGAAGCAATCATTTGTCCCATTAAAATGTCAGGAACCAAGCCAGAACCATTTGTAATATGATTAATATTGACAAACCAATCTGTCAAAACGCCTAGAATTACCAAACCTCCAACTAACTCATTTCCATAAAACCAAGCTTCGGAGAAGTCAGCAAAAGTGCGTCGTATTGACCATTGAAAGGTTTGCGTATTTTCAATTTTAGGTTGTTTTTGCCGCTTCTGAGCGATTGGTGCAACAGAAGGAACCATCCAAGGGAGTTGATGACAGATGGCTGAAACAATCCAGCCAACAAAAGCCATTGTGGTAACGTTGGAAACTGTCCCAGGTACATTTAAAAGGGGCATCAATTGCGCATTCAGCCAATTGGCAAACGGAAAAGTGAAAAGCGCACTCAACAGAGAAATCGTTCCTAATTTTTTCCAGCCAGGACCATAAACGAGCGTTAAAGCTGGCGGCGTGCCGACCACCACAATAAACGTTGGTAACCACAACACTTCTTTTGTAAAAAAGCGTGTAAAATCAAAAACATAAATAGTTAAAAAGAGGGAAAGTAGCTGAGAAGCAAGTACCCAAGGCCAAGCACCAGAGCCACCAGCAATTGCAAATCCCTGCCATTTTGAATTTTTCCGATAAAGTTGCCAAGCAATCAGACCGCCGATTAGTAAGAAAAGCGTTGTAAAAAGTCCACCGTAAAATTCCCCTTCCGTGAAGTTCATAACAAAATAGATAAATTTGTAAAATCCCTGCTGATTCACTTTGGTAACTACGTCATTGTAAGGAAAAAAGTTAGACACATGTCGAAAGCCATTCATGATCCAATACAGGAACATTCCCAAAAAAATTTTTACAACAAGAGCTAAAACGGCTTCGTAATTGATCGATTTATTTTTCATATGATCGCTCCAAAAAAAATGACATTTTACTAAGTTTTTGAAATTAGTTTATTTTAGCTACTAAAGCTTTTAGTGCCTCGTTAAAGACATTTGCTGGCGGATTAGTCAATCCAGCGCCAATCATACCAATCCCCGGTTCTTTATGAGCAATAGCAGTATTAATGACAGGCAGCATCCCTGTTTCTAAGACTTTTAAGACATCGATGCCTGAAGGAATCCCCATAAAATCTAAAACAGGAATCGTGACATTGGGATTTTCTTTCGTAGTAATTTCCAGCATTTCTTTTGAATAATTCAATGCTTCTGCCACTGTTCCGCCAACTAATGGGACAATTGCTGGTGCAGCTGCCATAGCAAATCCGCCAACACCATACGTTTCTGTAATAGCACTATCGCCCATATCCAAACCAGCATCTTCTTGTGTGTAACCAGCAAACATCGGACCAATCACCCGTTGGGCAGGCCCCGTAAACCAGTGATTTCCGCCAATTCCACTGACACGAATTCCAAATTCGACCCCATTGCGACACATGGTGGTGACAATTGTACTATTCTCCACATTATGACCAGCATCTAACGCACATTTAGCGGCACCCATCCAAGTTGGACCAGAAAAATAGTCAGAACTGCCAAGAAATTCAAATACTTCTTTTAATTGTTCACGAGAAAAATCAGTTTGAACCATGTAAGGTGTTAATGCTTGGACTAACAACGTACTTCCGGCTACATTGCGATTATGGCACTCATCGCCCATATGCAAGGCTTGCGAAAGCATTAAGCGTAAATCAATGCCTTCTGGACAAAAAGTCATGGCATCATGAAGTAATGGACCTAAAACATCGCGCATCCAAATCAGGCGATCCACGACGGATTGATCATTTGCACCAAATCGTAAAACTTTCGCCAATTGTTCACTTAAATTAGTAAAAGCCGTGTTGCCGTACGTTTCATTTTTGATAATATGAACGTACATATTCGGAGAAGTCACGCCAGCCATGGAACCAACGGCATCATGTTCATGACAAGGAGAAAACGTAATCGCGCCAGAACGAGCAACCCGATCGGCATCAGCTAGATCTTTTGCTAATCCTTCAAAAACAAGCGCTCCTTGAACGGCACCTTTCATCGGTCCGCACATATTTTCATAAGTAATGGGTGGCCCAGCATGTAAAATGGTCGTTTCAGTCATATCGGGCATGACATTAATTGCTTTATCAAATCCTACTAAAATAGGTTTTGATTGAATAATGCGGGTAACCGCTTCTTCGTTGGCTTGTTGGATTTTTTCATAAAGTGTTGGATTTTTTAACTGATCCAATAATTTTAATAGCTCTGGGTCGCCATTGGCTGGCGGTGCCCAATTTACTTGATGTGAAGGAATCCCTTGTTTTTTCATATCTTCATGAATAAAGTCAATGCCTACATTGATCGTATCTAAAGGCTGTTTAAAAAGATCATTTCTGCTCATGTTCGTTCGCTCCTTTTACAAAAGTTTTGGTGGCTTCGCAAAGTTGATGACTGCTGTCGACAATGAGAACCTCTAAATCTTCTAAAATTTTCCGCTGTTCATGAATATCTTGTGGATCTTCTTCGGTCCCTAAAACATAGCCAATAATGGCTAACTCACGCCCATCTGCTTTCGCTATTGCTTTGGCTTCCTTTAACGCCTCCGCTAACACGCCAACAGGATTTTCGTGAGAACCATAACCTAATTCAAAATCTAACGCTAAAACTGCCACTTCAGGATCTTTGGCTTCTTGAAGAATGCGAGTAATCCGAGAAGTCGGATCGATCATTGGATGTGGGCGGCCTTCTGTGAAACGATCATCACCGAAATCAATCAATGTATGTGCTTGGCTGTGGTCAGGATTTGCTAATTGTCGTTCAGGAATTTTATGAATATTACTATAAACATCATCAGAGACTTCTGTTAAAGCATATAAAAGTTCATCACAAAGAGTGCCACCACAGAACAACCCACGAACAAATTTTTGAGAAGGGGCTTGTTGCTGTTGGATGGCTGTTAACGTTGCGCCTGTCGGATTTTGATAGAGGCTGTTTTCCGCTTCCTGTGTTTGACTAAATTGAATCACTTTTTGAACTGCATCCAGAGAAGAAGTAGCAACAGTGACGTTGTCTATTTTTCGTTCCGTTTGTTCACTGCCGATAAAATAAATAACAACTGGTTTAGTTGAAACAGCTAATTTTTTTAAAATTTTCTCTGTTACTTCTGGAGCAGGCGGTTTAGAAATAAGCAAAATTGCCTTAGTTTGTTCGTCTACCATTAAAGCATCCAGCCCGTCAAGCATCATCAGCCCACCAATTTCAGCAGACAAATCACGGCCACCAGTACCGATTAATTGTGAAATCCCATAACCATATTTATGGATTTGAACACTAACTTCTTGGCTGCCTGTACCAGAAGCGCCGACAATTCCAATATCTCCTGAACGTACCTCGTTAGCAAAACATAACCCAACGCCATTAATAATCGCTGTTCCACAATCAGGGCCCATCACAAACAGTTCTTTTTCGTGTGCTTTTTGTTTTAACGCTAATTCCTCGTCAACCGTCACGTTATCACTAAAGAGCATGACGTGTTTTTGCTGATCTAAAGCTTTATGCGCTTCTCGTGCAGCAAATTTTCCATTGACAGAAATTACAACTAAGTTGGCATCAGGCTCTTCATGAAGGGCTGAATCTAACGTCTTATAGGTTACTTCAGAAGAAGCGGTTTTCTTTTTCTTCGTAAATAACTCGTCGACTTGCTGTAAAATTTCTTCTGAGTCCGCTTGGTCATCAAGATCTAAAACAATTAATAAATCGCCCGTTGTAACATGATCCAAGGCGGGTGTATATAAACCAACATTCCGAATCACTTCAAGATTCATGTCGGTTCCCATCCCAATCATTGCAGTTTTAACTCCAGCCAGTTCATTGGCTCGTGTTGAAATGGTCATTAAAGTAACTGAATCAAAATAGGCGTTCTCTTTAATTACTGTTTGAATTGTCATGATTATTCTCCTCACAAAATAGTTTTAAACCAAAAATAATGCCGCAAAGTATGTCGCTTCCTGAAGTTGAGCCCACCTCCTCTAAAGCTGAAACCGCTTGAGCCATTTCGTTTGTATTTCCACTTTCAATTGATAAAAAAACACGCTGAACTAGTTGAGAAAACCGCTCGTTCACTGCTTCATGGATTTCCGCATAACTGACCGCATTCGTTCGTTCCTTGGCTAGCACAGCCAGCTGTTGGAAATTCGAGGGAAGTTGCTGTAATGCAGAAAAACTAGCAAGTAATCCTGTGATAAAATCATCGCCAGTGGGGGTTAAACCAATCCCCAATCCCAAAATCTTCGTTAAACAATCAAGAGCTATTTTAAAAGATTTTTGCTCCCAAGCCTGTTGAAAATGAATCATTTCTTTTTGAATCTGGGTCCGACTATAAGAATCAAAAAGAAAGGTTGACGACGAAGCAGGAAAAAGCGCTTGCCAAGGATTGAAACGAGTTTGCTGAATATACGTTAAAAAAATAGCTATTTTTGTTTTACTGGGTGTTAAATAAAGTGGCGTTGGTTGCCAAATTTGGGCATCGGCTAGTGTTAATTGTCGTCGGCCTAACCGGATAAACAGGGGCTCAATTTGGACAGGTAAATCAGCGAAATGGCTAAGTTTTTTTTCATCGAGTATAATCGTGTTAGGTGCTATATGTTCGGGATGCGTTGAAATGGTCAAGAGAATTTCTTGGGTGTCTACATGACCATAATTAATAGCGTGCGTAAAACATTGCAAACTAGTCAATGTTTGATGAGGGAGTTTCGATAAAATCGTTTGGTCATAAGCTAAAATTTTTGTCATTCCAACGACCTCCTTTTTAATAGCGCTTTCACAACTTCATAATAAAAGAATCCAGCACGCTAAACAATTGCTAAAAATGACATTGATTTACAAGTTTGAATGGACAATTTGTACATTGGGAGGATAAATGATGTTAAAAGTGAGTGATTTATTAACGTTAGAAGAATTACCTGGCATTACCTTAGTGGCAGGACATAAAAATCAGGACCAACCGATTTTAAAAGTCAATATTTTAGAAAATCCTGATATTTTAGATTGGCTAACAGCAGGTGAGCTGCTGTTAACGACAGGGTACATATTTAAAGATGATCGGAAATTACAGAAAAATTTTTTGAAAGAACTAGCCAAACACCATTGTGCTGCCTTGGGATTTAAAACCCAACGTTATTTTGAAGAAGTTCCACCAGACCTAATCAAATTAGCAGATGAAATGAACGTTCCTATTTTAGCAATTCCTTACAATTACACCTTTTCGCAAATTGCTGACGTGTTGAAAAGTCGTGTCACGTTAGAACAATTTGACATGAATGCGCAAGAAACCGCATTGCATAATAAAATTTATCAAATCTTAGAAACGGGAAGTAGCAGTTTTCATTTGCTGCAGGATCTAGCAGAAACCATTCAAAATCCTGTCTTGTTATTGAATGACCACTTTGAAGGAGTTAATTTTTTTGACTTGCCTAAAAATCCAATTCGTATTTCTAGCATTTTAGAAGATAGACAAGAAACCTCAGAGTTCCAAAAACAATTATTGGAACAAAGTCATCCATTATTACGCTTTTATCAAGAACCGATTCATTTACAGTTGAAACTCCAGAACCAAGTGGTGCCAATTGAAATTTATCCAATTAAAAAGAAAAATGTTATTTTATATTATTTGCTCGTCTGGAACACCTTGGCCCCATTACGACCAGTCGACGTGGCTCATTTTAAAATCACAGCTCATTACTTACTTTTACAATTGCAATTGGAATACTCACGTAAATTTGAAGAATACCAACAACGAAACGAATTATTTTTTAAGCTGATTGCGCATGAAAAGAGGGATCAAGCTGTCTTCCAACAATTTCAACAATATTATCGCTTGGCAATAGATAAGCCCTATGCGATTTTGCTAATTTCATTAACCTTAAATGAACGCCAAAGGCAAGAAAGAATGTCTATTTTAGGTAACCAGCTAAACCAAGTTATCTTAGGGGACAAACAAAAAATTGTTTGTATTGAAATTGACAGTTCCTTTGTCTTATTAGTTGAAGATCCACCTGAAAAAGAAGGCGATTATCTGAAAATGATGCAACGCCTAGCACAAAGTAGTATAAATCAGTTAATGAAAGTACAAGAAGATGTGGAACTTTTCCTAACAATAGGACCTAAGATTCAAGGTCTGACCCAGATTCATGAATCTTATCAACAAGCGATTGACGTTTTAGCCTTTCAACGCCAATTCATTGCAGAAAAACCTGAAATGAGGATTGCTTCCTACGCGAATTTTCATCTTAGACAGACATTGCAACGTTATTTTTTAGAAGAAGGACAAGCAACCCTCAGAAAAAAATATCTTCAACCATTGCAGAAAAGTGATCAACAGCAACATACCGACTTTGTCCATACAATGAATGTCTATTTTCAATCAAAACGAAACTTGTCTCAAACAGCCAAAAAACTCTTTATTCATCGTAATACTTTATTACAGCGATTGGAGAAAATTGAACAGCTAGTGCTGTTGGATTTTGATAAGGAAGTGGACTTGTTGGCGCTGGAAGTGGCGTTGTTTGTGGGATTCGAGTAGTGAAAATTTGTCGACGATATTGCTTTTCTAGCAAAAAAGACTTACACTGTAAGGTTGTGTAAGTCTTTTTTTATTTGTCTTGAATAAATAGGAGGTTATAAATGTGGGAGCAGAATTAAATCAACGGTTATTCAGCGCTGCAGACAATCTTAGAAGTAAAATGGATGCGTCTGAGTACAAGAATTACTTATTAGGATTAATCTTTTATAAATATTTATCTGATAAATTATTACAAACAGTAGTGACATTAGCAGATGAGTCACTAGAAGAATATGATACGCCAACAAAACAAACAGAGCTATATAAAGAATTGCTAAAAGATGAGGACTCTCGTCAAGACTTAGTTGACACCTTAGTCGATACATTAAGTTATGATATTGAGCCAGATTATTTATTTAGCAGTTTAGCAGAACAGGCAAAACAAAATGTTTTCCAATTAGATGACTTGAAAAAAGCCTTTGTTTATTTATCTTCAAATTATAAACAATTTAATGGCTTATTTGATGATGTTGATTTACAATCGAAAAAATTAGGTTCCGATGACCAACAACGAAATGTAACAATTACGGAAGTATTAAAAAAATTAAATGATATTGATGTCACGGCTCATGAAGGCGATGTGATTGGTGATGCGTATGAGTTCCTGATTTCGCAATTTGCGTCTGAAGCTGGAAAAAAAGCAGGAGAATTTTACACTCCGCATCAAGTTTCGGATATGATGGCGCGGATTGTAGCGTTGGGTCAGGAAGATAAAAAGTTGTTTAGTGTTTTTGACCCAACGATGGGTTCGGGCTCGTTAATGCTGAATGTCCGTAACTACTTGAATTATCCAAAAAGTGTCAAGTATCATGGACAAGAGCTGAATACGACTACTTTCAATCTTGCAAAAATGAACCTAATTTTGCATGGTGTGGAAGCAGAAGATATGAACTTACGAAATGGAGATACGCTCAATAAAGATTGGCCAACCGATGAGCCGTACACCTTCGATTCAGTAGTAATGAACCCTCCATATTCGGCAAAATGGTCGGCAGATGCCTCATTTTTAGATGATTCACGCTTTAACCGTTATGGCAAATTAGCACCGAAATCGAAAGCAGATTTCGCCTTTTTACTGCATGGTTATTATCATTTAAAAGATTCAGGAACTATGGCGATTGTCTTGCCACATGGAGTTCTTTTCCGTGGTGCTGCCGAAGGTGTTATTCGTAAAAAATTATTAGAAGATGGTAGTATTTACGCAGTTATTGGCATGCCTGCCAACTTATTCTTTGGTACATCAATCCCGACTACGGTTATTATTCTTAAGAAAAATCGTGACAATCGAGATGTTTTATTTATTGATGCAAGTAAAGAATTTACAAAAGGGAAAAACCAAAATAAATTAGCAACCGAACATATTGACAAAATTGTTTCAACTTATATTGAACGTCAAGATGTAGAAAAATATGCGCATGTGGCGACTTTTGAAGAAATTGTTGAAAATGATTATAACTTGAATATCCCACGCTACGTGGATACATTCGAGGAGGAACCGCCTGTGGATTTGGTGGCATTAAATAATGAAATCAAATCCACAAACCAGGAAATAAAAAAAGTAGAAGCTGAGTTATTAGCTATGCTTGATGACCTGGTGGTAACGGAGGAAACTCAAGCACTGATAGATGCTACGAAAGAGGTGTTTGGAGGATGAGGGACGAGATGAAAAAGGTCCCTCGGCTCCGTTTCCGCGGGTTTCAGGAAGATTGGGAACTGTGTAAGTTAGGGGAGGAAAGTGATGTTCGAGATGGAACCCATGATTCTCCTAAATATTTTGATGATGGATATCCACTGGTTACTTCAAAAAACTTGAAAGATTTTGGATTAGACTTATCAGATGTTTCTCTTATTTCTTATAAAGATTTCAAATCCATAAATAAAAGATCAAAAGTTGATATTGGAGATATTTTATTTGGGATGATAGGAACTATTGGAAATCCTGTACAGATTTTTAGAGATGACTTTGCTATTAAGAATGTTGCGCTTATTAAAGAACAGAGGAAAATATTAAATGGCTTTTTGATACACATTCTTAAATCACCAGTGTTTGACAGATATATCAGAAATGAAAATGCTGGTGGCACTCAAAAATTCCTTGCGTTAAGTAAAGTTAGAGGGTTTGAATTCTTGCGTCCAAACATTGAAGAACAAGTTAGGATAGGAAACTTATTTAAACAAATCGACAATACTATCACACTTCATCAGCGTAAGTTAGATCAACTAAAAGAACTGAAAAAGGCGTACCTAAAAGCGATGCTCATTTCAATGAATACTAAAAATAATAAAGTTCCTAAGTTGAGATTTGCTGATTTTGAAGGAGAATGGGATCAGCGTAAGTTTAAAGCATTCAGTAAAAAAACGGGGAAAAAAAATTCTCAAAATTTAAATTACCCTGCGTATTCTGTAAGTAATAAATCTGGACTTATTTCTCAATCTGAGCAATTTAACGGAAATAGATTAGATACCTTAGAAAAACATTCATATAAGATTGTCGAACCATATGAGTTTGCATATAATCCAGCAAGAATCAACGTTGGATCAATTGCTTTCAATACGCTTGGAAAGCCTGTTATTGTTAGCTCCCTATATGTTGTACTTCAAATGGAAGATAATTTAAATAACGATTTTATTCTACAGTTTATAAAATCTCCTGCTTTTGTGAGAGAAGTAAAGAGAAATACAGAAGGTAGTGTTCGGGAGTATTTATTTTATGAAAATTTCGCAAACATAAAATTTCCTTATACGAAGAATATAAAAGAACAACAAAAAATAGGCGCTTTTTTTAAAAAAAGCGATGATACTATCGCTCTTCGTCAAAACAAACTCAACCAACTAAAGGCTCTTAAAAAAGCCTATCTCCAAAACATGTTCATCTAATTCAATCCCAGTTACTGCTACAAGCAGAAGTAACTGGGATTGTTTATATAAAATATTGTTCAACGTTGCACAATATCATCGAAAGGAGTATCCTTGTTATGAAAAAAGAAAGGATGATTATTATTGGCAAACAGCTTGCAAGAAGAATATCAAAAACTTGTGAAAATGAATTATTCTGAACTTGTCACGTACTTAAATAATAAGTATGGTCCAGTTCCAGGTTCTTATTTCAGGACTCCAACTTGTAAATCTAAAAATCCTAAAATTACTCGGTCAATGGAGGGATTGGAAATTCATCATGTTGGAGAGGATAACTATCCAAATTTATCAACTATAGATTATGCTCTAGTTGCGCCATGGGAAGAACAACTACCTGACCGTTTAGTTTATTGTAATTTATTGGAACATACTTTACTACACACTTTGATTTCAGAAAAACATGGAACGGCTCAGCCTTATTTTACGTTTAAAGCTCAGCTTGTTCAAGATATTATTAATGATTATGAATTTCAAAAAGATTGGCTAAAAGTTGTTTATTCGCAAATGAAAGACAATAAAGAATTGTTAATCGAATTGTATGATCGTGTAAATGCAAAATCTTTACTTAACTTATAACGAAAGAAGCACTCCGAAATTTGGAGCGCTTCTTTCTACATCAACATCGCCAAATGGCGCATAATTTTATCGTTATCCTGATTCTCTAATTCCTGAATAATATGCAGATAGGTTTCTTGCGTAGTTGTCATACTAGAATGGCCTAACCGAGTCGCCACGCTGGCAATTGAAACACCAGCAAATAATAATAGCGAGGCATGTGTGTGGCGTAAACTATGGACAGTAATCACTGGAATCTGCGCACGTTTACATAAGACTTTTAAGCGACTATTAATCGTAGAATTAAAGACACGTCCTCTCACAAAAATTGGTTCCATTGGTGGCATATTTCTTATCAATTGAGAAAATTGCATTGCCGTTTGCCAGTCAATTTGTACTTTGCGTTTAGAAGATTCATTTTTTGTTGATTGGAAAAAACCAGTGGGGTTCTTATAATTCCATGTTTTTTCAATAGTTATTTTTTGTTTAGAAAAATCAAAATCTTTTGGCGTTAGCGCCAATGCTTCCGAAAAGCGTAGGCCCGTTTTAACTACCAATAAAATAAACCAATCCCAGTTTAGCTGCTCGCCTAACTCTAATTCTTTCAAAAGAGCCTGAACTTCAAATTGGTTTAAAAATTTTGATTTTTTAGGACGTGGTGCTTTTCCTTTAATGACAATTTTTCGTGTTGGATTTTTTGAAATAAGTCCTTCGTCGACTGCATCTAAAATTGCTCCTTTTAATTGATGATGAAAATCCATGGTTGTCTGCCGTTCGTGGGTTAACGCGTAGTCATTTAATAACTGCTGATACCGTTGCCGATCCAAATGTTTTACTTTTAAACCAGGTGCCAACTCAGCAAGCCATTGTTCCGCAATATAATATTTTTGCAACGAAATATCCCGAATCGCCCCTACCTTATATAGCTCCACCCATTCACTAAAATACTCATGAAATAACTGCTCTGTTCTCTTTCTCTTAACCAAAATAAAACCTCCTCGATAATTGTTGATGAACGAATCATCTTTTTTATTATCTCGGAGGTAGGAAAGTGTGTAAATATTCAGTTTTATATGAACATATTTTGGAGGTAGGATTTTTTTAAGTTCTTTAGTTGGTTAAGCTTGTTTTGGTAAAGTGCTGTGATATCATCTAATTGTTTACAGAGTGTACTAATCTTAAGCTGTTCATCTTTTGAAGGAGTATTGATTTCCAAATTCATCATAACTTCAGAATTTAATTTTGAACGTCCTCCACCAACTAAAAAAGGCTCTATATTGATACTTTTTATTGCATTCATTAAAAATTTGTTATCAGCTTTAGACCTTTTTGCTTGGAGAACATGTGCATGATTATTAACCCAAACTTTACCATTGACGTATTGAACCGGATAATCCTTTAAATTGCTAGCTCCATCTTCTGCTACTAAAATGAACTCTCCATCATGTGTGTATCCCTCAACAAAATCTTGAATTCCGTTAGCTCCATAGTAGGGTGTATTTCCATAAATACGTTTAGATGCTGTTATTGGTATACGCAAATTATTATATTTGTTTGCTAAATCTTCCAACTTACGCAGTTCCCATTCTTCCTCAAAATCAGCAAATCGTAACTTCGGCACTCGTTCATCTTTTGCAGGAAATATTACTTGCAGATACGCTTTCTTCAACTCTTTCAACTGGTCTAACTTACGCTGATGAAGAGTGATGGTATCGTCGAGTTTTTTTAAAAATAAACCAATTTTCTTTTGTTCTTCAAGTTTAGGAATAAAAACTTGCTGTCTTAAAAAATGATTAGGATCTAATTTGTTTGAAGAATTACCCGAAGAAGTAATAGATTTTGCAAAAATAGGCCCCATAACTCGCTCAATTTGGATGGCGTTTTTCCAATAATAATTGTCATATTCTTGCTTATGTCTATATATTGGAAATAACTCTGATACAACTCCTGTTCCTATATCATTAGCGACAAATCTACCGAATTTAAATTCTTTATTTGGGTGTCCTTCAAAAGCAATGTCACCTGTTCTCATTACATAAGTTCTAGTGTCAATATTATTAGATTGAACTTTATCAGGATTTTGAAAATACATCTTTGCAACTGAAATCCAATGTTCTTTCCCTAATGAGCCATCATTTCTTTCATTAACTTTTTCAAATTCAGTAGATAACTTACACAGTTCCCAATTGTAATTGAACAAATTCTCCATATAGTGATATAATTTAATTAAATAAAACAATGTGAGGGTCAGGTTATGAAGCTAAGTGTCAACGATGAAGCAACAGTGGAAAACAAGTTAATTGCGATTCTTGGGGAAGATCGCAATCAGTGGACGTATCGAGCAGATTTAAAATCGGAACAAGATTTATGGCGTAATTTACGTGAAAAAATCATTCAAAATAATTTAGCCGCAATTGGGGAACATCCATTAACAGACCAAGAATTCGAACGCATAAAAACAGGATTATTAGAACGAACACGCACGCCTTTTGAAGCAGCCAAATGGTTAAAAGGGGAAAATGGTATTGCGAAAATTACCATCGAACGAGAAGATGCTTCTCTAGGAACAATGAGCTTGATTTTATATTCGAATCGTGATATTGGTGGGGGGATTTCTAGTTATGAAGTCGTGAATCAAATTGCAAAAAAGAATACTAATTCTGCAAAGCATGATAGTCGGTTTGATGTGACATTATTAATTAATGGGTTGCCTATTGTCCAAATCGAATTGAAACAAGTAACAGCGAAAGATGGTGTATTTCAAGCATTTAATCAAATTAAAAAGTATGCAGAGGAAGGTATGTTTCGTAATAATATTTTTTCAACTTTGCAATTATTTGTTGTTTCCAATGAACAAACCACTCGCTATTTTGCGAATGCGCTACCACAATTTATGCATAAAAAATTCTTGTTTAGTTGGCGAACAAAAGACAATAAAAAAGTTGAAAATCTTTATGAGTTCTGTCGTCAAGTGCTAAATATACCAGATGCCCATCGCTTAATTGCCGATTATACGATTGTTAGTGAAGAACAAGACAACAAAGTATTAATGGTTTTACATCCTTATCAAATTCATGCGATTGAAGCCTTATATGTTGCTGCTAGTAAGCACACCTCCGGCTATATTTGGCATGCTACAGGTTCTGGAAAAACATTAACCAGTTTCGTTTCTACTAAATTATTAGCGCGTAAACCAGGGATTGATCGGACGATTATGCTTTTGGACCGAAAGGATTTAGATAATCAGACAACTAGTGAGTTTACTAAATTTGCTTCGGAGTTTAACACAGGGATTTCATCAGGTGATGGTAAATCTAATAGTCTGATTGTCGGGACAGGTAGTGCCAAAGAATTGAGTAAAACATTATTGGCCGATGCGAATTCTAACGTAGTCATTGTGACAACGCGTCAAAAGCTGGATGCTGCTTTGAAATATGCACGAAAACAAGAAGAGCAGAAGGGCACAAATCGTTTTCAAAAATTAATGGGGCAACATATTGTTTTTATTGTTGATGAATGCCACCGAGCAGTTAGTGCGGAAAATATGATGGATGTTAAAAAAGTATTTCCTAGATCCACTTGGTTTGGCTTTACAGGAACACCAATTTTTGAAGAAAATAAAAAGCAAGCGCAAGGACAACTAGCCAGAACGACACACGACCAATATGGAGAAGTTCTACATACGTATACAATCAAAAATGCGTTAGAAGATAAAGCTGTTTTGGGCTTTCAAGTGGAACATGAAGATACGATTGATAGCGAGTCGTTGTATAAAAAAATCTATGATGGTTTGTCTAACGAAACCAAATATGCAGAATACACGCCAGAAGAGTTAGCGAATGAAGTAGAAGCAATGGACAACATTCAAAAAGAGAAAATGTTGGATCGTTCTATTTATGAAAATGATAAGCATATTCAAGAAGTCATTCATAAAATGTTCCGCCCCAATAATGCTTATACTAAATTTGATTTTGGGAATGGTCGCCCTCGAAAATCAGCAATTTTAACAACAAGTTCAATTGATATGGCGAAACGTTATTATCATGCCATTAAAAAAATGACAGCGAAAGAAAATTGGTTAGAAAAAGAATTTCCTAAGCATCAGATTCGTCAAGGGAGAACGATGGAAGACCCTGATTTTCCGCGAATTGCCATTACTTATTCATTAGAAGAAAACGCTGAGAATAGTAGCGCACAGCAAGACGAGTTAGCAAAAATTATGGCCGAGTATAATGCGTACTATGGTACTTCATGGACCTTACAAGACATTGAGCGCTATAACGGAGACATCAACAATCGCTTAGCTCGTAAAAAAGCAGAGTTTAAAGAATTTGGCCGTCATGTTGATTTGGTTATTGTGGTTGATCGGCTGTTAACAGGTTTTGATGCACCTACGATTCAAACGTTATTTGTCGATCGTAATTTAGAATACGCCAATTTGATTCAAGCATTTTCAAGAACTAATCGCACCTATCCTGATAAAACAAAAGGCTTAGTGGTTACTTTCCGAAAACCTCACACAATGGAACAAAATGTCGCAAATGCGACTCGTCTTTATTCAGAAGCAAAAGAAGAATCTGGATTAATTTATCCAACCTATAAAGAATCAAAACAACGATTTAAAAAAGCCTTTCGTAAAATGCAAGAATTTAATCCAGAAGAGATAGATGAGAACCAGCCGATTGATGTGCGAATTGATTATGTTCAATCGTTTCAAGCGTTAAGTAATAGCTATGAAGCATTAGTGACCTATGATGAATATAATGATGAAATGGAAAAATCACCAGCTTTAGCTGAGCAAGTCCATTTGATTGAAGAACAGATAGGAACATACGAAACAATCAAAGGCTCCTTAATAGAAGTAGAGCCAAAACCAGAGAATGATTTTTCGGAGATTGAATTTTACAGCGATAATCATGCCAAAATGTACGATATTGACTCTTCTTATATTGATCAATTATTAGGAAATTATTCCGCAAATAGCCAAGGCATTCGTGAAGAAATTGAAAAGGCTTTGCAAAAATTGAATAAAACGGAATGTGTTAAAGAAGTGTATCGGGAAATTTTAAATGCAATGGATAATGAAAAAGTAGATCAAAAAGAAGATGTATTTGTTTTGAAAAGACGCTACTTCACAGGAACTAGAAATCAAGTGATTGCACAATTTGCGCAAGAATGGTTTGTTTCAGAAGATCAACTTCATTCATCCGCTATTCAATATATGATTGGTATGAACCCAATCCCAAACATGGGGGATATTATCAGCAGCAAAGACTTCGAGTCATATAAAGCGACGCACCCAGAAGCAAAACCATTTAAATACCCGCAACAAATGAAGCGTGCTTGGCGTCAAACGTTAGATGAATATTTAGTACCGTTGGAGGATGAATTACGATAATCCTTCCCAAAATCTTCAAACACAAACCACTAACTATCTGCTACTATAAAAGAAACAACTATCATTTGGAGGAAGTATGCGTAACAGAAAAATGTGGACAATTATCGTCAGTGGGTTATTTTTAAGTAGTATCATCGCGGGAATTTCAGGAGCGTTTTTAATCATTGAAGGAGAGCTAACGACTCTGCTCTGGGAGGTGTTGCCAGCGCAAATGAAGTGGCCAATCCTCTATTATTTTGTCTTGTGTGTGCTAGGAGCGTTGGTATTGAGTTATCTGAAGAAACGCTTCGGACAAGTACCACAAACGGCGCATGAGGCGCTGACAGAATTGAAGGCGAAACAATCGGTCGATTATTCAGGTGTGTTTAGAAATTTATTGGCCGCCTTGGTAATTTTAATTTTCGGGGCTGGTGTCGGTCCTGAAGCCGCATTGTTGGGAGCGATTATTTCGTTGTCAGTCTGGCAATCTGATAAGTTACGGTACCTTTATTTTCATTATGACGAGCAAGAACAGCAAGTATTTTGGACAAAAATTCAGCGCTTGCTGCATCCGCAACAGTTTGTTCAGCGCTACGATACGATGCTCGCTCCTGCGGATAAAAAGAAACTCAAACAAGTGATGAACGGGTTATTTATTGTGAACGGGTTGGTGGTGTTTACCTTTTTAATGAAATTGGTGGGACACCCATCGTTTATTACGAAGTTAGGAACTGGAAAAATTGAAATGGCTTCGTTATGGCTGATTTTACCCGCTTTATTAACTGCTTTTGTAATTGGTAACGCCTATCGATGGTTGCAAGCTGCTCTGGCTAAACTATGCCAACCTTTTGAAGAAAAGCAAAGCATACTGGTAAGCTTTGGCGCAGCCTGTATTTTTCTTTTTGTTATTTTAATGCCAAGATTACTATTTTCAGGACAATCTTTTATGCATTTAGTTCCTAGTTTTGGTAGTCAACAAGCCTGGTATATCTTGGTGGTCGCTGCGATAATGAAACTAGTATTTTTACAAGTTTGTTTACAGACAGGTTGGATAGGTGGCGATATTTTTCCCGTCGTTTTTTCAGCTATTTTAATCGGGTTTGCGGTCGCACAATTTTTCCCAACAATTGACTCGCTTTTTGTTGTCGCAATTTTTGCTACGAGTTTAACAACCCAAATCTTAGGAACGATTCTTGTACCAGGCATTTTTGTGGGGCTCTTTTTCCCAATCACGCTTTGGCCAGTTGTAGTCCTTGTGTTATTTTTACAATGGCTATTGAAAAATAAAATTATTAAGAGTAACTAGAAGATACTAAAAAGAGGGAATAAAATGAACCTAACCCATCAAGACTTCAACCTATTCAACCGAGAAATCTTCACATTTAAACAACTCAAAGAGCAACAAACATCAGCAGAAATCGATGCCTTAAAGCAAACCTACAAGCAACATTGGGAAAAGTGGAAAGCCTTAAACCTCGCAATCGCTCAAGGTTTACCAGCTGAACTCGGCATCACTAAGCCGAAAATCGAAAGCTGGACCAACGGCTGGAATTTACGCAGTCATTTCTGGGCTGCGTATCGCAGTGAGCAACGCCAAGCGGAAAATGCTTGTCTGGCGTTGTTATTAAATAAAAAGCAATTTCAAGTATATTTGATGTTTCAACATTACAAAAGTGAGGAGCGGGCAGGCTCAGTCGTCGCTTACAATCAATTGCTTAATCGTTTAGAAGCTTGGAGTCAAACCATCGACTGCGAAGGCTATTATATTTGGCCGCAGGAAGAGCATGAACTAGTGGACCATTTGCCTTTAAAAGATTATTTAGCAGATGAAAAACAACGGAAAATTTTAGAAGAGCGGATAGGCAATCGCTCATTTCAGATCGGTAAGTTGTGGTTTGCGACGGAAAAGCTTGAAACGATTGAAGAAAAAAGTTGTCAGGCGCTTCAAGAATTAGCGCCGTTGTATAACGCATTATCTGAAAAATGAACGAAACAACGTCTCTGACCAAGTACCTGGTCAGAGACGTTGTTTGTGTTTTTATTGATTTAAATCTGTTAGTAGTAGCTCGTTAGAAACAGCAAAAGTAGTAACTTCTGTTAAAGCTGGATCCAAAGTGTATTTTGTAAATGAGGTAGTACTTTCTGGTTGGACATACATGGTTAGATTAGTCACATCATATCCTGACCAATAATGTGTGAAATCAGACAGAGAATTACTTTGACCTAAATGGCCAATTCCCCGAGGAATCATCACTGTTTGGAAGGCGCGATAGAGTTGCATAATCCCTTCAGAGCTATCAAATTCTTGGAGATTGTCAGAATAGTATAACGCACGAATGAAGCGTGACGGCGAAGTGAAGTCTCCTGGGATTCCTAATAGTCCGTAAGAAGTCCCACCTTCAATTGGGTCAAGTGTTGCGCCTGATTTTAAAGTGTAAGGTTCTTTAATAGCATAGTTGCGCATCCCGATATAGTTTCGTGCATTGGTTAAATGATAATTGTATTCTGGGCTGTTTGTGACTACGCCAATCGAATCATAAATGACGAACGCTCCGTTATCTGTTGGTTGCAAAACAATACTATTATTATTTTTATCATTAATGGTCCAGTGTAAGGTAAAATGAACTTCCCCCAATGAATCAAGTTGGAATTTTTGATCTAACAGGCCGATTTTTTCAAAAGCTACTTTTACTTCGTCAACGCTTTCAAAATTACTCAAAATATAAGCGAGAACTTCTTCTGCAATATGAGGTGTTAAACCACGATCTGCTAAACTTTCAGCAGGTGCTGTTGAAGATTCCATTAAATATTGAATATCACCAGATAAGCCGGCTTCATTGATACCATCTGTGATAGCAAGGCTGACGGTTTTACCATCGTTCGCTGGTTGATCTGTGCCTGACATTGCTAGTCCCATAAAGGAATATTTTGCCGTCCAAGGATTTAGTTGGCTATTTAGAACTGTACCTTTTGGAAATTGAGCAATTAGAGTAGGGATTTTTGGTGCAATTGGATCTTCGTTGCCAAAAAAGTCAAACGTAAAATCCATCGTACGTCCATAAAAAATATCATTTGTTTTGGAAATAATCTTGATGCCTGTACACATAATAGTTTCCCCCAATTAATGTAAGTTTGTGAAGCCTATTTACTAGTTAAGCATATCATACTCTAGGAAACAGCGGTGGCTAAATTCTTAAAATATTAGACAATTTTGTCTAAATGAGGTGAAAAAAATTTTTTAGCGATTTCCTTCACAAAACACCTTATTATCTTTCCGAAAATATGATATCTTTAGAATGGAAATTTCATGAAAAGAGGATGCGAATGTTTAAAAAGTACACACAAATGATAAGGGATGAATTTAAAGGGTATAATCAAAAAAATTGAAAAAAGATTTCTTGGCAGGTTTGACTGTCGCAGCCGTCGCGTTGCCGTTAGCGTTAGCGTTTGGGGTCTCTAGCGGCGCCACTGCAGCAGCTGGCATGATCACGGCGATTATCGCTGGAATTGTGATTGGGAGCCTTTCGGGTGGGTTTTATCAAATTTCAGGACCAACAGGTGCGATGGCAGCTATTTTAATGTCAATTGCGGCAGTGCATGGCATGCAAGGGATTTTGTTGGCCACCTTTTTGGCGGGAATTTTCTTGCTTTTGGCAGGGATTTTGCGTTTAGGGAGCTTGACTTCTTTTATTCCGTCACCGGTCATTACCGGGTTTACTTCAGGAATTGCTATTATTATTGCGTTGGGGCAGCTTGATAATTTCTTTGGGGTTCGTTCAGAAGGCCACAATTTAATTGAGAAAATCAGCAGTTATCGTTCATTGGGCTTTGATTTAAGTATACCAACGACGGTTATGTCGATTTTAGTGGTGCTTGGATTAGTGTTCTTTCCGAAAAAGTGGAATGCGATGATACCAGCTTCATTGGTGATGATTATTTTAGCTACGTTAGCAACAGTGGTTTTTCAACTCTCAGTGGCCACTGTAGGGAAAATTCCGACAAGTATTTTTAGTGATACACGTTTGGAAATTGGTTCGCTTCAATTAAGTGCGTTTCAGGATATTTTGGTGCCTTCGATTAGCATTGCTATGTTAGGTATGATTGAAAGTTTGCTTTGTGGCGCTTCGGCTGGTCGCATGACAGGGAAACCATTAGACAGTAATCAGGAACTAGTGGCACAAGGAATTGGCAACTTAATTTTGCCATTTTTCGGTGGCGTACCTGCAACGGCAGCGATTGCCCGCACGAGCGTAGTGATTAAATCTGGTGCGCAAACACGTTTAGCGGGTATTTTTCATGCAGTCTTTTTATTGTTATCGATGTTGCTTTTATCGCCAGTCATGTCTAAAATTCCCATGCCTGCGTTAGCTGGTGTTTTAGTGGTGACAGCGTGGCGAATGAATGAATGGTCGGTGATTAAAGAATTCTTCCAGAAACGTTTCCACACAGCCTTATGTTTATTCTTCTTAACGATGGTAGCGACCGTTATTTTTGACTTGAGTTTAGCGATTGTTTTAGGGGTCTTAGCGGGTTGCCTGTTTTTCATTGCGAAAAGTGCCGTGATTACGATTAATGTCGAGGAAGTTGATTGGTCAAGAATGGGGCTAGTACCGACCGATTGTACGGAAAATTGGGTGGTGGTTTATTTGAGTGGCCCGTTATTTTTCATGTCTTCTGAACGATTGAAACAAACGTTACTGCAATTGGAAACAAAAAGTGGTGTAGTATTTTCAATGCGAGGAGTTCCTAGCATTGATAGTACGGCGTTAGATATTTTAGAAGAGTTTTGTCTCGCAGCAGAAGGTCGTGGACAACAAGTTCAATTTGCCGCTCTGCAACCAGAAGTTGAAAAAATGATTCGAACCATTCAAGGAAATCAAGAGAAAGAATACCATTTCTCAGTCGCAGAATTTTTACAAACGGTGCATGTTGCAGAACCATAATTCATTTTCAAATGAAATGTTCTGTCTTCTATTGCGTGCTTAATGGGTGAAGAAATAAGAAAAATAAGTGGGGACTAAAACGAGTTTCTAGAGGAGTTCCTAAAAAATAATAAAGAGAAAACTTCTAAGTATGAAGTTTTCTCTTTATTATTTTTTTTGGTTATTTATTGAATTACTTCTAGCATAACGTCTTTTTGATCATCCGTAACATTGCCTGCGTAGTTAGGAGTGATTAAAGATATCGAACCATTTTTATTGTTGAATAAGTATAAAGTGCCCGATCTATTTTGTTCATCGTTTGAAGAAATATTAGTTTCTAAAATTAATTCTGTATTTACTTTAACGGTGCGAATACTGTTATCGCCCGCCGAAAATATTCTAATCTCTTTTGTAGGAATTGTATTTATCGATAGCTCATATTTATTAATGGCTTCTTTCACTTGACCATTTTCAGCCCCAAACAATTTAGTTCGGAAGGTAGCAGTTGGTGTTGAATTTAAGTTCTCTAACGTAATTGAAGTTGGCACATTCATTCCTTTAAAATTAAATACGAGTGGATTGTTTAAACTACTAAGATCGACAGCATAAGGTGTTGCTTCTAAAGAATTTGCTTCTTCGACATTTGTGGATGCTTCATTTTTAGATTTTGCCGAAGCCTGAGTGGTGCTGGCACTTTCTGAAGTTTCTTTTAGTTTATTATTAGAGCTTGTTTCTGTGCTAGAACTATAATGATTAGTACTGCTTTTCATTGATGTTGTATGATTGGTAGAATTTTCTTGTTTTTTATGTTCATTCGCTTTCTGAGAACTACAACCTGTTAAAAAAATAACTAAAATAACACAAACTAATTTTTTCATACTATTCCTCCTATAGACGCTATAACTAATTTTATCTTACTTGTTAATATAACAAAAGAAATAATTATTTTATTTTTACGAATGCTCAAATTGTTTAAATCTGTAGTTTTTATACTTATTTTTGTTGCATTTGCAACAAAAATAAGTTAAAGTAATGACAATCATAAAATATTAGCGAAAGGAAGTGTCCTAGTGACAGATATTTTAAGAGAAATTGGCATGATTGCGCGCGCCTTAGATTCAATCAGTAATATCGAATTTAAGGAATTATCTTTAACACGAGGACAATATCTTTATTTGGTCAGGGTCTGTGAAAATCCTGGAATTATCCAAGAAAAGATCGCCGAACTGATTAAAGTTGATCGAACCACAGCGGCGCGGGCGATTAAGCGTTTGGAAGAACAAGGCTTTATTTATCGTCAAGAAGATGCAAGCAACAAAAAAATTAAGCGGATTTATGCCACAGAAAAAGGGAAAAACGTTTATCCAATCATTTTGCGCGAAAATCAACACTCGAATCAAGTTGCTTTGCAAGGTATGTCAGAAGTGGAAATTTCACAATTGGCAGAGTACTTAGTCCGGATGCGTAAAAATGTCAGCGAAGATTGGGAATTTGTCAAAAAAGGGAACACTCGAAATTATTAAGGAAAGGACGACTGATTGATGGGAGAAATAAAAAAATTAACAATAGAAGATGCACCAGCGTTACAAGAAATCAGCATTGAAACTTATACAGATACTTTCGGACCATATAATACCCCAGAAAATATGCAAGCCTATTTAGTAGAAGCCTACAATTTAGAAAAATTACAAAAGGAATTGGCTAATCCCCACTCTGACTTTTATTTTATCTTTGTCGATAATCAATTAGCTGGCTACATGAAATTAAATCGTGAGAAGGCACAAACGGAACCGATGGGGCCAGAAAAGCTCGAGGTTGAGCGATTGTATATTTTGCCTGCGTTTAAAGGAAAGAAGCTGGGAACACAATTGTTAGAACTGGCGGAAGAAAAAGCTCGTGAATTTGGTAAAAACGCACTGTGGCTAGGTGTCTGGGAACACAATGATGCGGCGCGGGCATTTTATAAAACGATTGGCTACCGTTATTATAGTCAACATTCGTTTTTTATGGGAGACGATGAACAGACGGATTTTATTTTGTTAAAGGAATTGTAGCAAGAAAATTTAGAAACAAAGATTTCTGATAAAATCAGAAATCTTTGTTTATTTTTTTGACTAAAATTAAGCATTTTTTTATTTTCAAAATGTTATTTTTAAAAACGTAAAAATTGAAAAAGAAGATTTTGAATCTGTGAAAAGTTGTCGATCTTGTGAGAAAACTCTTTTGTCAGTGTCTTTTTTCAGGATGGGTCTCTTCCTGAAAATCCACTTCAGTTTATCTGTTTTGTGTGTGTTTGATTAAAAAATGTTGTGTTGGATTTCATTTAACTGTATAATTTATTTATGTCATTTTTAATAATAAGCGTATTTTAGCATTTGAAAAGAGAAGTTGTACATAATATGTGAATAAAAAGATTTGTTTCTTACTTTCTAGAGTGATAGGGCGATATAAAAAAGGTTGCTATTTTTTCGTTCAAAGTGAACAAAGAATCGTTTGTTATTTAGTTGGGGTAACTAATGATTGTTGTTATAAAAAGCGCTTACAATTTGTGTGATGAGAGTAGTACGCATGTTTGTGCAAAAGTGACAAAAAAGAGAAGGCAGGGTGTTTTAATAGAAAAAAATTTTTAATAAAAAGGAGAGTTTGTCGTGGAGAAAAATGTGTCTCAAGTAACAGCTCAAGAAGAAACAGCGATGAAAGCACGTGGCTACAATGAGGATTTGTTGCCAAGTAGCCCGAAACAACGGACAATGGGCGCGCGCAATTTTTTTACATTATGGATGGGTTCGATTCATAATATCCCGAATTATGCAGCAGTGGGCGGCTTTATTTTCTTAGGTTTATCGCCGCTGCAAGTTATGCTGGCAGTTGTGTTAAGCTCATTCATTGTAGCAACTTTCATGAATTTGAATGGCGTGGCTGGCTCTAAATATGGCATTCCTTTTGCGATGCACTTACAGTCTACTTACGGCAGTCTCGGGGCAAAACTGCCAGGGTTCTTAAGAGGTTGTGTGGCCGCGATTGCTTGGTTTGGTCTGCAAACATTTACAGGATCGCTGGCTTTATTAATTATTCTCGGGAAATTTTGGCCGAACTTTTTAGAAATTGGTGGATCATTCCAGTTTTTTGGTCTCAGGCTACCTGAATTAATGGCGTTTACTCTTTTCTGGCTCTTAAATGTGGCAATAGGTTTCGGTGGTAGCAAAATTTTGAACCGGTTTACCGCCATTTTAAGTCCGTTGATTTATGTCGTTATTATTGGATTAACGATTTGGGCCATTCGAGCTGGGGGCGGTTTAACACCAATTTTGTCCTATCAAGTTTCTGGTGCGATTCGTTCAGTCAATCCACTGGTGGCGTATCTGATTATTTTTAACTCGGTTGTGGCCGTTTGGTCAGCGCCTGGTGCGAGTGTGGCGGATTTTACTAAGAATGCGCGCTCGACACGTGCTCAGGTTGTGGGGCAAACAGCAGGTTTAGTTGTTGGTTATGGGATTTTCGCTTTTTCCAGTGTGGTTATTCTGTTAGGTGGTTCGCTGTATTTTGGGATTCAAGAATGGAATATTTTAAACATTATTGATCGTTTAGATAATGTGGCGGTGGTGGTCTTAGCCATGTCGGTTTTCTTATTAACAACTATTTCAACGAATGCAACGGGGAACATCATTCCGGCAGGTTATCAATTGGCGGCGCTGTTTCCTAAAAAAATGACGTATAAAAAAGGCGTCATGATTGCCAGTGTTATTAGCTTTCTCATTATGCCTTGGAAACTGATGGAAAACGCCGATAGTATTTTTATTTTTCTGAACGCAATTGGGGCTGTTTTAGGACCAGTCGCTGGTGTGATGATTGCGAATTATTATTTTGTTCAAAAGCAACAAATTAATTTAAATGCTTTATACGTAGACAAACACAAAAAAGAGGAAGCCAATCCTTTTTACGGATTAAACAAGCCGGCATATGTCGCTACTATTCTGGCGTTGGTTCTTTCCTTAAGTGGTCAATTTATTCCACAGGTTAAAATCATTGCTGATATTTCGTGGTTTGTGGGCTTTGCCACAGGTTTTGTGCTGTACTTAGTGTTAAAAAAATGGACTTGGGATTCAAAAAAAGTGAAAGAAACAGCTTATCAGGAGGGAAAATAAATGCAAGCAGAGTTAGTGATTAAAAACGGGTTAGTTATTTTAGAAACTGGAGAAGTCATTACGGATGTCGCCGTTCAAGGAGGAAAAATCGTAGCGATCGGGCAAGACTTGTCGGGAGAACGTGTGATTGATGCGACGGGTTTGGTCGTTAGTCCTGGGATGGTGGATGCTCATGTTCATATTACCGATCCTGGTGGTGGTTACCGCGATGAATGGGAAGGGTATGTCACAGGAACGGCCGCTTGTGCCAAAGGGGGCGTGACGACCTTTATGGAAATGCCTTTAAATCAGATTCCAGCAACTGTGGATAAGACCTCTCTTGAGATCAAATACAAGGCAGGAGAAAATAAACTAAAAGTAGATGTAGGGTCATTTGGAGGTGTGGTCCCGACCAACTTGGCTGGTGGGATTCAGGAACTTGATGAAGGAGGCGTTTCTGGCTATAAATGCTTTTTGGGAACGTGCGGCGATCGTTCAATTGAAGGAGATTTTCAAAATGTCGACGATTATTCACTATATGAAGGAATGAAACAAGTTGCTAAGACTGGCAAAGTGCTAGCAATCCATGCAGAAAATGCGCCAATTACGGATAAATTAGGCGCGTTAGCTTATCAAAATGGCGAAACGACTTTAGCAGCATATGTAGCTACACGTCCTGTGTTTACCGAAGTTGAAGCGATTCAAAAAGCCATTTTATTTGCCAAAGAAACAGGTTGTCGGATTCATATTTGTCATGTGGCTTGTCAAGAAGGCGTGGAAGAAGTTTTAAAAGCCCAAGCAGAAGGGGTAGATGTGACTTGTGAAACATGTACGCATTATTTATATTTTACCACGGATGAACTTGATGCCATTGGTCCAGTTGTCAAATGTTCGCCGCCGATTCGTGACGCGGACCAACAAGCCGCCTTATGGAACCACGTGCAAACAGGCGGAATCGCGTTTGTAACCTCTGACCATTCTCCTTGTACGCCAGACTTAAAAGATACAACCAATGCTTTTGAAGCTTGGGGCGGCATTTCTGGTGTTCAAAATAACGTCGATGTGTTATTCGATGAAGCCGTCCAAAAACGTGGTTTATCCTTGAAACAATTCGCGGATATGATTGCAGCAAACCCAGCTGACCGTTATCACTTAGCACAAAAGGGCCGCATCAGCATTGGTAAGGATGCCGATTTTGTACTAATTAAACCTAATGCGCCGTATATCTTAAAAGCAGAAGATTTAGAATATCGAAATCAAATTAGTCCTTACATTGGTCGTGAAATTGGGGCCCAAGTGATTCAAACAATTTTAAGAGGCGAAACAATTTACGCACAAGAAACAGGAGTAACTGAGGCGTTTAACGGCGTATTTATCAAAAATTAAACACCTATTTTAGAAATGAAAAGGGACAGAAGTGTGATTGAATTAGCGCCTCTGTCCATGAGTTAGAGGATGTTTATTGGTTGTTTTGCACAAAAAAAGGCTTAATTTTGTTTGATAAGTACAATGAAGATAACTAGGGAAACGTTTACAATCAGAGTGTAATCAGTCAGGAGGTTTTGTGATGGACTTGGAAAAAGTTTTAAAACAAAGAATCGAAGAGTTGTCAGCAATTGGGAGTGATCCTGCAGGAGGGATGACACGCTTACTTTATACAGATTCGTGGTTGGCAGCACAAAAGTATGTGCAAAGCCAAACTGAGGCGTTTGGACTGGAAACGCAATTTGACGAAGTCGGGAATCTGTTTTGTCGAGTGGCAGGAACGGAATTTCCTCAGGAAACGATTTTAACTGGGTCACATATCGACACAGTAGTTAATGGTGGGACCTTAGATGGTCAATATGGTGTTATTGCTTCCATGACGGCTGTTCAATATTTATTAGACAAATATGGGAAACCACGGCGTTCTCTAGAAGTGCTTTCCATGGCTGAAGAAGAAGGGAGTCGTTTTCCAACGGTTTTCTGGGGAAGCAAAAATGTCGTTGGTGAAGCCAAACGTGAAGAAGTAGTCGATATCTCTGACAACGAAGGTAAAAAGTTTGTTGATGAGATGCATCGCCAAGGCTTTGATTTTCGGCAGGAGCAAACTAGACGTGAGGACATTGAAGCATTTGTCGAAATTCATATTGAACAAGGCAATATTTTAGAGAACGAAAAGCTCCAAGTCGGTGTTGTTCATAGTATTGTAGGGCAACGTCGCTATACGGTTAACTTAAAAGGGCAAGCCAATCATGCAGGCACTACGCCAATGAGTTACCGTCATGATGCGGTGTACGGCTTTGCTAAAATTTGTGCAGAAGCCATTGATCGTGCGAACGAAATTGGGGATCCGTTAGTTTTAACATTCGGCAAAGTCATTCCGAAACCCAATACAGTCAACGTGGTGCCTGGAGAAGTGGAATTTACAATTGACTGCCGTCATACCGACGCTGCTTTTTTACGACATTTTACAGGTGAATTAGAAGAACGGATGAAGACAATTGCTCAAGAATTAGGCTTGACGATTGCGATTGATCGCTGGATGGATGAAGCCCCTGTACCGATGAATCAAGCAATTGTAGAAGTTATTGAACAAAAAGCCAAAGAAGGCAAGTATCAGTATCGTATGATGCATAGTGGTGCTGGGCATGATTCGCAAATTATTGCGCCCCATTACCCGACAGCGATGATATTTGTGCCAAGTATTGGTGGGATTAGTCATAATCCAGCAGAAGCAACGGCATTTCCAGATTTGGTTGAAGGCGTCAAGCTTTTAGCAGATACCTTATATGAATTAGCGTATAAATAAGATAGAAAAGGAAGAATTGTGATGGGTTATAAAAATAATCGAGTTGGTTACCAAAAAGAATTGTTAACATCAAGAGCTGTGATAAAAAAAGACAATTACGCCATTATTCCCCATGATGGTTTGGTGCAAAATGCAGTACCTGGTTTTGAAAATGTCGATATTTCCATTTTGGGATCACCTAAATTAGGTGCGACATTTGTGGATTACATTGCTACGTTTCATAAAAATGGTCAACAAACAACTGGTTTTGGTGGCGACGGGATTCAAACGTTGGTTTATGTCATTGACGGTCGTTTGCGCGTTTCAGATGGTCAAGAAACTCATGAACTTGAAGCAGGGGGCTACGCCTACTTTACGCCTGAAATGAAAATGTATTTAGCAAACGCACAGGAAGCGGACACAGAAGTTTTCTTATATAAAAAACGCTATCAGCCGTTGGCGGGCCATCAACCTTATAAAGTGGTTGGGTCAATTCATGACCAACAACCAGAAGAATATGAAGGAATGACAGACGTGTTACTTTGGAGTTTATTACCGAAAGAGTTTGACTTTGATATGAATATGCATATCTTATCTTTTGAACCAGGTGCTAGTCATGCCTATATTGAAACGCATGTCCAAGAGCATGGTGCGTATTTAATTAGTGGCCAAGGGATGTACAATTTGGACAATGAATGGTATCCAGTGGAAAAAGGGGACTATATTTTCATGAGTGCCTATGTGCCACAAGCAGCCTATGCGGTTGGCCGTGAAGAACCGCTAATGTACGTTTATTCCAAAGATGCCAATCGTGAACCAGAATTATAAAGAAAAGCCGAATGTAAAGTAATGACCTCGGAACAATAGGATTTGAACACGCAGTGGTGAACGGTAGAGTCCTTCTTCTTGGTAGACGTTACTTTTATTCGGCTATTTTCCTGTTAATTATTTTTCTGAAAGTTCTAGCGCTACCCGTAAGAGTAAACTCGTCTCAGGCTCTTGAATAGAGGTACCTAATAATTTTTCACATTGATTCATGCGATATTTAATGGTGTTTCTGTGAAGGTAAAGAGCGTTGGCCGTTTTAGTAATTTCGCAATTGAAATCTAAAAAAACTTTCAAGGTTTTTCGTAATTCTTGTAACGTCGGTTCCGTCGGGTAGGCCAACTCTTTCAATTGTTGCTGGCAAAAGTATTCAACATCTTCAGTGCCAATCTTTTCAAAAAGTCCAGCTAGGCCTTTGGGATGGAACAATTGCACAGTCGCTGGTTTTTGAGCGTGTAAAGAAGCCTCTAATGTCGAGGAAGCTTCAATATAAGAGTTAGGCAAATCTTCTAGGTTTTCATAAGCATTGCCTAAAGCAAAGCGAATGGTAATAGGCAAAGCCTGTTGCAAACGTTCAGCGAGGTTTTGCAAAATCATCAAATGGTCATTTTTCTTAGATTGAAAAATCAAGATACTTTTATTTTGATTTTTTAATTTAAACAAGGCGACATCTGGCAGGATTTCCGGCAATTGTTCTTTGAGCCATTGGAAAATTAGTTGCCCTTCCGCTTGCTGATAACGAATATGGGTTTCATTTTCTGGTTTAGTCACGCCGTAGACAATCGCTAATTGATAATAATCACTGTTGATTAAACGATAATTTTTCCAAAGTTCCAACCAATTTTGATGTTTACTCAGCGCTTCTTGATGTGTATCAAGCAAGCGGTCCAAAAAGTCTGTTTTGAGATGCTCAAAAGATTCAGCAATTTTCTGGTTTTTAAATAACATAAAAGTCAAAACTAAAATGGCCTGATCAATGGCAAATTCAGAAATAGGATAAGGAATCTGTTCAGGAGATAAGACCAATAGATAATAGGGAAAATAATCGTTCACACGAATTGGAAAGCCAGCTACTTGAATGTTTTCTTGTCGCTCATCCTGTAAACGAAAGATTTTCTTTTCTTGTGCCAATTGTTGAAAGTGGTCTTTTGATAATTGTTTGATAAAAAACTCCGCCGATTTTTGATTGCCATAAAAATAATTCGAGTGGGCAATCACCTGTTGCCAAGGACTTAATAAAATAATTGGCGCATTTAAAATTTTCGCAAATTCAGCGATGAAGCGCGTAGCATCAACATCTTGCATTAATAATGTTGAAAAACGCTTTTGTATGTCAAATGCTACAGACATCTGTTCGGTTTTGCTATCACGAAGATAGCCTACAATTTCATGCAACAACCCGCCTAGTGGCTGTGTGCTAGGAATTTTAATCAGGGGCAAATCAACGGCACTGGCATAGGCAACAATTTCTGGTGAAATTTCGTCAAGGAACCGCCCAACTTTGATTCCTAAAGCCGTACACTCTGCTTGTTTTAGCGAGTCAATAAAAGGTTTCAATTTTTCTTGATCATCTTTATAAATCATTGCCGTTGTTAAAATCATGACATTTTTAGGGATAAAATCAGCCACATCAGGTGTTTCCGTGATTTCTACACTTTCCAAGGGCTGTGTTAAGTTTGAGTGAGACGATAATAATTGTAAGTCAGAAAATCTTGGTAAAGCCAAGACCTCAGCTAATATTTTCATCACAACAACCTCCTTTTTTTATAGTATAGCGAAGAATAAAAAGGAGTACAAAAGATAGTTATTGAATATGTCTAAAAAACAAAGTCAAAATAGTGCAAATTGAACAATGAATTTCTGGGTTTTTCCAAAGATAATAAAAGAGAAGAATTAAAAATGAAGTGAGGGATTACTATGTATCAACAACCAAATTTTGTACGGCGAACAATCATGACGCCGGGACCAGTCGAAGCCCATCCATCGGTACTTCGTCAAATGGGTCAACCAATTTTAGGGCAATTTGATCCAGAATTTCTACAGATTATGGACGAAGTTCGGGAAATGATTAAAGTACCTTTTGCCACAAAGAATCAACAAGCCTTTGCCATTGATGGCACGTCACGTTCAGGCTTGGAAGCGGGGTTATTTGCGTTGATTGAGCCAGGTGACAAAGTGCTTGTGCCTGCGTACGGCCGGTTTGCTTATTTATTAGGTGAAATTTGCGAACGCGCCCGGGCCGAAGTCATTTATTTAGAAAAGGACTGGCTCGCACCGTTTGAACAAACAACGGTGATTGAAGCGATTAAAGAACATCAACCAAAAATTGTTGCGATGGTCCACGGCGAAACGGCGAATGCACAAATGCAACCACTGGATCAAATTGGCGCCTTTTGTCGGGAAAATGAAATTTTCTTTGTAGTAGATATGGTGGCGACTTACGGCGGTGTTGAAACAAAGGTCGATGATTGGAAGATTGATATTGCGGTAGCAGGCACTCAAAAATGTGTCAGCGTACCTTCAGGCCTTTCTTTAATTACCTACAACCAACGTGTAGCCGATTATCTGGCGGGCCGTTACCAAAAAGAGTTAGGGCTTGGCGCGGATGCGCGGAATGAACGGTTCATTCAAAGTAACTACTTGGATTTATCGCAATTAGAAAAATATTGGGGACCAGAGCGCTTAAATCACCATACAGAAGCGACTACAATGATTTATGGGCTACATGAAGGGTTGCGCTTGTTACTTCAAGAAGGCATGGAAAATGTCTACGCACGCCATCGGAAAAACGATCGTATTTTAGTTGAAAGTCTGCAAAAAATGGGCTTAGAAATTTTCGGGAAGTTAGACACAAAAACACCAACAGTCATTCCTGTGGTCATTCCAGAAGGAATTGATGGTGAAAAAGTGCGGAGCTTATTATTGGATCATTTTAAAGTTGAAATTGCCTCTTCCTTCGGTGATTTAAAAGGAAAAATTTGGCGGGTCGGTAATATGGGTTACAGCAGTCGCGAAGACAATGTGTTGCATTTCTTAAGTGCCTTTGAGACTGTATTGAAACACCAAGGTTATCAATTTGAAGGCGGTAGCGGTAGTACTCATGCATTGGCTGAGTATTTAAACTAAAAAAGAAGGTAGGACAAAGGTCACTACGTAAAAAAGCGTAGTGCTTTTGTTCCTTGTGAAACGTTAACCAAAAAAATGATTGGTGGAGGAAAAGAAAATGACAGACAAGACAAAAAGTTCGTTGGCTTATTGGAAAAAAATCGTTATTTTACTATGTATGGGCTGGGTAACAATCTGGATTTATCGTTCCGCGCTTTCTCCTGTTTATCCACAAATTCGTGCGTCTCTAAATGGTAACGCTTCCGATACGGCCCTAGGGTCCATTTCTAGCTTTTATTTTCTCGGTTACGTAGTCATGCAGATTCCTGCAGGCTTCTTGGTAGACAAAATTGGGAAAAAACGTGTATTAATTCCAGGCTTTATCTTGTTTGCGCTGGCAGCATTACTGATTGCCCAAGCCCAAACGATTGGAACAATTTACTTAGGTAGCTTATTGGCAGGCTTAGGATGTGGTTCTTTCTATGGCTCGGCTTACTCGTTGACGTCGCAAAACATTCCTCAAGCCAAAAAAAGTTTTGCAACAGCTATTGTCAACAGTGGTTCAGCAGTTGGTTCAGGTTTAGGGATGATTTTATCTAGTTATTTAGTTGCCCAAAAAGGATTACCTTGGCAAGTGATGATGTACATTTCCGCCTTTATGATTATTTGTATGTTAGTGGCTTTTCAAGTGATTATTCGCAATCATAAAGAAGACATGGCCTTGATTCAGCCAACCGTTGTTGATGAAAAAGATAACGGAGCGGTAAAAGAAAAAGTGCCCTTTAAAAAACTGTTTGCGCCACATATGCTATTTGCGTATATTTTATATTTTGGCACTTGTTATGCATATTATATGATTGTGACTTGGTTACCTAATTTTTTAAGTACCGAACGTGGTTTCCAAGGAGCAGCAATTGGATTGTCCTCTTCGCTGGTCGCATTTGCCTCTATTCCAGGAGCGTTATTTTTTAGTCGGTTGGCGGATAAGTACATGCATAAAAAAGTTCAATTCATCGTTGTTTTAGAATTTTTAGCAACAGCCATGCTCTTGTTAACTGTACAAGTAAGTAATGCGACGTTGTTATTAATTGCTTTAATTATGTATGGGTTCTTAGGAAAATTAGCTGTAGAACCGATTATTATTTCTTGGCTAGGTGAAAATGCACCAAAAATTGGAATTGGCACTACTTTGGGCGTGTTTAACTTTTTCGGCATGATGTCATCTGTGATTGCCCCAGCTTTAACTGGGAAAATTTCAGACACAACGGGTTCGAAAGTCATGGGCTTTTATATCGCCGTCGTGATTTTACTAATTGGCACGATTCTTTTTATGCTTGTTAATTTAAAAAAACGCGGGGCAGATTCGTCTAATAAATAAAAAAACAACGCAAACTTATCTTTCGCTGAATAAGTTTGCGTTGTTTTACTTTTTGACAATCATATTAATCGCTTGTGCTAATCGCTCTTCTTGTTCTTTAGGATCTTTTTCAGGATTTTCAAAGCAATGCTTTAAATTTTCCGCAACAATCATCCCCATTACGCGATCAATACTAGAACGGACCGCACTCAACTGAGTGATAACATCGATACATTCTTTTTCTTCATCAATCATTTTTTGAATCCCGCGAATTTGACCTTCTGTGCGGCGTAAACGATTCAGCACTTTCTTTTTTTCTTCAGTCATTTTGCCCCTCCTTAAGAGTAGTGATTGGTTTAAAATATACCTACACGAGGTATTTTTGTCAACTATCTTTTCTTTGAATCTAAAAATGGCAAAAATCTCTTCAGTTGACAAGTCTAACTTTTTCATGTTAAATATACCCCGTAAGGTATATAAGAGAAGGAGAACAAAATGTTATTTCAATTGTTTAAAAAAACGCCAAGTATTTCAACAAAAGAACTTCAGTCACGTTTATCTAAAGAGATAACGTTATTAGATGTCCGGACACCTAGCGAATACCGCGCAGGGCATATTCCACAAGCGATTAATGTCCCACTTAACAAAATTCCCGCCTACAACAAATCCGCTAACGAAGTCTATGTGATTTGCCAGTCCGGCATGCGCAGCAAAAATGCGGCCAAAATTTTAGCGAGAAAAAACTATCACGTGATTAACGTTCGTGGCGGTATGTCCCAATGGTCTGGTCAAATTAAAGGAGGAAAATAAATGAAAATTGTAATTATCGGAGGCGTGGCTGGTGGTATGTCAGCAGCGACACGTTTACGTCGCTTAATGGAAGATGCTGAAATTGTTGTCATGGAAAAAGGCCCTTTTGTTTCATTTGCAAACTGTGGTTTGCCTTACTACGTTTCTGGCGAAATCGCAGAAAGAGAGCAACTGCTTGTTCAAACACCCGAAGCGTTAAAGGCACGGTTTAATTTAGATGTTCGTCCTCACCATGAAGTCGTGGCGATTGATCCAATAGAAAAAGTGATCACAGTGAAACATGAAACAGAAATTTTAACAGAACACTATGACAAATTAATTTTATCACCAGGGGCGAAACCTTTTGTGCCACCAATTACAGGATTGGCAGAAGCCAAAAATGTTTTTTCATTAAGAAATGTTCCTGATTTAGATCAAATTATGACAGCCTTGACACCAGAAACAAAACGAGCCGTCGTGATTGGCGCAGGCTTCATTGGCTTGGAAATGGCAGAAAACTTGCAAAAACGCGGATTAGAAGTCACTCTCGTGGAAAAAGCGCCTCATGTTTTACCGCCATTAGACGAAGAAATGGCCGCTTTTGTCAAAGCTGAATTAAGCAAAAACAATGTTCAAGTAATTACGGGACAATCTGCGGTTGCTTTTGAAGAAGAAGGGCAAGTGATTCGCTTAGAAGACGGTCAAACATTAGCTTCTGATTTAACCATTTTGTCGGTGGGTGTCCAACCAGAAAATACCTTAGCAGTTGAAGCAGGTGTAGCAACTGGTTTACGTGGCGGTATTGTTGTTGATGAACACTATCAAACGAATCAACCCGATATTTATGCGGTTGGGGATGCTGTTGTAGTGAAACAACAAATCACTCAAGAAGATGCGCTGATTTCTTTAGCTTCTCCTGCCAATCGCCAAGGACGTCAAGTAGCGGATGTGATTGCTGGGTTAGAGAGAAAAAATCAAGGAAGCATTGGGACTGCCATTGTGCGAGTCTTTGATTTAACCGCTGCTTCAACTGGTTTAAGCGAACGGGCTGCTAAAGCTGCTGGACTAACAACAGCTGTTGTGCATATCAGTGGAAAAGACCATGCGGGGTATTATCCTGGCGCAACAGATCTTCAGTTAAAATTAGTTTTTCATCCTACGACAGGGGAAATTTATGGCGCACAAGGAATTGGGGCAAAGGGCGTAGATAAGCGGATTGATATTCTTGCGACCGCTATTAAAGGACAGTTAACTATTTTTGATTTGCCTGAATTAGAGTTTACCTATGCGCCGCCGTTTAGTTCAGCGAAAGATCCTGTGAACATGTTAGGCTATGCAGCGATGAACCTTGTAGAAGGGTTGAGTGAAAACATTCAATGGTATGAGCTATCCAACGAATTAGCTAAGGGGGCTGTTTTATTAGATGTCCGTAATCCCGCCGAACGAGCCAATGGTCAATTTAAAAATGCTGTGTCTATTCCTTTAAATGAGTTAAGAGAACGTTTGGAGGAATTAGACAAGTCAACGGAGTACATTGTTAGTTGTCACAGCGGTTTGCGTAGTTATATCGCAGAACGGATGCTAAAACAAGCGGGCATCTCAGCCAAAAATTTAGATGGTGCTTTTGCGCTATATCGAATGGTAAAACCGGAGGAACTAGAAAATGTATAACACGATTGGCATGCCTGAATTTTATCAGGAAGCAAAACGAAAAAAATTACCAATTATTGATGTACGAGAAGAAATGGAATACCAACTGGGGCATGTCCCTCAGGCCATCAACTTACCTTTAAGTACTTTAACCGAAAATTATCAGCAATTAGATAAAAACCAACCCTATTATCTGATTTGTCAAATGGGATCGCGCTCCGCACAAGCGTGTGCGTTTCTCAGTCAACAAGGGTATCAAGTAACCAATGTTCTAGGTGGTACATCTGGCTGGTTGGGTCAATTAGAACAATAAAATAACAAAAAACGTTTATCCTTTTACACAGGATAAACGTTTTTTTGTTAGATAAAGATGTGTCAAAACTGTAAGAGGAATGATAGGAAGATGAAGGGACCAGTTTTTTTATTCATTATATACTAAATAAAATGACAAACTCGTCAACAGAAATCAAGGAGGAACAAATAAATGAAAAAGTCAGGCCAGAAGAAGCGAAATAAAAAAGTGTGGTTCGGTATTGGTGCCGCAGTGGTCGTCGTCGGATTTATCGGAGCAAAAACAGTTTTTTCTTCAAAAGAAGTTGAACCTGAATACACAACGTATACCATTACAGAAATGGCCTCATTAAAATTAGATGGTCAAGTGAGTTTTCTAGATACTCGGGATATTTTCTTTGATCCTTCTCTAGGAAAAATTGCCGAAATAAATGTTGAAAATGGTAAAGAAGTCAAGAAAGATAGTCCATTGTTAACGTACAATAACTCAGACATCCAAGCCACAGAAACAGAACAAGCGAATGCCGTTAATCGGAACAATCTTCAAGTTCAACAAGCACAAGAGAACGTTAACTTAGCCACTCAAAAATACAATGAAGCGTTAAACAAAGTTGCTGCAGCCAAGCAAAAATTAAACACCGCAAAAGAGGCTGAAGAGAAAGAAACACTAAATGCGGAAATTCAGCAATTGAATGAAGCCGTTAGTGCTGCGAATAGTGAAGTCGCCCAAGCTAACCAAGCCCTTCAATTAGCCAACAGTGATGCCGTCGGAGCAGCAAACACGCTTGAACAAACACGTGGCAAAGTCAACACAGTTGTTACAGCACCAATTGATGGCCAAGTCACTGTTGATGCTAGTGCCATGAGTAGTACCGACAAACCAGTCATTAAAATTGCAACACAAAAGAAAAATATTCAAGGAAAAGTAACCGAATATGATTACGATAAATTACAGACAGGGGAAGAAGTAACAGTGACGACCGTTGGTTCAGGCAAATCAGCACCAGGCAAAATTGTTTCCATTGCGCAAACCCCAATAGCTAAAAATGAAGGCAATCCAGTAGTGAGTTATCAATTTACAGTAGAAGGTGATTTTCCTTGGGCAGAAGGCTTGTCTACTAGCATCGCTGTGCCGCAAAAGCAAATGATTATACCGACAGCAGCAATCCAAAAAGAAGGCCAAAAAGAATTTGTCTATGTTTACAAAGCGGGCAAAGCGAAAAAAACACCGATTGAAACAGAAACAAATTTAGGTCGTAAAGTTGTCAAAAGTGGCTTGAATTGGAAAGACCAAGTGATTGCCAATCCCAATAAAGAATTAAAAGATAATCAAGATGTTCAGGTAGCTGCCAATGATTAAGCTAGCCCATATTCATAAATATTATTATTCCGAAGAAGAAACACTGCATGTGTTAGATGATATTAACCTCCAAGTAGACGCTGGAGAATTTTTAGCGATTATGGGTCCTTCTGGTTCTGGGAAATCGACTTTGATTAATTTGCTAGGCTTTATTGATAAAAAGTTTGAAGGAACGTATTTATTTGAAGACCGTGAAATTGGCGACTTTTCTGATAAGGAACTATCCCGAATTAGAAATGAAGCAGTCGGCTTTGTCTTTCAGAATTTTAGTTTAATTGAAACACTAACAGTTGAAGAAAACATTGAATTACCTCTTTTATATAGTGGGTTAACCCCAAAAGAAGCCAAAGATCGTGTCCACGAAGTTCTGACAAAAGTCGGCTTGCCAGATAAAGGCAAGAAGCATCCAAAACAACTTTCGGGCGGACAACAACAACGTGTTGCCATTGCGCGTGCGATTGTCAATCGGCCAAGTTTTATTATTGCAGATGAACCAACTGGGGCTTTAGATAGTAAAACATCGGAAGAAATTTTAACGCTCTTTCAGCAATTAAACAATGAAGGTGTCACCATTATTTTAGTGACACATGATGAAGAAACAATTGAATACTGCAATCGTTTGATTAAAGTTCGTGATGGAAAGATTTTAGAGGAGGTGCTGACATGAAACGTTCAATTATTTGGAAAACCGCCTTCCGTTCCATTTTGAAAAATAAGCGACGCAGCTTGTTAACGATGCTAGGGATTGTCATCGGGATCGCTTCGGTGATTACCATCGTGGCTATCGGTAACGGCTTTAAAGAAGACATGGTCGATAAATTATCTGCTGAAAAACAAAAAGAAAATGTGAAAAAGATTTCTTTTTCGGCCTACAACACTTCGGATATGTTTAGTGACCAAGCGATGTTTACCGACAATGATTTAGGGGTCGTGCGCATGGTTCCTGGCGTAGAAAAAATTGATTTTGATCAAAGAGAAGTTGATGGCGCCCAAAAAGGTACACTGAATTTTCAAGCAGGACCGAAAAATCTTTCCGTAACCTATGAACTTGCCAACAAAACCACCAAAGAATTGTTGGCGGGACGCCAACTGAATGATGGAGACAATGCAAAACTGGATAAAACAGTGGTGGTGGATGAACTGGTTGCCAAAGAACTCTACCAAGACCCAACTGCAGCAGTTAATCGAACTTTTCCATATAAAGAGCAACTTTTTACCATTGTTGGCGTGACAACCAATACCAGCGGTGCCATTGGTCCAGGTAATGATGACTCATTACTTTATTTTCCAAAAAAGACCTATGAACATTATTTCGGCAAGCTAAAAGATACATCTACGTTGAAGCTAACAGTGGCACCTGGCTACCAACCAGATCAAGTATTGAAAGAAACAATAAAAACTCTCTCTCAACAAGGAACCATGAAAAACAGCGGGACGTATCAAGAATATAATGTTAAAGATACCATCAAAGAAATGGGCTCTTTATTAAATAATTTAACCTTGTTTATTTCCGCAATTGCGGCTATTTCACTGGTAATTGCTGGGGTCGGCGTTATGAATATGATGTACATTTCGGTCTCAGAACGGATTAAGGAAATTGGTATCCGACGTGCATTGGGCGGGACAGCCAGTGATATTAAAAAGCAATTCTTAACAGAAGGGATTGCCTTGACCTTAATCGGCGGAATTACTGGTTATCTTTTAGGAATGATTATTGCCTACTTAGCCTCAATGGCACTACCGTTTTCTGTTCGACCAGATTTAATGACCGTTTCATTAGCCATTGGGATTTCTGTCTTTATCGGGGTTGTATTTAGCTATTTCCCTGCCTCGGCAGCTTCAAAAAAAGACTTAATCGATATTATGAAATAAATATAAATAGCAAAGAAACAGCCATTTTTGGCTGTTTTTTTTAGTGAAAGTAGAAAAAAATCCAAATATTTCAAGAGAAAGTAGCTAACAAACGTCAAAAGGTTGATATTAGCTACCAACCTTTTGACGTTTGTCAGCTAAATAAAAAAGAAAAAAATTAAAAAAATAGCACGTTGAGGATTAAATAACAAACATTTTTTAAATAAGACTATTGGAAATCCTTTATAAATCGGGGATTACAGGAATGACTGTTAATGACTGATTTGCTTGTAAATTTCTAAATTTTAATTCGAAAAAATTCCAGTATACTAAATATATCAAAACAAAACACGAAAATTGAGAAAATTTTGAACCAAAAAAGAATTAAGGAGGAATCAAGAATGAAAATAATGGTCATCACAAAAAATATTTTATCAGAAACTGCTTTTCAAAACCGCTTACAGCATTTAGATCACCAAGTTTTTTGTACGACGTGTCTGATTGGTGAAATTAAGGAAAGTCATTTGTTTTATCGAAAATTTGATGCCATCATTCTCAGCGAAACGATTCCTCGCAAAGAACAATATTTATATCTAAAGGAATTAGCCAGAGTTAAAACGCCGTTGTTTCTTCGCTCGGAAGACATTCCTACCTCGGAAGAATTGAGCATTAGCTATCAATATGGCATTCTCAATTGGTTACGATTGGATGCGACTTTGGATACATTAAGAGAAAATCTCCTTTTGGCAGAATTAAATAAACCCATCCAACGAGAAGATGAAAAGTTAGATGTAGAGGGGATAAAGCTAACAGCCGCAGAACGTGCACTACTGGCTATCTTGTATAGTACGCCAAAAGAACACTTACCAATGGAACGCCTTTGTAAATTAATATATGACACAGAAGAAACAGCCAATAATCGAAAAAAAATGACCAAACAGCTGACAAAATTAAATAAAAAAATTCAAGTAGGGGGCTTTAAAAAACAAGGTATCCAAAATACACGGTATAAAGGCTACAAACTGCATCCGCAGTTGCTTCCTTACATTGGCGAATTATTTACTTAAATTAGAGAAGCACTTGACGAATGAAAATCCCCATCACAGGATGACCCCTAAAAACCATGCTATACTAATAAGGAATAGTATAGGAGGTGGGTCTGTATGAAAGACGGACTATATTGGGTACAACAATTAAAAGAACAGAAAGTAAGTCACACAGAACTCTTAAAGGATATTGAGAAAAAAGTCCAAAAGTTAAATCCAAAGATCAATGGCTTTGTAACCTTTGACAGCCAAAAAGCAGAAGCAACTTATCAAAAAAATAAACAGCAGGACACACTATTTGCTGGTTTGCCATTTCCTTTGAAAATGTTAGGCCAAGAAAAAGCGGGGTGGTCAGCAACGGCTGGCTCGCAACTTTTTAAAAATAGTACTGCAACAACGACCTCTAACTTTGTCAAACAAGCAGAAACGATTGGTTTGATGCCTTTAGGACAAACCAACGCTCCAGAGTTTGGCTTTAAAAATATTACGGACCCTGCGCTTTACGGGCCAGCCCGCAATCCTTGGAACCTGGAACATTCGCCAGGCGGTTCCAGTGGCGGCGCTGCCGCAGTTGTCGCTAGCGGGATTGTTCCTATCGCCGGCGCTAGCGATGGCGGTGGCTCCATCCGAATTCCCGCCTCTTTTAGTGGCTTAATTGGCTTAAAACCTAGCCGTGGCTCCATGCCTGTCGGCCCAGAAGGCTGGCGAGGCTGGCAAGGTGCCTCGATTGACTTTGCGTTGACTATTTCTATGAGAGACACCAAAGCGTTATTTTATGGCCTACGTGGTAGCCACAGTGGCGCCCCATACCAAGCGCCCTTGGCAGAATGGCAAACACACCCTAAAAAACAACGGCTAAAAATTGCTCTGTGTACCGCTTCGCCTATCGGCTCAATGATTTCGCCAGAAGCAACACTAGCGGCGAAACAAGCGGCTGATTTTCTGGCAGCCGCTGGTCATGAAATCATTGAGATTCCTTATCCAGTCGATGGTGCAGCGCTGATTCGCTCCTATTATCAAATGAACGGCGCAGAAACTACAGCAATGATGAACAGCATTCAACAGGGGCTCGGGCGCCCAATTCGTAAAGAAGAAATCGAACCTTTTTCATGGACCATGCATCAATTTGGCCAAAAGATTCCAGCAGCCACCTATGTTCATTCATTACAGTTGTGGGATCAAGCAGCAGTAACGATGGAAGAACTTTTTCAAAAATTTGATCTGTTTTTATCACCAACAACGGCTTTTTCAGCACCAAAAATTAACGAAGATTTGCAAAGTGAGCACATTCGTCAACGAATGGAGCAAGCAGCAGAATTAACAGAAGCAGAGTTAGCTGAATTAATCTATGATTATTTTGATAAAAGTTTACAGCTAACACCGTATACTCAACTAGCGAACTTGACAGGACAACCAGCCATCAGCTTGCCCACACATGTTACGGCAACGGGGTTACCCTTAGGCATTCAATTGCTGGCTGCTCGTGGACGTGAAGATCTCTTATTCCAAGTAGGCGAACAGTTTGAGCAAGAAGGTAAATTTAAATTACCAGAAAGTTACCGCTAAATAGGGTGTTATTGTGACCAAATTTCAGATAAAATAGACACAAGACAAAAAACTGAGGTGGAAAAATGCTGTACGTAGTGAGACATGGTGAAACAGATTATAATGTGGCCCGTAGAATTTGTGGTCATGCGGAAGCGCAATTGACCGAAAAAGGCTATCAACAAGCGGAATTGGTAGCTGAAAAAATTGCCAAACAAGGAATTCAAATCGACCGTTTACTGGCGTCCCCTTTAAAACGGGCGCAAGAAACAGCACGTAAAATTGCGGAACGAAATCAATTGACGACTGAAACAGAACCTCGTTTAATTGAGATGAATTTTGGCATTTATGATGGTGAACCGATTGAAACAACGGCTTTCCAAGAAAATCGTTCTGAGATTTCCTTGCCGTTTCCAGAAGGGGAATCAGTCCTAGATGTCGCGGGTCGAATTTATCCCCTGATTGAGGAAGCCTTGGCTTCAGAGGAAACTTACCTATTTGTTTGCCACAATGCGGTCATGCGAGTCATTGATAACTACTTCAATGGTAAAAAAATCCAAGATTTCTTGGACTTTCATTGTGAAAATACACAACTTGTACAATACGGAGAATAAAAATCAAGTCTTTAATCTTTTGGTTAAAGACTTGATTTTTTTTATGGTAAATAAGAAACCGCTTCCGTTTTAATGTATAATAAATTAACTTTTGGATCAAAAAAGAAATGGGGAAAAGACTATGAGAATTGATAATATTCATCAAGCGTTAAAACAGTTTCACGTACAAAATCCAAGTAGCAAAGAAACCTTGTTGCCCGCAACGGCTTCGCAATTAAGTCAGACCTCTGGCTATACCCGAACCGCTGTTAGTGAAGAGCTTTCAGAATTAGTGAGAAAAGACCAAGTCGTTAAAGTTAAATCAAGACCGGTGTTATTTTTTGATAAAGACTACTTAGAGGAACAGTTTCCTTTTTTTAAAAGTAGCACGTGCTACGATTCCCTCGCTTCGCTGCAAGAGGACATTTATCAACAGACAGAACAGATACATAAGAAAAAGCAGCTACTGAAAATGAATCCATTTGCGAACGTAATTGGTTTTGATGGGAGCTTAGCAGACGCCATCAAGAAGTTGAAAGCCGCTATTTTATATCCGCCTAATGGCTTGAATATTTTACTTACTGGAGAATCTGGGGTGGGGAAAACCTTAATTGCGGAACAATTACACCAATTTTATCAAGTTAAAATGAACCAAGAAGTTCCGTTTATTTATTTTAATTGTGCAGAATATTTCAACAATCCAGAATTATTAACTTCGCATCTGTTTGGCTATAAAAAAGGCAGTTTTACTGGTGCCGTCAATGACCAAAAAGGCTTAGTGGAGTTGGCAGATGGCGGTTTTTTATTTTTAGATGAAGTCCATCGATTAACGAGCGAAGGCCAAGAAAAATTGTTTACAGTTTTGGATAAAGGGTATTTTACACGGATGGGCGAAGCCGAAAAACAAAGAAATGTATCGATAAAATTTATTTTTGCAACAACCGAAGCAGTCAATCAACATTTTTTGAAAACGTTTTTAAGAAGGATCCCTGTGACATTAGCCATTCCAGCTTTAGCCGAGCGCTCTTTGAAAGAAAAAATTCAATTGATTTTGTCCTTTTTCTTAGAAGAAAGTCAACGGATTCAAAAGAATATCCATATTCGTTATGAGGCGTTGAAACAATTAACGTTTACTCATTTTGAAGCCAACGTTGGCGAATTGAAAGCGGCGATTCAATTTATGAGCGCACAAGCCTATTTAGAAGTGTTCGATCAATTAACGGAAACTATTTGCATTGAAGCAAACGAGGGAACAGTCAAAGAGCAACCTGATGTAGAAAGTCTGCTGGCTTTTAATGAGTGGATACCTAACGATGGCCTCACGATTCAATACAACCATTTTTATTTAAGCAGTCAAGAGTTACTCAAATCGGAAAGTCTGAAAAATGATCGTTTTTATAATTTTCTATTGAAAGAATATGCGGATTTGAAAAAATTAACTCTTTCGACAGAGGATGCGCTAGCAATCATGCAAAACAAAGTCGAGCAACTTTATGATATGGATATTTTTGCTCAAGAACCGCTAGCCATAGAGGCCATTGACGAAACATTGCAGCCAAAAATTCAAGAAGCCATTGTCTTTTTTGAACAATTAATCCAAGAAAAATTGACAGAGGATTTCCAGAATATTTTAATTGTCCACCTTTATTCTGCTGTTTTTTATTCTGCACAAATGAATGAAACATTTTATTCAGATACCAAAAATATCTATTCTGGCAAAGTAACCCAGTATCAAGCTGCTAAGACCATGGTGGACTTTCTACAAACGTTGTTTGGGATTTCTTTTGCTGATACGGAAATCCTCTTTTTTGATCTATTTATTCGTAAAGTCACAGCTAAAAAAAGAGCGCACTCAGTTGAAGAAAACTGTGGCGTTATCGTCGTTGCACATGGTGCCGCGACGGCTAGCAGCATGGTTGAGTACACCAACCTTCTGTTCTCAACAACGGTCATGCGTGCAGTTGATATGCCAATTAATCAATCAGTGGAAGAAACATTAGAAAAAGTCCGTGCAATTGTAAAGCAAAATCAGTATAAAAAAATTATTTTAATGGTGGACATCGGTTCCTTGGTTTACTTTGGTAATGCTATCAGTCAAACGTTTCAAATGGAAGTGCTGCTAATTAGCAATATCAATCTCTTAACATTGCTAGAAGTGGCCCGAGAAGTCATTTATGAATCGACGGCGTTTGAGTATCTATTACCAGTCTTAAAAGAAAAAAATCATCGCGCCTTGATTTGCAGTAAAGGTCGCTTCAACGAGGCAAAAGTTCTCATTATTTCCTGTCTAACTGGCATGGGGACTGCTATTAAAATTGAACAGTTGTTACTAAAAACTTTTCCCAATGAATTACTAACGAATGTACGCATCATTACTTTAGAGAAAAGAGAAGTGGAAGACATTGATCGCTTGCATTCTTTTGTTCGGAAAGAAGAGAAAATCGTTGGTATCATTGGCACCGTAAAGACAGAAGTGCCAGATATTCCGTTTATTTCTTTACAAGATTTACTATCGAAGCGGGGCATTCAGCTAGTTTTCGAATTATTAGGCCATCATTTAGAAGAAAAACAAAACCAAGAGTTACTAAAAAAAGTTTCAGCTAAATATATTCAAGGATTATCAATCGAAGCTATTACAGACTTACTAACGGTTTTGAATCCTACAACCATTTCAATCGAATTAGCTAAGATTTATTCAGACATTTGCTTGCAAACTAAAATAAAAAGTGACGAAAAGGTTTTACTTCGTTTTATCATTCATTGTGCTTGTATGTTAGAACGGCAATTGCTAAATCCAGAATATGACCCAACAGCTTATGAAGTGTCATACCGAGAGTTGCCAGAAGCTGTATCTGTCATAAAAATGGCGTTTCGACCGCTTGAAGTGTCCTATAATCTGTTGATTCCACCTTTGGAAGTGCGCTATATTTATGAATTGCTCTTTGAAAAGGCTTAATTCAAACGGAAATGAAAGTTGGCACACTTATTGCTTTTAATAAAATGATTAATTAGCAAAGGAGTTTGTTTATGGAAAATGAACCAATTTTACTTTTAACACATAATGGTTGGGGCTTGGAATTAGTCAAAAGCGTCCAGATGATTGTAGGAGAAGTCACAAATGTACATGAAGTAGCATTACAAGCAGAGGATTCACTGGGGGATTATTTAGAACGAGTCACAGAAAAAATTGACCAATTAACGTGGCACAACCAGTTGCTAATTTTAACAGATGTTAAAGGCGGCACACCTAGTAACGTTGCATTACGTTTATCAAAAGATTATGACCTCCTGATTGTGTCAGGATTATGCACATCGTTATTATTAGAATCCGTCATGAAACAAAGTGGTCCTGGGTTTCGTTTACAAGATGCAGAGATGATTCAACAAGCAGCAGTAGACAGTTGTCAAATTTTAGAAATTCCAAAATAAGAAAGTACAGGTGAACAGAATGTCAAAAATCGTATTAACAAGAGTCGATAGTCGTTTAATCCATGGACAAGTAGTGACTAAATGGTTACAACAATCAGGTGCAAATGAAATTTTGGTAGTGAGTGATGAACTAGAGCAAGATGAATTTTTACAAAGTATTTATTTAATGGCGGCGCCTCCAGGGGTTTCTGTAGTAATTAAAGGGATTGAAAGTGCCAAAGAATATTGGGAATCGCAAGAAAAGGAAGAGAAAAAGGTGTTATTTTTAGTGCCAGATTTAACGACCTTAAAAGCGATGGTGGACCAAGAAATTATTAAAGAGGAGATTCAAGTTGGTGGCTTAGGTGGCGGACCAAATCGGAAAAATGTTTTAAAAAATATCAATTTATCTGAAGAAGATGTTGCAATTTTGACTGAACTTTTAACGAAGGGCATCCATGTTTTCTTCCAAGCGATTCCCGAAGAAAATCCCCTACCAATTCAAAAATTAATTGAAAAATATCAATCACTATAATCAGAGAAAAAGGAGAGAATCATATGGGCGTTTTAGGTGTTTCAATTATTATGGGACTTTATTATTGGTTTGCACGTTTGCGTTTTGGGTACACATTTTCAGGCATGCTGTCTCAGCCATTAGGTGCAGCGTTGGTGGCTGGTTTAGCAACAGGAAAACTTAGTGAAGCAATGGTTGTAGGTGCGGGGATTCAACTTGTTTATCTAGGAGTCACCTCCACACCGGGCGGCAATGTGCCTAGTGATCCGGCTTTAGCTTCAGCAATTGCGATTCCAATTGCTTTAGGTGTGGGAATGAATGCCGAGGCGGCTGTTGCACTAGCTGTTCCTTTTGGTGTGTTAGGCGTCTTTATGGATCAATTACGGCGGACCATCAATGCGACGTGGGTGCATATGGCTGATAAATATGCAGAAGAGTTAAATTATGGGGGGATTTACCGAGCTGCGTTTGTTTATCCAGCTTTAGCGGGATTTTTAATTCGCTTTCCGTTGGTTTTTGCGGCGAACTTTTTTGGTCAATCCGTGGTGAATAAAGTCTTAGAAGTTATCCCAGCATGGTTGATGCACGGCTTTGAAGTAATGGGTGGTATTTTACCAGCGTTAGGCTTCGCCTTAACAATTATGGTAATTGGCAAGAAAAATTTGATTCCTTATTTTTTAATCGGTTTTGTTGCAGTAGTATATTTTGGCGCAGAAGTTATGGCCGTCGCTATTTTAGGAATCTGTATTGCCTTTTTAGTTAGAAACAAGGCATTGAGTGAGGAGGCAGCATAGTGGAACAAATGACACAAGCAAATGAACAACAATTGGAACAGAAAAAAATTACTAAAAAAGAATTATCCAAAGCCTTTTGGATTTATCAACTAGGCTGTGAATTATCAAATTCTTATGAACGTCTTCAAAGTTTAGTTTTTTGTGCATCGATGATTCCTACAATTAAAAAACTTTACGCAGACGATGAAGAACAACAAAGAGAAGCTCTGAAACGTCATTTGAATTTTTTTAATACTGAAGGAACAGTAGGAGCTTCCATTCAAGGGATTGCAATTGCTATGGAGGAAGAAAAATCCAATGGCGCAGCGATCTCTGATACGGCGATCACATCGATTAAAACTGGGCTGATGGGTCCGCTGGCTGGGATTGGCGATTCGATTATTTGGGCAGCATTAATGCCGTTAATCATTTCCATTTTTATTCCAATGGCTAAAGGAGGTAACGTGATTGGAAGTATCGGTCCGTTGGTTCTGTACACAGCCATTACGTTATACATCAGTTGGACGTTAGTAAATAAGTCCTATACATTAGGGCGTAATTCAATCTTAAGTTTGTTAAAAGACGGCAAAATTAAGCAAGTCATTTATTCAGCAAATGTTTTAGGAATGATGATGATGGGCGCTTTAAGTGCGAGTTATGTTAAAATTGCTAGCCCGATGACGTTTAAAGTTACTGGCGGTGCCACGATTGTTTTACAAGATATCCTAGATCAAATTATGAAAGGGTTACTTCCTTTAGCAGCAGTCATGGCTATTTATTTCTTCATGGTAAAAAAAGGTCCACGTTACGGTATCATTATCGGCACGATTGTCTTAGTTAGTTTGGTCACTTCATTCTTTGGTTTGTTATAAAGGAGAAAATAATGAATAGTTACGAAAAATTCCACTTAAAAGAAGTCATTAATGCTTCTGGCAAAATGACCATTCTAGGTGTCTCCAAAGTTTCGGAGGCAGTCCTAGCAGCTCAACGATTCGGCGGCGAACATTTCTTTGAAATGAGTGAACTTAGTGTGCAAACAGGGGCCTTTTTAGCTAACTTGTTGAAGGTAGAAGATGCCCAAATCGTTTCCTCGGCTTCGGCGGGGATTGCCCAATCGGTGGCTGCCTTGATTGGAAAAGGCAGCTTGTACCACGCGTATCATCCCTATTCAGAAAAAATTGAACAGCGAGAGATTGTTTTACCTAAAGGGCACAACGTGGACTACGGCACGCCTGTAGAAGTTATGGTAGCGCAAGGCGGCGGCCAAGTGGTGGAAGCTGGCTACGCCAACATGTGTAGTCCAGAACACGTGGAAATGATGATTTCTGAAAAAACAGCGGCCATTCTATACATCAAAAGCCATCATACCGTGCAAAAAAGTATGCTGACGGTAGCCGAAGCGGCCAAAGTGGCGCAACGCCACAAGGTGCCGCTAATTGTTGACGCGGCAGCAGAAGAAGATCTTTTCAAATACACTGAAGCAGGCGCTGATTTGGTGATTTACAGCGGCGCCAAAGCCATTGAAGGGCCAAGTGCCGGTTTAGTGGTCGGGAAAAAAGAATACATTGACTGGGTGCGCCTACAAGGCAAAGGCATTGGTCGAGCAATGAAAATTGGCAAAGACAATATTCTAGGCTTTACGCAAGCAGTGGAAGAATATTTGGCGCATGGCAGTGAATCAGGGGCTTCGATGCAAGAGCGCTTAAAACCGTTTGTTGAAGCCATCAACAACTTGTCAGATTTAACCGCTAAAATCGTCCAAGATGGCGCTGGCCGAGACATTTATCGCGCCAGTGTCAAAGTGGACGGCAGAAAAACCGCTAAGGAAGTCATCCAAGCGTTAAAAGCAGAAAGTCCAGCCATTTATACGCGAGAATATCAAGCCAACAATGGCATCATTGAATTTGACATTCGTTCTGTCAATCAAGAAGAAATGAACAAAATCGTGCAACGATTACAAGAAATTATGGACACAAAGGAGAAATAAGTCATGTCATTAAAACCTAATTATTTAGAAGAACGCATTTGTTTAAACGTTTTAGCCAATTCAGTAGAAAATGCCCAAGCCTGTTATGAAGCAGCAGAAGGGCATGTTGTGTTAGGCGTCCTTTCAAAAAACTATGAAACCGATGAAGCAGCCATTGACGATATGAAAAAATACCAAGCAGCAACCAACAACGCTTTATCTGTCGGCTTAGGGGCTGGCGATCCTAATCAAAGTCAAATGGTGGCTCGCTTATCAGAAGTTCTACAACCGCAACACGTGAACCAAGTCTTCACAGGTGTCGGCGCTTCGCGGGCCTTACTTCGTCAAGACGAAACAGTGATTAATGGCTTGGTTTCACCCACAGGCAAAGTTGGCTATGTCAACATTGCGACAGGTCCGTTAAGCTCTGGTGCGCCAGCGGCGGAAGTGCCTATCGAAACTGCCATCAAATTGTTGAAAGACATGGGAGGCAGTTCCATTAAATATTTCCCGATGAAAGGCTTGGCTCACAAAGAAGAATACCAAGCAGTAGCAGCAGCTTGTGCCAAGTATGACTTTTATTTAGAGCCAACAGGGGGCATTGATTTAGAAAACTTTGAAGAAATTGTTCAAATTGCGGTGGATGTCGGCGTTAAAAAAATCATTCCTCATGTTTACAGCTCAATTATCGATCAAGAAACAGGGGACACTAGAACAGAAGACGTGAAAACGTTACTAACCATGATGAAAAACACATTGAATAAGTAAAGGGCCAATCTTTATTTGACTTTCTTCGCCAGATTTGCTACTCTCAAGTGGAGAATAAATAAAAACCAACAAATGAATGTGGGGTATTTTGGTGAGTGTCGTAGGTATCTAATTGATAAGTTGAATAACCAGTGAACCAAGCAAGGTTTATTTGGTGTGCTTAGAAAGTGATACCTGTCAGTCATCTCAATTACTAAATACCTCCTTTAAAAGAGGTTTCTTTAGTAACCTTTATCCAATGATAAAGAGGACAGCGGTAGAACGCTGTCCTCTTTTTTCTGTAGAAACTGGTTTTTATTTAAAGGCGCCAGGTATTCTTTTCGTGATAGAAAGGAAGAAAAAACAAATGAATCATGAAACCATTCAAAAATTACAATTTACAACAATTCTTAAAGAAGTTCAAACACGTGCGATTGGCGAGTATAGTAAAGAACGGTTGGCGAAAATGGTCCCTGCAACACGTTTAGAAACAGTGCAGTCCCGCTTAACGGAAACAACCGAGGCCCGCTTAATTATTGATAGCGGACAACACGTCCCTTTCATGGGCTTGAGCCAAATTACCCGCTTGCTTCAACAAGTGAAAAAAGGCTTAATCCTTACACCAAACGAATTGATTGAGGTCGCTGACTTTTTAAGAAGTAGTCAGCGAATCCAGAAGTTTTTTGAAAAAAATCAATACCAAACACCACGCCTATTTAGTTACAGCCAGCACTTAGCTGATTTCAGAGCAATTGAAGAACAAATTTATACGAAAATCCATAATCAAAAAGTTGCCACCGATGCTTCTCGACAACTTCGGAAAATCCGGCGTCAAATCAATGAATGCCAACAAGAAATTGAAACAAAAGTCACCAAATTTTTACGTAATAAAAATAATCAACTGTATATTCAAGAAAATATGATGGTGAAAAAAGGGGAACATTACACGGTACCAATCAAAGCTAGCTATAAAAATAAGGTTTCAGGCACAATCATTGAGCAATCCAATAAAGGACAAACGGTCTTCATTGAACCTGTAGCAATTAGTAAATTAAATGAACAATTGACACTCTTAAAAGCGGAAGAAACAGCGGAAGAATATCAAATTTTGGCAGAACTAACAGGGTTAATCAATGAGCAAGAACGACTAGTCGATCAAGCCGTCGATACAATGACCACCTTAGATATTATTTTTGCACGAGGAAAGTATAGTCGCGAAATTGGTGGGATTACGCCAAAAGTAAACAAAGAAGAACGCTTGCGCATTGTTCAAGGAAAACACCCTCTTTTATTAGAACACGCAGTACCATTGACGTTTTCTTTAGGAGCAGAGTATCGAGGACTTGTCATTACAGGTGCCAATGCTGGTGGTAAAACGGTTGTCTTGAAAACAGTTGGCTTATTGACTGTCATGACACAATTTGGGTTGCAAATTCCAGCACAAGCAGGCACAGAGATTCCAGTATTAGATGAAATTTTTGTCGATATTGGTGATCAGCAAAATCTGGAAAATGCGTTAAGCACTTTTTCTGGGCACATGAAAAATATTGCGGAAATGTTGCGTAATGTTAAGCGACACACGCTTGTTTTATTAGATGAAATTGGCAGTGGTACCGAGCCGAACGAAGGAGCTGGCTTAGCGATTGCTATCATGGAAACGATGTATCAAAAGGGAGCCTTGGTAGTTGCAACGACCCATTATGGTGAAATTAAACGTTTTGCCCAAGAGCATGACGATTTTGTGCCCGCCGCAATGGCCTTCGATCGTGAAACATTAACGCCCAAATATCAATTGAAAATTGGTGAAGTTGGCGATAGTCAGGCGCTTTGGATTGCACGTAAAATGAAGATGGAGCCACAGCTCATTGAAAAGGCGGCTCATTATATTCAGCGGAAAGAATACCCTACTAATCGAAGTCTATTTAAACCCCTGAAAGCAAAAGAAACGACCTTTGCCACGTTTGTAGAAGAAACACACCGTTATCAAAAAGGTGATCGTGTCCTATTGACAGAAACACAACAAATTGGGTTGGTTTTTACAGATGAGGGTGAACAAGAAATCCAAGTATTTGTGAATGATAAAATTGAAAATGTACCACGAAGACGGTTGAAATTACAAGCGAAAGCACAAGATCTATATCCGCAAGACTATGATTTAGAAAGTTTATTTACAGATTTCCATGAACGAAAGAAACTCAAAGATATTGAACGCGGCTCAAAAAAAGCGCAGAAACAATTACGCAAAGAGGCCGAAAAAAGAGCAGCAAGACGCGATAAATAAGGAACTTAACAGAAGCAATACAACAACTTAACACTTTGTTTACTTGTTATTTATCAGAAATCAACTAAGACTTGTTATAGTCAATGTATGGGTAGATATGAAGGAGGAAACAAGGAAATGAAGAAAAGAGCTTTGCTAGGGGTTACCTTATTAACATTCACAACATTAGCGGGTTGTACAAATTTATCTGAACAGAAAAGCGGCGAAAAACAAACAGAGGTTGCTGAAGCGAAGGCAACTGAATCTGAAAAAGCATCAGTAAAAAATGTTATTTTTATGATTGGAGATGGCATGGGGAATCCGTATACAACGGGCTATCGCTATTTCAAAGCCAATCACTCAGACAAGCGTGTTCCCCAAACAGCTTTTGATACCTATTTGGTCGGACAGCAAGCCACTTATCCAGAAGATGAAGAAGAGAATGTCACCGATTCAGCTTCCGCAGCGACAGCGATGGCTGCCGGAGTGAAAACCTATAATAATGCTATTGCACTCGATAATGACAAGTCCAAAACAGAAACAGTGCTGGAACGTGCGAAAAAAGTGGGGAAATCAACGGGTCTTGTAGCAACATCTGAAATAACACATGCAACCCCTGCTGCATATGGCGCACATAATGTTTCACGCAAAAATATGGCAGAAATCGCCGATGACTATTTTGATGATCAAATCGACGGACAACACAAAGTCGATGTGTTACTTGGCGGCGGCTCCGAATTATTTGCCCGGAAAGATCGTGATTTAGTCAAAGAATTTTCCCAAGCGGGTTATGGTCATGTCACAGACAAAAAGTCGTTAAATGAGAACCAAGACGACAAAATTTTAGGCTTGTTTGCACCAGGCGGGCTACCTAAAATGATTGACCGAACGGAAGAAGTCCCTTCATTAGCTGATATGACAGAAGCGGCTCTTCAACGGTTAGATAAAAATGAAAAAGGTTTCTTTTTAATGGTTGAAGGTAGTCAAATTGATTGGGCCGGGCATAGCAATGATATTGTTGGCGCGATGAGCGAAATGCAAGACTTCGAAGCGGCGTTTGAAAAGGCCATCGATTTTGCCAAAAAAGATGGTGAAACATTGGTGGTTACAACTGCAGATCATTCAACAGGTGGCTTGTCTTTAGGCAAAGGAGATCAATACAACTGGTTGACGGAGCCTTTACATGCGGCAAAACGCACGCCTGATTTCATGGCAGAAGAAATTATTAAAAATGGTAATGTGGAAAAAACAGTGACTGAGTATATTGATTTTCAATTAAGTGAGGCTGAATTGAAAGCAGTGAAAACAGCGGCGGAGTCAAAAGATGTTGAAAAAATCGCTCAGGCATTAAGAAAGATTTTTGATGAACGTTCGAATACTGGTTGGACTACTGGCGGACACACAGGAGAAGATGTAAATGTCTATGCTTATGGCCCACAAGCAGAAGCTTTTTCAGGACAAATTGATAATACAGACCAAGCGAAGATTATTTTTGGCTTAGTAGATGGCACCGGGCAAAAAGCTGAGATTAAAGATAAAGGTATTGGTAAATAACAAAATGAAGAAAAAGCAGAACGTATAGAAGTTCTGCTTTTTCTTCATTGAAGGCATAAAAATTTTATCTCTGTTATAATGAAGGTAACCAGATAAAAGTGAGGTCAAATAATGAAAAAAATGCATGTTGAAAGTGAATTTGCACCGTTGCGTTCAGTTGTTTTAGCACAATCGCAATTTTGTTTACCAGATAAATTTGATGAAGCGGATACGACTTTTTTAACAGAGGAAAATGCCCGTTTAACACAGAATAATGAAGGGCGTGATTTAGCAGACTTTGCACCAGAACAACAAGTGCGTTGGGAAAAAGAAAAAGAAGTCATGCAAGGAGTATTAGAATCTTATGGCGTAGAAGTATTTCGTCCACGTTTATTGACAACCTATGAAAAAGAACATGGCAAGGAATTGGGCGTAGGATATAGTAACTTCTTTTCACGGGACCCTTTTTTTACAATTGGCAATCTCTTAATAGAAGGAAACTTAAGATTTCAACACCGTCGACAAGAAATTTTACCAATTCGTCCGATTATTCAGCAGTGGACACAAGAAGCAGAAGGCTATTATTTTGCTGCGCCACAACCTGACATTTCTGAAGGGGCTTTAAGTGAAGCAGGTCCCTTTATTGAAGGCGGCGATGTTTTAGTTCTAGGAACAACAATTTTTGTGGGCTACTCTGGCTTGGCAAGTAACCTAGCAGGAATTCAGTGGTTAGCCAATATGATTGGTCATTTTGGTTATGAAGTGGTGCCGGTTCGGTTACATCCGCATATTCTCCACTTAGATTGTGCGTTGAGCTTGTTGAGAGAAGGCTTGATGATTGTTTGTGAAGAGGCCTTTTTGGATGGACTTCCTGCGCAATTAGCAAACTGGGAAAAAATTCACGTTACTTTGCAAGAAGCAGCGTATTTAGTGACAAATGGTCTACCGCTTAACGAAGAAACGTATATAACGGACCAATCGTTTACAACTTTAATTCCTCAAATAGAAGCAAAAGGTATCAAAGTTGAGGCAATTGATTACCATGTTTCTAGAATGTTAGGTGGTTCCTTCCGCTGTACAACGCAAGCTTTGATTAGAGAATAGTCAGCGAGTGATTATCAATTTTCGTAAGAAAAAATGTACGTTTTGTCTATGAAAACGATATAATTTTAGTTTTCACTATTTTTTTTAAAAATATTGAGGAAATTTCGATTTAATAAATGCGAGAAAACGTCAAAATGTTAGTGTTTGTTACTAATGTTTTGACGTTTTCTCGCTGTTTTTTTATAAAATTACTACTTTATATGTGAAAAAAAACAATATATTTTTTGAAAATTACGTTTTCAAAGACACAAAAAGTCGTTGGAACCTTGCTGTTATAGTAAATTCATTTTTTTTGCATGAGGTGTTTAAAATTTGAAATCACAAGCAGTCTTTTTTTCGCTATACTTAGTTTACGTTCTACTGAGATAGAAAAGTTTTTCACTTTTTTATTCATTAATTAACCAAGATATAAAGGAGAGAGTAAAATGAAGAAAAAAACATTGGTAACTTTATTTGCAGGAACGGCAATTTTAGGGGCAAGCATCGCTCCTGCAGCAGCACATGCAACAACGACTGGTACAACACCAGCAAACGTAGAAATGACGAGTGGTTCATTACCAGGTGGTAATGGTGATGGAGAAGATGGAAGTACCCAAGAACCAGAACCAGGTACGAATACTAACTTTGATTTGTTATATGTTCCAACAGAATTCAAATTTGCTTCGACAGAAGTTAGTTCTGATTTATCAGCGATTTCATTAGATGCAAATGGTACACAAACAAAACGTTATGCGGTCGGGGATGTTCGTGGAACACAAGCGGGTTGGTCAGTTACTGCAGGCGTTGCTGAAATGAAAAATGGTACTGCTACTTTAGAAGGTTCAATTACCTTTGCGCAAACAGGAGCAGTAGCTAAATACGATGAAACAGCAAAAACATACTCACGTGATGTGGCTGCCTTTGCAGCAGATCCAGGAAGTCCTGAATTTGCTGGAACAACTATTCCAGTAGGTGGAGCAGCTGTATCAATTGCTACAGCAGCAGTTGGTAAAGGTCAAGGTACATGGGATTCTGAATTATCAAATGTAAAATTAAACATTACAACACCTAGTTCACAAATTACAAATGGTGCGTATACAGGTAACGTAACTTGGACATTAGTGGCTGCGCCATAAAAAGTTACTAACGAGAATACTGCATTACTAGAAAAGGAGCTGCGCAGTGGTGCACGGCTCCTTTTCGATACATAGGAGGAACAAATAATGAAGACAATGCGCTGGCTAATCGTCACAGTTTTTATTTGTGTGATGGCATTAAGCATCCCTTCTGCTGTACAAGCAGAAGAAGCGGATGACAACATGAATACAAAATTTACAGTTAAGCCCAATATTCCTGAGAATCAAGCGAAAAATACGCAATCCTACTACGATCTCATTGTAAAACCAGGACAGAAACAAGAAGTCGAATTATCTTTAATTAATAAAACAGATGAAGAATTGACGATTGATTTAAATTTGGCGAATGCTGTGACGAATGACAATGGTTTAATTGTGTACAATGATTTCGAGAAAAAACCAGATTCAAGTTTAAAAGTACCCTTGACAACATTAATTAAATTACCTGAGGAACATGTAAAAGTTCCCGCTAAGAAAACCGTAACAGCCAAAATGACTGTCGAAATTCCAGCGAATGGTTTCCAAGGATTAGTTTTGGGTGGTGTTTATGCTTCGCTTGCAGAAGATGAAAAGGAAGAAAAAGGAAAATCAACGGGTTTAACCAGTCGATATGGATTTAATGTAGCAATTGCTTTACGAATGTCAGAAGATACACCGATGTATCTAGCAGAGACTCTTCAATTAGTTAAATTAGTTCCGACCATTGCTTTAGGAAATAAATCGGTCCAAGCGGTTATTCAGAATCCGACATCCGCTATTTTTCCTGAAGTGCGTTTAGAAGGAAAAGTAACGAAAAAAGGCGAAACGAAAGAATATGCCAAACGGATTTTACCAAGTGTTCGTTTTGCGCCAAATTCGACGATGAACTTCCATTTAGATTTCGGGAAAGAAGATGTTCGTCCAGGAACCTATATTTTTGAAGGAAAAGCGGTCTTGAAAGAAGATGAACAACAAGTGTGGCCGTTTAAGCAAGAATTTACCATCAGTAGTCAAGAAGCCAAAAAATTAAATAAAGAAGCAGTAGTGAAATTGGTCCTACCGACTTGGTGGAATCAAGCTTTTTATGGCTTGTTAGCTGCAACAATTGTGAGTCTAATTCTAGCTATTTGGCGTTTTACGCAACAGAAAGCAACACTGAAACAACAAGCCTATTTACAACAAGAAAAACAGGCAGCCTTGAAAAATAGACAAGGAGCACGCTATGATGACAATGAAAAGTAAAGGGTCACTTCTGGTGACGTTGGGAATACTTTTAACCGTTGGCATTGCGAGTCTAATTGTTTCTTCTGAAAGTTTTGCAGAAGAAGTAGGGCAAACGAATATCGGTGTAACGTTCTATGGAGGGAAAGAGCCACTAAAAACGGAAGGTGTCATTAAGCCAATAGAGCAACCAGTCACTGATAAAGATAAAAAAACGTCACAACAACAAGACAAAGTGAGCAGAAAAACCACTGCTAAAACGAATCCGACTAATGCACAGACGTCATTACCAAGGACAGGTGAACGAAATAGCACGTGGCTTTACAGCCTTGGTATTGCCTGTTTACTCGTAGTACTAACAAGTTTCTATTATTTGAATAAAAAAAGGAAAAAGGAAAAATAATGTGCTGTTTTTATAAATAGAGTTAATGTAGAAGGAGGAATATAGATGGAGATTACGATGTGGATTTGGATTTGTGCTGGCTTGGCCGTCCTTTGTTTTGCTTTATTTTTACTGTTCTTAGTAAATAGCATGAATTTTGTACATCTGGCAAAGCCTAAGCAGTCTTTAGTAAAACAATCAATGTTTAGTTGGCTGCTTCTGGTGATGTGTGGTGGCTGGGTGGCGGTGGCTATTTTGCTGAATATCGCATTACAAACACAATTAACATAAAGAAAACCCGTTGTAAGTTTTTAAGAAACTTGCAACGGGTTTTTGTTAACTTTAAAATAAAGAACGGTACAATTTATCAAAAAAGTACAGTAGACATTTGTACCCAACTTAGATAGAAAATAAAGCGCTATCATTATATGATGATTACAGGAGGAGGACACAGCTGTGAATTATAAAATAAGTTATCTCCTTGACGAGTATGCAGGGCAAAAAATTGCGCTCTCTTTGGCTCAACAAATAACCGATCTTTCGCAACGAGAATTAGTGACACAACTTTCGACAATAGGCGGAGAAGTTCAACAGAATACCGTCAGCATTCCAAACCTTTCCGCAAATGAATGGGGAAAACAACTTTTTCAACAACGTCAAGTGATCTATAGCGAAACAGAAAGACAAGCACTTATTTTTTTGCTCACTTATTCAGAAATCGAAGAACTATCGGTGTATCATTATCAAAATTTTTTAGACGTTTCGAAAGGCACTATTTTAGCGGACATCAAAAAAGTACGACACCAACTAGCAACTGAAAACATTGCTTTATCCTACGAACGAAAACGAGGGTTTTACCTAGAAGGAGATGAATTTCGGATTCGTCGTTTCGGGAAAAATTGGCTTGCCCGCCTCTTACAACAAAAGTCGGGCACCTTTGCTTTATTTTGCTGGCTCAGTCAGCATCAAATGAGCCAATACGCAAAAATGCGTGACGGCATTCAATTAGCCGTCCAGGAAGCACAGCTTCAACTGGTACCCAGCAGATTAGATGAAATTAGTTACTTTCTTGCTTTTTCTCAAAAAAGATTAGGCAAATATAAAACAGTCGTCTGGCCTGAGAACCAGTTAATTCAGTCCTTACGCGCTTATCCCGTCAGTCGTCGTATTTTAAGTGATTTAGTTGGGCCAGTGGCGAATGTAGAAACTGAGAGTCTTTTTTTCACGATTTGTTTAATGACAGCCTTGCAAGGAGAATTGCGAGATACGAAGTTAGAGTTTTTATTAGATATTTCTGGTGAAATTATTCGGAAAATGGAATTATTGGCCGTCGTTCAATTTGAGCAGCCTCGTGAATTGCTCATGAATGTGTATTATCATCTGGTTCCTGCCTATTTTCGGATTAACTATGGCTTTTACTTGCCGAATGTTTTAATCAAGGATATTCGACAATCGTATCGGTCGCTTTATCATCTTTGTGAACAAGCGTTAGCTCCTTTAGAAAAATTAACGAAACGGTCAATCCCGTCAGAGGAAATCGGTTTTTTTACCATATTATTTGGTGGAGAAATTTTCGGGCAAAAAAATGAACAGCGGCAAGAAAAGCTAAAAGCGCTAATTGTTTGTCCCAGTGGCATCAGTTCTTCGTTGATTTTGCAATCGGAATTGCGTCGGCTATTTCCAATGATTGAATTTAAAGAAACGAATGCGGTGAGGGAAATAGAGAATGTATCTGAAAAAAGCTATGACATCATTTTCTCAACGGTCCCTATTGAAACAGCCAAAAAGGTTTATCTTACCAAGCCCATTATGAGCTCTTTGGAGAAAAATCAATTGATGCACCAAGTTCAATCAGATTGGCTATTGCCAGGTATTTCCATGCCAGATGTTAAAGATATTTTAGATGCCTTAAAACCTTACATTTCCTTAAAAAAAGGAGTCACAGAAGCGCAGTTATATCGTGTCTTGCATCGTAAAATGAACAAAATTTTAGAAAAAGAGGAGGATCTGCGTCCAATGTTATCGGAATTATTAACAACAGAAACAGTCCAAGTCCTGCCTGAAGTTGCAGACTGGCGAGCGGGAATTACAGAAGCTGCCAAGCCGTTATTAAAAAATGGCAGTATTACGGAAAAGTACATTGATGCAATGATTCAAAAAGTCGAATCGTTTGGGCCATTTATCCATATCTGTCCAGACGTAGCATTGCCTCATGCGCGACCAGAAGATGGCGTTAATCAGTTAGGCATGTCATTACTAAAAATCCAAAAAAGTGTCGATTTATTAGAAGATCCTAAGCATGAAATTCACCTTTTTATTTGTTTAGCTGCTTCAGATAACGAAACACATTTACGGGCCTTATCTAGTCTGACAAAAATTCTATCAAAAAAAGAATCATTACATCGCTTAGTGGCGGCTGAAACCGTCCCAGAAATACTATCAATTATCCAAGAAGGAGAGAAATAAGATGAAGATTTTTACAGTTTGTCAAAGTGGTTTAGGAACAAGTTTTATGGTGCAAATGAATATCCAACAAATTTTAGAGGAAGTCGGTGTTGATACAGATAATTTTCAAATTGATCACACAGATGTCGGGAGTGCCAGTGGCGATATGGCTGATTACTTCTTTGTCGAAAAAACATTGCAAGATGCTTTAGGGTCAATTCCTGCTGAAAAAATCATTCCTTTAAATGCGATTATTGATTACGATGAAACGAAGGAGAAAGTCTTGAAAGTTTTAGATGACAATGGCATTGCACATCAATAAGAAGGAGGAAAAACATGGAAACTTTATTGAATTTATTTGTTTCAATTGTTAGCCAGCCAGCGATTCTGGTTTCATTAATTGCTTTGTTGGGATTAGTTTTACAGAAAAAGAAATTTTCTGATGTTGTTCAAGGAACGTTGAAAACATTCGTCGGCTTTTTAGTTTTAATTGGTGGCGCAGGGCTATTAGCGAACTCGTTAACGCCCTTTGCGGAGATGTTCCAAACCGCGTTAAATACACAAGGCGTGGTTCCTAGTAATGAAGCGGTTGTAGCGATTGCCTTGCAACAATATGGGACACCAACTGCTCTGATTATGTTGGTGGGCATGGTTGTTAATATTCTGTTGGCGCGTTTTACACGTTTTAAATATATCTTTTTGACAGGTCAAGCGATGATGTACGTTTCGTGTTTGACAGCTGTTATTTTAGTGGGGGCCGGTTTTAGCGTTAGTTTGCCAATGATTCTTTTAGGTGGTTTATTTGAAGGAACTTTATTAACAGTGACACCTGCTCTTTGTCAGCCCTTTATGAAACAAATTACTGGAAATGATAAAGTAGCAATGGGGCATACAGGGAATATTGGTTATGCGGCAAGTGGCTTTATTGGAAAAGTCTTTGGGAATAAAGAAAAGTCAACGGAAGATATTAAAATTCCTAAAAGTTTTGGTTTTTTAAGAGACTCAACCATCTCAATTATGATTTTGATGTCGATTGTCTATGTGATTTTGGCTTTGCTGGCTGGGACAGGTTATGTCGAGCATGAGTTAAGCAATGGCGAAAATGCGATTATTTTTTCATTAATTCAAGCAGGAACCTTTACGGCTGGTTTCGTTGTGGTTTTACAGGGTGTGCGGATGGTTTTAGGAGAAATTGTGCCAGCTTTCCAAGGAATTGCTAAAAAATTAGTGCCTAATTCTAAACCAGCACTTGATGTTCCCATTATCTTTCCTTATGCGCCAAACGCTGTCTTGATTGGGTTCTTTGCGAGCTTTATTGTGGGAACTATTTCAATGTTAGCGATGGTTGGTCTGAATACCACCGTGATTATACCAGGCGTTGTCGGGCACTTTTTCTGTGGTGCCGCGGCAGGCGTTTTTGGAAATTCCACAGGGGGACGTCGGGGAGCGATTTTAGGTGCTGCGTTTAATGGCTTATTAATTAGTTGGTTACCGTTATTCATTTTACCAGTCTTGGGTGATCTACAGTTAGCATCCTCAACGTTTGCGGATACAGATTATTTAATCCCAGGCCTATTTTTAGGCAAATTAGGTGAGGCAGGTCCGAGTCTTTTAGTAGGAGGAATCATTGCTTTTGTAGTGGTTGTTCTTTTGGCTAGCGCTGTTTTGACTATGCGGGAGAAAAAAGTCGCCGAAGAAAACTAAGTGTTTTCTTCTACAAAAAGGCAAGTGGGACAGAAGTCGTTTTGACTTCTGTCTCATTTGCCTTTTACCATTGTTCTTGGATAAACTGTGCAATTTGTTTCCGCGCTTGTCGTCCTTCTGGCAAGTATTGTTTCATTGCGAAAACGTGTTGCATGCCAGGCACCAATCGGCAAGTATCTTGTGGTCGTGGCCCTAATTGTTTTAAAAATTGGTGATAGGAAGGGCAAAAAACTTCATGTGTGCCGCCCACGAAAAAAAGTGGCGGAAATTTTTGATAATCAAAGGACAAGCAATTTAAAGAAAGCGTGGAGTGATTGGCTGTGTCGTCAATCTCTTGGGCAATTAATTGTAAATAGTTCATGCCAATCATTTTGTCCTTTTTTTGATAACTTTTGGCAACGGGAATGTCTAAATGTCCATCTAACCAAGGAGAAATTAAAACAGCAGCTTTTGGTAAGCGTTCAGGGAAATCGATGGCTAAATTCTGCAATACGTTTAAAACCAATGTGCCACCAGCAGAATCACCTAATAAAATAACATCTTCGGGATCATAATGCTGTAAAATTTCTTGGTAAGCAGCATAGCAATGATTATAAATATCAGCAAAAGACTTATTTGGTGCTAATGGATATACAGGGATAAAATAATCTGTTGCAAAAGGGAGATCTTCAATTAGTTTATAACTAAAGTCTAATTGGCTATAGGCAAGATTCAATGTAAAGCCCCCACCGTGCAGGTATAGTACAGCTTTCTTGGTAGGCGCAATAACGGAGTTTGACATGCGATACATCGTAGGAAATTGAGTCATTTCTTGAAGAGGAAAAAGATGACGTAAATGTTTTGGCAAAGTTACTTGTTCATTTAGTGATCGTTGCCAATGATAAAAAGCCTTGGTGACTTTCGGATTTCGTTCAAGGCGAGCAATTTGGGAAAGACGTAAAGAATCTTCAAAAAGACAGGCTTTTAAGGATTTTTGACGAGAACGTGCGTGAAACAAATATGCGCTAGCTAACAACAAACCAATCGATTTCTTTTTCAATTAAGGCCCTCCATTCAGCAAAAAGTAAATCATTTTTTCTACAGTATAACATTTTAAAAGTAGAACAACGAAATTTGTTGAAGGGGTGAAAGGACGGTTTAAACGAATGTACGTATTTATTTGTGGTTGCGTAAAGTAAATGATTGTAGTAAATTAAATGAGATTAAGAGGTCCGGTGAATGGGCGCGTTCACGGCAAGGAGAGAAGTAGGATGACAAATAAAAAGGTTACAATTAAAGATGTTGCCAATGACTCAGGTGTCTCCATTACTACCGTTTCACAAATTTTAAACGGGAATGGGGCACGGTTTAGTGGGAAAACGGTCGAAAAAGTATTGGCTGCAAAAGAGCGATTAAACTATCAGCCCGACTATTTTGCGCAACGTATGGTGATGAAAAAAAGTAAGACGATTGGCGTAATCGTACCTGACATTACCAATCCATTTTTCGCGCAATTGATTCGAGGAATTGAAAGTGTTTTATACAAAGAAAATTTTATACTGATGTTATGCAATGCGGACCAAGATGTTACAAGAGAACATGAATATTTAACAGAGTTGATTCGTCGTAGTGTCGATGGCTTTGTGATTGCAAGTTCTGAAATTTCCAATCAAACGATTAATGAAACGCTACGTGCGAAAAAGATTCCGTTTATTGTACTTGACCAAAAAAAAGCAGAAGGCTTTAGCGATGCTGTTTTGACAGACGATTATAGAGGTGGGCAACTAGCAGCAAAACATTTACAAGAGCAACGACATAAACAGGTCGTCGTGGTAATGCCACCACATGCGCCAGTCAATATTCAGCAACGGTTAAAAGGTTTTTGTTCTGTTTATACGGAAAAGGTCCAGTTGATCGAAACAGAATTATCAAAAACCGGCGGCTACCAAGCTGTCCCCGAAATTTTAAAAACAGAGAGCACCGGAATTTTTGCTATCAATGATGAAATTGCTTTTGGTTTATATCGAGGATTAGCAGAAGCGGGCAAAAAAATTCCTGAGGATTATAGTATTATTGGTTATGACAATGTTGATATGTGCGAGTATGTTTCGCCGCCGCTAACAACAATTGCTCAACCTGTTTTTCAATTGGGGCAAACTACGGCGACTTTATTATTGGAAAGAATCCATCAGCCTGCAAAAGATTGGGAGGAGCAAACCTTGCCTGTCCAACTGATTGAACGATTTTCGACAGCACCCTTGAAATAGCTTTCAAGGTGTGCTATATTTTTGTTGTGGAATTAAAACGTTTTACTAAAACGTTTTAATTAGAATGAAAAAATAAATTTTATTGAGGTGGATGAAAATGAACGCGGTTACAATTATCGGAAGTATCAATTTAGACACAACATTAAGAGTCAAAGAAATGCCAAAACCAGGCGAAACAATTCACGCCATTGAACATTTTACAGCAGGTGGTGGTAAAGGAGCAAACCAAGCAGTTGCAGCGAAACGTTCAGGCGCAGAAACATATTTTATTGGTGCTGTGGGAAATGATGGCGCTGGAGCTATGATGACTGATTTAATGAGTCAAGATGAAATTAATTTAACTGGGGTCACCACTTTAGAGAAAACAGCTACTGGCCAAGCCTTTATTATGGTAGATAACGCTGGTGAAAATAGCATTATGATTTACGCAGGAGCCAATAACGCCTTTACGCCAAAACAAGTCCAGGAACATCAAGAAATTATTGAAAAAAGTGATTTTGTGATTGCCCAATTTGAAAGTGCGATTGATAGTACGATTGCAGCGTTTAAAATTGCTAAAAAAGCAGGCGTCAAAACGATTTTAAATCCCGCACCTGCGTTAGAACAAGTTCCTGAAGAATTACTAAACGTGACAGATATGATTGTACCAAATGAAACAGAAACTGAAATTTTAACAGGCATTAAAATCACAGATGAAGCGAGTATGCGTAAAGCCGCAGAAGCACTTCATCAATTAGGGATTGAAGCAGTAATTATTACAGTAGGTAGTAAAGGCGCCTTTTATGACGTCAATGGACGAAGTGGTATTGTGCCTGCTTTTAAAGTGAAAGCGGTTGATACAACGGCTGCTGGCGATACTTTTATTGGCGCATTAAGTAGTATATTAGAGAAAGATTTTAGCAATTTGGAAGAAGCTATTCGCTATGGAAACAAGGCGTCCTCGTTGACTGTTCAACGTTTTGGAGCCCAACCTTCGATTCCTTATCAACACGAATTGGCAGACAAATAAAAAGGAGCGAGCGACATGAAAAAAACAAAAGTTATTAATTCAGATATTTCCCGCGTTATCGCACAAATGGGTCATTTTGATAAATTAAGTATTGGTGATGCAGGCATGCCAGTGCCTCGGACTACAGAAAAAATTGATTTAGCAGTTACCAATGGCGTACCTAGTTTTATGGAAGTTTTAAACAATGTCCTTGAGGAATTGGCAGTTCAACGAATTTATTTAGCAGAAGAAATTAAAACAGAAAATCCTGACATGTTGACAGCAATTAAAACTCGTTTACCAGAAACTCCCATCAGTTTTATTCCTCATACAGAAATGAAACAAGAATTAAACAACTGCCATGCCTTTATTCGGACAGGGGAAATGACTCCTTACGCAAATATTTTATTAGAAAGTAACGTTGTCTTTTAAACGAGAGAGGGGAAATAAAGATGAATGCGACTGCATTATTAATCGGTTTAGGACCGCTTTTAGGTTGGGGGCTTTTCCCAACAATCGCTTCCAAAATTGGTGGTCGTCCAGTGAATCAAATTCTCGGTACCAGTTTAGGAACATTGATTTTTGCCGCTATTTTTTCAATGATTAATGGTTTGGCTTTTCCCGCGGGCATGGATTTATTCTTTTCAATTTTATCTGGTGTCGGTTGGGCCTGTGCGCAAATCATTACGTTTAAATGCTTCACGATGATTGGTTCATCACGTGCCATGCCAGTAACGACCGCGTTCCAACTTTTAGGTGCTTCTCTCTGGGGTGTCTTTTTCTTAGGAAACTGGCCAGGTGCGACAGCCAAATTGTTAGGCGCATTTGCCTTAGTGTTAATCATGATTGGTGCCAAAATGACGGTCTGGTCGGAAACGGAGTCCGCTGAGAGTGCTGGGATTATGAAAAAAGCAGTTCTTCTATTAGCCGTTGGTGAAATCGGCTATTGGGCGTACTCTGCAGCACCACAAGCGACGGCAATTGATGGCATGCATGCCTTTTTACCACAAGCAATAGGCATGGTAATTGTGGCAGTTATTTACTCAGCAGTTGTCACTATTAAGGGTGGGGAAACATCCCCATTTATAGAAGCTGTTTCTTACAAACAAATTTTTTCAGGCTTTTTCTTCGCCTTTGCAGCGTTAACTTATTTAATTTCAGCGCAGCCAGATATGAACGGCTTGGCAACTGGCTTTATTCTATCCCAAACATCAGTTGTGCTTGCAACGTTGACAGGTATTTGGTTCTTAGGTCAAAAGAAAACAGCCAAGGAAATGACCGTAACGATTATCGGCTTAGTTTTGATTTTGGCAGCAGCTACGATCACAGTGATGATTTAAAAAAGTATTCAACGACCTATTATTCAGGGCGTTGAATACTTTTTTTTATTTGTTCTAAAAATAATGCAGCAGCTGTGGAAAGAACCGTATTTTTGCGCCAAATTAAACTAATTTTGGCTGTTAAAGCAGGATATAGCGGGATAAAACGTAAATTTGTTTGCTTTGTTTCTAGAATACCATCAATGCTTAGGGCGCTACCTAGCCCAGCTTCTACCATCAGTGAAGCGTTGTAAAGTAAGTTGTAGGTCCCAACGATTCGGAACTGATCTAGACTTGCTTCGAGCCAATCAGAGAGTTGGCTCGGAACTTGTGCTTGTCGAGAAATAAATAAAGGTTCTTCTTTTAAATCGGCTGCAGTAATAACATTTTTAGTGGCTAAGGGATGGTCCTTTACAGTAATTAAGCCCCATGTATCTACAATTGGTAATGTTAAATAGCTATATTTTTGTTTAGGTGCAGGCTCAATAATTAAACCAAAATCTAATAATCCTTTGTCTAGCCGTTCTATTACATCATCTGCATTCCCACTGTATAAATGAAGGTGAATATCAGCTGAGTGCTGGCTTGTTATTTGTTGTAGTGCATTCGCTAAAAAAGACATAGCTTTTGTTTCGCCACCACCAATCGTGATTTCGCCATTAATGAATTCATTTTGCGACAAGTTGGTGACTGTTTTATTTGCTAAGCTTAAAATATCTTGCCCTTGTTTAGCTAAATATTCTCCTTCAGGTGTTAATTGTATTTGTCGATTTCCTCGTATAAATAATGTCACGCCTAATTCTTCCTCTAATTCTTTTAATTGCTTAGATAATGTTGGTTGTGATACATGCAATTGTTTGGCTGCGCCACTAATCGTTTTTTCTTGGACCACTGCTAAGAAATAGTGAATCACTCGTAATTCCATTACTTTCCCTCCTATAACTAAAACGCATACTTATCTATTTATTATAAGTATTAGACAGAGGAGTTGTCACGTATTACGATAAATTTAGCAAAAGGAGGCGATTAGGAATGCTTACAAAAAATCTCCAAGAACTAATTGCAACAGGTAGCATTGATAAAGATGAACCACTATTTCAACTTATTCATCAGATTCAAGAGGAAAATAGTCGCTATTTAATAGAATTAAATCAACAAGCCTATACACATAATGAAGTAAGGAATCTTCTTGCCACGATTATCCAAGACAAAATTGACGAAACCGTTACGATTTTATTGCCTTTTTATACAGATTTTGGACGCAATATACATTTTGGTAAAAATATTTTTATTAATCGGGCAGCTATGTTTGTTGATTTAGGGGGCATTATAATTGAAGACAATGTTTTAATTGGTCCGCGCGTTAATCTCTTAAGTGTCAATCATCCGGAACTGCCAATGAAACGGCGAGGCGTATTGCTAGCACCAATTACCATTAAAAAATTTGCGTGGTTAGGCGCGGGTGTCACTGTTTTACCAGGTATTACGATTGGTGAAAATGCTATCGTAGCAGCTAATGCGACTGTAACTAAAGATGTGCCAGCTAACGCTATTGTTGCAGGAACACCAGCTAAAATTATTCGTTGGATTCAGGAAGATAAGGAGGAAATATAATGAAATCATTATCAGAAAAAGTTATTGTTATCATGGGCGCTTCCAGTGGCATCGGTGAGGCAACAGCCCGTTTACTTGCCAGAAAAGGAGCGAAGTTAGTCATTGCAGCACGTCGACAAGAACGTTTAATTGCTATAAAAAAAGAACTTCCTGAAGCAAAGATTCTCGTGCAACAAGCAGATGTAACGAAAGAAGAGGAAGTTCAGCGTGTAATCAAGCTTACAATGGAAAAATATGGACGAATTGATGTTCTTTTTAACAATGCAGGAGTTATGCCAACGGCGCCTCTTATTGAAGCACCAAAAGGAGAATGGCGTCAAATGCTAGATATTAATATTATGGGTGTTTTAAATGGCATTGCGGCAGTTCTTCCAATTATGGTTGAACAAAAATCAGGGCAGATTATTACTACTGATTCTGTGGCAGGACATGTCGTTTATCCAGATTCGGCTGTCTACTGTGGAACAAAGTTTGCTGTTCGAGCAATTATGGAAGGATTGCGACAAGAACAAAGAGAGAATAACATTAAATCAACGATTATTTCACCAGGTGCTGTACAAACAGAACTTTATCAAACAATTTCTAATCGAGTAGTAGCTGAAACGTTACATCTAGAACAGTTAAGTTGGGGCTTAAAGGCGGAAGACATTGCGCAAGCGGTGGTCTTTGCCATAGACACGCCAGATCGTATGTCAATCAGTGAAATGGTTGTTCGCCCGACCACACAAACGATTTAATTTAAAAAGTATTCCTAGAAAGGAATACTTTTTTTGAATCGTGATTGTTCGTTTTTTACAGAATTTAGAATTTGATATTTACTTATTTGTTGGTTTATTATATGATTAAACACGTTGTTTCATTAATAAATTGAATATTTTACGAACATTGTAGGATGTTTAGATTTTAGGAGGACGGAACATGAAAGAAAAGATAAGTTCATATTTTGAACTTGAACAATTGAATACGAATATGAAACGAGAAATGTTAGCTGGTTTCACCACATTTATCTCAATGGCGTATATTTTGTTCGTTAATCCAACCGTACTTGGTGCTTCTGGCATGGACGAAGGCGCTGTTTTTACTGCCACCGCTTTAGCGAGTGCCTTAGGTTGTATTTTAATGGGTGTGTTGGCGAAATATCCGATTGCGACAGCACCAGCTTTAGGAATTAATGCATTCTTTGCTTATTCAGTCTCTGTTGGTATGGGGATTCCTTGGCAAACGACATTAGCAGGCGTTTTTGTGGCTTCATTGATATTTATTTTAATTACAATTTTTAAATTACGCGAGCTAATTATTGATGCAATTCCTGCAGACTTGAAATTTGCCATTTCAGGTGGGATCGGGTTGTTTATTGCTTTTCTTGGTTTAAGCCAAGGTGGCTTAATTGTGGCTAATGATGCGACACTTGTTGGCTTAGGACCTTTGAATGTTGGTTCAACGTGGGTTACCATTGTCGGCTTAGTCGTAACTGCAATTTTGTTAGTTCGTCGAGTACCGGGTGGTATTTTTATTGGGATGGCGATTTCAACGATTGTTGGTTTAGCGACAGGCGTTATTCCAATGCCTGATAAGATTATTTCAAGCGCGCCAAGTTTAGAACCAACATTTTTAGTGGCGTTAGGACATGTGAAAGATATCAATACGATTCAAATGTGGGTCGTGGTTTTAACGTTCCTATTAGTAACATTCTTTGATACGGCTGGTACGTTGGTGGGCTTAGCCAATCAAGCAGGTTTTATGAAGGACAATAAAATGCCGCGTGTGGGGAAAGCTTTAGCCGCTGATTCAACAGCGATGTTAGCTGGTTCTCTATTAGGGACATCGCCAGTTGGCGCATATGTCGAATCATCTGCGGGGATTGCTGTGGGTGGTCGTTCAGGAATCACAGCTATTACAACCGGGATTTTATTTATTTTCAGTTTGCTATTTTCTCCTTTGTTAGCAGTTGTCACTTCGCAAGTTACAGCACCAGCGTTGATTATTGTTGGTGTTTTGATGGCACAATCCTTAAGCAAAATTAAATGGAACGAGATGGAAATTGCGATTCCTTCCTTCTTAATCTTGTTAGGAATGCCATTGACATACAGCATTTCAGATGGGATTGCCTTAGGCTTTATCTTCTATCCAATTACAATGATTGCGGCAAAACGCGGGAAAGAAGTTTCGCCAATTATGTATGGCTTGTTCTTTGTTTTTGTCGGATTCATGTGGATCCTGAATGCGCAATAAGCAAGAGAGAAAGTTATCAAATAGTTGATTCATAAGACAATGAACTTATGAATCAACTATTTTTTTTCGACTAAGCACTAGAAAAACGCCCCTTATTTGATGTATAATTTGCAAAGACATTGACCTGTGAAGATACAGGAACAGAGAGGAATTAATTGAGTGAAGTATACAGAAATTATGGTTCGCTATGGCGAATTATCAACTAAAGGAAAAAATCGTAAAACGTTTATCATGCAGTTAGCACAAAATGTGAAACGTGCGTTAGCTGATTTTCCAGCATTGAAAATCCATGCAGATCGAGATAGAATGCATATTTTATTAAATGGGGAAGATAGTGAAGAAGTGATTCCAAAACTAAGTAAAGTGTTTGGAATTCAAAATTTTTCGCCAAGTATTCGTATTGAAAAAGAAATGCCAGCGATTCGTGCAATGGTTCAAGAGGTTGTTCGGGAAGTTTATACGCCAGGTAAGACGTTTAAAATTACTGCTAAACGCTCGGATCATTCATTTGAACTTGATTCAAATGGCTTGAATCAAGAATTAGGTGGGGCCGTTATTGAAGCCATTCCGGAAATTCAAGTACAAATGAAAAAGCCTGATATTAACTTAAGAATTGAAATTCGTAAAGATGCGGCGTATTTATCTTATGAAACGATTCGCGGTGCGGGTGGATTGCCAGTGGGCACCAGTGGTCGTGGTATGTTGATGTTGTCAGGAGGCATTGATTCACCAGTTGCTGGTTATTTAGCTATGAAACGTGGCGTGGAAGTAGAAGCTGTCCATTTTGCTAGTCCGCCTTATACAAGTGAACAAGCGTTACAAAAGGCTAAAGATTTAGCTGAAAAATTAGTCCCTTATGTAGGAACTATTCAATTTATTGAAGTGCCCTTTACAGAAATTCAAGAAGAAATAAAACGAGTTGTTCCCCAAGGCTACTTAATGACTATTACACGACGTTTAATGTTACGCTTAACAGATGCAATTCGTGAAATGCGGAAAGGTTTAGTCATTATTAACGGTGAATCGTTAGGACAAGTGGCTTCGCAAACACTTCAAAGTATGGTAGCAATTAATGAGGTTACCTCAACACCGATAATTCGACCTGTGGTTTCAATGGATAAGACAGAAATTATCGAAATTGCCGAAAAAATTGACACGTTTGAATTAGCCATCCAACCCTTCGAAGATTGTTGTACAATTTTTGCGCCACCGCAACCGAAAACACGACCTCGCTTGGATAAAGCGCAAGATTATGAAGCGCGCTTAGACTTAGAAGGTTTAATGGCTCGGGCCTTAGAAGGACTCAAAATTACAGAGATTTCAGCAGAAACAGCGAAAGATAAACAAGAAGACGAATTTGCAGATTTCCTATAAGAAATAAATACAGTGACGGTCACTTAGACGTCACTGTATTTATTTTGTACTTATTTCACAAACAAGTTGCTCGGAGAGGGGAACCGTGATAAACTGAATATGTGAAGTAGGTAACAAGGAGGACAGAGGATGGAGAAAAAAATGCCTAAAGCAACGGCAAAACGTTTGCCGGTTTATTTACGTTATTTAAAAATGTTAGGGGATTCTGGTGTTAAACGCATTAAATCACGAGAGTTTAGTGAAATGATCCAGATTCCTTCTGCAACGATTCGGCGTGATTTTTCCCACGTTGGTGAACTGGGTCGAAGCGGTTATGGTTACGATGTGCCGTATTTAATTGAGGTATTTAGTAATATTTTAAATACGCAAGAAGAAAAAAGAATTGCTCTGATTGGTTGTGGCAATTTAGGCAAGGCATTATTAAAAAATAATTTTAGACGCAACGAGAATTTGAATATTGTCTGTGCTTTTGATAATGATTCAGCTTTAGTTGGCACCACGATTAATGGATTATTAGTTCATGATATGTCTGAGTTAGAAGCATTCGTTCGACAAGAAGGGGTCACGGTAGCCATTTCTACAGTACCAAGTCACCATGCTCAAAAAGCCATCGACAAAATTGTACAAGCGGGTGTGACTGCGATTTTAAATTTTGCGCCAGACCGTGTCAGTGTGCCAGCCAACGTTAGTGTGCAGTATATTGATTTAACAACGGAACTGCAAACACTGATTTATTTTAATGAAACTTTTTCACTAGCAAATAGCCCAAAGCAATAAAATTGTCTTCATAAAAATCCTCTACTATACTTATTATTGAAAGTGGAAAAGGAGGATTTCAGAATGAATGTTACAAGAAAAGGGCACGTATTAGAATTGACAGGTGAACAGCCCGAAGTTGGCACAAAAGCCCCCGTCTTTTCTTTGAAAAATTTAAACAACCAAGAAATCAACTTGGCAGATTATAAAGGTAAAACGGTTTTAATTAGTGTGGTTCCTGATATCGACACACGTGTTTGTTCACTGCAAACGAAACGTTTCAATCAAGAAGCGGCGAAATTAGACGGTGTTCAGATTATCACGATTTCCAATAACACAGTTGAAGAACAAGCAAATTGGTGTGCCGCTGAGGGTGTCGAAATGGAAATGCTTCATGATACTGAAGACTCATTTGGTGCAGCTTATGGTTTGTATATTCCAGAAATGGGCCGTTTAGCACGTGCTATTTTTGTGATTGACCCAGAAGGAACGTTAGTTTATGAAGAAATCGTCTCAGAAGTTTCGTCGGAACCCGATTATCAACAAGCGTTAGAAGCTGCAAAAAAAGTGTAATCCCTCTAGATTACAAATTGACTTTGCTTGCGCTTCATTGTAGAATGAAGCAAAGACAGCGAACAAGAGGAGTATCATTGGCGTCGTTTTAGAGAAAAAGTCGTTCAGGTGCAAGACTTTTACACAACCAGTGAGAAGGTAGCTTGTGAGTCAATGGTTTGAACACAGTACGTTAGTAGAACGATTCGTTTCGTGAACGTTATCTCACGAATGAGTGGCATTTGAATGAATTCAATTCAAATGCAATTTAGGTGGTACCGCGTAAATAAGATGAATCTACGCCCTAAAATACGAAAGTATTTTAGGGCGTATTTTAGTGTTTAGCCAAAAAAACTCATTTGTAAAATAATTACCGCTCCAAATCGCGTATTTTAAGAAAGAAGGGGAAAAAATGTCAGAAGAAAAAAACTTACCAACGAAATATCAACCGACAGAAATCGAAGCTGGTCGTTATCAAAAATGGCTAGATCAAGATTTATTTAAACCAAGTGGCGACAAAAAAGCGAAGCCCTATTCAATTGTTATTCCACCACCCAATGTAACAGGGAAACTACACTTAGGGCATGCTTGGGATACAACATTACAAGATATGATTATCCGCCAAAAAAGAATGCAAGGCTTTGATACGTTATGGCTGCCAGGAATGGACCATGCTGGAATTGCTACGCAAGCAAAAGTAGAAGAGAAACTAGCACAACAAGGAATTTCACGTTACGACTTAGGTCGTGAAAAATTTGTTGATCAAGTGTGGGAATGGAAAGAAGAATATGCTTCTCACATTCGTGAACAGTGGGCAAAAATGGGCCTTTCTTTAGATTACAGCCGTGAACGTTTTACTTTAGATGAAGGGCTATCTGAGGCCGTTCGTAAAGTGTTTGTCTCTCTTTACGAGAAAGATTTGATTTACCGTGGTGAATATATCATTAACTGGGATCCAAAAGCGAAAACAGCATTGTCTGATATTGAAGTAATCCATAAAGATATTGAAGGAGCTTTTTACCACATGAGCTACCCATTATCAGATGGTTCTGGCGTTGTTGAAATTGCGACAACGCGTCCTGAAACAATGTTGGGAGATACGGCGATTGCGGTCCATCCAGAAGATGAACGGTATCAGGAACTTATTGGTAAGACAGTTGTCTTGCCATTAGTAGATAAAGAAATTCCAATTATTGCAGATGACTATGTAGATATGGAATTTGGAACAGGGGTTGTAAAAATCACACCTGCCCATGATCCAAATGACTTTGAAGTCGGTAATCGTCATGACTTACCTCGAGTAAATGTTATGAACGAAGACGGCACGATGAATGAACTGGCTGGAAAATACGAAGGAATGGATCGTTTTGCTGCACGTAAAGCGATTGTCTCTGACTTGAAAGAATTAGGTCGCTTAATTAAGATCGAAACAATGAATCACAGCGTGGGCCATTCAGAACGAACAGGCGTTGTCGTGGAACCACGTTTATCGACCCAATGGTTTGTAAAAATGGGACCATTAGCTGAAAAAGCAATGAAAAATCAAGAAACAGAAGACGCTGTTGAATTTTATCCACCACGCTTCAATCAAACATTTTTACGTTGGATGGAAAATGTACATGACTGGGTTATTTCGCGACAATTATGGTGGGGCCACCAAATTCCTGCTTGGTATCACAAAGAAACGGGCGAGATGTATGTTGGGATGGAAGCGCCAGCCGACAGTGAAAATTGGGTTCAAGATAGTGACGTCTTAGATACATGGTTTAGTTCTGCTTTATGGCCATTTTCAACGATGGGTTGGCCAGATGAAGCAAGCGAAGATTATCAACGTTACTTCCCAACAAGCACATTAGTTACTGGCTATGACATCATCTTCTTCTGGGTAAGTCGTATGATTTTCCAAAGCTTAGAGTTTACAGGCGAACGTCCCTTCCAAAATGTCTTAATTCACGGCTTAATTCGTGATGAGCAAGGACGCAAAATGAGTAAATCATTGGGGAATGGGATTGATCCAATGGATGTCATCGAAAAATATGGCGCAGATGCGTTACGTTGGTTCTTATCAAATGGTTCAGCACCTGGTCAAGATGTTCGTTTTAGTTATGAAAAAATGGATGCTTCTTGGAACTTTATCAATAAGATCTGGAATGCAAGTCGCTTCGTTATCATGAATGTAGAAGGTATGACTGCTGCAGATATTGACTTTAGTGGTGAAAAGACTGTCGCTGATCGTTGGATTTTAACGCGCTTAAACGAAACAGTCGCCCGTGTGACAGAATTATTTGATCGCTTTGAATTCGGTGAAGCAGGTCGCCAATTATACAACTTCATCTGGGATGATTTCTGTGATTGGTATATTGAAATGAGTAAAGAAATTCTTTACGGAGACAATGAAGCAGCTAAACAAACAACACGGAGCATCTTGGTGTACACATTGGATCAAATCTTACGCTTATTGCATCCAATTATGCCGTTTGTAACAGAAGAAATTTGGGAAAAAATTCCGCATCAAGGTGAGTCATTGGTTGTGGCAGAGTACCCAGTTGTTCATGAAGAATTTAACGATGAAGCAGCAGCTCGAGGAATGGAAGTTCTGAAAGAAGTTATTCGTTCGGTTCGGAATATTCGAGCAGAAGTGAATACACCACTTTCTAAACCAATTACTTTGTTAATTAAAACAAACGATACAGAAGTAGAAGAATTTTTAACAGCTAATACTAGCTACTTGGAACGCTTCTGTAACCCAGAGGAATTAGTCATCAGTCGTGAAATAGAAGCGCCAGAATTAGCCATGTCCGCTGTATTAACAGGCGCAGAACTATTCCTACCATTAGCTGGGTTGATTAATATCGAGGAAGAAATTGCTCGCTTAGAAAAAGAATTAGACAAATGGACAAAAGAAGTCAAACGTGTGCAAGGCAAACTTTCAAATGAACGTTTTGTGTCAAATGCACCAGATGAGGTCGTGGAAGCAGAACGTGCAAAAGAAAAAGACTACCTTGAAAAACAAGAGGCTGTCAAAGAACGGATTGCCCAATTACGTTCAATCTAAAAAAGAAAAGACAACAAAACCAACGTTCGGTTTTGTTGTCTTTTTGTTATAATTTGCCAAATAATTGAAACAAATACAACATTAAGTAGCTGTAAGTAGCCACAGACCAGAATTTCAATAAAAGAACAATTTTCATGAATTCTTTTAAAGAAATATCTGTAATTCCCGCCACTAAACAAACAATATCATCTGGAGCGAAGGGGACTAACATAGTAAAGATTAAAAGCTTTTTGACATTGTGTTCATTTTTGTCTAAAATCTCTTCAAATTTTTTGTATTTATTGGGTGAAAGGATTATTTTTACAAAGCTACGTCCATAGTAACGAACCAGTAAAAAGCCAATAAACTCACCAATAATCAATCCAAGATAGCTATACAAAAGGCCTTGCAAATTGCCAAACATCAACATTCCTGCAACAGAAGAGATTCCTCCAGGTAGAATAGGGATAATCACTTGGACGATTTGTAAAAGAATGAAACACAGAACCGCATAGTTACCAAACTGTTTAATAAAAGCTTGCAAGGAAGCAACAGAATGAAAAATTCCTCTGGAATATCCCCATAAAATTAAGCCGAAGAAAAGCACCAGTCCAACTAGGGGTAACCACCGAATGAGTCCATTTAAAAATTTTTTCTGATTAGTCATGAGTGGCCTCCTGACGTTTTCGACGGTATTTTTTAAAGCCAAGATAACCAGCCGTTCCCAGTAAAATCGTTCCGCTGACGGCAGTGCCAAGATAAATCATTCTTGGATGATAGGCAAAGGTTAACTGCTGTTTGCCAGCAGGGACTTCAACAGCTAAAAAGCCACCTAGAATGCGTTGTGTTTTTAAGGGTTCTTTTTGTAGCGACGATTTGACTTGCCAATCTTGGTCATAAGGAATGGACGTATACAGTAACTGAGTGTCATTTCCAGGTACATTCAGTGCGCCATTTAAATGGCCTTTTTTAGTTGCATTCACGTGAAGAGCTTGTTGGCGTAATTTGTCAACCGCACGATTAAAGGCTGTTTGGTCTAAAGTTTGAAGTTGCCAATTGGTTAAATCAACCACTTGTTCAGCAGTTAGTGACAGGGTCACGGTAGTTCCTTTTTCAAAATGCCCTAAATTGAACAGTTGATTGGTTGCAATATAAATCGGCGTCGAGATAACTTGTTGGTTTACCTTCAATTGTGTAACTTTTTTCCATTTTAAATTCGGAATATAAAGATGCAAGTCACCAGTGCTATTCACTTTAAAGGTTGCTTCAATTGTTTCGTTGGTATGATGAGGTTCATTTATCAACGAAGCTGTTTTAAAGTAAGGTTTATCCGTCGGCACGAGCGTTTGCAGGAGTTCTTCTTGGGCATCTAAAGGATTATTTTTTGCTAATTTTAACTTGGTTAATGCGGTTGGCGCCAAAAAGCCCATACCGATCGCTTCATCATTTTCCATGATTTTCGTGGAACCAACTGTTTTTAGCAATTTTTCACTCGTAGGTTTTTCAATTGGTAAAAAGTCATATTTCACATTTAAAAGTAAATTGGTTAGTTGTGAATTATCCACATAGGCAATCCGGCGATCATTTTTTCGATATAAACCTAGCGCACTTAATGTGTCTTGGGTAGTGGCAGTTAAAGTCGAAGTATAGCTAGAAACGCCAGCATAGCCATAAAGTAAAGGATTATTGTAGCCGTTATTGATTTCACGGAACCCTGTTTCTTTGGAAGGAATGACTTGTTTCATGCGATAAAGTTCTGGTGCTGAGGCCATTTTTTCATCGATTAATTGGCTGTGTTTTCGGTAATCTTGGGCAAATGTTGCTTGGCTACCAAAGGGCATATGTTTAAAAGAAATCCAGAAATTCGTTGTTAATTCTGTGCTGACCAGTAAGAATAAAGCCACGACTACATAGTTTCTTAAGGCCTTTTTGTGTGCTAAACGCAAGCAAAAGAAAATCAACCAAATAAAAAGTAAACTTAGCCATAAATAATTGATCGAAATTAAGAGATTCTTTTGTGGACCATAATACAAAGATCCGTAGCCAATGACTAACAGCAGACTAAAAATAATAGGTGCGGTCCAAGGAATGGTCACTTTTTTAAGCCAAACTTCATAGGCAAAGACAATCAATAAAAAGCTAAAGATAAAGACATTTCGGTAAGGGAACCCAGCTGGGCTTTGAAACATGTGCCACACAGTGTTAAAGGCTTCTAACCAAAAGCTTAAAAAGAGAATGAATAAAAGAATTGCTGAAGCTATTCTTTCTTTTAACGCAATTTGTTTCGTTTGAAAATAGGCAACACAGAGGAGTGTCACAAATAATCCAGCAAAAACGGTTGGTAAATGGTCTAAACGCAACTCATAATTAATAGAACCTAAGCCTAATTGCGAGAAGAACGAAGTGTTGAACTTAGGCGTTAAAAAGAACGTCGAGACATCAAAATCTGCTTTTTTTGTATAGAGCATCCCTTCTGCTGCAGGTAATAATAAAAAGCTAGTTGCAGTTCCTGTTAAAAAAGAAACGAGGATGAATAACGGACTTTGTTTAAAAAATTGCCGAATAGCATGAGCTTGGGTATTCTTTTTAAAGAACCAATAGATACTGTACAAAACAGCAAAGAGACAAATCATATAACCCATGTAGTAATTCGTCACAATCGCTAAAAACAGGGTTATACTGTATAAGCCCCATTTACGTTGATCCCATAAACGTTGGAGTCCCAATAAGATAAGCGGGAATAGAATTAGTGCATCCAACCACATAAAGTTTTGGCTATAGACGGTGACAAAGCCACAGAAACTATAGGACGTTGAAAAAAGTAACGTGGTGCCATCAACTTTTTGATAGGTGTATTTTAAATAGCTAAACATCGTCGTGCCCATCAAGGCAAGTTTTAAGGTAATAATCCATAAAATTGCTATAGGTAATTGTTCATAAGGAAAAAAGAAAGCCAACACATTAAAAGGGCTCAGTAAGTAATAGGCTGCCAAAGGAACAATCGACTCACCAATCTCATTGGAAAAAGAGTAGAATGTAGTTATTCCCTCGTGAAAAGAGCGTTTTAAAAAACTCAAGAAAGGCATGTATTGTGTGCCTAAATCACTAACTAATAAGTTGTTGTCACCAAAAGGCGCAAGTTGTAATGTCATCCATACAAGCAATAGAAGTAAAAACGGCAAGAAAAAACTTCCTAACCATAAAAGCTTCGATTTGTTTTTCATCAAAATAAGTCCACCTTTATAAAAAAATCATGAATAAGCGTGTTGAACGCTCTAAAAATAGTTTTTAATTGGCTGGCTGGAATGAACCATCCAGAATGTTAGTTTACCATAAGTTCATTAATGTATCCGCTAATAACGCAAAATTATGAAAAATGCAAAAAGTTTTCAAGAAAAAGTTTCAATTGGTTATTAGTGAAAAAGTCACCTAACTTAGTTATAATGTAGAAGAAGACAAGGAGTTGGACAAGATGCAATTAACAATAGAAGAAGCCATTGAATGGATTCATAGCCGGTTACCCTTTGGTTCAAGACCTGGTTTGGATCGGATTAATGCGTTATTAGAAAAAATTGATCATCCAGAAAACAAAGTGCCAACGATTCATATCGCAGGAACCAATGGTAAAGGCTCAACCGTGACATATTTACGCTGTCTATTAGAAGAAATGGGCTTGAAAGTCGGAACCTTTACCTCTCCTTATATTGAATCATTTAATGAAAGAATTGCGATAAATGGTCAACCAATTTCAGACGAACAATTGATTACCTATGTGGAAAAGTATCAACCAATCATTAAAGAATTAGACCAGATCACTGAAGTGGCTGGAATTACAGAATTCGAAACATTGACAGGAATGGCCTTGGACTATTTCGTGAATGAACAAGTGGATATCGCCGTTGTTGAAGTTGGCTTAGGTGGATTACTTGATAGCACCAATGTCGTGAAGCCATTATTGACGGGAATTACGACAATTGGGAAGGATCACACAGAAATTTTAGGTGAAACAATTGCTGAAATTGCCTATCAAAAAGCGGGTATTATTAAAGAAAAAGTCCCAGTAGTAACAGGCAACATTTGTGCTGATGCGCTAGCAGTCATTGAAAAAGTCGCACAAGAAAAACAGAGTCCAATTTTTCGTTTTGGCAAAGAGTATCAAGTGGAATATCTACATCCTGATACACAATGGGGGGAAGTATTTAATTTCTATGGAGAAATGGGCAAACTGACAAAGATTAAAGTTCCCTTGTTGGGGCGTCACCAAGTAGAAAATGCGGCGGTAGCTATTCAATTATTTGACAAGTATTGCCAACTACAACATTTGCCGTTTAAAGAACGAGACATTACTCAAGGGTTGGCTAAAGCGCAATGGCCAGCTCGAATGGAACGTCTTAGTGATGAACCGTTGATTGTTTTAGATGGTGCCCACAATGATCATGCAGTAAAACGCTTAGTTGAAAACTTGCGCAAAGAGTTTCCACAACACACGATTCATATTTTATTTTCAGCTTTAGCAACTAAAGATGTGGATGAGATGATTCAGGACTTAAAGCAAGTACCGAATGCGCATCTTTACTTAACTAGCTTTGATTACCCTAAAGCTATTGCACTTACAGAAATGGAAAAATATGAAGACGATTTAACAGAAATTGTGTCTTTATGGCAATTTGGCTTAGGCGAAATTTTAGAAAAAATGTCGACAGATGATTTATTATTAGTAACAGGTTCATTATATTTTGTTTCTCAAGTAAGAGAATTACTTTTAACTATAGGAGGAAATGATGAAGAAATTTGATGGCGTAATTTTTGATATGGATGGGTTGCTTTTTGATACGGAGTTGATTTACTATACATCTACTCAAAAAGTAGCAGATGCAATGGGGTTACCATATAGTAAAGAAGTCTATTTAGACTATGTTGGGATTTCCGATGAAGAAGTACAAGAGAATTACCGACGTATTTATGCATCCTATGGTCACGACACAGTGGAAGAATTTATCCGCCGTTCTTATGATGATACCCTGCAAGAGTTTCGATCTGGTAACGTCCCTTTAAAACCAGGGGTGGTGGAATTCCTCGACTTTTTAGATGATCAAAAAATTCCTCGATTAGTTGCCTCAAGTAACGTCCGTCCAGCAATTGAAATGTTATTAAGCCATGCTGGAATTCAGGATCGTTTTGTAGGAATTGTTTCAGCAGAGGATGTTAAACGAGCAAAACCAGACCCAGAAATTTTTCAAAAAGCTCGTCAACTTTTAGGAACAGAAGCCCCGAAAACCTTGATTTTCGAAGACTCATTTCATGGGGTAAGTGCGGCTCATAGTGCGGGCATTCCAGTGATCATGGTACCTGATTTATTGCAACCAACTGAAGTTATCCAAGAGAAAACATTACATGTCTTGGAGAGTTTACATCAAGCGCCACATTATTTAAAATAATAAAAACAACACTCCTTTGCGTAGTTTATTAATGACTAGCAAAGGAGGTTTTTTTATGCAAGTATCGGATCTGTTTATTCGTGAGATGCCGAGTGATTGTTTACCACGAGAACGGCTCTTAGCGATAGGAGAAAAAGCATTATCGAATCAAGAGTTGTTGGCGATTCTGTTACGAACTGGCTCAAAAGAAGCAGACGTGATGACTGTTGCCGCAACGCTGTTAAAACAGTTTAAGCAACTTTCTTATTTGCAGCAAGCCACGTTGAACGAGTTAATGGCTATTAAAGGCATTGGCCAAGTGAAAGCCATTGAATTACGTGCGGCCATTGAATTAGGGTGTCGAATTTATCAAAGTAGTCAAATCAAATTTGGCAAAGTTACGTCCAGTCAACAAGTCGCTCAACGATTACTCCAAGAGATGAAGGGGCTGCAACAAGAACATTTAATTTGTATTTACTTGAATACCAAGAATGACATTATCCAACAGAAAACGATTTTCAAAGGTTCACTGAATCAAAGTATTGCTCATCCACGCGAAATTTTTCGGGAAGCGGTTAAATATTCTTCTGCTCGCATACTATTAGCTCATAATCATCCATCTGGCAATCCGACACCGTCTCCACAAGATATTCAATTTACCAAACGAATGGAAGAATGTGGCGAAATGATGGGGATTCAATTGTTGGATCATATTATTGTTGGTGATAGCGGATACATTAGTTTGAGAGAAGAGAATTTTTTTGCTTCAGAATGAGGACAATTCTTGCAAAAATATTTTATCACGTGTAAAATGAAAGGGTAATCTTGTTTGGAATTATGTAGACTTTTTAAATTTTTTTAAATATTCTATTGGAAGCGAGCAAAGTTACGACTATTTATGTGCAAATGCACGAGGAGGAACAAAAGAATGGAACAAGGAACAGTAAAATGGTTTAACGCAGAAAAAGGTTTTGGGTTTATCTCACGCGAAGACGGAAGCGACGTATTCGTACACTTCTCAGCTATCCAAGGTGATGGTTTCAAAACTTTAGAAGAAGGTCAAGCAGTGACTTTTGATGTTGAAGATTCAGACCGTGGCCCTCAAGCAGTTAACGTAGAAAAAAACTAATAAAAAATAATCCAAAAACACCTAACGCATGTTAGGTGTTTTTTTGTTAGAAAAAATAGAGAAGAAAAATGGACAAGCATTTTTCTTCTCTATTAAATGAGAGCTTTATTGATCACTAACTGTGGCAGTCATAATCATTGGCAGAATCATTGGATGACGTTCTGTTTGTTCAAACAAGAAAGGCTGTAAAGCGGTCGTCATGGCTTCGCCTAATTTTGCTTCGGTACAGTTTTTATCTTTCATTGCTTCACGTAGAGCATTGAATAAAAGACGTTGGCCTTCATGAATCATATCACCAGACTCACGCATGTAGACAAAACCACGGGAAAGAATGTCTGGACCAGCCATAATTTCTTTATTTTTAATATCAACCGTTGCTACCGCTAAAACTAAACCTTCTTCAGATAAGATACGACGATCCCGTAAAACAACATTCCCGATATCACCGACACCATTTCCATCAACGTACACGTCATTAGCGTTGAAGTGACCAGCAGGACGTGCGCTATCAGCCGTTAAAGCTAAGACATCGCCGTTGCCCATGATAAAGCAATTTTCTTCAGGAACCCCTGTATCTTGAGCGAGCGAAGCATGGATTTTTAACATTCTAAATTCACCATGAACAGGCATGAAATATTTAGGCTTCATCAAACGAAGCATTAATTTTTGCTCTTCTTGTCCACCGTGACCAGAAGTATGGATATTATTGATTTTTCCGTGGATAACTTCTGCACCGGCTTCAGATAATAAGTTGATTAAACGGTTAACGCTTGTCGTATTCCCAGGAATTGGTGAACTTGAGAAAACAACCGTATCGCCTGGTTGAATACTAATTTGGCGATGTGTACCGTTAGCAATCCGACTAAGCGCGGCCATAGGTTCTCCTTGAGAGCCAGTACATAAAATCATTGTTTCATTTGCTGGTAATTGATTCAGTTCCGCCGCATCGACAAACGTTCCTTTTGGCACTTTGATGTAGCCTAAGCGTTCGCCATTGACAATGGCATTTTCCATGCTACGACCAAAAACAGCAATTTTGCGACCGGTTTTCACGGCTGCATCAGCAGCTTGTTGTAAACGGAAAATGTTTGAAGCAAAACTGGCAAAGATAATCCGACCATCAATTTTTTCAAAGATTTTTAAAATAGAGGTCCCAATTGTTTTTTCGGATTTTGTAAAGGTGGGTATTTCAGCATTGGTACTGTCTGAAAGAAGACAAAGGACGCCTTCTTCACCTAATTTCGCCATTCTGTGTAAGTTGGCTGGCTCACCAACGGGTGTAAAGTCAAACTTAAAGTCACCTGTTGCGACAATGTTACCAGAAGGCGTTTTAACCACAACGCCCAAGGCATCAGGAATACTGTGAGTCGTCCGGAAAAAGCTAATCGCTGTTTTTCTAAAACGAATCACCGTATCTTCATTAATTTCGTGTAATTCCGCTTCTCGCAATAAACCATGTTCATCTAGTTTGTTGGTAATTAAAGCCAAGGCTAGTGGTCCCGCATAGATTGGGATATTCGCTTGACGTAAAAGATAAGGAACGCCACCAATATGGTCTTCATGACCGTGGGTAATAACGAGTGCTTTGACTTTATGCAAATTTTGAACGATGTAGCTATAATCTGGAATCACGTAGTCAATCCCAAGTAAATCATCTTCTGGGAATTTGATCCCAGCATCAATAATGATAATTTCATCTTGGAATTGTACCCCATATGTGTTTTTTCCAATTTCGCCTAAACCACCGATTGCAAAAACGCCAGTTTCGTTATTTTTTATGTTTACTTTCATGTTAAAACTCCGTTAGAGTGAAGTCCGCATGTTCTTGCTCGTAAGCAAGATGTTTTTCGTCTAATAATTGAACGTATTCAATATTGTATGGGGTATTTTCTTCAACTAATTGGCGCACGATTACATCGCTATCGGCTTCCATGTAAAGAGATTTTGTGTCTTCTCTTTTTGGGTTTCTGATTTTTGTTTCTTGATAGTATACTTTGTAAATCATCGATTCATTTCTCCTTCAGCTACTAATAGTAGCAATTTATAGTTTTTTTCATTTTAAGACAGAAAATTAAACACAACAAAACGAGGTGCTGATCACCTAAAAAAGAATGCTCATCAAAAACATCTGTTAATGATGAAATGAAGCCTCGACTTTGCTTCATTCTGGGTATTTGATTTTATGTGTTCTTTTTTCAACCGTCCCGTGTGTTGTGAATAACAACAATTAAGCTTATTTTATCATAGAATGATAAGGAAGTATAGAAACACTCACTGGACTTTTAAAAAAAACAAACTTCTTGTTTCACCTTATTCTTGATCAAGTTCGAGTGCCTTTTTTTTAGGACGCCAATACCAACTTAAGCCGATCACGTGGGCTAAATAAACAATCGCTAAAGTCGTAGTCATCAACGTATTTCGGACAATTAAACACGGAATGGCAAATAAAAGAAACATGGAAATAAATAGTTTCCATTTACCTTTACGAGTAATTTTTTTCTCAAAGAAGGCTTCTTGGATATATTTTTGATAATAAGAAGAAGCTAAAAATTTGTTATAAAGTTTATCTGAACTACGCATCCAAAAAAAGGCCGTTAATAAATAAAAACCAGTGGTGGGTAAAAGCGGCAAAAAGATTCCTAACGTGCCTAAAGCAAACGTACAGGAACCGAGAAAAATGAAGAATAATTTTTTCATTCAAAGGGTCCTTTCAGTTTTTCCCAATTATGGCACAATCAAAAGGAAGTAGCAATTTTAATCGTATAAGTAAATCATTAAAATTATCTATTTTTTAGAAAATCTAAAAGAGAAAGGATAGAAAGAGAAAGGCTGTTTTTTCTAGCCAGACAGCTTGTATTACCGATTTCTTTTTGATACAGTGGGAGTACTAGAAAATTTAAAGTAAGATAAGAAGGAGATGATTAATTGAAGTTAATGTGGCGTTACACAATGCGTTATAAGAAATTACTTTTCGCTGATTTTATTTGTGTGTTTGGTTTTATTTTGATTGAATTAGGCTTGCCGACCATTTTAGCACGAATGATTGACAAAGGAATTATTCCTAGAGATATGGACTATATTTATCAGCAAGGGATTTGGATGGTTGTAATTACGATTATTGGCGTTGCAATGAATATTTTGCTAGGGTACTTTGGTGCCAGAATTACAACAAACATTGTTCGTGATATTCGTGATGATTTATTTGAAAAGATTCAAACTTTCTCACATAGTGAATATGAAAGTATTGGGGTTTCTTCCTTAATTACGCGAACTACCAATGATGCATACCAAATTATGCTCTTCATGGGAAATATTTTACGTCTTGGCTTTATGACGCCAGTGATGTTTATTGCCAGTCTTTACATGGTGATGCGAACGAGTCCGTCGTTAGGAATGTACGTTTTAGGTGCCTTGCCTTTTCTGCTGCTAGCAGTTGTCGGGATTGCTCGTTTGTCAGAACCGTTATCTAAAAAGCAACAAAAGAACTTAGATGGAATCAATGGGATTTTAAGAGAAAATCTTTCTGGATTGCGGGTAATACGCGCATTTGTTAATGAAAAATTTGAAGAATCTCGTTTTAATAAAGTCAATGAAACTTACACTAAAAGTTCAAAAAGTCTGTTTCGTTTAATGGCAGCAGCCCAACCAGGGTTCTTTTTCTTATTTAATATTGTGATGGTCTTAATCATTTGGAGCGGGACTGTTCAAATCAGCCATGGGGATTTAGAAGTTGGGAATTTAATTGCTTTTATTGAATATATTTTTCATGCGCTGTTCTCGTTTATGTTATTTGCCAGTGTCTTTATGATGTATCCGCGGGCTGCGGTTTCGGCTTCACGGATTCAAGAAGCCTTAGACATGGAACCAGCTATTCGTGAAGAAGAAGGCGTAACAGAAACAGCTACTAAAGGCTATCTAGAGTTTAAAAATGTAACCTTTGCCTATCCTGGACATGCGGAAAGCCCAGTTATTCGCAATGTAAGTTTTAAGGCGTCACCTGGTGAAACAGTGGCCTTTATTGGGAGCACAGGTAGTGGGAAATCAACATTAATTCAATTGATTCCACGGTTTTATGATGTATCAGAAGGTGAAATTTTAATCGATGGAGTGAACGTAAAAGAGTACAAACTTAGTGCATTACGCAATAAGATTGGCTATATTCCACAAAAAGCGTTACTTTTTACTGGTACAATTGCTGATAACCTTCGCTACGGTAAGGAAGATGCGACATTAGAAGAAATGGAACGAGCAATTGACATTGCTCAAGCAACAGAATTTGTTTCACAAAAACCGCAAGGCTATGATGAACCTCTTTCAGAAGGTGGCACGAACTTTTCTGGTGGTCAAAAACAACGTTTAGCTATCGCACGGGCGATTATTCGCAATCCGGAAATTTATATATTTGATGATAGTTTTTCTGCGTTAGATTATCAAACAGATGCAAATTTACGAGCGCGTCTGAAAAAAGAAACAACAGAATCTACTGTTTTAATTGTGGCACAACGTGTTGGAACAATTATGCATGCGGACCGCATTGTTGTTTTAAACGAAGGCGACGTGGTCGGAATTGGCACACATCGTGAATTACTTGAGACTTGTCCAATTTACTATGATATTGCGGCTTCTCAATTGTCAGAGGAGGAATTAGCATGAAACACGCCTTTTCTTCTATGAAACGAATCGGTCGCTATATTAAACCGTACCGAGTGACGTTTTATTTAGTTATTTTATTTACAATATTAACCGTTGCCTTTAATGCAGCGTTGCCTTATTTGACTGGATTACCAACGACAGAAATTAGCCGTAATATTGCAGCTGGCGAATCCATTAATTTTGATTATGTAATCCAATGTTTAATTTGGATTTTAGTTGTGGGAACAGGTTATTGTGTGGCACAATTTTTGTCAGGCTTTTTAATGACGAATGTCGTTCAACAATCCATGCGCGATTTACGTCGCGATATTGAAGAAAAAATCAATCGTTTGCCAGTTTCTTATTTTGATAAGAACCAACAAGGAAATATTTTGTCACGGGTGACGAACGATGTGGATGCTGTCAGCAATGCGATGCAACAAAGTTTTATCAATATTGTTTCAGCAGTCTTAGGGATTGTGATGGCGGTAGTGATGATGTTCTTAATCAATCCGCTGATGGCGATTTTTTCAGTGATTATGATTCCGTTGTCTCTGATTATTTCCAGAACAATTGTTAAAATCTCCCAGAAATATTTCCAAGGAATGCAAAATTCTTTAGGAGACTTAAATGGTTATGTCCAAGAAAATATGACTGGGTTCAGTGTTTTAAAACTATATGGTCGGGAAAAAGAAACTCTTGAAGGCTTTAAACAAGTCAATCATCGTTTAAATGGTTTTGGTTTCAAAGCATCCTTTATCTCAGGATTAATGTTGCCATTGGTTCAAATGACCGCTTATGGGACCTATATCGGGGTAGCTGTCCTTGGTAGTTACTATGTGGTTGCTGGTGTGATCGTAGTGGGGCAGTTACAAGCGTTTATTCAATATATTTGGCAAATTAGCCAACCAATGGGGAATATTACGCAGTTGTCTGCAGCTTTACAAAGCGCTTCAGCTTCGACCATGCGGATTTTTGAAATCCTAGATGAACCAGAAGAAGAACTTAACGAACAAGATGTTCCTTTACCAGAACCTATTTTAGGCTCTGTTGAATTTGAAAATGTCAGCTTTAGTTATGACCCAGAAAAACCGTTAATTCGTAATTTGAACTTTAAAGTTGATGCGGGCCAAATGGTTGCGATTGTGGGACCAACTGGCGCTGGGAAAACAACCTTAATCAATTTGCTAATGCGTTTTTATGATGTAACAGAAGGTGCCATTAAAATTGATGGCATTGACACGAAAAAAATGAACCGTAGTGATGTCCGATCTGTATTTGGAATGGTATTGCAAGATGCTTGGTTGTATAAAGGTACCATTGCAGATAACATTCGTTTTGGGAAGTTAGATGCCACGGATTATGAAGTTGTCGATGCAGCGAAAACGGCCAATGTGGATCACTTCATTCGGACAATGCCAGACGGGTATGAAATGGAAATCAATTCTGAGGGAGATAACGTTTCCCTTGGTCAAAAACAATTGTTGACCATTGCCCGAGCGGTAATTTCTGATCCGAAAATTTTGATTTTAGATGAGGCGACTAGTTCAGTCGATACACGCTTGGAAGCCTTAATTCAAAAAGCAATGGATCGTGTTATGGAAGGACGAACGAGTTTCGTTATTGCCCACCGCCTATCAACTATTCGTGAAGCTGATTTAATTCTTGTTATGAAACAAGGAGAAATCATTGAAAAAGGTACGCATCATGAGTTGCTGGAACAAGGTGGCTTCTATGAAAAACTATACAATAGTCAATTTGCTGAAGAAGGCGACTATGAGGAATAAAAAGAGGTCGGGACAGAAGCGTTTAACTCCGAGAAATAAGAAGGAATTTCCGAAAATTGTTCTGTAATTTTTGGAGAATTCCGGCTTATTTCCGAAGGAGTTGCTTTTGTTCCCGCCGTTTATCAGTTTTTGAGCGTGGAGCAAAAATCCAAAGTGATTTTTGTCCCACGCTCTTTTCTTGTCTTTTTTACTATGAAAGTGAGGAATTCTTGTCTATACTTAATGAAAAGAGGTGACAGAGTTTGAAAAAAGAATATTTTATTGCTGCTAGTGCAGATGTCTATGGAAACGTACAACTAGCGAAGGATAGTAATATTTGGTTTCAGTCGGTCTTAAGAGGTGACAGTAACACAATTACCATTGGTGAAGGTAGTAATATTCAAGATGGCACGATTATTCATGTTGATGAAGATGCCCCGACAATTGTAGGCAAGTATGTAACAGTGGGTCATCAATGCATGTTACACGGGTGTAAAATCGGTGATGGTGCTTTGATTGGCATGGGTTCAACCATTCTAAATAACGCTATTATTGGAGAAAACAGCCTGATTGGTGCGGGCTCTTTAGTGACAGAAGGCAAAATTATCCCGCCAAATGTTTTAGCATTTGGTCGACCCGCGAAGGTTATCCGTCCGTTAACGGCAGCAGAAATAGCCAGTAATCATACGAACGCCTTACATTATATTCAACGAGCAGAAGAATTTCGCCAACAAAAATACCCGAAACTAACATAGAATTAGGAGGAAAATGATGAAGAAAATTAAAGTAATGACGGTTTTTGGAACACGGCCAGAAGCGATCAAAATGGCGCCCTTAATCAAAGTTTTAGAAGAGCAAAGTCAAGGATTTGACTCTGTAGTAGTCGTAACAGCGCAACATCGCCAAATGTTGGATCAAGTGTTAGAAGATTTTCAAATTACACCGAATCATGATTTAAATATCATGAAAGATGGGCAAACCTTAACAGATATTACAAGTCGTGTTTTGAATTTATTAACTGAGGTTCTTGTGACAGAACAGCCGGATATTGTCTTGGTTCATGGCGATACAACCACGTCATTTGCGGCTGCATTGGCTGCTTTTTATCAACAGATTCCGGTGGGACATGTGGAAGCAGGATTACGGACCTGGCAAAAATATTCTCCGTTTCCGGAAGAAATGAATCGTCAACTGGTAGATGTGTTAACGGATATTTATTTTGCCCCAACCACTCAAAGTAAGGACAATTTAATCAAAGAAAATCATCCAGAAGAACATATTTATGTAACTGGCAATACAGCGATTGACGCGATGGCGTACACTGTTGATGCCCACTATCAAAATGATTTATTGGAAAAAATCCCTACAGACCAACGCATCGTGCTAATTACAATGCATCGTCGTGAAAATTTAGGCCTGCCAATGGCAAATGTGTTTAAAGCTGTTCGTCGACTTGTAATGGAACATCCAGAAATTGAAGTCATTTTCCCTATGCACAAAAATCCCAAAGTCCGTGAAATAGTAGCGGAACACTTAGGTGAATTAGCTCGTGTGCATTTAATTGAACCATTGGATGTCAAAGATTTTCAAAATTTTGCAGCGAAAAGTTCTTTAATTTTAACTGATTCTGGCGGTGTGCAAGAAGAAGCTCCTTCCTTAGGTGTGCCAGTTTTAGTTTTACGAGATACAACGGAACGTCCAGAAGGCGTAGCGGCAGGAACATTGAAATTGGTTGGTACAGACGAACAAGTAGTCTATCAAGAGGCGAAAACATTATTGACTGATTCTGATGCTTACCACGCGATGGCGCATGCACAAAATCCGTATGGGGATGGTCAAGCTAGCCGCCGAATCGTTGAAGCCATTGCCTATGAAATGCAGCAATCAGATAAAAAACCAGATTCGTTTACAGCAAAATAAATAAAAAGGCAGAGAAGCGCTGAAAAATGTGCTTCTTTTGCGTATCTTATTTTGAAGAATCAATTAGACAAAAAATGCTAGAAAGTAGTGAAGTGAAGATGTATCAAACGATTTTATTTGATTTAGATGGCACAATTACGGATTCTGGTAGCGGCATTATGCGTTCTATTTTATATGCAACAGAACAATTAGGCTGGCCAGCTCCTAGCGAGGAGACGTTACGTTCTTTCATAGGGCCGCCTTTATATGAGTCGTTTTTACACATGGCGCCTTCATCTGAAGCAGCGCAACAAGCCGTGAATCATTATCGAGCGTATTATCAGAGAAAAGGTATGTTTGAAAACCATGTGTATCCAGGGATTCCAGAAGTGTTAACAAGGTTAAAGGAAGCGGGAGCAAAGTTATACATTGCGACTTCCAAGCCAGAAGAATTTGCTAAAAAGATTATTACTCATTTTGATTTAGATCGTTATTTTACAGGCATCTATGGAGCGAGTATGGACGGTCATCGTTCTAAAAAAGCAGATGTGATTCAGTATGCATTAACGGAAGCTCAACTAGACCCAACCAAAGAAGCAATTATCATGGTTGGTGATCGTAATCATGACATTCTTGGTGCTCAACAAAATGGCTTAGATAGTATAGGTGTCTTGTATGGATTTGGTGAAGAAACAGAGTTACAAGAGGCGGGAGCGACATTCCTAGTACAATCGCCTAAAGACTTAGGTGCTATTTTGCTACGAAATTCTTAATAGAAAATGGATTTTCGATAAATTTAGGAGGATTTTAAGATTTATTATCGTTTCAATAGAAAAGCGCCATCATAGGCTTTAAACGTTGTCAATGATGAATTTTTTATCGGGGAATGACGGTCTTTTTATTAAAAACATTTAATTTTAAAGAGGTTTCATGTATAATAGTTTCAGTCATAAACGATAGAATAGTAAGGAGGGTTAGTTTTGGCTAATGATAACCAAAATAACCAAGATCCCAAATCTTCGCTTAGAGATCAAGTAACTGGGTCTTTAAAAGGTAGAAATGATGGCGATCAACCTGATTCCTCTGAAAAAAATGATAGGTCTCCCCAACCTTCATCTGATGAATCACAAGAAACAGCGAGCCGCACAACACAAACACGTGCAGGTTCTAGAGCTGCTCGAAGACGTGGGAAAGACAAGACAACACAGACAGTCGAAGAGCCAACCCCGATTGAAACAGACGAAAAGCCAACAAATACAAAAAAACAAACACGTAAAAAAGAAGATCGTTTAGTCGGTCGTATCGTGTTAATTGTAGTTTCTGTATTGGTTTTAATGATGGCAATCTTTGGGTTTACTTTTTATAAATATGTAGACGCTGGGCTACAGCCACTAGACAAGAACAATAAGAAGCTTGTTCAAGTGCATATCCCAGAAGGATCTTCTAATAAGCAAATTGCTGCGGTTTTAGAAGAAAGCAACGTCATTAAAAGCGGAATGGTTTTTAACTACTACGTAAAATTTAAAAACTTAACAGATTTTCAAGCGGGCTATTATCAAATGTCTCCAAGCATGACACTCGATGAAATTGGTGAAATGCTAAAAGAAGGAGGCACGCCAGAACCAACTAAAATTGCAGATGGCAAAGTAACGATTCCTGAAGGCTACGATATAGATAAAATTGGCGAAGCTATTGAAAAAAATACAGATTTCAAGAAAGCAGATTTCATTGCATTAATGAAAAACGAAGACTTCTTCAATCAAATGAAGGCTAAGTATCCTGATTTACTTGAAAGTGCTGCAACCGCAGAAGGGGTTCGTTATCGCTTAGAAGGCTATTTGTTCCCGGCAACTTATGATTACTACAAAAAAGCAACACTTCCTGAATTTGTCGAACAAATGATTGCTAAAATGAACACAGTAATGGAACAATATACGCCGACAATTCATGCAAAGAATTTAACCAATCAGCAAGTCTTAACGTTAGCTTCATTGGTTGAAAAAGAAGGAGTCAAAGAAGCAGACCGCAAACAAATTGCGCAAGTATTCTTTAACCGCTTGGCTGCCGATATGCCGATCCAATCAGATATTTCTATTTTGTATGCTCTAGGAGAACACAAAGAAACTGTAACGTATGCTGACTTGGAAGTGGACTCGTCTTATAACTTGTATAAAAATACTGGTTATGGACCAGGACCATTAGATAGCCCAAGTGAGGAGTCAATTAAAGCAGTCTTGAATCCGACACCAAGTGACTATTTATACTTTGTAGCAGATATTTCTACAGGAAAAGTCTACTTCTCAAAAACATATGAAGAACATCAAGTATTAGTAGATCAGTATGTCAATAATTCAAGTAGTGAATAAAATGAAAACATAAAAGAGCTTGGTGAATCAATTTTGTATGATTCACCAAGCTTTTAGATACTCAAAAAGTAATCTGTTTAACAGAGGGAAAGAGTAGCAACTAGAAATTTATATAAATAAAATTTAGCAAAATCACAAAAATTCAATAATTATATTTACAATTTAGAAAAAGCGTGGTACTCTTTTGTGGATTGAAAGCGGAATTTTTTTCAATAACCAACCAAGAACTACGTATCGTTAAGCGAAAAAGGAGAATTAACATGGTAGAAAAAGTATATCCAATGACTCTTGAAGGAAAAGAAAAATTAGAACAAGAGCTAGAAGAATTAAAAACAATTAAACGTAAAGAAATCGTAGAGCGTATTAAAATCGCTCGTAGCTTTGGGGATCTTTCAGAGAACTCAGAGTATGAATCAGCTAAAGATGAACAAGCTTTCGTTGAAGGACGTATTACAACGTTAGAAAATATGATTCGTTTTGCAGAAATCATCGATAATGATGGCGTGGACCAAGACGAAGTTTCCATCGGTAAAACAGTTACTTTCCAAGAATTGCCTGATGGAGAAGAAGAGGAATACACAATCGTAGGAAGTGCCGAAGCCGATCCATTTTCTGGTAAAATTTCTAACGATTCACCGATTGCGCAAGCCTTAATTGGTAAACAATTAGGCGACCAAGTGATTATTGCAACACCTGGTGGCGACATGACAGTTAAAATTACAAAAGTTGAAGCAAACTAAATAATTGAGTAGGGCAGGCAGCTTCCAAGGCCTGTCCTTTCGCAATCTAAGACATTTAGGGCTAAAGTCCTATGGTAACCTGAGGCGCAAACCACTATGATTAAATAAAATAAACGAGTAAAATAAATGACAGAGGGAGGAGGCAAATCTATGAATAACCCTTGGCGCTTTTTTATCGTCGCAGAAGCATTACTTTTTATTCTGGCGTTATGGCAAATTGTACATAATCCTGGATTAGCTGTTTTATTAACAATTGGCGTTTTACTTGTGGCCTACGTTTCCAGGAAAGCATCTAAAACACATTTTAACAACTTTCAATTCGTCCTCGGCGTTGTTTTTATTGTCATTGGTGCAATGAACAGCACGGCTGTTTGGTTTATGTTGATTTTTGGCGTACTCTTTATCGGCTTAAAAGGCTTTGAGATCTCAGGCGTGGATATAGCTGAGCGAGCACCTTGGCGTAAAAAACAAATGATTATGGTGGAGACGGCGGCAAAAGAACCTAAAAATGGCAAACGATTTAAACGCCGCTGGTTTGCCAACGAACGCATTGGTAACAATATCTATGAATGGGACGATATCAATATTGATTTAATCTCTGGGGACACCATTATTGATTTAGGTAATACGCTACTACCGAAAGAAGACAATATTATTATTATTCGTAAAGGTTTTGGCCGCACGCGAATTCTAGTGCCGTTAGGTGTAGCTATTTTGTTAGAACATTCAACTTTTTACGGAACGGTACGTTTTGAAGAAGAAAAATATCAATTGAAAAACGAATCATTAAAAATTTACAGCAATGATTATGATACCAATCTTCGTCGTTTGAAAATTATGACGAACACTTTAGTAGGAGATGTTGAGGTGATCCGTGTATGACCGATCGGATTTCAAGACGCATGATTTCATTATATGCGTCCCTTAGCACCTTTATTGTTATCTTAATTACATTGTTTTCATATTTTCATTCGATTAAACAAAACCGGTGGCTATTAGAGCTTCTTCAGAGAAAAGTCTTTTATCTACCACTAATTGTGCACATTGTTCTCATATCCTTACTAATAGGCTTATTGACCTTTTTACTGATTTCATTGGTTCAAAAAGGGCAATATGGACGGATTGAAGAAAAACTTCGGTTATTGGCCAACGGTAATTATGAAAGTCCAGTCTTAAACAAACCAACGACCAGTGAAAATCAAGACCATTATCTAACCGAAGTCGAACAAGATATTTGGTCGATTAAAAATAAATTATTAGAGATGTCTAAAGAATTGCAATTATTAAACAGTCGACCGCAATTAATGGATGGGCAAACAAAAGAAGAAATTTTAGAGAACGAGCGGCATCGTTTGGCGCGGGAGTTGCATGATTCAGTCAGTCAACAACTTTTTGCAGCCATGATGATGTTGTCTGCCTTAAATGAACAAGCACAACGAACAGAAACCCCGGAACCATATCGTAAACAACTAGCCATGGTGGCAGAAATCATTAATGCCTCCCAATCGGAAATGCGCGCGCTACTATTGCACTTGCGTCCTATCAGTCTAGAAGGAAAAAGTTTGCGTAAAGGTATTGAACAATTACTGAAAGAACTACAAACAAAAATTAAAATTGAATTGATTTGGGATGTTGAAGATGTTCATTTAAATAGCAGCATTGAGGATCATCTTTTCCGAATTGTGCAGGAGTTACTTTCAAATACCTTAAGACATGCCAAAGCAAAGGAATTAGAGGTATACTTACACCAAGTCGATAAAAACGTGTTATTGCGTATTGTTGATGATGGTGTCGGCTTTGATATGAAGGAACAAAGTAATAAAGCCGGTAGTTATGGCTTAAATAATATTCGAGAACGTGTTGTCGGCATGGGCGGTACAGTTAAAATTATTAGTTTTAAAGGGCAGGGAACCAGCGTTGAAATTAAAGTTCCTGTCATAAAGGAGGAAACTGCAAGTGATCAAAGTAATGTTAGTGGATGACCATGAAATGGTCCGTTTAGGCGTTTCATCATATTTATCTATTCAAGAGGATATAGAAGTCGTAGGCGAAGCAGAAAATGGTAAGATTGGCTATGAAAAAGCATTGGAACTACGTCCAGATGTTATTTTGATGGATTTGCTAATGGAAGAAATGGACGGCATTGATTCAACAAAAGCGATCTTGAAAGATTGGCCAGAAGCCAAGATTATTATTGTGACGAGTTTTATTGATGATGAAAAAGTGTATCCGGCGATTGAAGCTGGTGCAGCGGGCTACCTATTAAAAACATCAACAGCACATGAGATTGCTGATGCAATTCGGGCGACTTATCGCGGAGAGCGTGTGTTGGAACCTGAAGTGACGCATAAGATGATGGAACGGTTAACAAAAAAACAAGAGCCGGTGTTGCACGAAGATTTGACAAACCGGGAACACGAAATTTTAATGTTGATTGCACAAGGTAAAAGTAATCAGGAAATAGCTGATGAACTCTTTATCACTTTGAAAACAGTTAAAACACATGTTTCAAACATTTTAGCAAAACTAGATGTGGATGATCGGACCCAAGCGGCGATTTATGCTTTTCAACATGGTTTAGCCAAATAAATATCAGATAAATCCATAAATAAATTCTAGGAAATCCTTCTAGGAATTTATTTATGGATTTGTTATACTAATTTTAACGAACAGACAGGAGCGGTCAGAAGAAATGAAACAAAATTTTGCAATTATTGGTTTAGGACGTTTTGGCGGCAGCATATGCCAAACTTTGGTGGAAGCTGGTCAAGAAGTTTTGGCCATTGACAGCAGTGAAGACCGTGTCAATGAATATATGAATATTGCAACGCATGCAGTGGTGGCTAACGCCCAAGATGAAATGACGTTGCGTTCTTTAGGGATTCGGAATTTTGATCACGTAGTGGTGGCAATTGGTGAAGATATTCAAGCGAGTATTTTAGTAACATTAATGGTTAAAGAGATGGGGGTTCCCAATGTCTTAGCCAAAGCAGTCAATGAATATCATGCCCGTGTCTTAGATAAAATTGGGGCAGACATGGTCGTTCACCCAGAGCGGGATATGGGCATTCGAATTGCTCACAAACTTGTTTCACGCAATATTTTAGATTATATTGAATTATCTAGCGAATTTTCATTAGCTGAGGTTCGGGTCACCAATCCTAAATTTTACAATAAAACCTTAGCAGAATTAAATTTCCGTCAACGATTTGGTTTAACTGTGGTAGCGATTCGCCGCTCGAAAACAGAAGTAATTGCTTCGCCAGATGCTTCTGAAATTGTTCGAGAAAACGATAATTTATTAGTTATCGGTGATACCGCAGATGTTGATTTATTAGATGAAAAAATGAATGGCTAAGCACTTTATTCTCTAAAAGCACTACGCTGTGCTACAATAAATGGCGACAGAGATGTGAAGGAGGAACAAAGAATGAAATTAGAAGTGACACCGAAAGCCCAACAATGGTTTAAAGAAGAAACCGGGGTTCAGCCTGAGACAGGCATTCGTTTTTTCGGAAAAATTTACGGAAAAACACCTGTTCATGATGGTTTTTCCATTGCGATGTCTGTAGAAGCGCCAGATGAGCCAATGATTAAAGAGAACCTAGATGGGATTACCTATTTTATTGAAGAAACAGATGATTGGTTCTTTAAAGGGTATGATTTGATTGTTGATTATGATGAAAAGAATGATGAACCGCGTTATCAATTTGAAGCAAACCAAGAAGATTTAACAAAATAATTTTAGTGCTAAACAAAAGAGGCTGAAGTAGTGCGTAGGACTATTTCTGTTGCTTTCGTTTAACCGCTAGTCAGCCTGAGAAAAAATCGTTTTGGATTTTTTCTCAGGTTCTTTCTATTTAAGTTATTTTTAGTTGGATATCGTTATTTAATAAGGCTATTATATGGTATAATGATAATTAACTGAAGTGTGGAGGAAATAAAATGTTATCAATTGTTGTCCCTTGTTATAATGAGGAAGCAGCGATTCCGCTGTTTTTTGAAGAAGTAGAAAAAATTAGCCAGCAACTGTCTCATTCAGTAGAATATATATTTGTGAATGATGGCTCAAAAGATAATACGTTAGCTGTTTTAAGACAGCTTTATCGCGAACATCCAGAGAAGGTCCGTTATCTTTCTTTTTCACGAAATTTTGGGAAAGAAGCAGGCTTATACGCTGGTTTAAAAGAAGCAACAGGTGACTTAGTGACAGTCATGGACGTTGATTTACAAGACCCGCCTGAGTTATTACCTCAAATGATTGAGATGATTGAAACCAGTACAGATTTAGATTGTGTTGGCACACGACGCGTAACAAGAGACGGCGAACCGCCCATTCGTAGCTTTTTTGCACGGATGTTCTATAAACTCATTAATCGAATTGCTGAGACGGAAATGGTGGATGGTGCCCGTGACTTCCGTGTCATGACCCGACAAATGGTCGATGCGATTTTAGAGTTATCTGAGTATAATCGTTTTTCAAAAGGGATTTTTAGTTGGGTCGGCTTTAAAACAGAATATATTGAATTTAAAAATCGAGAACGAATTGCTGGAGAAACCTCTTGGTCTTTCTGGAGTCTATTAAGTTATTCAATTGACGGGATTGTCAATTTTTCAGAAACACCATTGAATATTGCTTCATACGTTGGCGCCTTTTCGTGTATTGGTTCTGCACTAGCAATGTTAGTGATTATCTTTCGAACATTAGTTAATGGTGATCCAACAAGCGGCTGGCCTTCAATGGTTTGTATTGTACTTTTTGTAGGTGGTTTGCAACTATTATGTTTAGGAATTATTGGCAAATATATCGGCAAAATTTTCTTAGAAACGAAAAAACGACCAATTTATATTGTAAAGGAATCAGAAAAAGATTCTAAAAAATAACCAAAAAAGCAGAGAAAAATTCTCTGTTTTTTTGTTGTGCATTAAAAAAAGTGTGAATAGACTTTTCAGAAAAACAACATTTTTTACATAAAAAATACATTAACTTTACCTATTTTTATCTTAATGAAACAGCTTTGCTCTCGCGGTTGCAAGAAATAAATGTTAAAATCAAAAGGTATGCTATTAAATGTTTTTTTGGAGGTTGGGTCATGATAGAAGTTATCGACTTGAAAAAAGTATTCGATAATGGGTTTGAAGCGTTAAAATCGGTCAATTTTACGATTGAGCAAGGGGACTTGGTTTGTTTGTTAGGACCAAGTGGGTGTGGGAAATCCACAATTTTAAACTTAATTGCAGGTTTATTGCATCCAAGTGATGGAGATATTCAGTTTCGACAGCAATCGGTTGTCAAAACAGCACCAAAAGATCGGAACATCGGGTTCGTTTTTCAAAACTATGCCTTATATCCACATATGACTGTTCTAGAAAACGTAATGTTTCCTTTGACGGTAGGAAGTAAGAAAGTTCCCAAGGCAGAGGCACAAGCTATTGCCGAAGAATATATGAAACTAACGAATATTGAAGAGTTAAGCCATAAAAAGCCAGGCACACTTTCTGGTGGTCAACAACAGCGTGTTGCGATTACCCGGGCGTTAGTTCAAAAACCAGATGTTTTATTATTAGATGAGCCTTTAAGTAACTTGGATGCACGTTTGCGTTTGAAAATTCGTGAAGAAATCCGCCGCTTGGTGAAAGAAGTAGGCATTACAACAATCTTTGTAACGCACGACCAAGAGGAAGCGCTATCAATCAGTGATAAAATTATTTTATTAAACGAAGGGGTTATTCAACAAAATGATGAACCTCAAAACCTTTACTTAGAACCAAATAACTTATTTGTTGCTCAGTTCATAGGTAACCCAATTATTAATTTATTGTCTGTTGAAGTGAAAGACGGCAAAATGTACCATGAAAGTTTTGAAATTCCGCTTGAGCGTTTTGAGCAAGCACGCTTTAAAATGCCAATGACTGACGGGAAATATACGTTTGCTTCTCGTCCAGAAGATGTGGTACCAACTGAAACAGGTCTCTTTACCACAACGACAGATTTAGTGGAATTGATTGGTCGAGAACGTATTTTACGATTTACATTAGGAAATGAACAAGTGAAATCAATTGTAAGTGTAGAAGAAGCGATTGAAGAAGGAGACACTTTATCTTTTGATTTTTCATATAAAAAAGTATTTATCTTTAACGAAGCGGGAGACCGGGTTTACTAATGAAAAAATACAATCCAGAAAATCAACCAAAAGCATGGCTCTTCCTTCTGCCATCATTAGGAATCATTTTACTGTTTAGCGTTTATCCGCTGTTTCGTTCTTTGTGGATGAGCTTCCAAAAAGGTTCCTTAATTAACCAACGCTACGCTGGTTTAGAAAATTACCAACGTGTATTGAATGATCCAATCTTCTATAAAGCGTTAAAAAATACAGCGCTCTATGCATTTGCTGTGGTACCGATTGCCTTGATAATTTCCCTAGCAATTGCTTGGATTATCTTTGAAAAAGTTAAACATAAGAGTTTCTTTGAAACGATTTTCTTTATGCCTTATGTAACGAGTACGATTGCCATTGGGATTGTCTTCCGTTACTTCTTTAATGGCGATTATGGAATTGTCAATTACGTCTTAGGCTTTTTCGGCATTCCTTCTGTCAACTGGCTAGATAATGTTCAAATGAGTATGCCGACATTGATTATTTTTGGGGTTTGGACGAGTTTAGCATTTAATATTATTATTTTGTTGGCTGGGTTGAGAAATATTGATGAAGAACATTTTAAAATTGCAAAAATGTTTGGTGCCTCAGACGGCGAAATTTTCCGACGTATTACGTTTCCGCAGCTAGTCCCGACCATTGCCTTTTTATTAACGGTCAATTTAATTGGCGCCTTTAAAGTTTATACACAAGTTTATGCTTTATTCGGTGGTCGTGCGGGGATTGCCAATAGTGCCACAACCGCAGTGTACTATATTTATGACAAATTCCACATTGCAGGACGTCCCGGAATTGCGATGGCCGCCACAGTGATTTTATTTGTGATTATTTTAGTGGTCACTTTCTTACAAAATAAACTCTTAAAGAAAGTGGGGCAATAAGCCAATGAAAAAAGTTTTAACGATTATCGCATTTGTTTTCTTAGGCATTTTAGCCGTTATTACGTTATTTCCATTTGTCTATATGATTTTAGCTGGTTTAATGAGTTACTCTGAAGCGACCAGCATGCCGCCAACCATGTTTCCGAAACAACCACAATGGCAAAACTACACAGAGGTCTTTCAAAAAGCACCCTTTCTTCGGTATTTCTTGAACACAGTCTTTGTTTCAGGCGTTACAACGATTGCTACGGTAGTCACCGCCGTGTTAGCTTCATTCGCGTTAACGAGTTTGAAGTTCCGTTTTAAAAATGTGGTCATTGCTTTGATGATTTCGTTGTTAATGGTTCCGTATGAATCTATTATTTTTACCAATTATCAAACGATTGCGCAATTAGGTTTGTTAAATACTTACAGCGCCTTAATTATTCCATTTTTAACTAGTATTTTTTATATTTACTATTTAAACGGTTATTTAAAAGGTATTCCTGATACTTTTTACAAGGCTGCCAAGATTGATGGCGCTAGTGATTTAGAATATATTTGGCGTATTTTAGTACCAATGTCAAAACCAGCGTTAGTAACAGTAGGGATTTTAACATTTATTTCTAGTTGGAATTCTTTCTTGTGGCCATTGTTGGTGACGAACGAGAAAAAATACCGTCTATTGAATAATGGACTATCGGCCTTTGCGACAGAGAGCGGTAGTGACGTACATTTACAAATGGCTGCTGCAACATTAACCGTTATTCCAATTTTAATTATTTACTTGATTTTCAGAAAAGAAATTATCAGAGGAGTTGCAAAAAATGGAATCAAAGGCTAAAACAACTGTGACTTTTCACAGTGGCATTTTAACAATTGGAGGAACCGTGATTGAAGTGGCGTATAAAGATGCCCACATCTTCTTTGATTTTGGTACAGAATTTCGACCAGAATTAGATTTGCCCGATGATCACATTGAAACCTTAATTAATAATCGTTTAGTGCCAGAATTAAAAGACTTATATGATCCACGTTTAGGTTATGAATATCATGGTGCAGAAGACAAAGAGTATCAACACACCGCTGTTTTCTTATCTCATGCCCATTTAGATCATTCACGCATGATTAATTATTTAGACCCAGCTGTTCCGTTGTACACCCTAAAAGAAACGAAAATGATTCTAAATAGTTTAAATCGCAAAGGTGATTTTTTGATTCCATCACCGTTTGAAGAAAAGAATTTTACCCGAGAAATGATTGGTCTTAATAAAAACGATGTGATTAAAGTTGGCGAAATTTCAGTGGAAATCGTACCTGTTGATCATGATGCGTACGGTGCTTCGGCATTACTGATTCGCACGCCTGACCATTTCATCACATACACAGGTGATTTGCGCTTACATGGCCATAATCGTGAAGAGACTTTAGCTTTTTGTGAAAAAGCCAAACATACTGAATTATTAATGATGGAAGGCGTAAGCATTAGCTTCCCAGAACGTGAACCAGATCCAGCCCAAATAGCGGTTGTCAGTGAAGAAGATCTTGTTCAGCACTTGGTTCGTTTAGAACTAGAAAACCCGAATCGACAAATTACCTTTAATGGTTATCCAGCAAACGTAGAACGTTTTGCTAAGATTATTGAAAAGTCACCACGTACAGTCGTTTTAGAAGCAAATATGGCTGCGTTGTTACTTGAAGTATTTGGAATAGAAGTTCGTTATTATTATGCTGAATCTGGTAAAATACCAGAATTGAATCCAGCGTTAGAAATCCCGTATGACACGTTACTAAAGGACAAAACAGACTATTTGTGGCAAGTTGTGAACCAGTTTGACAACCTCCAAGAAGGTAGTTTATACATTCACAGTGATGCGCAACCGTTAGGGGACTTTGATCCACAGTATCGCGTGTTTTTAGATTTGTTGGCTAAAAAAGACATTACTTTTGTCCGTTTAGCTTGTTCAGGACATGCAATTCCAGAAGATCTGGATAAAATTATTGCATTGATTGAACCTCAAGTATTGGTTCCAATCCATACGTTAAAACCAGAAAAACTGGAAAACCCGTATGGTGAAAGAATATTGCCAGAACGTGGCGAGCAAATTGTTTTATAAATTTTTTTAAGGGAGAGAAAAAAATGAAGTTCAAAACTCTAGCAACAACAGTGTTAGCAACCGCAGCTATTTTCGCATTGGGGGCTTGTGGTAACGGTAATGGGGCCAAAGAATCAAACGATATTGTGAAAGAAGTGAAGGAAGATACGACAATCACTTTCTGGCATGCAATGAATGGGGTTCAAGAAGAAGCGTTAACAAAATTAACGAAAGACTTCATGAAAGAAAATCCAAAAATTAAAGTGGAATTACAAAATCAATCTGCTTACCCTGATTTACAAGCCAAAATCAATTCGACTTTAACTTCACCAAAAGATTTACCAACAATTACGCAAGCGTACCCAGGCTGGTTATGGAATGCTGCACAAGATGAAATGTTAGTGGACTTAAAACCATATATGGATGATGACACAATCGGCTGGAAAGATGCAGAGCCAATTCGTGAAGTATTGTTAGACGGCGCCAAAATCGACGGCAAACAATACGGCATTCCATTTAATAAATCGACAGAAATGTTATTCTATAATGCTGATTTGTTGAAAGAATATGGTGTTGAAGTACCGAAAACATTAGAGGAATTAAAAGAAGCTTCTAAAACAATTTACGAAAAATCCAACAAAGAAGTCGTTGGTGCTGGTTTTGACTCGTTAAATAACTATTACGCAATTGGAATGAAAAACAAAGGCGTTGATTTTAATAAAGACTTAGATTTAACAAGCAAAGATTCACAAGAAGTCGTGGACTATTACCGTGATGGTATCGAAGCAGGTTACTTCCGCACAGCTGGTTCAGATAAATATTTATCTGGCCCATTTGCAAACAAAAAGGTAGCAATGTTTGTCGGTAGTATTGCTGGTGCTGGTTTTGTTCAAAAAGATGCTGAAGCTGGTGGCTATGAATACGGTGTTGCACCACGTCCTGAAAAATTCAACTTACAACAAGGAACAGATATTTATATGTTCGATAGTGCTACGCCAGAACAACGGACAGCGGCATTTGAATTCATGAAATTCTTAGCTACTCCTGATTCACAATTGTACTGGGCACAACAAACAGGTTATATGCCAATTTTAGAATCTGTTTTACACAGTGATGAGTACAAAAATTCTAAGACAACCAAAGTACCTGCACAACTTGAAAACGCAGTAAAAGATTTATTCGCTATCCCAGTAGAAGAAAATGCTGATTCAGCCTATAATGAAATGCGGACAATTATGGAAAGTATTTTTGCTTCATCAAATAAAGACACGAGAAAATTATTGAAAGATGCAACATCACAATTTGAACAAGCATGGAACCAATAATCAATAAATAAACAGACGTGGGAGGTTGGGATCTGAGTCGTTATGGCTCGTGTTCTAACCTTCCTGTTCTTTTGGGCGGAAGAAGGAGAGAAACAAAATGCAAATAAAAATTTTAGCAACAAGTGATATGCATGGGTACATTATGCCAACAAGTTATAGTGAAAAAAAGACGGATTTACCTTTTGGAACCGCAAAAGCAGCAACCATGCTGAAAAAGTTACGGGCGTCTGCCAAAGGACCAGTTTTTCAAATTGAAAATGGGGATTTTATTCAAGGTTCGCCGCTTAGTTACTACGTAAGAAAAGCAGAAACACATTCAGTGGCTGCCATCACTAAAATCATTAATCAAATGAATTATGATGTTAGCATTTTAGGTAACCATGAATTTAATTACGGTTTAGATTATTTAAAGGAAACGATTGCCAGTTATCAACAGCCAGTTTTAGCTGCCAATATTCTTGGTAAAGATGGACAACCTTATTTCGGTCAGCCGTATGTCATCATAGAAAAACAAGGGGTTAAAGTAGCCATCCTTGGCGTGACGACTCAATATATTCCTCATTGGGAACAGCCGGCAACAGTCAAAGATTTAACGTTTAAAAGTGTCGTTGAAACAGCGGCAGAATACGTGCCAAAATTACGGGAAGAAGCGGATCTAGTTGTTGTCGCTTACCATGGCGGTTTTGAAAAAGATTTAGAAACAGGGGAACCCACGGAATTACTAACAGGAGAAAATGAAGGCTACGATTTATTGGAAAAAGTTCCTGGGATTGATGCCTTAGTCACTGGTCACCAACATCGAGAAATTGCTACAAAACTGAATGGAATACCTGTGATTCAACCAGGTTTTCGAGGAGCTTTCGTTGGAGAAATTACTTTAGAAATTGAACCTATGGCTAAAGGCTATCGCGTTATTGGAAGTGACGCAGCTATTCATCCTGTTGGAAACGAACAACCAGATACAGAAGTTTTAGCTTTGACAACAGCGTTACATGACGAGGTAGAAGAGTGGCTTGACCAACCAGTGGGAAATGTGGAAGGGGATATGACGATTCAAAATCCGAATGCCGTACGCCTCAAAGAACATCCGTATATAGAATTTATTAATAACGTCCAAATGGCTTCAAGCGGAACGGATATTTCAGGGACTGCACTTTTTAACAATGAAGGCAAAGGGTTTAATAATCAAATTACGATGCGCGATATCATTACCAACTACATTTATCCAAATACCTTGGCTGTATTGCGTGTCACTGGACAAGACCTCCGTGAAGCGTTAGAACAAAGCGCTACTTATTTTGTGTTAGAAAAAGGCCAACCAATTTTCAACCCGAAATATGTCGATCCAAAACCACAATACTATAATTATGATATGTATGAAGGCATTGAGTATACGCTTGATTTAAGACAACCGTTTGGTGAAAGAGTGACGAAACTTAATTATCATGGCAAAGCAGTGCAAGCAGAAGATGTTTTGGAAATCGTGACAAATCAATACCGAGCAGTCGGTGGCGGAAACTATCAAATGTTCCAACCTGAAAAAATTATTCGAGAAATTCAAATTGATATGACGGAACTGATTGCAGAATATTTAAAAAAACATCCAATCATTCAAGCGTCGACAAATGATAACTTCAAGGTTATCTGGTAAAAAATAGCAAAAAAAGCCTTCAACCATGCAATTACTTGAAAGATGGTTGAAGGCCTTTTTTGAGTTAATAGCCTTTTTTTAAGGAAACTTGGTTTTTGACGAGGGTCTGATCCGTCACAAATTGATTTAAGTTTGGAATAAAAATCGCCAGTAATTTTGATTTGAACTTCGGTGTCATGCCAGAAATATGAGGTGTTAATAAAACATTCTGCATCTCCCATAAAGGGCTATCTTCGGGAAGAGGTTCTTCTTCAAAGACATCTAAGGCAGCAAAAGCAATGGTTTTATTGTTTAAGGCAGTTATCAAATCGTTCGTTGCTACTGAGGCGCCTCGACCAACATTTACGAAAATTGTTTCAGGAGCCATTTTTTCAAAAAGTGCCTGATTGTATAAATGTTTTGTTGTTTCAGTCAAAGGAAGAATGTTCACAACAATGGACATTTCATGAATAATTTTACTCATATTCTTCTGTGAATAGCATTCAATGAAGCCTTCCGTCACATGTCCAGAGGTATTCACGCCATAAACTTGAAGATTTAAACCTTTAGCAAATTTAGCTAATTGTTGTCCGATTTGCCCAGTGCCTACGATTAACATTTTTTGCCCAGAAAGTTGTTGATAGGAAGGGGCTGTTTGATTCCATGTGTGTTGCATTTGTTGTTGGATACTTTCTTGCAGTCCGCGGGTATGTGCTAATAAAACGCCTAAAACATGTTCTGAGATAGAAACACTATGAATTCCGCTACCATTAGACAACAGAATGCCTTTTTCTCTTAATTTATCAAAATCCATATAATCAGCACCAGCAGAAATGAGCTGAATCCATTTTAGGTGACTAGTATCAGAGGCTAATAAACGCGGACCAATTTCTTTATGCCAGCCTAACATAATTTCGATTGCCTCTTCTTCAGCAGATGATAAATGATCGGTAGATGTTTTAACTAGATAATTGGGCGCCACAGCTTTCACTTGTTCCAGTTGTTCTTCGTTGAATACTTCATTTAAATAAATAATTGGTTGGTTCATCTTTCTTCCTCCTAGCACTTTTTATTGTATCAAAAATAAATTTAAAAGAGAAAAAGAAAGGCTTTTCAGTAAAGCAGAAAGCCAAGGACAAAAATCCGATTTAGATTTTTGTCCTTGGCTTAAAAACTGCTAAAGTCCAGTGCTAACCTTATTTAGGTACGCCGTTTTCAAATAAACTTGTACTATGAACTGGTTGACGTCGAGCATCGGGCCGTAAGTAATGTAAAGCATTATTTACGGCAGTAGGTGCCTCACCAAAGCCTGTAGCGATTAATTTCACTTTTCCCTCATAGGAACAGATATCCCCTACAGCGTATACACCAGGAATGTTAGTTGACATATCGGAATGAACATTAATAGCATTTCTAGAAACGTCTAATCCCCATTCTTTGAGGTGTGTTAAAGAAGAAGTGAAGCCATAATTGATAATTAAATCATCCAGAGGGAGATCCAATGTTTGGTCACCTTTTGTCTCCGTTAATTGGATGCCTGTGAACGTTTCGTTTTCCTTTAAAATATCACTAATGATATAGGGAGTTCTGATAGAAACACTAGATTTTTCCAGTTGTTCCACGCTATGTTCATGGCCGCGAAATTGTGGGCGACGATGGATAATAGATACTTCTTCTGCAACGTTTTCTAGCATTAAAGCCCAATCAATTGCGGAATCGCCGCCACCAGCAATCGCAACTTTTTTGCCAGCGAATTTTTTCATGTCAGTCACATAATAATGGATTGACTCACCTTCAAAGGCTTCAACATTTTCGATAGCTAAACGTCGAGGTTGGAAAGCGCCGTTACCAATCGCAAAGATAACCGTTTTAGAATAATGTGTGCCTTTAGTTGTTTCTAAGCGCAAAAGTCCATCTGCTTCCTGTGCAAGGTGTGTGACCTCTTCTTCCAAGCAAACATCGTGCTGAAATGGCTGCATCTGTTTTTCCAAATTGGCAATTAACTCACCTGCTTTAATAGCAGGGAATCCAGGAATATCATAAATATATTTTTCGGGATACAGCATTGTTAGCTGACCACCTAATTGCGGCAGGCTATCAATGATTTTCGTTTTCGCTTTACGAATTCCCGCATAAAAAGCGGCAAATAATCCAACAGGACCGCCGCCGATAATTGTTAAATCATAAATATCTTTTTCATCAGACATTTGAAAATTCCTCCTAATTCATTTAGGGTTGAGACAACTATTGATTGTTTTGCGAACACTTCACAAAATAGCACGGCTTTTCGAAAAAAGCAAGTTTGGCTAACGAATCAAAGCATTCTTTAATCATTGGAAAAAGATCATAGCAATTTTCAGCATTTTTCGATATGATTGAACTATAAAATAATTATCTAGGAGGACATTCTCATGTCACAATTTCCACAATTAGATTTAGAAAATGCTAAAGGCCCAAAAGCGGTCATTAAAACAAACCGAGGCGACATCACTGTTCAATTATTCCCAGAACAAGCGCCTAAAACGGTTAAAAATTTTGTTGAATTAGCGAAAAAGGGCTACTATGATGGCGTTATTTTCCATCGTGTGATTCCTGATTTTATGATTCAAGGCGGTGACCCAACCGGAACAGGAATGGGCGGCGAAAGTATTTATGGAGAAGCATTTGAGGATGAATTTTCTCGGGATGTTTTCAATTTGCGCGGCGCATTGTCAATGGCAAATGCTGGTCCTAACACAAATGGCAGCCAATTCTTTGTTGTTACTAATCAAAATGTTCCAGCTCAAATGATGAGTCAGTTAGAAGACGCTGGTTTTCCAGAAGAAATTATTGAAGCTTACAAACAAGGCGGAACACCTTGGTTAGACTTCCGTCATACTGTTTTTGGTCATGTTGTTGATGGTATGGATGTAGTGGATGAAATTGGTGGAGTCCAACGGGATGCCCAAGACCGTCCAACATTTGACGTCGTGATGGACACAGTTGAAATCATTGGTGAATAAGTTTAACCAATTGAAAAAGAGAGTACCAACGAGGGACAAATTCGTTGGTACTCTTTATTTTTTTCTTAAAACGACTAACTTTTTTTTAAAAGCATCCAAATCGCTTCTTTTAATGAAGTCTTTATAGGATACTGAGTTAAAGAATAGAAGGAGAGGAAGCAAATTTGTTAGAAAAATACAGATATCCAATGGCCTTGGCTTTGTTTGCAGTAATACTCCCATTTATAGGAACGTTTTTTACGTATGTAGATCAGCAAGGAATCGTTCATGAACCAGGGTTTTATACAATCATAATTGGAGAAATTTTACTTCTATTTTCAGGTATCTGGTTCGTCAGAGTTTATTTAGCTAAACGCAAAAGAAAGAATTAAAAACAGCTGTCCTAAAAACTAGGACAGCTGTTTTTAATTAAAAGCTTTTTTGATACGTAAAAGGCCTTCTTCGAGAGTTTCTTTTGAACAAGCTAAGTTTAAACGCATGTGTTGAGAACCTTGGGGACCGAAACTAATTCCTGGATTTAGAACCACTTTCCCCTTATGAATTAAGGTATCGCGAAGTTCCCGATCCGTTAGCGAATAAGAACTAAAGTCTAACCATAAAAGATAGGTTCCTTCAGGCTCCATTACACGAACGCTAGGCAGCTCTTCACGGAAAAAGGAAAGGGCAAAATCAATATTTTCTTTTAAATAATCAAGTAACGCCGTTAGCCATTCTTCCCCTGTTTGATAGGCAGCTGCCGTTCCAACGTAGCCAAAAGTATTGATACCGCCTTGATGATTTTTGTCTTGTAAAGATACGAAAGATTGCCGTAGTTTTTCATTAGGAATGAACAGCATTGAATTTTTAATACCCGCTAAATTAAAGGTTTTCGTTGCCGCTGTTAAGGTAACAGTGAATTCCTTAAATGCTTCATCAGCAACAGTGAAGGAAGTGAAGGTATGCGGTTTGAAAATCAAATCCTGATGAATTTCATCGCTAACCACAGTTACTTGGTGTTTTTGGCATAAACGGCCAATTGCTAGCAATTCTTCTTTTGTCCAAACACGTCCACCAGGATTATGGGGATTACAAAAAAGTAACAGTTTCACCTTTTCTTCGATTATCTGTTGTTCCATTTTAACCAAATCAACTTCATAATGTCCGTTAACTTCTAGTAAGGAATGTCGCACGAGTCTACGCTCATTTTGTTTTACCACATCTGCAAAAGGGGGGTAGACTGGATCACAAATCATGACAGAATCAGCAGGTGCTGTATACGCTTGAACGGCTGTGGCCAAACTGGGTACCACGCCACTATTAAACAAAATTTCTTCTTTTTCAACAATCAATTGATGGTGTTGCCGTTGCCAATCTTGAATTGCTTGATACAGTTCATTAGGTGCAATCGCATATCCTAGAATGCCCTGTTCAATAACTTGTGACAAGGCATCAAGAATAGGCTGATGTACTTTGAAATCCATATCAGCAACCCATAAAGGTAGTAAATCTTTTTCGTGGTAACTCGTTTCAACGGTGTCCCATTTAACACAATTCGTGTGGCGACGATCAATGGTTTCATTAAAATTAAACATAAGATAACTCCTTTTCTTCTATATAAAGTCTTACTTCCTATAGTATAGTAGATTTTGCTTAAAAGATGAAACAATAGTTTTAACAACTAGGGAAGAAATAATGCACAAACGTTGAAAAAATGCTATTATTTTAAATGAGTAGAAACGGAAAAAGAAATTTATCGTATGAAAAGAGGAAATTTGATGAAGTACAAAATTGGTATGGTACTTTCTGGCACAATTACCGGACTTCAACCATATGGCGCATTTGTTTCTTTAGACGAAGAAACACAAGGACTGATTCATGTTTCGGAAGTACAAGCTGGCTTTACTAAAAATATCCATGGACTCTTAACTGTTGGACAAAAAGTAACCGTTCAAGTTATTGATGTTGATGAATATTCTCAAAAGATTAGCTTATCTTTACGGACCCTTGAAGACAAGGTTCATTCAGTGAACCATCGACGCAAAAAATATTTTACGGATAAGAATAAAAAAATTGGCTTTGCAACCTTAGACAAAGAACTTCCAGAATGGATTGATGAAGCAATGGATAAGTTGCTTGAAAAATAATTCTGTATTTTTTCAGAAAGTGTGTTACAATTTCTTTTGTTAGTGAATCTAAAAATTAATTGAGGTGGATGTCGTGTCTAACAAAAAAGTCGCTGGAACAATCATACTGAACTTAAACGATGGTAGTAAAAAATTTTTGATGCATCCAATAGGTGAAGCGATTGAGTTTGCGATGGCAAAAGTTTCTGATGAGATGACGGGTTTAGCTAGTATGCTACAATGGTTCAAAGAAGAGGTTCAATTGGACGTTACTTCAATTAGCTTAGTAGAATTAACTAACGCGCATATCAATAAAGAAAATGTTCCGCTGTTTGTCTTCGAGATGGATGAACAAGCACTTAAAAATGAAATGGATAAAGACTATACATGGGTAGCACCTGCAGAATTAAAAACGATTTGGTCAAAATATCATATTGAAGGTGTCCCAATGTTTTAAACAAAAAAGAAAGAATCTGTCGATAATCGAACAGATTCTTTCTTTTTTTATGTTGGACGTAAAAAAGTTAATCGAACTATTTCAAATATATGATTCAAATTGTTCGATTTTTAGTAAGGAATTAAACTGTTTTGATAGACAATTAGGATTTAAAAAGTTTAAAAACGAAATAATTGAAAAGAATGAAAACAGATTGAAAACTTCTTTTAATTTTTTTGAAAAAAAGTGTTGACCAAACATCAAAATCTTGATATATTATTACATGTCGCAAGGCGAGTCACACAGCTGAGCGATTCAGAAATCAATAATTAAATAACAATTCTTGATTTCAAATCTCTCGAAAAAAGTTTGAAAAAACAACAAAAAAGTTGTTGACAAATAACAAACGAGATGATAAGATATAGAAGTTGTCACAACAGACAACAACGACCGAGCAAAACAACTTAAAAAAACTTTTTCAAAAAAGTTCTTGACATTCAAACGAAAGCTTGTTATGATATAAAAGTTGCTGCGAGGTAACGTAGACCTTTGAAAACTGAACAAAGAATAGACGAACCAAATGTGTAGGGCGTCTTGATTCAATTCAAGACAACAAACATTTTTAACAAGCAAGCAATATGCTAGCAAACAAATTGAGCTTAACAATCGCAAGATTGTTCTAACTTTTATTATGAGAGTTTGATCCTGGCTCAGGACGAACGCTGGCGGCGTGCCTAATACATGCAAGTCGAACGCTTCTTTCCTCCCGAGTGCTTGCACTCAATTGGAAAGAGGAGTGGCGGACGGGTGAGTAACACGTGGGTAACCTACCCATCAGAGGGGGATAACACTTGGAAACAGGTGCTAATACCGCATAACAGTTTATGCCGCATGGCATAAGAGTGAAAGGCGCTTTCGGGTGTCGCTGATGGATGGACCCGCGGTGCATTAGCTAGTTGGTGAGGTAACGGCTCACCAAGGCCACGATGCATAGCCGACCTGAGAGGGTGATCGGCCACACTGGGACTGAGACACGGCCCAGACTCCTACGGGAGGCAGCAGTAGGGAATCTTCGGCAATGGACGAAAGTCTGACCGAGCAACGCCGCGTGAGTGAAGAAGGTTTTCGGATCGTAAAACTCTGTTGTTAGAGAAGAACAAGGACGTTAGTAACTGAACGTCCCCTGACGGTATCTAACCAGAAAGCCACGGCTAACTACGTGCCAGCAGCCGCGGTAATACGTAGGTGGCAAGCGTTGTCCGGATTTATTGGGCGTAAAGCGAGCGCAGGCGGTTTCTTAAGTCTGATGTGAAAGCCCCCGGCTCAACCGGGGAGGGTCATTGGAAACTGGGAGACTTGAGTGCAGAAGAGGAGAGTGGAATTCCATGTGTAGCGGTGAAATGCGTAGATATATGGAGGAACACCAGTGGCGAAGGCGGCTCTCTGGTCTGTAACTGACGCTGAGGCTCGAAAGCGTGGGGAGCAAACAGGATTAGATACCCTGGTAGTCCACGCCGTAAACGATGAGTGCTAAGTGTTGGAGGGTTTCCGCCCTTCAGTGCTGCAGCAAACGCATTAAGCACTCCGCCTGGGGAGTACGACCGCAAGGTTGAAACTCAAAGGAATTGACGGGGGCCCGCACAAGCGGTGGAGCATGTGGTTTAATTCGAAGCAACGCGAAGAACCTTACCAGGTCTTGACATCCTTTGACCACTCTAGAGATAGAGCTTTCCCTTCGGGGACAAAGTGACAGGTGGTGCATGGTTGTCGTCAGCTCGTGTCGTGAGATGTTGGGTTAAGTCCCGCAACGAGCGCAACCCTTATTGTTAGTTGCCATCATTTAGTTGGGCACTCTAGCGAGACTGCCGGTGACAAACCGGAGGAAGGTGGGGATGACGTCAAATCATCATGCCCCTTATGACCTGGGCTACACACGTGCTACAATGGGAAGTACAACGAGTCGCTAGACCGCGAGGTCATGCAAATCTCTTAAAGCTTCTCTCAGTTCGGATTGCAGGCTGCAACTCGCCTGCATGAAGCCGGAATCGCTAGTAATCGCGGATCAGCACGCCGCGGTGAATACGTTCCCGGGCCTTGTACACACCGCCCGTCACACCACGAGAGTTTGTAACACCCGAAGTCGGTGAGGTAACCTTTTTGGAGCCAGCCGCCTAAGGTGGGATAGATGATTGGGGTGAAGTCGTAACAAGGTAGCCGTATCGGAAGGTGCGGCTGGATCACCTCCTTTCTAAGGAATATTACGGAAATACACATTTCGTCTTTACTTTGTTCAGTTTTGAGAGGTCTACTCTCAATCAAATAAGTTCGGGGCCTTAGCTCAGCTGGGAGAGCGCCTGCTTTGCACGCAGGAGGTCAGCGGTTCGATCCCGCTAGGCTCCATTGATAGCTTTTGCTATCAGATTCGTTCATTGAAAACTGGATATTGAAGTAAAAAGAATCAAAACAAACCGAGAACACCGCGTTGAATGAGTTTTTTAATAAGTTCAATTGCTTATTTATTGATTAACCTTCTATCGCTAGAAGAAGTGATCAAGACCCAACCGTAAGGTTGATAAGGTTAAGTGAATAAGGGCGCACGGTGGATGCCTTGGCACTAGGAGCCGATGAAGGACGGGACTAACACCGATATGCTTTGGGGAGCTGTAAGTAAGCTATGATCCAGAGATTTCCGAATGGGGGAACCCAATATCTTTTATAGGATATTACTTTTCAGTGAATACATAGCTGATTAGAGGTAGACGCAGAGAACTGAAACATCTTAGTACCTGCAGGAAGAGAAAGAAAATTCGATTCCCTGAGTAGCGGCGAGCGAAACGGGAAGAGCCCAAACCAACAAGCTTGCTTGTTGGGGTTGTAGGACTCCGATATGGTAGTCTGTTAGTATAGTTGAAGGATTTGGAAAATTCCGCTAAAGAGGGTGAAAGCCCCGTAGACGAAATGCTAACAACACCTAGGAGGATCCTGAGTACGGCGGAACACGAGAAATTCCGTCGGAATCCGCGGGGACCATCCCGCAAGGCTAAATACTCCCTAGTGACCGATAGTGAACCAGTACCGTGAGGGAAAGGTGAAAAGCACCCCGGAAGGGGAGTGAAATAGATCCTGAAACCGTGTGCCTACAACAAGTCAAAGCTCGTTAATGAGTGATGGCGTGCCTTTTGTAGAATGAACCGGCGAGTTACGATTGCATGCGAGGTTAAGTCGAAGAGACGGAGCCGCAGCGAAAGCGAGTCTGAATAGGGCGAATGAGTATGTAGTCGTAGACCCGAAACCATGTGATCTACCCATGTCCAGGTTGAA
>NZ_CP172951.1:807500-2322500 GCF_050546175.1 Enterococcus sp. AZ119 | reverse complement strand
GTTTTATTCACTATTTTTTGATAAGCTTGAAGAAGGGACCTTAAAAACATTTATAAGATTAAAAGGATCCTACCGAAGAATGAATACATCAAATTTTAGCTATGGTATAATGTGTTTATTATAGTTAGTAAAGCAGAAAAGGAGGAGCGGGTTTGAAAATATTGTTATATTTTGAAGGTGAGAAAATCTTAGCCAAATCAGGTATTGGTCGAGCATTAGATCACCAGAAACGAGCGCTCTCTGAAGTTGGAATAGAATATACATTAGATGCTGATTGCAGTGACTATGATATATTGCATATTAATACATATGGCGTAAATAGCCATCGTATGGTCAGAAAAGCACGTAAACTAGGAAAAAAAGTTATTTATCATGCCCATTCGACAGAAGAAGATTTTCGTAATTCCTTTATTGGGTCTAATCAACTGGCACCATTAGTAAAAAAATATCTTATCAGTTTGTATTCCAAAGCGGATCATTTAATTACACCAACACCGTATTCTAAAACATTGCTAGAAGGATATGGCATTAAAGTGCCTATTTCGGCGATCTCAAATGGTATTGATTTATCACGCTTTTATCCTTCAGAAGAAAAGGAACAAAAATTCCGAGAATATTTTAAAATAGATGAAGAGAAAAAAGTAATTATTTGTGTGGGATTATTTTTTGAACGCAAAGGAATCACTGATTTTATTGAAGTTGCGCGACAGTTACCAGAGTATCAATTTATTTGGTTTGGTGATACACCAATGTATTCTATCCCAAAAAATATCCGACAATTAGTTAAAGAAGATCATCCAGAAAATGTTATTTTCCCAGGTTATATTAAAGGAGATGTCATCGAAGGGGCCTATGCGGCAGCGAATCTCTTCTTTTTCCCTTCGCGTGAAGAAACGGAAGGAATTGTTGTCTTAGAAGCATTAGCTAGTCAGCAACAAGTTTTAGTGCGTGATATTCCAGTTTATCAAGGCTGGCTAGTAGCTAATGAAAATTGTTATATGGGTCATTCTATTGAAGAATTTAAAAAATATATTGAAGGCTTATTAGAAGGGGAAATACCTAGCACTAGAGAAGCAGGCTACCAAGTAGCAGAGCAAAGAAGTATCAAGCAAATTGGTTACGAGTTAAAAGAAGTCTACGAGACAGTCTTATCTTAACAAATATTGAAGGCAGTTATTGTTAGATGAAATGGAGGTAATGAGAGTGAAAATTGGTTTTTTTACTGATACGTATTTCCCGCAAGTGAGTGGGGTAGCGACTTCTATTAAGACCTTAAAAGATGAATTAGAAAAGCACGGCCATGAAGTGTATATTTTTACGACAACCGATCCTAACGCGACTGATTTTGAAGAAGATGTCATACGAATGCCTAGTGTGCCATTCGTGTCTTTTAAAGATCGCCGAGTAGTGGTTCGCGGCATGTGGTACGCCTATTTAATTGCCAAAGAGTTGGAATTAGATTTAATTCATACACATACTGAATTTGGTGCGGGTATTTTAGGGAAAATGGTTGGGAAAAAAATGAAAATCCCTGTCATCCATACGTATCATACAATGTATGAAGATTACTTACATTATATTGCTAAAGGAAAAGTTGTCCGTCCATCACATGTTAAATTCTTTTCAAGAGTGTTTACAAATCATACGACAGGTGTTGTTTGTCCCAGTGAACGTGTAATTGAAAAATTACGGGATTATGGAGTGACCGCACCAATGAGAATTATTCCAACAGGGATCGAAATTGATAAGTTTTTACGTCCCGATATTACTGAAGAAATGATCGCTGGAATGCGTCAACAACTAGGTATTGAAGAGCAACAGATTATGTTGTTATCGTTAAGTCGAATTTCTTATGAAAAAAATATTCAAGCAATTATTCAAGGGTTACCACAAATTATTGAAAAATTACCACAAACTCGTTTAGTAATAGTTGGAAATGGTCCCTATCTAGAGGATTTAAAAGAATTAGCAGAAGAACTAGAAGTCAGTGAATACGTTCAATTTACGGGTGAAGTGCCAAATGAAGAAGTCGCCATTTATTATAAAGCTGCTGACTATTTTGTCAGCGCCTCAACGTCGGAAACACAAGGCTTAACTTATACAGAAGCGATGGCTGCTGGCGTTCAATGTGTTGCAGAAGGGAACGCCTATTTAAATAATTTATTTGATCATGAAAGCTTAGGCAAAACTTTTAAGACAGACAGTGATTTTGCCCCAACATTGATTGACTATATACAAGCAAATATTAAAATGGACCAAACTATTTTAGATGAAAAATTATTTGAAATTTCTTCTACAAACTTTGGCAACAAAATGATTGAATTTTATCAAGACACATTGATTTACTTTGATCAACTTCAAATGGAAAAAGAAAATGCGGACTCAATTAAAAAAATTAAAGTAAAATTTACATCTTTAAGAAAATAAACTGCAAAACTTTCCTCCTTCGTTTATACTGAAGGAGGAAAGTTTTTTATTTTAAGAACGGAGGAAGCTACTATGTCTAAAATCGGCTTTATTGGAACAGGTGTCATGGGAAAATCAATTATTCGTAACATGATGAAAAACAATTTATCTGTCAATGTTTACAATCGAACAAAAAGTAAAACAGATGATTTAGTTGCTGAAGGAGCAGTTTGGTATGATACGCCAAAAGCAATTGCGGAAGCGAGTGATATCATTTTTACAATGGTTGGCTTTCCTTCAGATGTTGAAGGCGTGTATTTTAATGAAACAGGGATTTTTCAAGCAGATCTTACAGGTAAAATAGTAGTAGATTTAACCACAAGTACGCCGACCTTGGCTGAAAAGATTGCCAAAAAAGCAGCAGAAGTGGGTGCTCATGCGTTGGATGCGCCAGTTTCTGGTGGTGACTTAGGTGCTAAAAATGGTACTTTAACAATTATGGTTGGTGGCGATCAAGAAAGTTATGAGACCGTCTTACCAATTTTTAAAACATTTGGTAAAACGTTTATGCTACACGGCTCAGCTGGAAAAGGGCAACACACTAAGATGGCGAATCAGTTAATGATTGCAGGCACAATGACCGGGTTGACTGAAATGCTCGTTTACGCAAATGCGACAGGATTAACTTTAGAAAAAGTTCTGGAAACAGTCGGTGGTGGTAGTGCTGCAAACTGGTCATTAAGTAATTATGGTCCGCGTATTTTAAAAGAAGATTATACGCCAGGCTTTTTTGTTAAACATTTTATCAAAGATTTAAAGATTGCGTTAGATGAAGCAAAAAAACTTGACCTTCCATTGCCAGCGACGCAAAAAGCGACAGAATTATATGAAAGCCTTGCAGATAAAGGGTTTGAAAATGATGGCACACAAGCCTTAATTAAGCTTTGGTGGACAGATGGCAAGCAACCAACGAATAAAAATTAAAGAACAACAAAAAAATCAAAAAAAATGACGAAAAATCATGCAAGTTAGGCAATGTTTTGTTACAATGGTACAGAACTAGTTTGCAAAAGGAGGCCCACTGATGAAACATTCACAACTTGTGGCGATTATTAAGAGACTGGAAGCAATGATCGAAGCAGCAGATAATGAAGTACAAGTACGCCGCTTTGAACGTGAAGGCGTAGAGAAATGTATTGTAAGTTTTGATAAATCAACAGAAACATTTGAATTAACAGAATCTGATACGCACCAAAGCTATCAATTCGATAACATCGATATTGTAGCAATGGAAATTTACGACTTAATTCAATAATTAATCGTCCTACATTTTAATAAGGGAGTGGAGTAGAAGCACCAAAGCTTCTGGTTCACTCTCTTCTCGTATTATCCAGTCAAGTTGTAGCAATAGCTTAGTGGGAGTTTAAGAATTATATAACAAAAATCACTGGCACTTCTCAATCAGGGGAGTGCCAGTGATGCTTTTTAGTTGCACTTCTTTCCTTTTTCTGTGAAAATAGTTTGGGTATCAAAGTAATTGATCCTTTTTTTAAAAGCCTCGTCCCTTGAAAATGCGCCTTTTTTGAAATATTTGAAGAATATTTCATTAAAAATATAGAAAATTCTCTTGCATTCTTTGCTTATTTACGATATAGTTTGAACATCAAATGTTTTGATAATCAAAGTATATGGATGGTGCACAGAATGGAACCTAATTTAGAAACAGTCAACGATTACTTAGTCAGTGTCTTTAATGACATCTTAACGATTGAAGAATCTGAATTGAAAAAATCACAATTTAATGATTTATCCATTACGGAGATGCACACAATCGAAGCAATTGGTATGTACAAGAAAAAAACGTCTTCAGAAGTAGCCAAGGAACTTTCAATTACTGTCGGAACACTTACTGTAGCGATTAACAACTTAGTTAAAAAAGGCTATGTTGAACGTTTGCGTAGTGAAGATGATCGACGTGTAGTAAAGCTTGGCTTAACTAAAAAAGGAAAATTACTTTTTAGAGTCCATCAGCATTTTCATCGTGAAATGGTTAAAAACATTTTGAAAGGCATGGAGCAAGAAGAAGAACAAGCGCTGTTAAGAGCACTAAAAAATCTTCATGATTTCTTGCAAGAATACAAATAAAAAGTGAGGATCCCCATGAAGAATTATGCACGAATTAGTTGTACAAGCCGTTATGTTCCAGAGAATTGTGTCACGAATCACCAACTGAGTGAAATGATGGATACCTCTGATGAATGGATACATTCGCGAACAGGCATTAGTGAACGTCGCATCGTTACGCAAGAAAATACGTCTGATTTATGTCATCAGGTCGCAAAACAGTTATTGGAAAAATCTGGAAAGCAAGCAAGTGAGATTGACTTTATTTTAGTTGCAACAGTGACACCAGATTTCAATATGCCTTCTGTTGCTTGCCAAGTGCAAGGCGCAATTGGCGCCACTGAGGCCTTTGCTTTTGACATCAGTGCAGCGTGTTCTGGTTTTGTCTATGCCTTAAGCATGGCAGAAAAACTAGTCTTAAGTGGTCGTTATCAAACAGGTCTAGTAATTGGTGGCGAAACATTTTCCAAAATGTTGGATTGGACCGATCGCTCCACAGCGGTGCTTTTCGGTGATGGGGCTGCTGGCGTCTTGATTGAAGCGGCTGAGACACCGCATTTTCTAAATGAAAAATTACAAGCAGATGGACAACGGTGGGCGGCTTTAACGTCAGGCTACACGATCAACGAAAGTCCTTTTTATCAGGGGCATGAGCAGGCTAGTAAGACGCTACAGATGGAAGGACGTAGTATTTTTGATTTTGCGATTAAAGATGTTTCACAAAATATTTTATCACTCGTGACGGACGAAACCGTGGATTATCTTCTATTACATCAAGCAAATGTGCGCATTATCGATAAAATTGCACGTAAGACGAAGATTTCCCGCGAGAAGTTTTTAACGAATATGGATAAATATGGCAATACCTCAGCTGCTAGTATTCCTATTTTGTTGGATGAAGCAGTTGAAAATGGGACCTTAATTTTAGGTTCCCAACAACGCGTGGTGCTAACAGGATTTGGCGGCGGCTTAACATGGGGCTCACTGCTCCTAACGCTGTAAAAAACTGTTCACATATAAATGAAGAAAATGACTATTTTGGAGGAATATACACATGGTATTTGAAAAAATTCAAGCAATTATCGTAGAAGAATTAGGAAAAGATGCTGAAGAGGTACAATTAACTACAAACATTCAAGAAGAATTAGATGCGGATAGCTTAGATTTATTCCAAATCATTAACGAAATCGAAGATGAATTTGATGTGAAAATCGAAACAGAAGATGGCATCCAAACCGTTCAAGATTTAGTAACATATGTAGAAAAACAACAAGCAAACTAATACATGAAAATAGGGGGCTGGGACATTTAATTGCTAAATGACCCAGTCCCTAAAAAAACAAGTAAATAAGCCGGAAAAATCCTTTTTTACTTGAATGAAGTGTACTTATCTTAGAACTAAAGGACGTATAAAATCAATGAATCAACAGTTATGTGAGTTGCTTGGAATCAATTATCCCATTTTTCAAGGCGGTATGGCTTGGGTAGCCGATGCTTCATTAGCAAGTGCCGTGTCAAACGCTGGTGGATTAGGGATTATTGCTGGCGGCAATGCCCCAAAAGAAGTCGTAAAAAAAGAAATTAAAAAAGTTAAAGAATTAACGGAGCAACCCTTTGGTGTCAATATCATGTTACTTTCACCTTTTGCCGATGAAATTGTCGATTTGGTTTGTGAAGAACAGGTTCCTGTCGTAACGACAGGTGCAGGCAATCCAGCCAAATACATGGCTCGTTTTAAAGAACATAACATTAAAGTAATCCCAGTAGTTCCTTCAGTTGCTTTAGCAAAAAGAATGGAAAAAATTGGTGCCGATGCTGTCATTTTTGAAGGAATGGAAGCTGGTGGACATATTGGCAAGTTAACCACTATGAGTGGCTTACCGCAAATCGTTGACGCTGTGTCAATTCCTGTGATTGCAGCAGGTGGGATTGGTGATGGTCGTGGTATGGCTGCGGCCTTTATGTTAGGTGCTGAAGCAGTCCAGTTAGGCACACGTTTTTTAATTGCCAAAGAATGCAACGTTCATCCAGATTATAAACAGAAAGTTTTAAAGGCACGTGATTTAGATGCAGTAATTACCTGCCAACATTTTGGCCATCCAGTGCGTACTTTAAAAAATAAATTAACCGCTCAATATAATCAATTAGAAAAGCAAGAACTCCAAAAAGAAGTGCCTGATTTAGAAATGTTTGAAAAAATTGGTCGGGGCGCTTTGCGCAAAGCTGTCGTTGACGGGGATATGGATTACGGTTCCGTCATGGCGGGACAAATTGCCGGGTTAATAAAAAAAGAAGAAACAGCCCAAGAAATCATTGATTCACTCATGTCTGAATGCAAAGCGATTGTACATAAGATGAATCAGCGTTGGGGCTAAGTGAATAATTTTAACAAAAAATGAGGTGTCGTATGAAAACAGCGATTTTATTTAGTGGACAAGGAGCCCAGTATCAAGGGATGGGTGAAGAATTATATCACCAAGAAGCGATTGTTCGGGAAACTTTCGATGAAGCAAGTCATATCTTAGGTTATGAGATGGCAGAACTTTGTTTTACTGAAAATGAACGTTTAAATGAAACAGAATATACGCAACCTGCTATTTTAACAGTCAGTGTCGCATTTTACCGTCTTTTGCAACAAAAAGGACTAACGCCTGATGTCGTAGCGGGTTTAAGCTTAGGGGAATACAGTGCTTTGGTTGCCAGCGGGGCTTTGCGCTTTTCAGAAGCAGTGGCCTTGGTCCAAAAGCGCGGTCAGTACATGACAGAAGCAGCACCACAAGGAACTGGCAAAATGGTTGCTGTTATGAATGCTGAGCGTGAAGTAATTGAGAAAGCCTGCCAAGAAGCCAGTGCTTTCGGAATTGTGGCTCCAGCAAATTATAATACACCACAACAAATCGTGATTGGTGGTGAGGTTGCTGCTGTTGATCAAGCGATGACACTTCTCAAAGAAGCTGGTGTGAAACGAATGATTCCGTTAAATGTGAGTGGCCCTTTCCATACGGCGCTGTTACAACCAGCATCAAAAAAATTGGCTCAGGATTTAGCAAAATTGAACTTTCAAACGATGCAAATTCCTGTCATTAGTAATACGACTGCCGAAATTATGCCCCAAGAGGCAATTCAAGCGTTATTGGAAAAGCAAGTCATGTCTGCGGTACGTTTTGAAGACAGTATCGAAACGATGAAGGCTATGAACGTAGGAACGATGATTGAAGTTGGTCCAGGGAAAACATTAACTGGTTTTGTTAAAAAAATTGACAAAACAATTGAAATGCACCGTGTGGAAGATGTTGCAACATTAACAGAAACGTTAACAGCACTTACTGGGAGGTAAAAAATGGAATTAACAGGGAAAAACGTATTTATTACTGGAAGCACTCGTGGGATTGGCAAAGCAGTTGCGTTGGCTTTTGCGAAAGAGGGCGCCAATATTGTTTTAAACGGTCGGAGTGAGATTACGCCAGAACAACGACAAGAAATTGAAGCCTTTGGGGTAAAATGTATTGGCCTTTCTGGAGATATTTCCGATTTTGATGCAGCAGGTGAGATGATTCAAGCAACCGTTGACCAATTAGGCTCGATTGATATTCTGGTGAATAACGCTGGGATTACGAATGATAAATTATTATTACGAATGACAAAAGAGGATTTTAATGCCTGTTTAGATATTAACTTGGTAGGAACTTTTAACATGACCCAACAAGCGGTTAAACGTATGATGAAACAACGAAGTGGTCGGATTATTAATATGGCTAGCGTTTCTGGTTTAATGGGAAATGTTGGTCAAGCAAACTACGCTGCGAGTAAAGCCGGTGTCGTTGGTTTTACTAAATCGGTGGCACGAGAAGTTGCGCCGCGCGGTATTACCTGCAATGCGATTGCACCAGGGTTTATCCAAACAGAAATGACGGATGTTTTATCAGAAAAAGTTAAAACACAAATGAATGCACAAATTCCCTTACAAACGTTTGGGCAAGTCGAAGATGTCGCAGCTACAGCGATTTTCTTAGCTAAAAGTCCCTATATTACTGGGCAAGTCGTGAATGTTGATGGCGGCTTAGTCATGCACGGATAAACGAAAGGAGTCAAAAGGATGAATCGAGTAGTTATTACCGGTTACGGTGTCACCTCGCCGATTGGCAATGAACCTGAGACTTTTTTAGAAAGTTTGAAAACAGGGAAAAATGGTATCGGACCGATTAGTAAATTTGATGTTAGTGAAACAGGTGTCACCTTAGCAGCTGAAGTGAAAGACTTTCCAATGGAAAAATATTTTGTTAAAAAAGATGGCAAACGCATGGATAAGTTTTCGTTATTTGGCATTTATGCGACCTTAGAAGCAATGGCTATGAGTGGCTTGGATACCAGTCAACTAGATGTGGATCGGTTTGGCGTCATGGTGGGTTCCGGGATTGGTGGTTTGGAAACAATTCAAAATCAAGTAATTCGGATGCACGACAAAGGACCTGAACGTGTGGCACCGTTATTTATTCCAATGGCGATTGGAAACATGGTGGCGGGAAATATTGCTTTACGTGTTGGTGCCAAAGGAATTTGTACTTCAACAGTGACAGCTTGTGCTAGTGCAACTCATTCAATTGGGGAAGCGTTCCGCAATATCAAACATGGCTACTCCGATGTCATTATTGCTGGTGGAGCAGAAGCGCCTATTACAGAAATCGGTATTTCAGGATTTGCTTCCTTGACCGCTTTAACAAAGGCGACTGATCCAGAAAAAGCCTCAATTCCCTTTGATAAAGAACGTAGTGGATTTGTGATGGGAGAAGGAGCGGGTGTCTTTATTTTAGAATCATTAGATCATGCTCTAGAACGAGGCGCAACTATTTTAGGTGAAGTGGTTGGCTATGGTGCTAATTGCGATGCCTATCATATGACATCACCAACACCAGATGGGAGCGGCGCAGCGAAAGCCATGGTACTAGCAATGGAAGAAGCGGGGATTTCTCCAGAAAAAATTGGCTATATTAACGCTCATGGAACAAGCACACAAGCCAATGACAGTGCAGAATCTAAAGCAATTGAATTGGCTTTAGGTGATGCCGCAAAAACGGCGTATGTAAGTAGTACGAAGAGTATGACGGGACATCTCTTAGGCGCCGCTGGTGGAATTGAAGGAATTGCTACCCTAAATGCTTTACAACATCAATTTATTCCGCCAACCATTAATGTGGAAAATCAAGATGAAGCAATTACGGTGAACGTTGTTTTAAACGAAAGCAAAGAGCATAAATTTGATTATGCTTTAAGTAACTCACTAGGCTTTGGTGGCCACAATGCAGTTATTTGCTTAAAACGCTGGGAGGATTAACATGCAGTTAGAAGAAGTAAAAGCACTATTAACACAATTTGATCAATCAACTTTAACCGAATTTGATTTACGAGAAGGCTCGTTTGAATTATATATGAATAAAAATACAGTTTCTGGGCGAAGTGCCGTAGAACCAGTGGCGCAACCACAAGAAACACCAGTAGCCGCTAGTGGTGTGTCAGTGCCTGTTGAAACAGTTTCTGTCGTTGAAGAAACGCCAACTAATACACCGACAACCAATGAAAAGACAGAAGAAATTACGTCACCTATTGTAGGAATCGTTTATTTACAACCAGCACCAGATAAAGAGAACTTTGTCAAAGTAGGAGACACTGTTAAAACGGGTGACGTTGTGTGTATCGTTGAAGCGATGAAATTAATGAATGAAATTACGGCGACAGTTGACGGTGTGATTACTGAAATATTAGTCAACAATGAAGATGTGGTTGAATTTGGTCAGCCGCTATTCCGAGTTGCTAAAGGAGAATAAAACATGAAATTAACAATTACAGAAATTCAAGAAATTTTACCACATCGCTATCCCTTTTTATTATTAGATAGTGTTGAAGAAGTCATTCCCGGGGAACGCGTTGTAGCGAAAAAGAATGTAACGGTTAATGAGCAAGTTTTTCAAGGTCATTTTCCTGGGAATCCTGTTTTGCCAGGAGTTTTAATTATTGAATCATTGGCTCAAGCAGGCGCCGTGGCATTACTTTCAATGCCTGAATTCAAAGGGAAAACGGCATACTTTGGTGGATTAGATAAAGCAAAATTTAGACAAAAGGTAACACCAGGCGACACATTAATTTTAGAGGTTGAACTTTTAAAAGTCCGCGCTTCTGCTGGAATGGGTAAAGGTGTGGCAAAAGTTAATGGAAAAAAAGTTGCCGAGGCTGAATTAACCTTTATGATTGGATAGGTGAAAAATGTTTTCGAAAGTATTAATCGCAAACCGCGGAGAAATCGCTGTTCGTATTATTCGTGCCTGTCGCGAATTAGGCATTCAAACAGTTGCTGTTTACTCTGAAGCGGATCAAGAAGCGTTACACACACAGTTAGCAGATGAAGCCATTTGTATTGGACCGGCGAAAGCAACTGATTCTTATTTAAATGTTCAAGCTGTTTTAAGTGCAGCGATTGTTACCAATGCTGAAGCGATTCATCCAGGGTTTGGTTTCTTATCTGAAAATAGTCAATTTGCTTCAATGTGCGAAGAATGTAACATTACTTTTATCGGTCCTAAAGCAGAAACGATTGATGCAATGGGCAATAAAATAAACGCACGTCAACTGATGCAAAAAGCCAAGGTACCTGTTATTCCTGGGAGTGATGGCGTCATTGATTCTGTCGAAGAAGCGTTGACGATTGCTGAAGAAATTGGTTACCCAGTGATGTTAAAGGCAGCTGCTGGTGGTGGCGGAAAAGGAATCCGAAAAGTTCTTTCAAAAGAAGAGTTACCGAAACACTTTACTTCAGCGCAGCAAGAAGCCAAAGCCGCATTTGGTAATGATGATATGTATTTAGAAAAAATTATTTATCCAGCACGTCATATCGAAGTGCAAATTTTAGGTGATCAATATGGGCATGTGATTCACTTAGGAGAACGTGATTGCTCACTACAAAGAAATAATCAAAAAGTGTTAGAAGAATCACCATCGATTGCTATTTCTGAAGAAAAGCGTCAGATGTTAGGCGAAACGGCCGTTCGAGCGGCACAAGCTGTGCATTATGAAAATGCCGGAACCATTGAATTTTTGATGGATCCAGCTGGCGACTTTTATTTCATGGAAATGAATACCCGCATCCAAGTCGAACATCCAGTTACGGAAATGGTAACAGGGATTGATTTAGTCAAAGCACAATTAGAAATTGCTTCAGGTGAACCTTTAGGCTATACCCAAGAGGATGTTACCATGACTGGGCATGCGATTGAGTGCCGAATTAACGCTGAAAATCCTGCCTTTAATTTTGCTCCTTCACCAGGTAAAATTCAAAATCTCTTGTTGCCTAGTGGTGGAATGGGCTTGCGTGTAGACAGCGCTATGTATTCAGGGTATTCAATTCCGCCTTATTATGATTCAATGATTGCAAAAGTCATCGTACATGGTGAAAATCGTTTTGATGCCTTGATGAAAATGCAAAGGGCTTTAAATGAAATTGTAACAGAAGGTATTATTACGAATGCCGAATTCCAATTAGATTTAATTACACATGACAATGTTTTGACAGGTGACTATGACACAAGCTTTTTACAAGAAACATTTCTACCAAATTGGGAGCCAGAAAGCAATCATTAAAGAAAGAACGCCGCAAGAGCTGTGCTCTTGCCGCTAAAATACGAGGAGTAAGCAAATGGCATTATTTAAAAAGAAAAATTACATTCGCATTAATCCAAATCGTGCTGATGCAAATGATGCATCAAAGAAGCCTTCTGTTCCAGATAATATGTGGGCAAAATGCCCTTCTTGTAAGCGAACACTGTATACAAAAGAAATGGGTGCAGAAAAAATCTGTCCGCATTGTGGCTATAGTTTTCGGATTGGTGCATGGGAACGATTAGCGATAACCGTTGATGAAAAAAGTTTCCACAATTGGGACAGTGAATTAGTGACAAAAGATCCACTAAATTTTCCTGGTTATCTTGAAAAAATTGAAAAAATGCAAGAAAAAACTGGGCTAGATGAAGCTGTCTTAACGGGAGAAGCAACAATTGAAGGACAAGCTGTTGCAATTGGAATCATGGACGCTAATTTTATCATGGGCAGTATGGGAACGATTGTTGGTGAAAAAATCACACGCTTGTTTGAGCGGGCGACAGAAAAGCATTTACCAGTAGTGATTTTCACTGCATCTGGTGGTGCCCGTATGCAAGAAGGAATTTTTTCATTGATGCAAATGGCGAAAATTTCGGCCGCTTTGCAACGGCATAACAAAGCAGGCTTGCTGTATCTTACGGTATTGACTGATCCAACGACTGGCGGTGTTACCGCAAGTTTTGCGATGGATGGCGATATTATTTTGGCAGAGCCTCAGAGTTTAATCGGTTTTGCTGGCCGCCGTGTAATTGAACAAACGATTCGTCAAGAGTTGCCAGATGATTTTCAAAAGGCCGAGTTTCTTTTAGAACATGGTTTTGTAGATCAGATTGTGCCAAGAAATCTTTTGCGTCAACGATTGAGCGACTTGTTACGTTTACATTCTTTGGAAGGGTGGCGTTAACATGGAAAAGAAAACAGCCAATGATGTTGTTACCTTGGCAAGAGCCCAAGATCGTTTGACAACTTTAGAATATATAGAAGCAATTTTTGAGGACTTTTTAGAATTTCATGGGGATCGTTACTTTGCCGATGATTTAGCTGTAGTCGGTGGTGTTGCTACTTTGCAAGGGAAACCAGTTACAGTGGTAGGTATCCAAAAAGGTCGAAATCTACCAGAAAATATTGAACGTAATTTTGGTTCACCTAATCCTGAAGGGTATCGCAAAGCGTTACGTTTAATGAAACAAGCGGAAAAATTTAATCGACCAGTCATTACCTTTGTGAACACTGCTGGTGCCTATTGTGGAATTGGTGCCGAAGAGCGGGGAGAAGGGGAAGCCATTGCGCAAAACTTGTTAGAAATGTCTGATTTGAAAGTGCCAATCATTTCAGTCATCATTGGTGAGGGCGGTAGTGGCGGTGCTTTAGCTTTAGCAGTCGCAGATGAAGTTTGGATGTTGGAACACACGATTTATGCGGTTCTTTCGCCAGAAGGTTTCGCCTCTATTTTGTGGAAAGACGGCAGTCGAGCGAAAGAAGCAGCAGAATTGATGAAAATCACAGCGACAGAGCTGAAGGAATTAGCTATTGTAGATAAAGTAATTCCGGAAGTTATGAACGGTCAGCCTCTGGAACAAGCAAAAATTAATCGCATGTTACAAAAAGCGTTTATTTCAAAATTAACTGAATTAGCTAAATTAGATACGGAAACGTTACTAGAAAAAAGATACCAACGTTTTCGCAAATATTAGAAGTTACTACTCATCAACGAACTTTTCAGGGGTTGATGGGTGGCTTTTTTTATTTTTTCTTTTATTTTACTTGTTCTTTTACAAGGAACGACCGTCCTTTATAGAAATTTTCAGTAAAATGCAGTATAATACAATAGGTAGAGACTGAAGCATAATTGTTTAGTTATGTTTCAGTCTCTTAAAATCGAAGAAACTACATAGTGTCAGTGAGAGGAGTCACGATGTTTTCAAAATATAAACCGACATGGATGATTGATGCGATTTATAAAATTACCCCCGCACAATTAAAAAAACTGGGGATTAAGGCAGTACTAACTGACTTAGATAATACGTTAATTGCTTGGAATAATCCCGATGGAACAGAAGAATTAAAAACTTGGTTATTAGAAATGAAAAATGCAGGAATTACTGTCCTCGTTGTTTCAAACAACAAAGACAGCCGGATTAAACGCGTTGTTGAAAAGTTTGACTTAGATTATGTAGCACGTGCCTTGAAACCAACCGCACGTGGCTTCAAATTAGCAGAAAAAAAATTAGGCTTGAAGCCATCTGAAATGTTAATGGTCGGCGATCAGATTATGACAGATATTCGGGGAGCTAACGCAGCGGGTATACGCAATGTTTTAGTTCAACCGATTGTCGATACAGATGGCTGGAATACTAGAATCAATCGGTTCTTTGAACGGAAAATTATGAAATACTTATCAAAAAAACATCCAGAAATGACATGGAGAGGCGGATTAGAATGACAGAGGCAATTCATTGTATTGGCTGTGGTGCGATTATCCAAACGGAAAATCCTCATGAATTAGGCTATACACCAAAAACAGCTTTCGAAAAAGGAATGGAAACAGGGGAAGTTTATTGCCAACGTTGTTTTCGCTTAAGACATTATAATGACATTCAAGATGTCCAATTAACAGATGATGACTTTTTACGTTTATTGAATGGTTTAGGAACAGAAGATGCACTGATTGTGAACGTAGTGGATATTTTTGACTTTAATGGCTCTCTTATTCCAGGACTACATCGTTTTATCGGAGATAATCCTGTGTTGTTAGTTGGCAATAAAGTGGATATTTTGCCTAAATCATTAAAAAAACCTAAAATGGTTCAATGGATGAGAGAACGGGCCCATGAAGCAGGATTACGCCCTGTTGATGTTTTACTAACAAGTGGCAAGAAACCACAAGAAATGCAAGAGTTATTAGATACAATCGAAAAATATCGTGAAGGCCGAGACGTTTATGTCGTAGGTGTGACCAATGTTGGAAAATCAACATTAATCAATCAAATCATTCAACAAACAGTGGGTGTTCAAGATGTGATTACGACATCACAATTTCCTGGAACAACGCTAGATAAAATTGAAATTCCATTAGACGATGGCCACTTCTTAATCGATACGCCCGGAATTATTCACCGTCATCAAATGGCACATTACCTAGGTAAAAAAGACTTGAAAATTATTGCACCGCAAAAAGAAATCAAACCAAAAGTTTACCAATTAAATGCTGAACAAACCTTGTTTTTAGGTGGCTTGGCTCGCTTTGATTATGTCCAAGGTGCTAAAAGTTCCTTCATTGCCTACGTTTCCAATGACTTAAATTTACACCGAACAAAAACAGCAACCGCCGATGCTTTTTATGAAAAACATGTTGGTGGCTTATTGCAGCCTCCACGTGCCGATGAAGTCGCTGAGTTTCCTGAATTAGTGCGCTTTGAATTTTCCGTGAAAGAAAAAACGGATATTGTGTTTGCTGGTCTAGGTTGGATTACTGTCACAGAACCTGGTGTAGTCGCTGGTTGGGCGCCTAAAGGTGTCGATGTTTTACGTAGAAAAGCATTAATTTAAATTTTAGAGAGAAGGCAAACAATTTGAAACTTAGAGGAAAACAAAAACGTTATTTACGTAGTCAGGCACACCATTTACAACCTATTTTTCAAGTAGGCAAAGGTGGTTTGAATGACGCAATGATTACACAAATTGATGAAGCGTTGGAAAAACGTGAACTGATTAAAATTACGTTATTACAAAATACAGATGAAGTAGCAGAAGAGGTTGCAGAAGAACTAACAGCAGCCATTCATTGCGATGTGGTACAAATCATTGGTCGCGTGTTGGTCTTATTCAAGCCATCAAGTAAAGAAAAATATCAAAAAATTTCAGCAGCAGTCAAAGAGATTTAATATTGGAGGGATGAACAATGGGAGAAAAAAGACAAGCGCGTCAAGGAGCGGACGTTCTCTTGCAAGAGGAACCGTTACGTTTTCAAACAAGAAAGCAAGTCGGCTTGTTAGGTGGTAATTTTAATCCCGTTCATTTAGCACATCTTGTCATGGCCGATCAAGTTCAAAATCAACTAGGTTTGGACAAAGTTTACTTAATGCCTACGTACTTACCACCACATGTAGACGAAAAGAAAACAATTAGCAGTGAACATCGGTTAGCGATGTTAGAACTAGCAGTGGCTGATAATCCCTGCTTAGATATTGAGCCAATTGAGTTAATTCGCAAAGGCAAAAGTTACACGTATGATACGATGAAAGCTTTAAAAGAAGCCAATCCAGATACTGATTATTATTTTATAATTGGTGGAGATATGGTGGAATACTTGCCCAAATGGCATCGGATTGATGACTTACTCCATTTAGTTCAATTTGTCGGCATTCGGCGTCCTAATTATCCAACGGAATCTACCTATCCAATTATTTGGGTCGATGTTCCGCAGATGGCGATTAGTTCCACTTTGATTAGACAAAAAGTCAAAAGTGGTTGCTCAACACGCTATCTTCTTCCAGAGAATGTGATAAACTATATTCAAGAGAAGGGACTGTATCAAGATGAGCTGGATAACAAATTATGATGCTGCACAACGTGAATTATTAATGCAAAAAGTTCAAATGCAAATGAGTGAACGTCGCTTTCGCCATGTGTTAGGAGTCGAGGAAACAGCTGTGGCCTTGGCAGCGAAATATGGTGCCGATGAAGCCAAAGCAAGTATTGCTGCTTTGACGCATGATTACGCCAAAGAACGTCCAAACGATGAATTCGAGTTGATTATTCGCCGAGATGGTTTCGATTTGGCTTTATTAAACTATGGCAATGAAATTTGGCATGGCTTAGTTGGGGCGGATATTGTTCAACGGGAATTAGCCATTGATGACGAAGAAATCTTGCAGGCAATTCGTGTGCATACAACTGGGGCTGCTAAGATGAGCTTGCTAGATAAAATTATTTATGTCGCAGATTACATTGAACCAGGACGTGATTTTCCAGGTGTGAAAGAAGCCCGTGAAATTGCCCTTGTTGACTTAGATGCAGCGGTTGCTTATGAAACGAAACATACCTTGTTACATTTGATTGAACAAGAACATAAAATTTATCCAAAAACGTTAGAGACCTACAATCAATGGGTCGTTAATCAAAAATAAAAGAAGAAAGAATTACTAGGAGGGAACTATCATAGATAGCCAGAAAATTTTAGAAATTGCTGTCAAAGCAGCAGATTCAAAACGAGCAGAAGAAATTGTCGCATTAGACGTAAGAGAGATTTCATTATTAGCAGATTATTTTTTAATTTGCCAAGCCAATAGTGAACGTCAAATCAATGCGATTGTTGATGAAATTAACGAACAAGAAGCCAAAAATCAAGTAGAAGTCAAACGTGTGGAAGGTAAAGAAGGCGGAAAATGGATTTTAATCGATTTAGGCGATGTTATTGTCCATGTATTCCAATCTTCAGAACGTGCCTTTTACAACTTAGAAAAATTATGGTCAGATGCCCCAATGGTTGATCTAAGCGCTTGGGTCGACTAAAATGGCCTATGAAACGTTTGCTTTCGTCTATGACGAAGTGATGGACGAAAGCCTATACCAAAAATGGTTGGATTTTTCCAATCGTCATCTCCCACAAGGAACCCAACAAATTCTTGAAATGGCTTGTGGTACAGGCGCTTTAGCAGTTGATTTCGCGAAAAGTGGTTACGATGTGACGGCCTTAGACTTATCAGAAGAAATGTTGATGATTGCTAGTGAACGGGCCTTTGAAGAAGAAGTGCCAGTTCAATTTGTTCAGGGAAATATGCTAGATTTATCTGAAGTGGGACAATACCAAGCCATCACTTGTTTTTCTGATTCACTGTGCTATATGGCTAATCGCCAAGAAGTACAACAAGTGTTCGATGAAGTTTATCAAGCGTTAGAAGAGGAAGGAACGTTCATTTTTGATGTTCATTCTACTTACAAAATTGATTCAGTTTTTCCAGAATATAGCTATCATTATCAAACAGAAGAATTTGCTTTTCTATGGGATAGTTACGCTGGTGAAAAAGAACACAGCATCGAACATTTCTTAACATTTTTTGTGAAAGAACAGGAAACAGATGAGCACTTTGTTCGGTATGATGAATTGCATCAAGAACGAACCTATTCGTTAGATAACTATTTACGAATGTTAGAAAGTGCTGGTTTCATGAATGTCAAAGTTTATGCAGACTTTACAGATGAAGCACCAACTGAAACAAGTGAACGCTGGTTCTTTGTTTGTCAAAGAGATTAATAAGATTTGGCTTATGAGCTTGGGACAGCGCTTAAAAACGTTTGTCTCTTTGCTGATAAGTCCATTTTTTTATAACGGAGGTGGCTAGAGTGAAAGCCTGTGGCATTATCGTGGAATATAATCCCTTTCATAATGGACATCGCTATCATGCCCAACAAGCTCGCCAACAAAGCGGAGCTGAAGTAGTGATTGCTATAATGAGTGGAAATTTTTTACAAAGAGGAGAACCAGCCTTACTAGATAAGTGGGCCAGAGCAGAAGAAGCTTTGCAAAATGGTGTGGATTTAGTCATTGAATTGCCGACAGCTTGGTCGGTACAGTCTGCGGATTACTTTGCCAAAGGCGGTATAAAGTTATTGCAGGCGTTGCAATGTGAGAGCTTATGTTTTGGAACAGATAGTACAAGCGCAATTGATTATGCGGCTTTCGGCCAGTTTGTCCAAGAAAATCAATCCTTAATTGATCAAACGTTCCACGCATTGACAGACAAACAATTGAGTTATCCACAAAAAATGACTGCTGTTTTTCGTCAAGTATATCCTGAAAGCAGGTTCGATTTTTCTTCGCCTAATCATATTTTGGGGATGAGTTATGCAAAGGAAAATGCCACGTATCCAACCCCGATGACGCTCTACCCAATTGCTAGAAAACAAGCGGGCTTTCATGATGCAACGATTTCTGGGAAAGTTGCTAGCGCCACGGCGATTAGGCAAAGTGTTTTTCAACAAGAAATAACGCAAGTGCTGCCAACGGTTCCTTCTATAACCGCACAACATTTACAAACACAGACAATGATTTCATGGGAAAACTACTGGCCCTTCCTAAAGTATAAAATTGTTCAATCCTCGTTAGAAGAGTTACAATCCATTTACCAAATGACGGAAGGACTTGAATATCGACTAAAAGATCAAATCCAAGCAGCAGGTTCTTTTCACGAATTAATGGAACGTATGAAAACGAAGCGTTATACTTGGACAAGATTGCAACGATTAGCAACCTATATATTGTTAAATATGACCAAAGAAGAAGTTGAAACTGTTTGGCAAAACAGTTATCTCCATGTGCTAGGATTTACGCCAAAGGGACAAGCTTATCTAAAAGAAACCAAAGCACAGATTCAATTGCCGGTAATTTCCAAAGTATCTAAAGAAAACCGCGCAATGCTTTCGTTAGATATTCGCGCCAATCAACTATACCAGATGGGAGATTCTTCTTTAAAAGAACAAAATTTTGGTCGGTTTCCCTTACGATTTTCGCCAGATACCTAAAAAATACTTAACAAAAATCAGTTTCCCCAGTATAATAAACAAGGGATAAGATACTAACAACAAATCAGAGAAAGCGAAGTGAGAATATGGGCCGTAAATGGGCAAATATTAAAGAGAAAAAAGCTGCCAAAGACGCAAACAATAGCCGTGTTTATGCAAAATTCGGGATTGAAATTTACGTAGCAGCGAAGTCAGGAGACCCTGATCCTCATGCAAACCAAAAATTACGGTTTGTAATCGAACGCGCCAAAACATACAATGTACCAAAACATATTATTGATCGCGCTATTGAAAAAGCAAAAGGTTCAGCAGATGAACAATATTCTGAATTACGCTATGAAGGATTTGGGCCAAATGGTTCAATGGTCATTGTTGATGCTTTAACAAACAACGTGAACCGAACAGCAGCAGATGTGCGGGCCGCATTTGGTAAAAACGGCGGAAACATGGGTGTCAGCGGTGCTGTTTCCTACATGTTTGATAATACAGGTATCATTGGCTTTGCTGGTGACGATGCGGATGAAATTTTAGAATACTTAATGGAAAAAGACATTGATGTTCGCGATGTTGTTGAAGAAGACGGTCAAATTATCGTTTACACAGAACCAGAAGATTTCCACCATGCACAAGAAGCGTTAAAAGAAAAAGGCATTGAAGAATTCACGGTTACTGAGTTAGAAATGGTTCCACAAAACGAAGTAACATTAGAAGGCGACGATTTAGCGAACTTTGAAAAAATGTTAGACGTTTTAGAAGATTTAGAAGATGTTCAAAAAGTTCATCATAATGTAGATTTACCTGAATAATCCATTTGTTCGTTTGTTTTAAGATTTAGAAAGTGAGCCATCGGTCATTTTGACTGATGGCTCACTTTTTTTCATATAATACATAGAAAAAAGAAAGTTGATTGATAGGTCCATGTGACACAAAGCATTCAATGACAGGTTCAACTTTTGTCTGTTCCATAAATATTTGTCTAAACAGTTGAATTAATAGTACAATAGTCTAGTAAGATAGATCATTGAACGGGGTGAATAGGCGTGAAAAAGGGAATGCTAGCGTTTTTTGTCGTGCTAGCGGTTTTATCATTAACTGCTTGTCGGGAACCAAAAGAAAAGAAAGTAACCGCTTCAACGGAGGCATCCTCTAAAGTTGAAGAGACGAATGAAAAAACGAGTGAAACAATTGATAAGACAAACGAACAAGCGAGCAGCAGTGTCGAGTCTAACGAATCAGTGAAAAATGAAGAGCCGACAGCTGATGGAAACAATAGTCAGCTAACTGTAGCTGATTTAGATACTACAGCGATTAATGCTGGCGATTTTACTACTTTAGTTGGAACATGGAAAAATGGTAAAGGAGAGAGTTTGATCATTCATTCTGATGGTAGTACAAATACCGGAGGAATGATTACGAAGGATTCACCTACTGATGAGTCGCGACCAATTACAAGCTTAAGTATTAGGTGGGGGCCTACTGGTGCTGCGTTATTATTATATAAAATTGGTGTTGAAAATCCTAACGGCGACCAATCGGATAAGACGAAACCGCGATTGTTAATTACTCAAGATAGTGGAAATTATCCTGCGGAAGAGTATTACTATCGTTCTTCTGAAGAGGAAATTCAAGACCAAAATGAAGAGGCAAAAATCATCGATACACAAGAAAAAGCAGAGGCATGTATCAGAAGTACACTGACTGATGCAGAAAATGATGATACGAACCTTGGATTTTTTGGTATGAATGGAAATGACTTCTTTTTTAGAGCCCAATCGAAACAGATGGTTGCAAATGGAGGGACTGGGACTGTCGGTTTTTTCAGAGTAACACCACAAGGAGCAGTCAGAATAACGGATGCACAAGGCAACTAAAGATAGTCTCGTGGCAATCTATTTAATTCCTATAAAAGTAGCAAAATAAGAATGAAATGATCACAAAATCTTCACATTTAGTTTGTAAGATATAAGCATATCAACAAACAACCTTAACAACACAAAACACTTTTTCATTTTTAACTCCTTTCCCGTCCTTACCCAAAGGGCGGGTCTTTTTTTGTGTAAAACTATTCGCTCAAGATACCAAAAAGCCAGCTTGTAGTAAGCTGGCTTTTAACTCTTTACATGTTGGCGCTTGTAGACACGAGATAATAATTAAGGTGTTGGAACAGTTGGTGAATAGTTCGTTTTTCGACCATAAAGCTCTTGTGTCGCCGCCGAGATATACGCAGATGAATCTTTTCCTGGGAGGTTATACATTAGATAAATACCATATTGCTCCGCTTTTGTACGTTTGGCATATTGCGCAGCTAGATTTTGATTGACACCAACTTCAACGGCAGAAGCACCTAAACGAGAAGCAGGCATACCTGCAATTTGTGGCGGATTCCAGGTACTATAATAAGGGTTCCAAGCATAATCAATTAAAGAACTCATTTGAGGATTAGCTGAAGAGTTCGCAGCCGCTGGTCCAATATTATAAAAAGTAATTAATTTATCATTGCCTAAGCGATTTCTTAAGGCTTGAAGTAACCAAATGAACGAAGAATTATTTGGTTGAGGCGTCCCATTTTTTCCGTATTCAGCATACTCATCATCAAAATCAATACCATCTAAATGATACGTATTAACGACTTGTTCTAATTGAGCTGCAAAGGCATCCGCACTTTCGTAAGTTGGGAAGTTAGCAAAGCCAGCGCCTTCATGGTTGCCTAAAATAGACAATAGGACTTTAGTGCCGCGTGCTTGAACTGGACGAATTTGTGTTTCAGCTTCGTTTAAAGTTTGTTGGACCCGTTCATTTAGATATAAGTAAGGTTTTTTATTGACCGTATCATAATTAATATTGGCTGCAAAAATAATCCCCATATCAAAAGCAGGTTGATTGGTTCCAGCTAAAGTATATTTTCCCACATTGTTAAAATCGTGGTTGTTTACTTCTACATACATGACTGTTTTAGGTGTAACAGTTGATGCTGCTTGTACTTCAAATGCAGGTAGTGCAAACAGTAACCCACCGACTAAAAGGATCAAACTTAAAAAAGTTGAAATAATCCCTGTTTTCTTGTTAAAAAAATGAGTGCTCAATTGATGCCCCATAACTTTCTCCTCCTATAAAATAAATATTATTTGTAAGCGCTAACAAAGATATGTTATCATTTTTATAATTTAAACACAAGAAGAAGAGAACAAAAGTGAGCAAATCCACAGAATATAAAAGCGTCCTTCGCAAAATGGTCTTGCGAAGGACGCTCTTTTACCAATCAAAGAGTAAGGCATAGCCTAAAGAAAGCAGCTCTCGACCAAAATTTTTGATATCTTTTGGAAAAGAAGAAGCCGCAGTGATGCCTGAAACATTTGAGATGCCTGCTCGCTTGGCTAAAAGTTGCGAGCGGTACATGTGAAAGTCACTAGTAACAATCACTAGCCGTTTAAAAGAAAGGAGTTTTTGTGAATTGACAATATTTTCTTTGGTGCGTGTGGCACGATTTTCTAAGAGAATCTGTTTTTCTGGAACACCTTTATTTAGCAAGTATTGTTTCATAACCGCGGCTTCCGTAGCCGGCTCATCTGCTCCTTGCCCTCCGCTAACAATAACGGGTGTCTCGGGGTGTTGTTTAATATAGGGGATAGCCACATCTAACCGAGCTTGCAAAACACGGCTGGGCAGTGCGGTTTCTTTAGACGTCCCTAAAACACGGGCCCCTAAAATTAAAATAGCATCTGGTTTATCGGTGGGTTGCGTATTTTTGCCAGTAAAAATAAGTAGACCTAAAATCAAAAGAATACAAAAGCCAAAACTGACAATGGATAAACTTGTTATTTTTAACCAATGCATGAAACATCCCTCCTTGTAATGTTAGTGTATACGAAGTACCATAGAAAAAGCGATAGAAAACAAAAGACTTATAAAAAAATCTATGTTTTAATAGAAACTTTTGAAGAGAGGGAGCGAATGCATGCGTACAGAAGAAGAAATGTTTCAACTTATTATGGATGTAGCAAAACAAGAAGAACACATTCGAGCTGTGGGAATGGTGGGTTCTCGCACGAATGTGAAAGCGCCAAAAGATAGTTTTCAAGATTTCGACATTGTTTATATTGTAGAACCATGTGCTGAGTTTTTTGAAACAGCAACGTGGATAGCAAAATTTGGACAACCATTAATTATGCAACGTCCCAAGGAAATGACCTTATTTCCCACAGAACCGAAGACGCGGGAAACATTTTTAATGTTATTTGAAGATGGCCAACGTATCGATTTAACATTGTGTCCTCTCGCAGAAAAAGATAATTGGCATGAAGGCGATTCTTTAGCAATTATCTTGTTAGACAAAGATGAAAATTTGCCGCCTTTACCTGTAGCATCTGATAAAAATTATACAGTAACAGTTCCGGATCAGCAGCAATTTAACGATTGTTGCAATGAATTTTGGTGGGTTAGTACGTATGTAGTTAAGGGGCTTTGTCGGAATGAACTATTTTACGCTGTCACACATCTCTATGAATATTGTCAGCAGGAACTGTTGCGCTTGCTTTCTTGGCAAGCGGCTTGGCAGGAACCGGAGCCAATTTCTGTTGGGAAACAATTTAAGTATCTGAAAAATTATGTCACTCCTGACACGATGGATCAATTAGCATCATTGCTGGATTTTTCTAGTAAAGAAGCTTGTTGGAACAGCTTAATAAAGACACAAGCCTTTTTTGACGTCGTCGCTCAGGATTTTGCTAAAATGGCCCAGTTTACGTATCATTTACAAGAAGCAAAAAAAGTCACAGAGTATACAAATTCTTTAAGATTAAAGGATTTACAAGGAAAATAAGCTGAAAACAACGTAAAAATAGTGTATAATTGAAAAAATTAATCTGCGAGAGAAAGGGAACCTTTTTTGATTGTAGATCACCGCAGTTGTTTGTTGCCTAGTCTCTAAGAAATAAACCTAAAATTATTGATATAAAGGATGAACAAATGAAAAAAGAAGAAATGCAAATGCGTAATACACGTCGTCAAAAATCAGGAAAAAATAATAAAAAGAAAGTAATTATTACTTCTTTGGTTGGACTAGCTCTGGTTGCTGGGGGCAGCTATGTTTATTTTCAAAGTCACTTTTTACCAACCACAAAAGTAAATGGAGTTTCTGTAGGCTGGTTAAATGTAAATGCAGCGGAAGAAAAATTAGCGCAAGTTAATCAAACCGAAGAAGTTGTGGTTCAAACGGGGACAAAAGAAGAAAAAATTCAACTTCCTAAAAAATACCAATTGGATCAAAAATTTTTAAAAGACCATTTACACAGTAGCAAGGTGAAGCTACCGTTAAACGAGGCATTCAAAAAAGAACTAGAAGCCAAATTAGCGACTTTAAGTTTTCCAGAGGGGAAACCAAGCAAAAATGCGAGTATCCGTAGAGGCAATGGCACTTTTGAAATTGTTCCCGAAGAACAAGGCACAGTAGTGGACACACAGCGCTTAAATCAGCAGATTATTGCGGATGTTGAAGCGGGAAAAGGCAACTATCAATACAATGCCAAAGATTTTTATAAAGCCCCTGAAATTACAAAAGAGGATCAAACGTTAAAGGCGACATTGACAACGCTCAATAACAAGTTAAATAAAACAATTACAGTTGATATTAATGGTGAAAAAGTAGCCTTTGATAAAACACAAATTCAAAACGTGCTGAATGATGATGGCACAATCAACAAAGAAAAACTAACTACTTGGGTGACACAATTAGAAACAACATATGGTTCTGCTAATCAACCAGTTTTATTTACAGATGTTCATGGCACGACACGTCGTTTTAAAAACAACGGAAGTTATGGCTGGTCGATTGATGGGGCCAAAACGCAAGAACTACTAGTAAACGCGCTGAATAGCCAAGAACAAACGAATGCAATCACTGCTCCGTTGGTTGGTGATACCAAAGAAAATAGTAAAATTGCCAATAATTACATTGAAATTGATTTGAAAGATCAAAAAATGTATTGTTTCATTGATGGCAAAAAAATAGTCACCACAGATGTCATTACTGGCAGATATAACAAAGGAACTGCAACAGTACCAGGATTCCATACAATTTTATATCGGACAACCGATGTGAATTTAGAAGGTCAAATGCTTGATGGTTCTCGATACAGTGTGCCAGTAAAATATTGGATGCCGTTATTAAGTCAAGGGGGCGTTGTCACACAAATCGGGATTCATGACTCCGACCATAAATTGGATAAGTATGGCGATAAAGAAGCCTTTAAAACCGATGCTGGTAGTAATGGCTGTATCAATACGCCAGGAACAGAAGTTTCAAAAATCTTTGATGTATCCTATGACGGAATGCCGGTAATTATTTATGGACATATCTATGATGATGCACCAGGTGAATTTGATAAACCTGTAGATTACGGCGAAGAAGTATAAAAAGAGATATTAGGCAAGACCGCACTTTGGTCCAACTATGTATCTGAAAAATAAAAATTGGAGACGTCAACCGTAACGACTGACGTCTCCAATTTTTTATTGACAAGCGTCATAACCCGCTCTATGATACAAACAGAACAAGCAATTTAAATTGGGGGAACGAAGATGCCATTTGTACATGTAGAATTAATTGAAGGCCGCACAGAAGAACAGTTAACTAATATGGTCAAAGATATTACAGAAGCTGTGTCAAAAAACGCTGGTGCACCAAAAGAGAATATCCATGTGATTGTCAATGAATTGAAAAAAGACCGCTATGCACAAGGCGGCGAATGGAAAAAATAAGTTTTCAGAGAATTTCTGTTGAATCACTTGCTTTTTCTGAAAATAAGTGGTTAAATAAGTGCATAAATGATTGATGAGAAAGACAACTGAACTTGCCCGCGATCTATTAGAGAGGAAAATCTTGGCTGAAAATTTTCCAGATTGGCACAAGGGATGACCACTTTCGAAACCTTTGTTGAAACAAAGGCGGTCGCACCGTTAACACGCTAGAGGAACACAGATTATTTGTGTTCAAAATTAGGTGGAACCACGATATTTTCGTCCTAGTATTCGTTAGAATACTAGGACTTTTTGTTTTTTAACAAGGGGAACAGGTGGCTGTTTCGTTTCATTGTGAAAAACAGGAACACAATGAAACGCTTCAAATCAAAAAAATTAAAAGGAGAGAATTTTATTATGTCTATTCACATTACTTTTCCAGATGGCGCTGTTAAACCGTTTGATTCTGGGGTTACAACATTTGATGTTGCTAAAAGTATTAGCAACAGTTTAGCCAAAAAAGCTTTAGCTGGTAAATTCAATGGTGTTTTAATCGATTTAGATCGTCCTATCGTAGAAGATGGTTCGCTTGAAATCGTGACACCTGATCATGAAGATGCTTTAGGAATTTTACGTCATTCATCAGCTCATTTAATGGCTAATGCCTTACGTCGTCTTTTCCCTAACATTAAATTTGGCGTAGGTCCTGCGATTGATTCTGGGTTCTACTATGATACAGATAATGGGGAATCCCCTGTGACAGCGGAAGATTTACCTGCAATTGAAGCCGAAATGATGAAAATTGTGAAGGAAAATAACCCAATCGTTCGTAAAGAAATCTCACGTGCAGAAGCGTTAGAATTATTTGCTGATGATCCTTACAAAGTTGAATTAATTACAGATTTGCCAGAGGATGAAATCATCACTATCTATGATCAAGGCGATTTTGTCGATTTATGTCGTGGTGTTCACGTCCCTTCAACAGGACGGATTCAAGTCTTTAAATTACTTTCAGTAGCTGGTGCTTATTGGCGCGGAAACTCTGACAATCACATGATGCAACGGATTTATGGCACTGCCTTTTTCGATAAAAAAGATTTAAAAGAATTTATCAAAATGCGCGAGGAAGCCAAAGAACGTGACCACCGTAAATTAGGAAAAGAATTAGATTTATTTATGGTTTCACAAGAAGTTGGTTCAGGGTTACCTTTCTGGTTACCAAAAGGCGCAACCATTCGTCGTACAATTGAACGTTATATTGTGGACAAAGAAATTAGCTTAGGTTACCAACATGTGTATACACCAATTATGGCAGATGTGGAATTATACAAAACATCTGGTCACTGGGATCATTACCATGAAGATATGTTCCCACCAATGGATATGGGCGATGGCGAAATGCTGGTATTACGTCCAATGAACTGTCCACACCATATGATGGTTTATAAAAATGACATTCATAGTTACCGCGAATTGCCAATTCGAATCGCTGAATTAGGGATGATGCACCGCTATGAAAAATCTGGCGCATTATCAGGGTTACAACGTGTTCGTGAAATGACTTTAAACGATGGCCATACTTTTGTTCGTCCTGACCAAATTAAAGACGAATTTAAACGTACTTTGGAGTTAATGGTGGCAGTCTACGCTGACTTTAACATTACGGATTATCGTTTCCGCTTAAGCTATCGTGATCCAAATAATACAGACAAATATTTTGATGATGATGCGATGTGGGAAAAAGCGCAAGCGATGTTAAAAGCTGCCATGGATGAATTAGAATTAGATTACTTTGAAGCAGAAGGCGAAGCTGCCTTTTACGGTCCGAAGTTAGATGTTCAAGTAAAAACAGCTTTAGGAATGGAAGAAACATTATCAACCATCCAATTAGACTTCTTATTACCAGAACGTTTTGACTTAACTTATGTTGGCGAAGATGGTGAAAATACACATCGCCCAGTTGTTATCCACCGTGGTATTGTCTCAACAATGGAACGATTTGTGGCTTACTTAACAGAAGTTTACAAAGGCGCTTTCCCTACTTGGTTAGCACCAATTCAAGCAACTATTATCCCAGTTTCTGTAGAAGCGCATTCTGAGTATGCTTATGAAATCAAAGAACGTTTACAAGCACAAGGCTTACGTGTTGAAGTCGATGATCGTAACGAAAAAATGGGCTACAAAATTCGGGCCTCTCAAACCCAAAAAGTACCTTATCAATTAGTGGTCGGGGACAAAGAAATGGAAGACGCAACGGTGAACGTCCGTCGTTATGGAAGCAAAGAAACGTCTGTCGAAGATTTATCAATTTTCATTGACAGCATGGCTGCTGAAGTTCACAATTACAGCCGTTAAAAAAAGGGAAAAAGTCAAAAGGACTTCTGAATTCAGAAGTCCTTTTGACTTTTTTCAACAACAAAATAATTAAATATTTCCTTAGAGCTGGGAATAATCCTGATTTTTTGACTATTTTTTGTTACAATGAGAATGCGAAACTTTTTAGTGAAGGGACTAGAGGTATGAAGAAAAACTCATTTATAGATAAAATAAAAAAAACAGATGCCGCAGCAAAGAGTCAACGAGGTAGAAAGCCACATATTCCTTTTCGATTGAACTTATTATTTTTTGTGATATTCACTTTATTTGTTTCATTAATTGTCCGTTTAGGGTATTTACAGATTGTAGAAGGAGAAGAGTTTAACAAAAAAATCACTGCCAATTCTTCACTACAAATCACGACACCATCCCCTCGAGGACAAATTTATGATTCACAAGGAAAAGTCTTGGTTTCTAACAAAGCCAATTTAGCAATCACTTACACACGAGGAAAAAATATTGAAGGAAAAGATATTTTACCGATTGCGAATAAAGTTAACGAACTTATTAACGTTCCAGTTGATCCAAACTTAACGGATCGTGACAAAAAAGATTATTGGTTAGCGAATCCTGAAAATTTAAAAGCAGCCCAAGCCCGTTTAACCGATCAAGATAAAGAAGATGAAAAAGGCAACAAAATTACGGACGAAGGCACATTATATGCCAAAGCAGTTGAAAAAGTCACCCCTGAAGAAATTGCGTTTGATGACCGAACCTTACAAGCAGTAACGATTTTTAAACGAATGAATGCAGCGTCACAAATGAACACGGTCTTCATCAAGAATGAAGGGGTAACAGAAGGTGAAATTGCGACAATTGGTGAACACACAGCGGAAATATCTGGTGTTTCAACAGGGACTGATTGGACGCGTGATTATTCTCAAAGTGGCGCATTACGTAGCCTGTTGGGCACCGTTTCAACTGAAAAACAAGGATTGCCAGCCGAAGAAGTCGATGAATATTTGAAAAAAGGCTATGCACGAAATGACCGTGTCGGGACTAGCTATTTAGAAAAACAATATGAAGACGTACTACAAGGTAAAAAAGCAAAATCAGAAGTCGTTTTAGACAATAACGGAAAGATTGTTTCACAAACCCCAATTTCCAAAGGGGAAAAAGGCTCCAACTTAAAATTAACGATTGATTCAAATTTCCAAAACAAAGTTGATGAAATTTTACAACGAAACTATTCACAAATAGTCAAAACCATTGGACCATACTCAGAAAATGCATATGTCGTTGCTATGAACCCTCAAACAGGTGCTATTTTAGCGATGTCCGGATTTCATCATGATTTAGCAACTGGAGAAGTCACACCTAATCCTTTAGCACCTATTTTGAATTCTGAAGTTCCTGGATCAGTTGTGAAAGCAGGTACTTTAACAGCTGGTTATGAAACAGGCGTCATTAAAGGCAATGACGTTTTAACAGATGAAGCTATTTTACTAGCAGGTAGTAATCCAAAAGCTTCTTGGTGGAATGCTTCTGGCGGAACAACCATGCAATTAACTGCGGAGCAAGCGTTAGAATATTCTTCGAATGCTTATATGATGAAATTAGTCTTTAAAATGATGGGTGTGAATTATTATCCCAATATGATTTTCCCTTATGAAGTAGGAGATGACACTGTCTTTAAAGAATTAAGAAAAGCTTTTGCAGAATATGGTATGGGAACGAAAACTGGAATTGATATACCAGGAGAAACAACAGGAATTCAAAACAAGGACTTTAAGGATTCGTCTTCTGCGCCACAAGGCGGTAATCTTCTTGACCTATCTTTTGGGCAATATGATACCTATAGCGCCTTACAATTAGCACAGTACGTTTCCACTGTCGCAAATAATGGTATCCGCGTGCAACCCCATGTGGTAGAAGGAATCTATGGCAATGATGAAAATGGAGCTTTAGGAAAAATTTTAAAAGAAATTGAACCAAAAGTTTTGAATAAGGTGAATATTTCTGAAGACCAGATAGGAATTCTTCAACAAGGTTTCTATAATGTAGTAAATGGAACTAGTCCTTTTACAACTGCACGTGGTTTAAAATCAGACAAGTTTTCGATTGCTGCTAAAACAGGGACCGCCGAAACGCAAGCAACAGATGCTAATGGAGTAAACCATACAACGGTTAATAGTAACTTGGTGGCTTATGCGCCGTACGAAAATCCTGAAATTGCAATTAGCGTTGTTTTACCACACTTAAATGATGAATCTTCCAAACCAAATCAAACGATTGCCAAAGAAGTTTTAGAAGCGTATATGGAAATGTACAAAAAATAAAATTTGTAAAGTAGAACTACTTTACAAATTTACCCAAAAGGGTAGTCAAATGACAAAAAAAATGGTATGATATTCAAGTCTAAGAAATCTCTTGGAAAGATCAATTATTAGTAGGAGGGGAAAACATGCGCGTAAACATCACTTTAGAGTGTACTTCTTGTAAAGAACGTAACTACTTAACAAATAAAAATAAACGTAACAATCCTGATCGTTTAGAAAAACAAAAATATTGCCCACGTGAAAGAAAAGTTACTTTACACCGTGAAACTAAATAATTTATTTAGATAGAGCCTAGAATCCTTGTTGTGTAAGGGTCTAGGCTTTTTATCTTTTGATTCATTACATGTTCATTTGTAGATGGAATGTAGAGGGAGGATTACCCAAGTTTGGCTGAAGGGGACGGTCTCGAAAACCGTTAGGCGAGTAACATCGTGCAAGGGTTCGAATCCCTTATCCTCCGTACTGAGAAGCAGTTGAGTTATTAGTTGCAAATAAAACGACAGAGACGTACACTTAAAGTAGAAAAATACTTAAGAAGAGGTGTCTATTATGTCAAACTATGAAGAAAAAGAAGCGCAAGCATTAGTAAAAATTGCCGACGTTTTGAACAAATTGGATGCAAGTTTAGAAGAGTTGGCCTCGCTAGATGAGGATACAAAAAAACATAGTATGAAGAAATGGATTGTTGAAAAAAAAGCCATTCATGAGATTAAAAAAATTGCACACGAAGCTGGTAAGTATGACAAGTATGATGAAAAAGAATTAGAAAAAGAAATGGATCTGTTGGAAAAGTTTATGTAAAAAAGCGCTAGCTTTTGTTCAACAGTTATTTAATTTTGAGTCTAGAATTAATCGTTTTGATTTTTTCTAGGCTTATTTTTTATGAAGTAAGCAAATCGTATCGTGAGAGGTATTGAATTAAGAAATAAAGCATGTATTGATTCAGAAAAAAAGTTGTAGTAAAATGTTCGTCACAACTACTTTTCTTCTGATTTCATAGAAGGAAAAGTTGGAATAATGAATTGAGAAGAGTCGATTTTTAGGAGATGATTTTAGGTGACTTTTTATCAATTATTGCAGTTAGATCCATTTATTTTAAAACAAAAAATTCATCAAGCGGATACTAAAAAACAGCGGAGATATTTTTGGCGCGCCTTGTTAATAAGGGATATCTTATTAGTTTCGTTTGCGATTTTATGGGTGTCGACGATTACTTTTTTCTTTGGAAAAGCTGTAGCGCCTTTTTCAATTGTATTATTTTGTTTGCTGTTGAGTATCCGTTTCGTCTCATATGGCTACAGGGAAAAACAGGCCTTGCTTAGTTTAGGAATCGTGTTAACAATTCTAGGTGTTAGTCCATTAATTTCACTGATTTCTGTATCATTTTTACAATTGGGCCTTCATTTTATCTGCTTGCTGGCATTGTTTTTCTTAACTGGTAAAAACCCTAAAATGGGTAATCCTGGCTTGTATACGTTCTCCTACTTATATTTAGTTGGCACGGTTCACTATCAATCGTTTCAGCAATTAGAACAAACTTTCTTTGTATTAGTGTTTGCTTATCTACTTTTAGCTTTTGTTTATCATGTGAAACATAAAAAATTGGATCAAGAGATTACTTTTATACAGATGGTTACAGAAAATGGTTTTTTTAATCAAAGAAATATTTGGTTTGGTTATTACGCTTTAGGCATTAGCTTATTACTTTTTATAGGAACGCACCTTCAGATTGACCGCTTTATGTGGGCAACATTTGCTAGTTCGTCATTATTTTCTGGGTATGATACGTTTAAATTGTCTGAACGAGCCAAAGAACGAATAATAGGGGTCGTTATTGGTTCTCTAGTATCGGCTATCTTGTTATTTTATATACCAACGAACCTACTTGGTATTTTAGGAGGACTTTGTTTAGGCTTATGCACATCTTATAAAAGTAAAACGATTTTTAATTGTGTTGGTGCTATCATGGCAGCTTCTATGATATTTGGGCTAGAAACAAGTCTTTACTTAAGAATTTTGTTAAATATGTTGGGGCTAGCTTACGGTTTGCTTTATCATTTTGTCTTTGTAAAAACTATGTCCTATTGCAATCGCAAGGAGTGGCTGAAATTGTCTGAATAAAAGGAGCCTAACATTCTTTCTTGAAAGAATGTTAGGCTCCTTAGACATTTTTGTGTATATTCCATATTATCAAATTATATGCATGCTGTTAATCAATGCCCAACTGCTATATCAAATGTCGCAATTTTTGCTGAGCCAGTAGGTACAAGGTCTAGTTCCACTTCGTCAAAACTATTGCCATCAACTGGTATCCCAAGTAAATGGTAGATGGTCCAGTTCTACTTTTATAGACTATTATCTATTAGTATACCTAAATTTCTATTTAATTCGTAATGACTGACCAGGATAAAAAACAGAAGTTTCAATGCCTGGATTTAACGCTAATAATTCTTCCAAGGTTAAACCATTTCTTTCGGCTAACTGTCGCCCACCTTCACCACTTCGTACCGTATCGTATATAGGTTGGTCTGATTTAGAATTTTGTATTTGTTCACTAGAATCAGAGTTTTGTGGTGGTTGCTGTTCAGATTGTTCAAAAACTTGTTGAGTTTGATTATTTCTTTCAATTAATTGTTCCAACGTAATATTACCTAGATAAGTGTATATTTGTCCATTAACAGTTAAAGTACCATCATTATTTTTCGTTACTGTTCGGGGCATATTATTCAAAAGAAACGTCATTGTTTGATTACCATTCTCATCCACAGAAAAACTTACATTTTGAAGAGGAACATTCGATTGAGTTATGCTAGTGAGTGTTCCGTCAGCATTTATAAAAAATAAGTTATCACTTTGAGGAATACCCCAACCGCCTATAAAATCAGCTAAGCTAACTTGTGGCAGCGGTTCTTTAGTAGTAGATGAAGAGGTAGATTGGTTTGTTTCAGATGAGACGTTTTGATAATTAGAGCTGGTTTCTTCCGTTTTATCTTTTTGAGTGGAAGAATCAATACTTTTCTTTGTGTAAGGTTTCAAAACTAGTTTTGTTTGGTTATCAGAATTGTTTGTCTTAGTAGGAGTGAAAAGTAGATTTTGCTTTTCTTTTTTTATCTTGTAAGCCACTTCTTTTCCTTCATTTTCCCAACGAATTTGATTGTTTTTTAGATGGTATTTGACTTTGTATTCTATTTTATTTGCAATTTGTTTACCTAATTCTTCGCCTGCTTTTTCCAACTCATTTTTTGCAGTTGATGTGTGTTCATCTGTATTGATTTTGAAAGTAGCGGTATCTTCGCTGAATGATACAATCATTACTACTTCATCAACGTTGGAGTTTACGGCCCACTCGTTTGCCATTAGCTCTTTTGTGGTCACTTTATTTCTGCAGGAAGTAAGGGTCAGTAAGGATAGAAAAACAATCAACCCCAGCAAACTTTTTTTCATTTTTAACTCAATCCTCTTTTCTATTTTACTATTTTTTTGTATCTTCGAATCTCTCTCAACCCCAGCCAACCACTCGCTGATAACAAGTACCAAAACGGCATAAACTGGATTAAATAGCGAGAGCGGCCGCCTTCAAAGAGCAATAAATACAGAATAGCTCCAATGAAAGCTAATTTTAAAATCGCGTAGTTATTTTTTGAATCTTTTAGAGGGATACTGAACAATAGACCTAGTAATGTGAGTAAATAGAAAAAATGCATATAAATTCGTAGATAGTTACTTTTTTGATTTTGCGGATAATACAGTGACCGCAAGTGTTCTTGCCAACGATTTTTAGAAGGTGTTTCTGGGATTAAATCACCGCCATCCCAACCCCAGTCAAAATCACCATTGGCAGTATTATGACGATTTTTTTGAGCCAGAAAACGAAGATAACCGAAGAATCCTTTATTTTTTAAACGGTCTTGAATCATTTTTATGGTATAAGCTTTTTTGGCTTCTTGTGTAGGCAACTGATTTACTGCTTGTGTATCTGCATCATTGTAACCGCCAGTTCCAGTCAAACCCATCATTACAAAAAGTGTCCAAGGTTTGGCTTGTTCTTTATCGATTTCCGTAATCGTTTGTTTTTCCACAAAAAATTGAAAACTATAATATGCGCTGGCGAAACCAGTCAGTAAAAAGAGAGCAACCACGGTTAATTTTACGATAGACTGTTTGTTCCGATTTACTAAAAGAAGTTGCAGCACTTTTATACAACTAAATGCAATAAAAAAGATAATAGACGAAGGTTTCATTAAAAAACACCAAGCTAGGCCAATTCCAATAAACAGTAATAAACAATATTTTACGAAGGGAGGGGAAACTTGGTCAAAAAGGCTATATGCAAAAAAGACTAGGTTGATGAACAATAAGACGGCCGTATCTGTATAAGGCGTGAGTAACCATGGAGACAATCCGAAAGAAAGAAAAAATAAACTATAAGCAACGAAGGCCGTTAATGGATTAAAGACACGCTTAGAGGCATGATAAAAGAGAAATAAACTGCTATTAATAAACAAGCAATTAACGACTTGCCAACTAAACCAAGTATTGCTCCAGCTCCCTGTTACATCAATGAAACGCAAAAATTTATTCAGGTAATACATCATGAAAAAGAAAAATTCGTTATTGGGGTTTAAAGAAAGTACGATTTTTGAATAATCCCTATTTTCAGTGGTAATACTATGAAAGTTGTCAAAAACATCCCAGCCAATCGGCACAGTAATCTGCGTCAGGAGTAAAAGTTGCAGTAAAAATAAACTGACCAAACTACCAATAATAACCACACGATCATGGGTTTTTATTAAGTGCCAGAGCGCTTGAATCTTAGTGTAAAGAAATTTTTTGTTTTTATAAATAATCAACAATAGAATAATTAATAGAGGAAGTAAAACAAGCAAGTGCTTAGGCTTTCCCAAAAGAATTTTTACCAGCGAATAGGGAGAGTTAATTGCGCCGTAAAAGACAAATAAAATAAAAAAAGTAAAAATATAATTTTCTAGATTCAGAATCCGTTTAAAAGTAGCCATATTTTCTCCTTCCATTTTTTTAGCTAGACTAGTTCTTATTTTATCATAAAGATTTTAAAATAAGAAAAAAGCCCTTCTTTTAAAAGAAAGGCTTAAAACTTTTCCTTACTTCACTTCTTTGTAACGGAAGAAGAAGCGTAAGACGCTATTTTGGCTAGTTGTTGTTAGTTTATCTGTCGGTAAGACTGTTAGTAAGAAGAAAAACAGACTAATCACAAGAGTGAAAAATAAGAAGACGGGACTGCCACCTGTTATCACAGTATCTGTTTGAACATCATATTTCAGTGTTGACATAACAGAGAAAACTTGTGTATAGCTACAGGCAATAGAAAGTAGATATAAAACAAGCACGCCCCAACCTGTCATCCCAGCATCACGATAACGACGGACACACATTGCCCACGTTGGTAATAATAAAGCTAACCATAAAACAAGTGCAAAAAGCATCAACGGTAATAAGTTCCCAAAATCATAGGTTTCAAAATATTCAGCTGCTAAAATTGCTGACACAGCTTTGCCGACAATGGCAATATAAAAAATAAGTGCTAAAATGCTTAATACCAATGTCATCCACCAATAACCAGCACGTGTGGTCCGACCTTTAAAATCAACATATCCACGAAAATAATCTTTAAAAGCTTGTCCAAATGTTACTTTACCTTTTTCCTCAATTTTAACCATAAAAACACCCCTTTGTATTTAATAAAATGATTATAACGGAAAGTAATAAAATAGGAAAATGCGAATTCGCATATTTTGTGATTTTTTTGATAAATCATATAAAGAGCAGGTTTTATCAAAAAACGGTAAAATAAGAGAAGATATTTTATAATGGAGGAATCATGAATGAAAATCAGTATTAGACATCGCTACATAGCAAAAATTCCAGCATTAGAAGTGACAACAGAAGAGCAAAAAAACGAAGCATTACCTTTAATTGTTTACTATCATGGTTGGCAATCAGCTAAAGAATTATCTTTAACACAAGCAAGAAAATTAGCACACGAGGGGTTTCGGGTCATTTTACCAGATGCCATGAACCATGGAGAAAGAAAAACAGGACCTATTTCCACGATTCCTTCGATTACATTTTGGAGTAGCATTCAATATAATTTAATTGAATTTCCAGTAATTATCCATCATTTTCATAAATTAGGGTTGATTAAAGAAAATTGGATTGGCGTGGGTGGTGTATCCATGGGCGGTATTACTACCAGCGCTCTTATGACCCAACATCCTGAGATTCAAGCTGCCGCTTGCTTAATGGGAACACCCTATCCGGCGCGCTATATTCAGCGAGTGATTCAACAGGCGAAAGAATTTGCTATTTTTGTACCTAAAGACTTGCCACTGTTGCTAAGTTGGGTACATCAATACGATTTATCACAAACGCCAGAAAGACTACAAGAACGACCGATGCTGTTTTGGCATGGAACGGAAGATGAAAAAATTCCCTATGAAGACATGGCTGATTTTGAACAATTAGTGTCTGGGAAAACGTATGCGAGAAATACGCAATTTATAACGGAAATCGGTGAGCGGCATTTAGTGAAAGGAGAAACAATGGATTTGGTTGTTGACTTTTTTAAAGAAGCGTCAAAAACGTTAGAAAAATAACGGGATTTTTCAAAGAGAAAAGGGGAATCAGCTTGTTTTTTAAGAACACTTTCTATAAACTTAACAGAAAAGGGGTTGAAGGTGTACATGGAGAAAAATAAGTTGAGAAAAGTGGGCTTAACTGCCCTGGAATGGCTAAAACAACATCCAGAAATTAAACAACATAAAGAATCAAGTCTCTATGAACAGTTGTTTGCTAGTCAGCAATGGCAACAAGCACAAACAATCGGAATGATTCGGTCGTTACCGCTAGAATTATCAACACAGCCAATTTTCGAACGGGCCATGCAAGAGGGCAAGCAAGTGGCGGTGCCGCGAACATTTAAAGGAGGCAAAATGCACTTTTATCAAGTTTTTCCAGAGACGGTTTATGACACCAGTGCATTTGGCGTGGAAGAACCTCCGTTAACAGCGGCAGAAATAACAGCTACAGCAATTGATTTATTGATTGTGCCAGGGATTGTTTTCAATCGTGCTGGCTATCGAATAGGCTTCGGCGGTGGTTTTTATGATCGTTATTTGGAACATTTTTCGGGCCATTCATGTAGTTTAGTTTTTAGTGAACAACTCCATGAACAATGGCAACCAGAAGCGTTTGATCAGCCAATCGAACAATTATTTATACAATAGGAGGAATGGAATGAATTATCAAACAGAAATGAAATTGAAACGGCTAAAAAATCAGCCGTTCATTACGTATGCCCTTTTAGGTATTTCAATCATTGTTTTCCTTGGATTGGAATTAACTGGAGGATCAGAAAATATTTTAAACTTAGTTAATTGGGGAGCAATGGTTCGTCCACTGGTAGCTCAAAATCATGAATACTGGCGGTTTATCACGCCAATGTTTCTTCACATTGGGTTTATGCATATTATTTTGAATATGGTTACTCTTTATTATATCGGCGCACAGGTTGAGGCAATTTATGGGCATTGGCGCTATTTGGGAATTTATTTATTGAGTGGGATTGCTGGAAATATCGCCAGTTTTGCCTTTGGGACACCCAACAGTGTCTCAGCGGGTGCTAGTACAGCGCTTTTTGGTTTGTTCGGCGCATTTGTTATTTTAGGACGCCATTTTAGAGACAATCCAGCGATTATGTATATGGTGCAACGCTATTCAATGTTTATTGTGATTAATTTGTTATTTAACTTGTTTAGTAGCTCTGTAGATATGATGGGTCATGTTGGCGGTCTAATCGGTGGACTATTAGTCGCGACGGCTTTTGCTGTTCCAAATCGTCAAGAAGCATTTAATAAGCACGAGCGAATTATGGCTACGTTAATTTTTATTTTTCTTGTCGTAATTTGTCTGTTATTGGGTTTTAAAAAATACGGTTTACCTGTATAATAAGGAAGTGTTTTCGTATGGAAACGTTATATGATGTACAACAACTTTTTAAACAGTTTGGGATGTATATTTATGTCGGTGCACGGATTTATGATATTGAGTTAATGATGATTGAATTAAAAAAATTGTATGAAGGTCAATTGGTAGACCGAGATACGTATTTACAGGCCCGGCATATTTTGCAAAGAGAGCATCGAATAGAAGAATCTAGAGGGAAGCAGAAAGGAATCGACTAAATGGATAAGAAGATTATTGGGATTGATTTAGGTGGAACGACCATCAAATTTGCTATTTTAACAACCGATGGCGTTGTTCAACAAAAATGGAGTATTGAAACGAATATTTTAGAAGATGGCAAGCATATTGTGCCATCAATTATTGAAAGTATTCGTCACCGTATAGATCTTTATAATATGAAAAAAGAAGATTTTGTGGGAATTGGTATGGGAACACCAGGAAGTGTCGACATTGAAAAAGGAACTGTTGTAGGTGCCTATAATTTAAACTGGACGACTGTACAGCCTGTCAAAGAACAAATCGAATCTGCTTTAGGAATTCCGTTTGCCTTAGATAATGATGCCAATGTTGCCGCTTTAGGTGAGCGTTGGAAGGGCGCGGGGGAAAACAATCCCGACGTGATTTTTATTACTTTAGGAACAGGTGTCGGCGGAGGCATTGTTGCAGCGGGAGAATTGCTCCACGGTGTTGCTGGCTGTGCTGGTGAAGTTGGGCATGTGACGGTTGATCCTAACGGCTTTGACTGTACCTGTGGGAAACGTGGCTGTTTAGAAACTGTTTCTAGCGCCACTGGTGTCGTTCGTGTTGCACGTCATTTATCAGAAGAGTTTGCAGGTGACTCTGAACTGAAACAAGCGATTGATGATGGACAAGATGTTTCGAGTAAAGACGTTTTTGAATTTGCCGAAAAAGGCGATCATTTTGCTTTAATGGTTGTGGATCGTGTTTGCTTCTATTTAGGCTTAGCCACAGGAAACTTAGGCAACACGTTAAATCCAGATAGCGTGGTTATCGGTGGAGGTGTTTCTGCAGCAGGAGAATTTTTACGTAGTCGTGTCGAAAAATATTTCCAAGAATTTACTTTCCCGCAAGTTCGAAATAGTACAAAAATCAAATTAGCAGAGCTAGGTAATGAGGCCGGCGTCATTGGTGCCGCTTCACTAGCATTACAATTTTCAAAAGAGAAATAGAGAGGGCTTTTTAGAATGAGTATTTTATGGGTAATCAATGGCATTTTGCTAGTTATTGTACTAGCGATGGTATTCAATGAATTATATTTGAAAATTATGGTGAAACGTTCAGCAAAAATGCTGACGGAAGAAGAATTTAAAGAAACAATGCGTAAAGCACAAGTGATTGACGTTCGTGAGAAAGATACATTTGATGCTGGGCATATTTTAGGGGCGCGCAGCATGCCATACAGCATGTTAAAAACAACAATTGGTTCTCTTCGTAAGGATCAACCTGTTTATCTTTATGATCAGAAGAAAGCTTTAAGTATCCGAGCAGCTAATTTATTACGCAAAAATGGCTATACTGATATTTATATTTTAAAAGGCGGCTATGATGGCTGGACTGGGAAAGTGAAAAAGAGAAATAGTTAATAACAAAAAGAGTTGGTCTTCATTGAGACCAACTCTTTTTGTATAGGAAAGCTTAACAGAGATGTTGCTTTTTGTCAGTCCTCACTTTTTGAGCTACAATAAAGAGAAGAGGTGAAGGCAGATGATTCAAATCAAGCGAGCATATGAAGCACCGACAGAGCAAGATGGCTACCGTGTTTTAGTTGACCGTGTTTGGCCACGAGGAAAATCCAAGGAATCTGAAAAGTTAGATGAATGGCTCAAAGAAGTAGCCCCAAGTACAGAGCTGCGGAAATGGTTTAATCATGAAGCAAATAAATATCCCAAGTTTAAACAAAAATACCAAGAAGAATTGAAACACGAGCCAACTGCCACAGCGTTTAAGCAGTTACAGACGATTGTAAAAAATCAGCCAGTAGTCACGCTGGTCTATGGGGCGAAAGATACAGTGCATAATCAAGCGGTTGTCTTAAAAGAATTATTAGAAAAATAGAGTAGGTGATTGGATGAAAATTGCAATTGTAGGTGCTGGACCCAGAGGCTTATCAGCTGCAGAACGAGTCATTGAATGGGCTCGTAAAACGGAAATAAATGTTCAGCTCACGTTGTTTGATCCATACGGTCCAGGTGGGAAAATTTGGCGAGCAGAGCAACCTAATTATTTATTAATGAACACCGTGATTAGTCAAGTCACTTTATTTACAGATGAATCTTTTAGTGGCGAAGGACCAATTGTCAAGGGCCCCACTCTCTATGAATGGACCCAAACAGAAGCTGCGCAGTACATTCAACAGCAACAACCCTATAATTATCTTGAGTTGTTGAAAGAATGTCATCGCCTTGGACCGAATGATCACTGCTCGAGGGCTTTTTATGGCATGTACCAAAAATGGTTTTATACGTATTTAGCCACGAGGTGTAACGAACAAACATCGCTGACGTTTTTTAAAGAGCCAGTAACTGCTGTGCGGGCAGGAGAGGATAACTATTATGTGTATACTCAATCCATTGAGTTTACGGCAGACAAAGTAATTTTAGCTTTGGGTCACCAAGAAAATGAATTAACGACTGTTGAACAAGAGCTGGCGGACTACGCCAAGGAGCATCGTTTGTTTTATTCTTCTCCTAAAAATGCGGCGGATGCTTTATTGGCACTTGCCAATATACCTGCAAAACAACCCGTTGTGTTAAAAGGCTTAGGTTTGGCATTTTTTGACTATTTATCTGCCTTGACGATTGGCCGCGGGGGTGTTTTTTCTCGTCAAAATGGCCGCTTACGTTATGAAACTTCTGGAAGAGAGCCTATTATTATTGCTGGTTCTGGTCGCGGTTTTCCTTCTCATCCTCGAGGGATTAATCAAAAAGGCTACGGGGAAGCCTATCAGCCTGTTTTTTTAACCGAAACGTATTTAGCTGAATGTCGTAAAAAAGGACAGGTTACAGGCGCAGAGTTTTTTGGGTATTTAAAAAAAGAAGTGGAATATGTGTATTACACTTGCTTAATCGAAGAAAAATATCCGCATCTTTCTAAAGAGGCCTTTCAACAGCTGTTTATTCAAACCAAGGGAGCGCCGGAAAGCTTAGCCCACTTTGAAAAACAAGATTGGTTTGATTGGCAAGCGTTAGAACATCCTGAAACAAAGAAAACCACTCATGAAAGTTTTCGTTCGTTTTTACTAGAGTATTTAAAATGGGATATTCAAGAAGCAGAGAAAGGCAATCTTAGCGGTCCTTTGACCACTGCTTTAGACAGTTTAAAAGATTTAAGAGATCAGATTCGCTTTGTTTTGGATGAGGGGTTATTAACGAATGACGAGAGTCAAAAGTGGTTGTGGCATTGGTTTACCCCGTTGAATACCTTTTTGTCAGTGGGACCTTCTGTTGAAAGAACAGAAGAGCTACAGGCGTTAGTTGAACTGGGATTAGTCACGATTCTGGGGCCAGAAATGCGTGTCGAAATGAAAGCGGGTCAATTTATTACTTATGCTAATTTGTTTCCGGAAAATCGGTATAATAGTCACTTTTTAATTGAAGCGCGCATTCCCAAAGTCAATAATGAAAAAAGTTTGAATCCTTTAACGAGGCAGTTGTTAGCCGATAAGCTAGCTACGCTCCATCAACTGGCATTAGCCGATGGTCAAATAGTCAAAACAGGTGCACTCTTGATTGTGCCTGCCACGAATCAAGTCATCACAAAAGATGGACAGGTGGCGACAGGCCTTTTTAGTTGTGGTATTCCAACAGAAGGGATTCATTGGTTAACAGCCGCTGCAGCTCGTCCTGGTGTGGATCCTTGGAATATGCGCGATATGGATCGGATTGCTGCCACTATTTTTAATAGTTAAGAAAAATAGTCAGCTCCTTTGGTAAAAAAAGAAAGCATAACAAGTGGTCATCCATCGCTTTGATGGATGACCACTTGTTATGCTTAAGAGAATCAACAGAGCCAGAAGCGCTTCTGTTGATTTCTTGGCGTTAGATTTTTTATCTCAACGTCACAGCTATTTTTTAACGTGCAATACGTTTACGCATCGCTTTTTTACGGTTTTCTTCAATCATATCTTCTTTTTCTTCAATTGGATCAATGACTGTTTTTTTAATAGTTGTAGCCACACCGGCTAAAGCAGCAACTGTGATAGCAGTACCGACTAACATACCTGATACAAATTTTTTCATCGTTCATTCCTTCTTTCAAATTGTATTTGTTTCTATTATGACGGAAAAAAGCAAAAAAATCCAATAGTTACAATGATTTTTCATAAACTCTACGACTAATTTAGAGATTTGTTAAAATTTACCAAGTCTTTTCTGTATTTTTATAGGAAAAATGAATAAGGAGAAATGGCCAAATTAAATCCTGTTTACAAAATGAAATAATTCAGAAGTAAACCTTATTTAATGGTACAATAGAAAAAGAAATTAGAGAGTAAAAGGAGCGTATTTATGTCTATTTTAGTATTAGGTGGCGCAGGCTACATTGGCTCACATGCCGTCGATCAATTAATTTCAAAAGGATATGCCGTTGTTGTTGTTGATAATTTATTAACGGGACATCGTTCAGCAGTTCATGAACAAGCGACTTTCTATGAAGGCGATATTCGTGATAAAGCTTTTTTACGTAGTGTCTTTGAAAAGGAATCAATTGAAGGGGTGTTGCACTTTGCGGCCAATTCTTTAGTAGGAGAATCCGTGGAGAAACCGTTAATGTATTTCAATAACAATGTTCACGGCACTCAAATTGCCTTGGAAGTCATGCAAGAATTCGGGGTGAAACACATTGTTTTTTCTTCCACAGCGGCCACTTATGGCGAACCAAAAGCAATGCCTATTACAGAAGAAACCCCAACGAATCCTAAAAACCCGTATGGGGAAAGTAAATTAATGATGGAAAAAATCATGAAATGGTGCGACAACGCTTATGGAATGAAATATGTTGCTTTGCGTTATTTTAATGTTGCAGGAGCAAAAAAAGATGCCTCAATTGGTGAGAATCACACGCCAGAAACGCATATTGTGCCAATTATTTTACAAGTGGCATTGGGCCAACGATCAGAGCTAAGTATTTTTGGGGATGACTATGACACACCAGATGGCACGTGCATTCGAGATTATGTTTACATTGAAGACTTGATTGCAGCACATATTTTGGCTTTAGAATATTTGAAAAATGGCGGCGAAAGTGACGTCTTTAACCTGGGTAGCAACAACGGCTATTCTGTTAAAGAAATGTTAGATGCTGCACGCGAAGTGACAGGTCAAGAAATTCCTGCGACAATCGCGCCACGCCGAGCAGGGGATCCTAGTACGTTAATTGCTTCTAGTGAAAAAGCCAAACGAGTTTTAGGCTGGCAACCAGAAGTAACTGAGGTCAAGGACATTATCGCCACCGCTTGGCAATGGCACCAAGCTCATCCACATGGGTATCAAGAAAAGTAATAGGAGGAATGAATCGATGACCACGAGTCAAATGATTGCCGATTTTACCACACTTGCTATTCAAGCAGGTGGTTGGATGGAATTGGATCGCTTATATCTTCAGAACCGTTTATTATCAATGATTGGTGAACAAGAATTAGGCGAAGTAGACATACGGCCTGTGGCAACACCCGCCGCTGATTTGGCGGAACAATTGTGTCAAATTGCGAGTGCCAACCAACTTGTAAAAACAGAGCAACAAAAAGAACAGTTCATGGTGCAATTGATGGATTTGTTGACACCGCCACCTTCTGTGGTTAATGCTTTTTTTGCACAACATTATGCCAAAGAGCCACAAGAGGCTACCGAGTATTTTTACCAACTTTGTCAAAAAAACGGTACGGTCATTGAACAGGAAGAACCTGTTGTTTTTTCAACAGTCTATGGTGATTTTTTAGCAAATAAGGTCCACAGTGAGGCGTCAAAAGCAACGCTCTCTGCACAAAGCTATCCCCGCTGTGAATGGTGCATGGCAACAGAAGGCTACCAGGGAAGTCAGCAATTTCCTGCGACTACGAACCATCGAGTGATTCGAATGAACTTAGATGGCGAAAGCTGGGGGTTTTCCTTTGTAAAACAGGCACAATATCAGCAACAAGGTGTGATTGCGTTTGAAAAACATCAGTCAGCGAAACGTTCAATTAAGACTTTTCAGCAATTGTTGAAAATTGTTGAGGTCTTTCCTCATTATTTTGCTGGGATTGATGCTGACTTTGAACAAAATGAGCATGTCTATTATCAAACGGGTTTGCAACAATTTCCATTAGCCGAAGCGAGCATTTCAGAATATGTTGAGTTAGCTAACTATCCTTTAATCAACGCAGGAATGGTGAATTGGCCAGTTGCGACATTTCGCTTAGAGGGACCGAATGCGTCAGAAGTTGCCCAAGCCGCAAATGAGATTTTTGAGCAATGGCAAATTCTGAAACTGCCCACGGATGAGATACAAATCGTTGCCCGACGAAAAGAACTTTTATATGTCATGGACTTAATTTTTAGTCGACCTCAAGCAAAGCCTTCGTTAACGTTAGCAGAAGTCCAAGGTTTAACGACTTGGAACAACCAGAAAACGCAGGCACTTGAAACGGTCGCTTCAGCGTATCAACAGCGATTAAAAGAAGCCAGTGCGTTTGCAGAAACAAGTGAAGGAAAAGCGGCTTTTTTAGCAATGGTTGCGCCAGTGACTCATTAAAAGAAAAAAGATGCCGAATGACTAAAAATCACGTATAATAGATAAGAATGAAAAATAAGGGAGGGTAAAAAATGGCTTATCAAGCACTTTATCGGGTCTGGCGTTCACAACGTTTCGATGACGTAGTAGGACAAAAAGCAATTACTCAGACACTGAAAAATGCGATAGTGCAAAAGAAAACATCTCATGCCTATTTATTTACTGGCCCTCGTGGTACAGGTAAAACCAGTGCCGCAAAAATTTTCGCTAAAGCGATTAACTGTAAACATAGTCAAGATGGTGAACCTTGTAATGTTTGTGAAACCTGTGTAGCCATTACGGAAGGTCGTTTAAATGATGTCATTGAAATTGATGCGGCGAGTAATAATGGCGTGGAAGAAATCCGTGATATTCGTGATAAAGCAAAGTATGCACCGACACAAGCCGAGTACAAAGTTTATATTATTGATGAAGTTCATATGCTATCAACAGGCGCGTTCAATGCACTTTTAAAAACTTTGGAAGAACCGCCACAAAATGTTATTTTTATCTTAGCAACGACTGAACCACACAAGATTCCGTTAACGATTATCTCACGGACGCAACGCTTTGATTTTAAGCGAATTAGTACGCAAGATATCGTCGATCATATGGCCCATATCATGCAGGAAATGGCTCTCGATTATGAGGAACAAGCCCTTTATGTGATTGGGCGTGCTGCGGAAGGTGGGATGCGAGATGCCTTGAGTATCTTGGATCAAACGATTTCCTTTAGTGATGAAAAAGTAACACTGGAAGATGCAATGCAAGTGACAGGCAGCCTAACCTATGAAATGATGGATCATTATATTCAGTGTTGTGTCGCCGGTGATGTTGAACGAGCATTAGAAGGCTTGGAAAGTATTTTAGGCGAAGGTAAAGAAGCGCGCCGTTTCTTAGAAGATTTGTTATTATATTGTCGAGATTTGCTGATGTATCAGCAAGCACCGAAGTTATTAGCAGAAAAAGCAGGAACTTTGACAGAAGCATTTAAGGAACTAGCTACACAAACACCTGCTGAAAAAATCTACCAACTAATCCAAATTTTAAGTGACACACAAAATGAGATCCGCTTTACCAACAATGCGAATATCTATCTGGAAGTAGCCACTGTCAAATTAGCTAAAACGGTGCAACCCAATAAACACAACACGCCAGAAACAGCTAATCAAGATGGTAGTGCAGAGGGAAATCCAGAATTAGCAGATTTACAAAATCAAATCGGGCAACTGAAGAAAGAACTGGCTGAATTAAAGAAACACGGTGTAGCTGCCAAAGAAGCAGATGCGCCACGTCAACAAGCACGACCACAAGCGCCAAAAAGTTCGTTCCGTGTACCCACAGAACGGGTATATCAAGTCTTAAACGAAGCGACTAGAACACATTTAATGAATGTGAAAAATGTCTGGGAAGACTTACTGCAAACATTATCTGTGACTCAACGAGCGATGCTCAAAGCTAGTGAACCTGTCGCAGCGAGTCCTAAGGGCATCGTGGTGGCATTTGACTATGAGATTGTTTGTGCTCGTGCAACAGATGATGAAGAGATGCAGTTAGCTTTCAATAATAATTTAAGCCGTTTGATGGACTATACACCAGAGATGGTCTGCATTACTAGAGAAAGCTGGCCAAAACTAAGACAAAGTTTTATTAACCAAAATCAGGGCAGTTTGAATCATTCTGAACCTGAAAATGAAATGGCTCGTCTAGCGGACGAACCGCCTGTAACAAATGAACATTCACAAGAAAATCCAGTAGTAGATGAAGCAATCGCTATGTTTGGTGAAGAGCTTGTCGAAGTACTAGATGATTAATATGAAGGAGTCGAGGAATTATGATGCGAGGAATGGGCAACATGCAAGGCATGATGAAACAAGTACAAAAAATGCAAAAAGAAATGGCCAAAGCGCAAGAAGCGCTAAATGAAAAAGAATTTATCGGTGAAGCCACCAATCAACTTGTGACAGCGACATTTACTGGTGATCGCACAATGAAAGATTTGACCATTAAAGAAGACGTGGTTGATCCTGAAGACGTTGATATGCTACAAGATTTAGTCATTATGGCTGTCAACGATGCGTTAGTAAAAATTGAAAAAGAAACCGAAGCAACTTTAGGTAAATACACCAAAGGAATGCCAGGATTCTAAATAATAAGACCAACGAAAGTATGAAAAACGTCATGCCAAAAAAATCGAACTTTTTGGGCATGACGTTTTTTCTGTTTTTGTGGGAAAACTCTTTGGCAATTTTAGTAGTCGCTTCCAAAAAACTATGCTATACTAAAGCCAATTGAAGAGAAACATTTGGGGTGCTATTAGCTGAGATTATACCCATGGAACCTGAAACAGTTAGGACTGGCGCAGGGAAATGTCTTGAAATTTTGACCGATTATTGCACCCAACTACGTTTATTTGTGGTTGGGTTTTTCTGTCTTTTTCAGTCGCGCCTCCTTTTGCTTCTCGCAGAAAGGAGTTTTTTTACGTGGAAAAAAATCGAATCCACAGAGTTACGTTACTGGCTTTAATGATTGCGATGGACGTTGTATTATCGCCGTTAATGCGAATTGAGGGAATGGCCCCTATGTCCAGTGTCATGAACATTATTGCCGGAGTTTTATTAGGTCCTCTTTACGGAACGCTCATGGCACTTGTCTGCGGCTTAATCCGTATGACATTCTTAGGTATTCCGCCATTAGCGTTAACAGGTGCCGTTTTTGGCGCGTTTTTTGCTGGTTTATTTTATCAATGGGGACAAAAATTAGGCTGGTCGATGCTAGGGGAAATTTTTGGTACAGGCATCATTGGCTCGTTATTGTCCTATCCTGTAATGGTTTGGTTTACTGGCAGTAAGCAGAATTTTTATTGGTTCATTTATACACCACGATTTATTGGTGCCACACTGATTGGTTCAGTGATTGCTTGGCTTGTCTTAGTAAAACTGAAAGAAACTCGGGTATTTAAACAAACACAGGAATTATTTTTAGGAGGGTACTTTTATGAAAACAAGCGTTAAGTTTGAAACGATTTTTCCACTGACAACGGCACCATTAATTCAGTGCATTACGAATGAAATTACGTGTGAATCTATGGCGAATGCATTACTTTATATTGATGCTAAGCCCATTATGGCAGATGATCCCCGGGAATTTCCGCAGTTGTTTCAGCAAACCAGTGCTTTGGTTTTGAATTTAGGCCATTTATCACAAGAACGAGAGCAAAGCTTGTTAGCAGCTAGTGATTATGCTCGGCAAGTGAATAAACCGACCGTAGTCGATTTAGTCGGTTATGGCGCCAGTGATATTCGGAGTGAAGTCGGGGAAAAGCTGGTGCACAATCAGCCAACCGTTGTGAAAGGGAATCTTTCAGAAATGCGGACTTTTTGCCAGTTGGTGAGTCATGGCCGAGGAGTGGATGGCAGCCCTTTGGATCAAAGTGAAGAAGCAATTGAGGAGCTGATTCAAGCTTTACGTCAACAAACACAAAAGTTTCCCCAGACGGTATTTTTAGCAACAGGGATTCAAGATGTTTTGGTTAACCAAGAGCAAGTGATTGTCTTACAAAATGGCGTGCCTGAGTTGGATTGTTTCACTGGCACGGGCGATTTAGTCGGCGCATTAGTTGCCGCTTTATTAGGTGAAGGCAACGCGCCAATGACTGCGGCAGTAGCCGCAGTGAGCTATTTTAATCTTTGCGGAGAAAAAGCCAAGACTAAGAGCCAAGGGCTGGCCGATTTTCGCCAAAATACGTTAAATCAGTTATCTCTTTTAATGAAGGAGAAGGATTGGTTTGAGGCGGTGAAAGGACGAGTGCTATGAGAGAACAATTGAAAGTTTATTTGGTGACAGGTCGGTATGATTTTAGTGATACTGAATTTTTAAAACGAATTGAAACTGCTTGTCGCAGTGGAGTGACATTGGTCCAACTGCGCGAAAAGGAAGTGTCAACACGGCGCTTTTACGAATTAGCAGTGAAAGTTAAAGTGGTAACAGATGCGTATCAGATTCCGTTGATTATTAATGATCGTGTCGATATTTGCTTGGCAGTGGATGCAGCAGGTGTGCATATAGGGGATGATGAATTACCGGTTGCTCTTGTGCGAAAACTGGTTGGGTCCACAAAAATCGTAGGTGTTTCAGCCAAAACGGTGGCACGAGGAGTTGAAGCGGAAAACGAGGGCGCCGATTATTTAGGCGTGGGCGCAATTTTCCCCACAACGACTAAGGACAGTCCGTTAACTTCTTTGCAGACACTTTCTGAAATTGCCGCAGCAGTCACGATTCCTGTTGTAGCGATTGGTGGAATCAAAGAAGAAAATATAGAACAACTTATGGGAACGGGAGTGGCTGGTGTTTCACTGGTCAGTGAAATTATGCTGGCTGAACAGATAACCGAGAAAGTCCAAGGGTTGATGCGTGTAACGGAGCGAATGTTGGAGGCGAGAAAATGACCGAATATAATTTGACCCCACAAGTAGTCACGATTGCTGGTTCTGATTCTGGTGGGGGAGCTGGCATGCAAGCAGATTTAAAAACATTTCAAGCACGGCAGGCATTTGGCTTAAATATTGTCATTGCATTGACGGCACAAAATACGTATGGCGTGCAAGATAGCTTACCGATTCCTAGTTCATTTATTGATGCACAATTTCAATCACTGGCGGCTGATTTTAAAATTGGGGCAGCGAAAACGGGGATGTTAGCAGATAGTGAGCGTGTCGAAGATGTTGTTCGCAATTTGCAGAAAGTTGATTTTGGTCCGTTGATTGTCGATCCTGTAATGGTGGCTAAAGGTGGACATCATTTGTTAGAAGCCGAGGCAGTTCAAACGATTAAAGAGAAACTGTTGCCATTAGCAACGGTCGTGACACCTAATTTACCAGAAGCGGAAGTTTTACTAGAGACGACCATCAAGACAGAACAAGAAATGCAGACCGCAGCAAAAAAATTACAGCAATTGGGCACAAAAAATATTATTATGAAAGGCGGACATAGCACAAATCAACAAGCGGCTGATTATGTGTTAATGGAAGACGGTTCGAGCTTTTGGCTAAGTGCACCACGAATTGTAACGAAAAATACTCATGGAACAGGAGATACTTTTTCAGCGTGTATCGCAGCCGAATTAGCAAAAGGTACGCCGTTAGAAGCGGCGATTGTGATTGGCAAACAGTTTATACAAGGGGCCATTAGCCAAGCAATTTCTGTTGGACATGGCCACGGACCCACTAATCATTGGGCCCAATTAACGCAAGATATTCAAGTTATTAAAGCATAAGAAGAGCCTGGGGAAAAATCTAAAATGATTTTTCCCCAGGCTCTAAATAGCTTAAAGCTCCCTCTTAATATAGTTTATAAACGTTTTGTTCACTAATCTTCACATTTTAAATAAATTTCTTGGCCTTGTTCTTGCAAATGAGCCACGTGGGATTCTCCCCAATTACATAAGTTATCTAAGACAGCAGAGAGGCTTTGACCATAATCGCTTAAATAATATTCGACTTTTGGTGGAACTTGGTTGTAAACTTTCCGCTCGATAATGTTGTCTTCTTCGAGTTCCCGTAATTGTTGTGTCAGCATTTTTTGACTAATGCCAGTAATGCCGCGTTTTAAATCGCTGGGGCGCATGGCGCCGTGCCGTAAATTACACAGAATAATTGGTTTCCATTTACCGCCAATAACATCCATCGTTGCTTCGACACCAATCGCATATGTACGAGTTTCCAAAAAACATTCCTCCTTAATAGATTGATAATAAACAAAAGTTACTAAAAGGTACCTATGATACAAAAAAGTAGGTACTTATCAAAATTTCAATCTTAGTATATAGTAATTTTTGTTGAAATTCAAATGTTTTTTAGGAGGAAGAGAATGGAAAAGAAAATTTCACCAAATTTAACGCTCTTTGCATTAGCTATCAATGCTTTCGCAATCGGTTCAACAGAATTTATTAGTGTGGGTTTATTACCAATGATTGTTAAAAGTTTTCATATTAGTCTTTCCCAAGCAGGTTTGACTGTTTCTTTGTACGCTTTAGGTGTGACGATTGGGGCGCCGTTATTAACAATTTTGACAGGAAAATGGAATCGTCGCTCATTAATGCTGGGGATTATGCTTCTTTTCATTAGTGGGAATTTAATTGCTGCGTTTGCGCCAACGTTTATTATTTTATTAGTAGGGCGGATACTTTCTGCATTGGCGCATGGCATTTTCATGTCTGTTTCGACTGTCATCGCCGCAGATGTTGTGCCGCCATCACGTCGTGCCAGCGCCATTGCTATTATGTTTACGGGCTTAACGGTTGCAACAGTGACTGGCGTACCTTTAGGGACGTTTATTGGGCAACAAACAGCTTGGCATATGTCCTTTCTTTTTATAGCCAGTATTGGCTTGGTGGGACTGATTGCTAGTTATTTTTTAGTTCCCAAAAATTTACCGATACCAGGGAAGGTTGACATAAAAGGAATCACGCGGATTTTTACGAACAAACCCCTCGTTTTCTCTTTTCTAATTACTGCTTTTGGTTATGGTGGAACGTTTGCTGCATATACGTACTTGTCACCGTTATTGGAAAATTTAGGCTTTTCAGCCAACGCGGTAGTGATTATTTTAGTTGTTTATGGCGTAATGGTCGCAATTGGCAATACAGTAGGTGGTCACTGGGCAAATAAAAAACCTTTAGATTCGTTAGTAAAAATGTTTAGCTTATTAATTCTGTCCTTAGTCTTTTTATTCATTACTGTTTTAATGGATAACAGTCTTCTAGGCTTATTAGCAAGTTTGATGTTGGGCCTATTTGCCTTTATGAATGTACCTGGTTTACAACTATATGTTGTAGAATTAGCGGAAAAGTATGTTCCAGAAGATATCACTTTGGCCTCAGCTTTTAATATTGCAGCCTTTAATATTGGGATTACCGTCGGCTCAATGACAGGTGGGGTGGTCACAGATCATTTATCAGTAACATATACACCGATTTTTGGTGGTTTTATCGTGCTAATTGCTGTCTTGTTCGTACTTTATATTCGGAAGCAAGAAGAACAAAAAAACAACTATCTTTAGAAAACTAAAAAAAGCAGCTGGTCACTATGGAACTGACCAGCTGCTTTTTTTTAAGCTTTTTTGCGGAAATAATTCCAGCAAGCAATTAAAACAATTACTAATAAGGTTAACAAGAAAATCAGAGAAATGAGGGAGCCCATCGTTGTCCCCTGAGCAAAATTATCTGCGTGGTCTTGAGCGATATTAATAATCGTCGCTACAATGGCCGTCGCAATAGCGCCAGAAAATTGTTGAAGTGTATTAAATAACGTATTGCCGTCGCCAAAATCTTTCTCCTCTAACAAGCTCATACCAGTCGTCATCATATTACTGTATGCAAAACCTAGACCAATCATATAGGTAACATGTCCAGCGACGAATCCTAATAAAACAGGCATCTCTAATAAAATTGTTAAAGCTAGCCAACCGATTGTCGCCAAACTTAAGCCAAATAATATAGGTTTTTTAGCGCCGTATTGATCCAACACTCGTCCAGAAAGTGGTGCCAAAATGGCCCCGACTGTAGCACCTGGCAGCATGACTAGCCCAGCTACAAACGCATTTTTTCCAAGGACGATTTGAACAAAGTTTGGTAAGACAAAGGAAATACCTAACAATAAGAATTGACAAACTAAAAAGCCACATAAAAATAAAACGAAGGCGGGATTTTTTAAAATTGTCAAACGAACTAGTGGCTGTTCAGCGGTTGTTGCTCGTTTATAAAAAATAACAAAGCCAATAACGGCTGCCAGAAGTGAAAGCCAGCCAAACAATGTACCAATTTTACTTAAAAACATCAACAAACCACTAAATAACAGGGCAATACCAATTAAACTAACCAAATCAAGAGTGGTGGTTTTTTTAACAGGTATTTCTGGAATAGCAGATAATCCCATAAACAAAGAAAGCAGTAAAACAGGAATTAAGAATAAAAAGATGGCGTGCCAAGATAGGGAAGATGTTAAAATTCCACCATACGTTGGACCAATGGCTGGAGCAATTGAAGTGGTCAATGTGCCTACCCCCATCATCGTTCCCCGTTTTTCCAGCGGGGTAAAGTTCAAAATAATATGAAACATCAGTGGCAAAGCAATCCCAGTGCTAGCCCCTTGGAAGAGTCGGCCTAATAACAAGATACTGAAAGATGGCGAATAGACATCAATCGCTAAACCAATCAAAAAGAAAAGATTCGCAACAATAAATAAGCGTCTTAACGAATAGGTTTTTAATAAATAATTGGATAAGGGCACCATGATAGAAATAACTAATAAATAAATCGTTGTCACCCACTGCACGGTACCGGTGGAAACACCAAATTCCTTTGTTAATGTCGGAAAGGTTACATTCATTGCTGTTTCAATTAATACGCCAGCAAAAGACATAATTCCTGTCGCTAAAACGGCAGGGAATAATCGTACGTTTTTTTGTTCCATTTAATCACCTCTATAGTTTTCATTTTTTCGTAAAAAAATAGAAGCAGTTTCTATAAGAATAGAAACCGCCTCTCTCTCGACACGCAACTTGCGTGTTATCTGTACGATTTGTTTACATGTTGCATTGTAAACAGTTTTTAGGCAATCGTCAAGCAGAAAATAATTAACGTTGCATGAAGAAACTAATAATTGCAAAAATAGCAATGTGAGCTGGATAGAAAATATAAAAGAAATTCCGCATGCCACGGCCTTTTTCACCATTATAAAGAACAATTGGAATCGCTGCTAAAATCATCATCCATTGGTGGTTCACCCCGAATAGTTCTTGGAAATTATAGCTGGCTGCTGAAATCAACGCAACAACGCCAATTGCTGAAATTTGTAACCACTTTTTGCCATGGAATAAATAAAAAGCCACGGCCAAGAGAACAAATAAAAACCCACCTTCTGTCATCATTAGTGATGGCACAATCAGATTGAAAAGTTGGAAACCAATTAAGATAGCAGGGTTGCTTAATATGTCTGGAGAACTAAAAACAACGAGAGGTAGAGCACTGATTAATAAAGGCACAATAAACCAAAGAAGCCCTTTACCAATTTGTTTTTGTTTAAAATAGTCCATAGACTGCATGTAGACCGTACCTAAAAATAACGTCCCAAAAATATTATTGATAATTAAGCCACCTGTTGAAAAATACGCATTTAAAATGCCGTTCAGAATCCCCATAATCCAGAAGCCTAACAATAACCGGAACATGTATTTTCGCCGATTGCTTGTGTGAATGAAGCCTTCAGAACTTTCAAATAAGAAAATAGGTGCAGCAATTCGTCCAATCCATCCGAACCAACCAGGCACGCCTAAAAAACTAAAAAATTGCAATAGATGGTCAAAGACCATTGAAATAACCCCAATGACTTTCAAGTGAAAGCCAGTTAATGTTTTACCCATAGTATAAACGCCTCTCTTTCATAAAGAACAATATAACAAAGTCCAGAAAAACCAACCATTTATTTGCCTAACAGTTATCTTACAAAATTGTTTGATTTCTTCAGCTTTTGATGAAAGAAAAAAGTGCCAAGACTAGTTTTTATAATTATTCTATGCTATAGTAAAAGTACATTTTAATAAAAAACATTTGGGGTGCTGTTATGGCTGAGATGATACCCATTGAACCTGATGCAGTTAGTACTGTCGCAGGGAAATGCCGATTTACTTTGATTTTTCACGCACTCATTCTGTCCTAGGATGAGTGTGTTTTCTTTTATCAGGGTTTATTTAAGTCACTCCTTTTGCTTTTTGTTAAGAGAAAGGAGTTTTTTTATTGAAAAAATGGTCATTGCAACAAGTCGTCTTACTCGCTTTTTTAGCCTTTTTGTTTGGCGGTGTTTTTATGGGGGCAGGGTTCCTCTATGCGTTATTGAATGCTGCGCTGTTACCATTAGGCCTGAGTCCATTTGCCAATGAGCTTTTATTTGGAATGTGGACCATGGTGGCACCAATTGCAGCGATGCTGATTCCACGAGCGGGAAGTGCTGTTTTGGCGGAAGTTTTAGCCGCTTTGGCAGAAATGCTTTATGGTTCGTATTTCGGACCTAGTGTATTAATTTCTGGTGTGATTCAAGGCCTAGGTAGTGAAAGTGGCTTTTTTGTGACACGCTACAAACGGTACGATACACTAACGTTATTTTATAGTGCGATTGGGACGACTATTTTTAGTTATGTGTATGAATACTTTAAGTTTGGTTATGGCAATTACGGTCTGGGGATGAACATTGCTTTAATTAGCGTTCGGTTCGTTTCTATTTGTTTCTTTGGTATTTTCTTAACGAAAGTTATTTTACGAATGTATCAGTCTGCGCAAGGGTTAGCTGTGAAGGCAAAATGAATAGTATCCAATTAAAAGCTGTGTCCTTTTCACGAGAACAACCCTTGTTTGAAAAGACAAATTTAGCAATTCCTCAAGGAACGTTTTCCTTATTAATTGGCGATAGTGGTAGTGGAAAATCAACGCTCTTACGATTGATTGCCGGATTTGCTCCGCTTGATTACCAAGGAGAAATTTTGATTGAAGGAATGGAACGTCGACAATTATCAACTCGTGAAAAGGCGCAAAAAATTGGCATGCTGTTTCAAAACCCCAGTCAACAATTTACAATGAAAACCTTGGAACGAGAACTGATTTTTGCTTTAGAAAATTTAGGAATCCCGCCTGAAGAAATGAACCGGAAAATCCAAACAGCGCTTCAACTTGTTCAGACTCAAACCTTATTCACACGAGAATTAGCGACGTTATCTGGTGGTGAAAAACAAAAAGCGGCGTTGACAGTTCTGCTAGCAATGAACCCAGATATTCTTTTATTAGATGAACCTTTTGCAAGTATTGATCCAACCTCTCGAAAACAATTTATTCAAATATTAGCAAGACTCCATCAAGCAGGCAAAACGATTTTGGTGTGCGACCACGATTTCAGCGATTACGCTGATGTTGTGGACCAAGTCGTCACGTTGAAAAATGGCCAGTTTGAAAAGCAACCGTTGACGTTTATCAAAACAAAACCACAGACATTTCAGCTTACAACTTCTGTGGTAAAACAACCAATGCTCCAATTGAAAAATTTTCGTTTGTCTCAGGGAAAACGAGTGCTACTTGAAGAAAAAGAAGCGCTTTTGTTTAAAGGAATTACCACGTTGACGGGGCCAAATGGGGCGGGAAAATCCACCTTATTAAAAGCCATCGTTCAGAGACAAAAATATCAAGGGAAAATGTTCTTGGCAGGCCGCCGCTTGCGGGCTTCAAAAAAATTGTATCAACACATGACATTAGCGGTGCAACAAGCCAATCGTCAGTTTGTCACGTTGACTTTACGAGAAGAGCTTTTGTTTGGTCAGAACATGACAGCAGAAAAAAGAAGAAAACAAGAGGAAGCCTTAACTTTTTTAGGTTTAAAAGAAAAACTAGAGCACAGTGTTTTTCAACTAAGTGAAGGGCAAAAAAAGATGGTGCAATTAATTAGTTTGCTGAGCTTAGATTTGGACTGTTTACTTTTAGATGAACCTTTTGCTGGATTAGATGAGCGAGCATGCAATTATTTTGTTGAATGGATCAAAGAAAAAAGTGCGCAACAAGATTTTCTAATCGTCACGCATCGGCTAGAACCTCTCTCTGGCGTGAGCAATTATCGAATAGAATTGCTGCAGCAACAACTGATTATCTGGCAGGAGGGAACCACATGCAAATAAAGCAAACAAATGCAGCAATTTATGCTTCTTTGATTCTTATTTTGACCTTTGAATTATCTTTTTCTCAGTCAATTTTGGCAAATTTGGCGGTTTTTATGGGTTGTATCATTTTTTTAATAGGCCAGCGAAAATCCCGCTTACTGCTTTGGTTATTTTTCTTGCCACTTTTACCAGCAATCGGGACGTTTTGGTCTATTTATTTGCATGGTACGAGTAGTCAACAAGCCTGGCTTTTGTTTAGTCGAACGTATGCCTTTGCCGGTTTAGGACTAGCTTTTGCTGTAGGCGTTGATTTTGAAGAATTATTGTTGTTATTGGAACAAAAGGGGCTAGCACCAAACTTTGTTTATGGAATTTTAGTGGTGGTTCACGCCTTACCGGAAGTGAAAAGAGAAATTAATGATTTAAAAGAAGCAAGCCTACTCCGTGGCAAAACGTTTCATTTTTGGTCGCCGATGCTTTATGTTAAAACACTGCTCGTTGCTGTTTCTTGGCGAGATAAATATACGGAAGCAATGTCTGCCCATGGCTATGAAGAAGGAGCCACTAGAAGTCGAAAAGAGCATTTTGTGTCAGCAAAAGTCAGTCTTGGGCTTGCTATTTTGATCATCATTTTTACCAATTTGTTTATTTTTCTAACGTAAAGGAGAAACCTATGACATTTACAGAACAAGCCAAAGAACAAGCGCAAGCTTCTTGGCAAGGAAGTTTTCAGCATCCTTTTATCACAGAGTTACATGAAGGAACCTTGAGTCCAACGATTTTTCGCTACTATTTAATTCAAGATCATTACTATTTAAAACACTTTAGTCAACTTTATCGCTTGATTGCGGCACAAACGCAACAACCTCGATTGAAAAAATTACTCTTAACAAATGCGGAAAATCTCGCGTTGGGCGAATTAGCTATTCGTGAAACTTTTTTTGAAGAACTAGCGATTACGGAAGAAGAAGCTGCAGCGACACCGATTGCACCAACCGCGTATCACTATGTTTCTCATATGTATCGCCAACTTATTGAAGGAACGCCTAAGACGGCCGCAGCAAGTATGTTGCCTTGTTCTTGGCTCTATCAAGAAATTGGTGCACAGTTAGTCAAACAACACTCACCAGAGCCACTGTACCAACGTTGGATTGAAACCTATGCTGGGGAGGAAGCGTACCAACACGTCCAAGAGGAACGCCAACTGTTAGACCAATTATATGAAGAAAGTTCACCACAAGAACAAGCAGCTATGATCACCGCTTTTGTTATCAGCAGTGAGATGGAATACGCTTTTTGGGAAATGGCCTATACACACGAAACCTGGATTGGTTAATACAAAAACAAGTCGTTTAGTGCTCGTAACTAACGACTTGTTTTTGTATTAGAAAGCAGTAATTGTCAGTTGCTTTTTTGACAGGGCGTGATAAGATATTCAGTGACGCAAAATCTGTTGTAACTCGCTCAGTAATAACAGAAACGCCTTGCTAAGAAAGGACTGTAGAAGCCTCATGAATTATCCAGAACCGATTGCAAAATTGATTGAAAGTTATATGAAATTACCAGGAATTGGTCAAAAAACAGCGACACGGCTTGCTTTTTATACAATTGATATGAAAGAAGAAGATGCTAATGCTTTTGCAAAAGCGCTAATTAGTGTCAAGAGAGATCTCCATTTCTGTAGTATTTGCGGAAATATTACTGAAGAAGATCCTTGTGAAATTTGCCAAGATAAAAATCGTGACCGTAGTATTATTTTAGTAGTGGAAGAACCAAAAGACGTTATGGCAATGGAAAAAATGCGTGAATATCAAGGCTTGTATCACGTACTCCACGGGGTGCTTTCACCGATGGAAGGAACAGGACCAGAAGATATTAATATTGCCTCTTTGATCAAACGATTGCACGATGATGAAGTGAAAGAGGTCATTATAGCAACCAACGCTACCACTGAAGGAGAAGCGACGGCGATGTATTTATCACGGCTCATTAAACCAGCTGGAATCACCGTTACTCGTTTGGCACACGGCTTGTCTGTCGGCAGCGATATTGAATATGCAGACGAAATAACCTTGCTGAAAGCAGTCGAAGGACGTCGAGAAATTTAAAAGAAACATCGTTGGAAAAAGAGGTTAAAATCGAAGTAGGTCGTTTCTGTGAGAAAATGTCGCAGTTCAAGCTTTTCCGTACTTCTTTTTCAGTTTCTTTTTTTCAGCAGATGCATCACTTTAAATAGGACATAAGGATTTCAATTAGACTGATAGAGCAAGATGAAGTATAATAGATACAAGTAAAAATTGATTGGAGTTTTCGCACGTGCAGGGTATTTTTATCACATTTGAAGGTCCAGATGGCGCTGGTAAAACCAGTGTTTTGAAGGAAGTTTCTGAAAGATTAGCTAAAGAGTCAAAACGAAAAATTGTCACTACAAGAGAACCAGGCGGCATACCGATTGCCGAAAAGATTCGAACAGTTATTTTAGATCCAAGAAATGACAGAATGGATGAGCGAACAGAAGCTTTACTTTACGCAGCTGCTCGTCGTCAACATTTAGTGGAAAAAATCTTGCCAGCTTTGGAAGCAGGTCATTTAGTCCTATGTGATCGTTTTGTTGACAGCTCATTAGCCTACCAAGGCGCTGGGCGTAGAATTGGGATTGCACCAATTGCTTCAATTAATGCGTTTGCGACAGAAGGTGTCTCACCAGATTTTACAATTTATTTAGACGTTGACTCAGATACTGGCTTACGGCGGATTCAAGAAAATCGAACACAGCAAATTGATCGCTTAGATTCAGAAGGATTAGAATTTCATCAACGTGTTCGTCATGAATATTTGAAATTAGCAGAAGAAAATCCACAACGTATCAAAAAGATTGATGCACGGATGAGTTTAGAACTTGTCGTAGAAGCAACGTATCAGGCGATTATTGAACGTTATCCAGAAAACTTTTAATTATAGGAAGGTGTAGACCATGAAGATTATTTTAGCCATTGTACAAGACAAAGATAGTAACCGATTAGCCAACGAATTTATTGATGCCAATATTCGTGCTACAAAATTATCCTCAACAGGTGGGTTCTTAAAAGCGGGAAACAGCACATTTATTATTGGGATTGATGATGAACGTGTCGACGAAACATTAGCTTTAATTAAAGAAACATGTCAATCAAGAAAACAATATGTTTCAACACCTGTGACTTTAGATATCACAATGGATGGCCAAATTCCTTACCCTGTGGAAGTTGAAGTAGGCGGCGCTACTTGCTTCGTCTTACCAGTTGAAGGATTCCATCAATATTAAGATGAATGAAGCACAACAGCTACAGCAAATGCAACCTTTGCTGTACAAGCAACTCCAAAAAAGTTTTGAGCATGGTCGTCTTGCCCATGCTTATCTTTTTGAAGGAGATACAGGAACTGGAAAACAAGAATTTGGCTTATGGATGGCGAAACATGTCTTTTGTACGAATTTAGTAAATCAACAGCCTTGTAACGAATGCCATAATTGTGTGCGGATTAATGAAAATGAACATCCAGATGTTTTAAGAATTGCGCCAGATGGGCAAACCATCAAAGTGAACCAAATCCGTGAATTAAAAGCGGAGTTTTCTAAAAGTGGGGTCGAGACTGCTAAAAAAGTTTTCTTAATTCAAGAAGCAGATAAAATGAGTACCGGCGCAGCCAATAGTCTCTTAAAATTTTTAGAAGAACCAGAAGGACAAATTTTAGCTATTTTAGAAACCACTTCGCTTTCTCGAATTTTACCAACGATTCAATCACGATGCCAAACCTTACATTTTCAACCATTAGTCAAAAAAACATTAATTGATCGCTTAATCAAACAGGGGATTGGTGAAAAGACTGCAACCCTTTTAGCTGAGCTGACAAATAGTTTTGAGAAAGCAGTTGAAATCTCTCAAGATGAATGGTTTAATGAAGCTAGGGAAATCATTTTGCAATGGTTTAATTATCTAAAAAGTAATGATTTACAGGCATTTATCTACGTTCAGAAGAAAATGGTCAAAGTATTTAAGGAAAAAGAACAACAAGCGCTTAGCTTTGACTTGCTCATGGTTTATTACCGTCAATTATTGGAAGAAAGTGTTGCGACACAGCAAGCCAAAAAAGTAACGGAAGAGCAGGCGGAACGGTTGGCGCTAATTTTGAAAGCACGCCAAAAATGGACTGCCAATGTTAGTTGGCAAAATGTTTGTGAACAATTAGTTATCCAAATGATTCACCCTAAATCATAAAGGAAAAAAGTGCCAAGTGGCATTCAGTTTCATAATATAGTAGGAACTTAGTTGTTTCAGCAAGTTCCTTAACCGATTGAAGCGACGTTCACTTGAACTAGATTAGGAGGAATAAAATGGTAGAAGTAGTAGGAGTTCGCTTCCGTGAAGCCGGTCATATCTATTATTTTGCTCCTGGAAAATCTGAGTATATTTATAATGAGAAAGTACTCGTTGAATCTCAACAGTCAAAACAATTAGCTACTGTTGCTATTCCTAAAAAAACAGTCGATTCAGACGATTTACCAGAGGACCTAAAACCCATTTTAAATAAAGCAACAGCCAATGATTTAGAAAAAGAACAAAAAAATTTGGCTGATGCAGAAGCTGCCAAAAGCATTGCCAATGAAAAAATTCGAGCTCATGACTTAAAAATGAAATTAGTGCGAGTAGAATATACCTTCGATCGTAGCAAAATGATTTTTTACTTTACGGCAGATGGGCGAATTGATTTTCGTGAATTAGTCAAAGACTTAGCGGCTATTTTCCGGACGCGAATTGAGTTACGTCAAATTGGTGTCCGAGATGAAGCGAAAATATTAGGTGGCATTGGCCCTTGTGGCAGACAACTATGTTGCTCAACATTTCTAGGAGATTTTATGCCAGTTTCAATCAAAATGGCTAAAGATCAAGGGTTATCTTTAAATCCTGTCAAAATTTCGGGATTATGTGGCCGCTTAATGTGTTGTTTGAAATACGAAAACGACGAATATGAAGCCGCTAAAAAAGAATTACCAGATTATGGAAAAGAAGTAATAACACCAGATGGCAAAGGCAAAGTCGTCGGGTTGAATCTATTAAGTCGGATTGTCAAAGTTCGTCTGCATGGTCGTGAAATCGCAGCGGATTATGATTACGAAGAAATCAAAGAAGCTACTGCGAAAGTTGCTGCTGAAAAAGGTGATCAAAATGGATAAACGTTTGCTCTATGATGGATTAAATTCGTTGGAAACTGATTTAGACAGTTCAGTGACACAATTAAGAGAAATTAAAGCAGCACTCCATGAGTTGGTAGAAAAAAATACCACGTTGGAAATCGAAAACCAACGCTTACGAGAGCATCTCCAAGAACTGAATAAGTTAGCAGGAAATACAACTGAAACTGAAAAACAAGAGCTATCAAAATCACGTATGAATTTGGAAAAACTTTATGAAGAGGGCTTCCATGTCTGCAATATTTTATATGGTTCAAGACGTGAAAATGATGAAGAATGTGCCTTTTGTCTTGATGTTATTTATGGGGAACGTACGCGTTAAGTCTAGTGGACACTGCAAATAAAAAGGAAAGGTTTGGTTTGACAGTCAATCGATTGTCAAATCAAACCTTTATCTATTTATAGAACGAAAAAGGAAAATGAGGGATGCGCTATGCAAAAACAGAAAAGTTTTGATAAGCAAACAACAAAAGGAAAATTGTATCTTGTCCCAACACCGATCGGCAATTTAGAAGATATGAGTATTCGTTGTTTAAACATATTGAAAGAAGCAACGGTAATTGCTAGTGAGGACACAAGAAACACACAAAAATTGCTAAATCATTTTGAGATTACAACACCACAAATTAGTTTACACGAACATAATTACAAAGAGCGAATTCCTCAACTGATTACACGATTGCTGAGTGGTGAAACGATTGCCCAAGTTAGCGATGCAGGTATGCCTTCAATTAGTGATCCTGGTCATGAATTGGTTACAGCATGTCTTGAAGAAGAACTGGCAGTGATTGCCTTGCCAGGACCTACGGCAGGAATGACCGCCTTGATTGCCTCGGGTCTTTTACCACAGCCATTTACGTTTTATGGTTTTTTACCAAGAAAGAAAAAAGAACAGAAAGACGTGTTATCAGCATTAAAAGAAGAACGGCCGACACAGATTTTTTATGAGTCCCCCTATCGGATTGCTAAAACGGTAGCAACGTTTGCTGAAGTCTATGGTCAAGAACGCCCCGCTGTGATTTGTCGAGAATTAACGAAACTTCATGAAGAGTATTTGCGTGGTACCTTAGGAGAACTAACAGAATATTTAGCAGAAAATACGCTAAAAGGCGAGTGTTGTTTATTAGTTAGCGGATTTACTGGTGAGAAAGAGACAATAGCAGCAATGCCAGCTATTTCCCTCAAGGAACATGTGCAAGTTTTAATGGAGGAAGAGGGACGGAGTTCAAAAGAGGCAATCAAAGAAGTGGCCAAATTGAGAAATGTAAAAAAACAAGAAGTATATAAAGAATATCATTCCATTTAAAAAAGGAGAGAAACATGAGTAATTTATTGCGAGCAGAAGGCGTGTCTTATCAAGTAAATGGTCGTAGCATTCTTTCTGATATTGATTTGTCATTTGAAACAGGCAGCAATACAACAATTGTTGGTCCTTCAGGTAGCGGGAAAAGTACATTTTTAAAAATTTTATCTTCATTATTAAGTCCTACAGAAGGCGAAATTTTTTATCAAGAAGCGCCAATTACTACAATACCAATCGAAACATACCGCCAAAAGGTTTCTTATTGTTTTCAGCAGCCAACTTTATTTGGTGAAACCGTGTATGATAATTTATTATTTCCATTTACCGTCAGACAAGAAGCGTTTAATCAGGAAAAAGTCGTGGCATTGCTCCAACAAGTGAAATTGCCCGCTGCCTATCTTGAAAAGAAAATAGCCGAACTCTCTGGTGGTGAGCGACAACGGGTTGCTTTGCTACGAAACATTATTTTTGTACCAGATGTTTTATTATTAGACGAAGTTACAACGGGATTAGATGAAGAAAGCAAACAGATTGTCAATCAATTGTTAAACCAATTAAACAAAGAGCAAGGAGTCACGCTGGTTCGTGTCACGCATGATACCGAAGAAATTCAGCAAGCACAGCAAGTGATTCGTATTGTAGCAGGAAAGGTGGCGCCGACAGATGGATTTAGCAGTTAATAATTTATCCTTATTTTTTTCAGCCATGCTAGTGGTGGTCGCATTAATTATTAGTACTAAAGAAAAATTAGGTTTTACCAAAGATATTATTATTAGTGTGATTCGAGCAGTCATTCAATTAGTCGCAGTCGGCTATTTATTAAAATATGTTTTTCAAGTCAATAACCTTATTTTAACGCTCATCATGGTTTTGGTGATTGTTTCCAACGCAGCCTTTAATGCAAAAAAACGCAGCCAGCAATTACAAAAGGGCTTTTTGATTTCTTTCATTGCAATTGGTTGTAGCACAGGAATTACCATTGGTATTTTGATTTTTTCTGGTTCTATCAAATTTATTCCTTCTCAAATCATTCCTATCAGTGGGATGATTGCCAGCAATTCGATGGTGGCAATTGGTTTATGCTATCGCAATTTAGATACTCTTTTTCAAAACCAACGGCAAGCGGTAATGGAGAAACTAGCATTAGGTGCAACTATCAAACTCGCCTCTTTACCAATTATCCAACAAAGTGTGAAAACCGGGATGGCGCCGACGATTGATTCTGCCAAAACTGTCGGAATTGTTAGTTTGCCTGGGATGATGTCAGGCTTGATTTTTGCGGGCGTTGATCCGGTCCATGCGATAAAATATCAGATTATGGTGACTTTTATGTTGCTATCAGCAACAAGTATTGGTTCAGTGATTGCAACTTATCTTGCCTATAAAGGCTACTATAATCAACAAAAACAATTGGTTGTTTAATTAAAAAGCTGGAAATCTGTGTTTATAACTTCACGGATTTTCAGCTTTTTCTGGTTGAAATAAAGAAGTTTCAATTTGAAAAAGAACGGACGTTCGTATATAATGGAGGGAGGAGGCGAATCAAAATGATGAGCGAATTACGTTTTCCCTTAAAAAAAGATACGTCGAGAAAAATTATACATATAGATATGGATGCGTTTTTTGCTTCAGTTGAAGAACGAGATCATCCAGAGTTAGTAGGACATCCGTTAGTTATTGCGCGCCATCCAAGTGATACTGGGGGCAAAGGAGTGGTGACTACAGCGAATTATATTGCTCGACAGTACGGTATTCACTCGGCTATGAGTGCTCAAAAGGCGTATGAACTATGTCCAAGTGCCATTTTTAAGCCAGGTAATTATCAGAAATATAGTGAAATTTCTCAAGAAATCCGTGAAATTTTTCGCCGCTATACAGATGTGATTGAACCAGTATCTATTGACGAAGCGTATTTAGATGTAACTGAAAATAAGGTCAACAGTAAGTCGGCTATTAAAATTGCGAAAATGATCCAATATGATATTTGGCATGAATTGCAGTTAACTTGCTCGGCAGGTGTTAGTTACAATAAGTTTTTAGCCAAGTTAGCATCAGATTTCCAGAAACCAAAGGGCCTGACGGTTGTCTTACCAGAAGAGGCCGAAGATTTTTTGAAAGCATTACCGATTGAAGATTTCCACGGAATCGGGAAAAAAACAGTGCCTAAAATGCATGAACTAGGGATTTTTACTGGAGCAGATTTATACAAGCAAGATGAGATGACGTTGATTCGGTTATTCGGTAAAATGGGTTATTCATTGTATCGTAAAGTCCGTGGTATCCATGATGCGCCAGTTCAAGTGACTAGAGATCGTAAGTCGGTAGGCAAGGAACATACTTACGGCACCCCTTTAACGACGGAAGAGCAGGTTACGGCTCAATTGAGACAATTAGCAGCAGGTGTTGAGCGTGCATTGCAACGAGTGCAAAAACATGGCAAAACAGTAGTCCTAAAAGTTCGTTATACTGACTATACGACGATTACGAAACGTGTGACATTACCTGAATATATTTCTAAAAAAGAAGAACTTTTCTATCAAGCGAATTTAATTTGGGAAGATATTTTAGGTTTAGAACAAGGAATCCGTTTATTAGGCATTACTTTAACGAATTTAGATCCACTAGCGTATGAAAACATTGTTTTACCTTTATGGGAAAAAAGTTAGCCCTTTAGACACATCCTCAAGAGATGGCTAAAGGGCTAACTTTTTTAAATTGATTTTTTGATTTGTTCATAAGACGTTTCGGCGTCATGACATTTTTCCCAAATAACAGCTTTGCCAGCAGCAAGTGATTTGGGTACATCAATAATCCGTTGATTACTACTGCCACGAAATTGTAAATTTAAATTACGTTTTGCCAGTTCAAAGCGCCCATCAACTAAAATGTCAATTGAATGGAGTAGTTCAAGCTTATCAGGCGTTTCTAAAAGTAGTTCTTCAAAGGTATACCCAGACCAAGACCAGATATCTTTGGCTGAGCCAAATGTTTCCCGCACACGTTTGACTACACTAAGACAAACATCTGTATTCAGAAAAGGTTCACCACCCAAAAGAGTCAAACCTTGGACATAGTCATGGGACAAATCTTCAATAATTTGATTCATTAAAGATTCTGTAAACGGCGTACCGTAATTGAAATTTTGGACAGCTTTGTTAAAACAACCTTCACAAGCAAAGAGACAGCCACTCACATATAAACTATTGCGTACACCTTCGCCATCAACAAAGTTGAACGCTTTGTAATCGGCAATCTTTTTTTGGCTGTAGTCTTCGGTTTTCCATTCTTGTGGTTTCGGATTACGCATCAGCAAAACTTCTTTCTATAGAATAATCGAGTTTAATTTTTTAAATGTTTCACACGAGAGGAAATTTCTTTGTGACGACCATGTACCATTGGGCGAGCTTGCGGGTTACCTAAATAACCACAAGTCCGTTTAACGACATCACAAGTCTTAGGATCATGATTGCCACATTCTGGACATTCAAAGCCACGTTCAGTTGGATGGAAGTCCCCTTCAAAACCACAGGCATAACAATGATCAATTGGCGTATTGGTTCCTAAATAGCCAACTTTGTCATAAGCGTAATCCCAGACAGCTTCAAGTGCTTTGGGATTTTGCTGTAACATGGGGTATTCACAGTAGTGGATAAAACCACCAGAACAGTATTTTGGATAATCCTTTTCAAAATCAAGTTTTTCAAAAGGCGTTGGATTTTTGCGTACATCATAATGGAAACTATTTGTGTAATATTCTTTATCTGTAATATTTTCGACGATGCCAAATTTTTCAGTATCTAAACGGCAAAAACGGTCAGTCAAGCTTTCGCTCGGTGTAGAGTAGACACTAAAATGATAGCCGTATTCGTTGCCCCAGTTGTCGGCATTTTTTTTCAGTTCTTTTAAAATATCCAGTGTAAAGTTTTTGGCCTCTTGATTGTCCTCCCAAGCACCGCCGTAAAAGGCAGAAGCCACTTCATACAAGCCAATATAGCCAAGTGAAACCGTGGCACGTTTGTTTTTAAACAGTTCATCTACGGCATCCTGTGTAGCTAAACGTTTTCCAAATGCACCATACATGTATAAAATCGGTGCATTCGCTGGTTTAGCTTCTTTAACACGTTCAACCCGATAAACCAAAGCATCTTTAACGATCGCTAAACGTTCATTTAAAATTTGCCAGAACTTTTCTTGGCTTCCTTGCGCTTCTAAAGCGATTCTTGGTAAGTTCAAGGTCACAACGCCTAAATTCATTCGGCCAACATTTACTTCTTCACCTTGTTCGTCTTTCCAGCCTTGTAAAAAGGAACGACAGCCCATTGGTACCTTAAAACTACCTGTTAGTTCAACGATTTTATCATAGTTTAAAACATCAGGATACATGCGTTTCGTTGCGCATTCCAGTGCCAGCTGTTTAATATCGTAGTTTGGATCAGTAGGTTGCGCATTGACGCCGCGTTTAATTGTGAAAATCAGTTTTGGGAAAATAGCTGTTCGTTTTTCAATCCCTAAGCCATTAATTCGGATTTGTAAAATCGCCCGTTGAATTTCTCGCTCAAACCAGTTGGTACCTAAACCAAATCCCAGAGAAGTAAAAGGGGTTTGTCCATTGGAAGTAAATAAAGTATTAATTTCATACTCAAGACTTTGCATGGCATCAAAAATATCTTTTTTCGTTTTCTTCCGAGCGAATGCTTTTTGGCGTTCTTCTCCTTCAATCCATTCTTGCGCATCTGCTAAATGTTTTTCATAATTACGTTCCGCAAAAGGCGCTAATAATTCATCAATCCGATCGGCAGAGCAACCACCATATTGACTGGAAGCTACATTGGCAATAATTTGAGAAATTTGTGCAGTGGCCGTTTGAATTGATTTTGGTGATTCGACATCAGCGTTCCCAATTTTAAAGCCATTGTTTAGCATGCCTTTAAAATCAATTAAACAGCAGTTTGTCATGGGCGTATATGGATGATAATCTAAATCGTGGTAATGAATGTCGCCTTTTTGATGGGCATTAGCCACGTGTGAAGGCAACATCTTTAAACCAATTGATTTTCCAACAATCCCAGCGGTTAGATCACGTTGCGTATTAAAAACGTCACTGTCTTTGTTGGCATTTTCGTTCACGACAGTCTGATCTTTATTAATTAATTTGCCGATAGATACATTAATATCAGTCGCTTTACTACGCTCAAAATCACGTTGGGTTCTGTAATGAATGTATTCTTCGGCTAAGGCATATTCGTTGTTGGATAGCAGAGTATGTTCCACAATATTTTGAATTTCATAAATTTTTACGTTATTGGTAAAACGTTCGGCAATTTCTCGATTGACATCGGCAACAATCGATTGGACTTTTTGATGTGTCAAAGGAGTGACTTGGTCATGTATTTTTTGTTCAGCTTTGATCAAAGCATCGTATATTTTTTGATCATCGAAAGTCACTAAACGACCATCCCGTTTGACGACTTTAATTGTTGAGAGATTAACATCCTCGGCTTTTTCATCAGTAATCTTCATCATTTTATCCAGCTCCTTATATCTCGTTAGTAACTATCCTAATACAAAGGTCGGCTAAATTCAATCGATATATTGCGTATTTTTAGTAAAATATCACTAGACAAACACTATATATTGTGCTTGCACTGTTTTGAAAAAACATGAAAACAAATGAAGAAAAGGATTGAGCAAATTTTTTTGCGTGAAAAAAATTCTTTGTCCAAATTAAAAAACAGCAAAGATTTTTTTGCCAAATTGCTAAAAGCAACACTAAAAAATAACAATTATTAAATAATAATTGTTTGCGGATTTATTCACGAAATGCCAATTATTCTTTGACTACCGAACGATATTGTAAGATAAAACGATGTTCATTCAGATTTTTTCTTGGTAAAATAAGAGTAATAACAAAACGTTGGAGCGAGAAAAATGAAAAAAATTGTAGAAGTAAACCATGTCAGCAAGACATATGGTCGTTTAAATAATAAAACAGAAGTATTAGATAATATTTCGTTTACCGTTGATGAAGGCGAATTTGTGGGGATTATGGGTCCCAGTGGTGCTGGGAAATCGACACTGTTGAATGTCTTATCCTCGATTATTTTGCCAACCGCAGGAATCGTGCGCATCGCCGGACAAGATATTTTAAAAATGCGAGATAATCAATTAAGTGATTTTCGAAGAAACGAAATGGGGTTTATTTTTCAATCGTTTAACCTAATTGATACGTTAAATGTGAAGGACAATATTCTGTTGCCTTTAGCTGTAGAAAAAGTTTCATTAGAAGAAATGGATAAACGTTTGTTACATGTGACTTCGATTTTGGGGATTCAGGAGCTTTTATCTGCTTATCCACCAGAGATATCTGTGGGACAAAAACAACGGGTAGCAGCTGCTCGTGCTTTGATTACGAACCCTAAAATTATTTTTGCAGATGAACCAACTGGCTCGCTGGATTCAAAATCAGCAACAGAATTGTTGAAATATTTAGCTGAAATTAATCTACATGATGATGCCACAATTTTGATGGTGACACATGACCCGTACACGGCCAGTTTTTGCAATCGCATCTTATTCATTAAAGACGGTGCGATTTTCTCAGAAGTTGTTCGTCAAGGATCACGTAAGGAATTTTTTAATCGTGTGATAGATATGCAAGCAACGATTGGTGGAGGCGGGCGCGCAAATGATTTTTAAACTATCATTAAAAAATTTAAAAGCTCATGTACCTAATTATCTGGTTTATTACATTAGTATGACTTTTGCAGCGGTCGTTTATTATTGTTTCCGTGCGATTGCTTACAACCAGCCTCTTGTCGCAGGTGCAGGCCGTGATATCGAAATTAAGCGATCTTTAGGACTCGGTAGTACCTTAGTCACCATTATTATTTTGGGCTTTATGTTGGCAGCAAATCGTTTTTTTATAGGAAAACGTAGCCAAGAAATTGGCTTGTATCGATTAATTGGCTTGAGAAAGAGCCAAGTTTCACTAATTTTTTTAGTAGAAAATTTAGTTTTAGGCTTTGTTTCACTAATTAATGGAATTATTTTAGGAGTGATTTTCACCAAGTTGTTTTCAATGATTTTAGCCAAAGTTATGTTTTTAGAAGTCCCCAGTTTCTTCTATATTTCTTGGCGTTCCGTTATTGAAACCGGTGTAGCTTTTGCATTTATGATTTTGATTGTCTGCTTAAGAAGTATTTGGATGATTTATCGTTATCCATTGTCGCAGCTTATGCACCAAGAAAAAATTGGTCAAATTAATTATAGTCGTTTAACGAAACGGCGGCAGTTTCTAGGTATTTTAGGACCTATTTGTTTACTGGCTGGTTATTTTATTGCGTTTGATTTTCGGAATTTAGCGACAGGTATTGTGTATAAACAATTAAATGATTCATTGGATATCTCGATTCCGATGATTATTACATTGACGCCTTTTATCATTTTGGGTCTATGTGTGGTGGGAACTTATTTATTTTTCCGTTATACCATGTATTTTATCATTCGCTTATTTAATCATAGAAAAAAATGGTATTACCAATATTTACGTATGATTACTTTAGGCAATGCCAAACGCTACTTATTTAAAAGTAGCAAAACACTCACTGGTTTGACCTTATTAATTGCGACAGCCTTGAGTGGGATTGGCGTGATGGTTTTTGTGTATACGATTAGTATGCACACGGTCAACAGTGATGGTCCCGTGGACTTTTTAGTTTCACAGGAAAGCTATCCTAAATTGAAGAAAGTTCTCGATGAAGCGAAGGACACCAAAATAAAAAATGAAGTGATACTTTCTTATAAAATTACTGGAATTGAACGCAGTTTGCGAATTGGTCAAGCGCAAGAGGAACAAGAAACGATTGAAGCAGTTAATGTTTTATCCTTCTCCAACTACCGCAACTATCAAAAAATTAATCCTTATTTAAACGATTTACATTTAAAAAATGACCAAAGTGTTATCTATATGGATAGCTTTACCAATATTTTAAGTGGTATGTCTCGTTATGAATCGAAACTGCAATTTGTTGAAGGAGAGAAGGCACAACTGCAACAAGTGCTGCCTAACTATCTAGGTAATTTTTTATTGCAATATTCCTTACCAACGATTGTCGTTTCCGATGCCCTTTATCAGAAAGTGACAAAAAATTCCATTCAGTATCAGATTAACGCCGTAAATGTTGACACGAAAAGCCGTGAAAAACTTTATGAAGCCGTAAATAAACAGATTGCCACAGAATGGCAAGCGCCAATTTTGTATAAGTATGAAAAAAATAACCAGCAGTTGAGTGGTTTTGCCAAACAAATGCCTAACGAAGAGGCAAAGAATACGCAAGATGATGTCACAGAAACTTGGCGGCTAAATATGAATGATCGCTACGCCTCTTTACGCTATGAACGAAAAATTAACGGCTTGACTTTATATGTCTCCATGTTTGTGGCAATTTTAGCGTTGTTTATTACGGGCAGTATTTTGATGTTACGACAACTCTTTTCAGCTGTAAGTGAGCGTCAAGATTACGTGACTTTAAAACGGATGGGTGTTTCTAGTAAAGCGATAACTAAGCAAATTTATCGACAGAATAGTTTGATTTTCTTTCCGCCGATGGTCATTGGGATTTTGCATACCACCTTTGCCATTTATTTGTTAAGCCAATTTATTAAGAGTCCAGGATATTTGTTAGTATATCTTTCTTGTGGAATCTTAATAATTGTTTATCTAATTTTTTATATTTTAACGTCTGCCATTTATGCGCGGATGATTCGACACATCCATTTTTAAAAAACTGTAAAAGCCGTTGTGAAGCGGTTTTTACAGTTTCTTTATGCGAAAAAATTATGAGAGTTCCGTTTATGAAAATCATGAAAATTTAAGAAGTGACGAAATTGTTAGTTTTTTTATTAAATTGTAAGAAATTTCAATGGACTTTGCTGAAATATAGCATAAAATAATGGATAGCGATTAACCTTAGGAGGTGAATGATAATGAAAACAACTTTTCAGAAAATTCTCAATAACGAAAGTCTTAAATTCATCGGTAAAACGTTATTTTATTCTTTCATTGTCATTGCATTAATTTATCTTTATCATTACAAGAATATCAATGGAGGAACCTTCATTTATAACGAGTTTTAAGGAGGCGGCTATACATGGAAAAAGTAATTAATATGATTCAAACGATTGATGAATGGGCACGTAAAGAACCCCAACGGCCTGTTTATTTAACCGAAGAAAAAGTCTCTACGTATGGAGAGTTAAAAGAAAAGTCAGACAATCTAGCCGCTTATTTAGCTGAGCTGAAAACGGACAAGTCAGCGATTGTCGTATATGGAGAATTAGATTTTGAAATGATTGTGAGTTTTTTAGGCGCATCGAAAGCTGGTTTTAGCTATATCCCCATTGATGCACATACACCAAAAGAACGCATTGAACTAATTCTAAACGTAGCCAAACCAACCGCAGTGATTGCTGTGCATGAATGGCCTGAGTTAGCCACCGAAGTGCCAGTAATTACGGCGGAAGAATTAACAGAAATGATGATGCATGCACCTCGACATGCGCCTGCGTTGACGCCTGTCACAGGAGCAAGTAATTACTATATCATTTTCACTTCAGGGACAACTGGCGTACCAAAGGGTGTGCAAATCAGCCATGATAATTTAGTTAGCTTTACGAATTGGTTGTTGCAAGATTTTGGTTTAGAAGAAGGGGCCCGCTTTTTAGCACAGGCACCTTATTCGTTTGATTTATCGGTGATGTCTATTTATCCCGCATTGGCGTTAGGCGGCTCATTAACTCCGTTACCCAATGAAATCATTAACGATTTTAAACAATTATTTACGCGTTTGCCACAATTAACAATCGACGTCTGGGTTTCAACACCGTCCTTTATTGAATTGTGTCTAATGGAACCAAGCTTCGATGGTGAACATCTACCAGCACTGCGCACGTTTTTATTCTGTGGAGAAGAATTACCAAAACCAACGGCTGAGAAATTAGCCGCTCGTTTCCCAACTGCGCATATTTATAATACGTATGGGCCGACAGAAGCGACTGTAGCGATTAGTGCCATTGAAATCACTCAAGAAGTTTTAAAAAGTGTTCAACGTTTACCAATCGGGTATGTGAAAGAGGATACGCAAATTTATATTATGGAAGGCATGTCAAAATTACCTGCAGGTGAAATTGGTGAAATCGTCATTGCTGGACCAAGTGTTTCCAAAGGCTATCTAAATAATCCTGCGAAAACAGCTGAAGCTTTTTTCCAATTAGATGGCGTACCAGCTTATCGCACAGGCGATGCTGGAAAGTTAGTCGATAACCTATTGCAGTATGAGGGACGCTTAGATTTTCAAATTAAATTGCATGGCTACCGCATTGAGTTAGAAGAAGTGGATCATCACTTAACGAATGTTTCCTACGTGAAACAAGCAGTCGTTGTGCCGAAATATCAAGGAAATAAAGTCCAACAATTAATTGCCTATGTCGTTCCGCAAGCACATGAATTTTCAAGTGATTTTCAATTAACTAAGGCAATTAAACAAGAATTAGCCACGTTGACAATGGACTATATGATTCCGCAAAAATTTGTATATGTTGAACAATTACCTTTGACAAGTAATGGTAAAATTGATCGGAAAGGGTTGATGAATGAGGTGAATGCCACATGATGAATTTTCCTCATATGATTCCCTATAATGCACCGTATTACTTTGTTCTGCTAATTGCGGCCTTGTTGCCGATGATTTTAACTTTAGCCATTAAAGGGACACGTTGGCCTTGGTACCAAACACTCGTGACACTGGTCTTTCTATATATCAGTTTTGGTGGCGAATTTTGGCAACAAGGAGTCGCTCTGATTGTATATGTTATTTATCAAACGTTACTAACGTGGGGCTATGCGGCTTATCGAAAAAATAAAAATGCAGGTTGGGTCTTTTATCTGGCTGTCTTTTTAGCTATATTACCGCTTGTTTGGGTGAAAGTTTCTCCCTTCATGACAGGCAAAACAACCTTACTTGGCTTTTTAGGGATTTCTTATTTAACCTTTAAAGCGGTCCAAGTGGTCATGGATTTACGGGATGGCGTAATGAAAGAATATCATCCGTTTCGTTACATTCAGTTTCTCTTGTTTTTCCCGACTATTTCTTCAGGACCCATCGATCGTTATCGGCGCTTTGAAAAAGATTTGAAAAACCCGCCGAGTGCGGAGAAATATTTAGACTTTTTAGAAAAAGGAATTTTTTATTTATTTCTAGGATTTTTATATAAGTTTATTATCAGTCATTATCTTGGTGGTGTCTTTTTACCACATGTGGAAAAAATGGCCTTGGCACAAGGTGGTTTATCTTGGTGGACAGTCGGCTATATGTATAATTACAGTTTGTATCTATTCTTTGATTTCGCAGGCTATAGTTTACTGGCCGTTGGCACAAGTTATTTAATGGGCTATGATACACCAATGAACTTTAACAAACCGTTCCTAAGTTGGAATATTAAAGAATTCTGGAATCGTTGGCACATGACCTTATCTTTTTGGTTCCGTGATTACATTTACATGCGCTTAATGTTTTTCTTATTGAAAAAGAAAGTCTTTAAGAGTCGGATTGTGACTTCTAATATTGGTTACTTTGCGTTGTTCTTAATCATGGGCATTTGGCATGGATTAACGTGGTTCTACATCGCTTATGGGCTCTACCATGCAACACTAATTTGTGTGACAGATGCTTGGCTACGTTTTAAGAAAAAACATAAAGACAAGATACCATCAAACAAATTTACACATGCATTTGCAGTCTTTTTAACTTTCCAAGCGGTTTGTGTCAGCTTCCTGATTTTCTCAGGATTTTTAGACAAACTATGGTTTAAATAAACAAAAATAAAAATATAAAGGGGCAATTTACAATGAACATTCAAGAAACAGTATTAAACATTTTAGAAGATATTACAGGAACAGACGAAGTTGTGAACAATCAAGACATTCAATTATTTGAAGAAGGATTATTGGACTCTTTAGCAACGGTTCAATTATTAGTAGAAATTGAAGGACAATTAGGAATCCAAGTTCCTGTATCAGACTTTGACCGTGAAGTATGGGGAACACCAAAACAAATCATTCAACAAGTGGAAGCTTTACAATAATGTCTAGAAAAAAACGACTAATCAGAATCTTAGGTCCAGTGCTTTGTTCAGCGGTCTTGGTTGCAGTGTTCTTTTTTGCACCGTTCAGAATCAATTTAACTTCCGAAAAAACGTTGAAGGAAGCATCAACGTCAATGGCACCGAACGTTTTAAAAGGCAATGTGATTAAAAACAAAGCAGTGGCTTCTGGTAAATATGTTCCTTTTTTTGGCTCTTCTGAATTAAGTCGATTTAGTGCTTTCCACCCTAGTGTGCTCTCTGAAAAGTATCAACGGAACTACCGACCGTTTTTACTAGGAGAAGCGGGCACACAGTCATTAACCCAAGCGATGGTCATTCATTCGATGGGCGATGCGATTGCCAATAAGAAAGCGGTCTTTATTTTATCTCCGCAATGGTTTGTCAAAAAGGGTGTACCTAATGATAGTTTTGGTGCACACTATTCACAATTACAAACCTATCAATGGTTAGCTAATTTAACCGAATTAACCAGCGGTGACCAATATCTAGCACAACGTTTGACCAAATTTCCAGTTGTTCAAAAAGACAAAGTCTTAATGGAAACCTTGGCAAATCTGCAGGCAGGGCAACTTCCCCAACGCTCTCAACGAGATTATTTTATAATGAATCTCCGTTTCTTGAATCGTGAAGATGAATTGTTTAGCCAAATTGGCATGGTTAGCAGAGAACCAATTGTTGAAAAAGATATGAAACAATTACCTGCTACTTATAATTTTAATGAATTAGATCAGCTAGCTGGAAAAATTGCGGCAAAAGCCATTAATAATAATAAATTTGAAATTAGTAACGGTTTTTATCGCCAACGGATTAAACCAGTTTTACCGAAATTAGCTCATTCACAAAAGAAATGGGATTATCGTTTTTCTCCAGAATATGGTGATTTCCAAGCTGCGTTAGAACAGTTAGCAGAAAAAAATGTCGATGTTTTATTTGTAATCCCACCTGTTAACAAACGTTGGTCGGACTATACGGGCTTGTCACAAGATATGTTGCAACAAGTAGCACGCAAGCTGAAATATCAACTTCAAGAGCAAGGCTTTACTAACATTGCTGACTTCTCAACATGTAGTAATGAACGCTACTTTATGGCGGACACGATTCATTTAGGTTGGCGTGGTTGGCTCGCTGTTGATCGTCAAGTAGATGAATTTATGAAACAACCTGCGTCTAAAAAGTTAGCGTATCAAATTGATGATCGTTTTTATCAGACAGATTGGCAACAACAAAATCCATTGGTCTTACCTCAATTTTAAGAAGGCAAGATGGATCAAGTACCAATTATCTGAAGCGGACTAGAAGCGCTTCGTAACAATGAAAATAGCCTGTACCTGCCGTTGAATAACGAGCGTGCAGGCTGTTTTTTCGTTTATTTTTAGTGGAGAACGTTGCTCAATTTATTTTTTGTAAGTATTTTTTTAGTTCGTGGTATAATGGATAAAATTGGTTTTTGAGGGGAGTTATTTTTATGGATGCAAAAGAAGAAAAAATGTTAATTGATTTAACAAGTGCTAAAGGGATTGCTGGGAATGAAGACGAAGTACGTTCGTTATTTAAAAAGTATGCAGCACCGTATGCGGATAAATTTTTATATGATGGCCTTGGCAGTATTATTGCAAAAAATGTTGGTGATAAAGAAGGACCAAAAGTCTACATTTCTGGGCATATGGATGAAGTCGGTTTCATGGTTACCCAAATCACAGAAAAAGGCTTTTTAAAATTTCAAACTGTTGGTGGTTGGTGGGGGCAAGTGATGTTGGCCCAACAAGTTCAGATTAAAACCACGACTGGTAAGGTTTACCATGGTGTCATTGGGTCTAAACCACCGCATGTGTTAACAGCGGAAGTTCGTAACAAACCCTATGAGATTGCAGATATGTTTATTGATATTGGTGCAAGTAGCGATCAACAAGTTGCAGAATGGGGGATTCATCCAGGGGATATGGTGACACCATATATTGACTATCGTCGCATGAATGATACAAAATTTTTATTGGCAAAAGCGTGGGATAACCGAATTGGTACGGCCGTTTCATTAAAAGTTTTAGAAAATTTAGCGACAGAAGGGCACCCCAATATTTTATTTGCAGGCAGTGATGTGCAAGAAGAAGTCGGGCTACGCGGTGCGCAAACAAGTACGCATCTTGTGAATCCAGACATAGCGTTTGCTTTAGACACAGGAACAGCTGGTGACACACCAGGAATGACACCTAAAGAAGCCGACTCTATTTTAGGTGAAGGGCCACAAATTTTGATTTATGATGCATCAATGATTCCGCATAAAAAATTACGTGATTTTGTTATTCAAGTGGCGGAAGAAAATAACATTCCCTTCCAATATACAGTGATTACAGGGGGAGGTACGGATGCTGGCCGCATGCATTTAACGCGCAACGGGATTCCATCATTAGCCATCACGGTGCCTGTTAGATATCTGCATTCACATACCTCAGTTATTCATGAAGATGATTATTTCAACACAGTCAAATTAGTCACAGAAGTGGTGAAACGTCTAGATAAAGAAACAGTCGCTAAATTGACTAGTTATTAGTTTCAGAAAGGATGGAATGAATGAAAAGTTTAGTAACAAATTCGCAACATCGTGCCAATGCTCGCAGAGCTCTTGATGGGCAATGGGGGATCATGGCTTGGTTAACTTTCTTAGGAGTGGTTTTACAGAGCTTCTTAACATCGATTGTGCAAAATTTATTTTCTGGTGAAAATCAAGTTTTTCAAAGTAGTTTTGCCGCAGTATTACTGCAAATTTTTGTTTTATTCGCGTTAAGTTATGCGCTATATTACGCAGCCTTGAAGGTGTTACGTGGTGAAAAGGTGCGGGTCAATATTTTAATGAGTGTTTTTCAAGGAAAATATTATGGTCCGCTATTTGTGGTCAACCTACTTCAAAAAGTACTTGAACGTGTAATTGGTTTGTTATTTTTGTTACCAATTTTATTTGGAGCAGGGACAACCTTGTATTTCAAATTGATGTTTAATACAGTTACACCAGAGGAAATTCAGACCTTTTTCTTAAATGATTTTTCCTTTTTCCTAGCGTTTGGCGTTGCCTCTATCTTGATCTTTTTAATTGGCTTATTTGTGAGTGGCGTTTTTCAATTTGCTGTGTGGCTACGTTTTGATAATCCAGAACTGCCAATTATGATGGCGTTGAAACAGGCGTTATATTTAATGAAAAATCGTTTTTGGCAATATTTATGTTTACAATTTTCTTTTATTGGTTGGTATATTGTGGGCTTTTTAGCTATTGGTATCGGTTTATTATGGGTGATTCCTTATAACTATGTAGCGTTAGCTAGTTTTTATCAAACTGCCTTAGAAGAAAAAGGCTTAGCCGAAGAATAAAAAAGAAGCTTGAATCCTTCGTTATCTCGACAAAGGGTTCAGGTTTTTTCTTTGGTCTTTTTGTGAAAATTTAAGCGTTTTAACCTCGTTTTTCCGTTATTTTATGGTAACATGGAAGTATCGTATTGAAGGAGGTTGTCCACACATGAAATTGACTGTCTTAGGCTGTTTAGGTGCTTATCCATACAAAGGAGAAGGAACGAGTTCCTATTTGTTAGAATCTGAAGGCTTTCATTTGCTTATTGATGCAGGCAGTACGACATTAGTGCGTTTAGAAAACTATCTAGATCCATTGAAATTAGATGCTGTCATTCTGTCGCATTACCATCATGACCATATCGCAGATTTAGGTGTTTTACAATATTATCGTCAGCTTTATCCAACGCTGGAACCGACACCTATTTTGCCAATATATGGCCATACACAAGATCAAATGCATTTCAAAGAACTAACGCTTCCTAACGTTTCCGAAGGGAAAGAGTATTTTGAAGCAGAAGAGTTGGCAGTAGGACCATTTTTAATTACTTTCATGGAAACGATTCATCCTGTCACTTGTTACGCGATGCGGATTGTTGAAAAAGCGACTGGCAAAGTCTTTGTCTTTACAGGAGACTCTGGTTACTTAGCAAGTTTTGAAGACTTTGCAAAAGACGCGGATTTATTCTTAGCGGATACGTACTTATTTGAAGGTAATGAACGACATCATGCACATTTTACGTCAAGAGAAGCGGGTGAAATTGCCAAAGCAGCACAAGTCAAACAATTGATGTTGACCCATTTACCACAACATGGGTCATTGGAACAACTACGGGAAGAAGCGCAAAACTATGCTGGAACGGAAATTCCAGTGACATTAGCCCAACCAGATTTAACAGTTGAGATTTAAAAAAGTAACTATACCAAGGGAGAGAACCGATTGTGATTTTTGTACCGAATGAAAATAATGACCCACGAGTGAACTTAGCAATTGAAACATATTTGTTAACAGAAATGCCTTTAGATGAGCCCATTCTTTTATTTTACATTAACGAGCCGTCAATCATTATTGGCCGTAACCAAAATACAATTGAAGAAATTAACAAAGAATATGTAGATGAGCACGGCATTCATGTTGTTCGTCGCTTAAGTGGCGGCGGCGCCGTTTATCATGATCATGGTAATTTGAATTTTAGTTTTATTATGCCAGATGACGGCAACTCTTTCCGTGATTTTGCGAAAGTTACCCAACCAATTATCCAAGCATTGCACGACTTAGGCGTTGAAGGTGCCGAATTAAAAGGGCGCAATGACCTAGTGATTAATGATATGAAGTTTTCAGGAAATGCGATGTACGCTACCAACGGCCGCATGTTTGCACATGGAACCTTAATGTTTGATAGTGATATTGATGAAGTTGTAAATACATTGAAAGTACGGAAAGATAAAATCGAATCTAAAGGTATCAAGTCTGTTCGTTCACGGGTAACAAACATTAAACCATTTTTATCTGAAGATAAACAAGAGATGACAACGGAAGAATTCCGCCAAGAAATTCTTTTGAAAATTTTCGGCGTAGATTCGATCGACCAAGTTAAAACGTATGAATTAACTGATCAAGACTGGGCGGCTATTAACAAAATTTCAGAGCAATACTATCGCAATTGGGATTGGAATTATGGTAAATCACCTGCATTTAACTTAGAACGTCGCCATCGTTTTCCAATTGGTTCAATTGAAATGAAAATGAATGTGGCGGATGGTGCCATTCAAGAAATTAAAATCTTTGGGGACTTCTTTGGGCTTGGTGAAATTAAAGATGTTGAAGATATTTTAACCGGCGTGAAATATGATAAAGCTTCTTTAGAAGAAGCCATTGATCAAATTGACGTTAAAAAATACTTTGGCAATATCGAAAAAGAAGATTTGCTTGGGTTAATTTATTAAAAAAAAAGACAGCCGTTTCAAACGGTTGTCTTTTTTCTAGCTAAAAATAATTTTTAGCTTTTAGAAAGGTAGTGCTATGTGCAAAATCGTCGAAACGATTTTTATCAGGGAGATATCAAATAGCTCGCCTGCATATGTACTTGAACCAAGTCAAGTCCGGGAATTTGGTTATGTGCTTCACTATAAATCACTATCTGTAAAGAGTATACAAGATTTCCTTTCTTTTGTGATATCAAATTTTTACAGACAAAGTAGTAAAATTTGACGTTTCTTATTTTGGCAAGGTTATAGGCTTGTTTTGGGGCTTGAAATAGCAAGAATTAATAGTGATTTAAGGGAAAATATTAACATATGTAGAAGTATTTTTATAAGAAATAACGAGAAAAAATCAATAAGTATGTTCTTGAGGGCTACTTTTTGACGTTTTCTAATTAAAACTTAATAAAAAATAGCAGAAACAAAGAAAAAATGTGCTTACAAGAAGTAATCCGCACTTAGCTAGGAAGTTAAGAATGTGCATGTTATTTTCAAACAAATAATAAGAATCCTATTTCAATCCTTTACAGAGGAACAAGGACTTCGTATAATAAAGGGACGAAAAGGAGCGAAAGTGATGAGAAACGAAATGATGCATCGACCAGTCGTTAAACCAGAATTGGTTGAGTATATGCGTACAAAACAAAAGAAACTTCCCGGAGAATTAGGTGCAGTGGAGGCGGAAGCCAATGAAGCAGGGGTGCCGATTATTCCGCACGAAACAGTAGTTTTTCTACAATTTTTGCTAGGACAACTAAAGCCCAAAAATATTTTAGAAATCGGGGCAGCAATTGGTTTTTCTTCAAGCTTGATGGCCCAATTTGTCGGTGAAGATGGTCACGTGACCACGATTGATCGTTTTGACGTAATGATAAAAAAAGCGAAGAAAACTTACCAACGCCTGGACTTAGAAGAAAAGGTCACTCTTTTAGAAGGACAAGCAGCTGAGATTCTGCCAACGTTGGAAGGACCTTATGACTTTATTTTTATGGATAGTGCCAAATCAAAATACATTGAATTTTTACCTGAATGTTTACGGTTGCTACCAGTTGGCGGCGTTTTGATGGTGGATGATGTATTTCAAGCTGGGACAATTTTAGACCCTGCTGAGGAAGTACCGAAAAAAAATCGAGCGATTCATCGTAAATTAAACCAATTTTTAGATGTAGTCATGGCGCACCCTGATTTAACTTCTACTTTAGTTCCTCTTGGTGATGGAGTTATTTTAATTACCAAAGAGAAAGAAACGATTATTTTAGATAGTTAAAGAATGTCTTCACAAAAAGAAAGCGAATCATTAAAAAGCAAGTTCTTTTAATGATTCGCTTTCTTTTTTATGTTATTTAAAAAGTTATCTCGCTATTTCTAATTGAGAATGATAATCATAAAATTCTCAATATGACAGTATTATGTGTTAATAAAACCTCTTTTGTTTATAATTATTCTATTGACGGAATAATTATAAACTGTTATCCTTAAAGAGTAAAAAAACAGAGGAGGAACGACAATGAATTTAATTAATCAAAAACTTTTTGACTTTGAATGTGATGCCTATCACGATGGTGAATTTACACGAGTATCAACAGAAGATATTTTAGGAAAATGGAGTATTTTCTTCTTTTATCCAGCTGATTTTTCTTTCGTGTGTCCTACGGAATTAGGGGATATGCAAGAGCATTATGCGCATTTACAGGAATTAAATTGTGAGGTTTACTCTGTTTCAGAAGATAGTCATTATGTGCATAAAGCATGGGCTGACGCTACAGAAACGATTGGAAAAATTAAATATCCAATGTTAGCCGATCCCAACGGTCAACTTGCTCGTTTCTTTGGCGTTTTAGATGAAGCTTCTGGAATGGCTTACCGTGCTTCATTTATTGTGAGTCCAGAAGGTGAGATCAAATCTTATGAAATCAACGACATGGGTATTGGTCGTAATGCTGAAGAACTTGTTCGTAAATTAGAAGCTTCTCAATTTGTAGCAGAACATGGTGATAAAGTTTGTCCAGCCAATTGGCAACCAGGAGAAGAAACAATTGCGCCAAGCTTAGATTTAGTTGGTAAAATTTAAATTCGCTTTGTAAATAGAGGTCAAAGAGTTGGATAAAACAGAGAAAATGTTTTGTTCAGCTCTTTTTCTGAAACACAGAAGAAAGAGGAGAAGCAAGTGACAGAAGAAATCTACGATTTGATTATTATTGGTGGCGGCTCAGCTGCTTTATCTGCAGGTATCTATGCAGGTCGCGCAATGATGGATACCTTAATTATTGAAAAAGACAAAATTGGTGGACAAGTAACGACGACTTCTGAAATTGTGAACTATCCAGCGATTCGTCACACAACAGGTCCAGAACTAATGGAAGAAATGCGCATTCAAGCACAAGACTTCGGTGTAGCTTTTACAAAAGACGAGATTATTGATGTTGATTTTAGTCAAACGATAAAAACTGTTCAATCAGCGAGTCAAACCTATCAAGCATATGCAGTATTGATTGCGACAGGGGCCTCTGCTCGTAAAATTGGTTTCCCTGGTGAAAGTGAATTTACAGGACGCGGCGTGGCCTATTGTTCTACTTGTGATGGGGAGTTTTTCCAAGGCCTAGATATTTTTGTGATTGGTGGCGGTTATGCAGCAGCGGAAGAGGCCGTTTATTTGACACGTTACGGTAAATCAGTAACGATGATTATCCGAGAACCCGATTTTACATGTGCAAAATTAACTGCGGAGGCGGCCAAAAATCACCCGAAAATTAAGATTGTTTATAACACAGAAGTGAAAGAAATTACGGGAGATGATTTTGTCCGAAAAGCTGTGTTTGTCAATAACCAGACGGGAGAAGAAACGGTTTATGAAGCGCCAAAAGACAGTACATTTGGCCTGTTTGTTTTTGCTGGAAATAAACCAAGTACAGAAATTTTTGAAGGGAAAATTGCCTTAGACCGTGGGTATGTGCCAACAACTGAAAATATGGAAACCAATATTCCCGGAGTTTATGCAGCAGGAGATTTACGAATAAAAGAATTACGTCAAATTGTGACGGCGGTTGCAGACGGTGCAATTGCCGCCACTCATGCGCAACGTTACGTGACAGAACAAAAAACACAGGCGGGCCAACCGATTGTAACGAAGCGAATGACTGAACGATTAGCTAATCAATCTGCCCCTGAAACAAGCAGTCAGCAACCAAAAGAAAAACAGCCAGCGAAAGTTACTGGTAAGCATCAGTGGTTCCCAGAAAGTATGCGCCAACAATTAAGCGGTATTTTCGCTAAACTAACCAAAAAAGTGACATTGCTTCAGTTTTTGGATGCAAGTGATGAAAAATCATTGGAACTTCAGTCATTCTTAACAGAATTTGCAAGTCTGGAACAGAAGATTACTTTAGAAACGATTTTGAAAGATACTGAGCCAGCCAAAGAATTGCTGTATGGGATTGAAAAAATGCCTAGCGTTGTGCTCTTAGATACGGCAGGAAACTATACAGGAATTAAATTTAGTGGTATTCCTAGTGGCCATGAAGTAAACTCGTTGGTTTTGGCGGTTTATAATGTCGGCAGCGAGGGGCAGCCGTTAGAAGCAAGTCTGCAAAAGAACATACTTGCATTGCCAAAAAGAAAAATAGAAATCTTTGTTTCACTAACATGTCATTTCTGTCCCGATGTCGTGGCGGCTTGCCAACGTATTGCATCAATTAATCCTCATGTGGAAGCAGAAATGGTGGACATTAGTCTATTTCCAGAGTTGAAAAAAGAAAAGAAAATTATGAGCGTTCCAGCAATGCTGATTGATGGCGAACAAATGATTTTTGGTTCAAAAACAATGACCGAAATTATTGAAGCCTTGGCTTAAAAGAGGCGGAAAAAGTAATTAGCCTAAAGAACCTAAGTCATTCAAAAAAGTGAGAAATACGTCGAGATGATGTATTTCTCACTTTTTTCGCATAGTTAGTCAAGTACCTTTTTTGATTAGGCGATTGAGTTTCCTAAAAAGAATTAAAAAGACACAACAGCAAATGAACAATAGGCTTCCTGTTAGTGGTAAAAAGATACCTTGCATGTAGCTATCGATATGCATTAAACCAGGTACCTCACTGAAAAAATCATGGATAAACTGTTGAATGAGCTTATTAGCTAGAAAAGCGGCTAAAGGCAAAATAAAAATCAAATAATAGATGGGTTGTAAGGCATAGCTAATTAAAATTTGTAATTTTGTCGTACCTAAAAGAGCTAAGATCAGTAAGTCGTTTTTTTGCTCTAAAAAAGTTAGGAAGAAAGCTCGGCAAATATAACTAATCAGGAAGAAAAAGAGTGTTCCAGTGCTGATTCCAGCCAAACCTCTGAAAATTGTCAAGGGAGGAATCACTGCATAATTATCAAGAAGAATCATTTGTGAAAGCCATCGAGAAAACAACAAAGTCAATAATAGAGCAGAAAAAGTCAGAAAACTAATAATAAAGATAAGAATCAACGTACTAAATTGGTTTTTTGAGCGCCACGCATTTTTGAGAGAGTCTATGAATAAGTAAAGAATCGAATACATCATCGCGTCCTTTCTGAAAAATTTTTGGTCTAGAGGAAAAGTTATGTAAAAGAAAAGACGTTATCTCCTGCCAACTAGCCACTGAAAGAGATAACGCCCTCGCTGGAAACAAGAACTGGATTATTTCACCAATACTAATTTTTTTAAAGGTTCAACCCCAAATCGTTGTTCTTGCTGTAAAAGAATTTCGGCACAAGCTCGGCTATCTTCTAAAGCATCATGATGATTATTTAAAGTGATATTGAGGTTTTCACAAACGGTATTTAATTTATGATTAGGAAATTCAGGAAACAGTTTGCGACTCGTTTTGACTGTACATAAAGAAAGGTAATTAGGTTGTTCTAAGCCATAGTAATCTAAACAGCCAGCCAAAACACTACAATCGAAACTTGCATTGTGAGCGACCACTAACCGATTTGGTTGAAAACAATGCTGAATTTGTTGCCATACTTCAGGGAATTTGGGCGCATTGACAACATCTGATTCATGAATGCCGTGAATTTGCGTATTTCGCCAGAAAAAAGGTGTTTCTGGTTTGATTAACGTGTAAAATTCATCCACAATCCGACTATTTTCTACTTTAACAATTGCAATGGAACAGGCACTATGTTTATCATAACTAGCTGTTTCAAAGTCAAAAGCGTAAAAGTTCATTAAAAAAACTCCTTTCAACGCGTTGAGTAACACTTAAAAATCAAGTACAACTTCCACTGGACAATGATCACTACCAAGAATATCTGTATGGATTTTAGCACTGACTAAACGTTCATTCAAGGATTCTGACACAACGAAATAGTCAATCCGCCATCCTGCGTTATTTTTTCGTGCGTTAAAGCGATAACTCCACCATGAGTAGATGCCTTCAGCTTCTGGATAAAAATAACGGAATGTATCAGTGAAGCCACTGTCTAACAACTCAGTAAATTTTTGCCGTTCTTCAGGCGTGAACCCCGCATTTTTTTGATTGGTTTTCCAATTTTTTAAATCAATCTTTTGATGAGCTACGTTTAAATCACCGCAAAGAATTACGGGTTTTTCTTGATTTAATTCGTTTAAATAGGCACGAAAAGCATCTTCCCATGTCATTCGATAAGCTAAACGCTTTAGTTCAGCTTGTGAGTTTGGTGTGTAGCAAGTGACCATGAAAAATTCTGGATATTCTAAAGTGATCACGCGGCCTTCTTGATCGTGAGCCTCGATACCTAAGCCATAGCGAACACTTAACGCTTCTTCTTTAGCGAAAATTGCTGTGCCAGAATAGCCTTTTTTTTCGGCATAATTCCAATACTGATGATAGCCAGGAAGTTCTAAATCAATTTGCCCAGCTTGTAATTTTGTTTCTTGTAAACAGAAAAAATCTGCATCTAATTCATTAAAAACATCCATAAAATTCTTTTTAACAACCGCTCGTAAGCCGTTGACATTCCAAGAAATACATTTCATTGTTGAAACTCCTTTCAAATAAGAAACGCTTTTGCTCGTTTCAGTGCAAACCAGAACCAAAGAAAAGGTCGCTTGGTGCTTTCTTCTATTCTAATACTTTTTAAAGAAGTTTTAAATACTTGAAAAGAAAAAGAGAAAATGACTGATTTTTGGAAAGAAGTAGTCTATGATAAAATAGTAAAAAGAGCAGAAATGAGGACAAACGAATGAAAATTGGAGTCATTGGTTTAGGAAATATTGCACAAAAAGCGTATTTGCCAACTTATAGTGAATGCCGCCACTTGGCAGAGTTTGTATTAGCGACTAGGAACCCAGAAACACGACAAAAAATCGCTGATCAGTATGGCTTTACAGAAACCGTTGAGACCGTAGAAGAATTGATTGAAGCGAAGATTGATGCTTGTTTTGTCCATGTAGCCACAAAAGTGCATGGTGCAGTCGTTCGCCAATTATTACAGGCTGGTATTCACGTCTTTGTGGACAAACCTTTAAGTGAAGAGCTTGCTGAAGTCAAAGAATTACAAGCATTGGCAGTAGCAAAAAATCTGCGCCTGATGGTTGGTTTCAATCGTCGTTTTGCCCCTTATACGGAAGTATTGAAAAATATTCCTGAAAAACAAACAATTTTTATTAAAAAGAACCGCATCAATACAACGAGAGAAACAAGTTTTATGATGTATGATTTATTTTTACATGTCGTTGATACCGCAGTTTATTTAGCGGAAGGACCGCTCCGCGTGGTGCAGTCAAAATTAGTGGAAGAAAACGGTCATTTAAAACGAGCAATTTTACAATTAGAAACCGAACAGACAACGATTGTTTGTTCCATGGATTTACACTCTGGGGCCAATACAGAAACTTTTGAAGTCACCAGCCCCACAGGTACTTATCGCTTGGAAAATTTAACGCATTTGACCATCCAAACAGAAGAAGAATACCAAGTAAAAGAGATGGGGGATTGGACGCCAACATTGGAAAAAAGAGGTTTTTACCAAATGGTTACTGCTTTCATTCAGGCCATTCAAAAACCGCAAGAGCAAGAGTTAAAGCAAGAAAAAGTCTATGAAAGTCATGCGTTATGTGAAGAAATGCTACGCCAACAACAACGGCATGTTCTTTAAAGAGGACTAGCAACTTTCTTTCTATCATGCTAGAATAAGACAGATATTTTGAAAAGAAAGGACTAACTTTCGTGAACACTAAAGCTATGTTAGAAACATTAAACGAAATTACTTTATTAGTAGATGAACCATTAAAAAACGTAACCTTTACTAAAACAGGCGGCCCAGCTGATGTGTTGGCCTTACCCAAAACAAAAAAAGAAGTCGAAGAGATTGTGGCGTATTGCCGAGAACAAGGACTTTCATGGTTAGTATTAGGCAATGCTAGCAACTTGATTGTTCGTGATGGCGGTATTCGCGATGTCGTGATTATGCTAACAGAAATGAAAGAAATCAAAGTAGCCGGTACCACCATGATTGTGGATGCTGGTGCCAAGCTGATTGATACAACCTACGAAGCCTTAGCAGCTGATTTAACTGGTTTTGAATTTGCTTGTGGCATTCCGGGAAGTGTCGGTGGTGCTGTTTATATGAATGCTGGAGCATACGGCGGGGAAATTAAAGATGTTTTCCAATCTGCAGAAGTGCTATTGGCAGATGGAACTATCCAAACAATGACGAAAGAAGACCTGAATTTCCGTTATCGTCATAGTGAAATTCAAGAATTACATTGTATTGTCTTGCAAGCAACGTTTGCTTTAGAAAAAGGAAACCATGCAGAAATTAAAGCCCAAATGGATGAATTAACGGAACTTCGTGAACTGAAGCAACCGCTAGAGTATCCCTCTTGTGGCAGTGTCTTTAAACGCCCTGTTGGTCATTTTACAGGGAAATTAATCCAAGACGCTGGCTTACAAGGCTTAAAATGGGGCGGTGCTCAAATTTCCGAAAAGCATGCGGGATTTATTGTTAACATCGATCATGCAACCGCAACAGATTATGTGGAATTAATTGCACATATCCAAGAAGTGATTAAAGAAAAATTTGATGTTGAATTGCAAACGGAAGTTCGAATTATTGGTGAAGAAGTCTAAAAAATAAGCTAGGGAGGTAAGTCATTTTGACTTGCCTCCCTAGCTTTAAATCCTAAGATAAAGGTCGTAAATTTTACTCGTCTTCTAAATTTTCCAATTCTACAACTTTAAAATTTTTCCGCTCTAAATGTTCTACAATGGCTGTACACGTTTCGGCAGTTGTGCCGGCTGGTAAAGTAATAAGTGTGCGACGAACAAATTCTTCACTATCGACATCCAATGTAATACAGCTGGCGATGCTGCTATATTTGGCAATGATTTTTGAAATGGCTGCTAAGTCGCCTTGTTGACCAACTGAAGCAATCGTTAAAACATAGCTCCCTTGTTTTACATTCCAAGATTGCGCTAAAATATTTAATAAGGTGCTGTGTGTTAAAATGCCGTAAAAATAATTATTTTCATCTAAAACAGCAATGTAAGGTAGTTCTTTAATAGTAAAAAATACCTTGAAAAATGAAGTGTTGACATAAATAAATTTTGTGGCATTTTTTAACAAATAGGTAACAGGTAAACTCATATCGCCACCGTTTGCTTTATGGCGGTAAATATGCATTTTATAGATATTTCCTCGGAAAATTTTTCCAGATTCGTCTAAAATTGGGACACAACGGTAACCTGAGTCTTCTAAAATAGAAAGAGCTTCTTCTAGAGTACAAGATTCATTGACGGTTGTTAAATTATCTTTTTTAATAACTACAGATTTTAATAACATAAACAGGCCTCCTAAGGGTTCATTTTTAATAAATTTATCATATCATAACTTAGCAGAAAACAATAGCTGAGACCTCAGAATAAAAGCAATTTTGTTAAAATAAATAGAAAATAAAGAAAAATCAGATATTTTATAAAAGAAATCAAGCACGTATTCGCGATAATGGTAAAAAATTACGTAAGAATCGGCACAGCGCTTCTTTAAAAAGTAAATTAAACTTTGACAACTTTTTCGAATAATGGTACTGTTAAGAAGTAAATTTGTGAATAGAGGAGGTCGAAGAACATGGCAACAAAGAAAGCAGCTCTTGCTTGTTCCGTTTGTGGCTCTCGCAACTATTCTAAATCCGTTAGTGAAGGTAAACGTGGCGAACGCTTAGAAATCAATAAATTCTGTAAATATTGTAATCAATACACGTTACATAAAGAAACGAAATAGATTTAGAGGAGGGTATCAACATGAAATTTTTCCGCAGCGTTGCTGATGAGATGAAGCAAGTAACTTGGCCAACAAAAAAACAATTGCGTAAAGATACATTAGTTGTAATTGAAACATCTATTTTATTTGCAGCATTGTTCTTTATCATGGATACTGTTATCCAAACGGCATTTGGCTGGATTTTAAAATAATTAATTCTAGTATTTCCCGACGAGGGGTGCTATAATAGTATTCGAGAAAAAGCTTCGGGAAACTGAGCTTTTTTTATTTGCTCGAAAAAAATAAACTAAAACATTTAAAGGAGCCGAATCAGTAATGGAAACTTTTGAAAGAAATTGGTACGTATTGCACACCTATTCAGGCTATGAAAATAAAGTAAAAGCAAACATTGAATCACGTGCACAAAGCATGGGGATGGGCGATTATATTTTTCGTGTCGTTGTACCAGAAGAAACAGAAAAAGAAGTCAAAAATGGTAAAGAAAAAGAAATCGTTCATAAAACTTTCCCTGGTTATGTGTTAGTGGAAATGATTATGACCGATGATTCTTGGTATATTGTTCGTAACACGCCAGGCGTAACTGGTTTTGTAGGATCACATGGTGCTGGTAGTAAACCCGCTCCTTTATTACAAGAAGAAATTAACCACATTTTACGTTCAATTGGCATGAGCACCCGTCAATCAGACTTAGAAGTAGCGCTAGGCGATACAGTGAAAATTATCGAAGGTGCCTTTTCTGGTCTTGAAGGTGTTGTGACAGAAATCGATGAAGAAAAACAAAAATTAAAAGTAAACATCGATATGTTTGGTCGTGAAACAAGTACAGAATTAGACTTTGAACAAGTCGATAACATTGATTAATAAACAAGCTGACAAACTATTGTTCAGCTGATTGATACAGATTGTAGGGTCTGGAAAAGCAGTCAACTGACTTCTTTTCCAAGCCCTTTTTTATTTCATCGCAGAAAGGAATGAAAAAAATGAAACATGCCCAAAAATATCGTTATTTTTCTTTGCTAATGGGTCTTGTTCTATTATTAAGTGCTTGCCAAATTGGGGCAACCACGAAGAATGACAATCAAGCCGCCACAAAAGAAGCAACTGTTGAGTTAAACCGCACAACAACACCAACACTTTTTTTTCATGGTTACGCAGGAACTAAAAATTCGTTTGGCTCGTTACTGCATCGCTTGGAGAAACAAGGTGCCACAACTCAAGAATTAGTGCTACTCGTTAAACCTGATGGGACCGTGGTTAAAGAGCGAGGAGCTTTAAGTGGCAAAGCGACGAATCCCAGTGTTCAAGTTCTATTTGAAGATAATAAAAACAATGAATGGAATCAAACAGAATGGATAAAAAACACATTACTCTATTTACAAAAAAATTATCAAGTGAACAAAGCCAATATTGTCGGGCACTCTATGGGTGGTGTTAGTGGTTTACGTTATTTAGGAACCTATGGGCAAGATACATCGTTACCTAAAATTGAAAAATTTGTCAGCATTGGAGCACCTTTCAATGATTTTATTGATACGAGTCAACAGCAAACCATCGAAACGGAACTAGAGAACGGCCCCACAGAAAAAAGTAGCCGCTATTTGGATTATCAAGAGATGATTAATGTTGTTCCAGAAAAACTGCCCATTTTATTAATTGGTGGTCAATTAAGTCCAACAGATTTAAGTGATGGAACGGTACCGTTATCTAGTGCCTTAGCAGTCAACGCCTTGCTAAGACAGCGAGGAACTCAAGTCACTAGCCAGATTATTAAAGGAGAAAATGCACAACATAGCCAATTACATGAAAATCCTGAAGTAGATCAATTGCTAATCGAATTTCTATGGCCGAGTAAAAAATAGCAAAAAGGCACATGTTCCATAAAAAATGGAACATGTGCCTTTTTCTATACTTTGGCTAGCGAAATAGCTTTTTTCAGCTATAATAAATAAAATTATTTATTTTTAGGAGATATTGGAATGGAATCCTCATGATTTAAATAAGCACAAATCAAGGCTTCAAAGGTGATTAATGTTTGGCCAAAAAACATTTGTGGCTGAGCGACACTTGTTGAAAACGGGCTGTAAGAGTCAGTTGAAAAAACGAGATCTGCCAGTCGACCAAGAGTTGAATTTTTGGCGCCAACAAAAGAAATGATAGGATGTTTTTTCTCTTTCGCAAGCAGAGCTGTTTCTTTTAAGTATTTTTCTTCACCAGAATGTGAAAGGATGATAAAAAGAAAATTCTGATTATTTTGACTATTTATCGAATGAGTATGGGCTGTTGTGATGCTGGGGATGCCATGAAAATTGAAAACTTCACTAATGTAAGCCGCCAAATGTCGTGAAAAGTCATGACCTAAAATAACAAATAAATGACTCTTGTGTTTGGCAAGCAGTTGACAAAACTCGTTGGTTGTTTCAAATGAAGGCGCTGTTTCAAAAGGGATTGGCTGAGAAAAATGGGCTTCTTTTAATTTGTAAATAAGTTCATTATAACCTGATAAATTTAATTTTTTGGCTAAACGAATGATGGAACTAGGCGAAGAAAAGCAGTGTTTGGCAACTTCTCGAATACTCAAATCGGCCGCGTTCGTACTTTGTTGATCCAAATAATACAAAATCTGACTTTCTGTTTTCGTTAAATGATACGTTTCTTTTAAGTAATCTAAGTTCATGAGCAAACCTCCTTTATCAGATTATAAATAATTTTGTGGGAAAAAGGTATCAAAAAATAAAAAAAATGAGGTGTTTTTATGAAAAGGGCAACAAAGCAAAGGCTGTCTTTGGCAGCAATCATGGTTTTACTTCTCTCGGGCTGTGGAAGTGTTGGGAAAGAAACCAAAAAGCAAGAACAACAGGTATTACGGGTCGGGATTGATTCGGAATTATCAACGGCAGACGTGTCGTTGGCAATGGATAATACAGCAGCAGATATAATGAGCCAAGTAGGGGAGGGACTTTTCTCCTTTGACGAAAAAGGAGAAGCTAAACCAGCATTGGCAACTGAAAAAGTACAGCCCTCCAATGATGGTTTAATCTATACTTTTACGATTCGAAAAGATGCAAAATGGAGTAACGGCGAGCCAATCACAGCCAATGATTTTGAATATTCTTGGAAGCGCACAGTGGACCCAAAAACAGCTTCCCCGCAAGCGTATTATTTTGAAGGGCTAAAAAATTATCGTGCTATTGTTGACGGTGGCAAATCTAAAGAAGAGTTAGGGGTAACAGCCATTGATGACCATACCTTGGAAGTAGAGCTAAGCTATCCTATGAGTTATTTTCAACAATTATTGGCGGTACCAGCTTTTTATCCTTTAAATGAAGCATTTGTCGAAAAAACGGGCAAAAACTATGGTACATCAGCTGAGTCAACACTTTACAATGGCGCCTTCACATTAGAAGGTTGGGATGGCACGAATAATACTTGGTCCTATGTGAAGAATAAAAATTATTGGGATCAAGCGAATGTTTCGCTAGATAAGGTGGATGTCCAAGTAGTTAAAGAAGTCAATACTGGGAAAAATCTTTTCGAAGGGAAAGAATTAGATGTTGTAAAAATTTCTGGAGAAATTGTTGCACAAGAACAAGGCAATGCAGCTTTGAAAATTCGTGAAATTCCTGGAACGTATTATATCCAATTAAATACGCAAAAAGATCTTTTGGCAAATAAGAATGCACGTCGAGCAATAGCATTATCATTGAATTCTGAGCGTTTAGCTAAAAATGTTTTAAATGATGGCTCAAAAAAAGCACTTGGCTTCGTGCCAACAGGTTTCACTAATCAAGAAACGCAAAAAGATTTTGCAGAGGAATTAGGAGATTTAAATCCTAGTGAACCAGAAAAAGCGAAAGAGTTATGGCAAACGGCTAAAAAAGAATTAGGAATTGAAAAAGCGGAGCTAACGATTTTAAGTTCGGATACAGAAAATGCTAAAAAAATCAGTGAGTATGTTCAAGGAGCTTTAGCAGATAATTTAGAAAATTTAACAGTCAATGTTTCACCAGTTCCTTTTAATAATCGTTTAGAAAAAAGTCGCAGCGGAGATTTCGACATTGTGGTTGGTGGCTGGACGCCAGTATATGCTGATCCAATCGATTTCTTAAACTTACTGCAATCAAAAAATTCCAATAATTTTGGTAAATGGTCTAATAAGACCTTTGATCAGTTGCTTCAAGAAGCAAACGTAACTTATGCAAATAAATATGAAGAACGTTGGAAAACATTACAAAAAGCGGATCAATTGGTTGCGGAAGAAGCACCCCTAGTTCCTCTTTATCAATTAACAGAAGCACGCTTAGTGGCCGATTCTGTCCAAAATTTAGTCTATGGTCCATTAGGTTCAGGCTATTACAAATCAGTCTCTATTAGCGACAAGTAAAGGTTGGGAAAAAATGAAAAAAAGTCAAGCTGTTCAATTAATTCAGGAACTTTCAAATGCTAATGGTGTTTCAGGCTTTGAAACAGAAGTCGTTAGAATCCTTCAACACGCAACTGCAGATTTTACTATTCAACGGCTAGATGCCATTAAAAATTTATATCTTGAGAAGAAAAATAATCTAAGTGAAGGTCCAGTAGTGCTTTTTGATGCTCATAGTGACGAAGTGGGTTTTATGATTCAAGCAATTAAAGAAAACGGCTTGTTGCGTTTTCTTCCGTTAGGTGGCTGGGTCCCTAATACGATTTCTGCACAAAAAGTTCGGATTCGCAACCGGGAAGGTACCTATCTGCCAGGCGTAGTTACTAGTCGACCCCCTCATTTTATGACACCAGAGGAACGTCAGCGGCCATTAACCATTGCTGATTTGACGATCGACATTGGTGCTACCTCAAAAGAAGAAGTAATTGAAACGTACAAAATCGATCTTGGTGCACCGGTCATTCCAGATGTGACGTGTTGTTACAACGAACAGACAGATCTTTTTTTAGGAAAAGCTTTTGATTGTCGCATTGGCTGTGCTTGCTTAGTGGACGTCATGGAGGAGTTGAAAGAAGAGACACTTCCATTCAAGTTAGTTGCGACAGTAACTGCACAAGAAGAAGTTGGCGAAAGAGGAGCACTTATTGCCGCAAAACAAGTCAATCCTGATTTAGCTATTGTTTTCGAAGGCTGCCCGGCTGATGATACGGCAGAAACGCCAGAGATGATTCAATCAGCAATGGGAAAAGGACCGATGTTACGTTATTTTGATGTTTCTATGATTACGAATCCGGAATTTCAAGAGTATGCACTGGAGATTGCTAAAATACACAAAATTCCTGTTCAAGTTTCTGTTCGAAGTGGTGGTGGAACCAATGGCATGGCGATTACACAAGTTCAAGGAGCCCCGACGATTGTTGTAGGAATTCCTGTCCGTTACGCTCACACACCCCATTGCTATGTAGATTTTCAAGATTACCAAGCGGCGAAAGAATTAGTCATTCAATTAATCAAAAATTTAGATGCTGACAAAATTCAAGCACTGGTTCAGCCATTGTCAAAGGAGTGGAACAAATGAAGATTTATGTGTCATGCGATATTGAAGGATTAGCAGGTATTGCGACATTTGATATGGAAAAAGAGGACACCGTTTTATTCCGAGAATTATATCACCAACATGTGGCTTGGTTGATTGAAGGGATTCAAAAGAGTGCTAAAAATGAACAAATTACAGAAATTACTATTGCCGATTCGCATAGCCGTGGATTGAATTTAGCTTATGCGCGCTTGGCAGAAATGGATGAACGAATTTCCTTAGTGAGCGGCTTTCCTCGCATGGATTATATGATGAGTGGCTTGGATAGTAGCTATGATGTAGTCTTTTTCTTAGGTTATCATGCCGGTATTGGTAAACAAAAAGGGAATATGGATCATGGGTATAGCGCTAGTGTTGCTTATGGTTTAAAAATAAACGACTTAGCGATGAATGAAACGACAATTAATGCAGCTTACGCTAGCGAATTAGGTGTCCCTGTTGGTTTAATTATCGGTGAATCAGGCTTAGAGGAACAACTTTTTCAAGAAAAAATGATGCCCGAAGTTCCCTTTGTTTCCACCAAAGAATCTCTGGGACGTTATGCAATCAAAAATAGACCCATGCAACAAGTTCGGGAAGCTATCGTAGCGACTACAAGTCAGGTGTTAACTTCCTTTGCGTTGTCTGAATTACCCCGATATGCCTTGCAAACACCAGCAACTGTAAAATTGCAATGTGTGACGACAGCACAAGCAGATCGTATTGAAATGTTACCAATGATTAAACGCGTTGATGGTAGAACTGTTTCATTTGTGGGTGAAACGATGAAAGATGTCATGAATGGAATTGTCGCTGTGGTTGGTTTAGGCGGAACAAGTTATTAAAGAAGAAGCTTACGGAAAAAACGAATGGACGTTTTTTTCTGTAAGCTTCTTGCTATAGTTATTTCTATTTTTGTTTCTCTAGAATTTCTTTGCTTAAACGTTGTGCAGTTGGTGTCACCGCAAGACCGCCTTCAGCTGTTTCCTTGAAAATTTGTGGCATTTGGCGACCCACTTGGTACATTGCGTGGATGACTTCGTCTGGTGGAATGACACTTCGAATCCCCGCTAAAGCCATATCAGCTGAGATGAAGGCTTGAGAAGAACCTAATGCATTTCGCTTCACGCAAGGAACTTCAACAAGTCCCGCAACAGGATCACAAATGAGGCCCATCATATTTTTTATCGTAATGGCTACAGCTTGAGCAGATTGATCAGGCGTACCGCCAGAAGCCGCAACTAAAGCGGCACTTGCCATTGCACTAGCAGAACCGACTTCAGCTTGACAACCACCTTCGGCACCACTGATTGAGGCATTATTGGCAATCACTAAGCCAAAAGCCCCAGCGGTAAATAGAAAATCCAATTGTTGCTGATGCGTTAACTTTAAGCGGTCAATAACTGCCAACAAGACGCCAGAAACTACTCCGGCACTGCCTGCGGTTGGTGTAGCACAAATCAAGCCCATTTTTGCATTAACTTCATTAACAGCAATCGCATTTCGCACGGCTTGTAAAATGGTCTCACCGCTTAAAAAGTTGCCTGAATGTATGTAATCATTTAATCGGGTTGCATCGCCACCAGTTAGCCCTGTTACTGAGGTAACACCAGCGATTCCTTCAGCGACGGATTGTTTCATAACGGCTAGATTTTTTTCCATTGTTTCAATAATTCGTTCACGAGAATACCCGCCATGAGCCATTTCTGTTGCAATCATTAATTCGCTCACAGAAGGGTAATCTTTCGCTTGAGCTACCAAATCTTTAATTGAATAAAACATCGTATTACTCCTTTACGTTCATTTAGTCAAAATAGTTAACGCTATATATATGAGGGATTTCAGCTAATTGCATGACAATGTCACCGACTTCGGCTTGATCAACTTCAATAATCATAATCGCTTTTTCCCCTTTAGATTCTCGGGTAACGGTCATTGTACTAATATTGATATCGCTAGCTGAAAGGATGTTGGTCACCTTAGCAATCATGCCAGGAACATCTTGATGAACAACGATAAATGTTGGCGTGCCCATACTTAAAGACAATTTGAAGCCATTTAATTCAGAAATTTGAATGTTTCCACCACCAATTGAAATTCCTGTCACAGATAGTTTTCGGTCGCCAGAAGAAACCACAATTTTAACGGAATTAGGGTGGTCTGCTTTTTCACTTTTAGGAATAAAACAAACTTCCATTCCTTGTTCATAAGCAATTTCCAAAGAATTGGCTAGTTGCTCATCATCTGGTTCCATACCTAAAAGGCCGCCAACTAAGGCGATATCTGTTCCGTGACCACGATAAGTTTTAGCAAAAGACTCATATAAATAAATGTCAACGCTATCAGGTTGCTGTCCAAAAATACTGCGAACCACTTTTCCAATTCTTGCCGCTCCAGCTGTATGAGAACTGCTTGGACCAATCATAACAGGTCCGATAATATCAAAAACACTATTAAAGCGTAACTCTTCCATTTCAGCACCTTCTTCATTAGAATATGTTTTCATTGGAAGTCTAACACAAAAAATGGCGGGGAACTAGGCAATCGCTTGTGTTTTAGCGAATAATTTAAATTTTTATCAGAATGAAAGCAAGGGGCCTTCGTTGACAAATCAGTGAAGAGATGCTAAATTCTAGATAATAAAAGACGAAAAGAGGGATTCGTGCGTTGAAAATTTAAGTTAATTTTTTAGAGAAACTGTATAACTTTGCCTGATTATAACGGGTGGAGTGTGCGGATTTTCGGAAATTAGCTTAAAGAATTCAGCCACGGGTCTTTTTGTATACCTTGGATTGATGCCGCTGATTTCCGTAAAGCTGCATCAATTTTGCTTTATGGAGGTATATTTATGTCGAAAATTGAACTAAAACAACTATCTTTTGCCTATGATAATCAAGAAGTATTGCTTTTTGATCAGGCAAATATCACGATGGATACCAATTGGAAATTAGGATTGATTGGCCGCAATGGCCGTGGGAAAACAACCTTATTAAGATTGTTACAAAAGCAGTTGGATTACCAAGGAGAGATTCTTCATCAAGTCGATTTCGTCTATTTTCCACAAACAGTTGCAGAAGAACAACAGCTCACTTATTATGTCTTACAAGAGGTGACTTCTTTTGAACAGTGGGAATTAGAACGAGAATTAACGCTTTTAAACGTTGATCCTGAAGTTTTATGGCGGCCCTTTTCTTCTTTATCAGGCGGCGAAAAGACGAAAGTTTTATTAGGTCTTCTTTTTATTGAAGAAAATGCCTTTCCTTTAATTGACGAGCCAACAAATCATTTAGATCTAGCTGGCAGACAACAAGTGGCTGAATATTTGAAGAAAAAGAAACACGGGTTTATTTTAGTCAGCCACGATCGGGCATTTGTTGATGAAGTGGTTGATCATATTTTGGCGATTGAAAAAAGTCAATTGACGCTGTATCAAGGGAATTTTTCTATTTATGAAGAGCAAAAAAAATTAAGAGATGCTTTTGAACTAGCAGAAAATGAAAAAATCAAAAAAGAAGTCAATCGCTTGAAAGAAACCGCTCGTAAAAAAGCGGAATGGTCGATGAACCGTGAAGGTGATAAGTACGGCAACGCTAAGGAAAAAGGGAGCGGGGCGATTTTTGATACAGGAGCCATTGGTGCCCGGGCAGCGCGCGTAATGAAGCGCTCGAAACACATTCAACAACGCGCCGAAACACAATTAGCAGAAAAAGAAAAACTATTAAAAGATCTTGAGTATATTGATCCTTTGTCAATGGATTATCAGCCAACGCATCACAAAACATTATTGACGGTGGAAGAGCTTCGTCTAGGCTACGAGAAAAATTGGCTATTTGCGCCAATTTCTTTTTCAATAAACGCGGGAGAAATTGTTGGAATAACAGGAAAAAATGGCTCAGGAAAATCGAGCTTGATTCAGTATTTGTTGGGGGATTTTTCTGGAGATTCAGAAGGCGAAGCCACTTTGGCTCACCAATTAACCATTTCTTATGTGCGCCAAGATTATGAAGACAATCAAGGAACTTTATCCGAATTTGCAGAGAAAAATCAGTTAGATTACACCCAATTTTTAAATAACTTACGAAAACTTGGGATGGAGCGCGCCGTTTTCACTAATCGAATTGAACAAATGAGTATGGGGCAACGGAAAAAAGTCGAAGTAGCCAAATCATTGTCTCAATCAGCTGAACTTTATATTTGGGATGAACCCCTTAATTACTTGGATGTGTTTAATCATCAACAATTAGAAGCGCTAATCTTATCTGTGAAGCCTGCAATGCTAGTGATTGAGCATGATGCGCATTTCATGAAGAAAATAACGGATAAAAAAATTGTCTTGAAATCATAAAAACATCTTGAAAAAGTAAAGGGAATCCTGTATAGTAATAGGGTATGTTTTAAATGTACGTTGAGTGGGAGGGGAAATCTCAACCCCATTAACCACGCACGAGAACTTAAGGAGGTATTTTCGTGGCTAAAAAAGTAGAAAAAATCGTTAAATTACAAATTCCTGCGGGGAAAGCAACACCAGCTCCACCAGTAGGTCCAGCGTTAGGTCAAGCAGGTATCAACATCATGGGATTCACTAAAGAATTCAATGCTCGTACAGCTGACCAAGCAGGCTTAATTATTCCAGTAGTAATCTCTGTATATGAAGATCGTTCATTTACATTCATTACTAAAACACCACCTGCTGCAGTCTTATTGAAAAAAGCTGCAAAAATCGAAAAAGGTTCAGGTGAACCAAACAAAACTAAAGTTGCAACAGTTTCAAGCGATCAAGTGAAAGAAATCGCTGAACTTAAAATGGCAGACCTAAACGCCGCTGACGTTGAAGCAGCAATGCGCATGGTTGCAGGAACTGCACGAAGCATGGGTATCATCGTAGAATAATTTTTATTCCACACTTACTCAAAGAAGTAGCTTCTCAGTTCGTTTCATATTTAAAGATATGAAAGACGTGGGAGGTACAACCGTTATAACCACAATCAAGGAGGAAACAAAATGGCTAAAAAGAGCAAAAAAATGCAAGAAGCATTGAAAAAAGTTGATGCTACAAAAGCTTACTCAGTTGAAGAAGCAGTAGCTTTAGCAAAAGATACAAACATCGCGAAATTTGACGCAACAGTTGAAGTTGCTTACAAATTGAACGTTGACCCTAAAAAAGCAGACCAACAAATCCGTGGAGCAGTTGTGCTTCCAAACGGAACTGGTAAAACACAAACTGTTTTAGTATTCGCTAAAGGCGAAAAAGCTAAAGAAGCTGAAGCTGCTGGTGCAGATTTCGTAGGCGACGACGACATGGTTGCAAAAATCCAAGGTGGATGGTTCGACTTTGACGTAGTTGTTGCGACTCCTGACATGATGGCTACAGTTGGTAAATTAGGCCGTGTCTTAGGACCAAAAGGTTTAATGCCAAACCCTAAAACTGGTACTGTAACAATGGACGTTACAAAAGCTGTTGAAGAAGTTAAAGCTGGTAAAGTAACTTACCGCGTTGACAAAGCTGGTAACATCCACGTACCAATCGGTAAAGTTTCATTTGATAACGAAAAATTGGTTGAAAACTTCAACACAATTAACGACGTATTATTGAAAGCTAAACCATCAACTGCTAAAGGTCAATACATCAAAAACATTTCAGTAACAACAACATTTGGACCTGGAATCCACGTTGACCAAGCTTCTTTCTAATTTGAAAGAAAATAATTAAAAAATTCTTGACTCACTCACTTACCCTATGGTAAAGTGAGTGAGGTTAATAATTAACTGTACCGAAGACAGTAGGTGACGCAAGTCTTAATTTCCTACCGAGGACAATTGTTGAGTTATATACAATTCGGTCCCTCTATGTCTACGGTGGCATGGAGTTTTGTTGTTTTACACGATTTTTTGAAAAAAAGCCGATGTAAAACAATACTTGGCGAACGAAGTGAGCGAAGTTTCATTTGATTCTTCTACTTTACATATCGTAAACCAAGTCCAACTCCACCATCAAAATCAGGAGGTGAAATAAATGAGTGAAGCAGCAATCGCTAAAAAAGAAACCCTAGTTCAAGCAGCCGCTGAGAAATTTGAATCAGCAGCATCAGTTGTAATCGTGGACTACCGTGGTTTAACAGTTGAAGAAGTCACTAACTTACGTAAACAATTACGTGATGCAGGCGTAGAAATGAAAGTCATCAAAAACTCAATCCTTTCTCGTGCAGCTAAAAAAGTTGGTTTAGACGGCTTAGACGAAGTCTTTACAGGCCCAACTGCTGTCGCATTCAGCAACGACGATGTAGTAGCACCAGCTAAAATCATCGACGAATTTGCTAAAGATGCAAAAGCATTAGAAATCAAAGGTGGCGTCATCGAAGGAAAAGTTTCTTCAGTGGAACAAATTACTGCGTTGGCAAAACTACCAAACCGCGAAGGTTTACTATCTATGCTATTATCTGTATTACAAGCGCCAGTCCGCAACGTGGCTTACGCTGTCAAAGCAGTGGCAGAGAAAAACGAAGAAGTTGCTTAATTGCAGTCTAATTCAAACAAATAAAAAACAAACAATTTTAATTTAAATGGAGGAAATTCAAAATGGCATTAAACATTGAAAACATCGTTGCTGAGTTAGAAACAGCAACTATCTTAGAACTAAGCGAATTAGTTAAAGCTATCGAAGAAAAATTTGACGTATCAGCAGCAGCTCCTGTAGCAGTAGCTGGACCAGCAGCAGGTGGAGCAGCAGAAGAACAAACTGAATTCACTGTTGAATTAACAGCAGCTGGCGATCAAAAAGTTAAAGTTATCAAAGCAGTTCGTGAAGCAACTGGCTTAGGCTTGAAAGAAGCTAAAGCTGTAGTTGATGGCGCTCCTGCACCAGTTAAAGAAGCTGTTTCTAAAGAAGAAGCAGAAGCTTTAAAAGCTGCTTTAGAAGAAGTTGGCGCTTCAGTAACAGTAAAATAATTCATTCAACTTTTGAATGTTCGAGAACCCTTGTGTTGCAAGGGTTCTTTTTTTATAGCAAACGGTAGTTGTCTTTTGCTAAAACAACTACCGCTAGTAAAATATCTATAAAATTTAATTGTCTACTTTGACAAATTAACAACAATACAATCATCTACCACTTTCTCTCCAATATTGTTTATTTGCTAAAACTTGTAAATTATTTATTGATTTTGATTAGTCTATATATCACACTCCCACCTATAATAAAACCCTAATTAATTATTAAATAAATTGTTTTTTTCTTTAACTACAGATAAGCAACAATTTATTTTAAGTCAAAAACTGTTGGCGATATTGTCGAGGTGTCATCTCTTTTTTCTGGAAGAAAAATTTTGAAAAATAAGAAGGTGAAGAAAAACCTGCTTCAAAACTGATTTCCGTGATGGTTAAGGAACTTTTTCTTAATAGAGAACAGGCTTTTTGCAGTTTTAAGTTTTGTACATAAATACTAGGATTTGTTTGTTCATAACGCTGAAACAGCTTAAATAAATAGCTACGATCAATGTTATACTCAGAAGCTAATTGACTAATTGAAAGATTGTTTGAAAAATTTTCGTGAATAGCCATTTTAATTTGGTTAAATAATTGTTGGCTTTGATTTTCGTGCTGTGTAACGGAATGATGCTCTAGATAATTCAACAATTGAAAGCTTTCACTTAAACTGCCAAAATGATTATGTTTCTTCGCTTCTTGGTAAATATTTTTAAATAAACTTTCTAATTTCTTATCAACAGTTCCTTTTAAAATACAATTTTCGGTAGTCAGGCCTATTTTTTCTAAATACTGAGACGAAAGATCTCCAACAAAACCAACCCAATGATAGGTCCAAGGATTTTGCCGATTAGGATAATAAATATTGCGACAATTGGCTGGAATCATAAACAAATCGCCAGCGGTAATGTGTTGTTTTTCCATAAAGGGTGTTGAAAAATAGCCTTCACCATCGCTACAATAATGCAAAACCCAATAATTAATGGGGGCAAACTCAGTTGGTTTTGTCGGACGGCATTTTTCATAGCCAGCTTCATAAAGATGAAATTCTTGGCTAATAGGTTGATCATTAATCAGGATGCTGACATTATTTGTAAAAACATTTTGCATGCTATCACCTCTTTATAAGAGTATGTAAAGGCTTTCTAAAAGTCAACATCTTTACAAGAAATAGGCAACATTTTTTATTTTTAAAAAACTGTAAGCGTTTTACAATGTGTGAGTACTAATTAATTTGATAAAGAGAGGATGTAGTAAAATGGCAACACATTCACGGGAACGATTAGGTTCTGTCGCATTGATGCTCATGACTTTTTCAGCGGTTTTTGCCTTTCCCAGCATTGTTAACAACAGTATTCAGATTGGCCTAGCAACTATTCCAGGCTATTTATTCGGCTCTATTTTTTACTTTTTACCATTTATTCTAATGATTGCAGAATTTGCTTCTGCTAATTCTGAAAATGAATCAGGTGTTCACAGTTGGTTGGAATCTGTGCTAGGACCTAAATGGGCATTTTTAGGTGCTTGGTCGTATTTCTTTGTCAACTTGTTTTTCTTCTGTTCATTACTACCGAATACATTGATTTATGGTTCATACGCTTTTTTAGGTCAAAACGTTTTTCAAGGAAACCATAGTACTAAAATAATTGCAGTGATTTCTATTCTGTTATTTTGGTTAATGACATGGGTTTGTATTAAAGGGGTCTCGTGGATTTCGAAAGTGACTAGCTTAGCGGGTGGTGCACGTTTATTTATGGGCGTAGCTTTTGTGGTTTTAGCCTTTGTCGTCGTGTTTGGTTTTGGCAATGAACCAGCACAAGAGTTTACCACGACGTCAATTATGCCAACTTTTAATTGGACTTTTTTCATGACGATGGCGTGGATTTTACAAGCTGTTGGCGGTGGTGAAAGTATCGGTGTATATATTAAGGATGTTAAAGGCGGCAATAAAACGTTTGTCCGCACGATGATTGGTGCAACGATTGCGGTCGGTATCATGTATATTCTTGGTGCCGTTGCTGTAGGTTTGGTAGTGCCAACGGACGTCTTAAAAGGAAATTTTTCAAATGGTATTTTTGATATCTTTAAAATTTTAGGTACGTATTTCCATATTCCCGCAGCAATGATGGTGCGCTTAGTAGGAATTATCTTATTTGTCGGAAGTCTTGGTTCTTTGGCTCTGTGGACAGCAGCACCAGTTAAAGTATTTTTCTCAGAAATTCCTGATGGGGTCTTCGGTAAGTGGCTAGTGAAAACCAACGAAGAGGGAAATCCAACCAATGCTTTGTTAGTTCAAGGAATTATTGTGACGATTTTAGTTGCCATTCCAGCATTAGGAATTGGAAATATGGATAGCTTTTTAGAAACGTTAATTAATATGACAGCTTCTACGTCATTAGTGCCTGTCTTGTTCTTGTTAATCGCCTATATTGGGCTTCGTTGGAAAAAAGAAACAATGCCGAGAAGTTTCCGCTTTGGTAATCGAACCTTTGGCTTAATTGCGGGAATTTTCTTATTAGCCATTTTTATCTTTGTATTCTTTATGTCAACTGTGCCGGATCCAAAATTAATCATGGAAGAAATCAATGGCACGTTACCGAAAGGAACCGCTAGTCCACTGGGCATGTTGGCGTATAACATTATTGGGTTAATTGTCTTTATGGGCTTTGCTTGGATTTGTTGGAAACGATATGAAACAAAAGAAAAAAATGAAGTTGGTAAAGGAGAAATGGATTATGAAGACTTGGGAAAATTATAAAGTAGATAGTATTAATCGGTTGCCTGGACGAGCACATTTTTCGAGCTTTCCTTCGAAAGAAACAGCGTTATTAAATGAAAATAAATATACACAAGCATACAAAAATTTAAACGGACGCTGGCATTTTCTCTTTTTAGAAGCGCCAGAATACAGCCCAGAAAACTTTTTTGCGACGGACTTTGATACAAGCCAAATGGATCAAATCACTGTTCCTGGAAATTGGCAAGTCCAAGGATATGGCAAAATGCATTACTCTGATTTATGGTACAATTTTCCCATTAATCCGCCGTATGTACCAACGGAAAACCCAACAGGTATTTACAAACGGACATTTGCTATAGATGAAACATTTCACGATAAAAAAATCATTTTACGTTTTTGTGGCGTAGATTCAGCTTATCATGTTTGGGTGAACGGCCATGAAGTTGGCTACAGTAAAGGTGCACGAAATGAAGCAGAATTTGACATTACGCCTTACGCTAAAATTGGTGAAACAAATGATTTAACGGTGCGAGTCTATCAATGGTCAGATGGTACGTATTTAGAGGATCAAGATATGTGGTGGTTAAGTGGTATTTTTCGTGATGTTGAATTACTCGGTGTACCAGAAAATGGGCTGGAAGATTTCTTTATTATTTCCGATTTAGATGATTCGTATCAAAATGGCCACTTGGCAATTACGGGTAAATTTTGGCAAGACAAAGGACAACAAGTTCAATTGGAGTTGATGGATCAGCAGGGAAAAACGGTTCTTAAAGAGACTGTCGCAGGAAATCAAGGTACAGTTGAATTTTCAGCAAGTTTACCGTCTGTCACTGCTTGGTCAGCTGAAAAACCATACTTGTATCAACTATTTATCACTGTTTTTTGTGAAGGGGAAGTCGTCGAAGTTATTCCGCAAAAAGTTGGTTTCAGAAATATTCATGTATCTGGTGAGACTTTCTTAGTCAATGGTGTGGCCATTAAACTAAAAGGAATGAATCGTCATGATTATAATCCGAAAAATGGTCGAGTGGTTAGTCGTGAAGAAATTGAAAAAGATATTCGTTTAATGAAACAATTTAATATTAATGCCATTCGAACCAGTCATTATCCAGCATCTGCTTATTTCTATGATTTATGCGATGAATATGGAATGTATGTGATTGATGAAACTGATTTGGAATGTCACGGCTTTGAATTAACCGGAGAATATGATTGGATTAGCAACGATCCAGAATGGGAAACGGCTTATGTTTCTCGGATGGTACGGATGATTCAACGGGATAAAAACCATCCATCAATTCTCTTTTGGTCGTTAGGAAATGAATCTGCGTTTGGTCATAACTTTATTGAAATGGCCTGTATTGCCAAAGAAATGGATCCAACACGTTTGGTTCATTATGAAGGTGATTTTGAGGCAGAGGTCACGGATGTCTATTCTACAATGTATACGTGGTTGGAACACCCAACTAGAGAATTACTGATGAATACGATTATTGAAAATTCAAAAAAACCGCATATTTTATGTGAATATTGTCATGCGATGGGGAATGGCCCTGGGAATTTAAAAGAATACCAAGAGCTATTTTATGCTCATGATAAATTACAAGGTGGCTTTATTTGGGAATGGTTTGACCATGGCATTGAATCGGTAACAGATAACGGTGAAGTTTATTATCGTTATGGCGGCGATTTCGGCGATGATCCAAGTAACAAAGATTTTTGTATTGATGGGATGTTGATGCCTGACCGTACGCCATCTCCTAGCTTGTATGAATACAAAAAAGTCATTGAACCCATTACAACTAGCGCTATTGACGTTCTGTCAGGTGAATTCTCATTATTGAGTCGGTTTGACTTTGAAAACTTGGCTATCTTTAAGCTGGTTTATACAATTACTGAAGATCAAACAGTGATTCAATCAGGGACAGTAGCAGTGCCAGCAATTGCTGCTAGAGCAGAAGGAAGACTGCACTTACCTTATCATTTAGATTTTCCTAAAAAGGCAGGAGCCGCCTATTATTTAACTCTTTCATATCAATTGAAAGAAACGACTGCCTATGCATCTGCTGGTCATGAATTAGCTACCGCACAGTTTGAATTGCCAATTGCAACACCAGGGATTGAGATCACACCAGTTGGCACGATGATGGCAAAGGAAATTGGCCCTCATTTATACATTGAAGGACCAAACTTTTCAATTAATTTTGATAAAGTGAAGGGCGCCTTAACGAATGTGACACGAGATGGTAAAAAATTATTGCATAGAGGGCCGAAATTTACATTTTGGCGGGCACCGATCAGTAATGATATGGAAATTATTGATGAAATGAAGAAGAAATATTTCTTACATTTAGAGCATGAAATTGTCCGTTCTTTTGAGTGGAAAAAAGTTGATGATTTTATCCAAGTCATCGTAAAAACAATTAACGGAACGACTAACAGTGCTTGGCATTATCAATGTACCTATCAGTATTTAATTGCACCAAATGGCGAAATTTTCTTCGACTTAAAAGGTAGTCCTGCTGGTAAAATTGAAAATGCGCCAGATATGTTACCACGTTTGGGTGTGACTCTCCATTTAGACAAGTCTCTATCAGAAGTAAAATATTTCGGTAAAGGGCCGAGAGAAAACTATGTAGATTCACAAGAAGCTGGTTTACTTGGCGTTTATGATGCTACAGTGGCGGAAATGTTCACTAATTATGTTGTTCCACAAGCCAATGGTAACCACATGGCGACTAAATGGTCCGCATTCACGGATGATCGCGGCCAAGGGGTAGTAGCAACAGCGGCTGATTCATATAATTTTAGTGTTTCTTATTTTGAAGAACAAGCGCTAGATGTTGCTAAGCATACCAATGAATTACAAGAAAGTGAGTATGTTGTTTTAAATATCGATTACAAACAAAACGCCCTAGGTAGCTACTCTTGTGGCCAGTGGCAATTAGAAAAATACCGAACTACGTTTGAAGAATTCCAATTGGCATTCCGCTTAACACCTTTTAATAATAAAGAGATTCAAGCAGCGGATGTCGCACATGAACGAGTAAAACGACCAACAATTTCTTAAATAAAAGCTCAGAACAGTGCACTTCGGTCTCCTGTTCTGAGTTTTTTTAATGAAATTATCAGAAATTATTGCTTTTTTTTCATGGAAACAAGCAAACTATTTTGTTATCTAATAAAAGTAGTCCATAATAGTAACATAGCGAATTATTCGCTAGATAAAGCATTTAGGAGGAATTATTTTATGCATACTTTATGGGTTTTAATCGTTGGTGCTGTTATCGGTGCTATCGCTGGCGCACTTACAAGCAAAGGTCAATCAATGGGTTGGATTGCGAATATCGTTGCCGGTTTAGTTGGTTCATTTATCGGAGAAAAAATCTTAGGTAGCTGGGGTCCTCACGTAGCAGGTATGGCAATTGTGCCATCAATTATTGGGGCAGTAATTTTAGTTGCTGTGGTTTCATTCTTCTTCGGACGAAAAAATAGCTAATTAAGTAAATAATTGTTTAATTAGTTAAAGGAGGTCGGGACAGAACCGTTTAGCTCCGAGAACCAAGTAGGTACTGTTTAACATCTATTTGCTTTGCAAATAGTGTTTCTCAGCAATAAGAAGAAATTTCCGAAAATTATCATAAAACACAACGAGGAACGAGTTGATGTTGCATGATACCTACCCGGTGCTTTTTAATTTTTGGATAATTTCGGCTTATTTCCGAAGGACCTTCAACTCTTAGAGCTTTAGCTCTTAGAAGTTGTTGAGATCGGAGCAACGCGTAGTGTTGGTTCTGTTCCCACCGTTTATCAGTTTTTGAGCGTGGAGCAAAAATCCAAAGTGATTTTTGTCCCACGCTCCTTTTTTTATTTTCTCGTTAATTTTACGACAACTTCACAACGAGCGGTTTGTGGAAACATATCAACAGATTGTAAATAGTCTACTTGATATACTTTGGCTAATTGAACTAAATCACGTGCTAACGTGGATACATTACAAGAAATATACACCATTTTCTTAGGTGGTTGTTTCAAAAGGGCCGTTAATAATTTACGATCCAAACCAGTCCGTGGGGGATCAACTACAATGGCATCAGGTTTAAAGCCTTCTTTGAACCATTTAGGTAATAAGTCTTCAGCTGTTCCAACAGCATAATGTGTGTTCGTAACACCAAGTCGTTTTGCATTGAATATAGCATCGTCAATTGCGGCGGGAATGGTATCCATACCACGAACTTGATGCGCTTGTTTCGCTAAACTTAAGCCAATGGTCCCGACGCCACAATAAGCATCAACAACAGTTTCGTTTGGTTGTAAATCTAAGGCCTTGATTCCTTCATTATATAAAACTTCCGTTTGTTCTGGATTCAATTGGAAAAATGCTCGCGGCGATAAATCAAAGACAACGTCGTTAATGTGTTCTTCAATGCTTTCTTTGCCCCATAAGTGAAGGGTATCATCACCCATTACTAGAGAGGTTTTTTTATTTTGGACATTTTGCATAATAGAAACAACTTCTGGTAATTGTTCATTAATTGCGCGAACCATTTTTTCTTTTTGTGGAAATTTCTGCGATTGTGTAATGAACACTACTTGGACTTCGCCAGTTTGGATGCCCACTCGAACCATTAATGTTCGAAAGATACCACTATTTTTACGTTCATCATAAATTGGTAATTGAAATTTATTCAATAAATCAACTAATGTATTCATCACCTTGGTTGTCGCAGGCTGTTGGACCAAACAGTTATCAATCGGTACTAATTGATGTGAATCAGCTTGATAGAGACCAGCTTCTACTTGGCCATCGATTTGGCGTAATTGGAATTGGGCTTTATTTCGATAATTCCAAGGATTCTCCATCCCAATTGTTTTTCGTAGTTCATAGTTTTGATAATTGGCTGGTTTAAATTTGTTAAGCGCCTGCTTTAATAAATCTTTTTTAAAGTCTAATTGTGCTTTGTAGGCTAAATGTTGTAGTTGGCAGCCGCCACATGTTTCATAGACAGGACAAGGAGGGACCACGCGATCTTTAGCAGCTTTTTTGACAGATTGAAGGGTTCCTTCAGCAAATTTGGGTGTAACATTTGTGATCGTGGCAGTCACTTCTTCTTTCGGTAGCGCCCCAGGAACGAAAATAATTAATTTTTTATAATAGCCGATACCTTCGCCATTAATTCCTAATCGTTTAATTTTTAAAGAAATTTGTTGGCCTTTTTTTACTAGTTGTTGGGTCATATTCTTTCATCCTTTAGTCATCTCACATTTTTCACTTCCTCCCATTTTAGCACATTTTTATTTATTTGGCTTCCAAGGATTCTATGGTATAGTAGAATATATGTTCTGATTTAGAGGGGCAGGAGAATAAGATGACAACAATCACACGAATTAGTAAAGATAAAGGTGAATTTTATCTACTTTGGCTATCTTCAGGCGAAAAACTGCGTGTCTCGGAAGATATTTTAGTACGGCAGCGTCTGCTAAAAGGCCAAGAGTTATCAGATACTTTAATAGAAGAAATAAAAAAAGCCAGTTCTTATGATGTCGGGTTACAAATGGCGATGAATTACTTAAGCTATCAATTACGTTCAAAGAAAGAGATTTTTACTTATTTAAAAGAGAAAGAAATTGTACCTGAAGATCGAGTAAAAATCGTTCAACGTTTAGAAGAGCTGCGGTTGTTGGATGATGCAATTTTTAGTGAAAGTTACGTGCGGACAGCTATGCGAACCAGTGATAAAGGACCACGAAATGTGGCACAACAATTAAAGCAAAAAGGTATTAGTGAAGAAGATATTCAGCATGGTTTGACCTTTTATACGTTAGATGAACAACTTAATGTTGCCACAGCAACTGCAGAAAAAGCCATGAAACGCTATCGAACTAAAAGTTTTAAAGATGCACTTCAGAAAACGCGTCTGCATCTGATGCAAAAGGGCTTTACAAATGAAATCATTGATCTAGCTTTGGAATCTTTAGCTTTTGAAAAGGACGAAGAACAAGAACAACAAGCGTTAAACAAGGAAGGAGAACGTTTATGGCGTGCTAATCAGCGATTTGATTTTTCTAAAAAAGTCCAAAAAGTCAAACAAAGCTTATTCCAAAAAGGGTTTGACTATGATTTGATTCAGCAATTTATTAGCGAAAAGGAAGTAGAACATGACGAATAAAGAGCCTTGGGAGGCGTGGAGTCCCGCAAAAGTTAGTTCATTCCAGGAAGATTTTTTAGCTTGGTATGAACGAGAAAAACGCAATTTACCTTGGCGAGCGAATACAGATGCATATCGTATTTGGATTTCTGAAATTATGCTACAACAAACTCGCGTAGATACAGTCATTGATTATTTTTATCGATTTATGGAATGGTTTCCGACGATTCAAGATTTAGCGGAAGCGCCAGATGATAAGTTGTTGAAAGCTTGGGAAGGGTTAGGTTACTATTCACGAGCGCGTAATTTAAAAGTGGCAGCGCAACAGATTGTTTCAGAATTTGGTGGGAAAATGCCTGACACAATCGAAGATATTCGGAGTTTAAAAGGAATCGGCCCCTATACGGCTGGTGCGATTGGCAGTATTGCCTTTAATCTCCCCGAACCAGCAATTGACGGTAACGTCATGCGGGTAGTGAGCCGTTTATTTGAAATTGATGCAGATATTGCAAAAGCGAGTAGTCGTAAAGTATTTGAAGCGGCGATGCTTAAAATCATCGATCGTGAGCGTCCAGGGGATTTTAATCAAGCTTTAATGGATCTAGGCTCAGCCGTCTGCACCCCAACTTCCCCTAAGTGTGAAAGTTGTCCGCTTCAGCAATATTGTGCGGCCTATCAGGCAGATAAAATGACCGCTTATCCAGTCAAATCAAAAAAAGTTAAGCCGAAAGATGTGTATTATGTCGGCACTATTATTGAAAATAAAAAGCAAGAATTTTTATTAGAACAACGCCCTGAAACCGGTTTGTTAGCCAATATGTGGCTGTTTCCGATTGAAGAAATTAGCAAAAAACAATTTCAACAATTGCAAAAACTGGCGCAACCAGTAGAAACGGAAAAACAATTAACTTTAGAGTTAGCGCCTGTAACAGAGCCTTTGGTCGCTGAAGAACCTGTCAGCTTTTTTACGGACTATGAAACAGTTGTCTGGCAAAAACGTGCCTTAGGCGAAGTCGTTCATATTTTCAGTCATTTGAAATGGCATATCTTAGTCTTTTATGGCCGAAATACAGGCGAATTAACCACACTAGAGTCGCAGCGATGGGTGGCAGCACAACAATTTTCGGACTATGTTTTTCCAAAACCACAGCAAAAAATGGTGGAATTGTTCAAAAAAGAACACAAAAATAAATAACGAAAAAGAGAGGCTTATTTGTTTATAAGCCTCTCTTTTTCGTTCCCTCTAGGTTATACCCCTATATAAATTCTGCTATGTTTAGTTTTGAAGGGGACTGGTAAGATAGACTTGTCTCTTGTCTGCTTAGAGGAGTAGTAATGATGGTGGAGACTTTTTAAGAGAGAGGAAGTACAGCCAATGAGTAGGAAGCGAAAAATCAGCTTAATTAGTTTAGTCATCATTTTGGTTTTTGTCACAGTCGGCTCAGCATACTTTGCTGTAGCGGGTAGCTATTTAAAGAAAACAATTGATAAAGGCTATGTTCCCATAAAAAATGATTATAATGAAGCGCAAAATAAAGATAGTCAATCGTTTTTGATTATGGGGCTAGACAATACAATTGAACGGAAATTAGGCACAACTAGGACTGATGCTATGATGGTGATTACCGTGAATAACAAGACGAAGAAAATAACCTATTTAAGTTTGCCACGGGATAGTTTTGTTCAAATTGATGCGAAAAATTACCAAGGGATGCAGCGAATTGAAGCCGCCTATACCTACGATGGACCAACAGCTTCTGTTAACACAGTTGAGAAATTATTGAATATTCCAATCAATCATTACGTTGTGTTTAACTTTTTATCTTTTATTAAGTTAATTGATGCGGTTGGCGGCATAGATGTCAATGTCAAGCAGGCGTTTGATGGTGTCACCAAAGACGGGCCAGGATCCATTCATTTTGATGCAGGGAAACAGCATTTAGATGGTACGAAAGCTTTATCTTATGCCCGTGAAAGACATAGCGATAACGATATTATGCGTGGATTCCGACAACAAGAAATTATTCAAGCAGTTGAAGACAAGTTGAAATCTGGTCAATCAATCATGAAAATAATGGACATTATTGATTCGTTAAATGGAAACATTCAAACTGATGTGGATTCCAATGAATTGACTCATTTAGTCAAAGAAGGTTTGACTTGGACCAATTATGATAAACAACAGCTTTCTTTTGACTGGCGCACTTTTAGTAATGAAGGGCGCAGTATGGTTGAACTATATCCAGATAGTATTGAAAATGTCCGTCATCAATTACGTGTGTCTTTAAATTTAGAAAAGCCAGATGAACGAGATCAAGACGGCTATGTCTTCCATACGAACGGTGAATTTTTATATCAAAGTGATTATACCGTTCAAGATGAAGCAGCTGAGGAAAACGAAATGACTTCCATCAACGGCAATACGTATATTGGTGTTCCTGGCAATACACAGACCGGCCCGTTGCCATCAGTTAAAACGGAAAATGGCTTTATAAAATAATTTATTTTCCAAGTGTAGAAAATCCGAACATAACAGATTAAGTAATCCGCTTACTTCTTATTCTTCTAAGAAAAAAACGAAGGATTTTAGCAAGGAAACAGCGTATCATTTGATATAAACCCAACATTCCCTTTATAATGAAAGTAACAAGCAAATTTTTGTTACTTAGAAGGGGAAGGGAGCAAGGAGTTATGTTTAGTTATACAGATACCATTTTGTCAATTATGCAAAGAATTGAAGTATACAACGAAATTTTCAAAGCCATCTCTAAAGAAGTTCAAGAATACGGTTGTAATCAGGCTGCACATCGGAGAGGCCGTGACACTTATATGTTTTGCCGAAATAATGTGAATCGTTTTTTTACAGAAGAAATGATGTTTCGTAAAAATTTAGAGCCGTATTATGATAAAGAAGCAACGAAAATCTTGCTAGAAGGATTAGATACGTATAAAGAAGGAGTATTTTTCTGGTTAGAGGCATTAAGTGAATCTTGCCAAGTGACAGATGAATTGAAATATCAATTAGGAATCCGCCAAAAAGAATCCTCTTATTTATTAATTAATCAAGCTTGTAAAGAAGCCTGTGAGGGCATTCAAAGCGCTCATAGTGTTCATAAGATGTAAAAAGTTAGGGATAGCTGTCAATCTGGCAGTTATCCCTAACTTTTTTATTTCAATATCATCTGATAAGCATAACGTTCGCCATCGTTAACATCTAAAATCACGTCACCTTGATAAACAAAGCCAGCTTTTTTAATCAGGTGCTGCATAGCGAGATTTTGTGGATGTGTATCAATTCGAATATCAGTAGCACCTTGCAAACGAGCGGCTGTAACCAGTGAGCGCAAAAGCACCAAGGCCAGTCCTTGACCTTGAAAGGAACTTTTTAGAGCAACACGATGAATCGCCGTATACGTAGTTTGAGAATGAGGTTGCCAAGAACCATTAAAAATCGCTTCATAAGCAGGATCAATCTCCGAACATAAAACACCAACGCCTGCCAAGGCATCCTCAACCATTAAAATATAGCAAGTTTGCTGGTCGATATCTTTTGCTAAAATTTCTTGATTCGGGCCATCGCCATTTTGCCATTGGGGAATGCCACTTTTTTGTAAGGTGCGGCGTCCATCTTCAATGATAGCAAGGATGTCAGGCAAATCAGAAGGTTCTGCTTTTCTTAAGTAAACAGTCAAAAAATATTCCCTCCTCTTAGAAACCTGTTGTTGTTTTCAATTGGTAAATTTTTGAAGGGCGGCCAATGCCAACGGGACGTTCACCTAACTCTTCAAAATATTGTGTCATGGCTTTTTTAAAATTTGAATGGTCAATGCTGCGATAATCAACGCCGAGGAACTTCGCAAAAACTTTACGGGCTTCCGTAATGGTGAAATCTTTTCCTAAGACTTGAAGCACTTGCGGTTCATGTTCCATTTTATCAACAACACGATTAAACGCCTTAATTATAATTTCACTATGGTCGAAGGCTAATGTATCTTTACCAAGAGAGGCCGCTGTTTTCAAGTCTAAAGTAATTTCCACATCTTCATGAGATAACGTGATATGTTGACCATGTCGTTCAAGATTGAACCAGTGGACTTCTTTGGCATCGTCGCCAGCAATTAAAGGTTCTTCACCAATAAAGGCTAAATAGCTGACTGTCACGACCCAGCCACGAGGATCTCGATCTGGGCGACTAAAGCTGTGTAATTGTTCAATATTTTCTTGAGAAATCACCACACCAGTTTCCTCTTTTGTTTCTCTTAAAACACTATCTTCAGTAGATTCGTTGCGATTAACAAAACCGCCAGGAAGCGCCCATGAGTTTCTAAAGGGGTGACCTTTACGTTGAATCAGTAAGACTTTCAATTGATCGGCTTCCTTGTTGTAACAAAGAAGAACCATATCAACGGTTAAAGAGGGTTTTTCATATTCAGGTAATTCTTGTTGATGATACCAAGTTAAAAACTCTGCTAAGCTAGCTTGGCGTTCATAATAATTTTTTTCTTCGGCTTTAGAAGCAAATTGTGGCACAATTGCTCCTCCTTTCAAAAAGAAACATGGTTTTCTTTTATTGTATCATTAAGTGGCTGAAATACAATATTCAAGCGTAAAAAGAAAAGCAAGCCTGGGACAAAAATCACTTTGGATTTTTGTCCCAGGCTTGTACTATAAGAAGTTTGTTCTAAACGTTGTTTATTGTGTTAATTCTAATAATTTATTTTTCAAATCTTCTTCCATATGGCCAAGTTCGATCTCGGCAGCTTGGCGTTTTTCTTTTCCTTCTTGTTGAATACGTAATGTTTCTTGGATAGTTTCAATTAAATCATTTTGTGTTTTTTGTAATGTTTCAATATCGACTAGGCCACGTTCGTTTTCTTTTGCTGTTTCAATTGCAGAAATTTTTAGCATTTCTGAATTTTTCTTCAGTAAGTCATTGGTGGTTTCAGAGACTTGACGTTGAGCAGTCACAGCATCTTTTTGACGGAGTAAGGTTAAGGCGATGACTACTTGGTTTTTCCATAACGGAATCGCCGTATTCACCGATGATTGAATTTTCTCAGCCAAAGCTTGGTTAGTATTTTGAATTAAACGAATTTGTGGGGCTTGTTGAATCGTAATTTGACGAGCCAAGCGTAAATCATGGGTTCTTTTTTCTAAACGGTCTAGGAATTGGTTATAATCATTAACAATTTGGACATCCATTTGATCCCCAGATTCTTCCGCTTTTTTCATGGCTTCAGGAATAATTTGCGTCCGTAGTTCTTCTGCTTTTAATTCCCCAGCGGCAATATAGATGTTTAAGGCATCAAAATAATCTTTATTTTTTTGATACAATTGATCTAACATGGCATTATCTTTTAAAAGACCATCTTTTTCATGGGTTAATTTGACAGCAATTTTGTCAATTTGCGCACCAATTTTTTGATATTTGGCGGTAATTTCGTAAACGGATTGTTTGACTTTACCTAACATTTTTTGAATAAAGTTGCCTTCGCCAGCACGTAATTCATTGGGATTGGCTTCATTTAAACGAAACATTAGATCGGTCAGTGAATCACCAACAGGACCAATGTCTTGTGCTTGAACGTGGTTTAACATCGCTTGCGAAAATTCGCCGAGTTTGATTTGGGCATTTGAACCATAGGTAATTACTGCTTGTGAATCTTGGACGTCAATTTTTGAAGCTAACTCTTTTGCTTGGGCTTGACGTTCTTGTGGTAATTTATCAATTAAACGAGGAGCTGCTTGCTGTTCTTTTAACTCAGATAGTTCATTTTGTTGCGTTGGTGTTAGTTCATCCATTGATGAAAATGGATTACTTAATAAATCATCCAATGTATTGGTTACAGATGTTGTTTCTTTGGGTTGTTGCTCAGTCATTTTTTTTCCTCCCTAATGATTATTGCTGGTCTTCGTTTACTTGAGGTGATTCCTCAGTTGCAGCTTTTTGCGACAAGCTGCTTTTAGCGATCGACATTTCGACATCTAAATCGTCTAAGTCATCGGAAACGATTTCCTCATAATCATTTTTAACTAATTTTGACAATTGGTCAATGATTTGTGCGCTTTCTTCTAATTTTTCATACGTTTGTTTGTTTTTTACTTCATGTTGTTCGATTTCTAAATGCTTACTTGTTAAGTCAACGATATTTGGTAAATGTGTATAGAGAAAGTGATTGGCTAAGTGTAACTTTTTAGGTTCTTTCACTAACTCTTTAAACAGAGCTTTAGAAACCTTCGTTGTATCATTACGTAAGTCAATCGCCCGTAATTTAGTTGAACGATTCATGTTTTCTTGTAATTGTATGATTTGTTTTTTGGCTGTGCTCATTGTACTTCTGAAAAAATCAATTTCTTGTGGAGATAACCCCAATTCACGATAATGGGCTTCTTTATCTTTTGTTAAGTAAGGCATTTGATCGCTCTTGTCGGCGGCATTTTTCTTTTTTCGATAGAGAACGAATACTAAAAAGCCTACCAGAATCACAAAAGCGAAGAAGCCATATTCTCTAGCGACAGCAATGATTAAGGCTCCTAAAAGAATATAGCCAATCAGTAATTTTGTATTTAATTTGTTCATTTATATAGTTCCTCCTATCTATCTAATCCTCGAAAGAGTCAGCTCTCGTTACAATAGTTATTTTAGCATACTCTGTGAGAGAAAAGACATACAGCGGAAGATGTATTTTATGATTTAGTGAAATCCTAAGAAAAAAAGTATAAAACGCAAAAAAAGACCCGTCCTAATTGGGGGTAGGACGGGAAAGGAGTTAAAAATGAAAAAGTGTTTTGTTAGGGTTGTTTGTTGGTATGCTTAAATAATACAAGGAAGTTGTGAATTTTTTATGTCTATTTTTTTTCGAAAATGTAATTTTTTTCTAAAGCAATAAATTTTTTTCTTTGAAAAGGGTTTAACTAGAGAAGAAGGGGTGCGATTTTTATCATTTTAGGGTATGATAAACAAGAAAGGTTGGTGAAAGATATGTTAAATTATGAGGACTTCGAAGAAAAAACACTTCAACGTCGAGAAATTTTTAAAGGAAAGATTATTGATGTTTTTTTGGATGACGTGGCTTTACCGACAGGCGGCACTGCTAAACGCGAATTGGTTTTTCATTCAGGCGCAGTAGCTATGATTCCGTTAACCGCAGAAGGAAAAATCGTATTAGTTAAACAATTTAGAAAACCCTTGGAACAAGTGATTTTAGAAATTCCAGCGGGAAAAATTGATCCTGGAGAAGAAAATCAACTGGAAACGACGGCTATGCGGGAATTGGAAGAAGAAACTGGGTATCGTGCGGGTCAGCTCACCTACATAAATTCAATGTATCTGTCACCAGGATTTGCTAATGAAAAATTGGCTCTCTATTTGGCAACGGATTTGCAGAAAGTCGAAAATCCGCGTCCTCAAGATGAAGATGAAATCTTGGAACTTTACGAGCTAACAATAGCTGAAGCCAAAGCAGAAGTGGCAAAGGGCACGATTTGTGATGCCAAAACACTTTTTGCTATACAATACTGGGAATTGTATTTACTGCAGAGACAGTTTAAGGAGGACACGCAATGAGCAAAGGTCCGTTAGTCACTCGGACAGAACTTCGCAAACGCAGAGAAGCAGAAGAAAAAGAAGCAGAACGTCGTCAGCAGGAAGAACAGAAGCTGGCGGAAAAAGCGTATAAGCGAAAAGAAAAAGAAATTTCGACGTTTTATCGTAAAGAAAAGAAAAAACAAAAACCGATCAACAAGTCACGAGTAGGAGAATACTCGAAGCGTCGAGAACGGAGTACTTGGTTAAACAAGGCAATTATTATTGTAGCGATTTTATTAGCCGTTGTGGCGTATATCGTTTTGAATTTATAGAAAAGAGGAATCACTATGAAAATTGGAATTATTGGAGCAATGGATCAAGAGGTCAAAATTCTAAAAGAAAAATTGACAGACACGATGTCATGGGAACGAGCAGGCGCTTTATTTGTTTCTGGTTCGTTAGGAAGACATGAGGTGATTGTGGTTCGTTCAGGAATTGGTAAAGTGGCCTCAGCTGTGACCACGACTTTATTGATTCATCAATATGGCGTAAATATGGTGATTAATACAGGTTCTGCTGGTGGTATCGGTGAAGGACTAAAAGTCGGCGATTTAGTCATTGCAGACAAATTAGCTTACTTTGATGTTGATGTCACTGGTTTTGGTTATGCCTATGGACAATTGCCTGGTGGTGTGCCTTTGTATTTTGAAACAAGTGAATACTTGCGGATGGAAATTGCGAAAGCTGCTGAAAAAACTGGTTTAGCTATTCGTAAAGGATTGATTGTTACTGGAGATACTTTTGTGGATAGCGCTGAGAAAATCGCCAAAATTAAGAAAGAGTTTCCTGAAGCCTTAGCTTGTGAAATGGAAGGCGCAGCAATTGGCCAAGCGGCTTCACAGTTCAATATTCCATTCTTAGTTGTACGGGCAATGAGTGATACAGCAGATGGCGAAGCAACTCAAAGCTTTGACGAATTCATCGATGAAGCTGGGAAAAAATCAGCCGAAATGGTTATTCATTTTGTCGAGAACTTAGTTTAAAAAGAGAAAGAAACAGCCATCATTTCATCAATGAAATGATGGCTGTTTCTTTTTGCTTATTGTCACTTAATGAAAGGTTTTTAAATACTGTTCTTTTTGTTTACGCGTTAATTTTTTAAAGGCAGCTTCGGCTTTGGTGGCCGCGCTACGTGTTTCAAATTTCTCTGTATGAATCATTTTGACTGGGCGGCGTTTGGCTAACCGTGTATATTTTGCACCAGTTCCGCTATTATGTTCGGTTAATCGACGTTCTGGCTCAGTTGTATAGCCACCGTAAAAGGAACCATCTTGGCAAAGTAAAACATAAAAATAATGGGATTTCTTATTCTCCATACAGCATAGCCTTCATTTCTGCTTCGTATTCGTTCTTTTCATTGTATGTAAAAAGAGGTGGTAACACACGAAAACCGTCTTTTTTGCCTTGCTTAATGCCTTCAATTAGTAAAACATTGGCTTCTTTGCCTGGCTTCGGATAAACAAACCGAGCTTTTTTCGGCGCAATATTGGCGTTTTCCATGGCATGTAAAATATCCAGGAAACGATCAGGACGATGAACCATTGCGAGGCGACCATTTGTTTTTAATAAATCCGCTGACACAGTGACCACTTCTTGAAGAGACGTGTGAATTTCATGACGGGCAATCGCTAAATGCGGGTTTGGATTTTTTTGGCTAGTTGGTCGTTCTTTAAAGTATGGGGGATTACATAGTACTAAATCCACAGAATCTTTTTTGATGACTTCTGTCGCTTGTTTTAAATCACGTTCATACATCGTTACTTGTTTTTCCAATTTATTTAATAGAATACTTCGTTGACCCATATCTGCCAAACGAGGTTGTAATTCGATTTGGTCGATCTTTGCAGCTGTTTTCCGACTAACGAAGAGGCCGACCGCGCCATTGCCAGCACACAAATCGACAATCTTGCCTTTTTTTGGTAGTTGCGGAAAATTAGCCAATAAGACTGCATCAATGGAAAAAGAAAAGACTTCTTTGCTTTGAATAATTTTAATATCATCCGCATATAATTGATCAATCCGTTCGCCGGATAATAACATAGATTAAGAACCTCCAACTTTTCATCTGATTGTTCATGTATTATACTACTTTTAAACCCGTATGACAAAATCTGTTCCCTAGATTAGTAGGGACATGTTATTTCTCTAATTGATAGACGTAAAAAAAGCTTGTCAAAAGGTAGAGCTTTCGGCATACTAGAAAGCGGAGAGAAGAAAGGAAGAAAATTATGTTTTTTACATTTATGCGTGGCGTGGTTCGCGTCATTTTATTTGTGATTAATGGAAATGCACATTATGAAAATAAAGAAAAATTACCAAAAGACCAAAACTATGTCTTAGTTGCGCCGCATCGAACATGGTGGGAACCGCTGTATTTAGCTGTTGCTGGCAGTCCTAAGAAGTTTAGTTTTATGGCAAAAAAAGAGTTGTTTAAAAATCCTGTTTTACGTTTCATTTTAAAACATGCGAATGCGTTTCCAGTGGATCGTGAGAAGCCCGGTCCCAGCGCGATTAAAACACCTGTCAAAATTTTAAAAAATTCTGATTTAAGTTTGATTATGTTCCCTAGTGGCACGCGTCATTCCTCAGAATTAAAAGGCGGGGTAGCCTTGATTGCTAAAATGGGGCGAGTACCTATCGTGCCATCTGTTTATCAAGGTCCGTTAACCTTAAAAGAGTTGTTTAAACGTAAAAAAGTAACGGTTCGTTTTGGGGAGCCAATCGATATTAGCGATATTAAAAAAATGGATAAAGACGGTTTAGCTGAAGTGGAACGTCGGATGCAAGAAGCATTTGATCAGTTAGATAAAGAAATTGATCCAACTTTTAAATATGAATCAACAGAAAAAGAATAAAACAAACCGCTACAAAATAGGAATGTTACTGGCAGGTAGTCTCATCAAAAGATGATGCTCCCTGTCTTTTTTCTTGTGTTAAGAAAAAAGTTTGTTAAAAATCTAATTCTTCTGTCCGATTTTCTTAAAAAATACCAGAAATTTGTTATAATAATAAGAAGGACTTTTTTAGGCGGTGAAAAAATGAAATTTTTACATACAGCAGATTGGCATATTGGCAAAAAATTACATGGTTTTGATTTGTTGGCAGAACAAAGGGAAGCCTTTAAACAAATCTTAGCAATTGCGAAAGAAGAGCAAGTGGATGCTGTTGTGATCGCTGGAGATTTGTATGATCGCTCTGTTCCAGCAGTTGAAGCAGTCGAGATTTTTAATGAAATGATGATTCAAATGAATCTCAAAGAGCATTTCCCCGTGTTAGCTATTTCGGGAAACCATGATAGCAGCACTCGTTTAGAAACAGGAAGCCCTTGGTTTAACCAAACGCAATTTCATTTGAATACGCGTTTAGAACAAGCCTTTCAACCAATTGAAATCGACAATACCCAATTTTATTTGTTGCCTTATTTTGAACCGATTGCGGCTCGCTTATATTTTGAAGATGAAACGATTCGAACGATTCAGGCGGCGATGGAAAAAGTTGTCGCGAAAATGCAGGAATCTTTTCTTCCCAACAAAAAACAGGTGTTAGTTAGTCATTTTTTTGTCGCTGGCAGTGAAAAAACTGATTCTGAAACAAAATTAACAGTGGGTGGTTTGGATGTTGTACCGACGGCTTTGTTAGAGCCTTTTGATTACGTCGCGTTGGGCCACTTACATGGAAAAAATGCGTTGCAGGCACCTAATGCTCGATACAGTGGCTCGCCTGTAAAATTTTCTTTATCAGAAATGACACAAGAAAAGGGTGTTTGGCTTGTTGAAACAGAAGCTGAAGTTCATTTTCAATTCCGTGCTTTGAAACCATTGCGAGACATTCAACAATTGACGGGCTCGTTTCAGCAGTTAACGGATCCCGCTTTTTATCAAGAAGTGAATCGGGAAAATTATTTACATGTCCAATTAACTGACCGAGCGATCATTCCCAACATGATGAATCAATTGCGAAAAATTTACCCCAAAATTATTGGGCTGGAACGTTTGAATGGTCGAGAAACAAGCAACGGAAATCAGAAAAAAGTGGTACAAATAGAACAACGTTCACCAGAAGAACATCTGCATGACTTTTTTAACGATGTGACAGGAGAGGCCTTGACAGAACAACAAGCACAATGGGTCCAAGAAGAACTGAGTACACTTAATCAATTAGAAAGAGGGAAGTAACAGGATGAAACCATTATCTTTAACATTGAAAAACTTCGGACCGTATATTAATGAAACCATTGATTTTACGAAGTTTGAAGATTCTTCACTTTTTCTAATTAGTGGAAAAACAGGGTCTGGGAAAACAACGATTTTTGATGGAATGAGCTATGCTTTGTTTGGTGAAAGTTCTGGGAAATTACGTTTAGGCAAAGAAATGCGTTCCACATTTGCTGACCCCTCAGAAGCCACTGAAGTTACTTTGCTTTTTAAACATAACGAGTATCTCTATGAACTGAACCGCCTTCCCGAACAAGAACTTTTTAAAAAACGTGGCACAGGAGTCCGTAAACAAAGTGCCAAAATTTCTTTAATTGTCAAAGATGCTCAAGGGAAAGAACTACGAGCCTATTCTAAAAGACGCGAAGTGGACGAACTCATTCAAGAATTATTGCATTTGAATGCCAATCAATTTGCTCAAATTGTATTGTTACCACAAGGAGAGTTTCGGACTTTTTTAATTGCTAAAAGTGATGAAAAAGAAAAGGTTTTGCGTAATTTATTCGGAACAGAATTGTATCAGTTGTTCAGCGAAAATTTAAAAGAACGCTTAAAAATTGCCAATCAAGAGATTCAAGAAACCCAGCAAAAAATTGAACTGAAAACAGAACAGTTGCATTGGTCAGAAGAACCTGAACCGACAATGACACTTTTTGAAAAACTTCAATTATTAGAAAGCCAACAACAAGAGGCTCAGCAACAACTATTAGTTGAAAGAGAACAAATTGCAACCTTAAAACAAGCCAAACAAGCAAAAGAGCAAGTTCGTTATGCTATTGAAGAACGACAAAACTTGCAACAGCAAAAAGAAGAATTACTGGAAAAGAAAGCAAAACAAGCTGAACAGGAAACCGTCATTGAGCGGTTAAAGGAACAGATTCAGCAATTAAAATGGAGCCAAAAACAGCAATCTTTAGCTGAAAAAGTCTTTGAAAAACGAAGCGAAAAACAACAAAAAGAGCAAGAAACAAAGTCCAAACAACAAGCTCTTATGGAAACGCAACAAGCATTGACAGATTGGCAAGCAATCATGAGTGAGTTGGAAGAACAACAACCATTGATTGCTGAAAAACAAGAACGTCTTCAAACGATTCAACGTCAATTACCACAATACCAAGAATATGAACAGTTAGCTCAACGAAAAATAGCAGAACAAGCCAATTATCAAGCCATTCAAAAAGAGTATGAATCTTGCCAACAGGAAAAAACAACATTGGCGGATAAAGTGGCGACAGCCAAACAATTTATTGAACAAGAAGGAACACTTGAAAAAGCAAATTTTGAATGTTCTAGTGTAGCAGATCATTGGCAAAATTTTGTAGAACGTTGGCAAAAAAATCAAAAAGCTTGGCAAAAAATTAGTCAAAACCAAGGGGAATTGCACGAGTTGACACAACGGTTTGCTGTTGAACAGCAACAAAAAAGCGTCGAAGAAGCGAAGTTGCAGACAAAGAAAAGTCAATGGGCCTCTTTACAAATCCAACGATTAAGCTTGTTACTTGAAGAGGGGGAACCTTGCCCAGTTTGTGGCTCTTTAGAACATCCAAAACAACAAACTCATCAAGAAGTTTCCTTAGAAGAGATTAATCAAGCGGAACGGGAATTAACGGAAGTTGAAAAAACGGTACAACGATTTACTGAAACGCTCTCTGCATTAGGGGCGGAAAAGCAACAGAAAGAAAGCCAATTACAAGAACAGGAAGCTGCGTATACTGAGGAACAAGAACAATTAGCAGCGCAGTTTGCTGACTTGCAGTTGCCGTTAACAGGACTAACTTTTTCACAAGTAACACCTGCAGAAATTGCGGAAGTTGAGTCGCAATTAGCTAAAGAAAAACAACAAATAGCACAAAAACTAACGGAAATTTCAGTCGAAAAGGACCGTCTGGCGGAACTAGAAGAACAAGTAGCTGAAAATTCTCAACGCTTTGAAGTGCTCCGACAACAAGTAGAAACAATGCAACAAAGTCTGGAAAGAATCACTATCCAGCAGCAAATGATTGCTAGCCAATTATTGGATGCAACCGTCACATACGAAGAAATGACCAAACAACAAGCTTTGCTTCAAGAAGAACTCTCTGCATTTGAACGTCAAAAAGAAAACGTGACGACACAAGGAGAAACCTTGAAGAAAGAAGAAATGATCCTTGAAAGTACGTTGACGCATTTGGAGAAAGAACAACAAACACTTCAACAAACAGTCGCACAACTTGAGAGTCAGTTAAACGCAGTTTTAACGGAACAAGGAGTGACAGAGGACCAATTGACGGAGTGGTTGAAAGAGGTACCGACACTAGAAAGTCAGCAAGAACAAATTGCTTTATTTGAACAAGAGCAAACCCAACTGACTATCCAACTCGCTGAAATTGAGAAAAAATTATCTAGTGATACGTTCCCAGAATTATCTTTAATCACCACAGAAATTGAACAAATAACACAACAAATTGAAGAACAAGAAAAAAAATACTATCAACTGCATGAAAAAATGCTGAATAACCAACAGTTGGTTCAAGAAATTAATGCGCAAAGAACAACAATTGAAGACAAGTTTGAGGAAGTTGCTGCACTACAACAGTTGGCAGATACGGTGAATGGCAATAATCCTAAAAAAATTAGTTTTGAACGGTATATGTTACAAACGTATTTAGAAAGAGTGCTGACAGTCGCTAATCAGCGTTTAGACCGCCTGACCAATAGTCGTTATCAATTTGAATTGAATCACGAAGCAGGCAGTTATCGGAATCAAACGGGGCTAGAAATCAATATTTATGATGACAATTCAGGGACGGTGCGCAGTGCTCACACGTTATCAGGCGGGGAAAGTTTTATAGCAGCGTTAGCTTTGGCACTTTCTTTAGCAGAAGTGATTCAAGAACAAGCCGGCGGAGTCTTAATTGATGCGTTGTTTATTGATGAAGGCTTTGGTTCCTTAGATGAAGAAGCATTGGAAATGGCAATGGAGGCGTTAGAAACGATTGAAAATGAAGGCCGCATGATTGGGATTATTAGTCATATTGGCGAATTAAAAGCACGAATTCCACAACAATTACAAATAAAAAGCAATGGGAATGGTCAAAGTACCGTTCACTATCAGCTAGCTTAGTAGAAGAGGAGGTGAGTCGATGAAATGGAGTATTCCAGAGCGAATCGTTGAACAAGGGCGCGAATATATGCAAGAAGGCCGGGTCTTATCTATCGTTCAAAATCCAGAAAAAAGGATCTGGTTGTCTGAGGTTTTAGGGGAAGAACTTTATCTTGTTGAATTGGATGGTACCGCCAAAGAACAAGATGTTTGTGAATGTCAATATTGGATGGAACATGGCTATTGCAAGCATACAGTGGCAGTTGAACTGGCACTGAAACAACGAGGCGTGTCAAGAATTATTCAAGCGAATCAAACAGTCAGTTTTGAGAAAACAAATCGATCAACAGCTGAAATGTTTACCAAAGGCTTTGCCAAATTAAGCAAAGCTTCTGCCGAAGTTCCCTTGCAGCCTTTACGTTTAGAATTTCATTTAGATGTGATCGAAACGAATAATTACTATCCAGAATTATCAACGATTGGTCTTTCTTTAAAAATTGGTTTGGAAGGCACCAAACCTAAAACATATATTGTGAAAAATATTGGTGATTTTTTACAAGCATATGAAAAAGAAATGACCTTTATGGTGAATAAACAACACCAATTTACTTTGCTACATGATTCTTTTTCAATGGAGATTCAAGAAATTTTAACAGAACTTGCGGCAATTTATCATACCAGCCAATTATTAGGTGCAAACGGTATTCAAGTTAAAGGGAAAATCGACAAACGTTATCTATTATTACCAATTGATCGCAGTCAATCGTTAGTTGAAAAAATGAATCGAACGGGTCAGTTTATATTGGCCAATCAAACTCATAAGTATCGCTATCTAACGTTCAAAGAAACCAGTTTGCCACTTACGTTTACAGTACAAAAAACCGAGGAACAAAGCTTCAAATTAACTATTCAGAATCCTATTACAACGTTTCTAGCCCATTATCACTGGGCGATTGCGGATCAAACGGTTTATTTACTAACAGAAGAGCAGGAAGCCATCTACACCACGTTACTTCAATTAATGAAACGCTTGGAAGAGCCGTCAATTATTTATGAAAAAGAAACAGTTTCTGATTTATTTAGTGAAGTGTTACCATTATTGGAAAAAATTGGTCGAGTGTCTGTTGAAGAATCAGTTGAAGAATTAGTCGTCCATCATCCTTTAAAAGCAGTCTTTATTTTTAAGAAAATTAAAGGTCGGATTAACGCTCGGATTGACTATCACTATGGAGAAGTCATTTTCTCGACAAACCCGAAATATGCTCAATTACCTGAAGTCAATCAAGAAATCGTTCGAGATAAAGCAAAAGAAACAGCAATTAAGCAGCAATTTCAACAGTTTGCCTATCAGCAAACAACCACAGGCTTTGAAAAAGTCTTACCTGCTGGGGAGTCCTTGTATTATTTCTTTAAAGCCGAAGTACCAGCTTTCCGTCAATTAGGAGAAGTTCGGATGGGACGGAAATTACGGGAATTGTATTTAGATGCCCAGCATCATCAACCAACGATTGAAGTTGCGGAAGGGGATTCTTGGTTGGATATTCGGTTTGATGTCACTGGCATTGATGAAACCGAAATCGATGCAGTATTGACTAGTCTGCTACGTAATGATGCTTTTTATACGTTAAAAAGTGGTGAAATTCTTGCTTTTGACTCAGAGGAATTTTTCCATACAAGTGCAATTTTAACGAAGCTACGAAAAAATATGCATCAAGAAGACAATGTCATTCATGTGCCCAAAAATCAAGGTCTCATGATCGAAAGTTTATTAGAAGACAACGAGCGGGCACATTTTTCAGATTCCTTTAAAAAAATGGTCACGGATTTAACACATCCAGAAAACTTTGAAGCGCAAGTCCCCAAAACCTTACAAGCAACGTTACGCCATTACCAAGAAACAGGGTATAAATGGCTGAAAATGCTTAGCCATTATCAATTTGGCGGTATTTTAGCTGATGAAATGGGTTTAGGGAAGACACTGCAAACCATTACCTATTTACTTTCGGAAAAAGAAGAAGAGCGCTTGAAAGGGACAGCTTTGATTGTCGCTCCTGCAAGTTTAACCTATAACTGGTTAGCCGAAGTCAAACGTTTTGCGCCAACCTTAAATGTTCAAGTGGTTTCTGGCAATCGCCAAGAACGAGCAGCGCTTTTACAAAATAGCACCGAAGATATTCTGATTACTTCTTATGCAAGTATGCGACAAGATGTTCAGCTTTATCAGGAAATGCGTGTCGGCTATTTGATTTTAGATGAGGCCCAAATGGTTAAAAATAGTGGGACTAAAACGGCGCAAGCCTTAAAAAGTTTAAAAGTACCGCAACGTTTTGCATTAAGTGGCACACCAATTGAAAATAATTTAGATGAACTGTGGTCAATTTTCCAAATGATCTTACCGGGATTGTTCCCAGGCAAAAAAGCCTTTCGAGAAATTAAGCCGGAAGAAATTGCCAAAATGATTCAACCATTCATTTTACGACGAGACAAGAAAACGGTGCTCGCAGACTTACCAGAAAAAATTGAAAATAATATGTACAGTGTCTTAACAGAAGAACAAAAAACGGTTTATTTGGCCTATCTAAAACAAATGCAAGCAGATGTCAGTCAAATGGATCAGGCGACCTTCAAGAAAAATCGCATGAGTATTTTAGCAGGCTTGACCCGTTTACGACAAATCTGTTGCGATCCGCGTTTGTTTATTGAGGATTACACGGGAGGTTCTGGCAAAGTGGAGCAAGTCAAAGACTTTTTAGTGGCTGCCAAAGAAAACAATCGTCGTGTCCTATTATTTTCTCAGTTCACAAGCATGCTTTCTATCTTAGAAAAAGAATTGAATGAATTAGGCTTAGAGACGTTTTATTTACGAGGAAGTACGAAGCCTCAAGATCGGTTAACGATGGCGAATGCCTTCAATGAAGGAGAAAAAGATGTCTTCTTAATTTCATTGAAAGCAGGGGGAACCGGACTAAATTTAACTGGTGCAGATACAGTTATTTTATACGATTTATGGTGGAATCCCGCAGTCGAAGAACAAGCGGCTGGTCGGGCGCACCGCATGGGACAAAAAAAAGTTGTTGAAGTGTGGCGGATGATTGCAGAAGGAACGGTTGAAGAAAAAATGAATTCCTTACAGCAAGAAAAACGCGAGCTGTTCCAAAAAGTGATTCAAGGAAATGAAGAGCAATTAGCGAAAATGACGGAAGAAGATATTCGCACAATTTTAAGCATTGGGGAATAACCGTTCAACTTAGTTGCTATCTTATTTAAAGAGAAATGGAGTAATTCGTTTGAAACAAAAAGAATATATGGAATATCGGCCGCTAGGTGAAGAAATTGAACGGATTCGTAAAGGGAAAAATATTCCTCTGCGTGTCTTTGATGAAAATGGTGTTTCTAGTCGAAGTTATCAACGCTTTGTCCAAGGAAATAGTGAATTGCGTATTTCGGATTTAGCCATTATTGTCGAAATCTTGTCTATTTCGCCGATGGAAATGACAGAAAAATTAACGCCAATGTCCAAAACGGTTTTAGCTAAGGAGCAGTTTAATCAAGCAATCTTTAGTAAAAATTTTCAAGAAAGTAGTCGAATCGTTGCAGATTATCGGGCGTATTATGATAAATCGTCTTTTGCTTTAGGAAAGCAAGAAGTAATGTATTCGATGTTGGCGTTGGAATATCTTTTTAACCCTCAAACGGTTGTGACAAAAGAGGAAATTATTGCATTAGAAAATCAGATTCTGGAACGATTAATTAATGCCGATGTGTATACTATTTTTAATTTGAAATTTTTAGCATTACAAAAAAACGTTGGCTTGCAGCCGTTTCCAACTTCGTTACTTTTTCGTGTACTACAATCTGTCAATGAGCGGGAAATTATTGATATTCGCTCGCTAGAAATTATCGAGCAAGTAATTATTGATTTTTTATTTGCGGCGATTGTCAGCCAAAATGTTCCCCATATTCTTCATGTATTAAGCATGTTTAAAGAATATGAAGTGGGTGAAAATAACTGGCGAATGATCCTCTGGAAAAAAATAGCAGAAAAAATAGAAATGATTTTAACCAATGAAGAAATATTCGCAGATTGGTTAATCTTTAAAGAACAAATCCTTTTATCTATCACATTGTTCTTACCAAAAGCCAAACAAGAATTTTTTGCTGGGCAATTGGAAAAAATAGAGGATAGTTTAAAAGAAATAAAAGAAAACTAGGCATAATTGAGAATTTGTCATAATAAATTCTGGTTGTGTTTAGCGACAAAGAGCGCCAAATAGGGGTAGAAAACCCTATTTGGCGCTCTTTGTCTTGTCTATACAAATTAATTTGGACAGTTTGTCGTAATTGAACCCATTTTCAGTTGATATTCACTATAATTAAGAAAATATCAGGAGGTGAAGTTTATGAAAAAAATGTGCATCTCCGCAGTTAGTGCCTTACTTTTGGGTAATAGTTTGCTACTTCCTGTAACAACTTTCGCCGAAACGACCGAAACAATCGCATCCTCCAGTGAAGAAAATGTTTCATCTGTTTCAGAAGAAAAGATTCCAGAAACTTCATCGGCAGAAGAGCAAAATTCAGCAACCAGTAGTTCGGAGATTCCCCAATCAGAAGAGTTAACGACTGTTGAAACAAGTGAAGAGCCGCCAAATGAAGCACTAGCGATAACGGAAGCACAACTGATGATGCCCCAATTATACGCAGGTGCTGTCTTAGATAAAGCGACGCCTATCAGTACACTATTTCCTGATCCAGCCTTTGCGGAAAATATCAGAAAACAGTTAAGCAAATCTCGGACCTCTAATACGGTCACCCAAGCAGAATTGGATAAATTGAATAAAGTTATTTTAGAAAATGTCGTTGTTTCTAATGTGGAAGGAGTTCAATACCTAAGAAACTTAGAAGAATTATCTTTTCAAGATTCACTCAATGTAACAGATTTGAGTCCTTTTGCTAAAGGTGAATTTAAGCTATTACGTTTTTTATATATGAGAAACAATAAAATAGCTGATCTTAGTCCGTTAGGTCAAGCAGGATTAATTAATTTAGAAGGCTTGTATGTTGAGAACAATCAATTAACGACATTAAATGGACTTGAAGGAATGGCTGCTTTAAAAAATTTAAGTATCCAAAATACGACAGATCATCCGTCAAAAATCACGCCGAATAATCGAGTGACTTCCTTCGACCCGCTTCGTTCTCTTCGTAATTTAGAAACCATTTGGGCTGCCAATAATCAGATTGCTACTTTAGATGGGCTTACGGAAGCAAATAACCTACTCCGTCTTTATGTGGAAAATAATCAATTAAAAACAATTGCGCCCTTGGCGAATAAGCCACGTCTAGAAGAGTTGAGTATTATGAATCAAACGATTGCTAGTCTGGAAGCTTTAAGCACTGTTCCTAATCTGCGTGTACTGTATGCAAGAAACAATCAAATTTCTTCCTTGGCACCGTTAGAGAAAACACTCAATCTAACAGTTTTAGATGTGGGAGAAAATCAAATTTCAGATATCAGTCCGTTAAAAGGCTTAACGGCCATTACAGGGCTAGATGTATCTAATCAAATGATTATCTTATCTTCTGTCGATTATATTGCTGGGAAACCACTGCAATTAAAAAATAAGGTGGTATCTCGTGATGGTCAACTATTTCCACCGCTGACGATTAGCCCTTATGGAAGTTACGATGCCACAAAAGGACTGTTTGAATGGAATTTACCCAAAGCTCATGAAGGCGTTTCTTATATCTGGGAATCAACAGATAAAGCATACTTAGGGAACTTTTCTGGAACAGTCGTCCAACCTGTCAAAGAAGTTTTCTTAAGTGAAACGAAACTATCTTGGTCAAAAGAGCGTATAGAAAAGTCGATGGAAAAAACAATCGATATTGATGACTTTCAAAAAACAGCCCTGCCTTTTTATTGGCAAGATGTCGATGCTGGGAATAGATTACAATTTATTGTCAAAAAAGAGGGCCAAGAAATCCAGAAATTAGCAGATGAAACAACCACTAATTCTAAAACATTTAAGGAAAAAGCCTTGTTATTACCAGAACTAACTTATGGAAAACAGCAGTTGGTCGTGGAAGTCTATGATAAAGGCTACAAGATTGATGAATTAGCGCTAACAGTCACTGTGGTTGGCTCTGTCAGGTTCAAAACGGTACCCACAGCGATTTCCTTTGGGAATGAGCTGCAAATCGCTAGTAGCACGACCCAATATTCAATTGTTTCCATGGATCAACCATTAGTGATACGGGATACTCGTCAAACAGGGAATAATTGGTCGCTTGCACTAACCGTTACTTCTGATTTCAAATCTGAATCAGGTGCTACGTTGCCGAATATTTTAAAATTTAGAACCAACCATCGCTTACAGGACATTCCAGAAGGCCAATCGATTCTTGTTCACAACCAAGTCAATGGACATCAAGAAACAAATATTTCTGATCAATGGAAAGAAAATGACCAAGAGTTGTTATTATCTGTTCCTGGAGGGACGGCCAAAGCAGAAGAATACGAAGCAAAACTAACTTGGCACTTGATGGACGTACCTGATGGCAGTGCAAAATAGGGGGTGAGTCTTATCAAAAAAATAGTTAGCGGTGTATTGCTATTAGGATTGATTTCATCAGTTGATGTATTTGCTGAAACAAATGCCTATCCGACAAATGCAGAAGTTTCTTTTTATGGCGAGTATGAACCACCAGCCAACAAAGAAAAACCAGATGGTAAGATACCACAGCGTTTCCCCAAGCAGTCGGAAGCAATACCAGCAGTGAGTGGAGAATCATTGAAGCATTCAACAAGTAAAACGGTTGATCAAAAAGGCTCAGGCTTCTTACCTCGAACTGGTACTAAACAGCAACAAATGTTTAATTATCTCGGAATAATAGTCATCTTTATGGCTAGTTTTATTTTAAAAAAAAGAAAGAAGGAACAATAAAATGAAAAAAATTATCTTAGCAACAATCCCAGCTATCACTTTAGGCGTAGCTATTGCACCAGAAGTGAATGCAGAAGAAAAAAACTATGAATCAAATGCTATCGTTGAATTTACACCGGATGCCTCTATCAACAAACCAGTCGATCCAGTGAATCCAGATACCGAAAAACCTGTTGAACCCTTTGACCCAACGACACCAGACACAGGCAATAAGCCAAATGAAGGAACAACTGGTCCACTAAGTATCGATTATGCTTCTAGTTTAGACTTTGGCAAAAATAAAATTTCAAATAAAGATGAAAAATATTATGCAAATCCACAATACTTTTTCTTGGCAGACGGTTCTGGTCCTGATTTGACTAATCCTAAACCAAATTATGTACAAATTTCCGACAAACGCGGAACGAATGCCGGTTGGGCCTTAACAGTTAAACAAGAAACACAATTAACAGCGACAAAAGAAACATTAAATAAAGTTTTAGACGGTTCAGAAATTAAATTAAGTCAAAACAAAGCAGTGTCTAATTCCAAAGCAGTCACACCAACTGCGCATGAAGTAACTTTAGTAGCTGGCGATTCATCAAATGTGATGTCTGCCGCTGAAGGTCAAGGTTCTGGAACTTGGCTTAGTGCGTTCGGTGGGATTGAAAAAGTGGAAGTTGACGGTGAAAGCGTAGATAAAAATACAGCGATCACATTAACTGTACCAGGAGCAACACCAAAAGATGCTGTTCAATACAAAACTGTTTTAACATGGACAATCGCTGATTTACCAAGCGTATAATTATTGAAACTATAACAATAGAAGAGAAGGAGCACTAACATGAAAAAAATGACCATCGCAAGCAGCTTAATTTTAGCAACCATCGCGGTAGGCACACTACCAGTTCAAGCAGAGGAAGTGGCTAATCGCGACACAGATGCTATTGTAAAATTTAAAGCACCAGATGAAAAAGATCCTAACAGCAAAAATCCTGTAGTGGATCCAGAAGACAAAGACGGCAAAGATCCTGTGACACCTATCGACCCAGTAAATCCTGACAAACCAGTTGATGAAGGTTCTACAGGCCCCTTAACCTTGGACTATGCTTCAAGTTTAAACTTTGGTGAAAATATCATCAGCACAAAAGATGAAATCTATTTTGCATCAGCACAAGTTTTAAAAGATAAAAATAATGTTGAAAAAACGGGTCCATTATTTGCTCAAATTACAGATAATCGTGGAACTTTAGAAGGCTGGACTTTATCTGCAAAACAAAATTCTGCATTTACTTCTGCTACAAAAGGTCAGACGCTTGAAGGAACTGAAATTGTCTTTCAAAACGCTTCAGCTGTGACAGCAGGACAAAGCGCTGCACCAACAAGTTTAGCGAGCGTAACTTTTGGTACAGTTGGTGAAAGTCATAACGTGATGGTAGCTGCAACAGATCAAGGTGCTGGGAAATGGTCATACTTATACGGCAATGCTAGTTCAATTGCTGAAGTTGACGGCCGTCAAGTAATGAAAGATGTTCAATTAAAAGTGCCAGGTAAATCAGTTAAATTAAATGATGCCTACAAAACAACAATTACTTGGACATTAGCTAATACGCCAGTATAAAAAGAACCTTTTTGGAGAAAGGAAGAGGGGAACTCAGCCTTTCTCCTTTACATAGAAATGGAGTGTAGAGCGAAATGAAAAATAGATATTTTATTCTGATGATCCTAAGTTTTTATTTCTTTGCTTTTGGTATTGAAACCTCAGCAGCAGAATTACGATTTAGTGTTGAAACAGAAATTCCAGAAAACCAAATAGATAAAACAAAAACATATTTTGATTTAATGATGAAACCAGACCAAGAACAAATTTTGAAAGTTCGAGCGGCCAATAGTACAGATGAAAATTTAGTGATTGATGTTAGTGTGAAGTCGGCCACAACAAACAGCAACGGAGTGATTGAATATGGTGAGTCGTTGACAGCTTTAGATAAATCTGCACCAGCAGATTTATCAGAAATCATTCAACTGAAAGACGGCGGTGAGAGTGTTGAATTGCCTGCTAAAAGTGAAAAAGTAGTTGAATTGCGAGTGAAGATGCCTAAAGAAGAGTTTTCAGGGCAACTAGCGGGCGGGATCACGTTTAGTGAAAAAGTCGATGAAACGAAAGACAAGCAAAAAGAAAATACAAACGGCTTAGCAATTGAAAATCGCTATGCCTATACAGTAGCTGTTTTACTTCGAGAAAATGAAACAGTTGTACAACCAGAATTGTCTTTAGAGAAAGTTGAACCGACGCAAAGAAATGCGCGCAGTGTTATTTCTGCAACACTGTTAAACCATGAAGCAGCCTATCTTCAATCGATGAAAGTAACGGCAAATGTTAAAAATAAGAAAACAAATAACGTTATTTTAGAGAAAGAACAAGAAGATATGCAAATGGCGCCCAATTCAATTTTTAATTTCCCTATTCCGTATGAAGAAAATGAAATGGAAGCTGGAACGTATGTATTGGCAATGACTGTGGAAGGCTCAGGAAAAAAATGGCAATTTACGAAAGAATTTACAATCTCAAAAGAGGAAGCAAAAACATTTAATGAGAAAGATGTAACCGTCAAAAAAACGGAATCTAAACTTATTTATCTCTTAATCGGTTTATTGCTCCTTTTACTGATAATCTGCCTGTTCATCATTTTACGTCTGAAAAAACAAAAAAATAAATAAAAAAAAGCCGTTCTTCAATTTGAAGAGCGGCTTTTTTTTTAAAGATTAAATAATTTCTCCACAGTCGGACAAAGTTCGGTGAAACAAGTGACTTCTGCAAGGTGTGATGCAGGTTGGCAACTTGGTAGTTCACGAGAGCGGTGGTTAAACCAAAGAGAATGCCAGCCACCATTACGTGCGCCTACAATATCATTGTCATAACTATCACCAACATATAAAGTATGTTCAGGTTCCATACAAAATTGATTACAGGCTAAATCAAAAATTTCCTTTTCAGGTTTTTGAAAACCCGTACTTTGAGAAATAATGATATTTTGGCTTGGAACCCATTTTTCAAGATTCAATTGTTTAACTTTTTTAAATTGATGGTCTGTTGGACCATTTGTAATAATCCCCATCGGAATTTCTTTCTCTTGTAAAGTATCAAGAAGCTTAGTAACTTCTGGATGCATCGTAATATTATCCAATTCTTCTTCATAAACTTGTTGGAAAATTTTTCCTTCTTCTTGTGAAATTCCTGGATAGTTTAGATCCTTTAATGTTTCATTCATCCGGAAAAACCGCATGAAATCTAGGGACCATTCATTGGCTAAAACTTTCGGAAACGTTTCATCGCTGTGGTGTCTAAAACGAAGATACAATTCATGCATATCCTCTGTCGCAACGTTTGGGAAAATTTTAGTCATCGCATTTCGAAAGGGTTGTTGCTGATCGTACAGCGTGTCATCAACATCAAAAACAATGGTTCTCATTTAACAAGTGCACCTCTTAACTTTTTTACAAAACTTTTCATATGTTATATTGTAGCCGATATTTTCACAAATAAATAGAGTATTTTTCACTGTATTTCAAGGTTTTGTACAGAAATCAAAGCCTTGCGGGAAAAGACAATTATAGTTATTTTTACCGAAAAAATGGAAACGATAAATGAAAAAATATTCTGATAATGAAAAGTTTGTGAAAATGATTTTGAGTCAAAGTTACTTAAATAACACGTGTTCTGATATAAGTTAGAATTTTGCAAGAGACAGTCTTTTTCCGTATAATGAATGAGAATGAAGGGGGAGAGTTAGGGAGTTATGTTAAAGCGTTTTTTTGGGTATTATCGGCCGTATCGTCGATTATTTATTTTGGATTTTGGGTGTGCCGTTTTTGCGGGGCTGTTAGAGTTGGCTTTTCCAGTAGCAGTCAACCAAGTAATTGATAAGATTATGCCAAAAGGAGATTTTCGCCTCATTGCATTAGCTAGTGCGGGCTTATTTGCATTTTATATAATCAATACGTTTTTACAATTTATTGTGGTTTATTTTGGTCATATGTTAGGCGTGAATATTGAAACAGATATGCGTGAAGAATTATATCAACATCTTCAAACACAACCGTTTGAGTATTATGATAATCAAAAAACAGGGAAATTAATGAGCCGTTTGACCACTGATCTTTTTGAAATTTCGGAAGTGGCGCATCATGGTCCAGAAGACGTCTTTATTACGATTATGACGTTAGCAGGTTCTTTTCTATTAATGTTAACCATTCACGTGAAATTAGCCATCGCTACGTTTATTTTATTGCCATTTATCACGATTGCGCTAGGCTATTTTAATAAAAAAATGACAAAAGCGAATACGGATATTTACGATAATTTAGGTGAATTTAATGCTGGGATTGAAGCGTCAGTAAGTGGGATACGTGTCACGCAATCTTTTGCAAATGAACCATTTGAACGAAAACAGTTTAATTATTTAAATCAAATGTATCGAAAATCGAAATTATATTTTTATAAGGTGATGGGTGTCAGTTCCGCCTATAATTACTTATTAATTCGTCTGATAAATTTATTTTCATTAATTTTTGGTGCGTACTATACAATTAAAGGAGAAATTACAGAAGGTCAGTTTGTAGGATTTATTTTATTAGCCAATATTTTTATTCGGCCGATTGAAAAAGTCAACAATATGATTGAAAGCTATCCCAAAGGATTTGCTGGCTTTAAACGTTTTACGGAAGAAATGGACAAACAACCGTCCATCAAAGATTTGCCAGGAGCTGTTGCTGTTTCACATTTAGAAGGAACGATTGCCTATAAAGATGTTTCATTTGCTTATGAAGATGGCACAAAAGTTTTAGACCATATCAATTTAAAAATTCAACCTGGTGAAACCGTTGCTTTCGTTGGCCAAAGTGGTTCAGGAAAAACGACCTTGTGCAATCTGTTGCCTCGTTTTTATGAAGTTAGTAGTGGTGAAATTACGATTGACGGTAGAAATATCCAGCAAATGACCTTGGCTTCATTACGTAAGCAGATTGGAATTGTTCAACAAGATGTGTTTTTATTCCCTGGAACATTACGAGAAAATATTGCTTATGGGAATTTAAATGCTACAGAAATAGACATTCAACAAGCGGTGAAATTAGCACATTTAGAACATGTAATTCAGCTAATGCCAGATGGCTTGGACACAATTATTGGCGAACGTGGCGTGAAATTATCGGGCGGTCAAAAGCAGCGAGTGGCAATTGCGCGAATGTTCTTGAAGAACCCGCCGATTTTAATTCTAGATGAAGCGACTTCTGCATTAGATACAGAAACAGAGCAAGTGATTCAAGAGTCATTAAACTCGTTAGCTAACGGGCGAACAACATTAATTATTGCCCACAGACTGGCAACGATTAAACATGCTGATCGAATAATCGTAGTGAGTGACCAAGGAATTTTAGAAGATGGAACACATGAAACTTTGTACGCGCAAAGAGGTCACTATCGTCGGCTGTACGATGCTCAATTTAGAACATAAAAAAACCCGCGAATAAAACTTCGCGGGTTTTTATTATGTTTAGTTAGCGCCGAACTTTTCTTCCCAAACCAACAGCATTTTTCATTCGTTGAAGTGTTTTGTTGGCTACCAGGCGAGCGTTTTCTGCGCCCTCATCTAAAATCATATCTAATTCTTCTGAAGCTAGAAGCTCTTGGTAGCGCACTTGAATAGGTTCTAATAAGGCAACTACTGCTTCTGCTAAATCTGCTTTGAAGTCTCCATAGCCTTTGCCTTCGTATGCTTGAACAAGTTCCTCAACAGTTTGACCTGTCGCAGCAGAATAAATATTTAGTAAGTTAGTAATGCCAGGCTTTTCTTCTTTATTATATTCAATTACACCAGTTGAATCAGTTACGGCAGAGCGGATTTTTTTGCGAATCACTGCTGGCTCATCAAGCATTGAAATAAAGCCCTTCACATTTGTATCGGACTTACTCATCTTTTTCGTTGGTTCCTGTAAGCTCATAATTCGACTACCTTGCTCAGCGATTTTTACTTCAGGCATCGTTAAAATTTCTTGATTTTTTTGGGCGTAACGTTTGTTGAAGCGTTCCACAAAATCACGTGTTAATTCTAAATGTTGTTTTTGATCATCTCCGACTGGCACTAAGTCAGCGTTGTACAACACGATATCACCAACCATTAATGGAGGGTATGTTAAAAGACCAGCGCTTACGCCAGCACGACCATTTTTTTGCGATTTATCTTTAAATTGTGTCATTCGTTCTAACTCACCAATAGAAGTATTGCACTGAATGATCCAACCAGCTTCTGCATGGGCACTCACTTCAGACTGTATGAAAATTGTTGCCTTTTGTGGGTCTAAACCAACCGCTAGGTAAAGAGCTGCTAAGCTACGAATTTGCTGGCGTAGCTTTTGCGGTTCTTGGGGAACGGTAATGGCATGTTCATCCACAATACAAAAATAACAATTGTATTCGTTTTGTAATTCGATAAATTGTTTCATCGCACCAATGTAATTTCCGATTGTCGGAGTACCACTGGGCTGAATACCAGAAAAAATTGTTTTCATTAAATAACCACCTGACTTTAGACTTAAGATAGTGAATAGTTCTATTATACATTTTATTAGAAAAAAATACATGGGAACTTCTTGAAAAATCACCAAGAGAAGTAAATTATAACAGCAACCATAAAAATAGAAAACTGTATTACTTTTTTACAGAATCATAACGAATATCCATAAAATTTCATAAAAATTAACCCTAATTTTACACGGATGTAATGAAGGAAAAATAAACAAAGTTAATAAAAAATGTTTAAAAACCCCTAGTATTTTTATTAGAAATTAGGTATACTGGTTTTAAATAGAGGAACAGTACAGTTCCCTGTTTCAGAAACGCGATGATTCGCGAAAAGGAGTGATGCACAATGTTGACACTTTATACTTCCCCAAGTTGCACGTCATGTCGTAAGGCTAGAGCCTGGTTGCAAGAGCACGAAATTCCTTTTAAAGAAAGAAATATTTTTTCTGAACCTTTAAATATTGAGGAATTAAAAGCAATTTTAATCATGACAGAAGATGGAACAGAAGAGATTATCTCTACTCGCTCTAAAGTTTTCCAAAAATTAAATATGGATTTGGACGAGCTTCCACTTCAAGATTTATTAGAGTTGGTTCAAGAAAACCCTGGATTGTTGCGTCGGCCAATTATGATTGATGAGAAAAGATTACAAGTCGGTTTTAACGAAGATGAAATTCGCCGATTCTTACCAAGAGATGTTCGACAACTGGAATTGCGCCAAGCACAATTAATGGCAGGTTTATAAAAAATATAAAATTTTGTTCTTTATTTGTTAATTGTAATAAAGAACGATTCATATGAATTTAGGGCCAGGGATTTTTATCTCTGGCTTTTTAATACATATTTAGAACTTGTATTCATTTGATTTGGCAGAACGTGGTCAAGGAAAAATAGTATCTTTTTTGGAGAGACTGCGTTAAGATGAAGAGGTAGAAGGAGCGAAAAACCAATCGTTAAAAAAGTTCAAAGTTTATAAAACGTTCGCTAGTTTTCGAGGATTTATAGACTTTCCACTTTACTTTTGTGTAGTTTTCGCTACAATGAACGTAAGAAGTTTCCTGATTGAAGCAAAGAGAGGTGTAGCGCTATGGAAATGGAACATATTAATGAAAATACGATTCGTGTGTTAATTGGCAACGAAGACCTGGCGGATAGAGGGATTACTTTTCTTGACTTACTAGGAAACCACAAAGATGTTGAAAATTTCTTTTATAGTATTTTAGAAGAAGTTGATGTCGAAGATGAATTCCAAGGTAGTGAAGCAGTCACTTTCCAAGTCTTGCCTAAAAATGATGGTTTAGAACTGTTTATTAGTAAAAATGTCGCTATGGACGACTTGTCTTCCTTAGAAGGTCTGAGCGAAGTCAATGCAGATGTTAGCGAATTAATTCGCAAACAAATTGAAGCAGACAAAGCAGCCGCCGATGAACTTGACGAGATGGAAGCCACAGATGAAACAAACAGAAATGTAATCTTTGAATTAGATAATTTTGAAGCGATGATCCAATTATCCAAAGAAGTCTTCATGCAATCTGTTTTGACTAACTTATACACGTACAACGATCGTTATTACTTACAAGTTTTGTTCTTAACCGATGAATTAGAAAAAACAAATGTTGACAATGAAATTGCACAGATTTTAGAATTTGCTCATAAAACAACTGTCACTCAGGATACTTTAGTCGAATATGGCACTTGTATTATGGAACGCAGTGCGTTGGAATTAACACGTTATTACTTTAATGATTAAGCAAAAAAGCAAAAACTTTCGAGTTTTTGCTTTTTTTTTGATGAAAATTAAGAAACTTTGCGTAGTTTATTTATGAGAGGTGAAAATCATGTTAACAGCTTTAACGGCAGACAACCAAGAGTTATTTTCTTTAATCGATTGCTCGATTGATGAATTAACACAGATACGAAGCGAACAAGCTTTTGTGTGTCCAATGTGTCATCAATCGGTCATTTTGAAGGCAGGCCCCATTAAAATACCCCATTTTGCTCATCGTAAAAAGAATAGTTGTTGGTACGAAGCAGAAGCTGAAACAGAAGAACACCTCCGCTTGAAGCAGCTTTTTGCGGAAAAGTGTTTACGCGAAAAGCTGTCTTTTCAAGTTGAGGCATACTTACCCGCCTTGAAGCAACGCCCAGATTTACTCATTGGGAAGATAGCCATTGAAATTCAATGTAGTCCATTGCCAATTAAACGTTTGGTGGAACGGACGGAGACTTATCAAACTCATGGCTATCAAGTTGTTTGGATTTTAGGTGAACGATTAGTGCCTAAAGACAAGCTCACGCAATTAACGAAACAATTCCTTTATTTTTCGGAGTCCTTGGGATTTTATTTATGGTCGGCCAATAAGAAACAAGAACGAATAGAGTTACTTTGTCATATTGAAGAGAGTCAATGTCAACAATTTTATAGAAGAAAACAATCATGGGATTTTTACGAAAAAAAATTACTAGAAATCTTCCGACTCCCGACCGCTAATTTAAATTTACTGCCAGATAGACGGCACACTGGCCAATTGATGCATGATTATTATCAAAAATTGACTCAACAACTTGGTTACAGAAATGCTCAGTTGCTTAGGACACAGAGCTTTTTATATACGAAAGGTTGTCACCTTCTCCAGTTACCTCCTTGGTTTTACTATCCTGGATTGAAGCTATTACCTTCTTCTGAAGAAGATATTCATTTAAAAATGCTTGTTTGGGAAGCACTAAAAACCAAAGAAGGGCGTTTAGTGACCAAACAGGAACTATGGCGTATCTTGGAAGCTGTTTTTTTTAAAGAAGGGAACTTTGTTTGGCAACCGCTACCGAATATTGGCTTAAAAAAGCTTTTTAAAATTGTGGGAAATAACTTATTGAGATGGTTACAAGAATGTTATGTGTTAATTAAAGTAAACAATAAGTACCTAATAACTAGTATTTTCCTAAGAGAAGATCCTGAAAAGCTCATTCATTGGCTAAAAAAAGTGAAAAAACAACATTTTTTTAGTCACACGTGTTAAATTATGATAGTATAATGAGTAAAACGTTTCTTAAAGGAGAGTAAACTATGAGCGAAATTAAACAATTACCAACACGTGATGAAGTTCCAACTCCATTAACTTGGGATTTAACCAAAATTTTTAAAGATGATGCTGCTTTTGATGTTGCGTATAATCAGTTGACAGAAGAGCTAAATCAAGCAGAATCATTTAAAGGAACCTTAGGGAATGGTGCAGAAGCTTTTCTAGCTGCGCTAGAATACGTTTTAGATGTCTATAGAAAAGTGGAAACATTATATGTCTATTCTCATTTAAAAAATGATCAAGACACTACAAATACAGCTTACCAAGCTTTATATGCCAGAGCTAGTTCTTTATATGCACAAGTTAGTGAAGCTGTTTCTTGGTTTGATCCAGAGGTTTTAACATTAAGTGATGAACAAATTTGGGGATATTTTGAAGAGCAGCCGAAATTAGCTGTTTATCGTCACTATATTCAAAATATTTTAGATGAACGTCCCCATGTTTTATCGATGGAACAAGAAGCTTTACTGGCGGGGGCTAGTGAAATTTTTGGGGCCTCAAGTAATACATTTTCAATTTTAAATAATGCAGACTTAGAATTTCCAACTGTGCAAAATGCTGAAGGCGAAACGATTCAACTTTCTCATGGCGTTTATGGTCAATTAATGGAAAGTGTCGATCCATCTGTTCGTGAAGCAGCATTTAAAGGGTTGTACAAAGTGTACAAACAATTTAGAAATACCTTAGCCTCAACTTTAGGTGCACATGTTAAAACGCATAATTATAAAGCAAAAATTAGAAATTATGATTCTGCTCGGGCAGCATCTTTAGCAAGTAATCATATCCCTGAAAGTGTTCACGAAACATTAGTAGCTGTAGTAAATAAACATTTACCTTTGCTACATCGTTATGTAAAATTAAGAAAAAAATTATTAAACGTAGAAGAATTACACATGTACGACTTGTATGCGCCTTTGCTAGGTGAAGCACCAATTCGTTACAGCTATGAAGAAGCAAAAGAAAAAGCAATTGAGGCTTTAAAACCACTAGGTGAAGACTATTTATCTATTGTTAAAGAAGCTTTTTCAAGTCGCTGGATTGATGTGATTGAAAATCAAGGAAAACGAAGCGGCGCATATTCTTCAGGAGCTTATGACACAGCCCCATACATTTTAATGAATTGGCATGATAGTTTGGATCAACTATTTACATTAGTCCATGAGATGGGCCATAGTGTTCATAGTTACTATACAAGAAATAATCAGCCGTATGTTTATGGCGACTATTCAATTTTCTTAGCTGAGATTGCTTCAACCACAAATGAAAATATTTTAACAGAATATTTATTACAAACAGAAACAGATCCTAAAGTACGTGCGTATGTCTTAAATCACTATTTAGACGGCTTTAAGGGAACCATTTTCCGTCAAACGCAATTTGCGGAATTTGAACATTTTATTCACACGGAAGATGCTAAAGGCACGCCATTAACGAGTGAATATTTGAGTGAGTATTATGGCGAGCTCAATGCTAAATATTATGGACCAGAAGTAGTTAGAGACGAAGAAATCAGTTACGAATGGGCGAGAATTCCACATTTTTATTACAATTACTATGTTTATCAATATGCAACTGGCTTCTCAGCCGCTTCGGCATTGTCTAAACATATTTTAGCTGGAGAAGAAGGAGCTTTAGAGAAGTACCTTAACTACTTGAAAGCAGGAAGTAGTGACTTCCCAATTGAAGTGATGAAAAAAGCGGGCGTGGATATGACACAAGCCGCGTATATCGAAGATGCAATGAAAGTTTTTGAAGAACGTTTAACGGAATTAGAAGCTTTGGTTGAAAAATTATAGACAAAAAAGTGGGATATAAGTCCAGATGACTTATATCCCACTTTTTAACTCTTAAGATAATTGGTTAACAGCTTTCGTCGCAGCATCTTTTTTATAATAAATGTAAATGTCCATTTGGAAAATGATAATTGGAGCGACATTTAAATTCAAAGGTTGCGTCACCTTGGTCCAGCAACGGTTCGTTATGTGGATGGACACGACAAAGTTGTTTAATTTCATCCATGTTTTCAAAATTTTCGACTAAAATGCCGAAATCGTTCTCGCAAGTATAGTTGTAAACGACTGCGGTAGGATGTTGTTTAATCCCCATTTCTCGAGCAACTTTTTGGTCGGTTTGGAAAGATTCTTTGACAAAATCTGATTGTCGGTCTTTACGATACATATCAATATCCCCGCCGGCCGCTAGAAGTAGTTCTTCTGATAACTCAGGAGAGTAAGCTAGACCGTCTTCAGCTACTGCTTTTTGTAAGCCAATCAACAATTGTCGGCCTTTTTTTCGGCCTTGTAACTGTGCTGCTTTATAGTCAAGAGCGGCTGAGTATAAATCTTCAAAAATTCGATTCCGTCGTTTAATGTCATTAATCGGAATATGTTGACGACTTAAAAATTCATTGATCGTTTTCATGTTTAATAAAGGAATAAAGCGCAATTGTATTTTCTTCTTGTCGTTAACAGACAATTGTATAATTTCTTTTTCAATTTCTAAACAGACGCCGCCTAAAGGATTGACGAACAAATAAATTTCAACCATTCATACTTCCTCCAATGCCATGCTTTTTCAAATACAGGTGCCAGAACGTCAGTGCTTCGAATACTAAGGGGCAGTGGTCCGCATCATGCGTTGAATCTTGTTAGGTGCAAGCGTAATGGGAATGTTCAAATCAGCCATTAATGTTTGAAACGCTTGCTTGCCGCTTTCAGCTTCAGTAACTTCTAACTCTAATTCAAAATCGTGCTGTTGGTTATACCAACTTTCGTCTAACGCAAGTAGTCCTTGAGGAATTTGTTTTTCTGCACGTGCTGTTTTTAATGAACCAATTAAATGGATCGAGGCGATTTCAATACCTAATTCTTGTAATTTCTTCGCCACAGCCCCCTCAGTAGGGAGGTGATTCCTTTTGATAAAGTGGTTCGCCGTCTCAAGCGATAAAGGGTCATTGATTTCTAATAATCCTTCTGGCGCAGGAACTTTTAAGGTTAACTCACCACGATCTGCTAATACGCGAATTCTTAAGCCCATTCGTTGTGCTTTTAATTGAAAATCGTCCGTATCAAAATAATGATTTGTTTGCGTAAAAAAGTCCGTTTTTTGAATAGCAAAATGGTCGATTAATCGTTTGAAATCTTGCGGACTAACTAATGTTTTAAATTCAATTTCTAAGTGCTCACTCATGGGGTTCTCTCTCTTTCTTAAATCACTCCAATTTTCACATATTATATAGGTTTCCGTCAAGAAAAGTGGTCTTCTCTGTGAAAAATTTTTCTAATGAAAGGCGTTTGGAAATCAAATAGCGAATAACACCCTATTTTAGGGAGGACTGTGGTAAAATAATCAGTGAATGAAATTCAAGGAAATTGAGGGATCTACCATGGAACGAGAGTGGGAGCTGTTTTTAGCGCCATATGAACAGGCGGTCAGCGAATTAAAAGTAAAACTACGAGGTATTCGTAAACAATTTCGGGAGCAAGATAAACACATACCAATTGAATTCGTTACAGGACGTGTGAAACCAGTAGATAGTATTTTGACAAAGACGGCAATTCGGCATATTCCTTTAAATCGGATTGAAGAAGAAATGCAAGACATTGCTGGTTTGCGGATTATGTGCCAATTTGTGGAAGACATTTACCAGGTAGTCGCACTTTTAAGAAATCGTAAAGACTTAAAAATTGTGGAAGAACGGGACTACATTGAAAATAAAAAAGAAAGTGGCTATCGTTCGTACCATGTGGTGGTGGAATATCCTGTGCAATTAGTCACCGGGGAAAAGATTATTTTGGCCGAAATCCAAATTCGGACACTCTCCATGAATTTTTGGGCAACGATTGAACATTCTTTGAATTATAAATATCAAGGTGTCTTTCCTGAAGAAATGAAAGAACGCCTTCAGCGAGCGGCAGAGGCAGCCTATTTATTAGATGAAGAGATGTCATCTATTCGTGAAGAAATTCAAGAAGCACAACATTACTTCTCTCATGGCCGTGGATTGCTAGAAAACGAATACTATAAGCAAATTAAAAACGAAACACCAGAAAATCAGTAAAGGAGTCTGCTTATGAAAGTGGCGATTGTTCATAACTCGGAAGAAAAATCGAAACAAGTCACAAAACAACTGACAACACTATTAGAGCAAAACCAAATTCAAATAGACAATCGTCAACCTGAACTTGTGATTTCAGTCGGCGGAGATGGTACGCTTCTTTCCGCTTTTCATCGATTTAATCATCTGTTAAACGAAGTAAGTTTCTTAGGTGTACATACCGGACACTTGGGTTTCTATACAGATTGGCGTGATTATGAATTAAAAGAACTAGTTGAAAGTTTGTGTATTCATCGTGAAAAAAGTACGAGTTATCCATTATTAGATGTGCGGATTCGGTTTAGAGATGGGAAACCGGATAAACATTTTTTAGCATTAAATGAATCGACAATTAAACGAGGAAACCGGACGATGGTGGGCGATGTGTTTATTAAAGACGAACTGTTTGAACGATTTCGTGGTGATGGGTTGTCGATTTCGACCCCAACCGGCTCGACTGCGTATAATAAAAGTATTGGTGGGGCTGTTTTGCATCCTAGCATTAATGCGTTTCAGTTAACCGAAATCGCCTCCTTAAACAATCGTGTCTTTCGAACATTGGGGTCACCGATTGTAATCGCACATACGGAGTGGCTGGAGATTAAATTACAGGAAAGTGATGATTATTTTGTCACGGTGGACCAATTAGATATTTATCAAGAAAATATCGCTTCTGTCTGCTATCGAATTGCAGACGAACGGATTCATTTTGCCTCTTATCGGCACATGCATTTTTGGCATCGAGTGAAAGATGCCTTTATTGGTGAGGATTAATTAAACGATGGAATTTCAATGGACATATGACAAAGAAACAACACAACAAGTGAAATATTTTTTAAAGGAACAAGGCGTTTCAAAAGGGTTATTAGCTAAGGTTAAATTTCAGGGTGGTAAAATTCAAGTGAATGGGACCGTTCAAAATGCCATCTATCCTTTACAAACTGGCGATGTCGTTAAAATGACGATTCCAGATGAAGCGGAACATGAGACATTATTAACAGATGATGAACCGATTGAAATTGTGTTTGAAGATGATCATTTTTTAGTAGTTAATAAGCCCGCTGGCATTGCCTCAATACCTGCTCAGTATCATCCTTCAGGAACGATGGCGAATCGTGTTAAGGGGTATTACAAGCGACAAAATTACGTGAATCAAGTTATTCATGTCGTGACTCGTTTAGATCGAGATACTTCTGGGCTGATGTTATTTGCGAAACACGGCTTTGCTCATGCTTTAATTGACCAAGAATTACGAGAAAAAAAGGTGACAAAAATTTATTATGCCCTTGTTGGTGGAGCGATTGAGCAGTTAAACGAGCATCAATTGATTGAAAAGCCAATTGGGCGCGACTTGTCCTCTTTATTAAAACGCCAAGTTATCGAAACAGGTCAATTTGCTAGTACAGAATATTGGCTCGCAAAAAGAGGAGCCCAAGCAGCAGCTGTGCGCATTCAGCTCCATACAGGACGAACACATCAAATTCGGGTACATTTTGAAGCAATTGGCTGTTCATTGTTAGGGGATGAGATGTATCATGGAAAGATGGATCAAGGAATTGAGCGGCAAGCGTTGCATTGCATGGAACTAATTTTTACTCATCCTTTTACCAAAGAAACGGTTCATCTGATTTCCCCACTAGCGGAGGATATGAAAAGTGTAGATGATACGTTATAATAATAAAGAGGCAGGAGGGGAAAGTGTAAGATGAATGAAGGCCAAGAAATGGAAGAGCAATTTGCCCTTCTTTTAGAAACGCTAAAAAATCAACAAATGAACGAATTTCGTGAGCTATTTTTAGCGTTACACATTTATGAACAAGGACAATTTTACCAATCGTTAGATGAAAAAGACCGACAACATTTATACAATTACCTATCTCCGAAAGAACTAGCGGATATGTTTGATGTTATCGAAGAAGATAATGAGAATATGAAAGATTATTTAGCTGAAATGCGTCCAAGTTATGCAGCCGATATGTTAGCTGAGATGTATACCGATAATGCGGTGGATTTACTAAATATGTTAGATAAGAGTCAAAAGGCGAAATATCTTAGTTTGTTAAGTAGTGAAGAAGCAGGCGAAATTAAAGAGTTACTTCATTACGAAGATGAAACTGCTGGGGCGATTATGACCACCGAATTTGTTTCGATTGTGGCGAATCAAACAGTGCGTTCTGCGATGTACGTCTTAAAGAATCAAGCGGACATGGCGGAAACAATCTATTACGTTTACGTAGTCGACCAAGAAAATCATTTAGTCGGCGTTATTTCGTTGCGGGATTTAATTGTTAATGATGATGATACCTTGATTGCTGATATTTTGAATGAACGGGTTATTTCAGTTCATGTTGGCGATGACCAAGAAGATGTCGCGCAAACAATTCGTGACTATGACTTCTTAGCTGTGCCAGTTACAGATTATGATGATCATTTGTTGGGGATTGTAACAGTTGATGATATTATTGATGTTATCGATGATGAGGCCGCTAGCGACTACTCTGGTTTAGCCGGGGTCGACGTTGAAGAAGTTAGTGAGAACCCTTTAAAAGCCGCTTCTAAACGATTACCTTGGTTAATTACGCTATTGTTTTTAGGAATGTCTACGGCCTCGTTAATCAGTAATTATGAGTCGTTAGTTAGCGAAGCGAGTATTTTAGCCGTTTTTATTTCTTTAATTACCGGAACAGCCGGCAATGCCGGGACACAATCATTGGCGGTCGCGGTACGCCGTTTGGCTATGAAAGATGAAAAGGATAGTAATTTTGGTCGCTTAATCTTAAGTGAAGTACTCACGGGACTAGTGACGGGGGCTGTGACAGGTTTAACCATTATGATTGTGGTTGGCGTGTGGCAACATAATCTTCCGCTTGGATTTGTGATTGGGATGGCAATGCTCTGTGCAATTACTGTGGCGAATTTAGCAGGGAGTTTAATCCCAATGTTAATGGATAAATTAGGGTTTGATCCCGCAGTTGCCAGTGGTCCGTTTATTACTACCTTAAGTGATTTAACCAGTGTATTAATTTATTTCAATATTGCCAGCATGTTTATGCGTTATTTTGTTTAAAAAATTGCACTTATTTATCATGAGACTGAGGTAAAAGGATTCGTTGGTTTGCTTGAAATCAAAAAAGTGAGATAGCCGATAATACGACGGCTACCTCACTTTTTTAGATACAAGAAATTAAACAATTTTTGTGCCATGGACTTCTGTGACTTTTAAAGTGTCCATCACAGTTTGAACGTTTTCTGTGGAAATACCGCCACCTGGTAAAATAAGAATCCGTTGATCTGCGTAGGCAATTAATTCTTTTAAATGATCAAAGTTGTCTTCGATAGGGGTACCAGCTGGCCCGCCATGAGTTAAAATACGTGTCACACCACGCTCAGCTAACCAGTCGATCGCCTTAAATTGGTTTTCTTTCGACAAGGCATCAAAAGCCATATGGAAAGTGATTTGCAAGCCTTCAGCTGTTTCAATGAATAAGTCCAAAGCTTCTTCATCTAACCAACCGTCCTCAGTTAAACAGCCAATAACAATGCCGTCGGTTCCTAATTTCTTTGCTTCGATTAAATCGGTATGCATAATTTTTAATTCAATATCATTATAGACAAAATTGCCGCCACGAGGACGAATGATTGTCATCACTGGTACAGAATGTTCGCCAGCGTATGCTAAGACTTCTTCAATAACACCAGTACTTGGCGTCGTTCCACCCACGGCTAAGTTATCGCATAATTCGATGCGATTCGCACCTTTTTGAATGGCTTGGGGAATCTTAGTGAAATTTTCGGCACAGAATTCTTTAATCATTTCTTATCGCTCCTTGCTTTTTCTTCACAGGCATTGTACCATAATTCTGCTTACTACCATAGCCCTGAAAAAAAGAGTGCAACTTTTTATAAGAGAAAATGTTCATTTGATGAACGTAAGGAGTTTTAAATGTTAAAGAAAATTGAACGAGCACAACAATTATTGAAAAAAGAAGCAGCCGTATTTCGCTGTCCAACTTGTCATGAACCAATGCATGTAGAAGGGGTTGGTCTGATTTGTCAACAGAGGCATCAATTTGATTTATCCAAGAAAGGCACGCTATACTTTCTAAATCATGGCGTTCAGACAGAATATAATAAAAAAATGTTTACTTCTCGGGGAAAAATGATTCAAAGTGGCATGTACGCGCCTGTTTTAAACAAAATTATGCACTATCTTCCTCAAAATAAAACAGTAGTCGATGTTGGTTGTGGTGAAGGGAGTTTTCTTGCTGAGTTAAGTCAAGCAGGCTTATCTGGACTGAAAATCGGGTTTGATTTATCAAAGGAAGGAATCTATTTAGCAAGTAATCAGCCAATTGATGCGTTTTGGTGTGTGGCGGATTTAACGAATTTGCCATTTGCGGATCAAGGGCTTGATACGATTTTAAATATTTTTTCTCCTTCACATTATCAAGAATTTCGGCGAGTACTAAAAGCTGACGGGACTGTGATTAAAATTATTCCTGAAGAGAATTATTTAAAGGAATTACGAGCGGCTTTTTATCCCAATGACGAAAAGAAACAAAGTTATTCCAATCAAAAAGTAGTCCAACGTTTTGCCGAGGAATTAGCAGTGGAAGTAGATGAACGAATAACTTATTGCTTTGACATTCCCGAGGAAAGACGGTTGGATTTATTAGAAATGTCGCCATTAGAGTGGCAAGTTTCTCAAGAAGTTAAAGCCAAACTACAACAGCGACCATTGGAAAAAATCACGATTGACGTCCGCTTGTTAGTAGGTCGTAAAAGATAGACTTTTTTGTGAAGAAAATCCTAAAAAAGTCTTGCAATAAAGTGACATTGGTGTTATATTACTTACAAGTTGTTTTTTCATTGGTTTTTATCAGGGTCCTGTTCTGATAAAAGTTAGTGAAGAGACCTTCACTAACGTAACGACTCGCCGTGCTAGACACCGAGACGGTACGTTTTTTTTATTGGTTAGAATAGCTGCCGCCTGACATCATCGCGTCATGCGGTTTTTTTTGAAAATAAGTATTGTGGGCGCTATTTATTTTGAATTTATGCTAAAATGAACACGATTGATATTTGAGGAGCTGAAGATAGTTGACGAACCATATTGTTTTATTTGAACCACAAATTCCAGCAAATACTGGAAATATTGCACGGACATGTGCAGCGACGAATACACCGTTGCATTTAATTGAACCTTTAGGATTTTCAACAGATGATAAACACTTAAAACGTGCCGGATTAGATTATTGGAATGATGTAAATATTACGTATCATAAAGATTTGGCTGCCTTTTTAGCCCATGTGGCAGGCAAACACTTGCATTTAGTAACCAAATTTGCTCACCAAACGTACAGCGAGGTCAATTATAATGATGGCGAGGACCATTATTTCCTTTTTGGAAAAGAAACAACGGGCTTACCAGAAACGTTTATGCGAGAAAACGAAGAAAAGTGTATCCGAATTCCTATGAATGATGAACATGTGCGCTCATTGAATCTTTCTAACACTGCCGCACTAATTGTTTATGAAGCCTTACGTCAGCAAAATTTTCCGAACTTAGAACTGACGCATCATTATGAAAATGATAAATTGGATTAAAAAAAGTTAAGACAGTAGCGCTTTTTTCAAAAATGTCAGAAGAAAGTGGTTTTATTTTTACTGTTGCCCAATTTTCAAGCCTAGAACAAAAAACAATTTAGATTTTTGTTCTAGGCTTATTTTGCTTGGATTACTAGAAACTTCCATGGATATTTTCGCAGGGAAGTGATAAACTAGAAAGACATATGAAGAGATAAAGAAGTTTGGAGAAGTTACATGAAATTATATTTTACACGACATGGAAAAACTGAATGGAATCAACAGAAACGATTTCAAGGAATGACAGGAGATTCGCCGTTATTACCAACTAGTTATGACGAAATTAAACAATTAGGCCAATATTTACAAGATATTCCGTTTGAAAAAATTTATTCTAGTCCGCTATTACGTGCCAAAAATACTGCGCGGGGAATTCAACAAGAATTGAATCGTCCAGTTGAAATTGTTTATACAGATAGCTTAAAAGAATTAGGTTTAGGTCGTTTAGAAGGACAATATATTGAAGAAATGCGTAATTTTTATGGAGAAGAATTAGATCATTTACGGCATCGTTTAGATTTGTATGATCCAACAATTTTTGATGGTGAACCAATCGAGCAAGCGATTCAACGGATTTCAGAAACAGTTGCTGAAGCGGCGAAGCAGCACGAAGGTCCAGTTCTATTTGTCGGACACGGAGCAGCGCTGACGGCGGCAATCCAAGCGATGGCTGGTAAACCATTATCAGAATTACGGACAATGGGCGGGCTGTTAAACAATAGCCTTTCAATCCTTGAAACCAAAGAGGCATCAAGGAACATGCCGTACGACTTAACGTTATGGAATGATACGTCTTTTTTAGCTAAAGAAAAAGCACAATAAGCGCACAACAGAAAGGAGGGCTTGTAGTGGTAACACTTTTTGGTGAGGACGAAGAAAAAGCCTTTATTGTTGGGACTGTACAAGCAATCTTTTTTGAAAATCCCAGTAATTTTTATAAAGTCGTTCTTGTAAATGTGACCGATACAAATACAGATTATTTAGAAAAAGAAATTGTAGTAACTGGAAGTTTTGGCCAAGTTCAAGAAGAGGAACCCTATCGTTTCTTTGGTCATTTTGTGGACCATCCTCGTTATGGGAGACAGTTTCAGGTGGATAGTTATCAGCAAGAAAGACCGACTTCGGCTAGTGGGGTGGTTAACTATTTATCAAGTGACAAATTTCCTGGCATTGGTAAACGAACCGCTGAAAAAATTGTTGAAGTATTAGGGGAAAGTGCGATTGACCGAATTATTGATGATCCTAGTGTTTTGGAAGAAGTTACTGTTTTAAATGAAAAAAAACGTCAAGTAATCGTCGAAACAATTCGCTTGAATCACGGGATGGAGCAAGTGATTGTGGGACTAAATCGATACGGCTTCGGTAGTCAGTTAGCTTTTTCAATTTATCAAACCTATCAAGAAGAAACCCTTTCTGTGATTCAAGAAAATCCTTATCAGTTAGTTGAAGATATTGAGGGAGTCGGATTTAAACGAGCGGACAATATTGCTGAACAAATCGGCATTCAGGCGGATTCTGCTGTTCGAATTCGAGCGGCGATTTTACATGAAGTGTTTGAACACTCCATTCGTTCAGGCAATACGTATGTTCAAGCAGATGTTTTATTAGAAGAAGCGATTCGGACCTTGGAAGCAAGTCGCCCAGTGGAAATCTCACCTGATCAAGTGGCCAATGAAATCATTACGTTAGTCGAACATGGAAAAATCCAACAAGAAGAGACTAAACTTTTTGAGAACAGTCTCTATTTTTCTGAATGGGGCATTGGTACTTCGATTCAGCGTTTACTTTCTCGTAAAAAAGAAATTCATTATGAGGAAGAAGAAGTCCAAAAAAATATCCGAATGATTGAGAAACGTTTAAATATTCAGTATGGCGACTCGCAACAAGCAGCGATTGAAGAAGCGATTAAATCACCGTTATTTATTTTAACTGGAGGGCCCGGAACAGGGAAAACAACTGTTATTAATGGGATTGTCTCGTTGTTTGCGGAACTAAATGGTCTTTCATTAGATCTCAAAGACTATACGCAGGAGATGTTTCCAATCTTGCTAGCGGCGCCAACTGGGCGAGCAGCGAAACGTATGAACGAAACGACAGGTTTACCTGCAAGTACCATCCACCGTTTGTTAGGCTTGACAGGTCGTGAAAAAAATCCGAGTTTAACCGCCAAAGAATTAGAAGGCGGTTTGCTAATTGTAGATGAAATGTCAATGGTGGATACTTGGTTAGCCAATACGTTATTAAAAGCTATTCCGACAAACATGCAAGTGATTTTTGTTGGTGATAAGGATCAGCTACCGTCTGTCGGTCCAGGTCAAGTCTTACATGACTTATTGCAAATTAACGAAATTCCCAAATGTGAGTTAAACGAAATTTATCGTCAAGGAGACGGTTCAAGTATTATTCCTCTTGCCCATGAAATTAAAGAAGGAAAATTGCCTACTGATTTTCAAAAAAATCAAAAGGATCGCTCGTTCTTTGCAAGTGATATTGGTCATATTGAAGAATACATTCGACAAATCGTCACAAAGGCAAAAGCAAAAGGGTTTACGCCACAAGATATTCAAGTTTTAGCGCCAATGTATCGTGGCGCAGCTGGCATTGATGCCTTGAATAAAATGATGCAAGAAATCTTCAATCCAAATGAGGGGAAGAAAAAAGAAGTCAAGTGGAATGACACCGTCTATCGGATCGGGGACAAAGTTTTGCAACTAGTCAATACGCCAGAATTAAATGTGTTCAATGGAGATATGGGAGAAATCGTCGGAATTACTTTAGCCAAAGACTCAGAGGACAAAGTGGACGAGTTGGTTTTACAGTTTGATAATAATGAAGTAACGTATAAAAGAAATGAATGGAATAAAATTACGCTATCGTATTGTTGTTCGATTCATAAAGCGCAAGGTAGTGAATTCCGCATGGTGTTACTGCCAATGGTTCATCAGTATAGCCGAATGCTGCAACGAAATTTGCTGTATACAGCAGTGACACGTAGTAAAGAATTATTAATTCTACTAGGTGAGGTTTCTGCTTTTGAAACATGTGTCAAAAACGAATCGGCTAGTCGCATGACGATGCTAAAAGAACGAATCGTGAACGCAGAACAAATGACCTTAACGACTAGAACTCAGTTAGAAGCCTATGAAGAAGGTTTAACGGCAGACCATCCATTTACTGAAAAAGAAACAAAAGCTGTCTCTTATGAAAATGAACAGCAATCAACGAAAGCCGATCAGATCAAAGAAACAGACGAGCAATTAGTTGACACAACGGTACAAGAAGTTTCACTATTTGCTGATGAAGGGGAAGAGTCAACCCCAGAAACAGCAAAGAAAGCGACAAAAGTTGTCGAAGAACCATTACCAAAAGAACCACGACTAACAGTCGAAATTATTCAAACAAATGCTGTTGATCCAATGATTGGAATGAAGGATACGACGCCTTATCAATTTATGTGAGAAAAGGAAAGAGTGCCATAAGTCGTTTTGACTTATGGCACTCTTTTTCAACCTTAAGGGACTCAGTTAAAACCAAAACAAACGTTTTTGTGTGGTATAAACCATATCAATACTTCGTTTGCCTAAAATCTCGCCATCTGCGTGAATGGTTTGTGGAATCGTCGAAACAATTCGAATTTTACTTGATTGAAAATGATGAAAATGTTTAGATTTCCCTTGTTTTTGGCGAAGCAATAGGAAAATAAGCCACAAAATTTTAAAAATATTGATTCGTTCCACGACAACTAAGTCCACGACTGCTTTGCGAGGATTGGCCGTCGGCATAATTGATACGCCCCCGCCAAAATAAGGATGATTTGTGACCGTACATAGGAAAGCACGATTAAATGTGTATTGTTTACCATTCATTTCAACTAAAATTGGAAAGCCTTTTTGTTTAAAAAAGACATGAATGATTGAAGAAATATAGGAAAGCGAGCCAAGCTTAAATTTATTTAAGGCTTTTTTTGATGACGATTCGTTGGTTTTTTCCACGATTGCCGCATCTAATCCTAAGCCAACATTATTGGTGGCTAAGCCGATTTCTTCTTGGTTGGCTTCTACATAATGAATCGTTTGAATTTCTTTTGGTCGTCTGGTGCGCAGGATTTGATGCAATGCTTTATCAATATTTCTTGATAATCCCACCCCTCGTGCAAAATCATTTCCAGAGCCGCATGGAATATAGCTTAAAGGAATAGCTGAATCATATGGAAGTAATGAATTAATGACATTATGTAGTGTGCCATCGCCGCCTAGCACGACTAGGATTGGAAAAGTTGAAACGTCTAAGTCTTCAGACCAAGGAAGTAAAGTTGTTTCTGCAAGTTCCTTCGTCAATTCTTTTTCATGTCCAGCGTAATCAGTGTAAAGAGCCGTATATTTAAGTTCTTGTTGCTTGAGTTGTTGAATCACTTTTCTAGCGACTTTTCGGCCATTGCCGCTACTTGCCTGCTCGTTGATAATAAGATAGTAGTGAATGTTCATTGAGCTCCTCCTTTGAATCGCTATTGTCCATTATACCAGAGGGAGGAACTTCTGCGAATAAAGATTGCTTAAAAAAGTAAAAAATGACTAGAAAAAGGCACGAAACAATGCATGAGAGGTGAAAACTGCAAATAAGTGCAAAGTAAAACAGGGCTTTCATTGACTATTTTGACTTTCCATATTAGAATGTGAACTGTTGCAATTGTAACCAAGGTTCATCAACCATCCCTTGTAAAAAAACTCGGAGAAAGAAGGAAAAAGTATGCAAAATTCGTTTCAAGCCAATCGAAAGCTAAGAACAGTCTTAGCCAATGGTATCATTATGGGCTTATATATTGTCCTCTCTTTATTGGTTCGGCCAGTTTCTTCTGGTATGATTCAATTTAGAATTTCAGAAAGTTTGAATCACCTAGTCGTTTTCAATCGCAAATTGATGTGGGGTGTTTTAGGCGGCGTTATCTTTTTTAACTTATTTTTTGGTTTCGGTGTAATGGATGCTCTGTTTGGTGGTGCGCAAACATTATTTGCGTTGAGCTTAACAGCTTTTTTACAAAAAAAGGTACCAAGTATTCCTGTTAGAATGTGTCTAAATAGTCTATTTTTCACTGTAAGTATGTTTTTTATTGCCTTTATGCTAGTACCAAGTGGCGGTCAAGCATTTTGGACAACTTATGGTTGGTTAGCATTAAGTGAAGCGATTATTATGACGATTTCAGCACCAATCATGTATTTTATCAACAAGTCATTAAAATTTGAAACACGTATTTAATTGAAAAGATGTGGATAGAAATGATTCATCCTTTGAATGGCAGTGAAGAAAAGTGTTGTTGCTATTAGTGAACTAAGTGATAGAATGAACTGTTTCTACCTCGTCTTTTTTACATAAAGAATAAGATCTACATTTTTTCTAAAAATTTTCATGTAAAACTTTACTAGTCTGTTGGAATACACTATGATAGTGTAAGATAAACGGACTATTGGAAAGTCACAGCAGAGGAGTTTGAACATGTACACATTTAAAATCGGTATTCCGGCAGAAGTACACGATACATTTGTTAAAAATCACCCATTATGTAATTTACTACAGTCATCTTCATGGGCAAAAGTCAAGGATAACTGGGGTTCTGAAATTGTTGGGGTTTATGAAAAGGATACATTAGTCGCATCAAGTTTAGTTTTAATCAAACCATTACCAGCCGGTTTTACGATGTTATATACACCAAGAGGTCCAGTAATGGACTATACAAATGAACGTTTGGTCAGCTACTTTATGGCTGAATTGAAAAAATTTGGCAAGAAAAAACGAGCTTTATTTATAAAAATGGATCCAGCGGTTCACTATCAAGATTTTCATTTGGGAGAAGAACATCAACCGCATGCTGAAGCGACAGCTATTATTGAGACCTTGAAAAAAGCAGGGGCCAAATATCAAGGACTGACAATGGATATGGGGGCCACCATCCAGCCCCGCTTCCAAGCGAATATTTATCGTGAAGATTTTAGTGAGGAACAATTGTCAAAAAGTACCAAGAAAATGATTAAAACAGCTGAAAAAAAAGGGGTCGTTGTGCAGCAAGGGCATGTTGACTTTGTTGATGAATTTGAAAAAGTCATTCAATCAACCATGGAACGCCAACATATTTCTTTACGGAATAGTGATTACTTTAAGAAGCTGTTGAACATTTACCCAGAAGACTCCTTTATTATGCTGGCGCAAGTCAATTTAAAGGAACGCATAGATAGCACGCGACAACGCTATGACAAAAATCAAAAAGACTTGAGTAATTTGAAAGAAAATCAAGTGAAAAAGCGCCATAATTTAGAAGAATTAGATGCTTCCTTGACTCGGGAACTAAAAGAATTAGAAGAAAATATCGCAGAAGCTGGTGAAATCGTCACGGTTGCTGGCGCTTTGGCTGTGACATTTGGTCCAACAAGTGAAATCCTTTATGCTGGCTTAGATGATCGTTATAAACGCTACATGCCAACATATGTGACTTGGCGAGATGCCATTCAAGAATGTTTTAACCGTGGCTGCGAAAGCTGTAATATGGGCGGCTTAGAAGGTAGTTTAAATGATGGCTTAATTAAGTTTAAAGCGAACTTCAACCCAACGATTAATGAATTTATTGGGGAATTCGATTTACCGGTTAATAAATTATTATTTAAAGCCAGTGAATATGCCTATAAATTACGAAAACAAAAAAACTATAGAAAAAACCACAGGGACTAAAAATCAAACTTGATTTTTAGTCCCTGTGGTTTTTTCTATAGTTTTTGCGTTGCATTCCGCTTCATTAAGCGAAGCAAAACGCTAGCAATTGCTGAAGCAGCTACACCAGCAACAAGAGCTTCTGGCACACCAGAACTGAAAATCGTCGCAATAATAGCTAGGTAAACAGCAGTACCAGCTTTACCAATAATTTCAGCATAAGCTGAATTAAAAAGAAAATAAATCATGTTCATGACTAAAATGGTATTCGTTGCTGAGCCTAAAACACCAGCCACAAATAAGGAGACAGGTTGCGCTTTTTCCTTCGTTAATTTATTTAGCCATTTGTAAGCGAAATAAGGAACGACCCCAATTAAAATCCGCGGAATGAGCACAATTAAAAGTGCCTTCCAACTACCATGATCGGTACCGATCACAGGAATAAATGGAGAAAAAACAAACGACAAAGGTGTTGGTGCTGTCGTATTTTTAATTAAGCTAATGATCCCAAACGTGCCGCCCAACATACTACCGATTTTTGGCCCTAAAACAATGGAACCAATAATTACAGGAATATGCATCGTGGTCGAATTTAAAGGACCTAATGTGATAAATCCTAGTGGGGTTAAAGCCAGTAAAAGTAAGATAGCTAAGAACATTGCTGTTAACGTAAATTTTTTCGTGTTATTCATAAATTACTCCTTGTTATCAGATGCTAAAATTTTCATCACTGTTTGAAGGATATCTTCAACAGTGGCAAGTGCGCCACGACCATAATCGCCACAAGCTAAAAGAGCCTCCCGTGGGATTATTTCTTGATAGCCGACTTCTTTTAAAATGCCAATATTTCGTTGGACAATGGGGTTTTGGTACATATACGTATTCATCGCGGGCGCAATAATTTTGGGTGTTTCAGGATAAAGTGCCAAAGCAACTGTTGATAATAAGTCGTCGGCAATCCCATGGGCTAATTTCCCAATTGTATTGGCCGAAGCAGGTGCTACTAAAAATAAATCCGCTTTTTTAGCTAACTCAATGTGATTAATTTTACTGGGATCAATTTCCATCATGACATCCGTATGCACTGGATTCTTAGAAAGTGATTGTAAGGTAAGCGGAGTGATGAACGCTGTGCTGCTTTTAGTCATTAAAATTTCCACATTGTAGCCAAGCTTAGTTAGTTGACTTGTAATATCTGCTGCTTTATATGCAGAAATGCTGCCAGAGACGCCTAATAAAATAGTTTTCATTGTTGTTCTCTCCATTTCTTTTCAACATTTTTAACGATCATTGAACCAATCCCTTGTTTTGAACAAGCTTCTTGGACAATGCCCGTTTCGTTAATTAATAATCCTTCGTGTTCTGTTTCATGAACGTTCATCAAGTCATTGGCTAAGACAAAGTCACACCGATTTTTAACCAAAGCGGCTTGTGCAACCTGGACAAGTTCTTCTTGTGAAACGTCGACAAGTAATTTAAAGCCCACTAAAACAGTTTGGGGTTGCTTGTCACGAATCATTTGGATGACTTTAGGATTTTTCTTTAGAAAAATTAATAATCGGTCCGTATCAGATGAAATTTTTGTTGCTGTTTGAGGAATATCAGCAATCTGATTCAATGTGTTTTGAACGATAGTTACCAAGGCTTCTTTGGTCTTTGGCAATGTTTGTTCGCTTAATTGTTGCGCAAAAGAATCAATAAATTGTTCTTCCGTTTGCGCGGTTTCCGTCGTAAAATCACTGACTGCCATTGCGTGAACAATCGCATCAAATTGCTTTTCAGCAAAGAGTTGTTCTAACGTAGTAGCTAATTCAACCGTTGTTTCTATTTCTTTAATTGATAAGTCCAATTGTTGGGTTGGACGTAATGCATGTTTGGTTGTTACGTAGGTTACGGTGTGTCCAGCAGCTAAAAAACTTTCAGCAATTGCTTTTCCTAGTCCGCCAGAAGAATGATTGGTAATCGAACGAACATTATCAATCGGTTCTGACGTTCCGCCAGCAGTAACTAAAACATCCATAATCAAAACGCCTCCTTAAGAAATTCGGACAATGGTCCGTCCAATATGTTGGCCTGCTTGTAATGCTTCAAAAACAGGGGGAAGTTCTTCTAAAGTAATCTCTTGATACACAGCTTTTTCAGTGATGTCTAAATCAGTGGCAAGACGTTGCCAAACTATTTTTCGTTTGTCCATACCAACATTAACCGAATCAATGCCCAATAAATGAACGCCCCGTAAAATAAAGGGTAAAACGGTTGTCTCTAATGTAATTCCAGCAGCGCGGCCACAAATGGCTGAACGGCCATCATAACGAAGTTGTGGTAAAACAGCAGAAGTAATTTCCCCACCAGTGGTATCAATTGCAAAAGCAAAACGCTGTTTCATTAATGCTTTAACAGGAGTTGCTAAGAAATCTTCTACTAATAAGCATTCACTAACACCTAACTCTTTTAAAAGCTCAAAAGAATCTGGCTTTCTAGTTAATGCAGTGATTGAAGTGTAGCCTAATTGATGCAACATCGCAATAGACAATGTCGCAACACCGCCTGTCGCACCAGTTACAATAATGGGGGCTTCTTTGTCGTCGCGTAAGCCATCGTCTTCTAAAGCTGTGACAGATAATCCGGCCGTAAAGCCAGCAGTTCCGAAGATCATTGCTTCTTTGAGACTCATTTTTTCAGGAAGTGGAACTACCCAATCGCCAGGAACACGCACATATTCAGAATAACCACCAGTATGACTAACCCCTAATTGATAGCCTGTTACGATCACTTTATCGCCTTCTTTGAAACGAGGATCTTCCGATGTGACAACAGTGCCACTGACATCAATTCCTGGAATCATTGGATAATTGCGAATCACACCGCCGTCTTTTTTTGAAGCTAAAGAGTCTTTAAAGTTAACTGAGGAGTAGGCTGCTTTGATTACTACAGTGCCTTCTGATAAATCGTCTAAAGTAATGGTTTCTAGTTGACCAATAACAGATGTATCTTGTTCTCTTAACGTAAATGCTTGAAATGAATTCATATAAAAACTCTCCTTCCAATTATGTAAAAAAGCAACTCGTCTTATTTTATCATATTCTGATTTTTTCGTATCATTTTTCTTCTTATAAACAGTAAGTTATACAGAAAAGAAAGATTGTGTGACAATTAGACTAGAAAAATAAAGAAAAATGGTTGAAATTTTTCAAAAAGTTCGTATACTAAAAAAGGTAAAACTAAACTGTAAGTTTAGTATTACAAAACTTTTGTTGAAAAGATTAGCTGAAAATAGAAACGAGGTGTGCCATGGAAATTGGTGAGAAGTTGAGAAATTTACGCATTCAGAAAAATTTAACACAAGAAGAATTAGGCGAAAGAACGGATTTATCCAAAGGCTATATTTCCCAATTGGAGCGGGATTTAAGCTCACCATCAATGGAAACATTTTTCTCAATTTTAGAAGTACTAGGCGTGACGCCAGAGCAGTTTTTTAGTCAGCAACCGCTTGAACAGAAAATTGTCTACAATGAAGAAGAAAGTACCCTCTATTATGATGAAGAACATGGCTATGAACTAAAATGGTTAATTCCAGCCTCAAATGAAAAAGAAATGGAACCTGTCATTATTACTTTTGATAAAAATGGCGAATACAAAACGTTTGAACCTTCTCTATCAGAAACATTTATTTATGTGATTGATGGCTCCATTCGTTTGACATTAGGGGAAGCCACGTATATTGCTAAAAAAGGTCAAACCATGTATTACCAAGCAACAGAACCTCACCAAATTAGCAACAATGGTCGAGGAAAAAGTCGTGCGTTAATTGTGGCGACAGAATCGTATTTATAAAGGACGAAATGGAGGAGTTTATCCAGTGAGAAACCATGTGATTTCATTTGAAAATGTTGTCAAACAATTTGACGATGAACCAGTATTAAAAAATGTCAGCTTTGAAATTGAAGAAGGAAAATTTTATACGTTATTAGGACCTTCAGGATGTGGCAAAACAACGATTTTGCGTATTATTGCGGGATTCAATGACGTGACTTCTGGCGATGTTTATTTTGATGGTAAAAGAATAAATGATGTACCTGCCAATAAACGCCAAGTCAATACCGTGTTTCAGGATTATGCTTTGTTTCCTCACATGAATGTTTTTGATAATGTTGCGTTTGGTTTAAAAATCAAAAAACTATCCAAAGCAGAAATTGAAAAAAAAGTGAAAGAGGCATTACGTTTGGTTCAATTACCCGGCTACGAAACACGTGAAATTAGTGAAATGTCTGGGGGCCAGCGTCAGCGGGTCGCAATTGCACGAGCGATTGTCAATGAGCCAAAAGTATTGCTTTTAGATGAGCCGTTATCCGCTTTAGATTTGAAATTACGCACAGCGATGCAATATGAACTACGTGATTTACAACAACGTTTAGGAATTACTTTTATTTTTGTGACCCATGATCAAGAAGAAGCATTAGCGATGAGTGATGAAATTTTTGTCATGAATAAAGGTCATATCGTGCAAAGTGGCACACCAGTCGATATTTATGATGAACCGATTAATCACTTTGTTGCTGACTTTGTGGGGGAAAGTAATATTGTGGATGGCGTGATGCTGGAAGATAATTTAGTTTCATTTGTGGGCAAAAAGTTTGAATGTGTCGATGGCGGCATGCGGAAAAATGAACCTGTAGAAGTCGTTTTACGTCCAGAAGACTTAACGATTACCACGCTTGAAAAAGGCAAGCTAACCGTAACGGTGGACACGCAGTTATTCCGCGGCGTTCATTATGAAATTATTTGTTTTGATGAACAAGGAAACGAATGGATGGTGCATTCCACTCGAAAAGCCAAAGAAGGCGCTCAAGTAGGGCTCTCTTTTGAGCCAGAAGATATTCACGTGATGCGCTTCAATGAATCAGAAGAAGACTTTGATGCCCGTTTAGAAAGTTACGACGAGTAAACGAAAGGGGAAAATAAAATGAAAACAATGCGTCGAATTTATTCGATTCCCTATGTAATGTGGTTACTTTTATTCGTCATTGCGCCAGTGCTAATGATTATTTATCAATCATTTTTCGATATGAATGGCCAGTTTACCTTGGCGAATTACCAAACGTATTTTACATCAGGAACGTATTTAAGTATGACCATTAATTCGGTTTGGTATGCTTTTCTGATTACCATTTTTACGTTATTGGTAAGTTATCCTACGGCTTATTTTTTGACAAAGCTCAAGCATAAACAGTTATGGTTAATGCTCGTTATTTTACCAACATGGGTGAATTTATTATTAAAAGCTTATGCCTTTATTGGGATTTTCAGTATTCATGGGAGTATCAATCAGTTTATGAGTTTTATGGGTTTGGGTACGCACCAGATTCTGTTTACAGATTTTAGTTTTTTATTTGTCGCAACGTATATAGAAATTCCATTTATGATTATGCCGATTTTTAATGCCTTAGAAGAGATGAATCCTTCATTGATTAGTGCTAGTCGGGACTTAGGAGCTAGCAGTGCGGAAACATTCCGCCGTGTCATTTTTCCTCTCTCCCTAAACGGTGTGAAAAGTGGCGTTCAAGCTGTCTTTATTCCTTCGCTCTCGCTCTTTATGTTAACGCGTTTAATTGGCGGCAATCGGGTGATTACGTTGGGAACGGCGATTGAGGAACACTTCTTAGTAACGCAAAACTGGGGCATGGGTTCAACAATTGGTGTGATTTTAATTGTTGCCATGTTTATTGTGATGTTGCTGACGGGTGAGAAGAAGAAAGGGCGTGGCAAATAATGCAAAAGAAAAAGTTTAAATGGTCTTATGTGTATTTATTCGTTGTCTTTGCGCTACTGTACGCACCAATCTTTTATTTGATTTTTTATTCGTTTAACGACACGCAAACGATGAATCAGTTTACTGGTTTTACGTTAGATAATTATCGGAACGTTTTCGAAGACACACGCTTGTTAACCATTGTTCTGAATACGTTTTTGCTAGCTTTCTTATCGGCTTTAATAGCAACCATCATTGGAACATTTGGTGCGATGGGGATTTATTATACAAAACGTCGTAAAAACCGGAACACGTTGCTTAGCTTTAATAACATTTTACTCGTTTCACCAGATGTTATTATTGGAGCCAGTTTCTTAATTTTCTTCACGGCAGTAGGGTTTATCAGTTTAGGTTTTACAAGTGTATTATTGTCGCATATTGCCTTTAGTATTCCAATTGTTGTTTTAATGGTTTTACCAAAACTACAAGAGATGAACGATTCTATGGTAGATGCGGCACGGGATTTAGGGGCCAATAATGTTCAAGTGATTAAAAATATTATTTTGCCTTTTTTAGCGCCAGGAATTATTGCTGGCTACTTTATGGCCTTTACTTATTCGTTGGACGATTTTGCCGTAACATTCTTTGTGACAGGCAATGGTTTTTCAACATTATCTGTTGAAATTTATTCACGAGCACGTCAGGGAATTAGTTTAGAAATCAATGCCTTAAGTGCGTTAGTATTCCTATTCTCAATGATTCTAGTTGTCGGTTATTACTTTATCAGTAAAGACAATACGCCAAAACGTTTAAAGAAAATGCGTCGGGAACAAAGTGAGGTGGCCAAGTTAAAATGAAAAAATTACAGTCACTTTTTATTGGAATTATCGCTATTATTGTCATCTTGTTTTTTGGCGTGCGCCAATTGGAGAAAGCAAGTGGCATGGCAGGAGCAGATACCTTGACCATTTACAATTGGGGGGACTATATAGATCCGGCCTTGATTAAGAAATTTGAAAAAGAAACAGGTTATAAAGTCAATTACGAAACCTTTGATTCTAATGAAGCCATGTATACAAAAATTCAGCAAGGTGGTACAGCCTATGATATTGCCATTCCTTCTGAATATATGATTCAAAAAATGATGAAAGCGAAGATGCTTTTACCACTTGATCACAGCAAATTAAAAGGCTTAGAAAACATTGATGCACGCTTTTTAGATCAATCCTTTGATCCAAAAAATAAGTTTTCCGTTCCATACTTCTGGGGCACGTTGGGGATTATTTATAATGATAAATTTATTGACGGCCGTCAGATCCAACATTGGGATGATTTATGGCGCCCGGAATTAAAAAATAATGTCATGCTGATTGATGGCGCTCGCGAAGTGTTAGGATTATCTTTGAACAGTTTAGGCTATTCGTTAAACAGTAAAAACGACCAACAATTACGTCAGGCTACCGATAAGTTAAACCGATTAACGAACAATGTCAAAGCAATTGTTGCCGATGAAATCAAAATGTACATGGCTAATGAAGAAAGTGCAGTTGCTGTAACTTTCTCTGGTGAAGCTGCTGAAATGCTAGAAAACAATGAACATCTACATTATGTGATTCCCAGTGAAGGCTCTAATCTCTGGTTTGATAACATTGTGATGCCTAAGACAGCCAAAAATAAAGACGGCGCCTATGCATTTATGAACTTTATGTTACGACCAGAAAATGCAGCACAAAATGCAGAATATATTGGTTATTCCACACCAAATAAAGAAGCTAAAAAACTATTACCAAAAGAAGTTGCCGAAGATAAACAATTTTATCCAGATGATGAAACCATCAAACATTTAGAAGTTTACCAAGATTTAGGTCAAGAATACTTAGGAATTTATAACGATCTGTTCTTGGAGTTTAAGATGTATCGGAAATAAAAAAAGTATCTTCGTAACTTTCGAATCGCCCCTAAAAGTTAGATTTTTAGTCTAACTTTTAGGGGCGGCTTTTATTCATACAAGCTTCTAATTGAGGCACGAAGAAACCTGTGCTACACTTTGTATAAAGCATAAAAGGAGCAAAGAAATGAAGAGGAAAACAATCCGAATACTACTAATCAGTAGCGGTCTTATTTTAATCCTGTTGGTTGGTTACCGTTTGTATCTAGAATATCAAACAGATATTCAATTATTTTTGAATCCTAAAGCCAGTAAGACACAATTATTAGAGCGAATTCGTTCACATGGTTTTTCAGCAGCGCTGTGGTTAGTTTTTTTGACAGTAATTATGTGTGCAGTACCAGGGATTCCGACCTCGGTAATCGGTGTGATTGCAGGATTGAGTTTTGGTCCATTTAGTGGCACACTCATTAATGTTTTAGGGAATAGTATGGGAAATTTGGTTGCAATCTTTTTGATGCATCATATAAAATTTTTAGATAAAAAAACGGAGACCAATCATTGGGTCCAGTCCATTCGACGGATGAAGCATCCAAAAATTGGGATTATGGTAGGCTACATGATTCCAATTATTCCTTCTTCTGTGATTAATTTTGCTGCAGATACTATGCAGTTGCCATTAAAAAATTTAATAGCCGCTATATTCATTGGTGTAATTCCTTCCTCAATACTTTACGCATGTGGAGGCGAAGCACTATTTCATGGATATAATAAAACGGCAGTATTGTTAATTGTGAGTGTTCTTTTGTTCGTTGGCTTGGTGGTCATTATTGAGAAAGATAGAAAAAGATTTCAAAAAACTGTTCTTTAAGAACGGTTTTTTTGTGCATTTGAACAATAAATCCTGTTAAATTTACAATTTTAAAAAGAAAGGACTTTGATAAAATGAAAGCGTAAACAATTTAAGGAGCTGATTTTGAATGCCAGATATTACAATATCTTGGGTTGCTGCAATTTTAGGATTAGTTGTAGCGATAGTATTAATTTTGAAAAAATTTAATCCTGTGTATTCCTTGTTTTTTGGTGCAATTGTTGGTTGTCTTATTGGAGGCGCTTCCCTGTCAGATACAGTCGCTGTTCTATTAAACGGAACACAAAGTATTATGGGAACCGCAATCCGTGTCTTAGCAGCCGGCATGTTGGCGGGTGTGATGATGGAATCTGGTGCGGCAGAATCAATTGCCAACGCCATTGTACAAAAGCTTGGCGAGAAAAAAGCTATTTTATCTTTGGCATTATCCACAATGGTAATTACAGCAGTGGGCGTATTCATTCCTGTTGCAGTGTTGATTGTTGCCCCGATTGCTCTATCTGTTGGGAAAAGTACGGGTATCAGTAAGTTATCATTATTGATTGCCTTATCAGGTGGCGGCAAAGCGGGCAATATTATTTCGCCTAATCCAAATACTATTGCAGCGGCGAACGGCTTTGATTTACCTCTAAGTGACGTTATGATTGCTGGCTTTATTCCAGCCGTATTTGGCTTAATTACAGCTGTTGTTCTTGCAAATATCATGAGAAGCAAAGGATCAATGGTCAAAGAAACGGATCTTGTAGAGGAACAAACAAAAGAATTATTACCTTTGAAAAAGGCGTTGATCGCGCCAGTGTTAGCGATTGTCTTATTATTACTTAATCCGATTGGCGCCGTTTTAAATATTTCTTTCATCAAAAGTTTGAATATTGATGCTCTGTATATTTTGCCGTTCGCCTCAGTTGTTGGGACAATTGCGATTGGGCAAACAAAACAACTGGCCTTTTATGCATCTTCTGGCTTGAAGAGAGTAACCGATACCGTTTTAATTTTAATTGGTGCAGGTGCAATTGCTGGATTAATTTCTGTTTCTGATTTATCAACACAAATTGTCCACTTAATTTCTGTTATGGGAATTTCTGGAACCTTCTTGGCACCGATTTCTGGTATTTTAATGGGCTTAGCAGTTGGTTCAACATCCACAGCGGTTATTTTAGCGACAGGTTCTTTTGGACCAGCGATTTTAGATATGGGCACATCTTCACTTTCAGCAGCAGTCATGGTGCATACTGGGGCAACTGTGATTGATAGTGTTCCTCAAGGCAATTATTTCCATATTACGGCACAAAGTATGAATATGACGATTAAAGAAAGAATTCGAGTGATTCCTTATGAAATGTGTGTCGGTGGGGTAATGACGATTGTTGCAACCATTTTATATGGCTTTATTTTAAACTAGTTGGAAAGTAGGCGCGAAAAGATGACGAAAAAATTTGTTTTGGCTCCAGACTCATTTAAAGAAAGTATGAGTGCAAAAGAAGCCTGTCTGGCAATGGAAAAAGGGATTTTAGCTGTATTTAAAGATGCAGACATTCAACATGTCCCGATGGCAGATGGCGGGGAAGGAACGGTGGATTCCTTAGTGGATGCAACAGGAGGCACAAGAATACCAGTGCGTGTGGCAGGACCGCTTCCTGATCAAATCGTTGAAACCTATTACGGCTTATTAGGTGACCAAGAAACGGTGGTCATTGAAATGGCGAAAGCTAACGGAATTGAATTGGTCAAAGCAGCAGAACGTAATCCCTTGATCACTTCTACTTATGGTACAGGAGAAATGATTCAACATGCGCTCAATCATGGGGCAAAAAAAATCATTATCGGCATTGGTGGTAGCGTGACAAATGATGGGGGTGCAGGTATGATTCAGGCACTTGGTGCGCGTTTGTTAGACAAGGAAGGGCAAGAATTGACACGTGGCGGTGGTGCATTAGATAAACTGGCGCAGATCGATTTAACACAGTTTGATCAACGTATTTTTGCTACCGAAGTTCTAGTAGCAAGTGATGTGAATAACCCACTAACAGGGCCAACAGGGGCGTCTCATGTCTTTGGTCCGCAAAAAGGTGCGACAGAAGAAATGGTGGCTCAATTAGATAAAAACTTAGCCCATTATGCAGCGATCATCAAAAAAGAGATCGGCATTGATGTTGAGATGATGCCAGGTGCAGGAGCTGCTGGTGGTTTGGGTGCAGGGTTACTAGCATTCACAAAAGCTCAGTTACGCCCAGGGATTGATATTGTCGTAGAAGTGAATCAATTAGAAGAAAAAATAAAAGCCGCTGATTATGTCTTTACTGGTGAAGGCGGTATGGATTTTCAAACAAAATTCGGCAAAGCCCCTTATGGCGTCTCACGTTTGGCCAAGAAGTATCAAAAACCGGTTTTCGCTTGTGCTGGCTATATCGGCAAAGATGTGGATGTCCTCTATGAAGAAGGGATGACGGCTATTTTTGGAATTTTGGCCAAAGCCGAACCATTGGAAGCAGCATTGAAAAATGGACCAGTTAACTTAGAAAGAACCGTTGAAAATATTGCTCGTACATTACAGCTAGTGCCTTGTGACTAAGAACTAACCATGGTATCATCAGTAATGAAAGCTGAAATAAAAATGTTCAGTCGTTGATCTGAAGAATTAAGCGTTTGGGACATAAGTCATTGCGGCTTATGTCCCAAACGCTACTCGCTTTTTAGAAAGTTGGCGATAGCAATGTTAAAATTAGACAAAATCCAAGCAAATAAAATTGTTGAAAAGTTGATGGCAGATATTCCTTATAACATCAATATTATGGATGAACGAGGAAAAATTATTGCGAGTGGAGATTCTGCTCGAATTGGGGAACGCCATCGTGGTGCAGAAAGAGCCATCAATGAACGAAAAAATATTGAAATTTATAAAGATACTTCTTTAGAGAAAAAAGGCACCAATGAACCGATTATTTTGAATGATCACATTTTAGGTGTCGTAGGCATTTCGGGAGAACCAGACGAGGTGCGCAAATTTACCAAGCTTGTGCGCTCGATTGTTCTTTTACTGACAGAAGAATTAAATACACAACAAGAACGCGAAAAAAAGAAAAAACAAAAAAATCAGTTTATCCAGCACTTAATGCATGTTGATTCTGCTTACTCAGAAGCCTTAAAACTTGAAGCGTTGGAACTATATAACCTTCAATTAGATGACCAGAATCATTGTGTACTGACCAAGGACAAGCGCTTATTATCCAGTTATTATCCTGGCCATGAAATATTTGAATGGGAAAATTGTTATCTGGTGATTACTTCTGAACTACCTCAGATAACAAAGCCAGTAACAGAATACCTTGTGATAAGTTCGGAAAAAGCCACGATTCAACAAATGGTCCAAGAGGCACAAAACACGTATTTACTTCTATCGTTTCTCCAATTAGAAAAGGCTAAGTTTTACCAAGCAGAAGATTTTTTCATTCAAGGAATTTTTAATTTTCCTTTTCATATTGAATTGGATTTTTTTGAAACCATCCAGACGATTTATGATGAATACTATGAAACCGTTATTTTTTTCGCCAATCATAACTTAAACATCAATGAAACCTCACAAGTATTACATATCCATCGAAATACATTGAATTACCGTTTGAAACGAATTCATGAATTGACGGGGATGGATCCAAAAGTTTGGCAAGATTTTTGGAAATTGTTCTATTATTTTGCCTATTGCTTTAAAGAACGTTTTGAAAAGTAGTGAGGAGCAGGAATGCTTGTTTGTTAAGCAAGTGTCAGCATATTTTTCGCCAGAATCAAAAATATCTTTTATAATAATTGTAAGGAATCAAACGATTTAGATATCAATGAGGAGTGGTACCAGTGAAAAAAGCAGTTTTAATTGTTAACCCCAGTTCTGGTGGTGAAAAAGCCAAAGAATTTGAAACGTTAGCAGAAGAAAAATTAAAGCAGTTATTTGATGAAGTTGTAGTGAAACAAACAGAAAAAGGCGGCGATGCAGAACAATTTGCCCGTGAAGCTGCGGAAAGTCACTTCGACAGTGTTTTCGTAATGGGGGGAGATGGAACCGTTAATGAAGGAATTAGCGGGTTGGCAGAACAAGCTTACCGCCCGAAATTTGGCTTTTTTCCTTTAGGAACGGTGAACGATTTAGCGCGAGCCTTGAATTTACCGATGGACCCTGAAGAAGCGATTCAACAATTAGATTTAGAAAAAACCAGTGCTTTAGACGTGGGGAAAATCAATGACGACTACTTTATGAATGTCGTTGCAATTGGGACGATTCCAGAGTCAATTAACGACGTGGACGTTGAACAAAAAACGAAGTTAGGAAAACTCGCTTATTTTATTTCAGGTGCCAAACATTTAGCGAATGCTCAAACGTATCCTTTTCATTTAAGCTTGGATCAAAAAGAACAAACCATTGAAAGTAGTACCGTTTTAGTTGGCTTAACGAATTCAATCGGTGGGTTTGAAACATTATTACCAGAGGCCCAAGTGGATGATGGCAAACTTCATTTAGTTTATTTAAAAGATCAATCATTGTGGGATGCAGTAAAAGCAGTCCCAGATTTGTTAAAAGGCGTCGACCAGTCCACTGATAATTTAGTTTACCTAACCTTTAAAGAAGGAACAATCTCCTTAGAAAACCAAGAAGAATTAACCACTAATGTGGATGGTGATGAAGGAGCTGCTTTGCCAATTACGCTGGAAATTTTGCCTAAACACTTGACGGTCTATTGCGGTGAAGAACAAACAAAATAGCTGATTTTTTGAGAAAAGCTAGAACATTTCTATTTGTTTAAAAAACAGATAAGTTCTGGCTTTTCAAATCATCTAAAAGAGAATCAATCAGGGGCTATGCTATACTTTGTTTCTACATATTGATAGATAAGGGAGTTAATGAGATGAGAAGAAAAAAACATAAAAACAAAAAGAAACAAGAACTTTTTGAAGAGATTGAAAAACAAGAATTAGCAGAACAAGAAACTAAGCAATTGAATGAAGAAATCGAAGACCCAGAATTTCGTTCTTTTTTTCAAGATGTCTTGAAAAAATTTCCACAAAAAACGTCTACGGCCATAATGAATGCTTTCGCAACTTCTAAAGGTAAAGCAGAACAATTAGTGACGAACAGTCAAACACAACTCGACAAAGTATTTGATGAATTTTTGGCTGGTGTTTCACCTGATGTGAAAAAGAAAAGTCATCAAACGATTCATTTTGCTGCATTGTCAGCAGCAATTATTGGGTTTTCACCAATTCCATTTTCGGATGCTTTTTTACTGGTACCTGTTCAATTAACTATGATGTCACGGCTGCATAAAATTTTTGGTCAGTCTTGGTCTGAAAGCTTAGGGAAAAGTTTAACCAAAGAATTAGTAGTGGTTAGTTTAGGTAAGAGCGCAGTCGGGAATATTCTAAAAGTGATTCCTGTTGTCGGAACTGTGACTGGTGGCATGGTCAATGCTTCAGTTGCGGTAGCAATTACGGAAGCGCTTGGCTGGGTGACCGTCAAAATGTTAAACGATGGTGTTGATATCTTTGATGATGTGATGTCTTTCAAAGGACAATTTTCAACATTATTTAAAGCCATCCAAAATGCTAAAAAGAAATAATCACTGTATCGATTAACTAGGGTGAGACACATTTAAACTTTTTTAAGTAATTCGTAGCAAATTTCCAAGGTTTTCGTCACAAATTATTCACAGGTTCTCGTTAATATATAAGCATACCAACAAAACACCCAACATAAACACTTTTCATTTTTACTCCTCAAGTAAAAATAACTCCTTTCCACTCAGTCTACCCAACTGAGTGGTTTTTTTGGCGAAAAAAGAGGGCGTTGAACAATTTGTTCAACGCCCTCTTTTAATAGATGGGGAAGTCATTTGTTAAGAATTATTTTTTCCATTCTGCTACTTGGTCTTTATGTGAATCAACCCAATCGCGTGCAGCTTCTTGTGGGTCTTTGCCTTCGTTAATTTCTAACATGACAGATTCCATATCCTTAGTTGTCCAATGGAAATTATCTAACACTTTGTAAGCTTCTGGTTGATCTTCTTTTAGGCCTTGGCGAGCCATTGTGTGAATCGCTTCTTCGCCGCCCATAGTGCCTTTTGGATCAGCTAAATATTTTAAATCATATTTTGCAAACATCCAGTGAGGAGACCAGCCAGTAATAACGATGTCTTCGTTGTTTTTAATTGCTTGTCCTAAGGCGACAGTCATGGCACCTGATGAAGAAGTTTCAACAGACCAATCTTTCAAATTAGGATAAGCTTCTTTAGTTTTCTCTGCTGCTGCAACAACACCAGCCCCAGGTTCAATTCCAGTAATCTTTTTCCCAGCTTGATCAGATAAATCTTCGATAGAATCAACATCCATATAAGAAGGGACGACAATTCCTAGCTTCGCACCTTTAAGGTTTTCACCAAGGTCGTCTAATTTATCTTTATATTGTTTATATTGCTCTGCGTGTGTTCCTGGCAGCCACGCACCAACCATGGCATCTGTTTCACCTTTAGCTACAGATTCCCACATAATTGCGTTATCTAAAGGAGTCGTTTTAACATCATATCCCATATCTTTTAAGACTTCGGCAACCACATGTGTGGAGGCTACTTCGGTATCCCATTCCACATAAGAAAGGGAAATTTGCTTATCATTTGTTGTTGTAAAAATTGAAGCACCAACTAAGCCAGCGACAATTACAACAACCGCTGCAATAATCCCATATTTTTTCTTTTTAGAGGTGGCACCAGCTGCTTTAGGGGCTGCTTTTTTATTATTTAAATGTTGAGTAAAACGGTCAATGATAATCGCTAAAATAACTAAAGCCACACCATTTACGAAACCGTTCCCGACTTGCGCACGTTGTAAAGCGGAAAGGACGCCACGTCCTAATCCAGGCGCACCAATCATTGAAGCAATAACTACCATTGATAGGGCTAGCATGGTTGTTTGGTTAACACCAGCCATAATCGTGTTTTTGGCTAAAGGTAATTCTAATTTGAATAATTTTTGCCAGCCAGTACTACCGTAAGAATCAGCTGCTTCAACAAGTTCATTTGGCACTTGTCGAATTCCTAAGTTCGTAAAGCGAACGGTTGGTGGTAAAGCGAAGATAACAGAGGCGAAGACCCCAGGAACCATACCAATTCCGAAGAATGCAACGGCTGGAATCAAGTAAACGAAACCAGGCATTGTTTGCATGAAGTCCAAAATCGGTGTAATAATACTCTTGGCTTTTTCGCTTTTCGCCATTAAAATCCCTAGTGGCACACCAATGATAATGGAAATAACACTAGAAAGTAAAACTAACGTAACGGTACTCATTAAATCGTTCCATAAGTTTTGATTATAGATAAACATTAAGCCGATAAACGTGAATAAACTTAAGCCGATTTTTTTATTAGAAATAAAGAAAGCAGCAATCGTTAATAGCACAATCAGCACAAGTGGTGGTACGGCTGTTAGTAAGGCAGTAATGTTGTCCATTACACTTTGACCAATTGTTTGTAAAAAGCTGAATAATCCAGCAAATGTTGAAGTTAACCAATCAGTAAAACTTTCAACCCAAGACGCGACAGGTAATTGATACTTATTCATGTTCGTTCACCTCTGTTTCTGCAAGTGCTTCAAGTACGCTACCACGGATGACCACGCCTAATAGTTTGCCGTTATCAGTCACGGCAAGAGGTGTTTGTGCATCATAAATCAGTGGAAAAATATCATTCACTAACATATCTTTGTCGATTGTTTGAATTTCTGGATCCACACATTCTACAAGAGAAGTCCCGTTTTTACGCGCTTCTAAAGCTTTTTCTGCGCGTACAACGCCTTTTAGTTGGCGTTTTTTATCCACGGCAAGTAACATACTCACTTCTTCTTGACGCATCCGTTTTAAAGCAACAGTTGGACCATCAATTTCAATGTTAGTAGTTAAAGCAGGTACCATAATATTTTGGGCAGTTAAGACTTTTGAACGATCCACATCTTCCACGAAGGTTCGCACATATTCGTTGGCTGGGTTGGTTAAAATTTCTTCTCCAGTCCCAATTTGCATAATTTGACCATCTTTCATCAAAGCAATCCGGTCGCCGATTCGTAAAGCTTCATTCAAATCATGTGTGATAAAGATAATGGTTTTTTTGACATTTTCTTGTAAATCTAATAGTTCGTCTTGCATTTCACGACGAATTAACGGATCAAGAGCAGAGAACGCTTCGTCCATTAATAAAATTTCTGGATCGTTAGCCAAGGCACGAGCAAGGCCGACACGTTGTTGCATCCCACCAGATAATTGACTTGGTAATTGGTCTTTAAAAGCAATTAAGCTAGAATTTTCTAAGGCTTTTTCAGCTTTTGCTTGGCGTTCTTCTTTAGGAACACCACGAATTTCTAAACCATATTCCGTATTTTCTAAGATAGTTCGGTGGGGGAAAAGACCAAAGTTTTGGAAAACCATGCTCATTTTATTTCGACGTACTTCACGTAATCCTTCTTTATCTAAAGAAGAAATATCTTGTCCATCAATATAAATATTTCCTGAAGTTGGTTCAATCAAACGATTTAATAAACGAATTAATGTTGATTTCCCACTTCCTGATAACCCCATAATAACGAAAATTTCGCCTTCTTCAACTTCGAAATTTACATCATAAACACCGACTGTGGCACCCGTTTTTTCTAAAATTTCTGTTTTGCTTTTGTTGGCACGAATCATTTCAAGTGCCGGTTTGGTTTTCTTACCAAAGATCTTGGTAAGGTGATTTACTTTTACTTTTGGCAAATCATTGTTCCTCCTCATTAAAAAAAGTGACTACATCAGACTACTATAAAGTTGTCACTTTGTCAAATTAGATGAAAATCTTTCTGAAAATGAAGAAAAACAGTATTTTAACTAGGTTTTATAGTGGTTTTTTATGAAAAATAGAAATAATAAATAAAAAAAGTGACTATTTACCGCAAGATAAGTAGTCACTTTTTTGTTTAAGGATAAAAGAAATTCTGCACTCGTTGTAAGGTTGATTCGTCATGTCCAACAAAATAAAGTGTGTCGTTCAACGAAATCTTTGCATATGGACCAGGTGAGACCAGAAGTTCTTCTTTGTGTTTGATGGCGATAATCGTTGCCGAAGTGTTTTGCCAAAAATTCATTTCGCTAATCGTCGCCTCAAGATAAGCAGCTTCTTCTGTTAAAACTAATGAATAAGGATTCATTGGATTGAAAGAATCAAAACGCTTTGTTTGTTCAACAAGAGTATCTAGAATGCTAGAAAAATGAGTAAGTTCTTCTTTTTGTTTCGCTACGCTATCTAGCAATTCTTCTTTAATTTCAGCAATCGTTTGAACGTCTTGATATTGTGTCACAAAGTCCTGCGCTTTTTCTTTTGATGCCACATAGAAGCCGCTGCCGTGTTTGGCTTTAACGATTTCTAAATCGACTAAAACGATAATGGCTTTGCGAGCTGTTTCTGGCGACACTTGGTATTGGTTAGCTAGGGTGGAACGGGCATGGATTTTATCTCCAACATGTAATTTGCCTTCTGCAATTTTTTCCGCAACATCAACGGCGATTTGTTGATATTTGGGCTTCGTTAAACTGATTTTTTTGGAAGCCATAGTGAATCCCTCCGTTAATTGTTATTTTCCATTTCTTCTAATTCTAAACTGAAATTTTCCCATTGCTCAAGTAGTTCATCTTGTTGCTGACGAGCGTCATCTAATTGTTGGTTTAAAGCCAGCAATTCAACATGATTTTCTAGAATGTCTGGTTGACTCATTTGTGCTTCTAATTGTGCAATTGTCGTATCTAACTGAGCAAGATTTTCTTCGACTTGTGTTATTTTTCTCTGCAAAGTACGGAGTAATTTTTGTTGCTCCTTATTTTGATAAAAGGTATTTTTGGCTGTGACTGGTTCGGGTTTTTTCGCCGCTTCTTCATTAGCTAAGAGGGCAGCGATTTCTTCTTCCTCTTGTTTCTTTTCTAAATAATAATCATAGTCGCCTAAATAAAGTTTGCTGCCTTTTTCAGAAAGCTCAACAACTTTTGTTGCAATTCGATTGATAAAGTAACGGTCATGGGAAACGAAGAGGATGGTTCCTTCATAATCAATCAGCGCATTTTCTAAAACTTCTTTATTATCGATATCCAAGTGATTGGTTGGCTCATCGAGAATCAAGAAATTGTCACGATCCATCGCTAGTTTTGCTAATGCCACACGGGCTTTTTCGCCACCACTTAATAAAGGAATCGTTTTTTCAACATCATCTCCACTGAAGAGAAAGCCACCTAAAATACTTCGAATCTCTTTTTCAGGTGTGGTTGGGTGTTCATCCCATAATTCCGCTAAGACCGTTTTATTGCCATGTAAATTGGCTTGCTCTTGGTCATAGTAACCTACAGAAACATTGGTGCCAAAAGTTTTACTTCCTTTAATGAAAGGAATCCGGTCAATAATTGATTTCAAGAGAGTGGATTTACCAATTCCGTTCGGTCCGACTAAGGCAATGGCTTCTTTGCGACGAATATCCAAGTGAATAGGTTCGGATAAAATATGTTCTTGGTCGTAACCAATGGCGGCATCTTCGACTTGTAAAACAACATTTCCCGAGACTTTTTCACTATCGAAAAGAAAATGCGCCGATTTTTCATCTCCTTGAGGTCGGTCTAAACGGTCCATTTTTTCTAATACTTTTCGGCGACTTTGTGCACGTTTCGTTGTAGATGCACGAACCAGATTTTTGGCAACGAAATCTTCTAACTTATTGATTTCTTCTTGTTGCTTTTCATACGCTTTCCATTCACTGGCTAATTGTTCTGCTTTTAACTCTAAGTATTTGGAATAGTTTCCTTTGTAGTGAGTCATTTTTTTGCGGCTCAGTTCATAAACTTCATTAACTACCTTATCTAAAAAATAACGATCGTGGGAAACAATCAATAGGGCGCCGGCATAGCTTGGCAAATAAGATTCCAGCCAAGAAAGCGTCTCGATATCTAAGTGGTTTGTAGGCTCGTCCAGAATTAAAATGTCTGGTTTTTGTAAAAGCATTCTCGCTAATGCAAGCCGGGTTTTTTGACCACCAGATAAGGTTTGAATATCTTTCGTGTAAAAGGATTCATCAAAGCCAAAGCCGTGAAGGACTGAACGAATTTCATTTTCATAGCCGTAGCCATTTTTTTCAGAAAACGTATGTTGCAATTGATCGTACTCTTTTAAAATTCCTTCATAAACGGAAGTGGTTGGATCCATTTCACTAATTTTAGTTTCTAATTCTCGCATACGCTGTTCCATTTCTAGGATGTCAGCAAAGGCTTTTGTCATTTCTTCCCAAACGGTTTTATCTGATTCTAAGCCGGTATTTTGAGCTAAATAACCTAACGTAGCAGTTTTATTTTTGGCAATGGTTCCGCTATCGGGAGCATCAATGCCTGCAATGATTTTTAAAAAAGTCGATTTTCCAGCACCATTACGACCAACTAAGGCAATCCGACTTTTTGTTGCAATTTCTAAATGTATGTTTTCAAACAATGTTTCCGAGCCAAAATGCCGGGCAACTTGATTTGCTTGTAATAAAATCATCAGTAGTCCTCATTTCTAAATTCATTGCCCTTAGTGTAGCATAAAATCTGCTAAAATAGCACGTATCAAAAAATGCTTTGTGAAGGTTTATACCTTTTATCACAAACTTTTGAAGAAAAATGCTATTTTTGAGCCATAGAATTGCTTTTTATTGTGAAAAACTGCTATTATGTTAATGGATAAGATTTAAGTGAAAGTATTGGAGGTCCAATTGTGAAAGATCAAGTTATTCCAAAAGCAACGGCGCGACGCCTTCCTTTATATTATCGCTACTTAAGAATGTTACATGATACAGGAAAAAATAAAGTCTCATCAACTGAATTAAGTGAAGCGGTACAAGTAGACAGTGCGACTATTCGTCGTGACTTTTCATATTTTGGTGAATTAGGTAAACGTGGGTACGGCTATGATGTTGAAAACTTAATGAACTTTTTTGCAAAAACATTGAATGAAGATGAGTTAACCAATGTCGCATTAATCGGGGTTGGTAATTTAGGAAGTGCTTTATTAAAGTACAAATTCCATCAAAGCAACAGTATTCGTGTAAGTTGCGCATTTGATGTGAATGAAGATATTGTGGGACGCATTGTTGACGGTATTCCGGTTTATCCAATGGAAGATATGATGGAACAAATCCGTGTTCAACAAATCGAAGTAGCTATTTTAACTATTCCAGCTCGCAAAGCGCAAGAAGTTGTGAACAAACTTGCCGAAGCAGGGGTTAAAGGAATTCTAAACTTTACGGCTGCGCGTTTAGTAGCGCCACCTGAAGTATTAATTCAAAATGTTGACTTAACCAACGAATTACAAACATTAATTTATTTCTTACATCATGACAACGAATTGATTGACGAAGAAGAATAAGCAAAAGAAAAGGGCCTAGTCGTTTAGACGAAGGCCCTTTTCTTATTGAATTGTACCATTATGCAAAAGTAGTTGAACAATAATCACAATCGTATTCATGCCGCAATGGGCAATAACTGAGGTCCAAATTTTTCCAGTTTGCTTGTACAAAAGAGCAAAGAAAAATCCCATAAAGAAATAAACAAAAAAGTGACCATCGGCATGTGCGAGTGAAAAAATCGCCGAACTAACAGTAGCCGCAATCCAGAAATTTGTAAAAGGCTGGATTAAATGGATAAATGCATAACGAAAGACGAATTCTTCCATAATCGGACCACCGATAGTAGTTGCCAAAATAAATAAAGGATTTGCCAAAATCACCGCTACAATAGCTTGTGTATTTTGAGAAGTAGCTTGTTCTCCTGTGATGGCTACTTCAATGGCAAAAGTAACCCCTTGAATCAGCATGGCAATGAAAATCCCACTAACACCTAGTAAAAAAATAAAAATAGGTGATTTCAAGGTTGCTGTTTCCTCTAAAGGAGAAGGTTCTGTTGTTTTTAAAAAGATGCCAATCATTACAAGGGCGCCAATAATGTAGAGAGCAGTTGTCACATTAATCGCTGCATTGGGGGAAATACCCGAAAAAAGTAACGGCCCGAAAAAAGCGATAATGTATGTGACTAAAATAAATAAACTTGATTTTCTTAAGGTCATGGTTAATCCTTTCTATAATTATTTTTTACGATTATTGCGATATCCTAATAAAAGAAAAACGAATAAGAAAAAGAAAAGAGATTCCCAAAGTGTCGAAACAATTCCTTCTGTGACACTGAAAACAAGATTTCCTAAATTCGCTATCACAAAATAAACGAAGGTTGCTATTAGTGCTGTAAGTAAACGTTGTTTCATTTTATTCGCCTCCAATCGTAGTCAATTTATTTTACCATGAATTAAAGGATTGGAAAAACATTCCATGAAAAAAGAATACTCAATAAAAAATGCGTATCTTATAATTGACAAGAAAAAGAGAGAAAAGACTTGCATTTTTAGAGTGAAATGAGTATTATAAATAGTGTGAGTTAGCACTCTTATGTATCGAGTGCTAAAATAAGCGAAAACTTTTTATTTGGAGGGATTTATTGTGTTAAAACCATTAGGCGATCGCGTCGTAATTAGAGTCGCGAAAGAAGAAGAAAAAACTGTTGGAGGAATTGTTCTTGCATCCGTTGCAAAAGAAAAACCACAAACAGGTGAAGTTATCGCAGTAGGTGAAGGTCGTGTGCTTGAAAATGGCACAAAAGTTCCGATGGAAGTAAAAATTGGTGACACAGTAATGTTTGAAAAATATTCAGGAACAGAAGTGAAATACGAAGGCGTAGAATACTTAATTGTATCAGCCAAAGACATTATTGCCACTGTTGAATAATAAACAACTTTTACAGAATAATATAATAGAAGAAAAAAATTATGAGGTGAAGAAATCATGGCAAAAGAGATTAAATTTGCAGAAGATGCACGTGCAGCAATGCTACGCGGAGTAGATGTATTAGCAGATACAGTGAAAGTGACATTAGGCCCTAAAGGTCGTAACGTTGTTTTAGAAAAATCATTTGGTTCACCATTGATTACTAACGATGGAGTAACAATTGCTAAGGAAATTGAATTAGAAGATCATTTTGAAAACATGGGCGCAAAATTAGTTTCAGAAGTTGCTTCTAAAACGAATGATATTGCTGGTGACGGAACAACAACAGCGACTGTTTTGACACAAGCCATTGTTCGTGAAGGCTTAAAAAACGTAACTGCTGGAGCTAACCCATTAGGTATTCGCCGTGGGATTGAATTAGCAACAAAAACAGCAGTAGAAGAATTACACAATATTTCATCTGTAGTTGATTCAAAAGAAGCGATTGCACAAGTCGCTGCTGTTTCATCAGGTTCTGAAAAAGTCGGCCAATTAATTGCTGATGCAATGGAAAAAGTTGGTAACGACGGCGTAATTACCATTGAAGAATCAAAAGGGATTGAAACAGAATTAGATGTGGTTGAAGGAATGCAATTCGACCGCGGTTATTTATCTCAATACATGGTTACTGACAACGATAAAATGGAAGCTGTTTTAGAAAATCCATATATCTTAATTACCGACAAAAAAATCTCAAATATTCAAGATATCTTACCTTTATTAGAACAAATTCTACAACAAAGCCGTCCACTATTGATCATTGCGGATGATGTTGATGGGGAAGCTCTACCAACATTAGTATTGAACAAAATCCGTGGTACATTTAATGTTGTCGCAGTAAAAGCGCCAGGATTTGGTGACCGCCGCAAAGCGATGCTTGAAGATATTGCTATTTTAACAGGTGGTACAGTAATCACTGACGACTTAGGGTTAGAGTTAAAAGACACAACTATTGAAAACTTAGGAAATGCTAGCAAAGTAGTTGTCGACAAAGATAACACAACAATTGTTGAAGGTGCTGGTTCAAAAGAAGCCATTGATGCCCGCGTTCATTTAATTAAAAACCAAATCGGCGAAACAACGTCTGATTTTGATCGTGAAAAATTACAAGAACGTTTAGCTAAATTAGCTGGCGGGGTTGCTGTCGTTAAAGTCGGTGCTGCAACTGAAACAGAATTAAAAGAATTAAAATTACGAATTGAAGATGCATTAAACGCAACACGTGCCGCTGTAGAAGAAGGCATGGTTTCTGGTGGTGGTACCGCACTTGTCAATGTAATTGGTAAAGTCGCTGCGCTAGAAGCTGAAGGCGATGTGGCAACAGGGATTAAGATTGTCGTTCGTGCATTAGAAGAACCAATCCGTCAAATCGCTGAAAATGCTGGCTATGAAGGATCAGTGATTGTTGACAAACTAAAAAATGTTGACTTAGGTATCGGATTCAATGCAGCTAACGGTGAATGGGTAAACATGGTTGAAGCCGGTATTGTTGACCCAACAAAAGTAACTCGTTCTGCATTACAAAATGCAGCTTCTGTGTCAGCTTTATTATTAACAACTGAAGCAGTTGTTGCAGACAAACCAGAACCAGCTGCACCAGCTCCTATGATGGATCCATCAATGGGCATGGGCGGTATGATGTAAAAATAAAAAAGTATTCTAAAAGCTTACGATTGAAAAATCGTAAGCTTTTTTTTACATAAAGAATAAATAATCTAAATAATATCTTTGCTTATGGTATTTTCTCAAATATTTACTCAATTAACAAAAAAGATGATAATTTAAAGGCTTCGTTTTAGCTAGACAGCCTTGTTTTTATTCGATAAAATTTAGTAATAACAATCATTTTTTGAAAACTAGTAGTTGGTAATTTTTATTTATTAATAGAATATAAATAAAAATTATTATATTTTGAAGGGGAATATTAGGAAGATTGAGGTGGAAAAATGGAAAAATATACAATTGGTGTCGTTCCTTTGACAATTGAAACAAAAGAATACTGTCAAAATTGGTTTGTTAGTAATCAAGTAGAATGTCAGATCATCCAAGGAACAAATATACTTCTTCATTTGCACCATATTGATGGATTAGTGATTGAAGTTACTGACCACCAGCAAGTAAATACTTGTTGTGAGTTATTAATGACGATTCGCAAGCAGTCAGATTTACCGATTTGGTTATTTTCTCGGACAGAAGTAATTAGTAAAGTCAATCGAATTATTTATTTACAATTAGGTGCAGATGGCGTTTTTGATCATTCTTATGATCGTCAAGAATGCATGTTAAGCATGAGTAATTTATTGCAACGTGTAAAAAGACGTTTTTATCCTAAATTAGCTATTGCAAACGAGGAACAAACAGTTACTAAGAATCTTTCTGAGAGATTGTATTTAATTGCGCCAAATTTGAGTGTTTGCTTGGGAAGTGGAGAAGAAATTCTTTTAACAAAATTGGAATTTTTCACAATAGAGTATTTATACAAACACGCAGGACAAACAATTACATATGAAGAACTCTACAAAAATGTCTGGAAAGATACTGCGAATGAACGAAAATATCGTGTCGCTAATGTGATTTTCCATTTGCGTAAAAAAATTGAACAAGATGTGAACAAACCACAATATATCAAAACAATTCGCTCAAAAGGCTATATGTTAACGGTGTAAAAGGTACGAAGGAGGAGAAACAAATGTGGCAATTTTTGACTAAAAACAATGAAGATGAGGAGTATGAGAAGATGCCGGATTTTGAAAATGAACAATCGATGAAAGCACAACCAACGGTAACAGAGGAAGCAAGCTTTGATGACGAGGTTGTTTATGCAAAAGAGCAATCCGCAAAAGTTAAGCAGGTCCAGCAACAAGTGCCGACTGAACTGTCAGAAGAGTCATTTTCTTTTGTTGAAAAACTAGAAGAAGAAAATCAACTATATCAGCAATCCATTAAAAAGCTAACGGAGCAATTATTAATGCAAACCAATGAAGTGGAAGCATTACAAAAACAAGTAGTCGAAAAAGATGTTCAACTTAAACATGTTAAAGAAACATTAAGTGATAAAGAAACAACTATCACTTCTTTACAGAAACAATTGTCTGAAGAAAAGATGCAACAGAGACAGACCAGTGAAGAGAATTTAGACACAGCCGTTACGCTTTCTCAAAAAGAAATTGGCGAAGTGTTATTGGAAGCCAAACGTCAAGCAAAAGAAACAATTAGTCAAGCCAAACAACAAGTTGCAACAGTTCATGAAGAAATGGAACAACGTTTAGCAACTTTAACACGCATGAAGCAAGTGGCAAGAGAGTACCAAGCTTATTGTGAACAAATGCTGACAATCAAGAATGAATCAACAGGAACGTACCAACAGATAGAGCAGTTATTAGCAGAAATAAAGAGGTAAATGAAGGAGAAATGCGATGAAAAAAAGAAAGGCGAGATATTTGAAGTTGGTATGTATTGGAATTTTAGGGATTTATGCGGGCGCCAGTTACTACAATTCGGAACCATTAATCGCTCAAGAAGAGACCGAAACGAGGGACGAAAGTCGACAGCTATCGCTGGAAGAAAAAAGAGCGGACCAAGCCAATCAAGATCAAGGAACCCTTACTTCTTCAACGCTGAACGAAACAATAATAAGTTCGTCTGAACAACAAGAAAGCTCAACACAAAATGACACCAGTGACCATCCAGAAAATAATGTGGAACCTTCAGAATCTGAAAATAGTTTACCGCCACAAGAAAAGCCAATTGCTAGTACTAAACCAACCGAATCGTTACAAAGTGAGCAACCAGCGTCTGAAGAGCGTAAAGCACTCACTGAAAAGCCGCCTCATAATCAGGAACCACAAAATTCTACATTAACTGAAAAGACCAAAGAGCCGTTGGTACATTCAGAGATAGACAATAGTCAAGAAAAGGAAAAGCAAGCAGGAATTCAACAACAAGCCGAGGCAAATTTTGTTGTCCAAGAGAATGCTTCTACTTCTGAGTTTATTAGAAAAATCGGTGAAGAAGCACGAGTTATTGGTCAGCAACATGATCTATACGCTTCTGTCATGATAGCTCAAGCTATTTTAGAAAGTGGCTCGGGCAATAGTGCGTTAGCAGCGCCGCCTAATTATAATTTGTTTGGCATTAAAGGCGCTTATCAAGGTCAAAGTGTCAGCTTTCCCACACAAGAAGATGATGGTAAAGGGAAGATGACCACCATTCATGCCGATTTTCGTCAGTATCCATCCTATAAAGAGTCATTAACAGACTATAGTAAATTAATCATCAATGGGCTGGCGGGTAATCCAACGTTTTATCACGGCGTTTTGAAAGCAAACACGACGAATTATCAGCAGGCAACAAAATTTTTAACAGGTCGTTATGCAACGGATACATATTACGATAAAAAATTAAACGCGTTGATTGAAACCTATCAATTAACTGAATACGATCAAGAAAAGAAGAAACCAGTAGTGACTAATTTGGCAGAAGAAAAGAAACCTTCGTTTGATAAGGAAGCAGTCAAAGAACAGCTAAAAAAAGAAGCAGTCATCTATGAAGTAAGCAAAGGAGATTCTCTCGCCACCATTAGCCAGACGTTTGGTGTGTCAGCAACAGCCATTTTAAAACAAAATTCAAAGACTCAAGAAATGTTTTATATTGGCCAAAAAATCACGATTCCTCAGCATACAGCGGCGACTTCTCTAGAACCGAAAGAACAAGCGTTACTTCAATCACTAATAATCAGTAAATCGGTGACTAATGCTTTGGAAACAGCAGAGCAATCAAATGGTACAGCGAATGCCTCAAAAACAGAGTCTACTGAGTATTATGAAGTAAAAAGAGGAGAGACACTCGCAAAAATTGCTAAAAAAACGGGCTATTCCTTAACCGCCCTCAAGCAGGCAAATGACTTAACGTATTCTGTATTAACCGAAGGACAAACGATAGCACTTCCTAAGCTAAAGGACTAATGCTGATTTAACTTATCGGTCGATGGAGTCAATATATTATTAGAGTAAGAGTAGAGGGTAAGTTCATTCATGGATGAACTTTTCCTCTACTCTTACTATGTTTTTCATAAATACTTAATAAATAGTAAAATTAGCAAGAGAATTGTGTCTTTACACAAAATAGATAGGTTTTCTTGTCGAAGTTTGATAAAATGATTAGTTGAAAGGATGCGTGAAAATTGAAAGAATTATTTCGTAAATACCGAGAAGTACTGGCTTATTTATTTTTTGGTGGTGCAACGACTGTCGTCAACTTAGTTGTGTTTTTTGTTTGTCAAAATGTGTTAGGGTTGGATTACAAGATAAGTAACACAATTAGTTGGTTTTTATCTGTTCTATTTGCCTTTTTCACGAATAAATATTGGGTATTCGCAAGTAAGCATGAAAGCATAGCTGGTTTTTTTAAAGAAATGGGCTTATTTTATTGGTACCGAATTTTATCTTTTGTGGCTGATATGGGTTTAATGATTCTCCTAATTGATGGCATTCATTTTTCATCGTTTTGGGCGAAAATGATTACACAAGTTGTAGTAGTGATTTTAAATTATTTCTTCAGTAAATTTTTCATTTTTAAAGAAAAAGAGGTCTAAGCAGATTTTAGGCTAAAAAAAATTTTTTTGTTATAATATAAACAAGTTTTTAATACAAAGAATAGAGGTAGAAAACGATGGACTATACATATGCAGATGATAGTTTGACATTGCATACAGATATGTATCAAATCAATATGATGCAAACATACTGGGAATTAGGGAGAGCAGATTTACATGCTGTTTTTGAATGTTACTTTAGAGAGATGCCCTTTAATCATGGCTACGCAATTTTTGCAGGTTTAGAACGTTTAGTCAATTATCTCGAAAATTTAACGTTCACAGAATCTGATATTGCATATCTCCGAGAAGTTGAAGAATATCCAGAAGATTTCTTGACGTATTTAGCAAATTTTGAATTTAAATGTACTGTACGCTCTGCTTTAGAAGGGGATTTGGTTTTTAATAACGAACCGTTAATTCAAATTGAAGGTCCTTTGGCACAATGTCAATTGGTAGAAACTGCCTTGCTAAATATGGTGAATTTCCAAACATTAATTGCGACAAAAGCGGCTCGAATTAAATCCGTGATAGGCGATGATCCTTTATTGGAATTTGGAACACGCCGGGCACAAGAATTAGATGCTGCCATTTGGGGCACAAGAGCCGCCTATATTGGTGGGGCGGACGCGACAAGTAATGTTCGTGCTGGTAAAATTTTTGGTATTCCGGTTAGTGGGACTCATGCCCATTCATTGGTTCAGTCGTATGGAAATGATTATGAAGCATTCATGGCGTATGCCAAAACACATCGGGATTGCGTTTTCCTTGTTGATACGTATGATACTTTGAAATCGGGAGTGCCAAGCGCAATTCGAGTAGCTCGAGAAATGGGTGATAAAATTAATTTCCTAGGTGTGCGGATTGATAGTGGCGATATGGCTTATATTTCTAAACGAGTTCGTGAACAACTGGACGAAGCTGGCTTTACTGAAGCAAAAATTTATGCATCGAATGATTTAGATGAAAATACGATTTTGAATCTAAAAATGCAAAAATCAAAAATTGATGTATGGGGCGTGGGTACCAAGCTGATTACCGCCTATGATCAACCGGCTTTAGGAGCGGTGTTTAAATTAGTTTCAATTGAAGGTGAAGATGGTCAAATGAAAGATACCATTAAACTATCTAGCAATGCTGAAAAAGTGACAACACCAGGAAAAAAACAAGTCTGGCGCATTACACGTAAATCTGATAAAAAGTCAGAAGGGGACTATGTGACACTTTGGAACGAAGATCCTCGCCAAGAAGAAGAAATTTATATGTTCCATCCCGTTCATACCTTTATTAATAAGTATGTCCGTGATTTTGAAGCACGGCCAGTACTCCAAGATATTTTCGTTGAAGGAAAACGTGTGTATGAATTACCAACTTTAGATGAAATTAAACAATATGCAAAAGAAAATTTAGATTCACTTTGGGAAGAATACAAGCGGGACTTGAATCCGCAGAAATATCCAGTGGACCTTTCAACAGATTGTTGGAACCACAAAATGAATTTATTGGAAAAAGTGCGTAAAGACGTTAAACATTTAACGGAAACGGTGAATAAGGAGGCCTAGAAATGACAACACTTCAAGAAAAAATCATTCAAGAGTTAGGTGTTTTACCGACAATTGATCCAAAAGAAGAAGTTCGTAAAAGTATTGATTTTCTGAAAGCTTATTTAACTAAACATCCTTTTTTAAAAACCTTTGTCTTGGGAATTAGTGGCGGACAAGATTCAACATTAGCTGGGCGCTTAGCACAATTAGCGATGACTGAAATGCGCGAAGAAACAGGAGATATGTCGTATCAATTTATTGCGATTCGCCTTCCATACGGTGAGCAAGCAGATGAAGCTGATGCACAAGCCGCGCTAGCCTTTATCCAGCCAGATGTTTCTTTACGAGTGGATATTAAACCAGCAGTGGATGCAATGGTTGGTTCGCTAGAAAACGCTGGCGTTCAAATTAGCGATTTTAATAAAGGGAACATGAAAGCACGTCAACGTATGATTACACAATATGCAGTAGCTGGCGAAAATGCTGGCGCAGTAATTGGCACAGACCACGCAGCCGAAAATGTCACAGCTTTCTTCACCAAATATGGCGATGGCGGAGCGGATATTTTACCGTTATTTCGTTTAAATAAGCGCCAAGGAAAAGCTTTGCTGAAAGAACTTGGGGCACCAGAAGCCTTGTATCTAAAAATACCAACAGCTGATCTAGAAGATGACAAACCGTTAGTTGCAGATGAAGTTGCCTTAGGTGTCACGTATGATGCCATTGATGACTATTTGGAAGGCAAAAAAGTCTCGGAAACAGATCAACAAACAATTGAAAACTGGTATAAAAAAGGACAACACAAACGGCATTTACCCATTACAATTTTTGATGATTTTTGGAAATAAAAACACAGACCATCGGCGAATGAACGATGGTCTGTGTTTTTTTTACATAACTACTTTTCAGAAAGTAAACGTTGCTACAGCAACTATCCTATGATAATGAAAGTCGTTTTCATTTAGGCGTTTTCACTTTCTTTTTCAAAACAGAAAAGGTACGCTCAATAATGTAAAGTGAATGATGGGAGAGAAAAAGAGATGAAGCATGTAACAAAATTGGGGATTACAATTATAACAGGAGTTTTGGCATTATTATTTGAATTTATTTTACATCAGCCGAATTGGGCGTATGGCATTATTTTAATAACAGGTTCTGTAATGGCGTTAATGATGTTCTGGGAAATGATTCAAACCTTACGTGAAGGAAAATATGGTGTCGATATTTTAGCGATTACCGCTATCGTTGCAACCTTAGCTGTGGGAGAATACTGGGCCAGTTTGATGATTTTAATTATGTTGACTGGTGGTGATTCATTAGAAGACTATGCTGCTGGAAAAGCTAACCAAGAGCTGAAGTCATTATTGGATAACTCGCCACAAAAAGCTCATCGCTTGAATGGCGAAAATTTAGAAGATGTTTCTGTTGAGGAAATCAATGTTGGCGATGAATTAGTAGTAAAACCAGGGGAACTAGTTCCAGTTGATGGCTTGGTAAAAACCGGGACATCAACAGTCGATGAATCTTCATTAACAGGAGAATCAAAACCAATTGAAAAAAATCCTGGGGATGAATTAATGTCGGGTTCCGTGAATGGTGATGGCTCTTTGAAAATGGTTGCTGAAAAAACTGTAGCAGACAGTCAATATCAAACAATTGTGAACTTAGTGAAAGAATCTGCGGCACGTCCAGCTCATTTTGTACGTTTAGCAGACCGCTATGCGGTACCTTTTACACTAGTTGCCTACTTAATTGCAGGTGTTGCTTGGTTTGTTTCAAAAAGTCCGACACGTTTTGCGGAAGTCTTAGTGGTTGCTTCGCCGTGTCCTTTAATTCTATCTGCCCCAATTGCTTTAGTGGCAGGGATGGGTCGTTCAAGTCGTCATGGGGTCGTTATTAAATCGGGAACGATGGTCGAAAAATTAGCTTCTGCAAAAACGATTGCGTTTGATAAAACAGGCACGATTACGCAAGGACAACTTTCTGTTGATCAAGTCCAACCAATCAATGCTGAAATAACTGCTGCTGAATTAGTGGGATTGGCAGCAAGCGTGGAACAAGAATCAAGTCATATTTTAGCTAGATCAATTGTTGCTTATGCCAGAAAGCAAGATGTCCCATTAAAAAATATTACAGATCTAGCGGAAGTTTCTGGTGCTGGCGTGAAGGCATTTGTGGATGGTGCTGAGATACGGGTAGGTAAAAAGAATTTTGTGACACAAGAGTCTCAAGCAACTGAAAAAATTGATAAAACGACTATTCATATTTCACGTAATGGCACATATTTAGGCCGAATTACTTTTACAGACACAGTACGACCAGAAGCAAAAGAGACTATGGAAAAATTACACCAATTACATCTTCAACGAATTTTAATGCTGACGGGGGATCAAGAATCCGTCGCAGAAACGATTGCTGCAGAAGTAGGAATTACCGAAGTACATGGGGAATGTTTACCACAAGATAAGTTAACTATTCTAAAAGAATTGCCCAAAGAAAACCATCCAGTCATCATGGTAGGGGATGGTGTAAATGATGCACCTTCGCTTGCTGCTGCAGACGTAGGTATTGCTATGGGCGCTCATGGAGCTACTGCGGCTAGTGAAACTGCTGACGTTGTTATTTTAAAAGATGACTTAAGTAAAGTCAGCCAAGCGGTCGAAATTGCCCAAGATACCATGAAAATTGCCAAACAATCTGTATTAATCGGAATTTTTATCTGCGTTTTACTAATGCTAATTGCTAGTACCGGGATCATTCCGGCGCTAATCGGGGCTATGCTACAAGAAGTCGTGGACACTGTGTCAATCTTATCTGCTTTGCGTGCTCGTCGAATTGGCAAGTAAGGTGGAACAATTAATTGCCTGAATGTCCAGCTTAGTGGTAAAATAAAGGTACGTTTTTAATATTAATAAGTTACAGGGGAGAGATTGTGCAATGAAAGGAAACCAAATAGATGGGCAACCAGTCACGGAAGAACAACTATTAAAAGAAGGCTACCGTAAATATACGGGGGAAGGAATTGATATCTTTTATAATAAAGATATTTGTGAACATATTGGTAATTGTGTTCGCGGAAATCCAGAAGTCTTTGAAGTTGGTCGGAAACCATGGATTATTCCAGATAACGGAAGTGTTGAAAATGACATGATTGTGGTAGATTCATGTCCAAGTGGTGCTCTAAAATATATTCGGAAAGCAGGGAACGAATATGCAAATTAAAGAAGAAAACAATCGTTTTGCTCTATATAACGATGAAAACCAAGAAATTGGTGAAATGACTTGGTCAGATGCTGGCGAAAGCATGATGATTATTGATCATACGTTTGTTGATCCAACTTATCGTGGACAAAAATTAGCTGAAAAACTTGTTTTAGCAGGTGTTGAAAAAGCGAGAAAAGAGCATAAAAAAATTATTCCGCTATGTCCATTTGCCAAAAAAGAATTTGATACTAAACCTGAATACGGAGACGTATTGAGAAAATAAAGAAGAAACTAGCAACAGCCGCAAGTAGAAATCTGATTCCTACTTGCGGCTGTTGTTATTAGAGACAAATAAGGAAAGACATTAAATTTCACTGGTGTTTACAGATAAAATATGCTACATTAAAGTAGATGAATTTCGCATATTTGTATAAAAAGGAGAATTAACGCATGTATAATCTAATCTTAACGTTGGTCATCATTTTATCTGTTTTAATCGTCATTACTGTTATGATGCAACCAAGCAAACAAAACAGTGCAGCAAGTGCCTTCACTGGCGGTGCAGATAAATTATTTGGGAAGCAAAAAGCGCGCGGTTTTGAAGCTGTTATGCAACGCTCAACAGCAGTTCTTGGCGCAATTTGGATGATTTTATTATTTGTTTTGGCGTTCTTATCTTCAAAATAAGTACGTAATCTTTTAAAATGACAAGTTTAGAACAGAGAGATGAGTGCGGACACTTATTTTTCTGTTCTTTTTCTTTCTGAAAAAGTCTTTGAAACTTATCATTTCGGAAGGTTTTCTTTTGAGAATATGATAGAATGAAGCTGAGGTGAGCGAAGTGGCAAAAAAAATCAATTTACCGAAGCCGTTATTTTCAGAAAAAGGAAAACGGGCGGTCCTTTTATTACATGCTTATTCTGGCAGCAGTAATGATGTACGGATGTTAAGCAGACGTTTAGAAAAAGAAAATTATACTGTCTATTCGCCTAATTTTTCAGGACATGGCACGCTAGTTCCTGAAGATATTTTAGATCAAACAACGGAACAATGGTGGCAAGATACACAAGAAGCAGTCGCTTTTTTGAGAGAAAGAGGCTACCAAGAAATTGCCATTTTTGGTTTATCAATGGGCGGGATTTTCAGTATGCATGCATTAACGGAACAATTAACAGGATTAATTGGTGGTGGATTTTTCTGTTCACCGATCTACCCTGTCGAAAATAAAGTCCCAGAAAATTTCGTATTATACGCAGAAAACGTGATGAAAATCGCAGAAGTTCCTGCAGAGGAACAACAAAGCCGGTTGCAATCGATTGAGCAACGAGTCAAACAACAATTAGGAGCGATTGAAACAATTGCTAGTCAGACGGCAGACAAACTAAACAAAATCCACGCACCTCTTTTCTTAGCGCAAGCTGGCAAAGATGAAATGATTGAGCCAATGGGCGTCTATCAAACGGCCCAAGCGCTAACACAAGCACGTGTGACCTTACAATGGTACCCAAATAGCGGACATGTCATTACGGTGAGTGGAGAACACAAACAATTAGAGCAAGATGTGGTGCAATTTTTAGCAACACTACCTTGGAATGAGGAGAAATAATGACAAAACAAACAATTAAAGAGCAAATTTTACATTTCATGGAAAGCCAAAAAAAGAAAAGCTTTTCAATGGAAGAAATTGCACAAGGCTTGAATTTAGAAAAAAGTTCAGATTTTAAAATTTTAGTGCAAACCATTGCACAAATGGAACGAGAAAAGTCAGTTAGTTTCAACAAAAAAGGCAAAGTCCTGTTACCAATGAAAGACTTATTAATAGAAGGAACGTTTCGTGCAAATGAACGAGGCTTTGGTTTCGTGACCATCGATCCTGAAGAACCAGATGTTTACATTCCTAAAGAGGCAACGAACTTTGCAATGGATGGAGATACGGTTTTAATCGACGTGATCCAACATGCGGATCCTTTTTCAGATCGCGGCGCAGAAGGTAAAGTCAAAGAAATTAAAGAGCGAGCAGTGAGCCAAGTTGTCGGAGAATTTGTGGCATATAGTGAAGAAGAAATGGCAGAAATGGGACTGTATGGCTACATGATTCCCAAAGATAAGAAATTGAATCAGTATACTGTATCAATTGCACCTGAAGGGATTAAGCCAGTAGATGGTAGCATTGTCATTGCTGAAATTACCTATTATCCAGATCAAGAATATCCAACGAGTATGGAAGGACTAGTCAAACAAGTGATTGGTCATAAAAATGATCCAGGAATGGATATTTTATCAATCGTGGTGGCTCATGGAATTCCCACAGCATTTCCTGATGAAGTTTTGGCTGAAGCGGACCAAGTACCAGAAACTATTGCAGAAAGCGATTTAGTCGGTCGTCGGGATTTACGTGATCAGTTGATTGTGACGATTGATGGAGAAGATGCGAAAGATTTAGATGATGCAGTAACGGTACAAAAGTTAGCAAATGGCAATTTCTTTTTAGGGGTGCATATTGCAGATGTTTCTTATTATGTAACTGAAGGAAGCCAATTGGATATGGAAGCGTATGAACGCGGCACAAGTGTCTATTTGACAGACCGTGTTGTGCCAATGATTCCGCAGCGATTATCAAATGGTATTTGTTCGCTAAACCCACATGTTCCACGTTTAACCATGAGTTGTGAGATGGAAATTACACCAGAAGGAGAAGTTATTTCGCATGAAATTTTCCAAAGTGTAATCCAAACAACGGAGCGAATGACCTATACAGCAGTCAATGAAATTTTAGAAGAGCAAAAACCTGAAACGTTAGAACGCTACAAAGAGCTAGTTCCCATGTTTAAAGAGATGGGCGAGCTGCACCATATATTAGAAGAGATGCGTATGCGCCGTGGTGCGATTTCTTTTGAAGATCGTGAAGCCAAAGTCCTAGTTGATGAAAATGGTCATCCCCAAGATATTCTTTTACGCACGCGTGGCGTGGGTGAACGATTAATTGAATCCTTTATGTTGGCAGCGAATGAAACTGTGGCGCGTCATTATCATGACTTAAAACTGCCATTCATTTATCGGATTCATGAACAACCAAAAGAAGAAAAAATGCAACGTTTCTTTGACTTTGCTGCAGTACTTGGCATTCTTGTTAAAGGAACAAAAGAAAACATTTCACCGAAAGATTTACAAAAAGTTTTAGAGCAAGTTGAAAATAAGCCGGAAGAAGTGGTTATCAATACGATGTTGCTAAGAAGTATGCAACAAGCGAAATACTCAGAAGACAACTACGGACACTATGGGTTGGCTGCTGAATATTATACGCATTTCACTTCACCAATACGTCGTTATCCAGATTTAATTGTGCATCGTTTGATTCGCAGCTATAGCCAAGATCAATCTGAAAAAAATCAAGAAAAATGGAACGAAGCATTACCAGAAATTGCCAATCATAGTTCAAGTATGGAACGTCGCGCAGTTGATGCAGAGCGTGAAGTGGACGCCATGAAGAAAGCCGAATTTATGGTAGATAAAGTGGGAGAAACGTATGACGGGATTATCAGCTCAGTCACAAAATTTGGTATCTTTGTGGAACTGCCTAATACAATAGAAGGCTTGATTCACGTGAACAACTTAAAACAAGATTATTTCCACTTTATTGAAAATCATATGGCGTTAGTTGGTGAACGGACGGGAATGACTTTGAAAATTGGTCAGAAAGTTCAAATCCGTGTTGAAAAAGCTGATCCAGAAACAAGAGAAGTTGATTTTGAATTGATTTCAGCTGAGGAAGTCGCGCCAGTCGAAGGACCAAAAGGACGTAAAAAAGGTAAAGCCAATTCTTCAACTCGTTCAAATAATCAACGAAGAAATAAAAAAGATGAATCATTTGATGGTAAGAAAAAGAAAAATAAGAAAAAAGGCAAAGGCAAAAAACAACCTTTTTATAAAGAAGCAATGAAACAAAAAAATAAAAAAGGGAAAAAGAAGAAGTAGAGGAGGTCGCTTATGCCAAAAGGGGAAGGAAAATTAATCGCACAAAACCGCAAAGCTAGACATGATTATTCAATTATCGATACGGTTGAAGCAGGTCTTGTTTTACAAGGAACAGAAATCAAATCTATTCGAAATGGTCGTATCAATTTAAAAGATGGTTTTGCACGAATTCGAAACGGAGAAGCCTTTTTGTATAATGTTCATATTAGTCCATATGAACAGGGCAATATTTTTAATCATGACCCATTACGTACCAGAAAATTATTATTACACAAAAAACAAATTAATAAGTTAATCGGCGAAACCAAAAATACAGGTATCACATTAGTACCTTTGAAGGTCTATATTAAAGATGGCTATGCCAAAGTTTTGATTGGTTTAGCTAAAGGGAAAAAGCAGTACGACAAGCGTGAAGACTTGAAACGTAAGGAAGTTGACCGACAAATCAGTCGAACATTAAAAAATAACCGACGTTAAAAATGTAAATTTATTCTTTTTCGCATATTTGCTTGCCTTTCTTCGGATTAGGTGTAAAATCTGGTAAGTGTTGAGTAAATGAATGTAAATGATTCATTTTTTAATCGCTTCGGAAAGCAGTACCACCCTGCATTAGATTGGTTTATGGAAAAGGTTTTCCAACCAATTTTCAACACATGAAATTTTAAAAGTAAACTATTTGTAAATTATCAACAAGTGGTGGTACGATAGCTTTGCCAGGGATTATCACTCAGGAGTAGGATGAAACTTCTGAAAGATTGTTGGAAAAGAGGTGAATTGATTTGGAAGAGAAGAAATTACTCTTCAATATCGGACCAATTTGGTTTGATGGAACCATTGTTTTGATGGTGCTGTTGACGTGTATCATTGTTTTCGCCTTTGTCTATGCTTGTACGAGAAATATGAAGCTACGACCTAAAGGCAAACAAACGGTCATCGAATGGTTAGTGGATTTTATTCGTGGAATCATTACAGACAATTTACCTCGTAAAGAAGTGAGCAATTTTCATTTAATGGCGTTTACCCTGTTCATGTTTGTGCTTGTTTCAAACATCTTGGGTCTCGTTACAAAAATCGTTGTGGGCGACGATCTCAGCGTTTGGAAAAGTCCAACCGCCGATCCAATCGTAACCTTAACGTTAGCGATGATGATGATTGTCTTAACACACTTCTTTGGTATGAAACGCTTTGGTTTTAAAGGCTATCTAGTTAATAGTTATTTAAGACCCGTTGGTTTCTTACTACCGGTAAAATTAATGGAAGAATTCACGAATCTATTAACATTAGGCTTGCGTTTGTACGGAAACATTTTTGCCGGCGAAGTTCTCTTGGGCTTGATTGCTGGAACCGTAGCAAGCGTCGGATTATGGGTTATCCCACTAGCAATTCCGCTAGAAATGATTTGGGTAGCATTCTCAATCTTTATTGGATGTATCCAAGCGTTTATCTTTGTGACACTTTCAATGGTTTATATGTCACACAAAATTGAAACAGAAGAATAATCAAGAAATACGAAGGACAAAAATTATCTTTTAGGAGGATTTTACACAATGGAAGGATTAAATTTTATCGCAGCAGCAATTGCAATTTTCGGTTCAGCTATCGGAGCCGCTATCGGTAACGGACAAGTTATTTCAAAAACAATCGAGTCAATGACTCGTCAACCAGAAATGTCTGGTCAATTAAGAACAACAATGTTTATCGGGGTCGCTTTAATCGAAGCTGTGCCAATTTTAGGTGTCGTTGTTTCTTTATTACTTTTATTCAGATAAGCAATAAAATGGAGGCAGGACGCTGATTATTATCGGGACCGTCACTGCTTTCTTCTATCTTTAGCCTTTTCAATAGCTGGTGATAAAGCAATTGAAGAAGCTAAATCGATTTTTGCAGGAAAGGAAGTTGAGACTTCATGCTACTTACTACATTGGTAGTCGGTGAAACGGCTCCTAGTACCACACTAGGCACGATGATTGTTGTCAGTGGTGCATTTTTAATCTTGATGCTCTTATTAAAGAAATATGCATGGGGAGCAATCGTAGATATTTTGACACAACGTGAAGAAAAAATTGCCAACGATTTAGACTCTGCAGAACAATCTCGCGTAGCAGCAGCGAAAATGGAAAAAGAACGTCAACAACAATTACTTTCTTCCAGATCAGAAGCAGCTGAAATTATTAAAAACGCGAAAGAAAGTGGAGAACAGACTCGCCAAAAAACATTAAAAGAAACAACTGCGGAAGTTACTCGCTTACGCGAAAAAGCTCGGACAGATATTTCTCAAGAACGTGAAGAAGCATTGTCTTCAGTAAAAAATGAAGTGGCAGATCTTTCTCTTCAAATTGCAGCCAAAATTTTAAATAAAGAATTAACACCAGATGCACATGAAGCATTGATTGATTCTTATATTGAAAGTTTAGGTAAAGCAAATGAAACTAGATAAATATACAGTTGGTAAACGCTACGGCAAGGCTTTGTTTGAGTTGGCAGTTGAAAAGAACCAAGCTGAAGCAATTTATCAAGAATTATTGACGCTTCGCGAAGTCTATCACCAAGTACCTGGTATTGGCGATATTTTAAGTGATGATCGCTTAGAGCCTTATGAAAAAGACAGCATCATGGAAAAACTAGTAACAGGTTTTAGTGAAATGATGCAAAACTTTTTGCGAGTGGTTTACGAATATCGTCGCATGTACGATCTGCTCTTGATGATTGATGAATATGAACGACGTTATGATGAGCACCAAGGACTAATTTTGGGTTCAGTGACAACAGCCATTCCTTTATCAAAAGAACAACATCAAGCAATGGAAGAAAAAGCTGCCCAATTATTAGGGTATGAACAAGCGCATTTAGTCAATTTAATTGACCCGTCAATTGTCGGCGGAGTGGTTATTGAAGCAAACCATCAAGTAATCGATGGCAGCATCCGCAAACAATTAGAACATATGCAGCAGAAGTTATTAAAATAATCTTTAGGACTACAAAGAGGTGAATTGAATGGCTATCAAAGCAGAAGAAATCAGTGCCTTGATTAAAGAACAAATCGAAAACTATCAACAACAGCTTGCTGTTGAAGAAGTTGGAACAGTCACTTACGTCGGTGACGGAATTGCCCGCGCCCACGGTTTAGAAAATGCCATGAGTGGAGAACTTGTTGAGTTTTCAAACGGTTCATACGGAATGGCACAAAACTTAGAAACAAATGATGTAGGGATTATTATCCTTGGCGATTTTGAAACCATTCGTGAAGGAGATAAAGTACAACGCACAGGCAAAATCATGGAAGTACCCGTCGGGGAAGCTTTGATTGGCCGTGTTGTTAATCCATTAGGTCAACCATTAGATGGTTTAGGCGAAATTAAAACAGACAAAACACGTCCTGTGGAAGCAACAGCTCCCGGTGTTATGCAACGTCAATCTGTTGCTGAACCAATGCAAACTGGCTTAAAAGCCATTGATGCCCTAGTACCAATTGGTCGTGGACAACGGGAATTGGTTATTGGAGACCGTAAAACAGGGAAAACATCGATTGCAATTGATACAATTATTAACCAAAAAGGACAAGATGTAATTTGTATTTATGTAGCGATTGGTCAAAAAGAATCTACTGTTCGTAACCAAGTAGAGACACTTCGTAAATTTGGTGCCTTAGATTATACAATCGTTGTGACTGCAGGGGCTTCACAACCAGCACCATTACTTTACATTGCACCATATGCAGGAACTGCAATGGGTGAAGAATTCATGTATAACGGCAAACATGTCTTAATTATTTTTGATGACTTATCAAAACAAGCCGTGGCTTATCGTGAACTTTCTCTACTATTACGCCGTCCACCAGGTCGTGAAGCTTATCCAGGGGATGTCTTCTATTTACACTCACGTTTGTTAGAACGTGCAGCTAAATTAAGTGATGAATTAGGTGGTGGTTCAATGACAGCCTTACCATTCGTTGAAACACAAGCAGGCGATATTTCTGCTTATATTCCAACAAACGTTATTTCAATCACTGATGGACAAATTTTCTTAGAAAGCGACTTGTTCTATGCAGGCACTCGTCCAGCCGTTGATGCTGGGTTATCTGTTTCTCGGGTCGGAGGATCAGCGCAAATCAAAGCAATGAAAAAAGTTGCCGGAACGCTTCGTTTAGACTTAGCTAGTTACCGTGAGTTAGAAGCCTTTACACAATTTGGCTCTGATTTAGATGCGGCAACACAAGCTAAATTAAACCGTGGTCGTCGTACGGTAGAAATTTTAAAACAAAAACTACATGCGCCACTGCCTGTAGAAAAACAAGTCTTAATTTTATATGCGTTAACACACGGCTTTTTAGATAGCGTGAGCGTGGATAAAATTTTACACTTTGAACAAGATTTATTCGATTATTTTGATGGCAAACATGCAGACTTATTGGAAACCATTCGTACAACGAAAGACTTACCAGATACTGATGCATTAGATGCAGCGATTACAGAGTTTTCTGAAATGTTTGCAGCGGCAAACAACAGCGGAGATTCAGCCAAAGAAGCTTTAGAAAAAATCGATAACGCATAAGAGAGGTGAGCGACATTGGGTGCTTCATTAAACGAAATCAAACAACGCATTGCATCAACAAAAAAGACAAGCCAAATTACCAAAGCGATGCAAATGGTTTCTGCAGCCAAATTGACCAAGTCAGAAGGCGCCTCTAAAAGCTTTCAAGAATATTCTTCAAAAATTCGTAGTGTCGTTACGCATTTAGTAGCTGCTCAGTTAAGTGAATTACGTGAAACAGAACAATCTTCTCTTAGTGAAGGGAACTATCATGTGATGTTAGCACAACGACCTGTCAAAAAAACAGGCTATATCGTTATCACTTCTGACAAAGGGTTAGTTGGTGGCTACAATAGCTCAATCTTAAAACAAACCATGAGTATGATTCAAGAAGACCATGATTCTAATAAAGAATATGCCTTAATCGCTATTGGTGGTACAGGGGCGGATTTCTTTAAAGCACGCGGAATCGATGTTTCCTATGAGCTAAGAGGCTTAACGGATCAACCAACGTTTGAAGAAGTCCGTAAGATTGTGACAACGGCAACGACTATGTACCAAAACGAAGTGTTTGATGAATTGTATGTTTGTTATAATCACCACGTTAACTCACTAACGAGTCAGTTTCGTGTGGAAAAAATGTTGCCAATTACTGATTTAGATCCATCAGAGGCGACCTCTTACGAACAAGAATATCTTTTAGAGCCTTCACCTGAAGCAATCTTGGATCAATTATTACCACAATATGCAGAAAGCTTAATTTATGGGGCGATCATTGATGCGAAAACAGCAGAACATGCTGCTGGGATGACCGCCATGAAAACAGCCACTGACAATGCGCAAAATATTATTAGCGATTTAACAATTTCTTATAACCGTGCTCGTCAAGGGGCGATTACCCAAGAAATTACAGAAATTGTTGCTGGTGCAGCTGCACTAGAATAATCTAGTCTTACGTTTGAACGTTTATAAAAACGTTCAAAGCGTGTGACTTTATGAAGACTGGAGGAAAGAAATTATGAGTTCAGGAAAGATTGTTCAAGTAATCGGTCCCGTTGTTGACGTGGAATTTTCATTAGATCAATCCTTACCCGATATTAACAACGCTTTAGTCGTTTATAAAAATGGCGAAGCAAAACAAAAAGTAGTACTTGAAGTCGCTTTAGAACTAGGTGATGGAGTGATTCGTTCTATCGCCATGGAATCGACAGATGGTTTACAACGTGGAATGGAAGTTATCGATACAGGAAAATCAATTTCAGTTCCTGTTGGTAAAGATACATTGGGTCGTGTGTTTAACGTTTTAGGAGACACAATTGACTTAGAAGCGCCATTCCCTGCAGATGCTGAACGTAGTGGGATTCATAAAAAAGCGCCAGCATTTGATGAATTAAGTACCAGTAATGAAATTTTAGAAACAGGGATTAAAGTTATTGACTTATTAGCGCCTTATCTAAAAGGTGGTAAAGTCGGACTTTTCGGTGGTGCCGGTGTTGGTAAAACCGTCTTAATTCAAGAATTAATTCATAATATTGCCCAAGAACATGGAGGGATTTCCGTCTTTACTGGTGTTGGTGAACGGACACGTGAAGGGAACGACCTGTACTATGAAATGAAAGATTCAGGCGTTATTGAAAAAACAGCCATGGTTTTTGGTCAAATGAACGAACCACCAGGTGCACGGATGCGTGTGGCCTTAACTGGGTTAACGATTGCTGAATATTTCCGTGATGTGGAAGGACAAGACGTGCTATTATTTATTGATAACATTTTCCGTTTCACCCAAGCCGGTTCAGAAGTTTCTGCCCTTTTAGGTCGGATGCCGTCAGCCGTAGGTTACCAACCAACCTTAGCGACTGAAATGGGACAATTACAAGAACGGATTACTTCAACGAAAAAAGGATCAATTACCTCTATTCAAGCAATCTATGTTCCAGCCGATGACTATACCGATCCAGCGCCAGCAACAGCGTTTGCCCATTTGGATGCAACAACTAACTTGGAACGTAAATTAACCGAACAAGGGATTTATCCAGCGGTAGATCCGTTAGCTTCATCTTCTAGTGCCTTGGCTCCTGAAATTGTTGGAGAAGAACACTACGAAGTGGCTACCGAAGTGCAACATATTTTACAACGTTACCGTGAATTACAAGATATCATCGCTATTTTAGGGATGGACGAATTATCAGATGACGAAAAAGTACTTGTTGGTCGCGCACGCCGTGTTCAATTCTTCTTATCTCAAAACTTTAACGTTGCTGAACAATTTACAGGTCAACCTGGTTCTTATGTACCAGTTGCGGAAACAGTTCGTGGCTTTAAAGAAATTCTTGAAGGTAAACATGACAATCTGCCAGAAGAAGCCTTCCGTAGTGTCGGTAAAATTGAAGATGCCATCGAAAAAGCGAAACAATTAAACTACTAGAAAGGCGGCAAACACAATGGATAGTCTTACTGTGAATGTAGTAACGCCGAATGGTCTAGTTTATGACCACCATGCAAAAATCGTTGTGGCGAAAACAACAGATGGTGAGATTGGTATTTTACCAAAACATGCGCCAATCATCGTTCCGCTAGCGATTGATGAAGTCCGCATCAAACGGACCGATTCAGATACACATGTTGACTGGGTAGCTGTAAATGGTGGTATCATGGAAGTCCGTGATAATGTCGTTTCTATTATTGCCGATAGTGCTGAACGTGAACGAGATATCGATGTACCTCGTGCTGAACGAGCAAAACAACGAGCAGAACGTTTAATTGAAGAAGCCAAAGCAAAAGACGACCGCGATCAACTACGTCGTGCGACTGTTGCTTTGCATCGTGCAATCAACCGGATCAACGTATCGAAACATGGGTAAAAAAGGCTGAAGGATTCAGTCACTTTTGTAGAGTTTAAGGCGCTTGCTATTGAGTCAGGTGCCTTAAACTCTATTTCTTCGTATTTTTTAATAAATAGTGTCAAATTTTGGCATTTCAAGTGGATTAATTATCGGTTTTTATTATTTTGTGATAAAATGTTCCTACGTTAGAAAAAAGGAGGCTCCTTATGCAATACTATGGAGTAGATGCTATTGTTCGAATCGTTAGTCATCTTATGTTCATTTACATAAGTTTTTGGGCGTTGCAATCATTGCGTATTGAGCAATTTTTCAAAACCCAATTTACACCGCAAATCAGAATGTTGATGGTATTTTTCGCCATCGCTATCGGATACACAGTTAGCTCGTTTGCTTTAGAATTGATTGCGCTTTGTCGAAATCTTTTCATTGTGTATTTTCCTTAAAAATTGAAAAATAAAAAAAGGTACAATTTTTAGTTGAATAATGGTATAATAGTAAAGATTTTGAATAGGAATACCTATTCTCATTTTTTTGGGGGGAACAAAATGGAACAAATTATTGTTCATGGTGGTAATACAAAATTAGAAGGAACTGTAAAAATTGAAGGCGCCAAAAACGCTGTTTTACCAATTTTAGCAGCTACTCTTTTAGCTGAAGAAGGCGTTACTACTTTAAAAAATGTACCAATTTTATCTGATGTATTTACAATGAATCAAGTAATTAAGCATTTGAATGTAGCCATTGATTTTGATGAAGACGCGAATGAAGTAACAATAGACGCAACACAACCTTTAGGGATCGAAGCAAACTATGAGTACGTTAGTAAAATGCGTGCTTCTATCGTTGTAATGGGACCTTTATTGGCTCGTAATGGCCATGCCAAAGTGGCAATGCCAGGTGGCTGTGCCATTGGAAAACGACCAATTGATTTACACTTAAAAGGCTTCCAAGCATTAGGTGCAAAAATCATCCAAAAAAATGGTTACATTGAAGCAATTGCGGATGAACTAATCGGTAACACTATTTACTTAGACTTCCCAAGTGTCGGCGCTACGCAAAACATTATGATGGCTGCTGTTCGTGCGAAAGGAACAACCATCATTGAAAACGTTGCTCGTGAACCTGAAATCGTTGACTTAGCAAACATTTTAAACAAAATGGGTGCCAATGTTATCGGTGCTGGAACAGAAACGATGCGTATCGAAGGCGTCGATAAATTACATGCCGTAGAGCATTCAATCGTTCAAGATCGAATTGAAGCAGGTACGTTCATGGTAGCTGCAGCAATGACTGAGGGAAATGTTTTAATTGAAGAAGCAATTTCTGAACATAATCGTCCGCTAATTTCTAAATTAACTGAAATGGGTGCAATCATTGAAGAAGAAGAAAATGGCATCCGTGTAATTGGACCAAAACATCTAAAACCAACAGATGTTAAGACAATGCCGCATCCTGGTTTCCCAACAGACATGCAAGCACAAATGACAGCGATCCAAATGTTTGCTGAAGGAACAAGCATCGTGACAGAAACAGTCTTTGAAAATCGTTACCAACACTTAGAGGAAATGCGTCGAATGAACGCTGACTTAAAAATTGACGGCAACATTGCCGTTATTAATGGTGGCAACGAGTTACAAGGAGCAGCAGTGGAAGCCACTGATTTACGGGCAGCTGCCGCATTGATTTTAGTAGGGTTACGTGCAAATGGCATTACACGTGTCTCTAATTTGAAATATTTAGATCGTGGCTATTATGAGTTCCATAAAAAACTTCAAAAATTAGGCGCGAACGTTGAACGTGTCAATGATGAAAAAATTGAAGAAAAACAAGCAACGACAGTAATCTAAAGGAGTCAAACGTATGAGTTCATTTCGTTATATTTTAGTAACATTATTGAAAATTCTAGTGGTCATTTCGTTAGTCATTATCTTATTTGTTGTGGGAACAATGATTGGTTATGGTTTGATTGGAAATGGGAATCCAATGGATGTCTTTGATGAAAAAATTTGGACTCATATTATGAACTTCTTTAAATAAAAACTTATTTTAAGGCGGTGAACAAAAGTCAATTGACGATTGTTCACCGCCTTTTCTTTTTCCTGAATATCTATTTTATTCTATGCTATAATAATAGAAGTAAGATAATGAAGGAGTGGGATGGAAGATGCAAGCAACCGTAACAGAAATAGGCAAACATGCAATCGATGATTCAGAAAAAATGATTATTCTTTTTGGAGAAACTGCTACCGATACCTTGAAGCAACATGCAGTTATTCAATCATTCCCAGAAAAAGACCAAGTTACCTTGGCAGAAGGAGATCATCTGAAAATTGGCGATACAAACTATACAATCACAAAAGTGGGTTCTTTTGCCAATAGTAACTTGCAAAGTATCGCTCACAGCACTTTAATCTTTGCTGATGCACCAACCGATGAGGATGATGTTATCCGAAATGGTGTTTATTTAACGCCCCATCAGTTACCAAAGATAACCATTGGAACAACAATTGATTATTTAGTAAATGGAGCGTGAATCAATGGATAAAAAACAAACGACTGATAAACGCCTGTCTTGGTTTTGGCGTTGGTTTTTAAATAATCAAGTAGTAACAGCCTTACTGATTGTCTTATTGGTGCTGTTAATTATTCTAACTTTTACGAAAGTTTCTTATTTATTTAAGCCCGTCTGGCAGTTTTTTGGCGTTGTCGGCTTACCAGTAATTATGGCGGGGATTTTATATTATTTATTAAATCCGATTGTCGATTATTTAGAGAAAAAACAAATCTCGCGTGTCTGGAGTATTATCGGCCTATTTATTTTAATTGTGGCACTACTCATTTGGGGTGGTATTGTAATCGTTCCTAAAATTCGTGAGCAATCTGTCAGCTTTGTGAATCATTTTCCTCAATATATTGATACAATTGATCAAAAATCGCAGGAAATATTAAGTGATCCACTTTTTGCGCAATTTAGAGAACAACTTGAAGCGGCAGGCGATAAAGTTGTCAGTTCGTTAGGTACCATCATTAAAAACGTCTCAACGTTCACAGTACAAGGAATTGGTAATTTCTTTGGGGCGGTGGCTACGATCTTTGTCGCCATCATTACGATGCCGTTTATTCTATTTTATTTACTGAAAGATGGCAAAAACTTAGCGCCATATTTAATGAAGTTTTTACCAGTGAAGATGCGTAAACCAACCTTAAAAGTTCTTGCAGAAGTCAATGATCAAGTCTCTTCTTATATTAGAGGACAGTTAACTGTCGCTTTCGCAGTGGCAATTATGTTTATGATTGGTTTTTCTGTCATTGGCTTAGATTATGCAGTCACTTTAGGTATTGCAGCAGGCTTTTTAAATTTAATCCCTTATTTAGGGTCATTTTTAGCCATGATTCCAGCAGTCTTTTTAGGAATTGTCAGTGGGCCAGCTTTGTTAATTAAAGTCTTGATTGTTTTTGCCATTGAGCAAACGGTCGAAGGTCGGTTTATTTCACCACTTGTCCTAGGCAGTCAGTTATCCATTCATCCAGTCACCATTTTGGTTGTTTTATTAACGTCTGGTAAACTATTTGGGATTGTCGGGGTGATTTTAGGAATTCCTGTTTATGCCGCAGCTAAGGTGATAATTACACACATTTTTGAGTGGTACCAAATTGTTTCCGGTTTGTATGATGAAGATAAGCCAGATCAACAAGAATCTACGTAACAAAAGAGACAAGCAGTGAACGAACTGCTTGTCTCTTTTTGATGTAAATCACTCGGAAAATTTAGAATGTTTTACCGTATTCAGTTGCTTTGGTCATGGCAGTATTTAAAAGTTCTTCCGCGCGATCAGGGAAATGATCGATTCCTTCGATGAATAATCCGTCGACTTGCTCAACACCAATAAAGTTTAGAATCGCTTTAATGTATTGAGAAGCAAAATCTTTTCCTTCGTAGAAGCCGCCATTTGATTGGATGTGTAAGGCTTTTTTACCACTTGTTAGAGGTTTTGGTCCTTCTGCAGTATATTGGAATGTTTTTCCAGCAACGTTGATTGTATCTACCCAAGCTTTTAAGCGTGTCGGTACGTTTAAGTTCCACATTGGATTAGCAATTACTACTTTGTCTGCAGATAAAAATTGATCAGTTAATTCATTAAAACGAGCCACTTTTTGTTGTTGGTTTTCGCTTAATGTTTCAAACGCTGCGCCAGCGCGAAGTGCACCCCAAGCAGATAATAATTCTTCATCGATTTCCGGCATGTTTGTTTCTGGTGCATAAACATCTAAAATTTCGATTTCGTCTGATGGATTTGTTTCACGGTATGAAGCTAAAAATGTTTCTAACGCACGAACTGAGCGTGATTCTTCTTTTGTTAATGGATGTGCTTTAACAACTAATAATTTTGACATTGTGTAATCTCCTTAAAATAAATAGTTTAAAAATTCAACATCTCTATTTTACTAATAAAAAGTAAGAGAAAGCAAGTCTTTTTTTTACTTTTAGTAAACTTTTTTTAAAATGGATCAAAAGTGTAAAAAATAAATAAAAATATTTTTTTGGAAAGGCTTGCATATTAAAAAAAAGCATGCTATTATTACTTTGTAAATAAGGATTGTTACTGCTTTGCAGGCAAAACCAGAGTCTTCCATTAACACAATCAGTGGAGGGATTCTGGGCTTTTTTTATAAAAAAGTGAGGTTGCATTCATCATGAGGATTGAAAAAGTTTTAAATAATAATGTCGTGCTTTCAAGAAATGAGCAAGGCGAAGAAATTGTTTATATGGGACGCGGCTTAGCCTTTCAAAAGAAGATTGGAGACACGATCAATCCAGATTATGTTGAAAAGGAATTCGTGTTAAAGGACTCCGCTATGGCAGGGCAATTCCAGCAGCTGTTTGAAGACGTCCCCACCAAAGAAGTAGAAGTCGTCAAACAAATCGTTGATTTAGCAGAAACAACGCTAGCGATTGAGCTTTCATCAAATATTTATTTAACTTTAACGGATCATATTCACTATGCGTTACTTCGAGCCAAAGAAGGAATTGATATTCCGAATCCTCTTGTATTCGAAACACGCAAATTTTATCCTAAAGAATTTGAAATCGCAAAGCAAGCATTAGCGATTATTGCTGAAAAGCTAGGGGTTCAATTTTCAGAAAATGAAGCGGGCTTCATTGCTTTTCATATTGTGAATGCTGAACAAGGAAATGGCAATATGGAAGTTACCATGGAAGCAACCAAGATGGTTCGTGATATTTTAACGATTATTAGTCGCTACTTTGGACAGGTGTTTGATGAAGATTCATTGAACTATCAACGAATTGTTACACATCTTCAATATTTTGCGCAACGTTATTTAAAACAAGAAGCGCATGATGAGGAGGACGAATTTCTTTTTGCATTGGTCCAAGGAAAGTATCCTAAGGCGTTTCAAGCGGTCCAACGTATTAATGAGTATTTATTAAAAAGCTATGATCGACCAATTGATCAAGCGGAAATGATTTATTTAACCATTCATATCCAAAGAGTGGTCAATGATAAAAAAGCATAACAACCAATAATCGCGGATTGTTACTGATAATGCAGGCAAAACCTAGATTGAAAAAACCGATAACGATTTTCGCAGACTGCGCAGCTGTGAAGAGAAGGATCTGGCTCTTTTTCAATGTAGGTTTTTTTGATATTAAAAATTAATGGAAATGAGGATCTAGAGATGAGTAAAAATCAAGAAATTGCAGCACGTGTGTTAAAAGCTGTTGGGGGCGAAGGCAACGTTAATAGTGTTGTTCACTGTGCTACGCGCTTACGTTTTAAATTAAAAGATGAAAATAAAGCAGATACAGCTGCATTGAATGCTGACCCAGATGTTATTCAGGTAGTTCAAAGTGCAGGACAATATCAAGTGGTTATTGGCAGTCACGTTAGTGATGTCTATAAGGATTTGATGGCCAACAGTGGACTAGGTAATGATTCTGATAATAGAGAAAAAGAAAGTGGCGGAAATATCTTTAACCGTTTAATTGATATTATTTCTTCTATTTTTACACCGTTTTTAGGTGCAATGGCCGGCGCTGGGGTTCTAAAAGGCTTCTTAACATTGGCTGTAACTATGGGCTGGTTGGCTGACACTTCAGGCGTATATCTTGTTCTCTTTTCGATTGCAGATGGTTTATTTACTTTCTTACCAATTATGTTAGCGTTTACGGCTGCTAAAAAATTCAATACTAATCCCTTTTTAGCGGTTGCTTTGGCGATGGCCTTAGTTCATCCCAGCATTACTGCTTTAGCAGGCAAAACAATTAGCTTTGCTGGTCTTCCAGTGATTATTGGGCCAAGTGGCTATACTTCTTCGGTTTTACCAATTATTTTGGCTGTTTTTGCACAAAGTTATGTGGAACGTTTCTTCAAAAAAGTAATTCCGAGTTTTCTACAAATTATCTGCGTTCCGTTAGCTGTGTTCCTTATTATGGCACCTGTTACCTTCTTAGCTATTGGTCCTATTGGGACGGTCATCGGCGATTGGTTGGGACAAGGATACAACGCAATTTACGCTTTTAGTCCAATTATCGCAGGGTTATTAATGGGTTCGTTGTGGCAAGTCTTGGTAATGTTTGGTATGCATTGGGGCTTTGTACCAATTATGATGTTAAACTTAACACAAGGTGGTGATACGATGGTACCAATGTTATTACCAGCCGTTATTGCACAAGGCGGGGCTGCTTTAGCTGTCTTTTTCCTAACAAAAAATGTGAAACTAAAAGGTTTGGCTTTGTCTTCAAGTATTACGACTATTTTTGGAATTACTGAACCAACTGTATATGGCGTGACTTTACCATTGAAAAAACCATTTATTGCAGCTTGTATTGGTGGCGGTATCGGTGGTGCATTTGTGGCTATGAATCACGTGAAAAACTTTACGTTTGGCTTGGTTAGTATGTTGAGCTTACCTGGGTTTATTCCTGCAGAGACAAAAGATACTGCACCGATGATTACTGGTGCAATTGGTGCTGGAATTGCTTTTATCATTGCGTTTGTCTTAACGTTTGTCTTACGTTTTGAAGATCAACCTAATCCAGAAACAGCAACTGAAAAAACAGCAACTGATAAGGTGGTGGCACCTGTAAAAACGAATCAAGAAGACAAAATTATTTTAGCAAGTCCACTTCAAGGTGAAATTTTACCGCTAGAAAAAGTACAAGACCCTGTTTTTGCTTCAGGTGCTTTAGGAAAAGGTGTTGCAATTGAGCCGACTGAAGGCAAACTGTATGCACCCGCAGATGGTGAAATCACCACATTATTTCCGACAGGACATGCTGTTGGCTTGACGACAACAGAGGGCGTTGAATTATTAATGCATATTGGCATGGATACGGTCGAATTAGATGGTAAAGGCTTTGAATTATCAGTGAAACAAGGTGATTCTGTTAAAAAAGGAGATTTGCTGGTTACTTTTGATATTGCTGCCATTAAAGAAGCTGGTTATCCAGTAGTTACACCGATTGTGGTAACGAATACGAATGATTATTTAGATGTTTTGGATATGAACCAAACAGACGTGTTACATGGTGAAGACTTTTTAGCCATTATTAAATAAAAGACAATTGGAGGAGGAACAAGTATGACAACAACGACAAAATTTCCAAAAGGATTTTTATGGGGCGGTGCGACCGCAGCCAATCAATTAGAAGGGGCTTACTTAGCCGATGGTAAAGGGTTATCTGTGGCAGATGCGATGCCGGGAGGAAAACAACGTTTCGCTATTTTAGGAGATGAAGCGTTTGATTGGACGATTGACGAAACGAAATATCGCTACCCTAATCATACAGGAATTGATCACTATGATCGCTTTAAAGAGGACATTGCGTTGTTTGCTAAAATGGGCTTCAAATGTTATCGCTTTTCAATTGCGTGGTCGCGTATTTTTCCAAAAGGAGATGAAACACAACCGAATGAAGCCGGCTTGAAATTTTATGATGCGGTTATCGATGAATGTTTAAGCTATAACATTGAACCAGTAATTACGATTTCTCATTATGAAATGCCACTGCATTTAGCGAAAGAATACGGCGGGTGGAAAAATCGTCAATTAGTTGACTTTTATGAACGTTTTGCGGAAACTGTTTTAACACGTTACCACCAAAAAGTTAACTATTGGATGACATTCAATGAAATTAATTCAGCTTTTCATTTCCCAGCACTTAGTCAAGGATTGGTGAAAAGCAATGGAGCCAATGATTATCAAAACATTTTCCAAGCCTGGCATAATCAATTTGTTGCAAGTAGTAAAGCTGTAAAAATTGGCCATGAATTAAATCCAGAATTACAAATTGGATGTATGATTATTTATGCAACAACGTATGGCATTGATTCGAATCCAGTCAATCAAGTTGCTACAATGATTGAAAACCAAGAGTTTAATTATTATTGTACAGATGTTCAAGTTCGTGGTGAATATCCAGCATACGCAGAACGCATGTATCAAAAATATGCTGTGAAAGACTTAGTTATTGAAGAAGGAGATTTAGAATTATTAAAAGAATACCCAGTGGATTACATTGGCTTTAGTTATTATATGTCGACTGCTGTCGATGTTACTGGTACTACCAACGATACAGCAAATGGGAATCTTTTAGGCGGCGTTAAAAATCCCTTCTTAGAAGCAAGTGAATGGGGTTGGCAAATTGATCCCGAAGGCTTACGAATCGCCCTAAATGAATTATATAATCGTTATCAAAAACCTTTATTTATTGTGGAAAACGGCTTAGGTGCAATTGATAAAGTAGACGAAAATTTCTATGTGGCAGACGACTATCGGATTGATTATTTACGTCGTCATATTGAAGCAATGGCAGAAGCAGTTGCAGACGGCGTCGATTTAATGGGCTATACGCCGTGGGGCTGTATTGATTTAGTCAGTGCTTCCACAGGTGAAATGAGTAAACGGTATGGGTTTATTTACGTTGATTTAGACGATGAAGGAAATGGTACTAAAAACCGTTATGAAAAAAAATCGTTTAATTGGTACAAACAAGTTATTGAAACTAATGGACAAAACTTAGACTAGTTATTGTAATTAAACAAAACAAGATAAGCGTAGTAGGTTGTTGCTTCTGTTCCCGCCGTTTATTAATTTTTAAGCTTGGACCAAAAATCTAAAGTGATTTTTGGCCCAAGCTCTTTTTTGTCAATTTTTCAAAATAGTGCACAATACGTTATAATAGAAACAACTGAGAGGAGCGTTTCTAATGATTAAGCAATTACAACATCCATTTTTTGTTATTATGGGTCCGAGTGGTTCTGGCAAGACCGCAATTACAAGTAAGGTTTTTCCGAAAAACTATAAAGTTATCTCGCATACTACGAGGAAAAAACGATTGGATGAAGTGGATGGTGTGGATTACTATTTTGAAACAAAAGCAAGTTTTCAAACCTTGATTGAAACCAATCAGTTAGTGGAGTATGATTTTTACCATGGAAACTATTACGGTGTCGGTGTAGCTGCCATCGTTGAAACAACGAAAGAGCATCCAGCCTATAATGCGTTAACTTTTCCAGGCTTTCAAGCGGTCTTTGAGCGTTTCGGCGAGTCCGTCATTCCAGTTTTTTTTGACGTTTCAAAAGAAAATATTTATCAACGTTTAAAACAACGAGAATCTGATCCTAAAATTATTGAAGAACGTTTAAACCTTTATGATCAAGAAATTCTTATCAAAAACCAATTGGAACAATATCCTAATTATCAACGAATAGATGCCAATGGACCTATAAAAGAGGTCGCTGGCTTGTTACAAGAATGCATCAAACACTATTATTAATCAAGCAACTGGTGAGACAGAATCTAACATCAATTTTGTCTTGCTAGGTGCTTGATTTTTTTTGTAAAAAACTTGCATTCTGAATAGAGAGTGCTATAATGACATGGTGTCATATGACAATGTGTCATAAAAGGGAGGAACACAAATATGCCTACGAATACGTTTTTTCATTTGCCAGAAGAAAAGCAACAACGCTTATTAGATGCTGCGCAAATTGAATTTTCACGACATTCTTTACAAGAAGCGTCAATTGCAAATATTGTTAAATTAGCGGGAATTCCGCGCGGTAGCTTTTATCAATATTTTGAGAACAAAGAAGATTTGTATTTTTATTACTTTGCGACATTAAGAAAAAATAGTGAACGAGATTTAGAGAAACAAATTATTGCAGAAGATGGCGATTTAATCGAAGCCATGGATGTCTATTTCTCCAAGATGATTGTCGAAGTGCTAACTGGAGAGAATGCTTCTTTCTATCGGAATTTATTTGTCAACATGGACTATCGTGCTTCACGTCGGGTGACAGATAATTTAGCGACTGGGGAAGAGGAAAAAAATAGGAAACAGCACTGTCATAAGCATAGAGGAAGAAAAGGCCATGCTGCCTATGCAGAACATCTTTATCAAATAATCGATCGTTCGAAATTAACCATTGAAACGCCAAAAGAATTCACATGGTTCATGCAGACGGCGATGCATGCCGTTTTCTCAACAATTGTTGACGGGTATCGTCAACAAAGAGAAAATACCGCCTATGATTCAACTGAAGCAGTCAAACAATTAAAAATGAAATTAAATTGGTTGAAAAATGGCGCTTATAAGTAGCAAAAAGGAGGAGAAGTTAGTTGATTAAACTAGTCAAACGGATGTCGTTATGGTCGGTCTTTGCAGCGGTTGTATTTATGATCGTACAAATTATCGCAGATTTATATCTGCCCACATTAACATCTAATATCATTAATGACGGTGTCGCTAAAGGAGATATTAACTATATTTGGAGTACAGGAGTTGTCATGTTAGGCTTTTCTTTGATTAGCATTGTCGCTTCTATTGGAAATACCTTTTTTGCCACCAAAGAATCACAAAGTTTAGGTAAAAAATTACGGACTGATATTTATCGAAAAGTTGAAAATTTTTCTAATAATGAATTTGACAAATTCGGGACAGCTTCGCTAATTACACGAACAACCAATGATGTCAATCAGATTCAAATGGTTATGCAAATGTTTTTACGTTTAATGATTAATGCACCGTTAACGTTAATTGGTGCAAGTTTTATGGCGTATAACAAGGACCCACAATTGACAAAAATTTTTCTATATGTTTTACCAATTATGGCTGTTTTAGTGGGCGGTATCATGTTTTTAGCGGTTCCGTTATTTAAGAGCATGCAAAAGAAAACCGACCGTTTAAATTTAGTTTTTCGTGAAGGACTGACAGGAGTTCGTGTGATTCGGGCCTTTGGCAAAGCAAACTATGAAGAACAACGTTTTGATGAAGCCAATAAGGATTATACACAAACGGCGATTAAAGTGAATACGATTGTCGCTTTGATGATTCCTTTAATGACACTCATTATGAGTGGTACCAATATTGCAATCACCTGGTTTGGCGGTCATTATATTGCGGAAATGCAACTAGAAGTAGGAAACTTAATTGCCTTTATGACTTATGCCATGCAAATTCTGATGAGTTTCATGATGTTATCTATGATTTTTGTCATGGTACCGCGGGCGCAAGCTTCTGCTGATCGGATTAATGAGGTGCTAAATACTGATTCAGAAATCAAAGATGTACCCAATCCAGAACTACTCTCTCTAAAAGGCGACAAAGCAACATTGGCGTTTGAACATGTTAATTATCGTTACCAGCATGCTGAAAACTTAGCACTGGAAGATATAGATTTTTCAGCAAAATCTGGGGAGACGGTCGCAATTATTGGTGGGACAGGTTCTGGGAAAACAACGCTAGTTAATCTTTTACCACGTTTTTATGATGTTGAATCTGGCAAGATTTTGCTAAATGGTAAAAACATTAAAGATACGTCACAGCATAATTTACGAGAAATGATTGGCTTTGTACCGCAAAAGGCTGTTTTATTTACAGGAACGATTCGTGAAAATATGCAATACGGCGCCCCAAATGCGACCGATGAAGAAATTTGGCAAGCCTTAGAAATCGCGCAGGCGAAGGCGTTTGTTTCAGAATTGGCAGAAGGTTTGGATAGTCATGTCGAACAAGGCGGCGGTAATTTTTCTGGCGGACAACGCCAGCGGTTGGCTATTGCTCGTGCTTTAGTAAAACCAGCAGATGTCTATGTTTTTGATGATTCCTTTTCTGCATTGGATTTCAAAACAGATGCTAATTTAAGAAAAGCCTTAAAAGAGCAGATGACGGATGCAATTGTCGTTTTAGTGGCCCAACGTGTAAGTACGGTTATGGAAGCATCGACAATTTTAGTATTAGACGAAGGAAAATTAGTTGGTAAAGGAACGCATGAAGAGTTATTAGCGAATAACCAAACGTATCAAGAAATTGTACATTCTCAATTGAGAGAGGAGGACCTTGCATGAGTAGTCGACCAAAAGGCGGACCAATGGGCGGTGGACCAGGACGCAACATTGGCGCAAAAGGGCCAAAACCAAAAAATTTCTGGAAAACAGTGAAACGTTTATTTCGGTACATGTCTAAACGAATGCTGTCAATTATTGCTGTCTTAGTGTTAGCAATCGCAGCCGTCGTTTTCCAAATTCAAACACCAAAAGTATTAGGACAGGCAACAACTGAAATTTTTAAAGGCGTCATGAAAGGCGCTGCTGAAATGAAACAAGGCTTAAAAATAACATCTTTTCCAATTGATTTTGACAAAATCGGTCAAATTTTATTAATTGTTATTGCCATGTACCTTATTTCTGCTGTCTTTAATTTCTTGCAGCAAGTAATTATGACACGTGTTTCACAGCGAACAGTTTATGAATTACGTCAAGAATTAGAAGCGAAAATGAACAAAGTTCCAATTTCCTATTATGATACTCATAGTAATGGGGACATCATGTCGCGGGCAATTAACGACATGGATAATATTGCGAGTACTTTACAACAAAACTTAACCCAATTAATTACCAGTATCGTGACATTTGTGGGCGTACTTTGGATGATGCTGACCATTAGCTGGCAGTTAACACTAATTGCCTTAGCAACAGTGCCATTAAGTTTAATTGTTGTGATGGTTGTGGCGCCTCGCTCGCAAAAACATTTTGCGGCTCAACAAAAAAGCTTAGGATTATTGAATAACCAAGTCGAAGAAACCTACGGTGGTCACGTAGTAGTAAAAAGTTTCAACCACGAAGAAAGTGATCAAGAAGTATTTGAAAAAGAAAATGAAAAATTATATCATGCTGGTCGCAAAGCACAATTTATTTCAGCGATCATTATGCCTTTAATGAACTTTATCAAAAATCTAGGCTATGTGTTTGTTGCAGTCCTTGGTGGCGTAAAAGTAGCGAATGGTATGATGGATTTAGGGGATGTCCAAGCATTTCTTCAATATACCAATCAATTTTCACAACCGATTACTCAAATCGCTAATTTAATGAATACAATCCAAGCTACGGTGGCTTCGGCAGAACGTGTCTTTGAAGTATTAGATGAAGAAGAAATGGTGGATGAACCTTCTGGCATACCAGTGGAAACAGATAGTCCTTATCGTGTTTCTTTTGAACATGTTGCTTTTGGCTATTCACCAGAGAAATTATTAATGAAAGATTTCAATTTAAATGTTAAACCTGGGGAAATGGTCGCAATCGTGGGCCCAACAGGTGCTGGGAAAACAACCCTAATTAACTTATTGGAACGCTTCTATGATATTAGTAGCGGCAGCATCAAATATGATGGCGTAGATACGCGCGATTTATCTCGCGAAGAGTTGCGAGCACACTTTTCAATGGTTCTTCAAGATACTTGGTTGTTCACTGGAAGTATCTATGACAATATTCATTATGGTAATGAGCAAGCGAGCGAAGAAGAAGTGATCCGTGCGGCGAAAGCAGCCCATGTGGATGATTTTGTCAGAAAATTACCAGAAGGCTATCAAACGATTCTAAATGAAGAAGCCAGCAATATTTCTCAAGGTCAACGACAATTAATTACAATTGCTCGAGCATTCTTAGCAAATCCAGACGTTTTAATTTTGGATGAAGCCACCTCAAGTGTGGACACTCGAACAGAAATACTGATTCAAGCAGCAATGAATCGTTTATTGGAAAATCGGACCAGCTTTGTAGTTGCTCATCGCTTGTCGACTATCCGTGATGCCGATACGATTATCGTTATGGCAGAAGGTTCAATTGTAGAAACAGGAACCCACGATGAATTAATGGCGAAAAACGGTTTTTATGCTGATTTATATAACAGTCAGTTTTCTGAGGAAGTAGCCTAAAAGGCGAAGCAAAAAAATAGTAATTCATGATGAGGCTTCAGGAGCCATAGTCGTAAAGACTGGTTCCTGAAGACTTATTTTTTTAACAAAAAGTTAGCGAAATTGAAAAATTTCTATTTTCTTTTGAGAAAAACAGGATATTACTTGATGAAATAGCAAGAGATGTATAAAATGGGAGAGAAGAAAATGGAGGTAACAGAAAAAATGACTGAATTTCAATTAGAAAAAGCTGCGACATTAAAAACAATTGCCATTCGTGCGAAAAAAGTTGGCGAAATGGTCGACTTTTATAAAAAAGTAATGGGTTTTGTTTTAAAGTCAGAAGAAAATAACCTGTCTATCTGGGGTACACGTGAAGCAGGAACGCAATTATTAATTTTAGAAGAAACTAGAAAAGCCGAAGATTTTCATAATGAAGAAAAACAAATGGCTTATTTTTCAATTAAAGTTCCTACGGAAAAAGAATTTTTACAAATTGCTCAACGAGTGCTTGAACAAGACTACCCAATTGATGAAAGTTTCCAAATTGGCACACGTCAAAGCATGTTCATTACTGATCTTGAAGGCAATCAATTTGAGATTTTTCACGATGAAGCAACAGCAAATTCGACTTCTGAAAAGCAACCAATTGTGCTTAAAGATCTTATCAGTGAGGACTTAGAGCCACATCAAGGGTTAGCCGCTGGGTCATATTTAGCGCATGTGCAATTAAAAACAAACAATCAAAAAGAAATAAAAGCATACTATGAGGAAGTTCTGGGTTTAAAACGCAATGAAAAAGATCAATTTGTTTTAGAAGATGGCAAAGCAACTATTGGATTCCAAAAACCTGAAACAAGTGAAGTGGATCAATTACCTGATCCACACTTAGGTTTAGATTTCTTTACCATTAAGCTCTCTGATCAAGAACATATTTTAGCAATGGAGCAACAATTAACGGCAAAAAATCAAGAGTTCTTTATTGACCAGAAAAAAGCGATTGTCACTGTGTTTGATCCAATTGGCTTGGAATGGTGGTTTGTCTTAAAATAAACGCTTAGACAGACAAAATAAGCTTGTTTTAGCAAGTCTGGAATAAAGTCGGAATAAAAGTTTAACGCTACTTTTGTTCGGAACTTATTCTAGACTTTTCCTTTAATATTAAAAATAGAAGGTAAGGTGAAAAAATGTACGAAAAAACAAAGTGGAAAATTCAAAAAATGATGAAAAAAGGTGTTTTTTCGGGGGCTAGTTTTTGTTTCATTGAAGGTGAAAAAGAGGAGAGCAATTGTTGGGGACTGGCACAAGTAAAACCCACCAAAGAACAATTAACCTCGGCCATGCTGTTTGATGTGGCTTCTTTAACCAAAGTAGTCGGCACCACCACCGTTATTTTGCAATTAGTGGAAGAAGGAAAAATTATTCTAGATCAATCATTACAAACTTATTATCCCTCTTTTCAAGATTCTAATATTACAATCCGGCATTTGTTGACACATACGGCAGATTTACAAGGCTATATTCCTAATCGTGATCAGCTGAATGCCCAAGAATTAAAAGACGCCTACAATCATTCATTTCACGCAGGCAAAGCAATAGGTAAAAAAGTCGTCTATACAGATGCAGGGACTATTTTATTAGGCTTTATGTTAGAAGAAATGTTCCAACAATCAATGATAGAAATTTTATCTGAGCGAGTATTGCTTCCTTTAGGGATGAACGAAAGTACGTTTCTACCAAAGAATCCTTTAAACTGTGTGCCAACAGAATTACATGAACAAAGAGGGGTGATTCGAGGTGCAACCCATGATCCTAAGGCATTCGTTTTACGGGAACATGCAGGGAATGCTGGCTTGTTTAGCAATGTCTATGATTTAACAAAATTTGTTCGAATGTATTTAAATCGAGGCAGTTATCACAATCACCAATTCTTGAAAAAAGAGACAATTGATTTGTTACTAGTTAACCAAGTGCCAGCTGCAGATAAACCACGTTCTCTAGGCTGGGATTTTAAATATGATGTAGCTACGCAACGGCCATTATTATTCCATACAGGCTATACAGGCACTTTTTTGCTAATTGATGTGCAACGACAATCAGCGTTTATCTTTTTATCTAATCGAGTCCATCCAGAGGACCACCGGAACACTTATATCGAAGAAAGAGATCAGTTGTTGGCAACCTATTTAAAAGAGAAATCATCAGTTTCAGATGAAATGACTAGTTTTTAGTGATATAATGAGAGCGAATTCAATTTGGGAGGTCACAGTCAATGCAAGAACCATTATTTTTACAACCTGTTTTTCAAGAAAAAATTTGGGGCGGCAATCGTCTACACACGCTATTTGGTTTCGATTTACCGAGCGATAAAATTGGTGAAGATTGGGCAATCAGTGCACATCCACATGGCGTTAGTACTGTTTTAAATGGCGAATTTAAAGGAAAAAAATTAGATGAATTGTGGGCAGACCATCAAGAGTTATTCGGCCATGCAGGTGGCGCTGTCTTTCCATTATTAACGAAAATTTTAGATGCTGAAGATGATTTATCCGTGCAAGTTCATCCCGATGATGCATATGGCCAAAAACATGAAGGCGAGCTAGGCAAAACTGAATGTTGGTATATTATTGATGCAGAACCTGGCGCTGAAATCATTTATGGACATCACGCGAAAACAAAAGAAGAACTTGCAGAAATGATTGAAGAAGGTCGTTGGGACGATCTTTTAAGAAAAGTACCAGTGAAAAAAGGCGATTTTTATTATGTACCAAGCGGCACTATTCATGCCATCGGCTCGGGTATTTTAATTTTAGAAACGCAACAAAGCAGTGATACTACGTATCGGGTTTATGATTATGATCGAACAGATGATCAAGGAAAGACCCGGGAATTGCATATTCAACAATCCATTGATGTGACAACCGTTCCGGCAAAGGATCCTGACCTCTCTATTCAACAAGAAAATCAAGGACAATCAAGCATTGTTACTTATGTAAAAACAGATTTCTTTAATGTCTATGAGTGGCGTGTCAGTGGGATTCTAAAAGTCAAAAAACAAGCACCTTATACATTAGCAACAGTTATTGAAGGTGTGGGTCGATTGATTACAGAAGATGCTGCAAAAGCAGATGTGGCTACTTTTGATTTGAAAAAAGGTGATAGCTTTATCTTTCCAACAGATATTCCGAGCTGGCGTTTTGAAGGTGATCTAACGATTATAGCTTCAGAACCTGGTAGTCGCTAAAAAAAGAGGAGATCATCAACAGATGATTTCCTCATTTTTTGGCATTAAAACAGTTTATTTTGTTATAAAAGAACGTTTAGGTAAGGCAGCAATAACAGCTGTGACGATAATGACTGATAGCAGACGATCCCCGTAATCTGTTATCAATTGAACCAACAGGACGCTTGCTAGCTGATTGAAGCCTAAACCATATAAAAATTGGACAATTATGCTGGAGCCAGCAGAAGTAATTCCACCAAATAAACAAACTGTAATCAAGGAAGAAATCACTGTTCCTGGTATCGTTAACCACAACGTTTTAAATGGTAATTTGGTTACTTTTAACTGCTGATGAAGGAGCAAACCTGCTAAAATTCCTGTGCAGAGTTGGACAGGTGAATAATACAGAGAAAAGATATCCGTTGTCAATCCAGTTACTAGACTTGTTAAAATACCTGTCAGTGCACCAAAGAGTGGGCCTAATAACGCACCTGTAAAAATAGTTCCCACGCTATCAAGATAAATTGGTAAACGAAGGAGTAACGCAATGGTACTGCCAAGGTAATTTAAAGCAACACTAAAAGCGATAATTGTAATGATTCGTGGTGTTATTTTTTTCATGGTTGTCCCATCCTTAAATTTTTGAAATCTCTTTCGATCTCATCTATTTGTACATTTAAAAGAATGGATAGAAACTTCACGAAAAACTGTTGACTATCAACCGTAGTCAAGACATGACAATTAGCTGGTTGCTGCTGGAAATGATACTGATCGATCATTGATTGCCCCATAGCAATGCCGTCAGGAACAATTTGTCCGTAACTGGAAAAGCCTTGGCAGAGCGCAGGATCAATAAAATAAGCAACCGCTAAGGGATCGTTGATAACACACCCTAAAATACGTTCATATTTCCAATGAAAATCAAAATAAAATTGAGTAATCTCAGCGAGGTAATTCCCCATTTTGGGGTTGAGTCGTTGACAATAATTGAGAATTGTTGGTGTAAAAACAATTTCTCGTGTGACATCTAAGCCGACCATTTCGATTTTTGCACCTAATTTCTCAAAAACCCAAGCTGCTGCATCAGGATCACACCAATAATTAAATTCTGCAACAGGAGAGCAATTGCCGTGGCTTTTAAAGGTACCACCCATTGAGACAAAACGTTGAAGATTTCGCCCCAGAAGAGGTTCTTTTTTTAAAGCCAAAGCAATATTTGTTAAAGGACCAAGGGCAATGATTGAGCAATCGGTAGCTTGTTGAAAGGTTTGTGCTAAATAGTCAGCAGCGGAAAGCGCTTGTGCTTGGATTTTGCTAGTTCTGGGGAAATATGTTTCACCTAAACCATCCATGCCATGTGTATCTTGCGCACTAACAAATGGCCGTTTTAAAGGGCTAGCAGCCCCTTGGTAGACAGGAATATCTAAGCGATTAACTTTTTCCAAACATTTAAAAACATTTTCCACGCCAATCTCCACAGGGACATTTCCGCAAACAACTGTAATCGCTTGGACATCTAGCTCTGGTGAAGCAAGTGCGTACAAGAGAGCAAGCGTGTCATCAATTCCGGGATCACAATCAATAATTACTTTTTGCATTTTTTCCAATCCTCCTTTTTCGTTAACTGCAAATGATAACTCTTGTTAAAAAAGCTATGACTTGAGTTAGTATTGAGAGATACTTAGTTTTTTATTCTGGGAAGTTTCCGAACCAGTCCGAGAAATTCTCGATTTTAAATGCACCTCTTTATCTTACTATATTTTGTAAAGATGTAAATAGTTGTCGGAGAAATGAAAAAGAATCTAGCCCTATATGTAGGAACTAGATTCTTCTTTTATTTATAAAGCGTTTCAGGAATAGCGATCGGTTCACCATATTTTTTCTCTAAAGCGGTCCGAATTAACCGAATCCCTAGATTTTTGTTGCGTGCTAAGATTGGACCGTGGAAGTAGGAGCCAAACACATTTTTGTAGACAACGCCTTCGCCATTATCTTGACCGTTATTGCCTTTGCCTTGTTTGACTGTTCCTAAAGGTCGTTCACCTTCGCCTAAAAAAGTCATGCCATTATGATTCTCAAAACCATAATACGTTTCATCGAATTCTTCATTATAAATTTCGATATCACCAATGAAACGATTGTTGTCTTGGCTCAAAGTGTAATGATCTAATGCACCGATTCCTTTAATTTTTTCGCCTTGTGCGCCGACATAGTAATGTCCTAGAAGTTGATAACCACCACAGATAGCTAACAAGACGCCGTCATTTTCAATATAAGAAGTCAAAGCTTCTTTTTTATTCTGAATGTCTTCTGAGATGATCAGTTGCTCGAAGTCTTGACCGCCACCAACAAAGACTAAATCATATTTTTCGGGATCAAACGGTTCGTAGATACTGATAATTTCTGATCGGAAGGTAACGCCCATTTTTTCGGTTAAATATTTAAGCATCAATAAATTTCCGTTATCTCCGTAAGTATTTAATAAGTTGCCATATAAATGACAAACGACTAATTCTTTAGACACCATTCATTCCCCCTTGAATATACCCTTGGGCTGTTAATGATTTTCTTAATTGCAAAACAGCAGTATAGGTTGCCAAAATATAGACATGATCTGTCGGCAACGTTTTAATTTCTGAAATTACTTGCTCTAAATCAGCAATTTCTAGTAATTTTTCTTCAGGAATACCCGCAACTTTTAAACGCAAGGCCATATCTTCATGGCGATCACCGCCAGCAATTACTTTTGGAATGTCCATATCAGCAAAGGCTTCATGATTACCATCCCAAATCCAACTGACATCAATTCCATCTGCATAATTAGCATTTAATAATGAAACCAGCGAGAAAGAGTAAGGGGCTAAGCCCATCATATGAATGACCTGATTTAAACCAACGGGATTTTTTACTAAAACTAACGTACATTCTTTATCGCCAACTTTAATAGTTTCTTGACGCCCAAAAACTTTTTCATCATAAGCTAAGCCTGCTCGGATTTTATCTGGTGCCACCTGATAATATTCTGCTACCGCTGTGGCCGCTAGCGCATTATAAACATTATACATCCCACCAACAGCAATGCCGTATTCTTCGCCATCAATCACAAAATCAGCAGATGTGTTATCCATCCGGACCATTTCCGTTAACTGTACATCCAATTCAGGGCGTTTGAAGCCACAATTTGGGCAATAGTAATCACCTAAATTAGCATACGTAATCATTTTATAATGAAGAATATGATTACATTTTGGACATAAAACCCCATCTGTATTGTAATGAGCCAATTGCTCTTTCGGTGGTAAATGATTAAATCCATAGTATTTGCGAGGATTTACAGTTTCTTTTGAATTAAAAATTGGCGAATCACCATTGCACAAAATAGTTGCTTCAGGAGCAGCAGCGGCGCCTTCCATAATTAAGCGATACGTCGTATAAATTTCGCCATAGCGATCCATTTGGTCGCGGAAAATATTCGTAAAAACAAATAATTTTGGTTGAATATATTTAGTGACACGGCTTAAACTTGCTTCATCAATTTCTAAAACCGCAAATTTCTTTTGTCCTTTTTTCGCCTTGGCATTTAAAAAAGTAGAGACAATTCCTTGCTCCATGTTAGCACCCGTTGGATTTGTTAATACCTCATCAAATTCTTGGCGTAAAATGTTAACAGTTAAAGCAGTTGTCAATGTTTTGCCGTTCGTTCCAGTGACTACGACAATTTCATAGTCTTTTGCCAATGTATCTAAAATTTTAGGATCGATTTTTAGGGCTAATTTCCCTGGGTAGCTACTGCCGCCTTTAAAAAATGTTTGTAAAACCCATTGCGAAGTTTTTCCTGCAGCAATTGCTAAATGACTTCGAATCCCCATTTGTTGTCCCCCAATTTCTATATCTTTAATTTTTCGTTATTTTAAATTAAACTCAATCTATCATACCATAACTAAAATAAAAAATTAATTCCTTTTACTTTTTCTTACTATTATTTAAAAAGTCTTTTAGAAAAAGTAGAATAGTGAAGGAAAAAAGAGAATAGACGACTTGTCTTAACAACAAATCGTCCATCGATTTCCATTTTTATTTCGCATCAATATAACTGTATAGCGTATATTTAGAAATATTGAAGAAGTTAGAAACTTTGTCCCCAGATTTAGTGACTAAGAAGGCGCCTTTATTGTTTAAAAATTGAATACACTTGATTTTATCGTCCTTCGTCATTAATGGGACCGGCTTACCAACTAATTTGACTGATTCATGAATTAAATCGTCTAACAACTCATTAACATCCTGAGGAATGTAATCAGGGTCTTTATCTTCTTCAGGTTCTGCAGTGGAAATCAAAGATTTTAAGTTTGACTCTGCAGCAATCAATGTAGTGATGTCGTAGTTAATAGCAAAAATACCATCGAGTTGACCATTCTCATCTTTAAAATACATTGTACTAGATTTTAAAATACGACCATCATGGGTACGGGTTAGATAGTTAATATGATCATTCAACTCACTAGGGTCTTTTTTTAAGGCTTCTAAGACTACTTGAGAAGGTCCATCGCCCAGATGACGAGAAGAGACATGACCATTTTCAATGGAAACAATAGAATTGTTAATATTGTCTTCATTGATTTGGTGGATAACGACTTCGCAGTTTTCCCCAAATTGACCAGCTAAACCTTTAGCAATTTGTGTTAAAAAAGTAAGTTTTTCGTCGGATAACATAAATAAGCTCCTTTCTAATGTGCCTGGCACAAACAGTTTTTATAAGATTGTGTCAAATTTAACATAATATTTTTAAATGGAATAGGCAGGGCTAAATCCTTTAATGTCGCGTACTACCTGTTCTGAAAAATAATGATAGCATGATAAAAATAATAATACAAGATAACGGCTGTCAAAATTCTAAAAAATATTTTTTAGGTAGCATTGTTTTTTTTAAGGTAAGGTGATATACTTTAATCAAGTTAATGAGTTCGTTAGTAAAAAAATGCAAGCGCTTCAAATACTTTTCGTAGAAATATAGATTAGAAAAGATAGACAAGCTATATTCGTGAATGATTGAGCGATTGATTTGTAAGCGTTTGCTACATGTGGGGAATAGGTTGGAAAATAGGAGGAGAATACATGTTATTAATTGGAAATGGGCGTTTAATCACTCGGGATGCGCAGAATCATTTTTTTGAAAATGGGTGTGTGGCGATTGATGGTCAAGTTGTGAAACAAGTCGGAACGACAGAAGAATTAAAACAAGCTTATCCAGAAGCGACATTTATTGATGCTAAAGGTGGAGTGATTATGCCAGGCTTTATTAACATGCACAATCATATTTATAGTACCTTTGCACGTGGGTTAAGTTTAACGAATTATCATCCTAAAAATTTCATGGATATTTTGGTAGATCAATGGTGGCGAATTGATCGTGCCTTGACATTAGAAGACACTTATCAAAGTGGTAAGGTTGCTTATTTAGATAGTATTTGCAACGGCGTTACAACTGTCTTTGATCATCATGCTAGTTACGGAGAAATTACAGGGAGTTTAACCCAATTATCTAATGCAGCGGACGAGTTAGGGATTCGAACCTGCCTTTGTTATGAAGTTTCTGATCGCGATGGTGAGCAGAAAATGCGGGAAGCAGTTCAAGAAAATGCCGCCTTTATTAAAGCCAGTTCCTTAAGAAATGATGATATGCAAAAAGCGATGATGGGTATGCATGCAGCATTTACTTTATCAGATGCTTCTTTAGAATTATGTGCAGCCAATACGCCAGATGGGATTGGTTATCATATTCATATTGCAGAGGATTTAGCCGATGTTCATGATTCTTTGAAAAAATATGGGAAGCCGATTGTGAACCGATTATTTGATTTAGGGATTTTAGGAAAACAGACAATGGCAGGTCATTGCATCCATATTGGACCTCATGAGATGGAATTACTAAGAGATACAGACACAATGGTGGTCACGAATCCAGAGTCGAATATGGGGAATGCGGTCGGTTGCCCACCTGCGATGCGCATGTTTAATGAGTATGGTATTTTGATGGGTCTTGGCACAGATGGTTATACGAATGATGTGACGGAATCCTATAAGGTAGGAAATGTTATCCACAAACATCATTTAGCTGATCCAAATGCGGCTTGGGCAGAAATTCCCACAATGCTGTTTGATAATAATCCGCAAATGGCTAATCGCTATTTTAAAACAAAGCTAGGCGTTTTAGAACCTAATGCAGCAGCAGACGTCATTATTGTTGATTATCATGGCCCGACACCAATGACAAAAGAGAATTATAACATGCACATTTTATTCGGCATGAATGGTGGGATGGTCACTGACACGGTGATTAATGGAGAAATTCGGATGCGTAATCGTGAAGTTCAAGGAATTGATGAAGAGAAAGTTTGGCATGATGCGCAAACGCAAGCACAATCTTTCTGGAAACGAGTAAATCAATAGCTTTCATTATAAATAAAAGGAGTGACGTTAATGAGTGATATTATGCATCCCATCTCAATTGAGGCTTTATTAAATTGGATTTTTAGTGAGTATCAACAAGATGGCACAATTTTTGGCATTCGTAAATTTTATCATGCGGATCCTACAAAAACGATTTCGTTATTTGGAGAAAAAATGGAAACCCCTTGTGGTCCAGCAGCAGGTCCCCATACACAATTAGCACAAAATATTATTGCGGCCTATTTAACAGGTTCTCGTTTTTTTGAAGTTAAGACAGTCCAGATACTGGATGGAGAAGATTTACCAGTGAGTAAACCATGTATCGCAGCAGCAGATGAATGTTACAACGTTGAGTGGTCCACAGAATTGCGCGTTCCCCAAGCTTATGATGAATACGTCAAAGCATGGTTCGTTTTGAAGTTACTGAGTAAAGAGTTCGAGCTAGGTGACCCGAATGGTTTCATTTTTAACATGAGTGTTGGCTATGATTTGGCAGGGATTCAATCACCAAAAATTGATCGTTATATTAACGAAATGCAAAACGCAGAAGGAACGCCGATTTGGGCGGAATGCCAAGCAGCTGCCAAAAAATATCTATCTTATTTTAAAAAAGTAGATGACTCATATATCGAAGCAATTAGTCCTAAAGTCTGTCATTCTATTACGCTATCGACTTTACACGGCTGTCCATCAGATGAAATTGAACGAATTGCGGCCTATTTATTAAGTGAAAAAGGGCTCCATTCCTTTATTAAATGTAATCCAACCATGTTAGGTTATGAATATGCGCGTCAAACGATGGATGAGCTAGGGTTTGATTATATGGTTTTTGACGATCACCATTTTAAAGAAGATTTACAATTTGAAGAAGCAGTACCGATGTTACAACGTCTGCAATTATTAGCCAATAGTAAAAATCTAAGCTTCGGAGTTAAAATTACGAACACTTTCCCGGTAACGATTGCAGCAAATGAATTACCTGGTGATGAAATGTACATGTCAGGACGTTCGCTATTTCCTCTTAGTATTTCATTGGCACAAAAATTATCAGAAGCATTTGATGGGAAACTACAAATTTCTTATTCTGGCGGTGCAGATATTTTCAATAGTAAAGAAATATTTGATGCTGGGATTTGGCCAATCACTATGGCAACGACGCTATTGAAACCTGGTGGCTATCAACGAATGAATCAAGTTGCTAATGTATTAAGCGCAGCAGAATATCCTCAGATGGTTCATGTCAACTTGGATAAATTAGCCCAAGTTGTTGAGAAAGCTAAAACACAAGCGCGTTACCAAAAATCAATTAAATTACCAGAAAGTACCAAACTAAGAAAAACAGTTCCACTAACAGATTGTTATATCGCTCCTTGTCGAAGTGACGGTGGTTGTCCAATCAATCAGGATATTCCTGCTTACCTTCGTTATGTAAGTGAAGGCAATTATTTAAAGGCCTTGCAAGTAATTGTCGATAAAAATCCGTTGCCTTTTATTACTGGAACCATTTGTGCACATCCTTGTATGACTAAATGTACACGTCAATTTTATGAAGAATCTATTCATATTCGGGAAGTGAAGTTAGAAGCAGCTGAACATGCTTATGATGAATTATTGACGACACTAGAAAAGCCACAGCCAAAAGAAAATGCACCTAAAACAGCTGTTGTGGGTGGAGGTCCTGCAGGGATCTCTGCTGGGTATTTATTAGCACGTGAAGGCATGCCTGTTACTGTGTTTGAAAAATCCGAGACAATTGGGGGCGTTTGTAGCCAGATTGTACCAGAATTTCGAATTTCTATGGAATCTGTTCAAAAAGACGTTCAGTTAGCGGAATTTATGGGAGCCGAATTCCGTACAGGACAAGAGGCGCCATCATTGGCGGAATTGAAAAACCAAGGCTATACGAATGTTATTTATGCCATTGGTGCATGGAAACATGGGGTCCTTCGTTTAGAATCTGGTCGAGCATTGAACTCGTTAGAATTTTTAAAAGCAAATCGAGAAAATCCAACGATTAATCCTTACGGAGAACAGATTGTCGTCGTTGGTGGCGGAAATACAGCTATGGACTGTGCTCGTGCAGCCACAACATTACCTGGTGTTAAAAAAGTCTCAGTGGTTTATCGTCGGAATAAACGCAATATGCCAGCAGATGAAGAAGAACTTTATTTAGCCTTAGAAGATGGCGTTGACTTTTTAGAATTACTTTCGCCAATTAAACATGAAAATCAACAATTAACTTGTGAAAAAATGGTCCTAGGTGAACGAGATGCCTCTGGACGCCGTCGACCAATTGGTACAGGAGAAATGATTGATATTCCTGCTGATACAGTGATTGCCGCTGTTGGTGAAAAAGTAGATACAGAATTTTACCAAGCATTAGGCATTCACACAGACAACTATGGGAAAGTCGTTTCAAATCAAGAAACATTGGAAACAAATATACCAGGCGTCTATGTCATTGGTGACGCTAATTTAGGACCAGCCACAATTGTTGAAGCAATCGCTGATGCAACCAAAGCGGCCAATAATATTTGTCTTGTCCACAATCATCACTATGAAAAAGATAATTTAAATAGTGATGTTGCATTTGTTAGAAACAAACGAGGCATCCTTGTGACAGACGAGATGTCTTGTAGTCAAGCTAGTCGTTGCTTAGAATGCTCCACAATTTGTGAATCTTGTATGGATGTCTGTCCAAACCGAGCAAATATTGTTGTGTATGTCGAAGGAAAACCACAAATTGTCCATGTTGATCGGATGTGTAACGAATGTGGCAACTGTGAAACATTTTGCCCTTATGCAAGTGCCCCTTACAAAGACAAATTTACCTTATTTAACAGTGAAGCTGATTTTTATGACAGTACTAATTCAGGTTTCTATGTTCAAAATCCTGTGGATAAAATTTGTTTACTGCGTCTATGGGGAACGGTGTCAACGATTCAATTAACAGATCAAGGATTAGATGTACCAGAAGATTTAATCGCATTAATGGTAACTATGATTGAAGAATATGCTTATTGTATGCAAGCATAAAAGGAAATTTACGACTGGGGGATAAATAAATGTCTATTCTGCTCAAAGGTGGAACCGTCGTATCTGCATATAATCGTCGTCAATTGGATATTCGAATTGACGGCGAGCAAATTGTAGAGATGGGGGCAAATTTACCAGTAGAAAATTCTCAGATTGAGGATGTTACGGGGTGTTATGTATTACCAGGCTTTATTGATGCGCACACGCATCTGGAATTAAATAATGGCAAAGGTTCGTTAAGTACGGCGGATAACTTTACTACTGGAAGCCAAGCGGCGGTGGCCAAAGGTACGACTACGGTTATTGATATGGCTACACCTAATAAAGGCGGCTCATTGAAAGACTGTTTAGCTACTTGGAATCAATTGGCTGAAGGCAAGAGTTCATGTGATTATACTTACCATATGTCCATGATTGAATGGAAACCAACGATAGCTGCTGAAATTCAGGAAATGATTGCTGCAGGTATTACTTCCTTCAAAATGTATATGGCTTATGATAATTTGCGAACCACAGATGCGGAAATTTTTGAAGCGATGAAGGAAATAAAAAAAGTTAATGGAATGTTAGGTGTTCATTGTGAAAATGGTGATTTAGTAGATGAATTAATCCAATCATATGTTTCTCAAGGAAAGCTAACCCCGCACTATCATCCGTTATCAAGACCGGCGGCTGTTGAAGCAGAAGCGGTAGCAAGATATTTGATGATAGCGGAAATGGCTGATTTGTCGGTTAACATTGTGCATTTAAGCACAAAACGATCATTAGAAGCGGTGGAACGGGCTCGTCAAAGAGGACAATCAGTTTATGTAGAAACTTGCCCTCAATATCTTTTACTAGATGATCACTTGTACGATGCGCCTAATTTTGAAGCAGCAAAATATGTCTGCTCACCGCCACTACGCAAACGAGAGGATCAACAGGCTTTGTGGCAAGGGATTAAAGAGGGGGCAATCAATACAATATCGACAGATCACTGCAGCTTTAATTTTCACGGACAAAAAACAGTTGGCAAAGATGATTTTAGTAAAATTCCCAATGGGATGCCAGGTGTTGAAACGAGACCAGAATTAATTTACACGGAAGGTGTGGCGAAGGGCCGAATCACCTTGGAAAAAATGGTTGCTTTGCTTTCTGAAAATATTGCTAAACAATTCTCGATGTATCCACAAAAAGGTGTGGTGCAAGAAGGCAGTGATGCCGATTTAGTTGTTTGGGATCCTAGAACAACCGGCGTGATTGCTGCGAGAACGCAGTTACAAAATGTCGACTATACGCCGTATGAAGGATTTGAAACACAAGGACAGGCTCGAATGGTTTATTTAAGAGGTCAAAAAGTTGCTGAAGCTGGGCAAGTCATCTTGGCAAATCAAGGAAAATTTGTTTTTCGTAAAGCAACTTAAAAATAGAAGGAGGAGAAGTATTTTTGGAAAAAATTAAATGGACAGCAAATGAAATGCCGAAGACGGAGGATAAGTACTTACCTCTGATGTCTAAAGAAAAAATTGAGAAAGCTTTGGCTTTTCACAAAAGTTTTCCACAGTATTCAGAAACACCATTAGCAGAATTGAATCATATGGCCGCTTATCTGGGGTTAAATGATTTCTTTGTTAAAGATGAATCTTATCGCTTTGGTTTAAATGCTTTTAAAGTCTTAGGTGGTTCGTTTGCCATGGCTAACTATATTGCCGAAAAATTAAAGAAAGATGTTTCGGAACTAACATATGATGAATTAACTTCTGATCAATTACGATCAGCTTTTGGACAAGCTACGTTTTTTACAGCAACTGATGGTAACCATGGACGAGGAGTCGCTTGGGCTGCGAATAAATTAGGCCAAAAATCAGTTGTACTCATGCCGAAGGGTTCAACACAGACGAGAAAAGAAAATATTGAAAAAGAAGGCGCAACCGTCACAATTGAAGAAGTTAATTACGATGAATGTGTACGAATGGCTAATAAAATGGCCGAAGAAACTGAAAACGGTGTCATGGTTCAAGACACCGCTTGGGACGGATATGAAAAAATTCCGACTTGGATTATGCAAGGATACGGAACGATGGCGTTAGAAGCCTCTCAACAATTAAGAAAGTTTGGCTCTGAACGACCTAGTCATGTTTTTGTTCAAGCTGGTGTCGGCAGTTTAGCTGGGGCGGTGATTGGTTATTTTGCTAATGCTTTTCCAGAAAACCCACCGATTATGGTCGTAGTTGAGGCACAGGCGGCTGACTGTTTATATCAATCAGCAATTAAAAAAGACGGAGAAATTCGCTTTGTCGATGGTGATTTACAGACAATTATGGCTGGCTTAGCATGTGGAGAACCTAATACGATTTCTTTTGATATTCTAAAAAATCATACATCCTTCTTTGTTTCAGCACCAGATTGGGTTTCTGAAAAGGGAATGCGTATGTTGGGCGCGCCATTAAAAGGGGATCCGCAAGTTGTATCAGGCGAATCTGGGGCAGTAGCAATGGGCTTAGTAGCTACAGTGATGCAAGATCCCGACTATCAAGAATTACGTGAGGCATTGCAACTGGATGAGACGTCAAACGTTTTAATGTTTTCTACCGAAGGGGACACTGATCCAGACAATTATAAAAAAATTTTATGGAGGTAAAAGGAATGGATTTTAATGCAGTAAATGCAGCAGCAGAAGGTTACAGAGAAGATATGGTCAAATTTTTAAGAGACCTTGTCAAAATTCCAGGAGAAAGTGCAGAAGAAGGCAACAAAATTGCGCGAGCAAAAGCCGAAATGGAAAAATTAGGTTTCGATAAAATTGACATTGATCCTCAAGGAAATTTACTTGGTTATATGGGGTCTGGTGAAAAATTAATTGCTTTTGATGGGCACATGGATACTGTCGGAATTGGTGAAATGAGTAACTGGAAATTTGATCCTTACGATGGCTATGAAACAGAAACTGAGATCGGTGGTCGCGGTACGTCTGACCAAGAGGGCGGGATTGTTTCGGCTATTTATGGCGCTAAAATCATGAAAGATTTAGGTCTATTATCAGAAAAATACACTGCTTTAGTAACAGTTACTGTCCAAGAAGAAGACTGTGACGGCTTATGCTGGCAGTACATTATCAAAGAAGACGGTATCCGTCCAGAATTTGTTGTTTCAACAGAGCCAACAGATGGGGGGATTTATCGTGGTCAACGAGGCCGAATGGAAATTAAAGTTGATGTCAAAGGCGTTTCGTGTCATGGCTCAGCACCAGAACGTGGAGATAATGCCATTTACAAAATGGCGGATATCTTACAAGATGTTCGTGCCTTAAACAACAATGGAGATACAGAAAGCACAGCGATTCGTGGTTTAGTTCGTATGTTAGATCCTAAGTACAATCCAGAGTGGCAAGAAGCCCGTTTCTTAGGTCGTGGTACGGTGACTGTTTCGCAAATTTTCCATTCTTCACCAAGTCGGTGTGCTGTTGCGGATGGCTGTACCGTTTCACTAGACCGTCGAATGACTGCTGGAGAAACTTGGGAAAGTTGTTTGGAAGAAATTCGCAATTTACCAGCTGTTAAAAAATATGGAGATGATGTGACGGTTTCAATGTACAACTATGATCGTCCTTCTTATACTGATTTAACTTATGAAATTGAATGTTATTTCCCAACATGGGTAATTCCAGAAAATCATGATGTAACAAAAGCCTTGATGGAAACGCATAAAAATCTCTATGGAGAAACACGGAAAGGCTCTGTAGAAACATTGGAAATGCGTGAAGAGCGCCCATTGTTAGATAAGTGGACCTTCTCAACAAATGGCGTTTCAATTATGGGACGTAATGGCATTCCTTGTATTGGTTTCGGGCCAGGGGCGGAAGCACAAGCACATGCACCAAATGAAAAAACTTGGAAAGATGATTTGGTTCGTTGTGCAGCCGTTTATGCGGCATTACCAACGGTCTATTGTGGTTAAGTAAAGGATTATTAGACAAGAAAAAAGGAGCAGATGGAATGGAAACGTTTAAAGAATATATTGAGAAATTAGATAAATTAGAATTTGAAAAAATGTACGAAAATGACTTTTTCCTAACTTGGGAAAAAACAAGAGATGAATTAGAAGCTGTTTTCACAGTTGCCGATACATTACGCTATTTAAGAGAAAATAATATTTCAACTAAAATCTTTGATAGTGGCTTGGGGATTTCTTTATTCCGCGACAACTCTACAAGAACACGTTTTAGTTTCGCTTCAGCGTGTAATCTTTTGGGCTTAGAAGTTCAAGATTTAGACGAAGGAAAAAGTCAAATTTCTCACGGAGAAACTGTTCGTGAGACAGCAAACATGATTTCTTTTATGGCTGATATCATTGGTATTCGTGATGACATGTACATTGGTAAAGGCAATGCTTACATGCACGAAGTATCAGAATCTGTCCAAGAAGGATATAAAGATGGGGTATTAGAACAACGCCCAACGTTAGTGAATTTACAATGTGATATTGACCATCCGACGCAAGCAATGGCGGATGCGTTGCATTTAATTCATGAATTTGGTGGTATTGAAAACCTGAAAGGGAAAAAAGTTGCCATGACTTGGGCGTATTCACCATCTTATGGAAAACCATTATCTGTTCCTCAAGGAATTGTTGGTCTAATGACCCGTTTAGGAATGGATGTCGTCTTAGCACATCCAGAAGGTTATGAAATTATGCCAGAAGTAGAAGAAGTTGCGAAGAAAAATGCGGCAGAATTTGGTGGAAACTTTACTAAAACGAATAGTATGGCAGAAGCATTCAAAGATGCGGATGTTGTTTATCCGAAAAGCTGGGCACCTTTTGCGGCAATGGAAAAGCGAACTGAATTATATGGCAATGGTGACCAAGCAGGAATTGATCAATTAGAACAAGAATTACTTTCTCAAAATAAAAAGCACAAAGATTGGGAATGTACAGAAGAATTGATGAAAACAACAAAAGACGGCAAAGCTTTGTATATGCATTGTCTACCAGCTGATATTACTGGCGTTAGTTGTGAAGAAGGCGAAGTGGAAGCTTCTGTTTTCGATCGTTATCGGGTCGAACTTTACAAAGAAGCTAGCTACAAACCGTATGTTATTGCGGCTATGATTTTCTTAAGTAAAGTAAAAAATCCGCAAAAAACCTTAACAGACTTAGCGGATAAAGCGACACCAAGAGAAGTAAAATAATGAATTTGGCATGAAGACAGATGCTTTTTCTTTACACAATGAATCATTAGAAGTTGCCTCTTCAACATGAACAAATAAGACCTTCCCAAGTCTATTCATGAATGTGTGATTGTCTCGAGTCAAGAACGCTTAGTCATGTGCGTTGACTTCATGCAACGACAACAGACAGTTAATACGAAAACTCGTTGTGAAAAAGAAAAAGCATCGTCCTTTTTATAAAACAGAAAATGAGGTGAAGCAATGGGCAAACGCGTCGTAGTAGCTTTAGGTGGCAATGCTTTAGGAAATAATTTGACGGAGCAGATGACTGCCGTAAAACAGACCTCCAAAGCGATTGCAGATTTGATTGAAGCAGGATATGAAGTTATTTTATCTCATGGCAATGGTCCTCAAGTGGGGATGATTCAATTAGCTATGGAAGAATTTTCCTTTAATAATCCACAATATCCAGTTGTTCCGTTATCCATGTGCGTAGCCATGAGTCAAAGTTACATTGGCTATGATTTAGAGAATGCGCTACAAGAAGAGTTCCGTCAGCGAAATATAAGTAAAGCCGTCACCACCATAGTCACTCAAGTGGTCGTGGATGAAAATGATCCGGCGTTCAAAAAACCAACGAAACCAATTGGTCGCTTCATGACAAAAGAAGAAGCAGAACAATTAGTCAAAGAAAAAAATATACAAGTGATGGAAGATGCTGGCCGTGGTTATCGCCAAGTCGTCGCTTCTCCTAAACCAAAAAATATTGTCGAACTTCTCACGATTCAAACATTGGTTGATGCTGGCCAAACAGTCATTGCTGGCGGCGGTGGTGGCATCCCAGTCATTCAAGAAGGGAACCGACTAAAAGGTGTCAATGCAGTCATCGACAAAGATTTTTGTAGTGAACGACTGGCTGAACAAGTAGATGCTGATCTGCTCGTGATTTTAACAGCAGTTGAAAAAGTTTGTATTAATTTTGGTAAAGAAAATCAAGAAGCCTTAGGGAATGTTTCAACAGAAAAAATGAAACAATATGCGCAAGAAGGTCAGTTTGCTCCAGGTTCAATGTTACCAAAAGTTGAAGCAGCGATTAAGTTTGCTGAATCTAAGCCAGGTCGAAAAACATTGATTACGTTATTAGAAAAAGCCAAAGAAGGATTATCTGGAAAAACAGGGACTTTAATTGAAAATAAAGAATCATAGAATGGAGGAAAACGATGACAAACAAAATGATTAATTCTGCACAGGCACCAGCTGCTGTAGGACCTTATTCACATTCTGTCTTAGCGGGAAATACGTTGTACATTTCTGGACAACTAGGATTAGATCCGCAATCGGGCGAAATGAAGGCTACAGTGGAAGAACAAGCAAAACAAGCTTTTATCAATTTAGGTTCGATTTTAAAAGAGGTCGAGATGACCTATGATAATGTTGTGAAAACAACGGTGTTTTTACAACATATGTCTGATTTTAGCAAAATTAACGAAATCTATGGGAATTACTTTTCAGAAGTTTTGCCTGCACGTTCTTGTGTAGAAGTAGCCAAGTTGCCAAAAGATGGTTTATTTGAAATTGAAGCAGTTGCTGTCAAAGGATAATTTTTAAGATGTTTCTGAGGGAAAAAGGATTGCATTCTTTATTGATTAAGGGGAACAATCCTTTTAGAATAAAAAGAAGAAGGAAACGATCCTATGAATGAAAAAAAAGAGCAAGCATTATTTGAATATGATGCGAAACTATCAATTTCTGAAGCAATTCCGATGGGATTGCAACACGTTGTCGCAGCAGTAGTAGGGATTGTCACACCGGGAATCATGATTGCCAAAGTTTGCCAATTAAGTCCTAGTGATACGACTATTTTGATTCAAACATCATTGATTTTTTCAGCAGTTGCAACGTTAATTCAACTTTTCCCTATTTTTGGAAAAGTGGGTTCACGGTTACCAGTTATGATGGGGGCAAGTTTTGCGTATGTACCGATTTTGATGGCCATCGGAGCTGATTTTGGGATTGCAGCAATTTTTGGTTCCCAATTAGTTGGCAGTATTCTTGTTATTATTGTTGGTTTGTTCATTAAAAAAATCCGTGTGTTGTTTCCGCCTTTAGTAACAGGAACGGTTATTTTAAGCATTGGACTATCCTTGTTTCCAGTTGCGATTAAGTATATGGCAGGAGGAGCTGGTAGTGCTGATTTTGGTTCAGCCCGGAATTGGTTAGTTGCATTATTAACCTTTGCGATTGTCTTTTACTTCAATTATTTTGCAAAAGGATTTTTGAAGTTATCAGCAATTTTAAACGGAATGGTTATTGGCTATTTGATTTCTTTAGCTTTAGGGATGGTTAGTTTTGAGCCAGTTCAAAATGCTAAAATCGTTCAGGTAATTACCCCGTTTCACTTTGGACTGGATTTTCAATTGGTACCAATCTTTACGCTTGTGGTGATGTTTATTGTTGATGCTGTTCAAGCCATCGGCCAATTTACAGCAACAACGGTTGGGGCAATGGATCGGGATGCAACGGATGAAGAATTATCTGGCGGAATTATGGGGAGTGGTTTCACTAACTTTATTGGCAGTTTATTTGGATCAATCCCAGTAGCAACTTTTGGACAAAATGTTGGTCTGGTTACGGTAACAAAAGTGATTAATAAGTATGTTCTGGTTTTCGCTTCAGTTATATTATTAATTGCTGGTTTTGTTCCGAAAGTAGCTGCGTTATTAACTACGATTCCTTACGCGGTAATTGGTGGTGCAACGATTTCAGTTTTTGCTTCTATTTCTATGACAGGTATTCGGATGATTGCTTCGCAGGAAATGACTCCTCGAAATACTGGGGTTGTCGGAACAGCTCTAGCATTTGGAATTGGTGTCACATTGTCTACTGGAAGCTTAGCTGGTTTTCCAACTTGGGTAACAACGATTTTCGGTAATTCGGAAGTTATCTTAACCACTTTGGTAGCAGTCCTTTTAAATGTCATTTTAAAACCAAAAAAGCGTGTAGCACTTGAGTGAAGATTGCTTTTTTTGATACGAAAGTGAGTAAGCTTTCGTATCCTTTTTCCCTTACGTTATCTATAAAAAAATGAACGAATAAAGGAGGAGAAGATGTTTACGTATTCCCTAAACTTAAAATTAAAAACAGATCGGAACTTTTTTGGTCCTGGCGTTGTCGAAGTTTTACAAAAAATTCAGCAAACTGGTTCACTAAACTTAGCGGCAAAAGAGATGAAAATGTCTTATAATAAGGCATGGCGGATTGTGCGGGTAGCTGAAGAAGAGCTATCTTTTCCATTAATTATCAAAAGCGTTGGCGGTTGTAATGGTGGCGGGTCAATTGTTACGGATCAAGGAAAAGAGTTGATTGATCAATATCTTTTATTTGAGAAAAAAGTGTATCAACAGGTAGAGGCATGCTTTGAAGAAATATTTAAAGAACAGGATGTAGTATCGGAGGAACTGAAATGAGAGAAGTATTTCAGCGTTTGAAACAGGCAATATTGGAAAAGCAAGACACGATGTTATTAACGATTGGTACAAGTTCAGGATCTACACCACGAAGTCAAGGGGCTAGAATGCTGGTTTCCGCCGAAGGTAGAATAGCCGGAACTGTTGGTGGTGGCGCGGTAGAATTTCAGGCTGAACAAGTGGCAAAAAAGCTACTTATTGAGAAAGAAAATGCACAACGCCAATTTATTTTAGCCCCGAATAATATTGCTGATTTAGGCATGGTCTGTGGCGGAAATGTCACGATTTTTTTCCATTATCTTTCATGGGAAACGCCATTTTTAAAAGAGTTGTGTGAATCCATAGAAACGCATTTTCAAAATAACCAACAAGGTTGGTTAGTGACTGAACTAGATCAAAACAATTTAGGAAAAGTATCCTTTTATAGTGAAACAGGCGAATTGATTGGTTCCACTTCTTGGGAGGGGGAATTAAGTTTGCTACCTAAAGGTATCCATTGTGAGCAAAAAGAGGACATAATTTTTTTAACAGAAGCGATCCTCCAAGTAGGGAAAGTGTATATTTTTGGAAGTGGTCATGTTGCACGCGCATTGGTACCTATTTTAAACTATTTATCGTTTTATTGCGTTGTAGTGGACGATCGTCCAGAATTTTTGACGGCACAAGCTTTTCCACAAGCTGAGGAACTACGGGTGATTCCTTTAGAAAATTTAGCTGCATTTATTGAAATAACGGCGGATGATTATGGTATAGTAATTACCAGAGGACACAATTTTGATTTCATCGTTGCCAAACAGTTATTGGAAACACCAGCCAAATATATTGGTGTGATGGGGAGCAAACACAAAATTGCTTCACAAGTTCGACGGTTAAAAGAGGTCGGTTATACAATGACTGAAATTGAAAGCATTTTCATGCCAATTGGCTTAGATATTGCAGCCGAAACACCAGAAGAGTTAGCGATTAGCATCGCGGGAGAATTAATTCAACAGCGCTATCAATAATGAGGATCTTTAAATTAAATAAAAAACTTTTTTTGCTAAAAAATAATTTTTAGAACGGAGATTTGTGGTATAATCTAGGTGATTGAACACTAAACTATATCAGAAATCGAGGTGCAAGAAATGTATTCAATTATTGTAAATGGTCAAAGTGAAACCTGTGAAACAAACAAAAAATTAATAGACTTTTTGCGGGAGGATCTGGGCCTAACTGGAACAAAAGATGGCTGTAACCAAGGCTCTTGCGGTGCATGTACGGTGTTAGTAAATGGAAAGGCTTCCAAAGTATGTTTGTTTACTCTAGAAAAATTAGCTGGTAAAGAAGTCACGACAATCGAAGGTTTAAGCCAACGGCAAAAAGATGTCTATGCCTATGCGTTTGCAAAAACGGGTGCAGTTCAGTGCGGGTATTGCATCCCTGGGATGGTTATTTCGGCACAAGGATTATTGAACAAGAAACCCGAACCCACAAAAGAAGACATTCAGAAAGCTATACGAGGAAACATTTGTCGTTGTACAGGATATGTGAAAATAATAGAAGCCATTCAGTTAGCTGCTAAAATGTTTTGTGAAGAAACGAGCATTCCAGAAGAACATTCAAATGGTAAATTAGGGGAAGACTTCCAACGGGTCGATGCAGTGGAGAAAACCTTAGGCACAGGGATTTATGTAGATGACATTGACATAGAAGGAATGCTTCATGCATCTGCTTTGCGGAGTGCCTATCCTCGCGCAAAAGTTCTATCAATCGATAGTACCCAAGCATTGGCGCATCCTGACTGTGTGGCTGTGTTCACAGCTAAAGACGTTCCAGGAAATAATAAAATTGGTCATTTAGAATTTATTTCCGATTGGGATGTAATGATTCCAGAAGGTGAAATAACACGGTATGTTGGGGATGCAGTGGCACTCGTTGTTTCAAAAAGAAAAGAAACCTTACCAGAGATAAAAAATTTAGTGGAAGTTGATTACGAAGAAATGATACCGCTTACTTCTTGTGAAGCTGCTTTAGCAGAAGGTGCACCAGCTATTCATGAAAAGGGCAATATCTTGTCTCATGAACACTTGGTACGTGGTAATGCAGAGGAAGTGTTAGCAAATTCTGCGTTTGTAGTGACAGAACATTATTCCGTACCAATTAACGAACATGCCTTTATGGAACCCGAGTGTGCGATTGCACAGCCTGAAGGTGAGGGCATTTTACTCTTTAGTGCGGGTCAAAGTATCTATGATGAACAACGGGAAGTGGCTCGGATGTTAGGACTAGACAAGGAAAAAATTCATGTTCAATCAAAACTTGTTGGTGGTGGTTTTGGTGGAAAAGAAGACATGAGTGTTCAGCATCATGCATCCTTAGCCGCTTGGTTATTGAAGAAACCAGTAAAAGTACTGCTAAGCCGTGAAGAAAGTTTGATGGTTCATCCCAAACGCCATGGCATGGAAATGGACTTTACGACCGGCTGTGATGAAGAAGGCAATTTAACTGCAATGAAAGCAGTGATTTATGCGGATACTGGGGCCTATGCTTCTTTAGGAGGACCAGTATTGCAACGGGCTTGTACACATGCGGCAGGTCCCTACAAGTATCAAACGATTGATGTGGAAGGGTTTGCTGTATATACTAATAATCCGCCAGCAGGTGCATTTCGCGGATTTGGTGTTTGCCAAACGGCTTTTGCAATTGAAAGTAATTTAAACTTGTTAGCAGAAAAAGTCGGACTATCACCATGGGAAATACGCTTTAAAAATGCCGTCGCCCCAGGAGATACTTTACCGAATGGACAATTGGTCTCGAAAAATGCGGCGTTAAAAGAAGCCTTGTTAGCGGTTAAAGACGTCTATGAACAAGCGGAAGTTGCTGGAATTTCTAGTTTCTTTAAAAATAGTGGCGTGGGTGTGGGGCTACCTGATACAGGGCGTTGTATTATTTCTGTTGAAGAAGGAAAAATACATGTCCGCACAAGTGCTGCTTGTATCGGTCAAGGGATGGCAACCGTTACGACGCAAATTGCCTGTGAAACATTAAATTTACCACCAGAAATGATTGTTGCGGAAGCCCCTGATACAAGAAGAACACCCAATTCAGGAACGACAACGGCTTCGAGGCAGTCACTCTTCACAGGAGAAGCAACTAGAAGAGCGGCAATGCAATTACGGTATGAGCTTGATATGGGACGTGCTTTAAGTGATTTGGAAGGTGAAGAATTTTATGGGGAATATTCAGCGAAAACGGATCCATTAATTAATGATAAAAAAAGTCCAGTTAGTCATGCTGGCTATGGTTATGCTGCTGAAGTAGCTATTCTAGATGACAAAGGAAAAGTAGCTAAATTTGTGGCTGCGTATGATATGGGGCAAGTGGTGAATCCACGAGCTGCTGAAGGTCAAATTGAAGGTGGGATTGCGATGGGCATGGGGTATGCTTTAACTGAAAAATTTGCCTTAGAAGAAGGCTATGTTAAAGCAAAATATGCAACGCTAGGATTAGTGAACGCCACTCAAGTACCACCAATTGAAACAATTTTGGTTCATGCTGACAATCTTCACGAAGGTTTAGCTTATGGAATTAAAGGCGTAGGTGAGTTAGCAACGATCCCTACCGCACCAGCTTTAGCAGGCGCATATTTTGCCTTGGATGGTCAGCTCCGACCAAGTCTGCCTTTAGAAAATACCCCTTATCAAAAGAAAAAAAGATAAAAGGAGACAACTCATGTCACTCGTTAGTGTCATTATTCTAGCATCGGGCAATTCACAACGGATGGGCCAAAATAAATTGTTCTTAAAATATCAAGGAAAAACATTTTTAGAGCACACGTTAACCTTAGTGAATCAATTAGACGTATTAGAACGGATTTTAGTTGTTTCGCCTGAGAATCAGCCAGCGTTTCCTTTACCTAAGAACATTCAGTTGATTCTCAATCATCAATGGCAAGAAGGGCAAAGTAGCAGTATTCGTTTAGGAACTGAACAAGCTCGGGGAGCTGGCTATTTATACTTACCTAGTGATCAACCATTGTTAACACCTAAAATGCTACAACCCGTGTTAGATAAATGTCAGAGAAATAAAATTATAGTGCCATTACAAAAAGATGGTTGTCCTAGTAGTCCAGTATTATTCGGTAATCAATTTCGACAAGAACTATTAACATTGACTGGTGAAACAGGCGGACGCATGATTTATGAACGCTTTCCAGAAGCAGTTCAGATGTTGAGAATAGCGACTCCTGGCCGTTTAAAAGATATCGACACGCCAGAAGAGTACCAAAAATTAATTCAAGAAACCAATAGTTAGAGAGGAAAAACGTATGAAGGACTTGGTTTATTTAAATTATGCAGCGACTTCCTATAAAAAATTTCCAGCAACCATTGAGGCTTTGACTGCCTATTTAGCAGAAAATCAGTTCATGAATTACGGAAGAAATGCCCCTTTGCTGAGAGAGGGGCTTCCTCTTTTAGAGACACGTCAATTGTTAGCAGACTTTTTTCAGGCACCCAGTGCGGCTCAGATTACGTTTACGAATAACGCAACAACTTCCTTAAATCTTGCATTAGCGGGGATTTTACAACCTGGCGACCATGTGATTACGACTATGTTAGAACATCATGCAGTAGCTAGACCTCTTCACTTGCTTGAGAAAGAACGAGGCATTTCAGTGACGTATGTTGCTTGTCAAAAAACTGGCCTGTTAGATGTAGAAGATATTCAGCGAGCCTGGCGCACGAATACAAAAGCCTTGGTGATGACACACGCATCCAATGTCTTAGGCACCATTTTACCCATTGAAAAATGTTTTCAATGGGCCCAACAGAAAGGATTATTAACCGTTTTGGATGCGGCTCAAACGGCGGGCTTTCTACCAATAAAAATGACCCAGATGGCCATTGATGTGTTAGCCTTTACTGGACATAAAAGCTTATATGGATTAGCAGGTATTGGTGGGTTAGCTTTTAGTGAGCGAGGGGCTGAAGCGGTCAAACCACTGATGGCGGGCGGCACTGGTAGCCATTCTAATTCCTTTGATCAACCCTCTTTTTTACCAGATAAATTTGAAGCTGGTACGTTAAACAGTTTAGGTATTCTAAGCTTAAATAGTTCTATTAAAGAGTTGAATAAAATTGGTTTAGCAGCGATTCAAAAGCATGAACGAACCTTAATGCAGAATTTTTTAAATGGTTTATCAGGGTTACCTGTCACAATTTTAGGAACCAAGGACGTGGCACAAACTGTCCCTGTTGTTTCTATCACACTGTGGAATCAGGAAGAAACAATAGTGGCACAGCAACTAGCAGAACAATATGGCATTATGACGCGCGCAGGTTTGCATTGTGCACCATTAGCCCATCAAACAGCTGGGACTTTAGCAACTGGCACCTTACGTTTTAGCTTTGGTTGGCAGACAACGCCTGAAGAAATTACTTGGACAATTCACGCTTTACAAGAACTACTAATTTGAGAAGGAGCGGACAGCATGGATTTTTTATCACAATGTACATCAGGTGGCTGTGGGGCAAAAATTGAATCCCGTGTACTGAACCAATTGTTGCAACACTTACCCGAAACACCGGCAAATGAGCGGCTACTCGTCGGATTTGAACATGCCGACGACGCCGCTGTTTACCAAATAACGTCTGAAAAAGCTTTGATTTCAACGGTAGATTTTTTTTCACCAATGGTCAATGATCCGTTATCATTTGGGAAAATTGCGGTCGCTAATGCTTTAAGTGATGTCTATGCCATGGGCGGAACAGTCCTTTATGCGCTAAATCTTGTTTGTTTTCCACAAAAGATGTCAAAAGAATGGTTGGAACAAATGCTCTTAGGTGGCAGTTTAAAATTAAAGGAAGCGGGTGCTTTACTGGCGGGAGGCCATTCGATTTATGACCATGAACCCAAGTATGGTCTAGCGGTAACCGGAGAAGTTCATCCAGAAAATTTGTGGCATAATAATACGCCACAGGTGGGGGATGTCTTGATTTTAACTAAAGCATTAGGTGTAGGAATTATTCAAGCGGCTGTTCGGGGGCAATTGGCGAAGCAGACGGAACAAAAAATCGCACAAGATTCGATGGAACGTTTAAATAAATATGCCGCTGCGAATGCTCGATCCTACGCAGTACATGCTTGTACTGACGTGACTGGGTTTGGTCTATTAATTCATGCAAAAGAAATGGCTGATAATCAGGTAACATTACTGATTGATACAGAAGCATTACCAACCATTACAGGAGCGTTGGCCTACGCCGCAGAATGTTTAGTCACTGCAGCTGGGCAAAGAAACCGCCAAACAATCGGAACGACAATCGATTATTCAAAAATTTCTATGGAAATGCAAGAACTTTTGTTTGATCCACAAACTTCTGGCGGACTGTTAATTAGTGTCGCTGCTGACGAAGCGGCAGCCTGTTTAGCAGCTATTCAAAAAGAGGACCCTGTTGCCAAAATTATTGGCGAGGTTCTGCCAAAAGAACAACAAGCAGTAGTACTTTTATAGAGAGAAGGGCCAAATATGAAATTAGTAGATGCATTGGGGAAACCTTGCCCAATACCTGTGATTGAAACAAAAAAAGCTTTGGCGGAGTTAGGTTTAGCTGGAGGCACTATCGAGGTATTAGTCGATAACGAAGTAGCCATTGAAAATTTAAAAAAATTAGCTACTAAAAAACAGGCCACTTTGACTGCGAAGCAGATAGAAGCCACGGTTTTCTCTGTCAAAATTACGGTACCTGAAGAAGCGACTCAACAAACAAGTCAGTCAGCAACAGATTTAGTAATTACGATTGGCTCCGATCAATTAGGTACTGGAGACGAGCAGCTAGGACGACTATTAATGAAAAGTTATCTTCAATCATTATCAGAAGCAGAAACTGTTCCTACACAGCTATTATTCTTTAATCGAGGGGCGTTTTTAACGAATCAAGCAGCGAATACCTTAGCTGATTTGCAACAATTAGCGGAGAAGGGAACCACGATTCAAACGTGTGGGGCCTGTTTAGATTTTTATCATTTAACAGACACCTTAGCTATCGGCTCTATTACTAATATGTACGAAATTGTTGAAACAATGAATCAAGCGGCTAAAGTAATTACGCTTTAACAAAAAAGAAGGTGAAAAGATGGAGTATTTGCTAACCTTTCCGAATACACATTATGCTGTTCAGGCAGAACAAGTACTGTTGACAAGAAAGGTGGCTGTTCGCGTCTTTACTTTGCCACCATCATTGACGGATGGCTGTGGGATCGGTTTACTCATTAATGAAGCGGAAATAACTCGCAGTGTATGTTTTTTAGAAGAAGCAAAAGTACGCGTAGCCTCTATTTTTTCTGTGAAAAATGACCTTGGGGAAAGGAGGTACCAACTGTGGAGTCCTTAAAAAAGTGTTTTGATTTACAAGGGAAGGAAATTGTGTCGATTGTTGGTAGTGGTGGGAAAACAAGCTTAATGTGGGCGCTAGCAAAAACATATCGAAAGGAAGCTGTTCTGGTTAGTACAACCACAAAAATTGGGTTTCCCCAACGTCAATTGTATGATTATTTTTATACAAACCATTTTGAAAAAATAACGCCGAATATCTGCGGAATCACTTTAGCAGGAACAGCTATCAACAACCAAACAAAACTAACGATGCCTGCAATGACCTCGTTTCAAACATTGTTTCAGCACTTCACGAAAGTTTTTTTAGAAGCGGATGGGTCCAAACAACGACCTTTGAAAGGCTGGTCCTCTTATGAACCCGTGATATTAAAAGAAACAACCACCACAATTGGTGTGCTTCCGATTTCTGTGATTGGTCAAAAGATAGATGAAACGACCATTCATCGGTTGCCGCTTTTTTTGGAATTAACCGATGCGCAACTACAAGAACCAATCACAGAAACATTGTTAGCTCAACTGATTGATCATCCAAAAGGATTGTTTAAAGAGAGCCAAGGCCAACGAATTTTATGTTTAAATCAAACCCATACGCGAAGAGAGTTCGTTCAAGCGATGAATGTCTGTCTTCAATTACCCAAAAGCTGTTTTGAAAAATTAGACAAGATTATTGCTTGCAATATGGAATTAGAGAAAGGACTTATTTTATGGGAGAAATCAGTCAAAACATCCAAGAAAAATTAGTGATTGTTCGCGGAGGGGGCGATCTAGCGACAGGTGTTATCCAAAAATTATGGCACGTTGGCTTTAAAATACTAGTATTAGAAACAGAATGTCCTCTGGCCATTCGGCGGACTGTTTCAGTTTGTGATGCTATTTTTCAGAAAGAACAAAGAGTGGAAGATTTGGTTGCTGTTCGAATTACTTCATTAAAGGATTGCGCGAAATGTTGGCAGCAAAATAAGCTGCCTGTTTTTGTCGATCAAACAGCAAGTGCTATTCAACAATTGAAACCACTGATTGTTATCGATGCGATTTTGGCTAAGAAAAATTTAGGTACGCATCGAGGAATGGCACCGATTACGATTGCTTTAGGACCAGGCTTTTCAGCACCGCAAGATGTCGATGTTGTGATTGAGACAATGCGTGGCCATAGGTTGGGACGTTTATACTTTGAAGGAACAGCTTTACCTAATACAGGTATTCCAGGTGAAATTGGCGGAAAAAGTGCGGAACGAGTTGTCCATGCCCCTGCTTCAGGACAAGTTACCCACCTTAAAAACATAGGGGATCTCGTGTTGAAAGGGGAAGCATTATTTTTAATCGATCAGGTTCCAGTTTATTCGCCTCTGACAGGGACTTTGAGAGGATTGATTTCAGAAAAGGTAACATGTTATCAAGGGTTGAAGTGTGCAGATGTAGATCCTCGACCAGTTGAGAAAGTCGATTGCTTGACGATCTCCGACAAAGCTCGTGCATTAGGGGGAGCGGTTTTAGAAGCAATTTTTATGATTGGAAGAAGGAAAAACGTTTTATAAAAAAGAACCTAAATAATATTTTTTTTACCTTAAAAATATTGTTAAAAAGGTTTGGAATGTGGTATAGTAAAGACGTAGTAAAAAATACTCTATCTCGAAAGGGGAAGAGTACATACTTAGTTAGATTAGTTTGTGAATAAAATCATTTGTAAAAGTTATTTTTTTAGGAATTAATGTAAGGGGTTACAATTGCATTTGAATGCATTGAAATATTTAGGAAAAAGAAAGGATATGAATGAAGATGGCACTAGTAAAAATTGTTTATGCAAGTATGACTGGAAACACAGAAGAAATTTCCGAGATTTTGGAAGAACAGTTTCAAGAAGCTGGAGTTGAAGTAGAACGTGAAGAATGTTCAGAAGTTGATGTAGACTTCTTTGATGATGCAGATGCTTGTATTATCGCAACGTATACTTATGGTGATGGGGAACTACCTTTTGAATTTGAAGATTTCTTTGATGAATTAACTGAGAAGGATTTAGCAGGTAAGCCATTTGGTGTTGTTGGCTCCGGTGATCGTGAATATGGTGAATTTTTCTGTAAATCAGCGCATGATTTTGTAGGAGCTTTTGAAAAAGCTGGTGCTAAAAAAGTAGCTGAAACAGTTGAAATTGAAAACAATGCAGAAGAAGAAGACATCGAAATGCTAAAAACATTTGTTAAAAGTGTCGCCACAACTTTATCTGATAGCGTTGCCTAAGGGTTTAAGAAAGTAGGAGTCAGAATGAAAAGGAACGATGAAGGTAGGTATTTCAATGTTTAATATTCTTCAATCGACTCAATTATCTAGTAATACATTTGATTTTTGGCTGGAAGCGCCAAGAATAGCGACACATGCTCAGGCTGGACAGTTTGTTATTTTAAGAATTGACGAAAAAGGAGAACGGATCCCCTTAACGATTGCGGAGACAAATCCACAAGCAGGCGGTATTCGAATTATTTTCCAAGTAATCGGTAAGACAACAGCTGCACTTTCCCAACTTAAAACTTCAGACTCTTTGTTGGATATCACTGGACCTTTAGGTATGCCCACAGAAGTGAAGCAATATGGAACGGTGATGGTTGTCGGTGGCGGGGTTGGTATCGCGGCTATTTATCCAATTATCAAGGCTTTAAAAGAAGCAGGCAACCGAGTGATTACGATTTTGGGAGCACGAACAGCTGAGTTAGTTCTGTTACAAGAAGAATGCCGTCGTTATTCAGATAATCTAATCATTACAACGGATGATGGTTCATTAGGTAAAAAGGGCTTAGTAACAGAAGCGATGGAAGAAGTTATTGCACGTGAATCTGTAGCGTGCAGTTGGGCGATTGGGCCCAGCATCATGATGAAATTTTGTACCTTGACAGCTGAAAAACATCAATTACCAATTTATGTTTCCTTGAATCCTATTATGATTGACGGAACAGGCATGTGTGGCGGTTGTCGGGTCACTGTTGATGGTACCATGAAATTTGCCTGTGTTGATGGACCTGAGTTTAAAGGCAATGAAGTAAATTGGGATGAATTCATTAATCGAATGAAGCAATATCAGGAAGAAGAAGCAGTTTGCTTTACAGATCGTTTGAAAGAGCAGGTGGAGAAAAATGGCTAGAAAAAGTCGTATAAAAACACCGATTGCGGAACAAGCACCTACTATCAGAAAGAGTAATTTTGAAGAGGTTTGCTTAGGCTATACATTAGCAGAAGGGCAAGAAGAAGCGGTTCGTTGTTTACAATGTAAAAATGCACCTTGTATTGCTAAATGCCCCGTGATGATTGATATTCCTGGATTTATTTTAGCTATTCGTGAAGGAAACATGGAACAAGCAGCCGATATTTTAAGTAAATATACGAATTTACCTGCTATTTGTGGACGCGTTTGTCCGCAAGAGAAACAATGTGAACAAGTTTGTAAATTAGGGAAAGCCAAAAACTTTGAACCAGTGGCAATTGGCAAATTAGAACGTTTAGTTGCCGATTGGGCATTAGAAAATCACATGTTTCCTAAGAAAACAGCGGAACCAACAAAAGGGAAAGTCGCAGTGGTCGGTTCTGGTCCTTCTGGGTTAACAGTTGCGGGGGATTTGGCAAAGCTCGGCTACGAAGTAATTATTTTTGAAGCGCTTCACGAAGCTGGCGGTGTATTAACCTATGGCATACCTGAATTTCGCTTACCGAAAAAAATTGTTAAACAGGAAATTGCGAGTATTGAAGCCTTAGGTGTAACAATAGAAACCAATGTGGTAGTAGGTAAAACGATTACGATGGAAGAAATAATGTCAGAGTTTGATGCCTGTTATCTATCGGTTGGTGCAGGGGCACCAAACTTTATGGGAATCCCAGGAACTAGTTTAAATGGGGTTTATTCTTCTAGTGAATTTTTAACACGAATCAATTTAATGCATAGCTATGAGTTTCCAGAATATGATACACCGATTAAACGTGCTAAAAATGTTGTTGTGATTGGCGGCGGGAATGTTGCAATGGATGCCGCTCGTTCAGCCAAACGATTAGGCGCTGAAAATGTGAACATTGTGTATCGTCGTTCGTTAGAAGAATTGCCAGCAAGAATTGAAGAATATCACCATTCCCTTGAAGAAGGAATTAACTATTATTGGTTAACGAATCCAATTGCTTATTTAGATGACCAACAAGGAAATCTAGCCGGTGTTGAATGTGTCAAAATGGTTTTAGGTGAACCAGATGCGTCTGGAAGACGACGGCCAGAACCAATTCCAAACAGCACGTTTACCATTCCTGCTGATGCAGTAATCGAGGCAATTGGCCAAGGGGCAAATCGAGTCTTGTTATCAACATATCCAGAAATAGAACTAAACCAATGGGGGTACATTCAGGCCAATCCTAAAACAGGAGCAACCTCAATACCTGGCGTTTTTGCTGGGGGCGATATAGTCACAGGTGCTGCCACCGTTATTTTAGCGATGGGCGCTGGGAAAATCGCAGCTAATGCAATTGATCAGTATGTCAAAACACAAAAAACAACAGTCACAAGCAATGTTTAGGAAAGATAAAAGGTGAAAAAATGAAAAAAACAATGGATGGAAACACCGCAGCGGCTTATATTTCATATGCGTTTACAGAAGTTGCCGCTATTTATCCTATCACACCAAGTTCAACAATGGCTGAGTTGGTAGATGAATGGGCGGAAAGTGGTTTAAAAAATATTTATGGTCAAAAAGTTCAAGTTATTGAAATGCAATCAGAAGCTGGGGCAGCGGGAGTAGTTCATGGTTCGTTAAAAACAGGTGCGTTAACCACTACTTATACTGCTTCACAAGGTTTACTGTTGATGATTCCCAATATGTATAAAATCGCAGGAGAATTGCTGCCTTCTGTGTTCCACGTGGCGGCTCGGGCAGTAACGACAAGTGCGTTGAGTATTTTTGGTGATCATGGCGATGTGATGGCTACCCGCCAAACAGGTTTTTGTATGTTAGCAGAATCAAGTGTTCAAGAAGTGATGGATTTGTCGGCAGTTGCTCATTTAGCTAGCTTAGAAGGTAGTTTACCTTTTGTAAACTTTTTTGATGGTTTTAGAACGAGCCATGAACTACAAAAAATCGAAGTGATTGATTATGATGACCTGAAAGAAATGGTGAATCAGGAAGCTGTAACTCGTTTTAGAATGGGAGGCATGAATCCTAATCATCCCACTGTTTCAGGGACCGCTCAAAATCCTGACATTCATTTTCAACAAAGAGAAACAGTCAATAAAAATTACGAAGAAATGCCAAAAATTGTTCAAAAATACATGAAAAAAATTAACAATCTTCGTGGAACAACGTATGATTTAACCGATTATTACGGGGTAGAAGATGCAACAGAAGTCATTATTTCAATGGGGTCGGCTTCGCCAGTAATCAAACAAACAGTCGACTATCTCAATCAACAAGGACGCAAAGTTGGTTTTATCAATATTCATTTATATCGTCCATTTCCTACCGAAAACCTTCTTGAAAAATTACCAGCTACAGTAGAAAAGGTTGCGGTTTTAGATCGAACAAAAGAATCAGGAGCCGAAGGGGAACCGTTATTGCTAGATGTTCAAAGCGCTCTCTATCAACATGAAAATCGTCCAATTGTGATTGGTGGACGTTATGGGTTAGGTTCTAAAGACGTAGCGCCTAATCAAATTAAAGCGATCTATGACCATTTGTTATTGCCATTTAAAGAATTAAAACAACGCTTTACGGTAGGGATCGTTGATGATGTAACCTATCAATCATTGCCAGAAGAACCTACTTTAGATTTAACGCCAGATACTACCTTCCAAGCAAAATTTTGGGGCTTTGGTTCTGACGGAACTGTGGGAGCAAACAAGCAAGCGATTAAAATTATCGGAGATCATACCGACCTTTATGCACAAGCTTACTTTAGTTATGATTCTAAAAAATCAGGCGGTTTAACCGTTTCGCATCTGCGTTTTGGTAAAGAGCCAATTACTTCCACGTATTTAATTGAACAAGCAGATTTCATCGCTTGTCATAATGCTTCCTATTTGCATAAATACGACCTGTTAAAAGGTTTAAAAGATGGCGGAACGTTTTTACTGAATACTATTTGGGATCAAGAAAAGGTTCATCGTTTATTACCGGCTAAGTTAAAAAAATATATTGGGGAGCACCAAATCAAATTTTATATTATCAATGCGGTTGAGTTAGCTCGCAAAGTAGGCTTAGGCCGTCGGATCAATACAGTGATGTCTACTGCCTTTTTTGAAGTAACAGATATTTTAACGAAAGAGCAATATTTACCGTTACTTAAAGAAGAAGTGAAAAAGACTTATGGAAAAAAATCAATGGAAATTGTTGAAAAAAATTACCAAGCGATTGATGCTACCTTTGAATCGCTGCAAGAAATTGTAGTTCCAGAAGATTGGGCAACCATTGTTTTAGAGCCAGAAAATCAAGAGTCGGAAGCTCCAGCTTTTGTGACAAATATTTTAGAACCAATCAATCGTCAAGAAGGGGATCAGCTGACCGTTTCAGATTTGATTGAAAACGGAATGAAGGGCGGTGCCATTCCTATGGGCACTGCGGCTTATGAAAAACGTGGCATTGCGTTAGAAGTGCCTGAGTGGCAAATGGATAAGTGTACGATGTGTAATGAATGTGCCTTTGTTTGTCCACATGCGGCTATTCGACCGTTTTTAGCGGATGAAGAAGAACTGAAAGAAGCACCTGCAGGTTTTGCCATGCGCGAAATGCGTGGCACAGATGGGTTGATGTATCGTATCCAAGTTTCTTTAGAAGACTGTACAGGTTGTGGTCTTTGTGTTCAGGCATGTCCCGTGAAAGACAAGGCGATTTTAATGAAACCTTATGAAACTCAGAAAGAGCAAGCGATGAATTGGGCCTTTGCGATGACTCTTAAACAAAAAGCCAACCCAGTCAAAAAACTTTCTGTTAAAGGTTCCCAATTTAACCAGCCATTGATGGAATTTTCAGGTGCTTGTGAAGGCTGTGGCGAAACACCTTATATTAAGTTGTTGACGCAATTATTTGGTGATCGAATGATGATTGCTAACGCAACAGGCTGTTCATCAATTTGGGGTGGTTCGTCACCGGTGACGCCTTATACAACGAACGAATGTGGCCAAGGACCAGCTTGGAGTAATTCGCTGTTTGAAGATAATGCGGAATATGGTTATGGTATGTATATTGCCAATCGAACGAAACGTCAACATTTAGCTAGTCTGGTTGAAGAAAGTATTGCTAAAAACGTCGGATCAGATTCACTTCAAGCCTTGTTAAATGATTGGTTGGAACACATGGCTGAAGGGGAAGGAACACAACAGCGAGCAACCAAACTAGCGGCAGCATTAAGTGAAGAAGCCGATGAAGATCCACTTTTAACAAAAATTTACGAACAAAAAGATTTATTAGTGAAAACGAGTCAATGGATTGTCGGCGGCGATGGTTGGGCCTATGATATCGGGTTTAGCGGCATTGATCATGTTCTTGCTAGTGGGGAAGATGTTAATATTTTTGTTATGGATAACGAAGTATATGCCAATACAGGCGGACAAACATCTAAAGCTACACCAGCTTCAGCCATTGCCAAATTCTCAGCGGGTGGGAAACATACCTCTAAAAAAGATTTAGGGATGATGGCAATCACTTATGGGAATGTCTATGTTGCACAAGTGGCTTTAGGCGCAAACTCAATGCAAACGATTAAAGCAATTGACGAAGCGGAGCGGTACCCAGGCCCATCAATTATCATTGGTTATACCCCATGTATTAATCACGGGGTCAAAGGTGGAATGGTTCGGACGTTAGATCAAGCCAAAGAAGCCGTTGAATCTGGCTATTGGCCACTTTATCGCTATAATCCAGAGTTAGTTAAGAAAGGCAAAGATCCGATGGTCATTGACTACAAGAAAACAGATTTTGACAAAATGCGTGATTTCCTTGAAAAACAAACACGTTACTCTGCGTTGCATACAATTAAACAGAATCAAGAAGTAGTCGAACATTTACTTGATAAAACTAAAGAAGATGCAATTGAACGCTCTGAAAGTTATAACAAACTAGTCACACACATGAAAAAATAAAAAAACAAAGCCTCTTACTTGAGAGGCTTTGTTTTTTTATCCAATAATAATTTTTTCTGAAGGGTATTCGTAGCCTAAGTCACGTGTTTCTTTTGGTACAAAAATCATTAAGGTATAAAGCATACCAATACGTCCAATAAACATTAATAAGGCAATCATTAATTTACCTACTGTTGTTAAATCGTCTGTAATGCCTAAAGAAAGACCGGTTGTTCCAAAGGCAGAAGCGACTTCCACAATGATTGAAATCAAGGGAAGATTTTCAGTCGCTGACAAAAAGACGACAGCGAAAAAGCACATAATCAAAGATAACATGAAGACGACAATCGATTTTTTGACATCATCGTCATCTATTTTACGGCTAAAGACGCTAATATCATCTTCACTTTTTAAAAAGGCTAACAAATACAAGCCAATAATCGCAACAGTCGTTGTTCGAACACCACCACCAACAGAGCTAGGACTACAACCAATAAACATTAACACAGAAAAAATAATCAACGTTGTAATTTGGAAGTCCCCTAAATCATTAATTTGGAGGCCAGCGTTTCGTGTAGTCATCGAATAAAACATCGAACTTACCCAACGGCCACTTTCATTCATTGTCAAAAATAGGTGATCTTTTTCTAATAAGTAAATCAAAATAGTCCCACCAATAAATAGAACAATAAACGCTAGCAAAGCAATTTTACTAAACAATGAGAAGCGGAAAGGCAAGCCTCGTTTCTTCTTGCGAAAGTTCTTTTTCTTAAAATGTAACTACTCATGAATTTCCAGTAAAACGGGAAATCCAATTCCGCCGATAAAAATTAAGAACATAATTGCCAGTAAAAAGAGATAATCATGAGCAAAAGGGATAATTGAATCACCTGAAATATCAAAGCCTGAATTAGTCACTGCAGAAATAGCTTGATAAAATCCATAAAATATCGCATCTCGCCAGTTCGTATAATAACCACTTATATAAAAATAAAGCGAAAAGAGCGAGCCGAAGATTACTTGGAACCAAATTAAAATCAAAAAAGTGGTGCGGATCAGTCGAACAATTCCGCTCAGTCGCGGCTGATTCATGTCAGTCATAATTAACTGACGTTGCTTTAATGTGATTCGCCGTTTTGATAAAATAAAAAAGACCGTTGAAATCATCATAATCCCTAAGCCACCAACTTGGAAAAGAACCTCCAATAAGACGATCCCACGATCATTAAAAACCGAATTAATATCGACTGTGGTGAGTCCAGTAACACTGACTGTACTGATTGCTAAGAAAAATAAATCAATAAAAGGAACATGCGAGTCAGGTTCTCTGAAAATAGGGAGGCAAAACAATAAATAAGAAATAACCGTCATTAATATGTAATAAGCGACGATGATTTGAATAGATGAAAAATTTTTGCGAATAAATCGATCGCTTTTTCGCTGTGCCAGCCACAGCAAACGTGTATGGTTCACTAGATAACCTCCCAATTCTAATTAAACTAAGTATACCAAAACTTTTCGCCTCAAACGAATAATTCTGCCAGAAAATCCTTGAAATGACAAATAAAAATAAGAAATTCGTTAGAAATAATTGGAAAACATCCACAAACAAGCGAGAACATGATATTTTATGAAAGAATAGAAAAAATAGGTTGTTCCCCAAACAACTTATTGCTAATTGGTCAGTTTGTCTAACGATACAACTTTAAAAAGTAGTGGTAGCTTTTTTATTTCGGTTGATATGTGAATGTGTTCACTTTATGTAACAAACTGTTATTTTTATTCAAATGAAAAATAAGAAATTGTGTTGGTAGAAATCAATAGTTTATAAGGTGGGAAAACAATGAAAAAAGTGTTAATGGGAGTTCTTTCCCTAGGGTTATTATTAGGTGCAGCAACAGGTTGTACAAGCGATCAAGAAAAAGCCGCTGGTAAAACAAAAGCGTCTTCTGAAAAAACAGAAGCAACATCTGGTGCCTCTGCTAATGGTTATACAGATCCAAGTGAATTAAAAGACAGTTATGATGTTGTTATTGTTGGTTCAGGTGGTGCGGGGATGACCGCTGCATTACAAGCCAAAGAAGCTGGCATGAATCCAGTTATTTTAGAAAAAATGCCTGTTGCAGGTGGGAATACAATTAAATCGTCTTCAGGAATGAATGCTTCACAAACAAAATTCCAAGAAAAAGAAGGCATTAAAGATAGCAACGATAAATTCTTTGAAGAAACACTAAAAGGCGGTAAAGGAACCAACGATCAAGAATTACTACGTTATTTTGTTGATCATTCAGCTGAAGCAATTGATTGGTTAGATACAAAAGGAATTACATTGAGCAATTTAACGATTACAGGTGGAATGAGCGAAAAACGCACACACCGTCCTGCTGACGGATCAGCAATTGGGGGCTATCTAGTTGACGGTTTAGTACGTAACGTTCGCGAAGAAAAAATTCCATTGTTTGTTGATGCTGACGTCACAGACTTAGTTGAAGAAAACGGTCAAATCGATGGCGTAAAAGTGAAAATGAAAGATGATAAAGAAAAAACAGTTAAAGCAAAAGCAGTCGTTGTCACAACAGGTGGTTTCGGTGCCAACGAAAAATTAATTACTCAATACAAACCAGAATTGAAAAACTATGTTACAACGAACCAAGAAGGAACAACAGGTGACGGTATCCAAATGATTCAAAAAGTTGGCGGTGCGTTAGTGGATATGAAAGAAATTCAAATTCACCCAACTGTTCAACAAAGCGATGCTTTCTTAATTGGTGAAGCAGTTCGTGGAGAAGGCGCAATCTTGGCTTCTCAAAAAGGAGAACGTTTTGTTAATGAGTTAGATACACGCGACAAAGTTTCCGCAGCAATCAATGCCTTACCAGAAAAATCAGCTTATTTAGTCTTTGACCAAGGCGTACGTGACCGTGCGAAAGCCATTGATTTCTATGATCAAAAAGGTTTCGTGGAAAAAGGTGAAACGATTGAAGAATTAGCTGAAAAAATTGACATGCCTGCTGATACATTGAAAGCAACGATTGATACTTGGAACCAAGATGTTAATGCCAAAGATGACAAACAATTTGGCCGGACAACTGGAATGGAAGCTGACCTAAGCACAGCGCCTTACTACGCAATTAAAATTGCACCAGGGATTCACCACACAATGGGTGGCGTGAAAATCAATACGAAAACAGAAGTTTTACGTGAAGATGGCACACCAATTAAAGGTCTATATGCTGCTGGTGAATTAACGGGCGGCTTACATGGCCAAAACCGTATCGGAGGCAATGCCATCGCCGATATTATCATTTATGGTCGTCAAGCAGGTACGCAATCAGCAGAATTTGCCTCTGCTCAAAAATAACTAGCATTAAAAAGTCTGAAATTGTAGTCAAATAACTACAATTTCGGGCTTTTTTATTGCATACTAGCAGGATCATTAGTTGGAGTATAAACAGCCCTGCTAAAATGACTTTGGCGTAGATTCTGTTTTTTTCAGAAAAATGCACGACCATTTTAGCTAAAAATACTGCTTTTTTGCTGAAAATATAGTAAAATACGTAAGGAACTAACGGAAAGGTGTAGTGAACATGGCTCAATTATTTTTCAAGTATGGCGCAATGAACAGTGGTAAAACCATTGAAATCTTAAAAGTAGCACACAATTACGAAGAACAAGACAAACCAGTTGTTTTGATGACCAGTGGACTAGATACACGTGATGGTGTTGGGAAAGTATCCAGTCGCATCGGATTACGCAGAGATGCTATTCCAATTTTTGAAGAAACCAATGTCTTTGACTTGATTAATGATTTGTCTTACAAACCTTTTTGCGTATTAGTCGATGAATGTCAATTTTTAAACAAGCATCATGTCATTGAATTTGCACGAATTGTTGACGAATTAGATATTCCAGTAATGGCATTTGGGCTAAAGAATGATTTTAGAAATGAATTATTTGAAGGCTCAAAGTATTTACTTTTATATGCAGACAAATTAGAAGAATTAAAAACGATTTGCTGGTTCTGTCATAAAAAAGCAACTATGAACTTGCACTATATTGATGGCAAACCCGTTTATGAAGGGGATCAAGTCCAAATTGGTGGGAATGAAGCCTACTATCCTGTTTGTCGCAAACATTATTTTCATCCAAAAACAGTGAATGAAGAACAGTAAGGAGAGACACTATGTACGATCAATTACAATCTATTGAAGATCGCTATGAGGAATTGGGCGAATTATTAAGTGACCCAGCAGTCATTAGCGATACAAAACGTTTCATGGAATTATCGAAGGAAGAAGCTAATACACGTGAGACGGTTGAGGTTTATCGCCGATATAAACAAGTTGTTGAAGGGATTAGCGATGCCGAAGAACTTTTAAGTGAAAACTTAGATGCGGAAATGGCCGAAATGGCGAAAGAAGAACTTTCTGATTTGAAAAAAGAAAAAGAAGTGTTAGAAGACCGCATTAAAATTTTATTATTACCAAAAGACCCAAATGATGATAAAAATATCATCATGGAAATCCGTGGTGCAGCCGGTGGCGATGAAGCCGCACTTTTTGCTGGCGACTTATTTAATATGTACCAAAAATATGCAGAAGCACAAGGGTGGAAAGCGGAAGTTTTAGAAGCGAACGTCACTGGAATCGGTGGATATAAAGAAGTAATTATGATGATTTCAGGAGATAACGTCTTTTCAAAATTAAAATATGAAAGTGGCGCTCACCGCGTGCAACGAGTTCCTTCAACAGAATCACAAGGACGGATTCATACATCGACAGCAACCGTTGTAGTTATGCCAGAAGCCGAAGAAGTCGAAATCGAATTAGCTGATAAAGATATCCGTGTCGATATTTATCATGCAAGTGGCGCTGGTGGACAGCACGTCAATAAAACCGCTTCGGCTGTTCGTTTAACCCATTTACCAACAGGAATCGTGGTCGCAATGCAAGATGAACGTTCACAGCTAAAAAACCGTGAAAAAGCAATGAAAGTTTTGCGTGCTCGTGTGTATGACCAAATTCAACAAGAAGCACAAAGTGAATATGATGCTAACCGTAAATCGGCGGTGGGGACCGGAGATCGTTCAGAACGAATCAGAACGTATAACTTCCCACAAAATCGAGTAACGGATCATCGTATTGGTTTAACCATCCAAAAACTAGACCAGATTCTTGCTGGTAAATTAGACGAAATCATTGATGCATTAGTCTTATATGATCAAACATCGAAATTAGAAGAGATGCAAAATGGCTAAACGTTACTTTGAAGTCCTTAACTGGGCTTCTTCTTTTTTAGAGACGCAAGGCAAAGAAGGCTATGCTATTCACTATGTTTTTTTAGAACGTAAAGGTTGGGATAAAACGCAGTGGCTCCTGCATATGCAAGAAGAAATGCCCCAAGAAGAAGAGGAACAATTAAAAACGGATTTAGCCCAATTATTGACAGATTACCCAGCACAATATTTACTAGGACAAGCTGAATTTTATGGACATTCCTTTATTGTTAATGAACATACTTTGATTCCTAGACCAGAAACAGAAGAATTAGTCGAGCGTTGCTTAAAAGCCAATCCAGATACTCCTTTGACGGTCGTGGATGTCGGAACAGGGACAGGTGCCATTGCGATTAGCTTGAAACTGGCACGGCCCAACTGGCGAGTTATTGCCATTGATCTTTCAGAGGAAGCGTTGACTGTCGCTAAACAAAACGCGCAAGCATTAGGTGCTGGCATCGAATTTTATCATGGGAATGGGTTACAGCCAGTTGCTTCTGAAAAAATTGATCTGCTTATTTCTAATCCGCCCTATATTAGTGAACAAGAATGGCATTTAATGGATGCAAGTGTCCGAACGTATGAACCTAAAACCGCTTTATTCGCTGAAAATAACGGTTTGGCTTTATACCAACAATTAATTCATGAAAGTCAAACGATGCTTAAAGCAGACGGTAAAATTTATTTTGAAATAGGGTTTCAACAAGGCGCGGCCCTCCAAGAATTATTGAGCGCCGCCTATCCACAAAAAACAATTAAAATTGAAAAAGATTTATCTGGCAACGATCGCCTCGCGATAGCCGAGTAACTAAGGTTCTTCGTCGCCACTTTTCTAGAAGGAGCGATTTGCAATGGAAACAAAAAAATTAACCAAACAAGAAATAGCCCAAGCAGCAGCAGCCATTCAAGCAGGTGAGCTAGTGGCTTTTCCAACAGAAACTGTTTATGGCTTAGGTGCCGATGCCTTAAATGAAGCGGCAGTAAAAAAAGTTTACCAAGTAAAAGGCCGCCCCAGTGATAATCCATTGATCGTTCATGTGAACAACGTTGAAATGGTCAAAAAATACGTGGCGACCTTACCAGAAGTCGCTACAAAATTGGTGTCTGCCTTTTGGCCGGGACCATTAACTTTAATTTTTAATGTGCCTAGCGATACATTTTCTAAAACAGTAACAGGTGGTTTAGAGACAGTCGCTTTTCGTATGCCAGATAACCAAGCGACCTTAGCTTTGATTGAACAAGCCAATGTTCCGTTGGTCGGACCAAGTGCGAACACTTCTGGCAAGCCTAGTCCAACATCTGCAGAGCATGTTTATCATGATTTGCAGGGGAAAATTGCTGCCATATTAGATGATGGCCCAACGCAGATTGGGGTGGAGTCAACGGTCTTAGATTTAACGGCGGAAGATGGTGTGCCAGTTATTTTACGACCAGGAGCAATTACCAAAGAGCAGTTGGAAAGCATTATTTCCCAAGTGAAAATCGATACACATTTAATTAGCGAAAATGCAGCACCCAAAGCGCCAGGGATGAAATACAAACACTATTCTCCTGATGCGGAAGTTTGGATTATAAGCGGTCAAACAGCAGAATGGCAAGCGGCGATTCAGCAAGCAACAGAACAACAGGAAAAAATCGGCTTATTTTTAAGTGATGAACAGGCAGCACAACTAGATACAGAAAATGCGTTTGTTTATTCTTATGGTGCAGAAACGGTTGAAAATGCCACAAAAGAACTATTTGCAGGGTTAAGAGCGTTAGATGAGCAAGGAGCTACCACGATTTTTGCGCAAGGATTTGCAGAAACTGGTTTAGGCACTGCTTACATGAATCGCTTGAAAAAATCAGCTAATCAAAAATTTTTTGAAAAATAAGAGGTATTTGTAACGAAGCTGACACAGAAGTATGATACAATCAGACAAAAGAAAACAAAATGGAGTGTTGTTTGAATGGATTACAAAACGTATGACCCAGATTTATGGAATGCAATTGCAAGAGAAGAAGAGCGCCAAGAAAATAACTTGGAACTAATCGCATCTGAGAATGTCGTGTCAAAAGCAGTTATGGCTGCCCAAGGAAGTATTTTAACGAATAAATACGCAGAAGGTTACCCTGGTAAACGGTACTATGGTGGTTGTGAATTTATCGATATCGTAGAAAATTTAGCTATCGATCGTGCCAAAGAATTATTTGGTGCAAAATTCGCGAATGTACAAGCCCATTCAGGTTCTCAAGCCAATACAGCGGCATACCTTTCATTGGTTGAACCAGGTGATACCATTTTGGGGATGGATTTATCAGCTGGTGGTCACTTAACACATGGTTCGCCCGTTAACTTTAGTGGCAAAACCTATAATTTTGTCAGTTATGGAGTGGATCCTTCAACAGAAGTAATCGATTACGATGTTGTGCGAATTTTAGCAAGAGAACATCGTCCAAAATTAATTGTTGCTGGCGCAAGTGCGTATTCACGAACGATTGATTTCAAACGTTTCCGTGAAATCGCTGATGAAGTAGATGCCAAGTTAATGGTTGACATGGCGCATATTGCAGGCTTGGTAGCTTCAGGGTTGCACCCAAATCCAGTTCCGTATGCTGATATCGTAACAAGTACGACCCATAAAACATTGCGTGGTCCTCGTGGCGGTTTAATTTTGACAAATAGCGAAGAATTGGCGAAAAAAGTAAATAGTAGTATTTTCCCAGGCATTCAAGGTGGCCCATTGGAACATGTGATTGCTGGAAAAGCCGCAGCTTTTAAAGAAGCTTTGGATCCAAGTTTTGCTGAATATAGTCAGCAAGTGATTGCAAATGCACAAGCGATGACGAAAGTTTTCAATCAAGCGCCAGAAGCTCGTTTAATTAGTGGGGCAACAGACAACCACTTATTACTGATTGAAGTGACAGGTTTTGGTTTAAATGGAAAAGAAGCAGAAGCTATTTTAGATAGTGTAAATATTACTGTCAATAAAAATTCAATTCCGTTTGAACAATTAAGTCCATTTAAAACAAGTGGTATCCGTATTGGAACGCCTGCGATTACTTCACGTGGTTTTAAAGAAGAAGATGCGGTAGAAGTTGCTAAATTAATCGTCCAAGTTTTAAAAGATCCAGAAAATACAGCAGTTCATGATGAAGTCAAAGCAGCTGTAGCAGCGCTAACTAAAAAATATCCATTATATAACTAACATCAGGGATAGCTGAAGCGCGATTCTCTGTACAAATAAGAGTCGGAGCTTAGGATTTAAGGAATTCAACTTGTGTCCTAGGCTCTTTTGTTTTACAATAAGAAAGAATAAAATAATGAAGGAGAATAGATATGGGAAAATTTCAAGTAATTGATCATCCGCTAATTCAACACAAACTAACAATGATTCGCGAAAAGAACTGTGGGACAAAGGTTTTCCGCGAAGTTGTCAACGAAATTGCTATGTTAATGGCTTATGAAGTATCACGGGATATGCCTTTAGAGGATGTTGTCATCGAAACACCGATGGGTAAATCAACACAAAAAACACTTTCAGGGAAAAAAGTAGCAATCATTCCTATTTTACGTGCCGGTATTGGCATGGTTGATGGGATTTTAGAATTAATTCCAGCAGCGAAAGTCGGACACGTTGGACTTTACCGTGATGAAGAAACATTGCAACCACATGAATACTTCGTGAAATTACCTGAAGACATTGCAAGTCGTCAATTATTTGTTGTTGACCCAATGCTAGCAACAGGTGGTTCCGCAATTATGGCCATCGATTCCTTAAAAGAACGTGGTGCTAGCAACATTAAATTTGTATGTCTAGTGGCCGTTCCAGAAGGTGTGAAAGCTTTACAAGAAGCGCACCCAGATGTAGATATTTATACAGCAGCTTTAGATGAGCGCTTAAACGAAGACGGCTATATCGTTCCTGGTTTAGGGGATGCTGGTGACCGTTTATTCGGAACAAAATAATAACAAAAAACCGTTAGGTAACCGATTATGGTTACTAACGGTTTTCTTTTGCTTAAAGAACTTTTCTAGGTGTATAATAAAAAATAAAAAAACAAAGGAGTAGCTATGAAAAAGAATAAAAAAGTCTTACACGCTATCGCTGTGATTGCTAGTGTGATGTCAGTTTTGATGTATGTTTCATATATTCCACAAATTTATGGAAATTTACATGGGGAAAAAGGCAATCCGACGCAACCATTAGTGGCAATGATTAATTGTATTTTTTGGACGATTCACGGGCTATATGGAGACGATGGAGAAACACGTGATAAGTCCATTATTTTTGCTAATGTTCCTGGAATTATTTTTGGTTTTTTTGCGTTTATTACAGCATTATAGTTTCCGACGAATTGGAAAGTATTCCAATTCTGTACATAAAAAAGAGCGGGGGAAATTTCCCACGCTTGAAGAATTAAATCTTTTTCAATTGTTTGTAATTAATAACAATCACACCATTGCTGTGCACCATTAAGTGATTGTTTTTTTGCGTTTCGTCAATTTCGACGACAGCGGCATTTTTTAATTGTTTCGTAACAACGCCTGTTTGTGGCTGTCCGTGAACAAGAAAAGTAACATGGGTGTCAACGGCGAAATCCTTACCAGCATCCGATGGAACAACAGGAGTAACCATACCATTAAAATTTGACATACAAAAAACCATCCTTTCTTGATATCTCTATTATACCACATTTTCAGAAAAAAGTTTGTAAAGTCGCTATTTGGCTTATTTTAAAGAGATTTTGCATAAATAAATAACAAACAGACTTTACAAATAAAGTAGAAAGTCCTATAATAGATTTGTTTCAGGCCAGCTTAGCTCAGTTGGTAGAGCAACGCACTCGTAACGCGTAGGTCACAGGTTCGATCCCTGCAGCTGGCATCTAAAAAAACAGACAGGCACTACCATCTGGTAGTGCCTGTCTGTTTTTTTAGATAAAATTTTGGATTAGTGCAAATGAAGCAATGCCTACCAGTACAATAAGCAATAAGTTTTTAGTAAGTATTGCGGCTAAAATGGTAGGAAATGAAGCGAATAAATAAGGAAGATTGAGGCTTGGTAAATGTCCTATTCTTTGTCCAAATAAGCTACTAAACCATAAGGCGGACATAATCACAATGGGAACAAAACTTAGATATTCTAATAATTTCTGTGGCAGACTGATTTTTTTTAAAAGTAAAAATGGCAGTATTCTTGAAAGCCAGGTTGCAACGGTACAGCCTAAAATTGTTAAAAAGAGATACTCAGAAGAAGGCATGTTTTATCATCACTCCTATTCCACAACCGATTAACGTGACAACTAAGACAATTAAATTACTGGGAATAAAAATTAGACCAATAGACATCAACCCAAAAGTAATCAGGACCATGATGAGTTGTAAAGCGATTTTCATGGAACGATCACTAATTATCTGCAGATAGAGTAAACCAATGAACATAGCCACAACCGCAAACTCAAGACCTAATGCTTGAGGGTTTGCAATAAAGCGCCCTAGATAGGCACCGATGATCGTCGAAAAAACCCAAGTCGCATAGGAAATCAAATTGGCAGCATTAAACCACTCAAAACTTAAACGTCCTTTGGTGTGGTTTAATTTATTCATTCCTAGTGCAAAACTTTCATCCGTCAGTAAGGTTCCCAACCAGAGATTTTTACCGAGAGATTCGGCTTTAAAGTAAGGCGCAATGGTCATTCCCATAAGAATCATACGCGCATTTACTAAGAAAGTCGCTAACACAATAGATAAGATAGGGCTGCCGCCAGTCAACATACTAACTGTTACAAACTGAGCAGATCCTGCAAAAATAAAAAACGACATCGCACTAACAATAAGAGGGGAAAAACCTGCTGCTTGTCCTACGATACCAAAAGCAATGCCAATACCAATATAGCCAAAAACCGTTGGCAAGGCTTCACGAATGCCAGTGCGTGCATCTAATTGGTGGTTCATTCTCTTTTTTTCCTTCTTTCTGTATAAAATTTAAACACGTGTGTATGAAAATCTAGACCTTCGATAATGAGACACAACGAGCGAATGAGCGTTTTCATTATTAACCACTCCTTTTGAACAACTAAGATATATATTGTATAATACAATAAAGAATACTTTTGTTCAATATATTAAACTTTTGGATGATAAAAAGAAACAGAAGGAGCAACTATTTTGGAGATTAATACAATTATTGGCAATAATTTAAAAAAAATTAGACAAGAAAAAAAACTTACGTTAGATGAACTAGCTGGGATAACCGGAGTGAGTAAAGGGATGCTTTCGCAGATTGAAAAAGGAACCACCAATCCTACCATAAATACAATTTGGAAAATAAGTAATGGACTCAATGTTCCATATACGTATTTATTAGAAGATGACTATGTTAAAGAAAATCCCGTGGTTAAAAAAACTGAGACGGTAACACAACATTCTGAAGATCACTCCTATCGAGTCTTTAATTACTACTCAGACAACCAGGAAAGAAACTTTGAACTCTTTCAGTTTGAATTAGATCCAGGGAAAAAGTATCAAGCTGTTGGGCATTCAAAACGTTCGACAGAATATGTCATGGTTATTCAAGGATCATTAGCTCTTGAAGTGGGCGGTCAGAGATATCTTCTTCCAAAAGACGCTGCTATGTATTTTGATGCTAATCAAGTACACACGTATATAAATGACGGAACAGAGAAAGTCCAAGCAGTCGTCATTAACTATTATACGTAACAGTGGAAAATAAACATTAGAAAATTGCTGCATCTGTTATTTTATGGACAAAAAAAGTAAACAATGCTACCCTAAAAATAATAGAAAATGAAAGATAAAAGAAGAGGTCAAAATGAATAAAAAAATTGAAAGTCTTGGTAATACAGCATTAAGTTTACTAAGTAATACGATTATTGTTGTGCCTTATTTACTTTACATTCAATTGAGTGATGGACACAACCTTCTAACAATTTTACCATTTGTCTTATTTTATACATTGCGTATGACAGGCATTTTTCTAGTTCGAGGAATTAATTTGTCTTTGACTAGTCTAGGTCTACTAAAGATTTCTCTATTGTTAGGCTTGGCAGGATCCTTAATTGGGATCGCCGGCGCTTTTTCTTTCCCGCTTTATAGTATTTCAGGAATGTTGTTAGGACTTAGTGGGGCGTTGTTGCCACCAAGTAATCAATCAATTCGCTTTTTCTTGAAAGAAGAAGGTCAAAAAATCAGTCACAGCAATCTTTTAACGACAGTCTTATTGACCGCTGTTTTATTTGGCGCTTTATTTTTTAAAGCGACTGAGATTGGACTGGCGTTATTGGTGTACGCGCTCTATTTTCTGGTTGCTTTAGTAGCAATCAAGAGCTATCCTGTTTCATTAAACGAGCTAGAAGAAGAATCAGCAGAAGTTTCACGAAAAGAATTAATTCTGTTTGTTATCTTTTTTGTGTTATTACTTTTATTAAGAAGTGGTCGCTTATTAACGAATGCGGTGGAATTTGATTATGCGATTGTTGGCGCCTGCTGTTTCTTTGTGGTGGCTGTCCTTTTCGTTAGTCATTATGGCAAACGCGGTGCGTATAAAGTATCATTAGAAATGAATCTTGCGACCTTGATTAACGGGATTGTCGGGAACTATTTATTTTTATTTGGTTCCATTTATGTTGCAGGGGTTTACGGCAGAGCTCATATGGGCATCTATCTCTATTTACCTTATGTTTTAGGGATGATTTTTGCAATGATTGTAGCTAGTAAAACGAAACAATGGTCAAACAACATACCAATGATTGGTCTGGCGGGAAGTTTGGGAATATTACTTCTTACCTCGTGGACTATTTTAGGCCTGTTTCTCTTGAGTTTTTTCAAAAGCACATTGAATAGCTTTTTAGCTAGGCGATATTATCAAGAGACAGATTTGCCAAAAGATAGCCGCATCCTTATCAAATATACAACACAAACAAAAGGGAGTTTATTCCATCAATTTATTTTGATGGCGCTTATGTTAGTCACTGTAGTAGGCAAAGGTGGCACGACACAATTTTTATTAGAATTGACTGGCGGCAAAGGTATTTCAACGCAAACAAGTCAATTTTTAACTTTCATTAAAAATAGTAACTCGCTCTTAGTGTTATTGTTTATTGCAGTTTATTTCGTGGTCGTTTTTCGTCAAAAGAAACGATAATTTACAAATATTAATAAAAAAATACTTGGAAAAACAGTGATTGTGGCTGATTTTCCAAGTATTTTTTTATGAAAAGCTGTTTTTTTTTTTCGAAGATTCAAAAAAAATTAATCAATTGTTTCATTTTTAACAAGCTATTATTAGGTTATATGAATTTTATTGAAAGGGGATTAGTATGAAGAAAAAAACTTTTTCTTTTGTGATGTTGAGTATACTTCTCGCACAAAATTTCGGGTTTGCCGCAAATGCCTATGCTGTAACAACGACAGAAGCACAAACAGAGACCACTGATACAGTAAAAAAAGAGGCAGAGTTATCGAACTCAACACCATCTTTACCTTTAGCAACAACGACTACTTCAGAAATGAATCAACCAACTGCAACAACTGAATCGCAAACCACAGAGGCGAGCACAACAGCTTCCAGTGATGCTGCTACACCATCTGAACAACAAACAACGGAGGACAAGAACACCTCACTTAATGAAAAAGCCCTACCAGATGTTCAAGCGCCAATTACAGATGAACTACTTGACAGTATGAGTCTTGCGCCGATTGGTGGAACAGAATACAGCCAAACAGAGGTTCACCGCGAATTAAATACAACACCGGTAACCGCTACGTTCCAATTTGCTGTTGGAAACACAGGTTATGCACCTGGATCAGTTTATACAGTTCAATTACCAGAACATTTAGGTTATTCAACTGTTAGCGGAGATGTGACAGGCATTGGCGCAACTTGGGCAGTCGATGCGGCAACCAAAACATTAAGTATTACGTTTAATCAGCGAGTTTCGGATACCTCCTTTAAAGTAGAACTAAAAAGTTATCTAACAACAGAGGCGGAACCATTAATCAAAATTGAAACTCCAGGAAAAAATAAAAAAACCTACTCGTTTGATTTATATGAACAAGTAGAACCAATTCAATATAACGAACGAACCAGAACGACAGGGTTAGATGGCGAAATTTTTTATAATTTAGACCGGACGTTAACTGGCAATCAAACATTAGAATTATTGACAACAGAGACACCAGGCGCTGTCTTTGGAAAACAAGATAACTTGGAACCTCAAGTTTTCAGTTACGATGTCGACATTAATGGTCAAATTTTACCAGAAACGCAAACCCTGTTAACACCTGGCAAAGATTATACATTAAGCGATAATTCACTCGGGCGGATTGCTGTAACTGTTCCAAACATGAATCAACAAAAAGCCTATTCTTTATCGATTAATCGGACAATTTATTTAGAGAGTGTTTCGGACTACAGTTATTCATTTTATCAGCAATATCCAACAACCAAGTTAGGTTCTCTTTCGTTAAAAAGTACGACAGGAACGAATAAAACAACCGATTTTACTGCTAAGACGAGTCAAACAAGTAAAGTAATTGCTGATCGTGAAATGCGTAGTATGTCCTATATCAGTTTTCAAAGCAAAGGGAAATATTATGTAACAATTTATGGCACGTTAACAGAAACAAAAGTGGGTCAACAAATCGTATTAGAGAGTACAAACGGTCAAGAAATTAAGAATCCTAAATTTACGGCGTATGGTCCTTTATATGAAAATGTAAAATTGGAAGACTATTTTGATATTAAAACTGAAGGTGGCAAGCTTACCTTAACGGCCACAAAAGATAGCTATTTAAGAATAAATATTTCTGATTTAACAATGGATTTTGACAAGAAGGACATTAATCTATCATTAAGTACACCTGTAATTGGTCCCGATAAAGCCATTCAATTAGTATCCGATCAATATATTGAACCAATTAGTGTTGTTAATCCTTTGAATGCTGAAACTGCTTGGGGTAATTATGATCAAAATGGTGCCTATTCATCAAGAACAACTGTCTCAGTTATGGGAAGCAAAGAGACACCGATTCAAAATTTAGAAATTAAAGTAAAGCATCCTAATTATCTTTCATTGCGAGCTACAAAAGAAATTTATTTTTATTACAAGTTAGGAACGGATTATACAGTAACGCCAACGTCAGATGGTTCAGTTATTAAGTTCACTACGCCAATAACCAACGAAATCCAAATTCCAATTGGTTTTAATTATGTGCCCGATAGTTTGCCAAAAGATAAAAGTATCCCAGTCGATACGATACCGATAACAATGAGTGCTGAAGGTTTAACTCCAGTTGATACGACAGTAACTACTAATAGTAAGCGTGGTTCTGAACGAACACTTCAAAGTAGTAAAAATCAATTCCTTGTCAATGCACGAAATGATTCTTTTGACTCACTAAGCGTCCGTACAAAAATTCCAGCTGGCGCCGATGTTCTTTTTGACATTTATGATGTTTCAAACGATCAGGTAGATTCAATTTATCCACAATACTGGGATCGTGGCTATTATTTTGATAAACCAATGTCACCAGACAGTCCTGGATACCCAACGATTACTTTTGACGAAAATACCAATAGTTACACGTTTGATTTTGGAAAAACCAACAAACGTTACATTATTGAGTATAAAAACGCCAATGGCTGGATCGACGTGCCAACTCTTTATATAACAGGGACAGCTAAAGAACCACAATCGAATAATAATGAAGGGTCTGCTTCGGTTTCTGTTCAAAATGAAGCGTTAGACATTTTGAGTGCAACACAAGCGGCGAATCCAACATTAAAAAATGTAACAAAAACAACAGTAACAACAAAAAATATTGATAATAAAACACATCGTGTGAAAAATCCAACGATTGAATTAACACCAAAAGGCACAACCAATGCTCAAATCGATTTGAATTCTATTACCGTGAAAGGCGTGCCAGAAGATGCTTATTCATTAGAGAAGACTACAAACGGTGCGAAAATTATTTTTAAAGACTATACATTGACAGAAAACATTACGATTGAATACAATACTGTCTCTGCAAACGCTGGCCAAATCTATACAGAAACAACAATCGACTCTGAAACATTGAACCAGATGTCTGCTAGCAAGAAAAAAGTTACCACTGCGCCAATCACATTGAAATTCTCAGAAGGTGATGCGGAAGGTATTGTTTATTTAGCAACTGCCACATTCTATACGCATAACATAGAGGATGAAAACCAAGCAATTGCGAAGGTTTCTTTTGAACTAATTGATAATGTCACGCATACAGCAACCGAATTTACAACAGATGAAAAAGGTCAATACTCCTTTGATGACATCATGACAGGTGATTATACCTTGCGAGTAACGAATGTACCGCAGGAATATTCCGTGGATGAAGAGTATTTGACAGGAAAAGCCATTAAGCTGGTCAAAGGAGACAATCAACTAAAAATTCCATTAACTAAAACAATTGATCACAGTCGCTTACAAGTCAAAGATACAACGATTTATGTCGGCGATTCATGGAAACCAGAAGAGAACTTTGTTTCAGCAACAGATAAAACAGGTCAAGATGTTCCCTTCGAAAAAATCACTGTTTCAGGTCAAGTTGATACTAGCAAAGCAGGCGTTTATCCAATCGTATACAGTTACGAAGGTAAAGAAGAAACAGCCCATGTGACCGTCAAAGCCGACCAATCTAAGTTAGAGGTCAAAGATTCAACGATTTATGTCGGCGATAAATGGAAACCTGAAGATAATTTCGTTTCAGCAACAGACAAAACAGGTCAAGATGTCCCGTTTGAAAAAATTGACGTTCAGGGAACAGTGAATGTTGATAAAATAGGCGATTATGAAATTGTCTATAAAAATGGCACAAAAGAAGCGAAAGCAATCGTTCATGTCCGTGATGACAGTCAGTTAGAGGTCAAAGATTCAACGATTTATGTCGGCGATAAATGGAAACCTGAAGATAATTTCGTTTCAGCAACAGATAAAACAGGTCAAGACGTTCCGTTTGAAAAAATTGATGTTCAGGGAACAGTGAATGTTGATAAAATAGGCGATTATGAAATTGTCTATAAAAATGGCACAAAAGAAGCGAAAGCAATCGTTCATGTCCGTGATGATAGTCGTTTACAAGTCAAGGATACAACGATTTATGTCGGCGATTCATGGAAACCAGAAGAGAACTTTGTTTCAGCGACAGATAAAACAGGCCAAGACGTTCCCTTCGAAAAAATCACTGTTTCAGGTCAAGTTGATAACACCAAAGCAGGCGTTTATCCAATCGTATACAGTTACGAAGGTAAAGAAGAAACAGCCCATGTGACCGTCAAACCCGACCAATCTAAGTTAGAGGTCAAAGATTCAACGATTTATGTCGGCGATAAATGGAAACCTGAAGATAATTTCGTTTCAGCAACAGACAAAACAGGTCAAGATGTCCCGTTTGAAAAAATTGACGTTCAGGGAACAGTGAATGTTGATAAAATAGGCGATTATGAAATTGTCTATAAAAATGGCACAAAAGAAGCGAAAGCAATCGTTCATGTCCGTGATGACAGTCAGTTAGAGGTCAAAGATTCAACGATTTATGTCGGCGATAAATGGAAACCTGAAGATAATTTCGTTTCAGCAACAGATAAAACAGGTCAAGACGTTCCGTTTGAAAAAATTGATGTTCAGGGAACAGTGAATGTTGATAAAATAGGCGATTATGAAATTGTCTATAAAAATGGCACAAAAGAAGCGAAAGCAATCGTTCATGTCCGTGATGATAGTCGTTTACAAGTCAAGGATACAACGATTTATGTCGGCGATTCATGGAAACCAGAAGAGAACTTTGTTTCAGCGACAGATAAAACAGGCCAAGACGTTCCCTTCGAAAAAATCACTGTTTCAGGTCAAGTTGATAACACCAAAGCAGGCGTTTATCCAATCGTATACAGTTACGAAGGTAAAGAAGAAACAGCCCATGTGACCGTCAAACCCGACCAATCTAAGTTAGAGGTCAAAGATACAACGATTTATGTCGGCGATAAATGGAAACCAGAAGATAATTTCGTTTCAGCAACAGATCGTGACGGTCATGCTATATCCTTTGATAAGGTTCAAGTAAAAGGGGAAGTTGATACAAAGAAAACAGGAGAGTACCAGATTTCCTATACCACTGAGCCAGTTAATGAAACCAAACCAGCTGTGCAGTCACGACTTTTCTCAATGTTTTCAAACGAAACACCTCGTCAATTAACGACAGTAGCAACTGTTCATGTGATTGATCGTAATCCTACACCACTACCAGATAAAAATGAGAACAACCAGACTAGTTCTTCAACGAATCAAACCACGATAAAAAGTAGTCAGTATGTCACACACATTGTGAAACCTGACAAGCAAGGACGTTATCCCAAAACGGGAGAACAAACTAATGGTCTATATCGTGTGCTAGGACTTGTTGTGTTACTTATTGTGATTATTAGTGGTATAGTCATCAAGAAGAAACGAAAATAATTAAATGAGCGTGGGGCAAAAGTTTAAAGTAACTTTTGTTCCACGCTTAAAAGATGAATAAGTGCATGAATGAGGGTAGCTGTTTCCTTGGAAAATAGGAAGTTTTACAAGTGACTTTTATTTTAAGAACACCTATTAGCAGGTTTTTCTGTTAAGATAGTTATTTTTATGAAATAGTTTGGAGGAATAATAAACGAGATGAACCAGCGAACTATTTATTATGGTAGTATCGGCACAGCCTTATTTCTTTCTTCAGGAATGTTGATTGCTTCAGTGAATAGCTATGCAAACGAAGCGACAACACCAGGCAAATACACCGTGACTTATGAAGTGGATGGCAAAATTGAAACAGCAACCATTACGGTCAAAGAAAATCAAACGGAACTTAAATTAAAAGACACGTTTTTAGGAGTTAATCAAGCATGGTCACCCTTAGACAATGTCGTTTTTTTAAAAGATAAAGAGGGTCGCCCTTTAAATTTAGAAAATGTAATTATAGAAAATAATGTAAATACTCAAAAAGTAGGCCTTTATTTTGTAACCTTCCGTTACGAGTCATACCTTTCTATTGCGAAGGTGTATGTCAACCCTACTAATTTTGCTGCAGAGGGGAATATGCTTGCAGAGCTTCCTTATAGTCAAGCAATGATTGGCCCAGAAAGACCAATTATTGCCTCGAGACAGGACAAGGAGCAACAAACAAAACAGGAGAAAAAGAAAAATAAAATTGAACAGGAACGAGTAAATAAAAAGGTGCTGTTAAATGATGAGTTGTTGAAAAAAATAGATACGATAGCCCCAGTGGAAATTACTGGAGGAGCGGCAAGTGGGTCCTCTCAATTTGGCACCACTTTAAGCTTCCTGTCAGGCTCACTTTTGTATGGAACAAGGAGAGTTTAAATGGAATTCTTGTTATTAGATGATCGGGAAAATTTAAAATTAGCGATTATTAGAAAGTTAGAGCAACAATATTCATTTTCTGAACGAAAAGATCGTTTATGTAAGCAATTAGCTATTTCTCCTTATTTGCTAGAACGGAACATAACAGAAATCAATGCAGATTTGCAACGCTTTGGTCTGATTAATGAGATGGAAATCAGTGAAAAAAATAATGAAATTTTGTTATCTCAAAGCCTTCGTATTTCTTCAAGTATTATTGAAGAATATTATTTAAAAGACTCGTTAGAATTTAATCTATTAAAAACGATTTTCTTTCATCAGTTTACCTCAATCAAAAAATACGGTGAAAAGCACGGGATGAGTCGAACGGTTGTATACAAAATTGTTGACCATATCCGGAAAGAATTAGGTCAATACGGTATTAAGTTATCCAAAAATTTACAACTTAGCGGCAATGAAATGGCGATTAGACAATATTTTACTATGCTCTATTACCGAATTTACAAAGATTCTGAAGAATTATATAATCAAACAGATCTTCGCGCAGTGAACCAATTATTGGCTCAATTGAAAGGCTCTTATGAAAATATCACTAATTTTCATTTATTTAAACATTATGTATTGGTGGCGTTAGAACGAACGCAAAGAAAAGCTAATTATTTTTTATCCCAAGAAGAAAATCCATTCGCTTTTGATGAAGAAAGTTCGATTTATCAAGAAATTCAAAGTTGGATCAACGAAGTGATGAAGGCGACTCATGCAGAGAAAAACGCAGAAATTCAAGGAATTATCGGCAATTTATCGGTCTATCAAAGTGAACTCATTTCGGAACATTTGCTGAGTTCTCACAATGAGGCAATTACGGCTACGAAAACATTATTCTTTTCTTATATGCCGTTTACAATTTCGGACGAAGAATTTTATCAAGAAATTGTTCCGATTATTTATCAACATCGTTTTATTACGCCGTTCATCGATATCACCTTACGAATTATGGATTTAGAATTTTTTCAGGAACGCTACCCAATTGTTTTTAATAGCTGTCGTCAGTTTTTATTTGCGTTGGATTGCTCGGCGTTTGAGTTTAGTAAGCTTTCTTTATTTTTTGATTTGCTATTAGTGTTATCCCGTCTTTATGACCAAAGGAATGAAAAAAGCACGATCAATCTTTATGTGAATTTTACGCAAGGAGAAAAATATACTCAGTTTATCAAAGAACAAATCAAAATATTCGAATCTTTCAGCATTCACTTTCATTCAGCGATTCGACCAGATACTGATTTAGTAGTTTCGGATTATTTACCAAAAACGTTATTTTCAGTAAAATGTTTAATTTGGTTAGCGCCCCCGCGAGCCAGTGACTGGCAAAATTTTGGCAACGAAATTGTCCGAATTAATAAAGAGCTACAACAAACGAAACAAAGAAAAAGCGAATAAAAACAGTCGCAACGTGTTTTAGTTGCGACTGTTTTTTGTTACTGAATGTTTATAGTAAACTTTCTCATTATCACTGATGTGAAAAATTTTAAATAAAAGCAAAATAGGATTGAAGAAAAAGAAAAAATTGCTAGTGAAGGACCAATTCTCTAAAGTTTTTCTCAAATATAGTAGAATTCCTTTCTTTTCTTCTGTGAGAAAGATATAATAAAAAACGTATGAACAAAGGAAAAGGGATGACGAATGAATAGAAAAGAGAAAACAAATTTAGATAGTCGAATTGATTACGGCGTGATATTACCAGTTTTTCTTTTATCACTAATTGGTATGCTATCGCTTTACGTAGCGCTTTACAATGATCCAAGCAAACCTAAAATTGGTAGCTTGTTAATGAAACAAGGACTGTGGTATTTAGTCGGAGGATTAAGTATTGTCATTATTATGCATTTTAGCTCAAAATTACTCTGGCGGTTAACGCCCGTTTTTTATGCACTTGGATTAGTATTAATGGGATTACTACTGAAATTCTATGACCCCGTGCTAGCAGAGCAAACAGGTTCTAAAAACTGGATTCGCTTTGGTGGCACCACATTCCAACCATCGGAATTGATGAAGATTGCGTTTATTTTGATGTTGGCCTATATAGTGACCATGCATAATGTTAAATATGTGGACCGAACACTCAAAAGCGACTTTTGGCTAATCGCTAAAATGCTATTAGTCGCGATTCCGGTAATTGTTTTAGTACTTTTACAAAAAGACTTCGGGACGATGTTAGTTTTCTTAGCCATTTTTGGGGGAGTTTTCTTAATGTCTGGCATTACTTGGAAAATTATTGTGCCAGTTTTTATTTTAGCTGCTCTAGTGGGGGCAGGAACTATTTACTTGATTACAACAGAAACAGGTAGAGATTTATTGTCTAAGTTAGGGGTCGAAGCCTATAAATTTGATCGGATTGATTTATGGCTAAATCCTTTCCATACAGATCCAGATCGCTCATTCCAACCAGCGCTAGCATTAACAGCAATTGGTTCTGGGGGCCTTTTCGGAAAAGGCTTTAACGTGAGTGATGTGTATGTCCCTGTTCGTGAGTCAGATATGATTTTTACAGTTGTTGGTGAAAACTTTGGCTTTATTGGTGGCTGTTTCATTATTTTGTTGTATTTTATTTTAATCTACCGCATGATCCGCGTTTGTTTTGATACAAATAATGAATTCTATGCCTACATTGCCACAGGAATTATCATGATGATTTTGTTCCATGTTTTTGAAAACATTGGAGCGAATATTGGTTTACTACCATTAACTGGGATTCCATTACCGTTTATTAGTCAAGGTGGTTCTTCCATTTTAGGTAACATGATTGGGGTGGGCTTAATTATGTCCATGCGTTACCAACAAGAAACGGTTCGTACCAGAAGTGGTCGTTAAAGAAAGAAGAAAGAAGGGGTAGAAATGTACACACTTTATGAATATCCTAAATGCTCAACTTGTAAAAAAGCGAAAGCGTGGTTAGACCAACAAGGCGTTAAATACCAAGCAATTGATATTAAAGCAACACCGCCTAGTAGTGAACAATTAGCAAAATGGATGAAAGAGACCGGCTTGCCTGTTCGTCGTTTTTTTAACACAAGTGGGGTTTTATATAGAGAACAAGGCTTAAAAGATCTTGTTGACAGTTTTTCTATTGAAGAAGCAAGTCAGCGCTTAGCTGCGGATGGCATGTTGATTAAGCGTCCAATTCTCTTAAAAGACAATACATTTCTAACGAATGGTTTTAAAGAAGCAGATTACGAAGGAGTGCTTGGAAAATGAGTGAAATGAAACAAATCGATCAATTATGGATCGTACCAACAGAAGCAGGTTATAAAATTGGTTTAACCGCCGAAGCCCAAGAGGATTTAGGAAAGATTACTTTTGCAACGTTTCCAAAAGTCGGACAAACATTAGCTAAAGGTGACTCTTTAATTGAATTAGAAGCAGAAAAAGCAGTCAGTGAATTCAGTAGTCCATTATCTGGTAAGGTAGTTGCGATTAATGAAGCGGCTGATCAAGAGCCAAGTGCATTAGATGAAGAAAATGCCTGGATTGCTGTTTTAGCAGATGTTGAACCAACAGAATTTGAAAATCTTTAGTCTTACGTTGACAAGGCCAATGTTTATTGCTATAATTTTCTCAATCTAATCAAAAGAAAGCTTTGAAAAGAAGAGTACATGTTAAGGACGTTTGAAGAGAGCCCTGTTTGCTGAGAATGGGTAACAGATTTAAGATGGAAGATGGTCTTTGAGCAGAGTAAGTGAGCGAAGCAGTGAACTTACTACGGGGCGCCCGTTACAGCCAACGGTATGCGAAGAATCAAGTACCGTATGAGGTTATTATTGAGAAATAATAGCGAATTAAGGTGGTATCACGAAATGACAAACTTTCGTCCTTTTTGCTGTAATAGCAAAAGGATGGAAGTTTTTTTGTTTTTATTAAGCAAATTCGTTTCATAAAAAGTGCGAAACCTTCAAAATAAGAAAGTAGAACAGAAAGAAGAGGAGAACAAAATGGCATTAATTGAATTACGTCATGTAAAAAAAGAGTTTTCCGGTAAAGCGGGTAAAGTCACGGCTTTAAAAGATATTGATTTAACGGTTGAATCTGGTGATATTTATGGCATTATTGGCTATTCGGGTGCAGGAAAAAGTACGTTGGTTCGCTTATTGAATGGACTTGAAACACCTACAGAAGGTGAAGTAGAAATTCAAGGACAAGATATTGCATTGTTGCCAAATAAAGAACTACGAAACTTCCGTAAAAAAATTGGGATGATCTTTCAACATTTTAATTTATTATGGTCACGGACGGTCCTAGAAAATATCATGCTCCCATTGGAAATTGCTGGCGTTCCAAAACAAAATCGGAAAAGCCGCGCAGAAGAGTTAATCAAGTTGGTTGGTTTAGAAGGACGGGAAACCGCCTACCCAAGTCAACTCTCTGGTGGGCAAAAGCAACGAGTGGGGATTGCCCGTGCCTTAGCTAACAATCCTGACATTTTGCTTTGTGATGAAGCAACGAGTGCTTTGGATCCGCAGACAACTGATGAGGTGCTAGAATTACTACTAAAAATCAACCAAGAATTAAATTTAACGGTTGTATTAATTACCCATGAAATGCACGTGATTCGTAAAATTTGTAATCGCGTAGCTGTGATGGAATATGGTGAAATTGTTGAAGAAGGTAAAGTAATCGATATTTTCAAAAAGCCTCAAACAGAAATTGCGAAACGCTTTATCCAACAAGAAGCGGATAAAAACATTGAAGAAACGGAACTGGTTGTTGAAGAAATGTTGGAACAATATCCGAATGGAAAAATTGTTCGCCTACTTTTCCACGGCGAACAAGCGAAATTGCCAATTATCTCGCATATTGTCCAAGAATATCAAGTAGAAGTTAGTATTATTCAAGGGAACATTCAGCAAACAAAGCAGGGTGCAGTGGGTTCTCTTTATATTCAATTATTAGGCGAAGAGCAAAATATTCTAGCAGCCATTGAAGGATTACGTAAACTTCGTGTAGAAACAGAGGTGATTGGAAATGAATAATCGTGGCTTAGCAAGTTTCTTTGATTTTTCCCAAATTGATATAAGTAAACTACAAGAAAAAACGATTGAAACACTCTATATGACAGGGATTTCAATCATAGTGGTCGCCATTTTAGGGCTGATTTTAGGACTACTACTTTTTGAAACGTCAGGCAGAAAAGGGATTTTGAGCCGATTACTGTATTGGCTAGTGGCCATTTTTGTAAATATTTTCCGTTCGATTCCGTTTATTATCTTAATCGTTCTGTTAATTCCTTTTACAAAAATTATTTTAGGGAGTATGTCTGGTGTCAAAGGCTCCTTACCAGCATTGATTATTTCCGCAGCACCTTTTTATGCTCGCATGGTCGAAATTGCTTTTCGTGAAGTCGATAAAGGCGTGATTGAAGCAGCCAAAGCAATGGGGGCCAATCGTTTCCAAATAATTTGGAAAGTTCTATTACCAGAAAGTCTGCCAGCGCTTGTTTCTGGCTTAACCGTTACAACCATTTCTTTAGTGGGCTATACTGCAATGGCAGCTGCTATTGGAGCGGGCGGTTTAGGAAGTTTGGCGTATCAAGATGGCTTCCAACGTGGTCAAAATACAGTTACCTTAGTAGCAACGATTTGTATCTTAATTATTGTCTTTGCGATTCAATGGCTTGGGGATACAGTCGCTAAAAAAATAGATAAACGATAAATGGAGGGAATAAGATGAAAAAACGTACATTATGGTCAGTAATTACTGTAGCAGTAGCTGTCTTAGTTTTAGGGGCTTGCGGCAATAAAAAGAGTGATGACTCGGTCTTGAAAGTTGGAGCTTCACCGGTTCCGCATGCAGAGATTTTAGAACATGTAAAACCTTTATTAGAAAAAGAAGGCGTAAAACTAGAAGTGACGACTTATACAGATTACGTGCTACCTAACAAGGCGTTGGAAAGTGGCGATATCGATGCCAACTATTTCCAACATGTGCCGTTCTTTAATGAAGCGGTTAAAGAAAATGATTATGACTTTGTGAATGCAGGTGCGATTCATTTAGAACCAGTTGGGCTTTACTCGAAAAAATACAAATCGTTACAAGAAATTCCTGATGATTCAACGATTTACGTTAGCTCTTCCGTTTCAGATTGGCCACGTGTTTTAACGATTTTAGAAGATGCTGGTTTAATCACGCTGAAAGAAGGGGTAGACCGGACAACTGCTACTTTCGATGATATTGATAAAAATACTAAAAAGTTGAAATTCAATCATGAAAGTGATCCAGCAATCATGACCACTCTTTATGACAATGAAGAAGGGGCTGCGGTTTTAATTAACTCAAACTTTGCCGTGGATCAAGGATTAAATCCGAAAAAAGATGCGATTGCCTTAGAAAAAGAAAGTTCACCTTATGCCAATATTATTGCGGTTCGTAAAGAAGACGAAAACAACGAAAATGTAAAAAAATTAGTCAAAGTGTTACGTAGCAAAGAAGTCCAAGATTGGATTACGAAAAAATGGAACGGTGCCATTGTTCCAGTCAATGAATAAAAAGAAAAAGACAATAGAATAAAAACTTGAGGTCGGGACAGGCGTGTTAAGCTTCAAGAAATAAGAAGAAAGTTCTGAAAGATGCTTTTTGTCTCTCAAGGACGTTCAGCTTATTTCCGAAGAAGCTGCTCCTGTCCCGTTGCTTATTTAAAATTTTAGGGCTAGGCAGATACATCATGTTGATTTACCTGCCAAGTCTAAGTTTTTTTCTTTTAAAAAAGGACCATAAATGATAAAGTTACAAGGAATTTCTTAATTATCAGGAAAATTCAGGGACTATGCATAGGCATTTGCATTAGTTATTGTTATAATAATTAAGATAGATTTTTTGGAATGGAGGGAAAAAGATGTTACGTTTTTTTCCGCAAAAAAATAAATATGTAGAAGAAGCAAGCCAGTACGCCTTTGATAAAGAAGGCCAAATTCCGCAGCACATTGCCATTATTATGGACGGAAATGGCCGGTGGGCACAGAATCGAAGACTGCCGAGAATTGCTGGACATAAAGAAGGCATGGATACGGTCAAAAAAATAACGAAGCATGCTAGTCATTTAGGCGTTAAAGTTTTAACACTTTATGCATTTTCAACGGAAAATTGGAAGAGACCAACAGATGAAGTCAATTTCTTAATGCAATTGCCTGTTGATTTTTTTGATACATTCGTGCCTGAATTAATTAAGGAAAATGTTAAAGTCAATGTAATGGGCTACCAAGAGTTTCTACCAAGCCATACGCAAGATGCTGTTAAGCGGGCCATTGAGCAAACCAAGGACAATACGGGCATGGTTTTGAACTTTGCTTTAAATTATGGGGCGCGTGCGGAGCTATTAACTGCCATGAAACAGATTGCTGTAGAGGTTTCAGAAAAAACATATACGGCAGATGATATTACAGAAGAAACGATCGCAGATCACTTAATGACTGGCTTTTTACCCACGGAACTTCGTGATCCAGAATTGTTGATTCGAACAAGTGGGGAAGAGAGAATTAGTAATTTCTTGCTATGGCAAATTGCTTATAGCGAGTTGTTTTTTACAAAAGCATTATGGCCTGATTTTTCAGGAGACACTTTAGAAACCGCGATTGCTTCTTTCCAAAATCGTAATCGTCGTTTTGGTGGTCTAAAAGAAACTACAGAAACAGAAGGGAGCGATCCGCAGTGAGACAACGTGTCATCACAGCTATCGTCGCATTAATCATCTTTATTCCAATTATCTGGTATGGTGGTTTTGCAATTGAGATTTCCGCTGTTGCTTTGGCAGTAGTCGGCGTGTACGAGTTATTCCGTATGAAAGGATTAACGTTATTAAGTTTTGAAGGTGTTTTATCAGCATTAGGGGCCGTTTTTTTAGTTATCCCGACAATTAAATGGTTAAACTTTTTGCCGGAAATGCAAACAAATTTCATTTTATTTTATGTCACTGTAATGTTGTTGTTAGGTGCTTCGGTAATTTCTAAAAATACATATACGATTGAAGAAGCTGGCTTTCCAGTTATTGTCAGTTTATATGTAGGGATGGGGTTCCAGAACTTTATTAGTGCCCGTTCCGCAGGTTTTGAAGTCTTGTTATTTGCTTTATTCATTGTCTGGGCAACGGATATTGGTGCATATCTATTTGGACGCCGATTTGGTCGTCATAAATTGATGCCAGATGTTTCACCCAACAAGACAATAGAAGGTGCACTTGGTGGTATTTTATCAGCCGTGGTTGTAGCAGCGTTGTTTTTAGTTTTCACAGCTAATAAAGGGCTATTTCCTTATCCAATGCTGGTGATGCTCGTATTGACGGTTCTATTTTCTATAGTAGGGCAATTCGGTGATTTGGTTGAATCTTCTATCAAACGTCATTATGGCGTGAAAGACTCTGGTAACATCTTGCCAGGACATGGTGGTATTTTAGATCGTTTTGATAGTTTATTATTTGTTTTCCCAATTATGCACTTATGTGGATTATTTTAAATTGATTAACAAAATTTAAAAAAGTATCGTCAAACAAGCAAAAATCCAGAAGAGAGACTCTTCTGGATTTTTGCTGTTTATAGGGTTAGTTTAGGTAACTTGTGAGTTATTTAATTTCTAAGAGTAATTGTATAAAGGCGGCTAAAGTTTCTAAAAATTAAATAGGTGATCGGATGTTAAATATCTGAACATTTATAGGGAAATTCGATTGTTAAAAATTAAATTATAACAATCGAATAACACTGGAATGTTTATTTCAATAAAGCCATTGACGTTTAGCATAGATAAATTTATACTTAAAAGAAGAAAAGCAAAATAATGTATTTTATAAGCTTGTTCAATCGTGGTGAGAGTTATTCATAAATTTAAATAAGTAAAGAGAAGATAATTTATAGATTTGTGAACGCGTTCTTCATACAAAATTATAGATTAGGATTATATTTTTGATAATCTAATGTAAAGGATTAATTCAATGAAAAAATTTTTAGAGAATAGTATACATCAAGCCATAAAAGCTTGTTTTTTCTTTTTAGGTAAACTACCTAAAAAGAAGTTATTTATTTTTGAAAGTTTTCATGGAAAACAGTATAGTGATAATCCGCGTGCAATTTTTGAGTACATAAGAGATAACTGTCCTGAATATCAATGTATTTGGGCAGTCAAAAAAGGATATGAGATGCCTTTTGTGGAAGAGAATGTTCCTTTCGTCAAACGATTAAGTTGGAGATGGCTATGGTTGATGCCAAGAGCTCAGTATTGGGTTTTTAACACACGGATGCCAGTCTGGATGTATAAGAATCAAACAACAATCTATATACAGACGTGGCATGGAACCCCTCTAAAGAAACTGGGCTTAGATATTGAAACAGTCAAAATGCCAGAGCATGAAACAGAGAGCTATAAACTAGAAGTCATTCAAGAAGCAAAGCGTTGGGATTATCTCATCTCACCTAATGCATACAGTACAAGAGTGTTTCGACAAGCCTTTCATTATGAAGGGGAAATATTAGAAATAGGTTATCCAAGAAATGATTTGTTAGTTTGTGAAAATAAGGACAAAATAGCTTTTTCTGTTCGCAATCAGCTAGGTCTTGCAGCTAACAAAAAAATTATTCTTTATGCGCCAACATGGCGCGATGATGAGTCTATCCGAAAAGGAGCCTATCGTTTTACCAATCATTTGCCAGTTGAACAACTTTTAGAAATTGATTCTTCTATTGTAATACTTACACGATTACATTATTTAATTGCAGAAAGTTTTGATATAAGTGCATTTGGTTCACGTGTAATCGATGTTTCTTCTTATCCAGATATCAATCAACTTTATTTAATCGCTGACTTATTAATTACAGATTATTCATCGGTTATGTTTGATTTTGCATTAACAAAAAAACCGATGCTATTTTTTATGTATGATAAGGAAAAGTATCAAAATAGTACAAGGGGATTCTATTTTGACCCAACAGCAATTTTGCCTGGGAAAATTGTGACAGATACGGATAGCCTGGTAACGTCTGTAAAAAACGTATTGTTTTCTAAAACGGAACAGGAACAACGTTTATATGTGCAGTTTTTTCGTGAATTTTGCCTTGAAAATCAGGATGCCACTAGACAGCTGATTTCAGAAATTTTAAAGAGATAAAAAGCCGGAGGGTGTAGGTTGGAAAAACAAAAAGAAGTCCAAAAAGAATATGAAGAGTATCAATATATGTTAGATACTGAAACGTGGAAAAAGGAGTTAAGTCAATTTAAGCTGTCCTCTTCAGAAAAAATATCAAAAAATCCTAAAGTCTCAATCATTATTGCTAATTACAATAATGCACCATATCTTAAAAAGATGATGGATTCTCTTGTTCAACAAACCATTGGGATTGAGCAATTGCAAGTGATGTTTATTGATGATTGTTCCACAGATCATTCGTTAAAAGTAATAGAGCCATATCTTGAAAGATATCCGAATATTGAAATTTATCAGCTACTTGAAAACACTGGAGGCGCTCACGGCCCAAGAAACGTAGGGATTGTAAATGCACGTGGTGAGTATAGTGTCTTCTTAGATGCAGATGATTGGTATGATTTAAATGCATTGAAATATTTATCAGACCTACTAGATGACTCTCACGATGATTTTGCTGTTTCTGGTCTAATACAGAGTACGGATGGCCACTTAATGTTAAAAAGTAAGCCATATTATGTGGATGGGTCATTTAAAAATCGGTCTATCCAAGAATTGCCAGCTGAATTTTATGGTTGGTTAGGACCGCAAGCTATCATGTTAAGAACTTCACTGATACACAATAATAATTTACACTTTGTTAATCAACGGGTGGCTGATGATGTGCTGTTCTTTTATGAAGCCATGCGATTTTCAAAAACCATTACACAAGGGGAAAGGTTAACGACTTATTTAAATCGAGATGCAGATAATGAAGGTTTGAGCAAATCAATTAATCGGACATTTATGCTTTCTTGGTTGCGTGCGTTAAGTTATATTAATCAACAGTTTCCAGATGATTTGTCTAAAGAACGGATGTTAGCACGCCGTTTAGAATGGCTAATTTATGACTTTTGTATTCGGAGGGATACTGGATATCCATTCAGTAAAAAGCGATTACAAGACTTTAAAGTACAGATGGATCAGTATTTAGGTGAATTAAATTTTGATCCTAGTCCGTATTTTAGAAGTGATGTGCGCCAAATCATTTGGACATTTTTACAAACTAACGATATTGATGGTTTGTATTGGTTTATTCAATGTCAGTCCATTCGTTGGGTGTTAGTCAATCGCTTTGGTTATGTTTCAAAAACAGAGAAAAGTTATTATTATCCAAGATTATTGAAACGATTCCCAGCAGTTCGCATGAATGCTTATGCAGAAGCAACGCAACGTGATGGCAATACGCTTTCTTTAAATGTGTATACACACCAAAAAATTACAGGATTTGAAATAAAAGAGCTGAAAAATCCTTTTGAAACAAGACAGAGGCTGGCGTTTAAAAAAATTAGTGAAACTAGTTACCAGGTGGAGTTGCCAGAAAAATTTTCAAATAAAGAAAGTAGATTTACGATAGTTTTTGATAATTATTTAGAAATTGGGGTTAAAGATTTTAGTAAGTTTTTTGCTTAAATTTTGTCCGTTTAAATCAGGATATTTTGAGTATACAACTATAAATGATAAGTGAGGGAAATTTGTTTTATGGAAAATGTGAAAGTGTCAGTCATTGTACCCGTCTATAACGTAGAAACCTATTTAGAAGAGGCATTAATGAGTTTGAAAAACCAAACATTGAAAGAAATTGAATTCTTAATTATTAATGATGGCTCTACTGATAATAGTCAAAAAATTATTGAAGAAATTGCACAAGATGATCCACGTTTTCGCGTTTTCAATGTTAAAAATGGGGGAATTGGAAAAGCCTTTAACTTGGGTGTTTCAGAAGCAAAAGGTGAGTATATTGCTGAATTTGAAAGTGACGATTATGTAGCGTTGCATGCCTATGAGCGTTTATACAATACGGCTAAAAGTCATCATGCAGATGTTGTCCGTTGTAACTGGGTTGAATTTTCTTCTGAAGAAGAGGTTGAGCGAGATATATTATGGCAATATCCCGATAAATACAATCAATTGATTGACTTAAAAACGACGGATTTAATTGTACAAGTTTATCCATGGAATGCCATTTATAAAAAAAGTATGATTGAGAAAGAAAACGTAACTTGGGATGAGGAAATTAAAAGTTATGGGGACACTGGTCTATTTTGGAAAATCAATTCAGCATCTCAGAATGTTATTTTTATTAAAGATTGTTTGTATTTTTATAGACAAGACAACCCAAATTCGACAGTAAATAATGTGGCAACAAAGGTTCCTTTCTTGTTTCAACAATTTAAACTAATTCGTTCAAATTTAATTGAACAAAATAAATTTGAACGCTACAAAGGTTATTTTTATAAACAAATGTTCGAAAAATACTTTTGGGCGATTGAAAAACTAACACATTTACGTGACGAGTCGGTTTATGAAGTGATTCAAAAGGTAGCTGTAGATTTTAAACAAGCTATAGAAATAGACCAGCTGAATGATATCGATTTTGAATACATCAAACAATTTTATCAAATTGCGAATGATCCAGTAGCTTATTATGAGGACTACTTGAAAAATCTGTATAAAGTTAGTGTTGTCATGCCGATTCACAATGCTTCAAAATATTTAAGACAAACATTAGAAACTGTTTGTGAGCAGTCTTTACGTGAGATTGAAATCATTTTAGTAGAGAATGGCTCTACAGATAATACCATGGATATTATTAACGAATTTGCAGTAAAAGATCCGAGAATTACGGGGATTTCTATTGGCAAAAGTAATCCTGGACACGCAAGAAATGTGGGCATTTCGATAGCACGAGGACGGTATTTGCAATTTCTGGATGCAGATGATCATTTTGAAGCGAATTTATTACAAGACGCTTATTATCGTGCATATGATAGTGCAACAGATATTCTGTTATTTGGCATGAAAGAAAAGTTACCAAATGGAGAAGTGCACGTTGTTCACAATCCATTACTAACTAATGGTGGACGTATGTCTGGTGAAGAAATTTCATTGGATGAAGTAACTCCTTATTTATATGACAAATTATTTTTATTAGAATACATCAAAGAAAATAACTTGGTAAACTTAGAACAATTTGTTGGCGAGGATGCTTATTTCACTTATACAGCATTATTAGGTACCGAAAAAATTGTTGCACTAAACAAATATTTGCTGACACGAATCGTTAGACAAGATGGCTTGATGTCTACGTATGGAATGAATTATCGTGATGAGTTCAATTTACATGACAAAATGTTGGAGTACTTAAAACAACATGCTCCAAATCGAATTGAAGCATATCGGTTAAAAATTATTAATACATTAAACTGGTTTATTTTTGACATGAATCGTGTTGATCAAGCATTTAAAGAACGTTTCTATCAAGAATTAAAAGAGAAATACATCCAACAACTAGGGCTAGACTTAGTGAAAAAAGAAAAATATTCTAATGATCCAGAACAAGTAGAGCGTATCACACGAATCCAAAATATTTTACAATACAATCTAGAAATATATCAAAATATTTATAAAGATTTTGGGATGAAAAAAACCTTTATTATTCCGAATGTTCATATTCAAGAGCGTGGAGGTAAAGTAATTTTTGGACAAGAGAAAGCCCAGGGAAATGGGACGGCAATTGAAATGTTTTCAATTATTATTGCAGATAACGATACAAGCAATGCCAGCGGAGTAATTGATTTCGTTTATATGGGTGACAATACAAAAATAATTCATGATAGTTTATTAGTATCTTTATTAATTAAAAAAGAAGGTACTACTTTAAAATCGATTGTTTTACAAGCCGAGTGGGAAAAAGGCTATACCTTACTACAAGAAAATATGTATTATACTTTCGTAGACAATGTTTTTACAATTTGGGCGGGCTATACTCAAAAATATGCAGCATTTGATTACAATGTTCGAATTTTGACTTCTCGAGAAGGGGAAACACATTTTAGTGTCGTTCGACAAAACCAAGGCTATATCCAAGATACAATGACAAGTATTGGTAACGAATTAACACCTATCAATAAAATTGAAGGAAATGAACCTACAACAATTAAAAAAGCTGTATCAAAAAGTCTTAAAAAAGCAAAAGGGTTGTTGAAATAGAAAGATTTTAAAGGAGATTAAAAATGAACGATTTATGGAATTTTTTAGATAATCATCCTGAAGAGAAAGAATTGATAAAGGCAAAAGCATTACAAGGTTATACAGTTGATGGAATTTTAAATAATCAACTTAATTTTGTTGCTCTAGATACTCTGTCTATTGGTCTGGAAAAATTTGGAAATATTCATTATAGTATCCAAATCCCAGAATTTAATGAATTACTAAGTAAGAAGATGGTAGTACTTTTTGTTCCTGCGGATGGAGTGGGACACTCTGGCGCCAAAGAAAGATATTTTGGATTGAGACAATGGAATACCCTGTCTCAATCTGTTCGAAAAAATACCATCATTCTTAGAATAGCTGATGTTGGCTTTGTGTCAGGATCCTATTACACATTATTTGAGCAAGAAATTTTGGATTTAATTGAAGCAAAGAAAACAGAATTTGGACTGAAGCATCAAGATATAATCTTCTATGGAAACTCTAGAGGCGGAACGGGAGCGTTATTATTAGGTATTACAGGTAATTACAAAACAGTTAGTGTAGATCCAGTAATTGATCGAGAGCCTTGGGTAAACAGCGCGGATGGTAGAATAGATCGCCAGTTAATGTTTGATTTCGTAGAAATGGATTTTTCAAACCGAATAAAAGATAAGATGGAACAGTCAAACTATGAATTAGAAAACATTACGGTGATTGCTTCTGAAGCAAATAAAAAAATGTATGAGAAAATTTCCCCCTTATCTAATGGTTTTACCTTGAAAAAATTAGAATTAATGATTGATTCTGAAAATACAATTGGTATACACGGCCTTACGATAATGGAAAGTATTCATTTACAATTAGCGTTAATAAATAATTATTTATTTGATTAAGTAACAGAGAAAGTAGGAGCGGAAAAATGAAAAAAGCAGCAATTATGGGCTGGTGGTATAACCAAAATTATGGATCAATCTTAACATACTATGCTCTAAACAAATATGTACAGAATAAAGGGTACGAGACGGTTATGATTGATGGACCACTAGGTTATAAAAACAGAAGTAACTTTCGAGCATGGATGCCTTTAGCGTATAATTTTTTTAAGAAAAATAATATGCCCTATACTGAGCAATTAACAAAAGAAACGTTACCGACATTGAACGATTTAGAAAATCTAGATACCTTTATTTTAGGCTCTGATCAAATGTGGAATCCGTGGAATGGTTGGGTAGACGACGATGATTTCTTAGATTTTGTTTATCCTCGTAATAAAACAATTGCTTATTCTGTTTCATTAGGAAAAGCAGATACAAGTAAATATGATCCTAAATGGGTTGCAAACCGCAAAAAAGATATTACACAGTTTAATCATGTTTCTATGAGAGAAGATTTTTCTGTACAAATTATGAAAGATATTTTTCAAGAAGAAGTTATTCAGGCTTTGGATCCAACCTATCTTGTTGAAAGAAGTGAATATGATTCTTTAGCTGATCAAGCTACGTTTAAACGACAAGAATCAGGAGATTATATGGCTGTCTTTTTCTTGGATATTAACAAGGAAAAAGTTCGTGTAGCACTAGCGATCGCAGAAAAATTAGGACTGAAATTAGTGGTCTTGCCTAATCCTTTAAAAGGACGTGAACTAGCGAAAAAAACGTTTCCTAATACAGTAGAATATGTTTCTGAAGATACACCAGAAAATTTCTTATCTGTTTATCGAGAAGCAAAATATATTATTACTGATTCGTTTCATGGCACTGTTTTTGCGACTATTTTCCAAAAACCGTTTTCAATTTTTTATAATGAACAACGTGGAATTGACCGCTTTAATAGCTTGATGAACCTGTTTGAGCTTGGCGAAACTAGACGTGTCTATGAGCAAAACACAAAACAAGAAATTGAAGAAAATAAAAATATTAGTTTAGCACTTGACTATCAAAAGACCGCTGGAAAGATTGCTAGAGAAAAAGAGATTTCAGATAAGTGGTTAACCGATGCGTTGACAAGTAAATTTAGCCCAGATGAAGACGAAGTATATGATGAATTTAGACGATATATTATCAATAAACCTTTGGATTTTTATCGAGCTAAAACAACTGTTCCAATTTCCGCAGCAATTGTTTTATCGCCAAATGGTACGATAAAAAATTCCAACCCTAATGAAAGCTTTTGGAAGCTAACAGATAAAGAATTAATTTTTATGAATAATCATCGTGAAGTCACTACAAGATTTAATCGTGAAAAGTTTAAGGGAAAGGAAACGTTCAGTCCTTTTAGAATCGTCGGTAAATATGTGAAAGATGAAAAAATCGAACATGTTATGTATTTGCATCCGATACAAAAACCTAAGCCTAAACCGAAACAAGGCACAGAAAAAAAAGCATTAGCAATTCCAGAGAATCTTTTAACAAGAAAACAATTAATTATGAAAATTGTACAAAATGAGAGAATTCGTTCGTGGAAACAAGATCTTTTAGAAGAACTACCAGATTTGGAATTATTTGTAGGTCGTGAATTAAAAGAATATGCTTCGAATTTTGTTGGTGGTCCAGCAGACCTTTTAATTTTTCCAAAAGCGATAGAAGAAGTTGCTTTAATTGTAAAATATGCTAAAAATAATCAGATTCCTTTAACTGTTATCGGTAAAGGTTCAAATATTTTAGTCCGTGATGGTGGTATCCGTGGGATTACTTTAAATATGACTGCCTTGAATTATCGTAAAATTACGGGGAATGTTTTAACAGTTTCGGCAGGTGCAAGTTTAATTGAAACATCTTATTATCTACTAGAACACTTGAAATGCGGTTTAGAATGGGCAGATAATATTCCAGGAACCATTGGTGGCGCAGTTTATATGAATGCTGGGACAGTTAAGGATATTAATAGTATGTTTCTTGAAGCTACGATTGTAGATGAAAATGGAGAAATTAAAGTTTTAAATAAAGAAGATGTTCAATTTAGTCATCGCTATAGTTCATTTATGGATCATCCTGAGTGGATTATTCTAGAAACTAAATTACAGATTTCAGAAGGTAATTTAGAAAACATGGTAAATGACATGGTAGGAACTGTCGAAATTAGAGAAAGGATGCACCCACTAACACATCCAAATCATGGGTCAACTTTTACTTGGGGACGGGCGCCTCGATTAATTCAACAAGCTGGCTTAGTTGGTACTAGAATTGGCGGAGTAAAAGTATCTGAAAAACATCCAGGTTTCTTTATCAATGTTGAACAAGCCTCTGCTCAAGACTATGAAGCATTAATTTATTTAATTATTGCAAAAGTTTATGAATTTTCTGGATTTTTATTAAAACCAGAAGTGAGAATTTTAGGTGCAAATATGTGGGAAGCAAGTTTAACTTTTAAATAAACAGGGGAGTGTGTGACATGAAGAAAATAATCACAATAATTGTGTCTTTAGCAATTGGTATCGGTTGTGGTTTTTGGTCAGGATATTACATCAGTAAAAAATATTCAGAAAACCAAGAGACAACTATTTCCAAAAGTACTAACTCAGAACAACCTTTGATTACAAATGGAGAGTATCAAGTAACAGCTAATTGGGATTGGAAAACATTAGTTGTTAAAGATAATGTGTGGACATTGGATGGCAAACGTATTTATGATGTTTCGACTACAAATGATAATATTGTGATTTTAAAGGGAAAAAATTTGAAATCACTTGTAGTTTATAAAATAGAAAAAGATAACGAAAAAATCAACTTATATTCTTACACAAAAGAAGGCGTTGGGAAAAAAGTATTGGCTACTCTAGTGAAGAAATAAATAATGCATTTGGTGTTTGAAATAAATTGAAAGTAACTTTGTTAGGAGAAGTTAGTAAATGAAATACAATACGAAAAATTATGACTATTTAATTGTTGGTTCGGGACCTTTTGGGGCAACGTTTGCTTGTGAAGCAGCTAAACGAGGAAAAAAAGTATTAGTTATTGAGAAACGTGCTCATATTGGTGGCAATATGTATACACATAAAGAAAATGGGATCAATGTCCATGACTATGGTGCCCATATTTTTCATACTGACAATAAAGAAGTATGGTCTTATGTCAATCAATTGACGGAATTCAATGGCTACATCAATCAAGTAGTTGCTAATTACAAAGGGGAGCTCTACAACCTACCATTCAATATGAACACGTTCTACCAAATGTGGGGGGTAAAAACACCAGCTGAAGCACAAGCAAAAATTTCAGAGCAGCGGGAGGCAGCTGGAATTAAAGGCGCTCCAAAAAATTTAGAAGAACAAGCGATTCGTTTGATAGGAACGGATATCTATGAAAAATTAATTAAAGGCTATACAGAAAAACAGTGGGGACGTAAGGCTACGGAATTACCAAGTTTTATTATTCGCCGTTTGCCAACTCGTTTTACTTTTGATAATAATTACTTTAACCATCGCTATCAAGGCGTACCTGTCGACGGTTATACAGCTATGTTTGATAAATTGTTAGAGAGTGAATTAATTGATATTCAATTGAATAAAGACTTTTTGGCAGAAAAAGAAACTTACTTATCAGAGTTTCCAAAAATTGTTTATACAGGGATGATTGATGCATTCTTTGATTATTCTTATGGCGAATTAGAATATCGTTCAGTACGTTTTGAAAATGAAACAGTAGATTCAAACAATGCACAAGGCAATGCCGTAATTAATTACACAGATGCGGAAACCCCCTATACACGGATAATGGAATGGCGACATTTTGATCAACAGGCCGATGAAAACAAAACGATTTTGACGAAAGAATACCCACAAGATTGGGATCGTTCAAAAGAAGCCTATTATCCTGTTAATGATGAGAAAAATTCACTTTTGTTTAGAAAATACAAAGAAAAAGCAAACGCTCAAGAAAAAGTTATTTTTGGTGGACGTTTAGCCAATTATCAATACTATGATATGGACCAAGTTTTCGGAGCAGCTTTGAAAGCAGTCGCTAAAGAATTTGGTGAAATGGCCAACTAGTGAACGGTTAGACTCGGAGGAACAAATGGAAAAAGAACTGAAAGTTAGAACAAAATTACTTACCAAAGAATACAGTTTAGCGCAAACACGTATTGACAAATTGAAGACACTTTTTAGTATTTTTCAAAACAAAGTTCCCACATTTTGGGCGTTAAAAGGTGTTAGCCTCGACGTATATTCTGGAGAAACAATTGGTATTATTGGTTTAAATGGTTCAGGCAAATCCACTTTATCAAATATTATTTCAGGCATCACCCCTCAAACATCAGGAGAACTTGAAATAAATGGTGAAGTGTCAATTATTTCGATTGGTGCAGGACTAAATAATAATTTGACAGGACGAGAAAACATTCGAATGAAATGTTTAATGTTGGGAGAAAAAAATAAAGAAATTGATGCCAAAATCGATGATATTATTGAATTCTCAGAATTGGGTGTTTTTATCGATCAGCCTGTTAAAACTTATTCTAGCGGTATGCGTGCTAAGCTTGGTTTTTCAATTGCGGTTCATCAAAATCCAGATATTTTAGTGATCGATGAAGCGTTATCTGTAGGAGATCAAACCTTCTATAATAAAGGCTTAAAAAAAATGCTTGCATTTAAAGAGCAAGGCAAAACTATCTTTTTTGTCTCTCATTCTATTCAACAAGTAGAGCAAATTTGTGATCGTGTCGCTTGGATGCATTATGGGGACTTACGTGCATTTGGTGAAACTAAGCATATTTTAAAAGAATATCGTGCTTTCTTGCACCGTTATAATCATTTCACTGAACCGCAAAAAGAATCGTATCAGAGAGATGGCAAGGCCAAACAGAGAAATTTTTCTTTGGAACAACTTCAAGAAACAATTCTTGAAAAAGCCAATCAACAAGTAGGCAGTCGCCGGACGACTAAAGAAGTCATTAAATTTACTACTAAAAATAAAATTGGAGATAAAATGACTCTTGGTACGAAGAGCTTGTTAATTTTGCTACTTTGTATGATTTTTTATGTAAGTCTTACCTTTGTAAAAGGTATTTCATTAACAACAGCTTTCATTCATCCAGCGGAAACAATTCAACGTATATTTGTTCCTGAGAAAGTAGCAGGGAAGGATACAAACGCTGTGAAAACAACTAAAGCTAAACCAGCTTCAACAAAAGAATCTAGCCAGCAGGAAGAAGTTCAGTCTAGCTCAAAGAACGCATCAGAAAATAATAATAGCGAACAAGCTGTGTCAACGTATACTGTGGAAGTTGGAGATTCAGTCAGTTTGATTGCTGAAAATCACGGACTCACTATAGAACAACTTCAAACTTTGAATCCAGAAATTATTGAGGTACCTATTTATCCTGGACAAGTGTTGAAATTGAAAGAGGTGACTGAATAATGCGCGAGGTAAAATTAATTTTAGCGGAACAGTTTTCATACTTAGGCGTTGCACAACGAATTGCTAAATACAGTAATAAAGCATTATACCAAAGCCACATCTTAGGAAATTTATGGCAAATTTTAAGTCCTTTAATTCAATTAGGTGTCTATTATTTTGCTTTTGGGATTGCTCTTGGCGGTGCTCGAACCGTAAAAGGAGGAGTATCCTATATTGCTTGGTTAATGGTAGGATTGAGTACATGGATTTTTTTAAGTACAGTAACAAAACAAGCTTCTAGTTCTGTTTATATGCAAGTTGGTATGGTCTCTAGAATGAAGTTTCCGATAAGTATATTGCCAATGGTTAAAATATTTTCTGAGTTACCAAGTTATTTTGCATTCACTACGTTAGCAGCGATTGTGTCAATCTCGACAGGTGAAAAGATTTCTATTTATTGGATTCAGCTACCTTACTATATTGTAGCGATGATTATCTTTTTATATAGTTTTAGTCTGATTAATTCAACGATTGCTGCATTAATTAGGGATTATCAAATTTTCTTGAATTCTATTATCCAAGTATTAATGTATATGTCAGGGGTCTTTTGGGATTTGAGTACAAAGAATTTACCGTCTTGGTTATCAAAAATTCTTATGTTGAATCCTTACGCATATATTATTAATGGATTTCGAGATACATTTTTCTATAAAAGATGGTTTTTTGAAGATAAGCCCCAGCTTGTTGTTTTTTGGCTAACAACATTAGTAATATTTATCGTAGGAGCTCATTTACATGTTAAGTTCAGAAGTAAATTTGTTGATTATATGTAACATGTGAAGAAGTAAAACCACCGTATACTGACAAGAATACGGTGGTTTTACTCTTTAATTGACAATAGCCTTCTCTTTAAAGAGAAGGCTATCTAACGAATCAATATTATTATTTTAAAGTTGGATCAGACTATTTCTAGTATTCAAGTATTTTTCATTTAAGCGATGTATTCCCTACCTCTAATACATCCTTGTGTCTCTCTAGACACGCCAGTTTTGAATAAAATCATCAAAACAATTGAATGGTTCGTTTAAAAATATTTTTCGTGTTCTAATTATTATAACATAAAACTCGTCAACTGACCACTAGCTGACGAGTTCATAATTTTTCCAGATAAATAGACAGCCGTTTTCCGCCGACTGTCTAAGATTAAGATAGATTTGTAAAGAAGTGAATAAATGCTTCCTACTATCTCTTTATAACATGAGGAAAAGAAAACTGCAAAAGATAGCTGTGTTTTTTGAAAAAAAGATCAGCTGGTTTCCGCCAGCTGATCATCCGTTGAAAAGAGATATAAAGAAGTGAATAAAGCTTGCTTTACCTCTATTTTATACCATGTTTTGATTCAAATAACTATTCAGTATTAGTTATACTTAAATAATAAATATGTATACGGATGTATTGTTTTGAGGTATAGTCATAGAGAAAAGAGGGAACGTTTATGAAAAAATTTTGTTTAAGTTATAGCTCTGGTAAAGATTGTTTATTGGCGATGGATCGATTGGTACAAGCAGGAAATCAGCCAGTTGCGTTAGTGACAACATTAAGTGATGAAATTAATCGTTCTTGGTTTCACGGGATACCAATCTCCGTCTTAGAAGCAGCAGCCGAAGCGTTAGATTTACCACTTGTTATATCACATAACAATGAAACAAATTACACAGAAAAAGTGGTTGAGGCACTGCAGGAAACCAAAAAATTAGGTGCAGAAACGGTTTGTTTTGGCGATATAGATATTGAACAAAATGGTGCTTGGGATCGCCAAGTTGCATTAAGTGCTGGGCTTGAGCCACAATTACCTCTTTGGCAGGAGAATCGCGAAGCACTTGTGAAAGAATTCTTGGCAAAAGGGTACACAGCAATTATCAAAACGGTCAGCAAAGAGGCAGGTATTCCAATAAAATTTTTAGGAGAACCGTTAGATGAAACATTTATCACGTACCTTAAAGAGAATCAATTAGATATTTGCGGAGAAAACGGGGAGTACCATACGTTGGTAATTGACGGCCCGCTATTTAAAAAGAGGCTCAATTATTATACTTCAGGAATTTATGAAAGTCCTTATGCTTATTCCTTGATTATTGATGCTTAAATGAAAGTAAAAGGACACAAGCTGCCACTTTTTCTAGGGATATGCTATAATTAACTTAAGAAAAGTAGAGAAAGTGAGTGGTTAATTATGGAAGAAACTGTCTTTTTTAATTTAGGAAATGCCCTTGCTTCAAAAAGAGATCAAAAAGAATTAATTAAAGAAGCCCAAATTGCGAAAGATACTCGAAAGATTCCAGGAAAACTGATTATCGTTGAAGATGAAGAAAATGGTACCCATATTTTATTTGAATTAGCTGATCAAACAGAACCATCTGCTGAAACAAAAGAATTCAAAGTGAAAAAAGTGATTGATTAATAAAAAAGCAACGAATTTTTCTAAATTCGTTGCTTTTTTATATTTTTTTACACAAATGATACAAAAAGAATATCAAAATCAAATAAATGATTAGTATACTTGAAGAAACAAATAGGAAGCAAAGCAAACGTTTTGAGGTGTTCTTTCATGGAAAATCGAGGAATTTTATTTGATAAAGATGGTACGTGTATTCGTTTTGACACTCTTTGGCAAGCAGGTTTGCAAGCTTGTTTTGAAACACTAAGTATGTTAGCCCCTCATCATTCAGCAGAAATAAAAAAGATATTAACTATTCAGGAGCAACGTTTTTTGCAAAAACATTTACTTGATGAAGTCCTTTATCAGGAACTTTATCAGGAATTGGCGCAATTTGAGGAATTAGTCGAACAGGGAATCAGCAGTCGATGGCTGGAGCAATTTTTTTATGATTATTTACGAAAAAATCTGAAAAAGATCGAACCGATTGGTGATTTAAAACAGTTATTTCTTGAGCTGAAACGGAAGAACTATAAAATTGGATTAGCAACTTCAGATACTTTGCCAGCGACTATGTTGATTATGGAATATCTTGGTTTAACAGAAATGTTTGATTTTATTGCGACAGGAGATCGTTACTTACCGAAACCAGATGCGGACATGCTCCAAGCCTTTTGTCAGTCATGTCAATTGAAGGCGACAGAAGTAATTATGGTAGGTGATTCGCTCGTGGATGTTTTTATGGGAACGTGTCATGGCAAAGCAGGAATTGGTGTTTTAACCGGCAACTGCCAGTCAACTGATTTTGAAAAGTTTGAAGTAGCCTATTTCCGTGATATCCATGAAATACCTTATCAAGAATTATGGGAAAATACCAAGAAGAAAAAAATCTATTATTTTTGATATATGTATTGTGAAAAACGTTTCTTTTATTCGAGTATCTAAGCAAGCATACTAGTGTATTTCAATAAAATACCATGATGTTCATAGGTTTTATAATTTCAGCTCACAGATTTTTGTTCAATAAGAAAAAAATTACAACTAAAATAGAAAACGAGCGTGGGACAAAAATCACTTTGGATTTTTGTCCCACGCTCAAAAACTGATAAACGGCGGGAACAGAAGCAACACTTTCGGAAATAAGCCGAAAGTGACTTTCTCACACAAGTGTTCGGGATATCTTAATCCTTACCTACGTGGTGCTCGGAGTTAAACACTTCTGTCCTGACTTCGTTGTTAATATTTTACAATGACAAGTTTTTCTTATTTTAATCCTGAACTTGATTTAGAAATTGCACTTCCATTAGAAAAAGAAACAGTAACAGTAGCACCTAAATCACCATCTAAGTTTTTCATCCAGATTAAAGTATCATTTTTTTCACCATTGATATTTGTAGAAGTAATCCCTGTTGGGTCTCCTAAATCTTTTCTAGCTTGTTCTTCAGAATATGAACCATCAGTAGCAATGTTATTTACTTGGTCTGCAGTAACTTTATCATGTTTTGCAACCTTCAAGCCACTTACAGATTTGCTCGCTGCTTTGCCATCAGAGAATGAAACAGTAATAGATGCAAGAAGATCACCACCCTTGACATTTGTCCAAGATAGAGTAGTGGTAGAGATGCCTTGGATATCTGTTGTAGAAGAAGAGGCTGGTTCACCTAAAATTGCTTTTACTTCATCTTCTGTAGAACCGCCTTCGCTGCTGTTCATAATATCACCGACATTAATTTTATCGTAAGTTGCTTTTAAATCAGAGTTATCTTTCGATTTATCTTCTGATTTCTTTTCAGAGCTTTCTTTTTTTGTATCATTTTTTGAACTATTCGTAGCTTTTGAAGAAGAGGCTTCTGTTTTCACTTCTTTGGTATCATTGCTTGCTTTTTTATCCTCTTTGCCAAGACCACTACCAGCAATCCCCAGTACAATAACTACTACAACCCAAAACCAAATTTTCTTATAAAATGGTTTTTTTACTTTTCCTTCATTTGAATCATTTTTTTTCATTTTCACTTTCCCTCCCATAGTTTAGTTAATGATTTGTAGCGCTTACTAAATAGTTGAAAACAATCCCCAATTAAATAACTTTGGACTACAAATCACTTAGTTTAAATGAAAATAAGTATACCGCCATGTGTAAAAATAACACACCACAGTATACTTATTTTATCATTATTTCATAAAAATAACACCATTATTTTTATGAAATAATTAAAAAAGATAAAAAATCTAAAAACTTCGACCGCCGCCACCGAATGTGCCGCCGCCAGTTGAGTGGGTGGTGCTACCACCACCGCCCATTCCGCCACTGCCGCCATTGTTTTTAGGAATACGACGCGTAGTGATGAAAGAGTTGGTTAACTGATCTGTGCGGGAGGTTAAGTTTAAAGTTGTTTTTTCCCTAAAGGGATATTGATAACTTGAAAATTTTAATTGATATTTAGAAATATTAATGCCTAAGAAGACCAAACTGAGTATCAGAGCAGCAGCAAAAGCAATTACCATTTCCAGCGGGGTAATGACTTTATAACGAGTGATTTTACCTGTTGCGCTGTCCACACGATAGTGCCCCCCAGGAACCCCTTTATTAACAAATGCTTGAGTTTCCTGAACAAAGGTTTGAGCAGCCGCGAAATAATTTCCTTGACTCATCCCATCCATTACTTTATCTAAGGTGTCATTAATTCGTGCATCCGTCATATAATCAATCATGTTTCCAGAAGTAGAGATGTAGACTTTCCGTAAGTCCATATCAATGAGAAAAAGAATCGCATTTTGGTCCTTGCCAACTTTATTTAAAAGATAATGATCTGCATATTCTTGTTCATCGCCATAGGTATTATTATTTGTGGTCACAATAAAGACAGAGGCTTTTGTTTTTTCTTCTAAAGGTTGTATCTCTTGCTTTAGTTGGTTGATTTGATCAGGTGTCAGTAATTGTGCGCCATCATCAATTGAATTTTCAGCCGCCGAAACGGGTAGGGCAAGGCCAAAGGTAAGAAGTATTAGGAAAAAAATAGGTAAAAGTCGTTTTTTCATATGAAATAACCTCCTAATAAAAAGAGTGCTAAGAGTCCAGCGAAAATGCCTAACGTTGCTAGCCCTAAACGAGTGTAACTAATTGGAAGCACACCGCTTACTTTACCTGTTTGTCCATTCATGGCATAATAATAAACTTTTTTTGATTGTTCCTGACTGCGATAGGTGACTAACCAAATTGGCAAAAGCATATAGTGATTATTTTCTTGGTTTAGAGAAATATCCGTGCGAACATTTGTCAACGTAGTATAACCAGAAGCAGAGTCCCGTAACAATGATTCCGAATAATCTTGTAATTCTTGTTGGACGTGTTTTTTGATTGCTTCATATTCAATATCGCGTTTTTCTGCTTGGAAACCTGCTAGGTATTGGCTTTTGAAAGGCACCGCTTGATCAATTAAAAATGGTTGAACGCCTTCCACCATTTTTTGTTGGACGTTTTTTGACAAGGCATTTTTAACTAATTCTTTAAACGATAATTTTCCTGAACGTCCCACATTGAAACGTTTTGTTTCGGTGTATTCAATATCACCTACGCGCCAAATGCGAATACTTGTGCCAGTAGCTTGCAGTTGTCCGTCGACTTCTGCATCAACGACCCAATAGGGGAAGTAAACCCCAGTTAATTTATCGATTTGATTTTTGCTGAAAAAATCTCGAGGAATGAACCATTTTTTCTTGGTCCAAGCGAGAAATTTTTCAATCGCTTCGTCTTTTTCAATTGTAAAGGGTAAGACGTTTTCTGGTAAAAATTCGCCACTTAATCGACCAGCCAAGACAACTGGATTATGGCAATAATAACAGTATGTGGCAGCCGTTGTTGCATCGGTGACAATTTGAGCGCCACAGCTTGGACAATTAAAAATTTCCATTGTGCCTGCATCTGCAGTTGTTTCATTCTCAGTGGTCTCTGTTTGTTGCGTAGCGGAGGATTCTTCTTCCGCTGTGAAAGTCAAATTTTCCTCGGCAGTCGTTGTTGAGGGATTCTCTAAATGCGCCTCATGTTGCTGTTGCTCATAACGAGTCACTTCTTCTTCCGTGTAAATATTTAAACAATATTCACAATGAAATTTTTGATCTTTGGGATTAAATAAGAGCGGGCCGCCACAGTTGGGGCATTTATGGGTAAATGTTGTTTCCATTGCAACCGTCCTTTCTAATAGAGTGAGTAAATAACAGGAATCTGATTCAAAGAAAAAGGGTAGACTTGTGCCTGCCCCTTTTCTTTAATTGTTCACTACTTGCTTATAAAGGAACCCCTTGGAATGGTTTACCACAATGTGGACAGAACTTAGGAATACCATTACTTAAGTCAACAATTTCGCTACATTCACTACATTTCATTTCTAATTTTGGTTTCTCGTTTGTTGGTTTTGGTGTACCACAGTTTGAACAAAACTTCCCAGTGTTTTCAGTCCCACATTGTGGGCAAGTCCAAGTGTCTGTAGCCCCTTGTGCGTTTTGCTGGTTTTGTTTTTCTTGCATTTGTTGTTGGTTTGTTTGAGACGCTTGCGCAAAGTAGTTGCCATTCGCATTCATGCCCATACCAACGCCCATAAAGCCGCTCATAGCGCCACCTTCATTTTTACCAGCAGCCTCCATACCACGAGCCAAGGAACCTTGAACATAGCCTTCGCGAACACCTGGATCGCTGAGCATAGCACCTTCATTTCGCATGTTGATTAATTTAGTTGAATCATCTGTATAAGAAATGCTCGCAACTGCTACAGAAACAATTTCCATACCGCGATTGGTGCGCCAATCCTCATCAAGCGCAGTTTGCATATATTTGCTTAATTCAACACTTTTTGAGGGAACATAAGAAATACGTTGCCCATCAGCAGACATTTGATTGATTGCTGCTTGCAATGCTGTAATGAACTCTGCCAAATATTGTTCATTAATATCATTAATATCTACTTGCGTTTGATTTTTAGGAATCGCATTAGTGTAAAATAGCAAAGGATCTGTAATTTTAATTGAGTAATTTCCGTGTGCACGTAAGAAAAGTTCGGCATTATAAAAATTATCAAAATAGTTTAATGGCGCAGGTGTTCCAAATTTAATGCCTTTAATTTCTTGCAAGTTAATATAAAAAACTTGTTGTTTTTGTGGAGTTACGCCACCAAATTTGAAACGACTGAAGGTCTCTGCAATCGCATCTTTTAAAGAACCGTTAAACATTGAAGGCGCAGAATCATTTTTGACTGTATAATAGCCCTCTTCAGCAGTGTAATCGATGATTTTGCCACCATCGACAAGAAGCATCATCATGTTGGGATAGACATGTACAACAGAACCATCTGTTAAAACATCGTCCGTTCCTTTACGATTAGAACCACGTTTATCATCTTTACGTACAAAAACACCTTTTGTCATGACGGTTGTGTCCCCCATATTATCAGGTTCAATAACCTCTAGCCATTGATCGGCCAAGCCACCGCCAACTGAACTTGTTGCTGCTTTAATAAGTCCCATGTTCATTCCTCCTAATAAAAAAACTAATTGTTAAAGCTAGTATACCACACAATGAATGCAGAGAAATCCAACGAAAGCCTGATGAAATGGAAAAAATTGATCAAACTTTATTAAGAAATTAAAAAAAGTATAGGTGAAACACAAGCATTTTAAAAAAAGTTACGTATAATAGAAGAAAAGACATATTATATAGTTAGGGGATTATTGAATGGAACGAAGCAATCGTAATAAAAAATCTTCAAAAAAACCACTTATTCTTGGTGTTTCTGCCTTGGTTCTAATCGCTGCTGCCGGTGGCGGGTATTATGCTTATAGTCAATGGCAAGCCAAACAAGAATTAGCCGAAGCGAAGAAAACAGCTACTACATTTTTAAACGTATTGTCAAAACAGGAATTTGATAAGTTACCGTCCGTTGTTCAAGAAGCTAGCTTAAAGAAAAATGGCTATGATACTAAATCTGTTGTTGAAAAATACCAAGCAATTTATTCAGGGATTCAAGCAGAAGGAGTCAAAGCTAGTGATGTTCAAGTAAAAAAGGCGAAAGACAATCAATACACATTTACCTATAAATTATCGATGAGTACCCCTTTAGGCGAAATGAAAGATTTGTCTTATCAATCAAGTATCGCCAAAAAAGGCGATACCTACCAAATCGCTTGGAAGCCGTCTTTAATTTTTCCAGATATGTCAGGAAATGATAAAATTTCGATTCAAGTAGATAATGCCAAACGTGGAGAAATTGTCGATCGTAATGGTAGTGGGCTAGCAATTAACAAAGTGTTTGATGAAGTGGGCGTAGTGCCTGGCAAACTCGGTTCTGGCGCAGAAAAAACAGCCAATATCAAAGCTTTTAGTGATAAATTCGGCGTTTCTGTTGATGAAATCAATCAAAAGTTAAGCCAAGGATGGGTCCAAGCAGACTCCTTTGTACCAATCACAGTCGCTTCTGAACCAGTGACAGAATTACCAACAGGGGCTGCGACAAAAGATACAGAGTCACGTTATTATCCGCTGGGGGAAGCAGCTGCGCAATTAATCGGGTATACGGGCACCATTACTGCAGAAGATATTGAAAAAAATCCAGAGTTAAGTAGTACGGGCGTAATTGGTAAAACTGGTTTAGAACGAGCGTTTGATAAAGAATTAAGAGGGCAAGATGGTGGCTCACTAGTTATTTTAGATGACAAAGAGAATGTCAAAAAAGCTTTACAAACCAAAGAGAAAAAAGATGGTCAAACGATTAAATTAACGATTGACAGTGGCGTACAACAACAAGCCTTCGCTATATTTGACAAACGTCCTGGTAGTGCGGTCATTACCGATCCTCAAAAAGGCGATTTATTAGCAACGGTTAGTTCACCTTCGTATGATCCTAATAAAATGGCCAATGGTATTTCTCAAAAAGAATATGATGCTTACAATAACAACAAAGATTTACCATTCACAGCACGTTTTGCGACAGGCTATGCACCAGGCTCTACCTTTAAAACAATTACCGGTGCCATTGGTTTAGATGCAGGGACATTGAAGCCAGATGAAGAGCTAGAAATTAATGGTTTGAAATGGCAAAAAGATAAATCTTGGGGCGGCTATTTTGCGACACGTGTAAAAGAAGCAAGTCCAGTCAATCTGCGTACCGCTTTAGTTAATTCAGATAATATTTATTTTGCCCAACAAACATTACGGATGGGAGAAGACAAATTTAGAGCGGGTCTTAATAAATTCATTTTCGGTGAGGAACTAGATTTACCAATTGCCATGACGCCTGCTCAAATTTCAAATGAAGATAAATTTAATTCTGAAATTCTTTTAGCAGATACGGGCTACGGTCAAGGTCAATTGTTAATTTCGCCAATCCAGCAAGCTACCATGTATAGTGTTTTCCAAAATAATGGAACATTAGTCTATCCAAAACTAGTTTTAGACAAAGAAACGAAGAAAAAAGACAATGTAATCAGCGCCAACGCAGCGAATACAATTGCCACAGATCTTTTAGGTAGTGTGGAAGATCCTTCAGGTTATGTTTATAATATGTACAATCCGAACTTCTCATTGGCTGCTAAAACAGGAACAGCTGAAATAAAAGATAAACAAGATACAGATGGCAAAGAAAACAGTTTCCTTCTAACGTTAGATCGTAGTAACAATAAATTCTTAACAATGATTATGGTTGAAAATTCAGGAGAAAATGGTTCTGCAACAGATATCAGTAAACCATTAATTGATTACTTAGAAGCAACCATTAAATAAAAAGAGAAAATGAACGAAACGAGGTTTCTGTAAAAAGAAACCTCGTTTTCCCTTTTTAGAAAAAGGAAAGTGTGCTACAATGAAGCGACTAAATTGTAGAAGGAAAGGGATTCGTGTGCGAATTTTAGCAATAGATACATCTAACCAAACATTGAGTATTGCTGTGTGTGAAAATCAAAAAATTCTGGGAAGTTATACAGCAACGGTTAAAAGAAATCATAGCTTAACATTAATGCCGGCAATTGACTATTTGATGAGTCAATTGAACTTGGCGCCAACGGCAATTGATCGTTTTGTCGTAGCAGAAGGACCTGGATCATACACTGGCTTACGTTTAGGCGTGACGACTGCCAAAACATTGGCCTATACTTTAAAGAAAGAGCTAGTAGGCATTTCCAGTCTACAAACGTTAGCTGCCAATTGTGTTGGACAAACCGGTTTAATTGTGCCTCTTTTTGATGCGCGTCGTAAAAACGTCTATGCTGGTGCTTATCGGTTTGTCAATGGCGTGTGGCAAAATGAGTTACCGGACCAACATATTTCCCTGCGGGAGTTATTAGAACAACTAAAAAATGAACCAAATCTTTTTTTTGTTGGTGAAGATGTTGAAAAATTCACTGAAGAAATAGCTCAAATCATTCCTCATGGAGAAATTTGTGATGTCCCGCAATGGCAAATTCCTAATGCTACAGTTTTGGCTGCGTTAGGTAGTGTGGCTGAACCTGTTGAAAATGTTCATGGGTTCTTACCTGCGTATTTGAAAAAAGTAGAAGCGGAAGAAAATTGGTTGAAGACACACACGCCTAATGGAGAAAGCTATGTGGAAAAACTTTAATTTTGTGACAAAATACTTTACAAAAAGACGGCAACGGTATATAACTAAAACCATTGCAATGAACCAGCAAGAATTTCAATTGCGTGAAATCACCTACCAAGATATTAAGGATTTACTAGCAATTGAACGTGAAGTTTATGCTGGGGAACTTCCTTGGACGATGTCTGCTTTCATGGCAGAACTTGGCTCAAAAGCGCCGCATCTCTATTTGTTAGCGGCAATTAACGGGAAAACAGTTGGCTTTATTGGCTGTCGGATTCAAGGAACGGATGCACACATTACGAATGTCGCTGTCCATACAGCATACCAAGGCTTAGGTTTAGGTCGTTCTTTAATAGAAGAAACGCGAATTTTTGCCAAGAAAAATCGTTGTGAAACCTTATCGCTAGAAGTACGAATGAGTAATGTTAAAGCCCAACGTTTGTATCGAAAAATTGGCTTTGTCTCACAAACGGTGAAAAAAGGCTATTATGACGAAAATAATGAAGACGCACTAGAAATGATAATTGATTTAAAAGAAGAGTGAAGAAAAAATGTTAGTAACAAAAAAAGAAATATCTGTAGCAAATATTGGTGAAGAATTATGGCGTTTTAGTAATTCTTCTTATACAACTGGCTCCCCTTGGACAGAAACACAATTTGCGGAAGATTTTGCTCAGGAAAATAGCGAATATCTTTTTTTAGTTGAAAATGGCCAGTGGTTAGGTTATATTGCCTATCATTTTATTTTAGATGAAGCAGAAATTAGTCACGTTGTTGTGAATGGTCAGAAACAACACCAAGGAATTGGTTGTCAATTAATGAAAGCTTTTAAAGAATATGTTAAAAGTCGTAACATTACACAAATTTTCTTAGAGGTCAGAGAATCGAATACATTAGCTCAAAAACTTTATGAGAAAACAGGTTTTCGGAAAGTAGCTGTTCGAAAAAATTATTATAAAGAACCGCAAGAAAATGCCTTTGTAATGTGTGCGAAATTAAGGAAGGAAGCCCAATGACAATTTTTACAAAAGAACGTAAATTATTATTAGCTGTGGAAAGTAGCTGTGATGAAACAAGTGTGGCTGTCATTGAAGATGGCGACAAAATTCTTTCCAATATCGTAGCTTCGCAAATTAAGAGCCATCAACGTTTTGGTGGAGTCGTTCCGGAAGTTGCGAGTCGTCATCATGTCGAACAAGTGACAATCTGTATTGAAGAAGCATTAACAGAAGCAAAAGTCACACCAGAAGAACTCAGTGGCGTTGCTGTGACCTATGGGCCTGGGTTAGTCGGTGCTTTATTAATAGGACTTTCTGCAGCAAAAGCATTTGCTTGGGCGCACCAATTACCACTTATTCCAGTCAATCATATGGCTGGGCACATTTATGCTGCCCGTTTTGTGGCACCGCTCGAATTTCCATTGATGGCCTTACTCGTTAGTGGAGGACATACGGAATTGGTCTACATGAAAGAAGATGGCTCTTTCAAAATTGTTGGTGAAACACGTGATGATGCAGCTGGTGAAGCGTATGATAAAGTCGGACGTGTGTTAGGGTTGCCTTATCCTAGTGGCAAAGAGATTGATGCTTTGGCCCATGAAGGCACAGATACCTACCAATTTCCACGGGCGATGCTAAAAGAGGATAACTATGACTTTAGCTTTAGTGGTTTGAAAAGTGCGTTTATTAACACGGTTCATAATGCAGAGCAACGTGGTGAAGTACTGTCTACAAAGGATTTAGCCGCAAGTTTTCAGGCGAGTGTGGTGGAAGTATTGGTGACTAAAACCATTCGTGCTTGTCAAGAATATCCTGTTAAGCAATTGCTAATTGCTGGGGGAGTTGCTGCGAATCAAGGATTACGAGAAGCAATGAGACATGCAATCAGTGAACAATTACCAGCAGTAACATTACTTATTCCGCCATTAAAACTTTGTGGGGATAACGCGGCGATGATTGGCGCTGCTGCTTTTATCGAAGCTGAAAAGAATCACTTCGCTTCGTATAACTTAAATGCAGAACCTGGCGTTAGTTTTATGACAATTAGTGAAGAAGGCTAGCCAGCTAGACAAAAATTTGCTATAATGAAGCCAGTTTAACAATGACATTCGATGATAAAGAGAGTACTTATTTCAACGTCAGCTTAGCGATCTTGGGAAGGTGGGAGCCAAGAGTGATCGGAATGAGGAAGCGCACTTTTAGAATTCTGCTGAAAGCAGACGGCAATCACCGTTATCGATGAAGCAGGTCTATCCAAGTAGTATAGACAATTAGAGTGGTACCGCGGGTAAATTCTCGTCTCTGACAAAACAAATCATTTTGTTTTGTCAGAGACGTTTTTGTTTTTTATACTTACAAATTAATCAGGAGGGTTCTTATGAACAACAAAGAAATCGTAGCAAAAGCGTTACATGATGTTTTAAATGAAGAATTAACGATGGATCAAATCGAACAATTATTGGAAAATCCTAAATCTGTCGATCATGGAGATGTGGCTTTTCCAGCCTTTTCATTAGCTAAAATTTATCGTAAAGCACCACAACAAATTGCAGCAGAATTAGCAGAAAAAATTGATGGCACAAATTTTGAAAAAATTGAAGTGGTGGGACCTTATTTAAACTTCTTCATGAATAAAGAAGCAGTCAGTCAAGCTGTCATTGGCGAAGTAGTCAAAGAAAAAAATAACTACGGAAACAGTACCTTTGGCAATAATGGCAATGTTCCTATTGATATGTCTTCACCAAACATTGCTAAACCAATTTCTATGGGGCACTTACGTTCTACGGTAATCGGGAATTCAATTGCCTTTATTTTAGAAAAAATTGGGTATCAGCCAATTCGGATTAACCACTTAGGTGACTGGGGTACACAGTTTGGTAAGTTAATTGTAGCTTATAAAAAATGGGGTTCTGAAGAAGCAGTCCGCCAACAACCAATTAATGAATTATTGCGCTTATATGTGCAATTTCATGAAGAAGCAGAAGAAAAACCAGAATTAGAAGACGAAGCACGTGCTTGGTTTAAAAAATTAGAAGAAGGAGACCAAGAAGCTAATGAATTATGGAAATGGTTCCGTAGCGAGTCTCTAAAAGAATTTGATAAAATCTATTCCATGTTAGAAGTTGAATTTGATTCATACAATGGCGAAGCCTTTTATAATGATAAAATGGATGAAATTGTTACTTTATTAGAAGAAAAACATTTATTAACAGAAAATCAAGGTGCAGAAATTGTTGATTTGACAGAATATAATTTAAATCCAGCACTTATTCGTAAATCAGATGGTGCGACGTTATATATCACACGGGATTTAGCTGCTGCGCTTTACCGTAAACGGACGTATGATTTTGCCAAATCACTTTATGTAGTCGGCAACGAACAAAGCAATCACTTCAAACAATTAAAAGCAGTCTTGAAAGAACTAGGATTTGAATGGTCAGATGATATGGAACACATTCCGTTTGGTTTAATTACTCAAGGCGGTAAAAAATTATCCACACGTAAAGGGAAAATCGTTTTATTAGAAGAAGTATTGAATGAAGCTGTTACTTTAGCAGGAAATCAAATTAACGAGAAAAACCCAGACTTAGCAAATCGTGAAGAAGTGGCGAAACAAGTAGGTGTAGGTGCAGTTATTTTCCATGACCTTAAAAATGATCGTCTAAATAATTTCGATTTTGTATTAGATGAAGTTGTTCGTTTTGAAGGCGAAACTGGGCCATATGTTCAATATACACATGCTCGTGCGATGAGTATTTTACGTAAAGCAAACTTTACACCAGACGCTACACAACGTTATGCACTAAATGACAAGGATAGCTGGGAAGTCGTGAAGTTGTTACAAAAATTCCCTGAAACTGTGATGCAAGCTGCTGAAAAATATGAACCATCTGTTATTGCGAAACATAGCATTCATTTAGCACAAGCGTTCAATAAATATTATGCCCATGTTCGGATTTTGGATGAAGATGCTCAAAAAGAGGCACGCTTAGCGTTAGTTTATGCAGTAGCTACTGTTCTAAAAGAAGATTTACGTTTACTAGGGTTACATGCACCAGAAGAAATGTAGAAGTTTTTGTGAAAATTTTACTGCGTTGAACGCTAAACTTATTAAGCAAATATTAAAGTTAAGTTACAGATTGAGAAATTCATAGTAATTAAATAGCTGGGGTGCTATACTCGAGTCAAGTTATAAAAGGATTAGAAAAGGTGGCACCCAATTATATGACAGAAAAATGGCGTGAAGACGAAGAATATCTTTCTTATGTAGAAGATTTATTAGCAACCGAAGAAGTCCAAAAATTAGCAGAATACACACAACATATGCATTCAACTCGTTTAGAACATTCAATTAGTGTTTCCTATCATAGCTATAAATTAGCAAAGCGTTGGAACGGCAATGCTCGTGCAACAGCTCGTGCTGGTTTATTACATGATTTGTTTTACTATGATTGGCGCACAACAAAGTTTGACGAAGGCTCTCATGCCTATGTTCATCCACGAATTGCAGCCAAAAATGCTGAAAAAATTACAGAGTTGTCTGATTTAGAACGAGACATTATTATTAAACATATGTGGGGCGCAACTATTGCACCACCAAAATACAAAGAAAGTTACATTGTAACCTTTGTTGACAAATATTGTGCTGTGAAAGAAGCGGCGTTGCCGATGACGACAGCCATGAAAACCAAATGGCGTCAGTATTTTGGTCAACAGTCAATCTAAAAAAAGCTTATCCTTACGGATAAGCTTTTTTTGTTTGACGTTGACTAAAAAGTCTAGCATTCATCTATTTAAAATAAATATTAAAAGTAATTTTGTTCTGTTAATTTCTTTTGAGCGTATCGAAAGACTGCTTCTTGATTTTCAGTTGTTAACTGTTTGTAAATGTTCATAATATTGGTTGGGACAACAAATGGCGTTTCTTCCGTTTCAGGAATACCTAAGATTTCAAGAGGTGATACATCTAAAACTTTAGATAAGGCGACAATTTTATCCCTCCCCATATTTTCAATCATTCCAGTTTCCCATTTCCTGACGGTACTTTTTCCAACACCAACAAAATTTCCAACTTGTTCTAATGTAAGATTTTTCTCCATCCTTTTTTGCTTCAAAAAATTTTCTTTCAAAAAAACCACCTCCGTAAAAACATTCTAGCACAAAAAGTGTCGCAAAAGAAACATGTTTTACTCTATACATAGAGTGATAAATAACTATTGAATAGGCATATATTGACGGTTTTTTCACAAAATGATATACTTCCAGTGTCTAATAAGACACTAAAAGGGGTGAAAAGGGGGAGTAAAATGGAATCAAATTTAATTCATTCAAAATTGAAATTAAAAGGGAAAAATGTTGAATGGTTAGCAAGTGAAATGACCGCTGCAGGTCAACCAATCTCAGCTTCAACAATTTATAAGAAATTAAAAGGAGAGGTTGTATTTAAAGCTTCAGATATTAAATTGATTTCTAAGTTGTTAGATCTGGAAAGCGAAGAAATCATGGTTATTTTTTTTAATGAACTAGTGTCTAAAAAGACACGTGGAGGTTGTTAAAGGTAATGAGTTATTCTTCTATTGCACTTTCCAGAGTTGCGTGGTATTATTTTTAATAGTTTAATAGCAACATGGTGATGGTGTTCACCACGAACTATTTATTGGACGAATAAATTAATGACGCCTACCAAACGGGAGAAGTGTACCCTTTGGTAGGCTTTTTCTGTACGCTAGGATTGGCGATAAGAAAATTGTAAAGGAGCATGTAAAGTGAAAAAAGAAACAAAGCAACTACTATCAATCGGCGGTTATATGGCAAAATGGTTGCTCATTACCGCAATTATTGGTTTATTTATGGGGGCGTTATCCGCCTTTTTCTTAAAGAGTCTCACCTATGTAACAGATGTTCGTTTAGTAAATCCTTGGTTACTCTTTATCCTCCCCATTAGCGGTGTCGTTTTTACGTATTTCTATACGCGTTTTGGGAAAAATGCTAGCCGAGGAAATAACTTAGTGATTGAACAAGGCAATGGCGGGGAAGAAGATATTCCCTTGCGCTTAATTCCTTTAACATTGTTTGGCACGATTACTACGCACTTATTTGGTGGTTCTGTTGGTCGTGAAGGGACGGCGGTGCAAATGGGGGGCGCAATCGCAAATGCTGTAGGAAAAGTCTTTAAACTGTCCGCTTTGGAACGACAAGTAATTATTATTAGCGGAATTAGTGCAGGTTTTAGTTCTGTTTTTGGCACACCATTAGCGGGAACGGTTTTCGGATTAGAAGTTTTGGCGATTGGAAAAGTTCGTGCAGAGGCACTTTTCCCAAGTTTTTTTGCAGGCTTATTTGCTAATTTTGTGACTGAAAGTTTTGGTGTAACACATACGCATTATCCGATGGGCAAAATTCCGACTTGGTCGGTTGAACTATTTGTAAAATTATTTTTGGCATCGATTTGTTTTGGTTTGGCAGGTTGGGTTTTTAGTCGTTCCATTGTCTTTTTAAAAAAGACCTATGCAAATTGGTTTGCTAATGTCTACCTTCGTGCGTTTCTTGGCGCTTCCATTGTCGTTCTGTTTGTGGTCGTCTTAAACAACCAACGTTATTTAGGCTTGAGTTTACCTTTATTAGAAGATGCATTTGCAGGTAATGCGCAGCCTTTTGATTTTATTGGGAAATTATTCTTTACGGTGTTATCCTTGGGTGCCGGATTCCAAGGAGGGGAAGTAACGCCATTGTTTGAAATTGGGGCTACGTTAGGGAGTTCTTTGGCCCCTTTGTTACATCTGTCAATTCCTTTTTTAGCAGGTTTAGGATTTATTGGTGTTTTTTCTGGCGCCACGAATACGCCGATTGCTTGTTTCATTATGGGCATTGAACTATTTGGTAGTGAAGCGGCAGTCTATTTTTTCATGGTCTGCTTAATCAGTTTTATGTGTTCAGGAAATAGCGGTATTTATGCTTCGCAACAAAGTTTGTATCGCAAAGGAACAGCAGAATATCCTCTCTTTAATGCATTAAAAAATCGACGTAAATAAGATGTTTTTTTATGAAAATATGCTAAACTAGAGAAGATGAGGTGAAGACATGAAAGACTATCAATATCCATTAGATTTAGATTGGACGACAGAGGAAATGGTGATTGTCACTAATATGTGGACAGCAGTTGAGCAAGCCAACGAAACAGGCTTGCCTGTTGACAAATTTTTAACAACTTATCAACAATTTAAAACGGTCGTTAAAAGTATCGGCGAAGAAAAACGCTTAGGTCGTGAATTTGAAAATGCTTCAGGATATTCGTTATATCGTACGCTTCAACAAGCTAAAAAACAGGGAAGCGGTAAATTAAAGCTGGGGGATGATTAGATGACTGAAACGCAAAAATTTATTCAAACAATTCAAAGTTGGCTTTTTGAAGCAGCCGATGTGATTCGAATGAACTTGGAATCAGAGTTAACCGTTCAACAGAAAAATGGCCGCACCGATTTAGTGACAAATATGGATGAACAAACCCAAGAATTTTTAATGAATAAAATTCAAACAAATTTTCCCGAAGATCAAATTTTAGGGGAAGAAAAAGGCTACAATACTTTAAAAAGTTTTGCTGGTCGCGTGTGGATCATCGATCCGATTGATGGCACAATGAATTTCGTGATGGAAAGAGAAAATTTTTGTATTATGTTAGCTGTTTATGAAGACGGCATTGGTAAATTAGGTTTTATCTATGATGTGATGCGAGAAGAACTTTATTGGGGCGGCAAAGGGCTTGGCGTTTATCGGAATAATCAATTATTAAAAGCGCCTACTATGAAAGCCTTGGCAGATGGATTATGGGGCATGAATGCTTACATGCATGGAAAAAATATTCATCACGCAACGGAAATCGGACAAGCAAGCATGGGCGTGCGTATTAGCGGTTGTGCAGGTTTGGAAATTATTGCTATGTTAAAAGGCAACCATCATGGCTATTTATCTAATCTAAGTCCTTGGGATTATGCAGCAGGCTTAGTACTTTTGGAAGAATTTGGGTTTAAATACTCTGGTATTACAGGAAAACCATTAACTTTTGCGGGTCGTGAATACTTTATTGCAGCAACTCCTGAAACCTATGATGAAGTATTTACCCGATATTTAAATGAATCGGAATAATCAAAGAAGAGCGTTGCTGAAAGGTAAGGCTCTTCCTTTTTTAAAAGAGAAAAATTTGTAAAAAAATGTCCTTGTTTTCAGAAAAAGCCGAATAATTTCTAAAACTTTCATTATTTTTGCAGGCGAAAGCCTTTTTTTAATGAAAAAAGTTTGCTATAATAAGCAGTCGGCTTTTATGGACTTAAGTAACATAAGCGTATATAGATAAGGAGCAATTAAATTGAAATACAGAGATGATATTCGTAACGTGGCAATTATCGCCCACGTTGACCATGGTAAAACAACCTTAGTAGATGAACTTTTAAAACAATCTGACACTTTAGATGGACACACACAATTACAAGAACGTGCAATGGATTCCAATGCACTTGAAAGTGAACGTGGAATTACTATCTTAGCAAAAAATACAGCCGTAGATTATAACGGTACACGTATCAACATTCTAGATACACCAGGACACGCGGACTTCGGTGGTGAAGTAGAACGTATCATGAAAATGGTAGATGGTGTTGTTTTAGTTGTCGATGCGTATGAAGGAACAATGCCTCAAACACGTTTCGTATTGAAAAAAGCATTAGAACAAAAAGTAACACCAATCGTGGTTGTTAACAAAATTGACAAACCTTCTGCTCGTCCTGAACACGTAGTAGATGAAGTTTTAGAGTTATTCATCGAATTAGGCGCAGACGACGATCAATTAGATTTCCCAGTTGTTTATGCTTCTGCTTTAAACGGAACTTCAAGTGAATCAGATGATCCAGCAGATCAAGAGCCAACAATGGCCCCAATTTTTGATAAAATTATTGAACATGTGCCAGCTCCAGTTGATAATTCAGACGAACCACTTCAATTCCAAGTCTCATTACTAGACTACAACGATTACGTTGGACGTATTGGGATTGGCCGTGTGTTCCGTGGCACAATGAAAGTCGGCGACCAAGTTGCGTTGATGAAATTAGATGGCAGCGTGAAAAATTTCCGTGTAACGAAAATTTTAGGTTTCTTTGGCCTACAACGTGTGGAAATTGATGAAGCAAAAGCGGGCGATTTAATTGCCGTTTCTGGAATGGAAGACATTTTCGTTGGGGAAACAGTTGTAGATGTTCACAATCAAGAAGCATTACCAATTCTACACATTGATGAGCCAACCTTACAAATGACTTTCTTAGTTAACAATTCTCCATTTGCGGGACGTGAAGGAAAATACATCACCGCTCGTAAAATCGAAGAACGTTTAATGGCTGAATTACAAACAGACGTATCTTTACGTGTTGATCCAATTGGCCCAGATTCTTGGACTGTATCAGGCCGTGGCGAATTGCATTTATCAATTTTAATTGAAAATATGCGTCGTGAAGGCTATGAATTACAAGTTTCTCGTCCAGAAGTTATTGAACGTGAAATTGATGGGGTTAAATGTGAACCATTTGAACGTGTTCAAATTGACACACCTGAAGAATACATGGGTAGCGTGATTGAATCCCTAAGTTTACGTAAAGGTGAAATGCAAGATATGATTAATGCCGGTAACGGACAAATGCGTTTAATCTTCTTAGCACCAGCTCGTGGCTTAATTGGTTATTCAACAGAATTCTTATCAATGACTCGTGGGTATGGTATTATGAACCACACCTTCGATCAATACTTACCAATGATTCAAGGAACGATTGGTGGCCGTCATCAAGGTGCACTAGTTTCAATCGATACTGGTAAAGCAACGACTTACTCAATTATGAGTATTGAAGAACGTGGTACAGTTTTCGTTGAACCAACGACAGAAGTTTACGAAGGAATGATTGTTGGGGAAAACAATCGCGACAACGATTTAACTGTGAACATCACAAAAGCTAAACAAATGACTAACGTTCGTTCGGCAACGAAAGACCAAACATCAGTCATTAAAAAACCGAAAAAATTAACGTTAGAAGAATCATTAGAATTCTTGAATGAAGATGAATACTGTGAAGTAACACCAGAAAGCATCCGTTTAAGAAAACAAATTCTTAACAAAAACGAACGCGAAAAAGCAAGCAAGAAAAAGAAAAAAGCTGAATAATTTTTCGACAAATAAACATTTAAACCAACTATGCTCGTTTTACTACGAAAATAGTTGGTTTTTTTGATGGCAAAAACGAATTAATGCGTATTTTAAGATAAGGTTATTTTTTTATGTGTGGATAACTACTCGTTATCCACAACAAGCAAATGCCGCTATTTTTGAAAGCTTTTGATAGCAAGCTTTCACAATTTTTCATTCTTTTTGATGTTTCACGTTAACTGGTGTTTCACGATTGTGTCTTGTTTTAACACACCTTGTTCCTGTTAGATTAGCGTGTTAAAATGACTTGTAGAACAAAGATTGGAGCGCAATAAATGAGTGCATTACAAGAATTATTAAAAGATACATTTGGCTATGATGATTTTCGGCCAGGACAAGAAACGATTATTCGTCATGTATTGCGACAAGAAAATGTCTTAGGCATTATGCCAACAGGTGGAGGCAAATCGATTTGTTATCAGTTGCCAGCCTTACTTTTGGATAATTTAACATTGGTGATTTCACCATTAATTTCTTTAATGAAAGATCAAGTAGATGCCCTGAATTTAATGGGGATTCCAGCTACATATATCAATAGTACCATTTCCTATCAAGAAATGAATCATCGTATTCAATTAGCGGTTAACAAAGAAGTCAAGCTATTGTATGTTGCGCCAGAGCGATTAGAATCTTATGATTTTCAACAGATGCTGACACATGTACCGATTGATTTATTGGCAGTAGATGAGGCACACTGTATTTCACAATGGGGGCATGATTTTCGTCCAAGCTATTTGCGTTTAGCAGAGATTATCGATCAATTTCAACAGCAACCAACTGTGATTGCACTAACAGCAACAGCAACGCCACAAGTAGCGGAGGATATTGTCAAGCAATTAAGAATTCCATCAGAAAATGAAATCAAAACAGGATTCGCTCGAGAAAATTTATCTTTTCAAGTCGTGAAAGATCAAAATAGAGACGTTTTTCTTTTGGAATATTTAAAGATGAATACTGGACAATCAGGTATTATTTATGCAAGCACGCGGAAGGAAGTTGAACGAATTTATCATTTATTAGAAAGTAAAAAAATTGCAGCTGGGATGTATCATGGGGGCATGAGTGAACAGTTACGTAGTGAAAATCAAGAAGCATTCTTGTATGATCAAGTGCAAGTGATGGTAGCAACAAATGCCTTTGGTATGGGGATTAATAAGAGTAATGTTCGTTTTGTCATTCACGCACAAGTACCAGGGAATATTGAATCTTATTACCAAGAAGCCGGCCGAGCTGGTCGTGACGGTCTGCCTAGTGATGCTGTATTAATGTTTGCTCCACAAGACTTGCAAATTCAACAATACTTTATTGAACAATCTGAAATGACCATTGATTATAAGCAGAAAGAGTACTTGAAATTACGGGAAATGTCACAATATGCGAATGCACAAATGTGTTTACAAAAATATATTTTACGCTATTTTGGTGAAGAAGGGACGGACTGCGGTCGCTGCTCGAATTGTCTGGATAATCGAGAATTAGTCGATATTACGGTCGATGCCCAAAAAGTCTTGTCTTGTGTAAAACGTATGGGAGAACGTTTCGGTAAGGGCTTAGTTGGTAAAGTCTTGACTGGCTCAAAAGATCAAAAAATTGATCAATGGCATTTTGATCGTTTGCCAACATACGGACTAATGAAAGGTCGCACGCAAAAAGAAGTCACACAGCTGATTGATTATTTGACAGCAGAACGTTATTTAATTCCTTCTGATGGGCAATTTCCGTTGTTATCAGTCTCGACAGAAGGTGTTCAGGTGCTTTTAGGGGAACGGAAAGTCTTCCGAAAAGAAGACCAAAAAGTTCGAAAAGTAGCAGTGGATGATGCCTTGTTTGAACGATTACGCGAATTACGTATGGACATGGCTCAAGAGGCAGGCGTGCCGCCATATGTAGTCTTTTCCGATAGTACACTTAAAGAAATGTGTGAAAAATTACCGCAAACAACGATTCAATTATTGCAAATAAAAGGGGTCGGCCAAAATAAATTAGATAAATATGGCACCGCCTTTTTAGAAGTAATTAAAGAATATCAAGAGACAAAAAAATGATATAGTTTGTTATTTTATTTAAAATTAAAAGCAGAAAATAAGAAAAAAGTCTTTTAATGTATTTGTTGTTGTATTGATAAAATAAGCTTGTTATATAAAGAGATTTCTTACTTAATATATCGCTTGGTTTTAGAAAATTTCTTAAAGGAAATTTTCTGAAATCATCATGTATCTAACTGAGAATTATGTTATAATTATTTAATTAAGATAGGGAGGTTCTGTACAAATGGACGAAGGAATTTCAAAGAAATTTGCCATTCAATTATTAGAAGACGATGCAGAACGCATTAAAATGCTTATTCGTAATCAAAAAAACAGTTTGTGCATTTCTCAATGTAAAGCATTTGAAGAAGTGGTGGATACACAAATGTATGGTTTTTCAAGACAAGTGACCTATGCGACCCGTTTGGGGATTTTAACTAATGATGAAGGACATCGCTTACTAAGTGATTTAGAACGCGAATTGAATCAATTATATACAGATGTTTATGAAGAAACACAAGAAAAAAACGAGATTGGCAAGGAGGGTTAAGCTTTGCCAAACAAAGTAAAGAAACGGCATTTGCTAGACTATAGTATTTTTATTCCATATTTAATTTTAAGCATCGTGGGATTGATTATGGTATATAGTTCCACATCCGCATTACAAGTAATGAAAGGTTTTTCACCTACCTCATTCGTTATTAACCAGGTTGCCTTTTGGGTAGTAGGGTTAGTTGCAATGTTTTTTATTTATAAGATGAAAACATCCGTTTTTCAGAATCGAAGTTTTATCATGTTTGCCATTGCAGTAATTACGGTTATGGTTTTAGCCGTTCGGATTCCTGGTATCGGGAAAGAAATTAACGGCGCACGTGGTTGGATTGAGATTGGTGGATTTTCGATGCAACCAGCTGAGTATTTAAAAATCATGGTTGTCTGGTACTTGTCTTATATTTTAGCACGGCGACAAAAGACAATTAATGGAGGCATGGATCAATTTAAACAAGCTGCCGGGCGCCCGTTGATGCTCGTTTTTGTATTAATTGCTCTAGTTGCAATCCAGCCTGACTTCGGGAATGCGGCCATTCTAACATTAATTACCATCGTGATGGTTTTAGCAAGTGGGATTAATTATATGTATACCTACTTGGTCGGTGGCTTGGGCATTTTAGGTAGTATCACGGCTATTCAGTTATTAATTATGTCTAAAGGAAAAATTTTCCCAGCGCGTTATCAATATATTTATAATCGTTTTGCTGTTTTTAAAAATCCATTTTTAGATGAACGGAACTTAGGCCATCAGTTAGCTAATTCTTATTATGCAATCAGTAATGGCGGCTGGTTTGGCAAAGGTCTAGGGAATAGTGTTCAGAAAAAAGGCTTTTTACCAGAAGCACATACGGACTTTATCTTTGCGATTACTTTAGAAGAGTTAGGCATTATCGGCGGTCTAGCGATTTTAGGATTGTTGATGTTTATGATTGCGCGAATTATTTTAGTCGGTGTACGCTCGAAGAAACCTTTTAATTCACTAATGTGTATTGGAATTGGTACAATGTTATTAATTCAAGTCTTTATTAATGTTGGTGGGATTACTGGGATTATTCCATTAACAGGAATTACTTTCCCGTTCTTGAGTCAAGGTGGGAATAGTTTGCTGATTATTTCGATTGCTGTGGCCTTTGTCCTGAATATCAGTGCAGATGAAACACGTCAGAAATTAGAAAATGAGTACTATTTATCTTTAGAACAGAACCAATAAATTTGAAGGAAATTGATGGTAGGAGTGACGTTATGAAAAAGGTATTAGTTGCCAATCGTGGTGAAATTGCGATTCGAATTTTTAGAGCTTGTACAGAATTAGATATCCAGACAGTAGCGATTTATGCTGCAGAAGATGAGTATTCTGTTCATCGTTTCAAAGCAGATGAAGCGTATTTAGTTGGTAAAGGGAAAAAACCAATTGAAGCCTATTTAGACATTGAAAATATTATCCAAATTGCCAAAAAATCGGGAGCAGATGCCATTCATCCTGGTTATGGCTTTTTATCAGAGAACTTACGCTTCGCCGAACGTTGTGAAGAAGAAGGAATCATTTTTGTTGGACCTAAAACACATCATTTAGATATTTTTGGCGATAAAATTAAAGCGAAAGAAGCAGCTGTAGCTGCGGGGATTGCTTCGATTCCAGGCTCAGATGGGCCAGTAGCAACGGTGGAAGAGGTCGTAGCTTTTGGTGAAACGCATGGCTTTCCTATCATGATTAAAGCTGCTTTAGGTGGCGGCGGTCGCGGGATGCGCGTTGCCCACGATGCCAAGGAAGCACGAGAAGGTTACGAAAGAGCCAAAAGCGAAGCGAAAGCAGCCTTTGGTTCTGACGAGGTTTATGTTGAAAAGTATATTTCTAATCCTAAACATATCGAAGTACAAATTTTAGGCGATCATCATGGGAATGTCTTGCATTTATTTGAACGTGATTGTTCCGTTCAACGGCGCCACCAAAAAGTGGTAGAAGTCGCACCATGTGTATCAATGAATGAAGAACAACGAGCAGCCATTTGTTCGGCTGCTGTGCAGTTAATGGCGCATGTCGGCTACGTGAATGCGGGAACGGTTGAGTTTTTAGTAGAAGGGGATCAGTTTTATTTTATTGAAGTGAATCCTCGTGTTCAGGTAGAACATACTATCACAGAAATGATTACAGATATTGATATTGTGATCTCTCAATTACAAATTGCGCAAGGGCTTGATTTGCATAAAGATATGCATTTGCCAAAACAAAACGAATTGACATTAAAAGGCGCGGCTATTCAATGTCGGATTACGACTGAAGATCCACTGAACCAGTTTATGCCAGATACAGGGAAAATCGATACGTATCGTTCACCAGGTGGTTTTGGTGTGCGTTTAGATGTAGGGAATGCTTATTCTGGCTACGCTGTGACGCCCTACTTTGATTCTTTATTGGTTAAAGTCTGTACGCATGGTTTCTCTTTTGAACAGGCAATCAGTAAAATGCAACGCTGCTTAAAAGAATTTCGGATTCGTGGCGTGAAAACAAATATTCCGTTTTTACAAAATGTTGTGAGCTATCCATCGTTTCAATCTGGCGAAGCCAAAACAACCTTTATTGATAATACACCTGAATTATTTGAATTTCCTCGTATGCGCGATCGTGGCAATAAAACGATGAAATACATTGGAGAAGTAACGGTCAATGGGTTCCCTGGCATTGAACGAACGGAGAAAAAATATTTTGAAGCCCCGCGCGTGCCGACAGATATTGAAGTTCCAGAAAAAGTGATCACAGCTAAAAATATTCTAGACGCTCAAGGAGCAACCGCCGTCATCGATTGGGTTAAGAATCAAGAAAGTGTGTTAATGACAGATACCACGTTCCGTGATGCGCACCAAAGTTTATTAGCGACTCGTGTGAGAACACAAGATTTTAAAGCAATTGCTGGTCTAACTGATGCAGCCCTGCCTGAGCTGTTTTCTAGTGAAATGTGGGGTGGCGCTACGTTCGATGTTGCCTATCGCTTCTTAACCGAAGACCCATGGCAACGTTTAAGAAAAATTCGTCAGTTGATGCCAAACACACTTTTACAAATGCTGTTCAGAGGATCTAATGCGGTAGGCTATCAAAATTATCCTGATAATGTTATTGAAGAATTTATTAAAGAATCCGCTCGCCAAGGAGTCGATGTTTTCCGAATTTTTGATAGCTTAAACTGGATTCCTCAAATGGAAAAAAGTATTCAAGTCGTTCGGGATACCGGAAAAATTGCGGAAGCAGCAATTTGTTATACTGGGGACATCAATGATCCAGCCCGAGCAAAATATAATGTTCAATATTACCTTGATATGGCTAAAGAATTGGAAAATTTAGGTGCACAAATCATTGCGATTAAAGATATGGCTGGCTTATTGAAGCCACAAGCTGCTTATCGTTTAATTAGTGAATTAAAGGCAGCCACGGATTTACCAATTCATCTCCACACTCACGACACTAGTGGCAATGGGATCATCACTTATTCAGCGGCTACTAAAGCAGGCGTTGATATTGTTGACGTCGCAATGAGTGCGATGAGTGGCGCAACTAGCCAGCCAAGTATGAACAGTCTATATTATGCTTTAGTCAATGGTGAACGGACGCCAACTATTAACATTGATAATGCACAGAAAATCAATCATTATTGGGAAGATGTGCGCATGTATTATCAACCATTTGAAAATGGGTTAAATGCCCCGCAAACAGAAGTCTATATGCATGAAATGCCTGGTGGTCAATACTCTAATCTACAGCAGCAAGCAAAAGCGGTAGGCTTAGGGCACCGTTGGGATGAAATCAAAAAAATGTATCACACAGTGAATTTGATGTTTGGTGATATTGTAAAAGTGACGCCATCTTCAAAAGTCGTGGGAGACATGGCACTCTTCATGGTTCAAAATAATCTGACAGAACAAGATGTTTATGCGCGTGGTGAAGAACTAAGTTTTCCTGAATCAGTTGTGACTTTTTTCCAAGGTGATTTAGGTCAACCAGTTGGTGGGTTCCCGAAAGAGCTCCAACGAATTATTCTAAAAGGTCGACCAGCCTTCACAGAGCGGCCAGGTGACTTAGCAGCACCAGTTAATTTTGCGAAAGTACAAGAAGAATTAGCCGAAAAAATTGGGTATCAACCTAAATTGGAAGAAGTTTTAAGTTATTTAATGTATCCACAAGTATTTTTAGAGTATCGTCAAAAATACGAAACCTTTGGAGATATAACCTTATTAGATACGCCAACATTCTTTAATGGTATTCGTCAAGGAGAGACATTGGAAGTTCAAATTGAACGAGGAAAAACGTTAATTATTCGTTTAGATGAAATTGGCGAACCTGATATTGACGGAAACCGTGTCTTGTTCTTCAATTTGAATGGGCAACGTCGTGAGGTTTTAGTTAAAGATGCCTCTATTAAGTCAGCTGTTCAAGTAAAACAAAAGGCGGAACCAACTAATAAAGAACAAATCGGCGCAACGATGTCTGGTTCTGTTCTACAAGTATTGGTCAAACGTGGCGATAAAGTAGAAAAAGGTCAGCCGTTGCTGATTACAGAAGCCATGAAAATGGAAACGACTATCGAAGCACGTTTTGCGGGCACGGTAGATCACATTTATGTTGAAGAAGGCGAAGCAATCAGCTCAGGTGATTTGTTATTAGAAGTAAAAGAAAAATAAGATGAGAGGGGAAAAAATGAAGCGATTTTGGGCCTTTACTGCTGTTTTTTTAACAGTTCTACTCATCGGATATTTAGAGCCAGTTTTTTTCCCTGCTGAAAAACCAACCGAAACAGCTCAAAGTGGGCGCTTATCCAGCGCTCACACCGCTGTTCCTCATGAAGAATTGCCAGCTTCTGGCTACGCAGCATACATAGGGAAAGATGTGGAAACCTTTATCCGCCAGTTTGGCAATCCTAAAGAAAAAATTAAAACAGGTCGTACGTATGAATTATGGACGTTCGGTTTGACGATGAATGATTACTTAGAAGTCAACGTTCGAGAAAATAAAGTCATCGCAATTAAGGCCTTTAACAATGACAAAATGATAGAACCGTTTAAGATAGATATGAAGCTTGCTGACTTGTCTGATTTAATGACGATTTATTCGAATTTTGCATTTAATTTTCATCATGAAGCTTACGATGTCGAGCTGATGGAAGAAGATATGAACTATCGACCATTGGTTGCTTTTGATAATGGCAGTTTTGCAGTGTTATTTTTTAATCAGCGGACAGGTGGTTTGATGGCAGTTAATTATGTCAATAAAGAAACGTTGCTCACGGAAATGCCGTATCAATTAAATGAAGGTTCTCCTTTGCCAGTTGATATAACGCAGTCAATGACCTTCGATCCTGTTCAAAGTAACCAAGCGATTTATGTCATGAATCTGGTTAAACAGCAAGAAAAGCAAGCTGCTTTTTCAGTTTCCACACAAAGTCAAAAAGATGCCCAAACATTGTATCAAACGCTGGCTCATCATACACCAACAATTTTGTCGGCAAATCGACAAGCAGAATTGTTACAAACGAGAGAGGAACATACAGCCATTCATCCCTTTCATTTGACTAAGGACGAATTTTCTTTTTTAGTTAAAACGAGCAAACTTTCGCTGAGAGAACCGACAGGTATTTTCCAAGAACCTGTTTATGATAGTACCTTTACTATTTTGTCATGGTTTTCGGACCCGCAATATGATAGCTATTTTGCTGAGTCAGAAACGACAGAATTGGGCGTTGCCTTTTCCAATGAAGGTGTGTTAGTCTTATTAGAGAAACGACCAGAAAATAGGCAAATCACGGAGAGTAGTGAAAAGTTATGATTGTGACAGAACATTTATTTGCAATTGAAGATCAAACAGAATGCTTAATTTCAGCACTTTTAGAAAGTGATGCTGTTCAAAACTATAAAGAAACAAAAAAAGCTATGTATGCTTCGACGGAAGTTGCTCAGTTACAAAAAGCATTTTTAGAAGCTAAGTCAGCTTTTGAGCGAGTAGAGGCTTATGGAATTCATGCACCCGATTTTCGGGAGAAACAACGAGCCCTACGTAAAGCAAAGCGGGCGCTTGATTTAAATGAAATCGTTGCAAACTATCGTTTTGCTGAGACAAACGTTCAAACGTTGCTAGATACAATTGGTTTAAAGATTGCCCAACTAATTTCTGAAGATATTAAAGTAGATGCTGGAAATCCTTTCTTTGAACGAGGAAAGAAACATTCAGGTTGTGGAGGAAGCTGCCATGCAAGCTAAAGAAGAAAAAGAATTTACGCTTCAAGAGCGTCGTTGCCTAATTGTTTGGGTATATACATTAAAACCGTTAAAACAGTTACGCCGATATGGACTGATTCACTATGTTTCACGAAAAATGAAATATGTGGTGATTTACATGAATGAAGAAAATATTGAAAGTAACATGGAAAAAATTAATCAGTTACATTTTGTTCGTAGTGTCGATAAATCGTATCGACCAGATGTCGAAATGAATTTTGCTGAAAAAATTGGTACTAAAGCGGCTTATCAAGAACAAGAAGACGATGGCTATGTAGTAGAGGAATTATCTACAGAGATTCGCTTAGCGGAGAATGTCTAATGCAAAAGAGTGAGAAATGTTATGAGAAATTTCAAACATTTTTCACTCTTTTTGTTATAATGAATTATAAAAGAATGATTGATAAAGGAGTCGAAACAATGCGTGTTATTTCTGGAGAATATGGTGGCCGGCGCTTGAAAGCGTTAGATGGCGACAATACTAGGCCTACAACAGATAAAGTAAAAGAATCTATTTTTAATATGATTGGTCCATATTTCGATGGTGGAATGGCGCTGGATTTATATTCAGGAAGTGGCGGGTTAGCGATTGAAGCCGTTTCTCGTGGAATGGACAAAAGTATTTGTATTGAAAAGAATTTTGCTGCACTAAAAGTAATTAAAGAAAATATTGCGATTACAAAAGAACCAGAAAAATTTGAAGTTAGAAAAATGGATGCTAATCGTGCCTTAGAACAGTTTTATGAAGAGAAGCTACAATTTGATTTGGTCTTATTGGATCCGCCCTATGCCAAACAAGAAATTGTTTCACAATTAGAAAAGATGTTAGAACGGCAGTTATTAACAAACGAAGCCGTTATCGTTTGTGAAACAGATAAAACTGTCAAATTACCGGAAACGATTGGTACACTAGAAAAAACAAGAGAAACCGTTTACGGAATCACTCAAGTAACGATTTATCGTCAGGAGGCGTAAGATGCGTAAAATTGCTCTATTTCCCGGAAGTTTTGATCCGATGACAAATGGTCATTTAAATTTGATTGAACGCAGTGCGAAGTTATTTGACGAAGTCATCATTGGCGTTTTTATAAATACAAGTAAGCAAACATTATTTACGCCAGAAGAGAAAAAATATTTAATTGAAGAAGCAACTAAAGAAATGCCAAATGTGCGTGTTATCATGCAAGAAACCCAGTTAACTGTGGAAAGTGCAAAATCATTAGGGGCTAATTTTTTGATTCGTGGCATTAGAAACGTCAAAGACTACGAGTACGAGAAAGACATTGCTAAAATGAATCAACATCTGGCGCCAGAAATTGAAACGGTTTTTCTATTAGCAGAAGAACCATATGCACATGTAAGCTCCAGTTTACTAAAAGAAGTTTTACGTTTTGGAGGCGATGTGTCTGACTATCTTCCTCCCAATATTTATCATGCGTTAAAACAAAAGAAGAATGACTGGAGCTAAAATAATGAATAAAAAAACAGAAAAATTTTCGTTTAAATCACTCATTCCAATGGTATTGGCATTGCTGCTAATTGGTTTGTTTATCGTCCCAATTCCTTATTATATTGAAGGACCAGGAACGACAGAAAATTTAAAAGAGTTTGTAACTGTTGATGGAAAAAAAGATACGCAGTCTGGTGCTTTTTATTTAACAACGGTGGGCATTCGTTCGGCCACTATTTTTTCTGCCATAAAAGCAAACTTTTCGGATTTTCAAGAAGTTATGTCTAAAAAAGAATTAATGGGAGATAGTAGTAATAGCGAATATAATCGAATTCAACAATACTATATGGATTCCTCAAAAAACGCCGCAATTGAGCAAGCCTTAAAATTAGCGAAGGTTCCATATGAGATGAAATTTAAAGGCGTCTATGTGTTAGCGATGGAAGACAACTCAAGTTTTAAAGGAAAAATTGAAGTTGGCGATACCGTGACAGGCGTGGATGGTAAATCTTTTAAAAGCAGTGAAGAATTAATGAATTATATTAAAGCACAAAAAGTGAATCAAAAAGTCACTGTTCAATTTATTCAAGATGGCAAAACAAAAGAAGCGACCGGCAAATTAATTGAATTGCCAACAGATAAAAAAGCGGGGATTGGTATTGGTTTGACTGATCATACAGAAATTGATTCTTCTATCCCAGTATCTATTGAAGCGGGTGATATTGGTGGGCCATCGGCTGGTTTAATGTTTACTTTGCAGACCTATGAACAATTAAGTCATAAAGATTTACGTAAAGGTCATGAAATTGCTGGAACAGGTACGATGAACAGTCAAGGAATCGTTGGTAGAATCGGTGGCATTGACAAAAAAGTTGTAACTGCCAGTGAGAACGGCGCAGAAATTTTCTTTGCACCCGATGATGAAATAACTTCAGAAATGAAAAAAGTTGAGCCAAAAATCAAATCGAATTATCAAGAAGCACAAGAAGCTGCGAAAAAAATTGGGACAAAAATGAAAATTGTCCCAGTAAAAACGGTTCAAGATGCCTTGAACTATCTAGAGAAATTAAAATAAAAGTACGCCTGGACCAAAAATTACTAGTGATTTTTGGTCCAGGTGCATTTTTTTGTTAAAAAATGCGTAATTATATTTTGAAGGGAGGACAAACGATGGATTGGTTGAAACAGTTACCTAAAAAGTGGCTATTGCTAGGTAGTGGCGCGTCTATAGTTATTTTGATAACTCTATTAGTGGGCATTTATTTGATGGTTAATAAGGAGCCACGAGTAGACACCACAATGTGGGAGGAGACAAGTCTGACCACTACGGCAGAGGTTGCCACAGATGCCACAAAAGAAAGGGCAGAAACAATGATCTATGTTGATATTAAAGGCGCAGTGAAAGTACCAGGAATCTATCAACTAAAAAATCAGCAGCGGATTTGGGATGCTTTAGCTTTAGCTGGAGGCGTGAGCGAGGAAGCTGATACTACCCAGGTCAATTACGCTCAAAAAGTAAAAGATCAAATGATTATTTACGTGCCCAAAAAAGGAGAACCAGTGCCACAGTCATTAGAAACGTTGCAGGAATCAGCACCTGCTCAGCAAAATCAGGAGGAAAAAATCAACCTTAATACGGCAACAGAAGCAGAGCTACAAACGATTTCAGGAATCGGTGCGAAAAAAGCACAAGAGATTATTCGCTTTCGTGACGAACAAGGACCGTTTAAAACCGTCGAGGAACTGAAAAATGTTCCAGGTATTGGAGAGAAAACAGTAGAACGTTTAAAAGGCATGTTGACAGTGACTGGCTAACTTTTAACAGAAAATTCCTGAGAATTCTTGACTATGGGATGCGGATAACATACTATTTGTAATAAGATTAAATGATTTGGCAAATCGAACACAGGAGTCATTAAAAATAAAGGAGGTTTATTATGGAACGAATTCCATGGGACCAATATTTTATGGGACAAAGCGTCTTATTATCATTAAGAAGTACTTGCACACGGTTAACTGTCGGAGCAACCATTGTTCGCGACAAACGAATTATTGCAGGAGGTTATAATGGTTCAGTCAGTGGCGGAACGCATTGTATTGATGAAGGATGTTATGTTGTTGATAATCATTGCGTTCGAACAATCCACGCAGAAATGAATGCAATTTTACAATGTGCGAAGTTTGGCGTCCCTACAGAAGGGGCAGAAATTTATGTGACACATTTCCCTTGCCTGCAATGTACAAAGATGATTTTACAAGCAGGGATTAAAAAGATTTATTATTTAAAGGATTACCGTAATGATGCGTACGCCCTAAATTTAATTGAACAAGTAGGAGCCACGGTTGAAAAAGTGACTTTAGTACCAAAATATTTTGCCGAATTACAATGGGGAGAAGAATTTGCCACACTTGAGGACAATCCTTCCTCAGCTGAGGAATAATTGGTTCTTCATAGCTCTGCTGACTAGTTGTGGGCTGTGGTGTTTTTTCGCACCTAGTCTATTAGGAGCTCTTCTTTTTTCTATCACTGTTATCCGTATTGTCTGTACAAAAAGTTTTCCTGTTATATTGGGAGGTTTTTTGTGCAGTTTTTTAATAGTAGGGGGCATATTGATTTTCCAGTGGTTAAAGCCAGTCTCTTTGTTGCCTAAAGAAGTCCGCTTGTCAGGACAGCTAACGATATTACCAGATGAAATACAAGTAGATGGTGATCAAGTAAAATTTCCTGCCAATTGGATCGTAAAAGGCAAAAGGCAGAAAGTGATGGCATTTTATCAATTAAAAAGTATGAAAGAAAAACAGCAATGGCACCAACTAACCACAACCATTCAGGCAACCGCTGTAGGTATTTTAGACTCGCCCCAAGGTCAAACCAACAAAAATGGCTTCAATTATCAACTATTTTTAAAGAATCAAGGAATCGAAGCTATTTTATTCATTGAGGAGATAGGACAACCGCGTCCTTTTTTTTCTTGGCGGTTTAAAGAAATCATTAGCGTTTGGCGGAAGTGGGCGATGGTACATATTCAGAAAAATTTTGCTGATACTAGTGCAATGTATATGAATGCGTTGCTCTTAGGTTTTCGTAATGAAGAATTTGCTGAAATAAGCGATAAATTTTCAGCATTAGGCATTTTGCATCTTTTTAGTTTGTCAGGGATGCATGTTTCTTTTTTCCTTCGTTTATTTCGCTTGCTGATGCTAAGAATCGCTCGCCGAACGCAAGAAAGTTATTTTTTGTGGCAATGCGGTTTTTCTCTGATATATGCTGGTTTAACAGGATTCTCAGTTAGTGTCATGCGGGCGCTTTTACAAACAAACCTCAATACGTTCAATCGACGGTTTAATTGGCAGGTTCCGGCCCTCGATTGTTGGAGTTTAACTCTCTTAGTGCACTTGATTGTTCAGCCAACCCTCTTTTTTTCAGTCGGCGGTCAATTTAGTTATTTACTTTCCTTTGTTCTGCTGTTTTTAGAGCAAACATTGGTTGGTTATTCTTCGCCTTTCATTAAAAATTGTTTAGGCTCTTTCCTATTGGCTGTGGCTTCCTTACCTATTTTAGTCCAATCATTTTATGAATGGCCCTTGTTAGGAAGTTTCTTAACATTTCTCTTGTTACCAATTTTTGAACGGTTCTTGTTACCGCTTTTGACGTTGAGCTTTTTTCTAGTGATTATTATGCCAGCACGTTATTTAGCAGCCTTGCTCGAACCACTATTTTTAACAATGAATGGCTTATTTGAGTGGGTGCTAGTTCACTTAAATCCGAAGCTGACCATCGGCTATTTAAATTCTTGGATACAAATTAGTTTGTTATTACTAATCGGATTTTCAATGATTTATTTAGCAGACAAGTCTAAAAAAATTTTTTTCTCAATCGGACTACTAATTGTTTTGATAAATAGTAAATACCTTTCGCCAATTGGCATTGTTGCAATGATCGATGTAGGCCAAGGGGATAGTTTGTTTATCCAAGCGCCTTTTCACAGAAAAAATACACTAATCGATACAGGTGGTCGGTTGTCTTTTGACAAAGAAGCTTGGCGGCAACGGAAAAATAGTCGATCAGGAGCGGAATATTCAGTGATTCCTTTTCTCAAAAGTCAAGGGGTCAAACGTTTAGATGAAGTGATCATCACACACGCACATGAAGACCATTTTGGCGATTTATTAGCCATTGCGCAGAAGGTTCCAATTTCTGTTCTTTATTTTCCTAAAGGAGCAGCTGAAGCCAATTTTTCGTTTCGCCAAGTCTTGAAACAACTCCAAAAAAGCGGGACAGACTGTCGGCCAATTTTAGCGCCCAAGCGAATTAATGGACCCGTTTCTTTTCAAATTTTATCACCAAATAAGAGCAGTATTGGGGGCAATAATGACTCGATAGTGTTTTCCACACAATTAGGCGGACGGCATTTTTTATTTACTGGTGACTTGGAAGCCGAAGGAGAAGAACAAGTGTTGGCTCGCTATCCCCAGTTGACAATCGACATCTTGAAAGTCGGTCATCATGGTAGTAAAACGTCGTCTACTAAAAGATTTATCAAACAGCTTAATCCGCGAGAAGCATTGATTTCAGCTGGACTGAATAATCGTTTTAAACATCCTCATCAGGAGACATTAGCGACGCTGGAGGAGCAAAAAATAAATTATTATCGGACCGATCTTCAAGGAATGATTTATTATCAATGGTTACCTTGGCAAGGGCTTTCTAAAGCCAAATTTGTTAAAGAACAAGACTAGTATTTCCAGAAGTAACATGATAGGATAAACAAGAGAAACGAGAAAAGGAGCGAGCCAATGGAGTTACAAAAAGCTTTGAAAGAAGTGCGAGAGCAAAAAATCGCTCCAGTGTATTTATTAATAGGAACAGAACTTTATTTAACTGAATTATTTAAAACAACATTGATGAAAGAATTGTTGACGGAAGAGGATGATCAATTTAACTTTTTCTCATTTGATATGGAGGAAACACCTTTAAGTGCAGCGATTGCTGAAGCGGAAACAATTCCGTTTTTTGGTGATTATCGCCTTGTCTTTGTGGAAAATCCTTACTTTTTAACTGCCGAAAGAAAAACAAACGGTGTGGAACATGATGTCAATCTTTTATTGAATTATTTGGAAAGTCCATCACCAACAACTGTTCTTGTTTTTATGGCCTCATATGAAAAATTAGATGAACGCAAAAAAGTTACCAAAGCATTGAAAAAAAATGCCACAGTGGTTGACGTCAATCCAATGGATGAAAAGGCTATTCGTCAGTACATTTCTCAAACGATTGAGAGCGAAGGGTACACTATTCGCTCCGATGCTTTTGATTTATTACTTCAATTGACAGACTTGAACTTATCAAAAATTATGGGAGAATTACAGAAGCTGTATTTATATGCCCTTGAGACGAAGACAATTACACGAGGTGCGGTTCAAGAATTAGTCCCTAAGTCTTTGGAACATAATGTTTTTGACTTAACCAACGAAGTACTTTCTGGAAACAGTGAAAAAGCTGTTCAATTGTATGAAGATTTACTTTTACAAGGAGAAGAAACCATTAAGTTAAATGCAATCTTATTGAATCAGATTCGCCTTTTTCTACAAACAAAAATTTTGGCTAAGATGGGCTATCAACAAGCGAATATCGCTGATACATTAAAGGTTCATCCTTATCGAGTCAAGTTAGCGTTACAACAAGTCCGACGATTTGAATTGTCTCGATTAGAAAGACTTTATGATGAATTAGTTGAAAATGATTACCGCATGAAAACGGGCCAAATGGATAAAGAATTACTATTCCAATTATTTATTTTAAAATTGACTGCACAAGCAAAATAAGAAAATGCCAGAGGCAATCGTCATACAACGATTGTCTCTGGCACTTTCTTATTATTTAGCTCCTAATAGTTCTTCTTTTCCGTGAACAAGCTGTGTCAACATGGCACAGAAAGGTGTTGCTACGTTGTATTTTTGTCCTTTGCGCCAAACGGCACCATTGATGTAATCAATTTCTGTGAGACGATGATTTTTAATTAAATCTTGATACATAGACGGATAGTGCAAGCCAATACCGTTTGGATCATAAGTTTGAGCAATATGTGTATAGACTTCTGCTTGATCTAAATGAATGGCTTCTTTTTCTGCGACTGCTGCAAATTCACTGATTAATGTTTTAACAAGGGATTCACTAACAGGTAGTGCACCAAATTCGGCAATATTACAATCAAGGATTGTACACAAACCGTTTAGCGTGCCATTGACACAGGCTTTCCGCCAAATAGAGTAGCGAACATTGCTACTATAGCTTGGATTTAAACCAGCTTGTTGGAAGACATCAACGACTTCTAAAGCAAATTCTTTACCAGAAGGATCAATATTTTCTAATTCAATTTCGCCATCACCTAAAAGTTTAACACGTCCCGGTCCTTCTAAACCAGCTGTCCACATGGTAATGCCAACCAAGATGTTTTCTTTTGGTACATATTTTTCTAGTACATCTTCATGACCTAAGCCATTTAATAAACATAGTACATATGTTTTTTCGGTAATCATTGGTTGAATCGCTTTAAACATTGCATCTAATTGTTGTGCTTTGGTTAAAGCGATAATTAAATCTACTTGTTCATTTTGATGGTCAATTTCTTCTGGTGAGAAGATTGGTAGGTTCGCGACAACTTCTTCTCCGTTAAAATCAGCGATTAAACCATTTTTACGAATAGCTTCAATGTGCGCGGGCCATTGATCGATTAAAGTTACATCATTTCCGCCTTGATGCAACATAATTCCTAAACGGCTGCCCATAGCGCCGGCACCAGCAATTGCAATTTTCATGTGTATCCATCTCCTTAAAAGTTCTTTAACCGTTATTATTATACAGCAACTTTCCTAAAAATGAATAAATGGGACTTGCAAATTTGTTATTTTTTAAATGTTTCCTAAAAAGTAAGGATTGCATCAAATGGTAAAGTAAGCTAAAGTAAAGCGTGGAAAAGTTTATAAATGAAAGTAGAGGAATCGTTAATGACGAAAGAAAAATTTTGTCGAGAATCACGAGTGATTCAAACACATCGTGTATTTCCCTTTGATTTAAATCCCTTTGGTGCACTATTTGGTGGGAAATTAATGTCTTTAATTGATGACGCCGCATCCATTTCCGTTTCACGGCATTGTCGGAGAGGGGCAGTCACAGCATCTTTAGATAACTTGAATTTTTTAAAACCTTTAAAAGAAAATCACTCAGTGTGTGTTGAAACGTTTGTTTCTGGCGTGCATCATAAATCGATGGAAGTATTTGTTAAAGTTGTAGGAGAAGATTTAACAACTGGAAAGCGTTATTTAGCGGCGACTTGTTTTACAACTTTTGTAGCCATTCCGTCTCATATGAATCCCGAAAGTGACTTCCAATTAGCGGCAGTCGTCCCAGAAACTGCAGAAGAAAAGTTGATTTGTTCCAATTATGAAACGAGACGACAACAACGTTTAGCTTTGCGAGAAGAGACTAAATTATTTAGTCAACATCTCACAACGGATTTACCGTGGATTGATTCACCTTTATAAAAAAATGTCCGAGTCTTTGTGAAAACAGACTTGGACATTTTTTGATGAAAAAAGAAGCTAACATGAATGCTAACTTCTATCTCACATTATTTAGCTAATTTGCTTAAACGAATTTTATCGCGGTTAGCTTTGTTTTTATGGATTAAACCTTTAGTTGCAGCCATATCAACAGCTTTAACAGCTTCGTTGTATAAAGCATCGACGTTATCAGCTCCAGCAGCTACAGCTTCTTCAAATTTCTTGATTGCTGTACGCATTGCGTTTGTTTGAGATGAATTTTTCGCATTCGCGTTAGCACTTGTACGTACGCGTTTGATTGCAGATTCGATATTTGGCATTTGTTTCACCTCCGATGATTTAGGTTTTACACTGGTCAGCCAATGTAATTCAACAGTAATCATTATACCTAATCCATTGTTCCATTGCAATAAAAGACGACAAGTTTTTTTCCTTAACAGACAATTTCAAGAAAAAAATAAGAAAATTTGCCAGAGCCTTAAGAAAAAAGCATACATTTTTTTTAAAACATGCTATGATAAAATAGATAAATGAAAAATGGTGGTGTCTTTGTGAGTATTGCATTATTGGTAACGATTACTTTGGTAATGGGTGTAATTTTTGTTAACGGTTGGACGGATGCGCCGAACGCAATTGCAACCGCTGTCTCGACTCGGGTGTTAAAACCGAATGTCGCAATTTGGATGGCTGTTGTGATGAACTTTTTAGGTGCATTAGTCATGACCTTTTTTAATGCCCAAGTAGCTGAAACGATTAGCAACATTGTTAGTTTTGACGCAAATGGAAACGCTTCACAGGTGGCTTTGGCTGCTTCGCTTTTTTCAATTGTGGTTTGGGCAGTTGCTGCGTGGTATTTTGGTATTCCCACAAGTGAAAGCCATGCGTTAATTGCCGGCTTGACTGGTTCGGCAATGGCATTAGGTGGTTTGGGTGCAGTCAATGGCTCGGAATGGATCAAAGTGCTTGTTGGTCTAGTTGTTTCTACCGTTATGGGCTTTGGCGGCGGTTATTTAATTGCCAAACTTGTTGTGAAAGCTTTCTCGGCTGTGCCTAGAAGAAAAGCCAACAAATTTTTTACAGTTGGACAAGCCTTTGGTGCAGGAGCTAATGCTTTTTTACATGGTGCGCAAGATGGGCAAAAATTTATGGGCGTGTTCATGTTAGTGCTTTTTTATAATAATTTAGTCGAAAAAACAGGTGGCGGTTTTGTGATTCCGTTATGGGTTATGGTTCTGTGTTCCATTACAATGGGCATTGGAACTTCTGTGGGCGGTATGAGAATCATTAAATCAGTCGGGATGGATATGGTAAAACTCGAACGCTATCAAGGCTTCACTGCGGATTTAAGCACGGCTATTTGTTTATTTTTAGCATCGGCTTTTGGGATTCCAGTTTCAACTACTCATACAAAAACGACAGCGATTATGGGAGTAGGTGCTTCTAAGCGAATCTCAAGTGTTGACTGGCGTATCGTGAAAGAAATGCTGATAGCATGGATTTTAACTTTCCCAGGATGTGGGCTGATCGCTTATGTGATGTCAAAATTATTTATTGCAATTTTTTAAGGAGAGAAAAACATGGCACGTAAAAAACAATTTGATTATTTTGGAGAATTAAACCAGTTAGCAACAAATGCTTATGAAGCGGCAAAGGTTTTGCAAGAAATTGTAGACAATTATTCATTAGAAAACTTAGTAAAAAAATCAGAAGCGATTCATCAATTGGAAAAAGAGAATGATGAAATTGTTCGCAAAATTTTAAATGAACTCTATATTTCCTTTATTACGCCAATTGATCGAGAAGATATTGTCGATATTACGGATCACTTAGATAACATTATCGATAGCATTAATAGTTTGTCTTATTTACTTGATCATTTAGTTGTCGAGGAAATGATTGCGCCCGCGCTAGAATTAACTGCTTATATTGTTAAAGCGACAGAAGGCGTTAAATCAGCAACGAAGGAATTTGCAAAATTTAAGAATTCCAAAACGTTAGTTTCATTGATTGATGAAGTGAATACGATTGAATCTCAAGGCGATAAATTATACAGTAGCGCCATGAAAGATTTGATGACTAACGAAAAAGATTTATTAAAAGTTATCAAGTGGAAAGATGTTTATGATCAGCTTGAGCGCACGATTAATGATTGTGAATCAGCTGTTAATATTATTGTCGGAATTGTCATCAAAAATACGTAAAGAAAAGAGGGGGGAGCTGTTGGTTAAAGTAATTATTGATGCTGATGATTTTGGGATGTCAGAAGCGATTAATCATGGCATTATCAAAAGTTATGTCGATGGTTTAACGACGTCGACACTTTTGATGCCCAATTTACCAACAGCAGAACATGCCGTTGCGTTAGCAAAAAATTATCCAGGCTTATTTGTAGGTCAGCATACGAATTTTTTATTAGGGAAACCTTGTGCGGACCCATGTATGATTCCTTCACTGGTAGATGAACAAGGCAATTTTCATCGCTCTTCTTATTATCGTCAACAAAAACAAGTAACCTTCGTATATGAAGAAGTACGACTTGAAACGATTGCGCAATTGACGCGCTTTAAGGAACTAACTGGACATTATCCTGAACATTTTGATTGCCATTCGATTGGTGATGAAGTGGTTGATCAAGTATTTTTAGAATTAGCAGAAGAGTACGGACTTCATACAACCCTGAAATATAGTGGGGAAAAAGAATATCCACCGCAACAAGGTTATTTCCAGGTGACACATTTGTTAGAGTCTGGGGCGTTATCTTATATTCACGAAGGCGTATCAGTGGAGAATTTTTTAAAAGATGACTTTGGTTTATTACGGATGCCGGAATCGGCAATTGCTGAGATGCATTTTGATGTTGGGTATTTGGATCAATTTGTGTTAGACAATTCTTCTTATACCACTTTACGCTGCAAAGAATTAGCAACGATTTGTGATCCTCGTGTTCGTCAGTGGTTTGAAGAACAGGGGATTGAGCGAATAACGTTTGGCGATTTAAAAAAATAAAACCGTTGCTTTCAACAGTGAAAGCAACGGTTTTATTTTTATGAGAATAACCAGTAGCCAATTAAAATCGCACCTAAAATTACACGATACCAACCGAAAACTGTAAAATCGTTTTTCTTCAAGTAATTCAATAAGAATTTAATCGCAATGATGGAAACAACGAAGGCAACAATAGAGCCAGTTAATAAAATAATGATTTCTTCTGACCCAAACGTATTTCCTTTGGCCAAGAATTTAAAGATTTTTAAAAAACTTGCTCCAAACATTACTGGAATTCCTAAGAAAAATGAAAACTCTGTTGCAACAAAACGTGAGGCCCCAATTAAGATTGCCCCTAAAATGGTCGCTCCTGAACGTGAAGTTCCTGGAATTAATGCCAGTACTTGGAAAGCACCAACGATTAAAGCGGCTTTATAAGTGAAGTCTTTTAGATTAGTACACTTCGGTGCAACATTTTTATTTCGTTTTTCAATGATAATAAAAGCAATCCCATAAACAATTAACATAATCGATACTGTTAAAAAGTTATAAAAATGTGCATCTAAATAATCATCAAATTTTAGACCAATAACTGCCGCTGGTAAACAAGCGACTAAGACTTTAGACCAAAGAATCCAAGTATCTTTTTTCTCTTCGCCATTTTTCTTTGGTGAGAAAGGATTCAATTTGTGGAAGTATAAAATAACAACCGCCATAATCGCTCCCAATTGGATAACGACGTTGAACATTTCCATAAAATCTTTACTTAGATCGAGTTTAATAAACTCATCCACTAAAATTAAATGTCCGGTACTACTAATTGGAAGCCACTCGGTAATTCCTTCGATAATACCAAGAATAATTGCTTTCCATAGGTTAGCAAAAAGCATGTCACCATTCCTTTCTGAAATAAATGCAAAATACATCAAGTATAAGTATACCCGCTGACAAAGTAAATGCCAATGCAAATTCTTATTTTAAAATAAATTTTAGAATTATACAAAGGTGCCACTTGTAATTCATGAAACTTTTTTCTATACTAGTGATACTTTAAAAAATGGGGGAAGAGAAATGTTTGGATTTTTGAAGAAAAAGAATGAAGTTGTCGAAAATAATACAATGTATGCCGTTGCCAATGGAACCATTATCCCAATCAGTGAAGTGAATGATCCTGTTTTTTCACAAAAAATGATGGGAGATGGCTATGCAGTAGTTCCAGAAAATGGTGAAATTTATGCACCTATTGAAGGAGAAGTTTTAAGCGTTTTCCAAACAAAACATGCCATTGGTTTAAAAATGACAAACGGTCTTGAAATTTTATTACACATGGGTATCGATACGGTGGAGTTAAACGGGGCACCGTTCACTATTAAAGTGAAAGAAGGCGACCAAGTGACTGCAGATACGGTGGTCGCAATTGCTGATTTAGAAGCAATTAAAGCAGCTGGTAAAGGAACTGAAATGGTTGTCATTATTACCAACATGGATAAAGTAGCACAATTTTCGTTAGAGAAAACTGGCGTGGTTACAGCTGGTACACCAGTTGGCTCTGCCACAGCCAATTAATGCATTAGACGAGGTCGGGACAGAACCGTTTAGCTCCGAGAAATAAGAAGAAATTTCCGAAAATTGATCTTTGATTTTTGGAGAATTTCGGCTTATTTCCGAAGGAGTTGGTTCTGTTCCCGCCGTTTATCAGTTTTTGAGCGTGGAGCAAAAATCCAAAGTGATTTTTGTTCCACGCTCGTTTTTTTTGAACATAAATAAAATTTTATTTTGGAATTAAAAAATATTTAGAAAAATAGTTGAAATTTTATTTCAAACAAGTTATAATGAAAGCGTATTAGAGAGGAGCTAAAAAGATGTATGGTATTTCAGTTTTTCTTGGTGAAGAGATTACAAACGATACAATTATTTATATCAAAAAGATGAAAGCGCTTGGATTTGATGGTATTTTCACTTCTTTACACATTCCAGAAGATGATACTTCCCTTTACCGCCAACGCTTGACTGATTTAGGGGCAATTGCTAAGGCAGAAAAAATGAAAATTATGGTAGATATTTCAGGTGAAGCGTTAAAAAGAGCGGGTTTTTCTTTCGATGAATTAGAGCCTTTAATCGAGTTGGGTGTAACTGGCCTCCGGATGGACTACGGCATTACGATAGAACAAATGGCTCATGCTTCACATAAGATTGATATAGGATTGAATGCTAGTACCATTACACTGGAAGAAGTGGCTGAGTTAAAGGCTCACCAAGCGGACTTTTCTCGCTTAGAAGCTTGGCATAATTATTATCCAAGACCTGAAACCGGCATTGGAACAACATTTTTTAATGAAAAGAACCGCTGGCTTAAAGAATTAGGCTTACAAGTTTTTACTTTTGTGCCAGGAGATGGGCAAACAAGAGGCCCAATTTTTGCTGGTTTACCAACATTAGAAAAACATCGGGGGCAAAATCCTTTCGCCGCTGCCGTTGGTTTGATGGCTGATCCTTATGTCGATGCTGTTTATATTGGTGATCCTACAATTAGTGAGCGAACCATGGCTCAATTTGGTTATTATCACCAAACCAATCAATTTCTGTTAGAAGTAGCACCTAGCAAGAGCCACTATTTGAAGCGAATACTTGGGACTCATACCAATCGTTTAGATGCTGCAAGAGATGTTTTGCGAAGTGAATTATCAAGAACGAGTGAAATGTTCAGAAAAGATGAAATTGCAACGATTGAGTCAGAGCAGACTGAAGCACGTCCAGTGGGAACCGTAACGATTGATAATGAAAAATATGGTCGCTATATGGGAGAAATTCAAGTCACACTTGTGGACTTGCCGAAAGATGAAAAAGTCAATACGATTACACGAATTATTGAAAAAGATCAAACGATATTGCCGTTAATCAAGGCAGGCAATCAATTTACGCTAGTCACGGAAGGAACGATAGAAAATGAATTTAGAAAACTTAACAACTGAACGTAGAAATGAAAATACAATGGGCTTAGATGAGATGAGTGTCAAAGAAGCTTTACAAAAAATGAATCAAGAAGACCAAAAAGTTGCAATGGCAGTGGGTCAAGAATTAGCAGCCATTGAACCAGTGGTAGAAGCCATCATCAAAAGCTTCAATCAAGGCGGCCGCTTGATCTACATGGGCGCTGGTACGAGTGGTCGGTTAGGTGTCTTAGATGCAGCCGAATGTGTACCAACTTTTGGCGTCGAGCCAGAGATGGTTCAAGGCCTCATCGCTGGTGGTCAAAAAGCAATGACTGTCGCAGTAGAAGGTGCTGAAGATTCAAAAGAACTAGGTCGTCAAGATTTAGTTGATCTAAAACTATCAGCAAATGACATTGTTGTCGGGATTGCAGCCAGTGGTCGGACGCCTTATGTAATTGGCGGTTTAGAATATGCTACAACGGTGGGAGCAGCTACCGCAACTGTGGCATGTAATAAAGATGCCGAAATTAGTAAATATGCGCAAATGCCGATTGAAGTAGATGCAGGACCTGAATTTTTAACAGGTTCGACTCGCTTGAAATCTGGGACAGCTCAAAAATTAATTTTAAATATGTTATCAACTATTTCCATGATTGGTATTGGGAAAGTCTACAATAACTTAATGGTTGATGTAAAACCAACCAATGAAAAATTAGTGGAGCGTTCCAAACGGATTATTATGGAAGCAACGGGTTGTAGTTATGAAGTTGCCGAACTAAAATTTGTAGAAGCAGAAGAAAATGTGAAGTTAGCAATTGTAATGATTTTAACTGATAGTACTAAAGAAGAAGCAACACAAAAATTAATTGACGGGAATCAATTTATCAAGAATACATTAAATTAAGGAATTAGGAGGGTGTTTTAACATGGCAGAAGAAAGAATTAAACGCATTGCTGATGGGATTTATAAAGAAGTTGGTGGTCAAGAAAACGTGGACAAAGTCATTCATTGTATGACTCGTGTTCGTATGGATATCCGCGATTATGACAAAGTAGATATTGAAGGATTGAAAAAAATTGATGGCGTTATGGGCGTCGTAGAAGATGATACGTTACAAGTAGTTGTTGGTCCAGGGACTGTTAACAAGGTTGCACAAGAAATGGTAGATCAAGCAGGTGTCAAATTGGGAGAACCATTTAATCATGGCACCACAACTGATGCTTCAGCAGGCAAATCTGGAAAAGATTTAGTAGAAGAAAAAGCCGCTCAAATGAAAGCACAACAAAAAGCGAAACAAAATAACACTTCACCATTTAAAAAAGTGTTAAAAGCCATTTCTAGTATCTTTGTTCCGATGATTCCTGCCTTTGTTGGGGCTGGTATTATTGGCGGGATTGCAGCTGTTATGTCTAACTTAGTTGTTGCTGGTGATATTTCAGCTTCATGGCAACAATATATTGATGTCTTAAATATCATTAAAAATGGGATTTTTGCTTATTTAGCTCTTTACACTGGGATTAACAGTGCCAGTGTTTTTGGTGCAACGCCAGCGTTGGGTGGTGTTATTGGGGCAGTCACAATGTTGACAGGAATGAATCCAGATGCACCAATCAGTAATATTTTCACTGGGGGAACATTATCTGCAGGACAAGGCGGAATTATCGGTGTTATTTTTGCCGTATGGTTATTATCATTGTTAGAAAAACAATTGCATAAAATTGTCCCAGAATCAATTGATATTATTGTAACGCCAACCATTTCACTTTTAGTGATTGGCTTAGCAACTATTTTCTTAATCATGCCTGTAGCCGGAGCTATTTCTAATGGCTTAGTTGGTATTATCAATGTTGTCTTAGAAAAAGGTGGCATGGTTGCTGGCTTTACTCTTGGTTTAACCTTCTTGCCAATGGTAATGTTTGGTTTACATCAAATTTTGACGCCAATCCACATTGAAATGATTAATCAAACAGGGATGACTTTGTTATTACCAATCTTGGCCATGGCTGGTGCGGGACAAGTCGGTGCAGCTTTAGCATTATGGATTCGTTGTAAATCAGATAAAAAATTAGTTGAAATGATTAAAGGTGCCTTGCCAGTTGGGATTTTAGGTATTGGTGAACCATTAATCTACGGAGTTACTTTACCATTAGGACGTCCATTCATTACTGCTTGTATCGGCGGTGGTATTGGTGGTGCGGTGATTGGGGCCTTCGGTAATGTTGGTGCGATTGCTATTGGACCAAGTGGGGTGGCTTTAATTCCATTAATTGCCAACAACCAATGGCTTGCATATGTATTAGGTTTATTGGCTGCTTACGCAGGTGGTTTTGTAGCAACGTTATTCTTTGGGATTCCTAAAGATATGCAAACAACTAAATAATAAATAGAAAAAAGGAGAACTTGGCTTCTCCCTTTTTCTTTGTTAAAATTTAATTGCGTAGGAAATGGTGTATCAGGAGGGGTGTTTATGCAACAAAATATTGTCTTATCTATCCAAGATCGTCTACAACAATTACCAAAATCAGAACGAAAAATCGCAGAATATATTTTAAAAAATACAGAAACAGTTATTTCAATGAATGCGCAAGAGCTAGCGAAACAAGCAGGATCAAGTCCAGCGGCAATTATTCGCTTTTGTCATTCTATGGATGTGAATGGCTTCACAGAGTTGAAACTTTTATTATCTGCAAATCTTGGTCAAATGAAGCAGCAAATGTACACTGAAGTTACTAAAGGGGAATCAACAGCTGATATTAAACAAAAGTTACAGGCGCGCTTTGTTCATGTGGTTGAGCGAAGCGGTCAGACATTAGAGGATGTCGCAGTGAATGAAGCCGTTGATTTGTTGGAAAAAACAGAAGTAATTTTTGTCTATGGATTAGGTGCCTCTTCGTTGGTTGCTCAAGATATTTATCAAAAGTTTACGCGATTAGGCCGAACGGTATTTACAACATTGGATCATCATTTATTTGCTTCTATGTTAGGCTCAACAGAAAAGCCTAGTGTTTTTATTGTTATTTCTAATTCTGGAACGAATAAAGAAGCAAGTACTTTAGCTGATTTAGCGAAGCAGCAAGGGATTCCTATTATTAGTATCACACAAGATGAAAAATCAGTGATTGGTGAAAAAAGTGATATCGTCCTCCAAACCTCTAGTGGGGAAGACGTGCCATTGAGAAGTGCGGCTACTGTTTCCTTGGTGGCACAATTGTATGTAGTCGATGTTTTATTTTTTGCTTATGCAGCAAAAAACTATAAGGAAACCTTAGAAAAAATTCAAATCTCAAGAAAAAATGTAGAACGTTTAAAAGAATAAATAAAAAGAGAAGGGTATCTGTCATTTTGACAGATACCCTTCTCTTTTTTTACAATAAACGGCGCTTTTCAGCGATCTTTTTTCCCTTTTCAATATAAGAAATATCATTAATTCCTTGAATGGTAAATGTTCCTTTTTCGTAAGTTAAGGTCGTCACGCTACCATTCTCCAGCGCCATCTGCATAGGCAAACTTGCATCAATTAAGGAAAGTAAAAAGGAAATTGTTAGTCCATGGGAAACCACCATGACTTTGCCGCCACCATTTTTTTCTCGATGATGAGCGATATCTTCGAAACCAGACCAAACACGATCACGGATAACTTCATAAGGCTCCGCCCAGTCAGCCGTATCGGCTTCAATAATAGCATTTGCTAGCTCACGATAGGTAATCTTCGTGGTCATCATGTCCTCATAACTTTTAAAAGCTAAAATGCGTGGCACCACACCCCAAAGTTCACCATCATAGCCACCATCTAAAGAACCAAAACACCACTCACGAATCCGTTTATCGGTTAGGTAAGGAATCTTTTGGTGGTTTTGATGTTCTTGTAAAATAATCTGAGCGGTTTGCATGGCACGACCACTATCACTACTATAAGCTTCCTTAAAGTCTATGTCTCTAAGACCTAAGCCTAAATGATAAATGCCTTCTTCTCCTTGTTTGGTTAAGGGGGTATCTGACCAGCCTTGGGTTCGGCCAATCGTATTAAACATCGTTTTTCCGTGACGAATAATATAAAGTGTCGTTGCTTCAGTCATTGCTACTCCTCCTAAGTTTCTTTAAATAGTGAATAAATCTCTAATTAAAAAATGGGTTTGTGGCTTTTTCATGTTGAATGGTCGTGGCATCACCATGGCCTGGATAAACAGGAAATTCTTCTGGTAAAGTGAATAGATAGGTCGTAATGCTGTGTAATAATTGTTGCATATCACCAGTGTGTAAATCGGTACGACCAATACTACCTTTAAACAATGCATCCCCAACAACAACAAAATCATCAAAGACAAAGCTGACGCTACCAATTGAATGACCAGGTGTTGGGACTACGGAAAATTTCATGCCGCCAATTTCATAATCGGTTAGTTTAAATTCATGTTCGGCGGGTTGAACAATAATATTTGCTATATCATCATGTCTGCCTAATCCTGAAAGATTCAAAATAGGATTGGAAAGCCACGCTTGTTCTAATGGACTAACATAAACAGGGATTTGATAATGATGGCGCAATTCTTCTACCGCACCAATATGATCATAGTGAGTATGTGTTAATAAAATAGCGGCTGGTTTCTTCCCTAAACGGGTAATTTCTTGAATTAGTTTTGCTCCTTCTGCACCTGGATCAATAATTAATAACGCTTCTTCATTATAAACAAGATAACAGTTTTCTTGAATAACACCTGTTCTAATTTGTTCGATCTGTATCATCTCAGGACCTCCTAAAGTTCTAACGATTCTCTTCAAGTATACCGAAGAATCTTAAGAATAGAAAGTTTTCTTGTTTATCCAAAGAAAAAATAAATCATTCTTAGAATGTTCGGTTTTTGCTTGTTTTAACACGTATTTTTTTAAAAAAAATCACATTTTTATAGTTATTAAGCGAAAGTTTATGTATAATCTTCATGTGATAGTAAGGAGGAGTATTAAATGTTTCATTTTGTAATAAAAGGAACAGGTTTTTCTAGTAAAAATTTGCAAGAGATTAAAGTTTATGAAGAGACACTTTTTTGTATAGATGAGGCCGGAGTAATTCAGGAAATAATTGAACCAGATGCTGAAGCGTATGAAACTGTGCTAGCAGAACAAAAAGAGGCGCAACGTTTTCAAGAATTGCCCCAAGATTCTTATCTTTTACCCGGCTTTGTTGATTTACATGTCCATGCACCTCAATGGGCACAATCAGGGACCGCCTTGGATATTCCATTGTATGAATGGCTGAATACGTACACGTTTCCTTTGGAGTCCAAATTTGCAGATTTAACATTTGCCCAACAAGTCTATGATGAATTGGTAACCCAATTGTTAGCTAATGGGACAACAACAGCCCTTTATTTTGCAACCATTCATTATGAAGCTAGCCGTCGTTTGGCAGAGATTTGTGCGGAAAAAGGGCAGCGTGGCTTAATTGGTAAAGTTGTAATGGATGATCTTAATGAGAATCCAGAATACTATCGTGATCAAACAACGCAACAAGCATTAGAAGAAACGGAACGGTTTATTCAAGAAATTCAAACATTAGCGCAGCAAACAAAACAAGGCGTGTATCCCGTTGTAACTCCGCGTTTCATTCCTAGTTGTACAGAGGAAGCACTTAAAGGATTAGGAGAATTAGCAGCGAAATATCAAGTCCATGTTCAAAGTCATTGTAGTGAGAGTGATTGGGAACATCAATTTGTTCAAGAACGTTTTGGAAAAAATGATGCCCAAGCATTGAATGATTTTGGTTTATTGACAGAAAAAGCAGTGATGGCACATGCAGGCTTTTTAGAAGAAGTAGATATGAATTTATTCCATGAAACAGGGACTGCTGTGGCGCACTGCCCAATCTCTAATGCTTATTTTGGTAATGCAGTAACACCGATTGCAAAATTAGTACATCAACATCAAGTAGAAGTTGGTTTAGGTAGTGATCTTTCAGGTGGTTTTTCACCAAGTCTTTTTGACAATTTAAAGCAAGCGGTTATTTCTTCTAGAATGTTAGAAGATGGCGTCGATGCTACAAAAAAACCAGAAGTACGAGGTGTTAAAACGGCACGGATTACCGTAAATGAAGCGTTTTATTTAGCTACTGCTGGTGGTGGTCAAGCGCTAAGTTTACCAATTGGAAAATTAGAAAAAGGGTATGCTTGGGATGTTCAAATTATTAATACAAGCTTGTCACAAGCACGAATCCCTAAAAATCCAGGGGAATCATTGCTTGATATTTTCCAAAAAATCTTATATTTAGCACGACCAGAAAATATTCGAGAAGTCTGGGTACAAGGTGAAAAAGTACATGATAAAAATTTAATGTCAGCAACTAAAGGAGTATAAAAAATGAGTGAAAAGAAACAAAATAATCTTCATTTAACAGTGGGGCCAGAAGATTCAGTATCTTTTGGGCAGGCCACTATGTTAGGGATTCAGCATGTCTTAGCAATGGACGTGTACGTCGTACCTGTGATCATTGCTTCAATTATTGGGATTAGCACAGCACAAACGTCTTCTTTAATCCAAGCAACATTCATAGCAGCAGGACTTGCCACGATTATTCAATCTCATTTTTGTATGAGATTACCAGTTGCGCAAGGCCCTTCATTTATTCCAATCGGGGCAATTGCAGGAATTTATTTTGCCAATAACCAACAAGGAAATGGCTGGGGCGCAGTTTTAGGTGCTAGTTTAGTGGGGGCAATTGTTGTTATTATATTAGGATTTACTGGTATCTTTAATCGTTTAATCACTAAATTTGTTCCACCAATTGTGGGAGGAACAATTATTTTTGTGGTGGGGCTTTCGTTAATGCCAGTCGCTTTATCGGATAATATTTACCATGCAAAAGGGGAATTAGGACAAAATATTTTATTAGCATTTATAGCAGCGGGGACGTTGATTTTCTTTGCACTCTTAGGTTCTGCTTTGAAAAAAGGGCGGATTTTCCGCGTTTCTTCTGTTATTTTGGCATTATTATTTGGGAGCATCGCGGCACAATTATTAGGGGTACTTGATTTATCGGCCGTTAGTGAAGCGGCTTGGTTTAGTTTGCCTCAGTTACCATTAGTTAACTTTTCTTTCCAATTTGATTGGTCAGCTATTGCCACGATGTTAGTTATTTATCTGGTTTTAATGGCGGAAACAACAGGCACTTGGTTTGCTGTGAGTCATGTTGTCGCTGAACCTTTGACCGAAGAAAAAATTAATCGCGGCGTAATTGGTGAAGGCTTAGGTTGCTTAGTTTCTTCATTCATTGGCGGCACGCCAGTAACTAGTTACTCTACAAATGCTGGGATTATTTCAATCACTGGAGTTGCTAGTCGCAAGGTTTTTGTGGCTGCAGGTGCGTGGTTTGTCTTATTTGGCTTATCTGGAAAACTTTCCACCTTGATTTCGGCCATTCCGGCACCAGTTATCGGCGGCGTTTTTGTGGTTGTTTGTGGCATCATTTCTGTAAGTGGAATGAAAGTTATGAGTGATGTAACAATTCATGAAAAAGAGATGTATGTAATTGCCGTTCCGATTATTATGACGTTAGCGTTGACATTGTTACCAAAAGAGTTTTTGGAAACTTTACCACAATTTTTACAATATTTATTTAGTTCACCCGTGGCAACTGCCTCAATTGTTGCTATTTTATTGCAGGCCATTTTACCAAACGTTCAAGAAGGGTAAAAAGATTAATTTTCGTTAAAACGCCTTTGACAAGTGGCGGTAAATAGTGTAAATTAACAATGGTGTTTGTAAACACGAACGTTAAATGACCGAATGTTCGGTTTTTACGTTATTTTTGTAAATAACTAGGAGGCAGTAAGTATGAAAGTTTTTGATTATGAAGATGTCCAATTAATTCCCAATAAATGTATCGTGAATAGTCGTTCTGAATGTGATACTACAGTAACTTTAGGAAAACATTCGTTTAAAATGCCTGTCGTTCCAGCGAACATGCAAACAATTATTGATGAAACGATTGCGGAAACCCTTGCTGAAAATGGTTATTTTTATATCATGCATCGGTTTGATGAAGAGGCGCGAGTGCCATTTATTAAAAAAATGCAACAAAAGGGCTTGATTACGTCAATTAGTGTGGGTGTGAAAGAAGGGGAATACGCTTTTGTTGAAACGTTAGCCCGAGAAGGTTTAGTTCCTGACTACGTGACAATTGATATCGCACATGGTCACTCAAATGCGGTGATTAATATGATTCAACACTTAAAAAAATTTTTACCAGAAACGTTCGTTATTGCTGGCAATGTTGGAACACCAGAAGCCGTTCGCGAATTAGAAAACGCTGGAGCCGATGCCACCAAAGTGGGGATTGGACCAGGAAAAGTTTGTATTACTAAGATTAAGACTGGCTTTGGGACAGGTGGCTGGCAGTTAGCGGCTTTACGTTGGTGTGCCAAAGCAGCTCGGAAACCAATTATTGCAGATGGTGGGATTCGGACCCATGGAGACATTGCAAAATCTGTGCGTTTTGGGGCAACTATGGTCATGATTGGTTCATTATTTGCTGGACATGAAGAATCACCAGGTGAAACAAAAGTGGAAGATGGTGTTGTTTACAAAGAATACTTTGGTAGCGCCTCTGAATTCCAAAAAGGCGAAAAGAAAAACGTTGAAGGCAAAAAAATCTGGTTACGCCATAAAGGGAAGTTGGCAGATACTTTAGTCGAAATGCAACAAGATTTACAATCTTCCATTTCATACGCGGGAGGTCGCGATTTAGAAGCGATTCGTAAAGTTGATTATGTGATTGTAAAAAATTCTATTTTTAATGGTGATACCATTTAACATTCAACTATAGACTGAAAAGAAGACAGCACGTAGTGCAGAAATTAAAATGATTTCTGCATTACGTGCTTTTTTTACTTTACCTATCGTAGTAATCGTGTTAAGATAATTACAACGACAGACGTAGTACAATAGTTGAAGTACTTGAGGGAGGAATTTATGTGATTGGTAGTGATGCAATTCGAGGATACAACGATACCTTTATTCTCTCAATCTTACAATCCGGCGCTTCATATGGTTATGCGATTTCTAAACGCATTCGTGAAATTTCTAAAGAACAATATTCGATTAAAGAAACGACACTTTATTCTGCTTTTACACGTTTAGAGAAAAATGGCTACATTGAATCATTTCCAGGAGAAGTAACGCATGGCAAAAAGCGGACCTATTATCAAATAACCCATGCAGGAGAGCGTTATTTAGAGGAAAAGTTACTAGAATGGGAAGTAACAAAAGACGTCGTCGAAGCATTTGTAAAGGAGATGGGAAAATGAAAATTATAGAAGAATTTATTGATAGCTTATTTTCAGGCGTTGTTGAAACATCTGAAACAAAACAATTAAAGGCGGACTTATTAGCAAATGCTGAGGATCGTTATGAAGACTTGCTCAGCCAAGGAAAATCGGAAAATGAAGCAATTGGTACAATTATTTCTGAATTTGGTACTATTGATGAATTAATGGAAGAATTGAATTTAGAAAATAAACAAGTGGATGAAACAAACGATTCAATGAACGGTTTGCCAGAAATCTCAGTGGAGGAAGGACTTGACTATTTAGCTGTCCAACGTAAAGGTGCTATTCAAATTGGTCTTGGTGTTGTTGCAATCATGGTGGGTGTTGGCTTGCTGGTTGGTATGCGTGGTGTTCTTTCTAACGGTCTTGGTTTAGTTTGTCTTTTCATAGGTGTGGCAATCGGCGTTCCATTATTTATTGTTGCTGGTAATCGGTTTGTTGCAATGGACAAACAACTGGGGCAACGATTGATTCCGATTAAGTTAAAAAAAGAAGTTGCACAAAGAGAACAAAGTTTTCAACGATCATTTATTTTTTGTATGGCAGCGGGCGTCGTTTTTTGTATTTTGGGTTTAATCCCAGTTGTTGTCTTTAGTAGTGGCCTTCATCTGATGATGCGCCGTTCCATGCATCAAATGATGGGCGGACAATATTATAATGGAACGATGGGGATTAGTTGGCTCTTCTTTTTAGTATCGGTTGGCGTCTTCTTGTTTATATTTGGTGGAGTAATTAAAGGAAGTTTTAATAAATTGTTAAATGAAACTTATTTTTATTCAGAACATGTTGGTCATCCTGATTTTGCCCCTCAACAAACAAAAACAGAGGAAGGACCTGTGGGAAATCCTGTCGGTGCAATTATTGCATCCGTTTATTGGCCCTTAGTTGTTGCACTCTATCTATTTATTAGTTTTGTTTTAGGGGATTGGCGGTTTAGTTGGTTAATCTTTATGTTCGCAGGAATCTTTTATAACACCATCCAAGCATTTTTACACAAACATTGAGACAAACCTGTTAATAGTAAAACAGAAAAGTGGGACATTCGTCAAAACGGCTGTCCCACTTTTCTTGTATTTTTGATTGACAAAAGTATTAAACTGGATTACTTTTAACTCATCCAATTGTTGAGGTGATTGCTATGTGGCAACTTAAAAAAGAACAAAATGTTCCCATTTATCGCAGTATTATGGAAATGATTGTTCAAAAGATTCAAACAGGCGAATTATTACCAGGCGAAAAAATCCCTTCAGAACGTAAACTGGCAGAGTACTTGTCTGTCAATCGTTCAACCGTTGTTCATGCATTAGACGAACTGGTGGACTTAGGCTGGATTGTGCGAAAAAGAGGGAGCGGAACGATTGTCAACGAAGGAAAATGGGGGGTAATGATGACGCCACGAACGGATTGGCATCGTTATTTAGAACAAAATGTGTTCAAACAAGTTCATCCCTTGGTGGCAGAGATTGAGTTACGTGCTAAACAAAATTTGCCGACTGACTTAGATATGTATACAGGCGAGTTGCCGTTAGACTTAATTCCCAGTTTCGATTTTCCAGCATTAAATTGGAAACAATTTTTAAAAGAGGAAGCACAAGATGAATTAGGTTATTTGCCGTTAAGAAAAGAAATCCAAGCCATTACAGCAACGGAATATCAGCTTCATTTACCAAGTGAAAGTTTATTGCTTACTTCAGGTGCGCAACAAGCACTTTTTTTAGTTTTGCAAGTTTTATTGAGACAAGGAGATAGTGTTGCCGTAGAAGATCCATCTTTCTTCTATGCCTTACCAATTTTCCAAGCTGCTGGTGTGCGCTTATTTGGTGTGCCCATGACAGAGGAAGGGATTGATCTTGAAGCGCTAGAACAAACAATCCGACAACATCGCATCAAAATGGTTATGGTTAATCCTTCCTTTCAAAATCCGACTGGGACAGTGATGCCTTTAAGAAAAAGAGAACAGCTCGTGAAAGTTTGTCAAACGTATCAAGTTCCTATTTTAGAAGATGATGTTTTTGGGCAGCTAAGTTTTATCCCGAAAACAGAAATTCCTCCTTTAAAAAAATTAGATCCAGATAATGTCTTGTATATCGGTTCGTTGTCAAAAATTTTAGGTTCGACCACGAAAATTGGTTGGTTAAGTGCGCCTACCTCCGTGACGAAACAAATTGCAGAAGCCAGAAAAATGATGGATGTTTCGTTGAGTATTTTTCCGCAGATGCTCGCTAAAATGGCGATTGAAGATCCTTCTTTTTCTGAAAAAATTACGTTATTAAATAAACAAGTGGAACAACGAGCAACAGCTGTATATCAAGTATTTAAATCGTTGCCAGAATGGGAAGTTTCGCCAGTAAAAGGCGGCTTTTATTTATGGGCACATTGGCGTCAAGGGGCACTTAAGCCAGAAGATTGGCAAGTGTTTTTACGAGAAGGTGTTTTGGTAGCACCAAGTGTAGCTTTTAGTGAAAAACGTGGAAGTATTCGCTTGAACTGTTCCCGAATTTCACCAGAAGAAATTCCTCTTTTTTGTGAGCGAATGGTACGGATTACACGACAGCTTTCTGAAAATAGACAAACAAAAATAGAACAGTAAGTAAGATTTTTCTTATAAAAATCATTTGCTGAGAGAAAACGCTACAACTTCCCTTTTCTAAACGAATATCCAATGCTATACTTAAAAAGTAAAAACAAAAAAACAAATGAGGTGTTTTCCATGTCTTGGGAACAAGTTTACCAACAATGGTTAAATGAAGAAAATATTCCAGAAAATTTAAAAAATGAATTAAAGGACTTAAATACAGACCCTGAAAAATGTGAAGATGCATTTTACGCACCATTAGAATTTGGGACTGCCGGGATGCGCGGGATTTTAGGCGCCGGTATTAATCGGATGAATATCTTTACGGTTCGTCAAGCAACAGAAGGACTTGCACGTTTTATGGATACGCAAGATCCTGAAACAAAACGTCGCGGTGTAGCTATTGCCTATGATTCACGTCATATGTCTCCAGAATTTGCAATGGAAGCAGCTAAAACATTAGCTAAACATGATATTCCTTCTTTTGTGTTTGAAAGCTTACGACCAACACCAGAATTATCTTTTGCGGTCCGCTACTTTAAAGCTTTTGCGGGAATCATGATTACGGCTTCTCACAATCCAGCTGCCTATAATGGCTACAAAGTCTATGGTGAAGACGGTGGTCAAATGCCGCCAGCTGATGCAGATGCATTAACTAAATATGTTCGTAGTATCGAAAATCCTTTGAAAATTGATGTCTTATCAGATGAAGAAGTTGCCCACAGCGGTTTAATTAACATTGTTGGTGAAGAAGTCGATAACGCGTATTTGAAAGAAATTAAAACAGTTACGATTAATCAAGAATTAATTAACGAAATGGGTAAAGAATTAAAATTAGTTTACACTCCCTTACATGGAACTGGGAAAATGTTAGGAGAAAAGGCATTAAAACAAGCCGGTTTTGAAAAATTTGTTTTAGTACCTGAGCAAGCCGTTGCTGATCCTGACTTTACTACAGTTAAGTCACCAAACCCTGAAGAACATTCAGCTTTTGAATACGCGATTCGTTTAGGGGAAAAAGAAGGCGCTGATTTATTGATTGCAACAGATCCAGATGCTGATCGTTTAGGTGCTGCTGTGCGGATGCCAAACGGAGACTACCAAGTATTAACAGGAAATCAATTAGGTTCAATTATGATTCATTATATTTTAGAAGCCCATCAACAAGCAGGCACGTTGCCTCAAAATGCTGCGGTTCTAAAATCAATCGTTTCTAGTGAACTTGCTACAGCGATTGCTGAGAAATATAATACGAAGATGTTTAATGTTTTAACAGGTTTCAAATTTATTGCTGAAAAAATTCAACAATACGAAGAAGACCACAGTCAAACGTTTATGTTTGGTTTTGAAGAAAGTTATGGTTACTTAGTGAAACCTTTTGTTCGTGATAAAGATGCAATTCAAGCGTTAGTTTTATTAGCAGAAGTAGCGGCTTTCTATAAAAAACAAGGAAAAACATTATACGATGGCTTACAAGATATCTTTGAAGAATTTGGTTACTTTGAAGAAAAAACTATTTCCGTAACAATGAGCGGAATTGAAGGCAGCGGTAAAATCAAAGCTTTAATGGCAAAATGTCGTGAACAAGCGCCAACTGAGTTTGCCGGGATTCAAGTTGCTCAAACGGAAGATTTTAAAGAATTAACACGCACTTTTGCAGATGGTCAAACAGAACAATTACAAACGCCTCCTTCTGATGTGTTGAAATATCATTTAGAAGATGGCAGTTGGATTGCTATCCGACCATCAGGAACAGAACCAAAAATTAAATTCTATCTAGCAACAAAAGCAACAAGTAGTTCAGAAGCTTCTGAAAAAATTGCTGCGTTTGAAGCAGTCGTTAATGAATTAACAAAATAAAATAAACGAAACAGGCTGTACGAAACAAGTACGAATGTGAGTGTTTGTGTCAAAAGCTAATTGACTTTTGACACAAACACTTTATTTAACTAAGGAGGGAATGCTATGAAAATTGGCTTTATCGGTGCTGGCAGTATGGGCGGTGCCATGATTAAAGGGTTACTGAAAGCTGAGGCAGTCAAGAAGGAACATTTATATGTGAAAGGCGGATCAAGTGGAACAGCAGAAGCACTTCAAAAAGAGTGGGGCTTTCAACTTGTCACAGATTATGCACTTTTCCAAGAATGTAAGGTTATTTTTATTGCGACAGGAGCAAAGGTCGTGTTACCTGTCCTTCAGGAATTAGCCCCTCATTTTTCCAACGAAAGTCTATTGATTTCTGTTGCAACAGGTCATACCATACAAGAAGCACAAATGGCTCTTGGCAATAAAGAAGCCAAAGTTGTTCATGCCATTCCTAATACACCAGTTAGCGTGAATCAAGGCGTGATTGGCGTAGCCTTGGCACCAACAATTGAAGGCCAAACGAAGGACCTGGTAATGGAACTTCTTGCTACTTTAGGGTTAGTCAAAGAAATTCGTGAAGCGCAACTGGAAACTTTTGGTACTGTGGCTGGTTGCAGTCCAGCTTTTGTTGATATCTTTATGGAAGCATTGGGAGATGCAGCAGTCTTAGAAGGGTTACCAAGAGACTTATCTTATGAAATTGTCGCTCAAATGATAAAAGGAACGGCGACCTTAGCCTTAGACACGAAAAAACACCCAGGAGCATTGAAAGATGAAGTGACTTCTCCAGGAGGAAGTACGATTCGCGGTGTCGTAGCTCTAGAAAAAAATGGCTTCCGTTATGCCGTGATGGATGCAGTTCAGCAAGCCAACCACGAATAGATGAAGAAAGTTGGAAAATCGACAAGTTTGTCATTTTTCCAACTTTCTTTGTGCCATATTTTTCGTAGGAAAGAACAATCGCAGTTCTTATTTTAAAAAACTCTGTGTTATAATGAGTGCAAAGTGAGGCGACTATAATGAAACAAATGGAAGAAATCAAACAAGTAAGTCAATTATATAAAGTATTAAGTGATCCAACACGTTTAAGAATTTTGCTACTTTTAAAAGAAGGCGAGCATAACGTAACGGCGATTAGTGAACAATTGGGAATGGAACAGTCCGCCGTTTCTCATCAACTAAAATTATTAAGAGATAGCCGAGTTGTCAAGGCACGTCGCGAAGGAAAAACGATTTTTTATACATTGGATGATCATCATGTAATAGATATTTTAAATCAGACCTTTGAGCATATTGAACATCGATAAAAAGTAGGAAAAAATAGCGTAACTAGAATAGCGCTGTTGATGGAGGTAAAAATGAAGGATACCTTAAAGATCGGGTTACTAGGATTAGGGACTGTAGGCACTGGCGTTTTAACTCTCTTGAAAGAACATCAAGAGAAAATTTCACAAGTGACAGGAATGAATGTAGTCATTGAAAAAGCATTTGTCCGAAATCTTGAAACGAAACAAGCGCAAGCGGAAGAATACGGTCTGTCTTTAACAACTTCAATTGATGATATTTTAGAAGATAAAGAGATTCAAATCGTTGTGGAATTAATGGGAACCATTGAACCAGCCAAAACGTATATCATGAAAGCTTTAGAAAAGGGCAAACATATTGTGACTGCCAATAAAGATTTACTGGCGCAACATGGGAGTGAATTAGTAGCGTTAGCCCAAAAACATCATTGTGATTTATATTACGAAGCAAGTGTTGCTGGCGGGATTCCAATTTTAAGAACAATTGCTAATAGCTTAGCGGCAGACAATATTCAACAAGTTTTAGGGATTGTGAACGGTACGACGAATTATATGCTTACGCAAATGGTTTCTGCTGATAAAAGTTATGAAGAAGCTTTAGCAGAAGCGCAAGCGTTGGGATTTGCTGAAGCGGATCCGACAAATGATGTCGATGGAATCGATGCAGCCTATAAAATGGTTATTTTAAGTCAATTTGCTTTTGGGATGAATGTTTCATTACCACAAGTTGATATTCGTGGAATTCGCGGATTGTCTTTAGATGATGTCGCTATGGCTAAACAACTGGGGTATGAAATCAAATTGATTGGCTCTGCTGAACAAAATGAGAATAGTATCTCGGTGGAAGTGGCGCCTATGCTAGTCAATCAAAAGCATCCTATTGCATCTGTTCGGAATGAGTACAATGCAGTATTTATTAAAAGTGCAGGTGTGGGCGAATCGATGTATTACGGTCCAGGAGCTGGCGCTAAACCGACAGCAACCAGTGTGGTCAGTGATTTAATTACGATTGCTAAAAACATTCGCTTGGCAACGACTGGCCATATGTTCAATTCGTATCAACATAAAACCCAATTGACGAGTTCCGAAAATGTATTTGGGCAGTACTATTTTTCATTAGATGTTCCAGATACACCAGGACAATTTTTGCAGTTGACGCAATTAATGACTAAAGCAGAAGTCAGCTTTGATCAATTAGTTCAACAGAAATCAGATGGACAGCGAGCAAGAATTGTTGCCATTACACACCAGATATCAAAAGCACAAATGCAACAAGTTGTGATAGCTATTCAAAATACGGAAGCCTTTCAGTTATTGAATGTAATGAAGGTTATAGGAGATGAGTAAACATGTATGAAGGTTTGTTAAAACAGTATCAAGCGTATTTGCCCGTAACAGAAAAAACACCAATGATTTCTTTAGCCGAAGGAAATACGCCACTGATTCCTTTACCTAATTTATCCAAAGAATTAGGTATTCAATTATATGGAAAATACGAAGGCTTAAATCCCACTGGCTCATTCAAAGATCGCGGGATGGTGATGGCTGTAGCAAAAGCGGTAGAAGAAGGTGCCAAAGCGATTGTTTGTGCTTCTACAGGAAATACTAGTGCCGCCGCTGCTGCGTATGCCACAAGAGCAGGCATTAAAGCGTATGTAGTGATTCCAGAAGGGAAAATCGCACTGGGAAAATTGGCGCAAGCTATTATGTATGGGGCGGACATTATTTCGATTCCAGGTAACTTTGATGAAGCATTAAAAGCGGTGCGAGAGATTGCGAAAACTGAGGCAGTTGCGCTAGTTAATTCAGTGAATCCTTATCGCTTAGAAGGGCAAAAGACAGCAGCTTTTGAAGTTTGTGAACAATTAGGTCAAGCGCCCGATGTCTTAGCGATTCCAGTTGGAAATGCCGGCAATATTTCCGCTTACTGGAAAGGCTTTAAAGAATGGCATGAAAAACAAGGAACAACTTTACCAAGAATGCATGGTTTTGAAGCAGAAGGTGCCGCAGCAATCGTGAAAGGCCAAGTGATTGAGCAACCTGAAACCGTGGCAACAGCGATCCGGATTGGAAATCCTGCTAGTTGGCAACTAGCAGAACAGGCACGGGATGAATCCGGTGGTTTCATTGATGCCGTGACAGATCAAGAAATTTTAACGGCTTACCGAAAAATTGCTGCTCAAGATGGGGTTTTCATTGAACCTGGTTCGGCTGCTTCATTAGCTGGAGTTATTCAACATGTTAAAAGCGGTAAAATCAAAGCAGGTGAAACCGTCGTGGCAGTCTTTACTGGTAACGGACTGAAAGATCCTGATACAGCAATGGAGACAGAAGTAGCTATTTCAAAAATGAGTGACGTGGAAGAAATGCGTCTGTACTTACGAAAAGGAGTCGCAACACTATGAAAATAAGAGTACCTGCCACTAGTGCCAACTTAGGACCTGGCTTTGACTCATGTGGCATTGCATTATCCGCTTATTTAACAATCAACGTTTTAGGTGAAAGTGAATTTTGGGAAATTCAACATACTATGGGAGAAGAGATTCCTACTAATGAAGAGAATTTATTAATTCAAACGGCATTGAAAATTGCACCAGAATTAACACCAAAAGTTATTCGGATGGTTTCTGACATTCCCCTTGCAAGAGGACTAGGCAGTAGCTCAAGTGTGATTGTAGCAGGCATTGAATTAGCTAACCGACTAGCACATTTAAATTTGTCCCCTAAAGAAAAAGTTCGTTTGGCCACAGAGATGGAAGGACATCCGGATAATGTTGCCCCAGCTATTTTAGGAGATTTCGTGGTGGCTAGCCATGTAGAAAACCAAGTCTACCATGTCAAACATCACTTTCCAATGTGTGATGTCATTGCATTTATTCCAGAGGAACCATTATTTACCGAAAAAAGTCGCGCTGTTTTGCCCGAAAAATTGGCTTATAAAGAAGCGGTCGCGGCCAGCTCAATTGCCAATGTTATGATTGCCGCAATTTTAAACGGGGATTTACCTTTAGCAGGCAAAATGATGGAACAAGATAAATGGCATGAAACGTATCGTCGTTCATTGGTTCCTCACTTAAAAGAAATTCGTCGTTTAACTCAGCAAAAAGGTGCTTATGGCTCTTTCTTAAGCGGTGCTGGTCCAACTGTGCTAATCTTGTCGCCAGAAGAACGAACCAACGAAATTGTTCAAAGCTTGGAGAAATTATCTACCAAAGCGAGCATCCAAATTTTCAATATTGATCAAGAAGGCGTTCAAGTCTTTTAAAAAAAACGAGAAAAAATCACTAGTGATTTTTTCTCGTTTTTTTTAATCCTCGGATGTTTCCGTGGAATAATAACTATGATCTTCTAAGTTCAAAGCATTAAGAATCATTGAGGCAGTTTCTTCAATTGAAAGAGAAGCGACATCAATAACGATACAACCTAATTTTTGATAAAGATCATTAGCAAAAGCCAGTTCTCGCCGAATTTTTTCAATATCTGAATAAGAAGTATTTTCAGGTAATCCATATGCGCGCATTCGTTCTTTACGAATCCCGTTTAAAACATTGGGATCATTGGTTAAGCCAACAATTTTTTTAGGGTCCATTTCGAATAATTGTTTCGGTAAATGTGCTTCAGGAATCAGTGGCAAATTAGCAACTTTTAAGTTCTTGTTGGCTAAAAAGAGACTTAGCGGTGTTTTAGAAGTTCGGGAAACGCCAAGAAGTAACACATCCGCTTCTAAAAAGCCTCGTGGGTCCTTGCCATCGTCATATTTGACAGCAAATTCCATTGCTTCAATTCGTTTAAAATAATTTTCATTCAGATGATGTAAGGCACCAGGTTCTCGCATGGGTGCGACACCTGTTAATCGTTCGATTTCCGCAACTGGTGGTGTCAAAATGTCAAAATGGAACAATTGATGCTCATTGAAAAATTGATTAGCAATCGCCACGAGATGATCATTAATAATAGTATGCAGTACCATGGCTTCTGCTTTTTTGGCATCTTCTAACGCTTGTACCAGTTTATCTTCGTCTTTAACGAATGTTCGTCTAATCAAAGTAAAATCAACAGTGGGGTACTGGGCCATTGAAGCAGCCGCCAATTTTGAAGCGGTCTCGCCAGCAGAATCTGAGATGACAAAAATCGTCACACATTTTTTTTCTTCAGAAATAGTCATAGAGGGTAAGTCCTTTCTTGCATTTTTAATAATTTTATTATACCATAAGTCCAGAATCTATTTCGTAATGATTCTGATTTAGGTTGGTGAGGGAGGAAATGGCGATGGCACCAGTAAAAACCAATATTGAACAAGCCTTAGAAACCATGAAAGCCAGTGGATTAAAATATACTAAAAAACGAGAATTACTGATGAGCTATTTGATTAAGCGAAATCGGTATGTTTCTGCACGTGAAGTGTATGAATTTATGAATGAAACCTTTAAAGGAGTCAGTTATGATACGGTTTATCGTAACTTGCATGACTTTGAGCGCTTAGAATTACTGGAAAAAACAGAATTAAATGGCGAGCAAAAGTTTCGCTTCCGTTGTTGCCAAGAGGTGGAACATCATCATCACTTTATTTGTACGGTTTGTGGCAAAACGGAAGAAATTCACATGTGTCCGATGAATTTTTTTGAAGAACAGTTAAAAGGTTGTTCAATTGAAGGACATCGCTTTGAAATCCTTGGTCGTTGTGCCGATTGTTGCGAAAAATAGCGAATAAGACGAAAAATCAAACAAAAATTTCGTATTTTATCAGTAGAGTGGTTGACGGTTATTTATGCTTTAGCTATAATATAACAAGGACAGTATTTTAATTTGTGGGTTTTTCCCACAAATAAGAAAAACGGTTACTTTTTAAGCTCGGAGGGAGGGAATAACATGTCAAAAACAGTCGTTCGTAAAAACGAATCTCTTGATGATGCTCTTCGTCGCTTCAAACGTTCCGTTTCAAAAGCGGGTACTTTACAAGAATCACGTAAACGTGAATTCTACGAAAAACCAAGTGTAAAGCGTAAGAAAAAATCTGAAGCAGCTAGAAAACGTAAAAAATTCTAGTTTTGAATGAATTGGAGTTGGTGGTATGTCATTGCTAACCACATTGAATGACGACATTAAAACAGCGATGAAAGCTAAAGACAAAGAAACTTTAGCCGTACTTCGTATGTTAAAGACTGCCATTCAAAATGATCAGATTAAAGCGGGCCGTGAATTGAACGGAGAAGAAGAACTCACTGTATTGTCTCGTGAGATGAAACAGAGAAAAGATTCTTTATCAGAGTTTGAAAAGGCGGGACGCGACGATCTTGTTGAAAAAGTAAAAGTTGAAATAGCAATTGTTGAAAAATATATGCCTCAACAACTAACGGAGGAAGAAATTCGTCAACTAGTTCAAGAGGTAATGACGCAAACTGGCGCCACTTCACCAAAAGATTTTGGTAAAGTGATGGGCGCTATGATGCCGAAAGTCAAAGGCAAAGCCGATGGCAACCAAGTTAACGCAATTGTGAAAGAATTATTACAAGAAAACTAAGAGCGTTATCGAAACTAGGACAGGATACTGTCCTAGTTTTTTTATGCAAAGAGAAAACCGGTAGCTTTTTACGGTTTTCTCTTTTTTGACTTTCAAAGTCAAATCAGGTACGACTTCTTTTTAAACAGATAAGAATGTGGTATCATTGTAAAGGACTATATAATAAAGGAGATGGACGTTTTTTGACAGATAATCAGTCAAAATCTTTGGAATTAATACTTACTGATTCTGATGATGCACACATGCTTTTAGGAACACATGATAAACATATCAAATTTTTAGAAGAGAATACCCACGTAACGATTAATAGTCGTGGCGAAGTTATTCAGTTAATTGGCGAATCATCAGAGGTAGAGTTAGTCGCTTCCGTGTTAAGAGCGCTACAAACATTAATTCAACGAGGCATCAAAGTGCATACGCCAGATGTCGTTTCTGCTTTAAAAATGGCCAAAGCTGGAAATTTAGAGGCGTTTATTGCCATGTATGAAGAAGAAATTATGAAGGACCATCATGGTCGGGCCATCCGAATTAAGAATGTTGGTCAAAAAAAATATATCGATGCAGTTAAAACTCATGACGTCATTTTCGGGGTGGGACCTGCGGGGACAGGAAAAACCTTTTTAGCCGTGGTGATGGCAGTAGCAGCTTTAAAAAAAGGCGAAGTACAAAAAATTATTTTAACTCGTCCAGCGGTGGAAGCTGGCGAAAGCTTGGGCTTTTTACCAGGTGACTTAAAAGAAAAAGTCGATCCTTATTTACGTCCAGTTTACGATGCCTTGTATCAAATTTTTGGTATGGATCATACAAATCGTTTAATGGAACGCGGCGTTATTGAAATTGCCCCGCTTGCTTATATGCGTGGTCGTACATTGGATGATGCTTTTGTCATTCTAGATGAAGCACAAAATACCACGGTTGCCCAAATGAAAATGTTTTTAACTCGTTTAGGGTTTAGTTCAAAAATGATTGTTAATGGAGATACTAGTCAGATTGACTTGCCACGTGGTGTAACAAGTGGTTTAGTTAACGCCGAGCGTACGTTAAAAGACATTGAAAAAATTGCCTTTGTAAATTTTGAAGCCAGTGACGTTGTGCGTCATCCGGTTGTAGCACAAATTATTCAAGCCTATGAAAAAGAACAACAAAAGCATTCCTAAGCAGTTAGGGAAGGAGTGAAAGTACCTTTTGAAAAAAGTACTTACAAAGTTAGGGGATCGTTTAGGTAAAGCCTATTTGCCTATTTTATTAGCCGTTTTTTCTCTTCTTTTATTTATGATTATGTTTGGCAGCGTCCATCAGAAAAGAGTAGAAATTAAAGAAGGTCAACTGGCCGAGAAAACCATTCGTGCAAATAAAAATATCGAGAATACCTACGAAACAGAACAAAGAAAAAAATTGGCAGCAGAAGCTGTCACACCCGAATATATTTATCAAGAAGATACGGCATCTGTCCAACATAATCGTATTGATAAATTATTTAAATTGATTGATTCTGCGAATGAAAAAGTAGACAAAGAGTACAGCAATAAGCAAGCGAAGGCCAAAAAGGAAGAAACGATTCCTGCGCCGACCGTGGAAGAACGAGTAGCTAGCTTAAAATCATTGTTTGAATCTTTACCGCAAGATGAAGTTACGTTTTATCAAAGTTTTCCTAATGTTTTTTATCAAACAATCTTTACATTAACCTCTGAGCAATTAGATAAGGTTCGTTCAGAAAGTTTGATGTTGGTGGATGATGCGATGCAAAATCACGTTCGAGAATCTGATTTGGATAAAATTCGCCAAGAAGCTAACGGTAAAATTCAATACTTAGACATTACGAGTACCATGCAACAAGTCATTCGTTACATTGTTAACCAAGGGATTGTGGTAAACGATATTGCCAATGAAAAACGAACAGAAGAGCTACGCCAAAAAGCGATGAATGCTGTTCAACCCGCAATGATTTATCAAGGCGAAATTATTGTTCGTGAAGGTACTCAAATTGATGCAAAAGCGGTCGAAAAACTTGAGCTACTAGGAATGACTAGTCAAAATACCTCTATTTTTCCGATGGTGGCATTAGCATTGGCTATTTTACTTCAAGTTGAAGTGTTGATTTTCTTTACAAAACAAGTGACTGAGCCTTCGCGACAACGCTCGTTTATTATCTTTTACACGGGTGCTATGCTAATCAGTGTTATTTTAATGAAATTCTTCCAGATTTTCCAAACAGAGCAGTTGATGTATATTCCCTTGTTCTATCCAGCAGCCTTTGCACCGCTAATTCTAAATCATTTTGTGAATCGTCGTTCAGGGATAATCGCTGCCATTTTCCAAGTCGTTTTTGCGTTATTTATCTTTTATAATTCTATTGGCACAAACTCGTTGACGGTTATTCTGATTATGTACTTATTCTCAGGATTTCTAGCAACAGTTGTTAAACGGAAACGGATGAGTGAGCAAGTTTTCCCAGCTTTAATGTGGGTAGTGGTCTTTCCTGTTTTCATGGCGGTTGTCTTAATGATTTATCAAGGGATGAGTTTAACAGATGGTAAAACGTGGACAGCTTTAATTTGTGCAAGTGCAGGAACGGTACTTTCATTTTTAGCAACAATGGGCTTGCATCCATATATCGAATTATTAGTGACCGATGATAGTATGATTGTCTTGAATGAATTAAGTAATCCGAACCATCCGTTGTTAAAACAACTGTTAGAAGAAGCGCCAGGTACCTATCATCATAGCATGATGGTGGCTAGTTTGAGCGCTAACGCTGTTGCTGAGATTGGCGGGCGGTCGCTATTAACACGAGTTGCTTGTTATTACCATGACATTGGCAAAATTAAACACGCCAATTTCTTTGTGGAAAACTTACCTGCTGGTGCAGAAAATCCACATAACTTTTTATTACCAGAAGATAGTAAACAAATTATTTTTGGCCACGTAATTGATGGCGCCAAAATTTTAGAAGAGTACAATATGCCGCAAATGGTGATTGACATTTGTCGTCAACATCATGGCACAACATTGATGAAATTTTTCTATGTGAAAGCAAAAGAACGCAATCCTGAAATTAAAGAATCAGACTTCCGTTATCCTGGACCACGTCCGCAAACACGAGAAGCAGGGATTGTGAGTATTGCTGATACTTGTGAGGCTGCTGTGCGGGCGATGGATCATCCCACCAACGAAAAAATTCAAGCCTTTGTGCATAATGTGATTCAAGATAGAATTTCAGATGGCCAATTAGATGAATGCGGGTTAACGATGAAAGAGATTCGCATCATTGAAAAATCATTAATTAATGGATTATGCAGTACCTTCCATTCACGGATTAAGTATCCAAAAATGAAAGCTGAAGCAGAAGAAATGAAAGATGAACAAGAAAAGAGAGATGACTAATGGATATTACTTTCATTGATGAAACCGAGAAAGTACCAACAGAAGAAATCAAAGAAATCGAAAACTTGCTGCAATTTGCAGCGGGTTTTCTAGAAATTTCCGAAGATACGGAGATGTCGGTGACTTTTACAGATAACGCAGGTATCCAAGTGATTAATCGTGACTATCGGGGCAAAGATATGCCTACAGATGTCATCAGTTTTGCTTTAGAGGATGAAGGGGAAGACGAATTGCCAATTATTTTTGATGATGAAGAGTTGGCAGAGCTACCACGGAATCTAGGTGATTTAATTATTTCAACAGAGCGAGCAGCAGAACAAGCATTTGAATATGGGCACACATTGGAGCGAGAAATGGGCTTTTTGGCAGTACATGGCTTTTTACATTTGAATGGGTACGATCATATGGAACCTGAAGATGAAAAAGAAATGTTTGGTTTACAGAAAGAGATTTTAGATGCGTATGGCCTTAAAAGATGAGCAAACAGGAAAAAATAAACATTTTATTAATTCATTAGAATTTGCCTGGCAAGGAATCAAAACAGTTTTTCGAGAAGAACGTAATATGCGCAAACATGTGGCGTTTGGTGTCACTGCCATTGTGTTTGGTTTCTTGTTTTCCTTAACACTTGCTGAATGGCTGTGGTTGTTATTGGCCGTTTTTCTCGTCTGGTTGGCAGAAATTATCAACACAATTTTTGAAAATGTCGTAGATATGTTTACGGATTTTCACTTTCATCCAATCGGAAAAAAAGTTAAAGACATGGCCGCAGGAGCTGTTTTATTAACAGCCGGTTTCGCAGTGCTAGTAGGACTAATTCTATTTGTACCAAAAATTTTACAAATCATTCAAATGTGGAAATAAGAGGAGAAATACAATGACAACTGAACATAAATCTGGTTTCGTAGCCATTGTCGGCAGACCAAATGTTGGAAAATCAACATTGTTAAATCGAATTGTCGGCCAAAAAATTGCAATTATGAGTGACAAAGCACAAACAACTCGTAATAAGATTCAAGGAATTTATACAATTCCTGAAGCACAAATTGTTTTTATCGATACTCCAGGGATTCACAAACCTAAACACCGCTTAGGCGATTTCATGGTGGAAAGTGCCTACAATGCGATGCGTGAAGTAGATGCTACTTTATTTATGGTAAGTGCTGATCAAAAACGCGGGAAAGGTGACGACTTTATTATTGAACGATTGAAAAATAATAATAGTCCAGTCTACTTGATTATTAATAAAATTGACAAAGTCCATCCAGATGATTTATTGAGTATCATTGAAGACTATTCGAAACAAATGGACTTTAAAGAAATTATTCCCATTTCTGCCACTGAAGGAAATAATTTTGAGCATTTGATGGATGTTCTCGTTGAGCAAATGCCAGAAGGACCACAGTATTTCCCTGATGACCAAATTACGGATCATCCAGAATATTTTATCGTTTCCGAATTAATTCGTGAAAAAGTGTTACTTTTAACAAGAGATGAGATTCCTCATTCTGTCGCTGTTGTTGTGGACTCAATGAAACGGGATGAAAACGATAAAGTCCATGTCCAAGCAACCATTATTGTGGAACGGGACAGTCAAAAAGGTATCATTATTGGCAAAGGCGGAAAAATGCTGAAACAAATTGGTACCAAGGCGCGTCAAGATATTGAATATTTATTAGATGACAAAGTGTATTTGGAGCTGTGGGTAAAAGTCCAAAAAGACTGGCGTGACAAAAAAATCTATTTACAAGATTTTGGTTATCGCAAAGAAGAATATTAAGAAAGTAGTGTTTGGGAAGCGAGTGTATAAACGAACTTTCCAAACACTACACTAATTTACATAAGAAATGGAAGTGAATTGAATGGCATTAGGGGAGACCAAAGGCATTATTTTATTTACGAAGGATTTTAAAGAGAAGGATAAACTCGTCAAAATTTTTACAGAATCCTATGGAAAATTGATGTTTTTTGTGAAAGGTGCGCATCGAAAAAATAATCCTCTTTTGCCAGCGATTCTGCCATTTACAGAAGCCGTCTACATCGGAAACTTTAGAGAAGAAGGCTTATCTTTTCTCAATAGCAGCAAAGAAGTTCAACCTTTTCGAAACATTCAACAAGACATATTTATTAACGCATATGGAACATATATTTTAAACTTAGTCGATGCAGCAATTGAAGATCAGCACTATGATCCGAACTTATTTCAATTTACCCACATGGCATTATCCGCTTTAAATGAGCAAAAAGATCCGGAAATCATTACAAATATTTTTGAAATTCAATTGTTAGAACGGTTTGGTGTACGACCAGAATGGCATCATTGTGTGGCTTGTGGCGAAACACAAGGGAAATTTGATTATTCCTCAAAGTATAGCGGTGTGCTTTGTGAAAAACATTGGCATTTAGATGAACAGCGCTACCATGCAGATCCTAGAGCAATTCATTTTATTCGCTTATTTGCGCAAGTCTCCTATGAAAAAGTCCAAAACATTCAAGTAAAAGAAGAAACTAAGAAGAGTATTCGAGAAACGATTGATATGTTATACGATGAATATGTTGGTTTGCACTTAAAAAGCAAAAAATTTATTGATCAAATGAAAACGTGGGAAAATACGTTAAAAATTCCACCACGAAAGAAGGAAGAAAAATAAACGTAAACAAGCAGACGTTTTTCTAAAAAAAATTTGACAACTTCCCTCAGACACCGTATTATGATAGAGAAGTTAAATACGTACGAAGAAAAAGAGAAGTAAAAAGAACCCTCTGTTAAGCGAATCTGGGAGAGTGGGAGCCAGAAACACGGAACTTTTGAAAGGCACTTTGGAGTACGACAAACGAAGCTGCCGATGAACACATCGGAAGTAGGGTGGAACCGCGATAATTATTCGTCCCTATGTCTATTAATAGGCATGGGGACTTTTTGCATGTTCCTCACTGCGACTGACACAAAGTGTCAGAGCAGATGTGGAACAGCACAAGGTGACCAAAGGGAACGTTGTCTCCTCTGTGTTAAAACAAACTGCTTAGCCAAAAACATGGAGTAGATGATTCACAGTACAAGGTGACCAAAGGGAACGTTGTAACCGAATAAAAAAAAGCAAACAGTTAACACCAAAAGAAAAAATAGTAACGTTTATTCAAAAAAGCTCAATTGGCGCAAAAGCGACAGAGTAGATGATGAACAGCATAAAAATTATCCCATTCTACAAAATTGTTTCTCTGTATCCCTTTTTAAATTTACATTCCCGAAGCAAAGCCAATCCCTATGTCTATAAAAAATATTCCAAGGAGGAAAACAATGAAAAACAAGTTAACCGTACAAGAAATGATTTTAACCTTGCAAAAATTTTGGTCATCTAATGGCTGTATGTTAATGCAAGCCTATGATACAGAAAAGGGAGCCGGCACCATGAGTCCTTACACGTTTTTACGTGCCATTGGACCTGAACCATGGAATGCTGCCTACGTAGAACCTTCTCGTCGTCCAGCTGATGGACGCTATGGCGAAAATCCGAACCGTCTATACCAACATCATCAATTCCAAGTTGTAATGAAGCCTTCTCCTGAAAATATCCAAGAACTTTATCTAGAAAGTTTGAAATTATTAGGAATTGATCCATTAGAACATGACATTCGTTTTGTAGAAGATAACTGGGAAAATCCTTCAATGGGCTGTGCTGGTTTAGGTTGGGAAGTTTGGTTAGATGGCATGGAAATTACCCAATTTACGTATTTCCAACAAGTCGGCGGCTTACAATGTCATCCTGTCACTTCTGAAATTACTTACGGGTTAGAACGCTTGGCATCATATATTCAAGAAGTCGAAAGTGTCTATGATTTAGAATGGACACAAGGCGTTAAATATGGTGAAATTTTTGTTCAACCTGAATATGAACATTCAAAATATTCCTTTGAAATTAGTAACCAAGAAATGCTTTTAGAAAACTTTGACAAATTTGAAAAAGAAGCTAAACGCTGTATTGAAGAAAGCTTAGTTCATCCAGCCTATGATTATATTTTAAAATGTAGCCATACATTCAATTTATTAGATGCTCGCGGTGCTGTCTCTGTAACGGAACGTGCAGGATATTTAGCCCGCATTCGGAATATGGCTCGTTCCGTAGCGAAAATTTTTGTGGCTGAACGTGAAAAATTAGGGTTCCCATTATTAAATAAAGACCAACACGTATCCAAGGAGGCAGAATAACATGGCAAAAGATTTATTATTAGAAATTGGCTTAGAAGAAATGCCCGCACATGTTGTCACACCAAGCCGTATCCAACTTGAAGAAAAAGTAATCAAATTTTTAGATGAACATCATTTAGACTATGAAACAGTGCAATCCTTTGCCACACCTCGTCGCTTAGCCGTGAAAGTAACTGCGATTCCTGAAAAACAAGCGGATGTTGAAGAAGAAGTAAAAGGTCCAGCGAAAAAAATTGCTTTAGATGCTGAAGGAAATTGGTCAAAAGCTGCACAAGGTTTTGTACGCGGCCAAGGAGTTACAACTGAGGACATTGTTTTCAAAGAATTAAATGGTGTCGAATATGTCTATGTGACGAAGTTTACCAAAGGCCAAAGTGCCAAAGAAGTATTAACAAAATTAAATGACGTGATTACAAGTCTAACTTTCCCGGTAACAATGCACTGGGCAAACTATGATTTCGAATATATTCGTCCAATTCATTGGATTGTGGCACTACTTGATGATGAAGTAATTCCTTTCAACGTGTTAGACGTGACGACAGGGCAAACTTCTCGTGGCCACCGTTTCTTGGGAGACGATGTGACGTTCCAACACGCTAATGAATATGAAACAAAATTAAAAGAACAATTTGTAGTGGTTCAACCGAATGAACGGAAACAAATGATTGTTGATCAAGCGAACGCTCTCGCTGCAGAAAAAAATTGGCAGTTAGCTTTAGATGAAGAGTTATTGGAAGAAGTTACGAATTTAGTGGAATATCCAACTGCATTTGTAGGCAGTTTTGATGAAAAATATTTATCTGTTCCAGATGAAGTATTAGTGACTTCTATGAAAGAACACCAACGTTACTTTGAAGTTCGTAACGACCAAGGCTTATTAATGCCGCATTTTATCGCTGTTCGCAATGGGGATAATGTTCACCTTGAAAACGTGATTAAAGGAAATGAAAAAGTGTTAATTGCTCGTTTAGAAGATGCAGAATTCTTTTACAATGAAGATAAAAAATTAACGATTGAAGCATGTGTTGAAAAACTAAAAAATGTGACTTTTCATGAAAAGATTGGCTCAATTTATGAAAAAATGCAACGGGTTGCTTTAATTGCACAAATCATTGGTCGAAAAGTTGGCTTATCTGAGGATGAATTGGAAGATTTAAAACGTGCCTCTGAAATTTATAAATTTGACTTAGTAACAAATATGGTTGGTGAATTCCCAGAATTACAAGGAATTATGGGAGAAAAATATGCCTTATTACAAGGCGAAAAACCAGCCGTAGCAACGGCGATTCGAGAACATTATTTACCAACTTCTAGTGAAGGTGAATTGCCAGAAACAGCAATCGGGGCTGTTTTGGCCTTAGCCGATAAGCTTGACAGCGTCTTTTCATTCTTCTCAGTTGGTATGATTCCAACAGGTTCTAACGATCCTTATGCACTTCGTCGTCAAACCTATGGCGTTATCCGAATTATTGAAGATAAAGGCTGGACCTTCCCATTAGTCCAATTACAAACAGAAGTTGATGAAGCAGTGAATCAAGATGTTGAGAAATATGGCGTTTTACTAAACGAAGGACAAGCAGAAGTCGTTGAATTTGTGAAAGCTCGCTTACGTCAATTATTAATGACGAAAAATGTTCGCCATGACATTATCGATGCAGTGGTGTCTGCTGAGCAAGCCGATTTATCGAAATTATTTGCTTCAGCGAATATTTTAAAAAGCCGTTTTGAAGATCAAGATTTTAAACCATCAATGGAAGCCTTAACGCGTGTTATTAATTTAGCGAAAAAAGGTCAAGAACTTTTAGGTGATACTGAAGAAGGGATTGATCCAAGTCTGTTTGAAAATAAGGCAGAAAAAGAACTGTATCAAGCAGTTAACGATTTATCTGAAGCTTTTGCTACACGCACGATTGCAGAAAACTATGAAGCACTAGTAAATCTACGTCCGTTAATTGATGCGTACTTCAATGAAACGATGGTTATGGTTGAGGATGAAAAAGTCAAACAAAACCGATTAAAACAATTAATGCAAATTGCTAAAATGGCGTTATCAATTGCTAGCTTAGATTTATTAATTGTAAAATAAAAAGCGCTGTTTTTCGACCGCTAAGGAGGAACCGACAGCATGCTAGAAACAACGTTTGAACAAATTTTAACACAATTATCAAAGCCAGCTGTTCGTGCGCTAACGAATGAAAAAATCGACAGTGTGGATGAACTCTACGCACGAGGCCGAAAAGCGTTACTTTCGTTGCATGGCTTTGGTCCAAAGTCTATTCGAACTATTGAAGAGATGACTGGGAAAGAATTGAAGTAAAAAAAGGATCGCCGTTTAGAGGCGATCCTTTTTTTATTTACGTTTTTGTTTTCCAGCATTGCGACCTTTATTGCCGTTTGCTTTTGGTTGGTTCGTTTTTTGTGTTACTTTGTTTGTTTCTTTTGGTGTCACATCCTTAATAGGAGTAACCACTTGTTTTGGTGGGTTATTTTTCAATTCTTCTTGTACTTGTTTTTTAATTCTTGGACGTAAGAGGATATTTGTGATGGCAGATTGAATACATGTGAAAATACCACCAACTACCCAGTAAAGCGCTACGCCTGCAGGTGAGCTAAAGGACATGAAAACAATCATTAATGGTGAAACAATCAGCATTGATTTCATTGTTTTCTTTTGTTCTTCAGGAATACCAATCATTGAAATATAACCTTGAGCTAAATAGGCTAAACCAGCTAATGCCACTAAAATCATATTTGGTTGCCCTAAATTCATTCCTAAGAAGCTTGCCGTGGCAATACCTTTTGTATAACGAGCAGCAAAGAACAGAGAAGAGAAAATAGGCATTTGAATTAATAAAGGCAAACAACCAATTCCGCCAACCATACTCACATTGTTTTCTTTATAAATCTTTTGTAGTTCTGCTTGTGCGGCCATTTGTTCTTCACGCGTACTTGCTTGTTTCATTTTTGCTTGTGCAACATCCACTTGGGGTTTGATTGCTTGCATTTTTTCCGTTTGGATAAAGCTTTTTTTCGATTGATGTAAGCCTAACGGTAAAATAATGATCCGTACAATAATGGTGATAAAAATAATCGCCCAACCATAGTTCCAATTAAAGTTATCGACAAGATAAGTAATTGCATTACTCATCGGTAAAACAAGGAAGTTATAGACAAAACCTTCACCAGTTGGTTGTCCATCTGCTCCTGTTTTCACACAGCCTGATAAAAACATTACTAAAAATAGTAAGCCAGAGCCGTAAAGCCATCGGTTTAATTTACGCATGTAATTCGGTCCTTTTCTAAAAAATTTTTACATGGTTAACTATACTTGAAACAGCGCTCTTTTTCAATCAAAATCGAAAAGAAGCTCTTACAAAAATCAATAAAAAGCAGGAACTACTTGCTGTTCAAGGCTTCTCCCCAAAGAAATCAATCGTTAGAAAGTAAGTTTATTGAATCACTTTAAATTGTTCCGTTTCTTCTAACAAAGGGTCTTCTTGAATATCAACATACGTTACACGTCCCGCTGGACTGGGGGAATCTTTGATTTTTTTGATAAATGTTTCCATTATGTCTTCAGGTGCAATTGCTGTGATTGAAACGGACCCGTCGTCTTCGTTCTTCACCGAACCAGTGACACCTAATTGATCTGCCACCATTTTGGTCATGTAGCGGAAGCCAACACCTTGGACACGTCCTTGTACATTCATTCTTAGTTTTTCCATGAGAGACACTTCCTTTGCTTTTTTCTTTATGATAGCGATTTTTCTTGGTTCTAGCAAGTATCCAAGCAAGCTAGAAGCATGCTATAATACAAAGGCGAGGTGACTTATGAAAGAAATTACATCAACGAAAAATAACCAATTAAAAGAATGGAAAAAATTACACAAAAAGAAGTACCGAGAAGAACTGAACCAATATATAATAGAAGGATTTCATTTAGTTGAAGAAGCTGTGAAGGCCAATGCCGATGTCCAGTGGATTTTGTTTAACCAAAGAGGTCAACAAGAATGGGGAACTTGGTTAGCTGAACAAGAAACAGAAAAATTAATTTTTGTTAGTGATGAGGTTTTAAATAGTTTGTCAGAGCTGCCAACTTCACAAGGAATTTTGGCAATTGTCACCTTGGAAACGCAACAAGAGCAGTCGCTTTCTTTTAAAGGTGGTTGGTTACTTTTAGATAATATCCAAGACCCTGGTAATGTTGGTACGATGATTCGCACAGCTGATGCAGCGGGTTTAGCAGGCGTGATTTTAGGTAAGGGCACAGCAGATATTTACAATACAAAAGTGTTGCGCTCAATGCAGGGAAGCCACTATCATTTACCAGTTCTCCAACGAGAGTTGACTGAAGTGGTTCAGGCATTCAAGAAGCAAGGTCTACCAGTTTTCGGTACAGAACTAAATGAAGCTGCGATTGCTTATTATGAACAAGAGGCAGTGGAAAATTATGCGTTGATTTTAGGCAATGAAGGTAGTGGAGTTTCGCCAGAATTGTTAGCAGAAACCACGAAAAATCTTTATATTCCAATGAAAGGTCAAGCAGAATCATTGAATGTCGCTATCGCAGCGGGTGTGTTAATGTTTTATTTTGAAAATAATCAATAACAGAAACGAGTGTCAAAAAATGCTGACTATCAAAAAGACAACCCAGTTAACAGAAAAAGAATTAGAAACCATTATGGCTATTTGGCTGCAAACGAATCTAGAAGCTCATCCATTTGTTGCACCAACTTATTGGCAAGAAAATAAGACATTTGTCCGCGCTGCGTTACCAAAAGCAACACTGATCTTAGCAGAAGAAGAGGGTCAGATAATTGGGTTTTTAGGCTTAATGGATAACTATATCGCAGGAATTTTTATAAAAAAAGCGTTTCAAGGTAAGGGCATCGGTCAGAAATTACTGCAAGTAGCAAAAGAAGAACAGGACCTCTTATCTTTGGCTGTTTACAGGAAAAATCAAGCAGCTTATGCCTTTTATCAAAAACAAGGCTTTGTCCAACAAAAGCGAACCATCGATGAAACGGGAAACGAAGAATGTCATCTTGTTTGGCAAGCGCAGTAGGAGCGACATTTCTAGTTTTAAGGCTTGCTATTTTTCTGAAAATATCTTATACTGTTAAAGGTGTGATTTTCACACACGAAATCCACATTCTTTTCCATCTGCGAAGTGGTGCTACTACGGTAGTTCTTCAAGGAGTTGACGAAAAGAAGAGGAAAATAAAAACCAAACTGGAGGAAACACAACATGGCAGTAATTTCTATGAAACAATTACTAGAAGCCGGCGTACACTTTGGTCACCAAACTCGTCGCTGGAACCCAAAAATGAAGAAATATATCTTCACAGAAAGAAACGGTATCTACATCATTGACTTACAAAAAACAGTGAAATTAGTAGATGCAGCTTACGATTACATGAAAAACGTTGCAGAAGAAGGCGGCGTTGCTTTATTCGTAGGAACTAAAAAACAAGCACAAGAAGCAATCAAAGATGAAGCAATCCGCGCTGGTCAATACTATGTAAACCATCGTTGGTTAGGTGGTACGTTAACTAACTGGGATACAATCCAAAAACGTATTGCTCGCTTGAAAAAAATCAATGCAATGGAAGAAGACGGCACTTTCGAAGTTTTACCTAAGAAAGAAGTTGCTGGCTTAAACAAAGAACGTGAACGTTTAGAAAAATTCTTAGGTGGTATCGCTGATATGCCAAGAATTCCAGATGTAATGTACATCGTTGACCCACGTAAAGAACGCATTGCTGTTCAAGAAGCACACAAATTAAACATTCCAATCGTTGCAATGGTTGATACAAACTGTGATCCTGATGAGATCGATGTTGTAATCCCTTCAAATGATGATGCAATCCGCGCCGTGAAATTAATCACTGCTAAAATGGCTGACGCTTTCATCGAAGGTAACCAAGGGGAAGACCAAGCAACTGAAGAGTTATTCGTTGAAGAAACACCAGAAGCAACTTCAATCGAAGAAATCGTTGATGTTGTTGAAGGAAATAACGAATCAGCTGAATAATAATGATTACGGAGCTGTCTCAAAGGCTAGGCGACAAAAAGCCTGATTCTCCTTTGAGATAGCTTTTTTAAAAAGAATTGATAATATCCGAGGAGGACACAAATAATGGCAGACGTTACAGCTAAAATGGTAAAAGAATTACGCGATATGACTGGCGTTGGAATGATGGACGCTAAAAAAGCATTAGTAAAAGTAGAAGGCGACATGGAAAAAGCCGTAGACTTTTTACGTGAAAATGGTATGGCTAAAGCAGCGAAGAAAAATGACCGCATTGCGGCTGAAGGTTTAGCAAACGTAGCAACTGTAGGTAACGTTGCAGCAATCGTTGAAGTAAACTCAGAAACTGACTTCGTTTCTAAAAACGAAATGTTCCAAGATTTAGTTAAAGATATTGCGACTAAAGTTGCTGAAAACAAACCAGCTACGATGGAAGAAGCAATGGCTATTAAAACTGAAAAAGGCACAATCGAATCTGATTTAATCGAAGCAACAACTGTTATCGGTGAAAAAATCAGCTTCCGTCGTTTTGAAGTTGTCGAAAAAGCTGACAATGCTGCATTTGGCGCTTACTTACACATGGGTGGCCGTATTGCTGTATTAACAGTTATCGATGGCACAACTGACGAAGAAGTAGCGAAAGATGTTGCTATGCACATCGCGGCAATCAACCCTCGCTATGTCAATGAATCTCAAATTCCTCAAGAAGAATTAGAACACGAAAAAGCTGTGTTAACTGAACAAGCATTAAACGAAGGTAAACCAGCAAATATCGTTGAAAAAATGGTTGTTGGTCGTCTACAAAAATTCAAAGCAGAAATCGCTTTGGTTGACCAACCATTTGTTAAAGATCCAGATATGACTGTCGAAAAATTTGTTGCTTCTAAAGGCGGCGAAGTGAAATCATTCGTACGTTTTGAAGTTGGCGAAGGTATCGAAAAACGTGAAGATAACTTTGCGGATGAAGTAATGAGCCAAATGAAAAACTAAGAGCATCAAACGCTCGGTTGAAAAGCCGTGAATCATAAGTATCTAAACAGACAGCGATCCCCAAAGGAAGCTGCATAAATTGATTACTGCTTGATTCAAGGCAGTCTTTCAGCCATTTGGGAACGCATAACTTTGATATGCGCTCCCTTTTTTTAGGCAAAACCAGTGGATCGCACTGCTTGGTCTAAAAAATCATTTTGGTGAAAAGTCATCTAAATGAGGAATTGAATGATTTTTAGAGAATCTTGGAGGGAATTATGATGGTTAAACCTAAGTATCAACGTGTCGTATTAAAGTTAAGTGGAGAAGCGCTAGCCGGAGAAGACGGTTTTGGCATTAAACCACCAGTCATTAAAGAAATCGTCCAAGAAATTAAAGAGGTCCATGAATTAGGTATCGAAATGGCCATCGTGGTTGGCGGCGGAAACATTTGGCGTGGACAAATTGGTGCTCAAATGGGCATGGAACGTGCACAAGCTGATTATATGGGCATGTTAGCTACTGTGATGAATGCCTTAGCATTGCAAGATACATTAGAAAATCTTGGTGTGCCTACACGTGTTCAAACATCAATTGAAATGCGTCAAATTGCAGAACCATACATTCGTCGTCGTGCAGAACGTCATTTAGAAAAAGGCCGCGTTGTTATTTTTGCCGGAGGAACAGGAAATCCTTACTTCTCGACAGATACAACGGCTGCGTTACGAGCTGCAGAAGTAGATGCGGACGTCATCTTAATGGCGAAGAACAATGTTGATGGTGTTTATTCTGCGGATCCACGTGTGGATGAAACAGCGACAAAATTTGAAGAACTAACACATTTAGATGTTATTTCTAAAGGGCTGCAAGTAATGGATTCAACAGCTAGCTCATTAAGTATGGATAACGATATTCCTTTAGTTGTCTTTAACCTAAATGAAGCAGGAAATATCCGTCGTGCCATCCTTGGTGAAAATATCGGAACAACTGTAAGGGGGAAATAAAGAATGTCTAAAGAAGTTTTAGCAACAGCCAAAGAAAAAATGACAAAAGCGGAAGAAAGCTTACGCCGTGAATTAGGTCAAATTCGTGCTGGTCGTGCGAACGCAAGTCTATTAGACCGTATTCAAGTAGAATATTATGGTGCACCAACACCAGTTAACCAATTAGCAAGTATCAATATCCCAGAAGCACGTGTATTAATGATTACACCGTTTGACAAAAATTCTATCGCTGACATTGAAAAAGCTATTCAAATGAGTGATATCGGCATTAGCCCAACCAATGATGGAAATGTCATCCGTTTAGTGATTCCACAATTAACGGAAGAACGTCGGAAAGAATTAGCCAAAGACGTGAAAAAAGAAGCGGAAAACTCAAAAGTTGCTGTCCGTAACGTTCGTCGTGATGCAATGGATGAGTTGAAAAAAGCTCAAAAAAATGGCGACATCACTGAAGATGAATTACGTTCATTTGAAAAAGATGTTCAAAAATTAACAGACGATAGCATCAAAAATATCGATGCGATTACTGCTGAAAAAGAACAAGAACTTTTAGAAGTATAAAACCAATCACTAATAAAAATTATTGAATCCAGAGAAGCAAATGCTCTGGATTTTTTTGTATAGATGATGAAGGCGTATCTCAACGCTCTCTTTGCGAAAGTCATTCTAAAGTAATTATTTAAGAAAACGCTTTCTTTAATAAATTTTTTTATTCTACCAGAATTTTTTTCTTTGTGTAGGGAGGATCACTTAAAAATATAGAGAAACTTTGAAATATCAGCCTTTTAAAATTTTTCTTCACAAATTGAATCCTAAAATTTGATGATAAGAGTTGTTATTTTTAGCAATTGTAATTTGCGATTCATTCTCAATTAGGCTAAAATGAGTGAGAACGGAAAAACGATTAAAACAAGTTGGAGGGAATTGTACATGTCTGTGTTAGAAATCAAAAATTTACACGTATCAATTGAAGATAAAAAGATTCTAAAAGGAGTCGATTTAACAATTAATACTGGAGAAATCCATGCAATTATGGGACCTAATGGAACTGGTAAATCTACTTTATCAGCAGCAATTATGGGAAATCCTAACTACGAAGTCACAGAAGGAGAAATTCTGTTTGACGGCGTCAACGTTTTAGATTTAGAAGTAGACGAACGCGCTCGCTTAGGCTTATTCTTAGCAATGCAATACCCAAGTGAAATTCCAGGGATTACCAACGCTGAATTCATGCGTGCAGCAATCAATGCAAAACGTGACGAAGACAACAAAATGTCAGTCATGCAGTTCTTAAAAAAATTAGATAGCAAAATGGAATTATTAAATATGCCTGAAGAAATGGCTGAGCGTTACTTAAACGAAGGTTTTTCTGGCGGCGAGAAAAAACGAAATGAAATTTTACAATTATTGATGTTAGAGCCAACGTTTGCCATTTTAGATGAAATTGATTCAGGCTTAGATATCGATGCGTTAAAAGTAGTTTCTAAAGGGGTTAATGAAATGCGCGGCGAGAACTTTGGTGCGTTAATTATTACCCATTATCAACGCTTATTGAACTATATCACGCCAGATGTTGTTCATATCATGATGGAAGGCCGCGTTGTGAAAACCGGTGGGGCTGATTTGGCAAAACGTTTAGAAACAGAAGGCTATGCTGGTATCAGCCAAGAATTAGGTATTGATTACAAAGAAGAAGCGTAAGGAGGACAAGATAAATGAAAAAAGTAAATCTAATGGATTATCTTGACGAAGTCACCGCTTTTTCACTAGAACATGAAGAACCAGCTTGGATGACTGAATTGCGAACAACGGCTTTAAGAAACGCTGACGAAAGTGAGTTACCACATATTGATCGTGTGAAATTTCATCGTTGGCCTTTATTAAATGTTCACATGGAAAGTTATGTGCCTTCTGAAGGAAATGTCGCAAGTTTTGATCAAATGAAAGACAATCCTTTAATTGTTCAACAAGGATCTTTTCATGCTTTTGAGCAATTGCCAGCCTCATTAGCGGAACAAGGGGTAATTTTTACAGACATTTTTACTGCTTTACAAGAGCACCCAGAATTAGTTAAAGAATACTATATGACTAAAGCTGTATTACCAGAAGAAGATAAGCTGACAGCAGCTCATGCAGCTTTCATGAATAGTGGCGTTTTCTTATACGTTCCTAAAAACGTAGTGATTGAAGAGCCCATTGAATCTTTGTTTATTCAGGATTCAGATAGCAACCAACCTTTCTTTAAACATGTTTTAATCGTTGCAGATAATCATAGTGAATTCAGTTATTTAGAACGTTTTCAATCAACTGGTCATCACGCAGAGAAAGCTTCTGGAAATATCGTTGTGGAAGTGATTGCGAAAGATGGCGCAAAAGTTAAATACTCAGCCGTGGATCAATTAGGGCAAACTGTAACGACTTATATGAATCGTCGTGGCTATATTATGCGGGATGCCTCTGTTGATTGGGCTCTAGGCGTCATGAATGATGGCGATGTTGTGGCTGATTTTGATTCTGATTTAGTTGGCGAAGGCGCTCATTCAGAAGTTAAAGTTGTTGCAATTAGTGCAGGTAAACAAACACAAGGCATCGACACACGAGTGACAAATAAAGCGCCACATTCAATTGGTCATATTTTACAACATGGAGTTATTCGTGAACGTGGTACTTTAACGTTTAACGGAATTGGCCACATTTTAAAAGGAGCAAAAGGAGCCGACGCACAGCAAGAAAGTCGTGTTTTAATGCTGTCTGATAAAGCTCGTGGTGATGCCAATCCAATTCTTTTAATTGATGAAAATGAAGTGACTGCCGGACACGCAGCCAGCGTTGGTCGAGTAGATCCAGAAGAAATGTATTATTTAATGAGCCGCGGCTTGCGTAAAGAAGAAGCGGAACGTTTGGTGATTCGTGGCTTCCTAGGTTCTGTCATTACAGCAATTCCAGTCAAAGAAGTACAAAATGAATTTGTAGAAGTAATCGAAGGGAAGTTAAACGCATGATGGATGCAGCAACCATTCGTCAATCGTTTCCTATTTTATTTCAAGAAGTTAATGATGAACCGCTAGTTTATTTAGACAATGCTGCGACAACCCAAAAACCAACGGCGGTGTTAGATGTTTTACGACATTATTATGAAACCGATAATGCCAATGTTCATCGTGGGGTGCACACGTTAGCCGAACGAGCAACGAAAGACTATGAGGCCTCCCGCGAAAAGGTTCGCCAATTTATCCATGCCAAAGAAACAGCGGAAGTTTTATTTACACGAGGAACAACAACCAGTTTGAATTGGATTGCCAAAAGTTATGGTGACTTGGCAGTTACAGATGGGGATGAAATCGTCATATCTTACATGGAACATCATTCAAACATTATTCCCTGGCAACAATTAGCCCAACGTACAGGAGCCATTTTGAAGTATATAGACATCACTGAAGACGGCTTTTTAGACATGGCAAGTGCACGTCAACAAATTACAGAAAAAACGAAAATTGTTTCGATTGCTCATGTTTCAAATGTGTTAGGGGTCATTAATCCAATCGAAGAATTAACACAATTAGCTCATCAAAATGGCGCTGTGATGGTGGTAGACGGCGCGCAAGCAGTTCCTCATATGCCTGTGGACGTTCAAGCCATCGATGCTGATTTTTATGCATTTAGTGGTCACAAAATGTGTGGACCAACTGGAATTGGTGTCCTTTATGGCAAACGTCATTTATTGGAACAAATGGAACCTGTGGAATTTGGTGGCGAAATGATTGACTTTGTTCATCTTCAAGAAAGTACTTGGAAAGAGCTTCCATGGAAATTTGAAGCTGGCACACCTAATATTGCTGGGGCAATTGCCTTAGGTGCCGCCATTGATTATTTAACAGAAATTGGTTTAGAGGCCATTCATCAACATGAAGCAGCCCTTGTTCACTATGTTTTGCCGAAGTTGCAAGCTATCGAGGGCTTGACGATTTATGGTCCACAGAATCCAAAAGACCACACAGGTGTGATTGCTTTTAATATTGACGGTTTACATCCACATGATGTGGCTACGGCGTTAGATATGGAAGGGGTCGCTGTCAGAGCGGGTCACCATTGCGCGCAACCGCTATTAAACTATTTGAGCGTGCCAGCAACCGCACGGGCAAGTTTTTATTTATACAATACCAAAGAAGACGCAGATCGCTTAGTTGAAGCGATTAAAGCGACAAAGGAGTTTTTCCAGCATGGCACTTTCTAAATTAGATAACTTATATCGCCAAGTCATTTTGGACCATTCTAGCCACCCACATCACCACGGAACGCTAGATGCGTCTAGCCAAACAATTGAACTGAATAATCCTACTTGTGGAGATGTGATTGAACTGGATGTGGCCATTGAAGACGGTGTGATTAAAGATATCGCCTTTCAAGGAAGTGGCTGTTCCATCAGTACCGCAAGTGCTAGTATGATGACTGATGCGGTCTTAGGAAAAACAATCGCCGAAGCAACGGCCTTAGCAGAGGATTTCTCTCAACTTGTTCAAGGAAATGAAGTGGCCGAAGATGAAAAATTAGGCGATGCAGCAATGTTAAGCGGCGTAGCTAAATTTCCAGCTCGGATCAAATGTGCAACCTTGGCTTGGAAAGCCTTAGAGCAGGCTGTTGCTAATAACGGCCAAGGCGAAGCCGGTCATTTACATTGTGAAAAATAAAGAAAGGGTGACGACGAATTGAGTACAGTACCTGAATTAGAAGAATATAAATTTGGCTTTCACGACGATGTGGAACCAGTCTTTAGTACCGGAGACGGCCTAACAGAAGACGTCGTTCGCGAAATTTCTCGCGTGAAAGGCGAACCAGAATGGATGCTTGACTTCCGTTTAAAATCGTTAGAACAATTCAATAAAATGCCCATGCAAGAATGGGGTCCAGACCTGTCAGATATTGACTTTAGTAAAATTAAATATTACCAAAAACCGAGTGACAAACCCGCACGCGATTGGGATGATGTACCTGATAAAATCAAAGAAACCTTTGAAAAAATTGGGATTCCCGAAGCTGAGCGTGCTTATCTAGCTGGGGCTTCTGCTCAATATGAATCAGAAGTTGTTTACCACAATATGAAAGAAGAATTTGAAAAATTAGGCATCATTTTTACAGATACTGACTCTGCTTTAAAAGAATATCCTGACTTATTCAAAGAGTATTTTTCAAAACTTGTGCCGCCAACAGATAATAAATTGGCCGCTTTAAACTCAGCTGTTTGGTCAGGCGGAACCTTTATTTATGTACCAAAAGGCGTTCGAGTTGATGTACCATTACAAACATATTTCCGAATCAACGCTGAAAATACCGGCCAATTTGAACGGACCTTGATTATTGTCGATGAAGGGGCCAGCGTTCACTATGTTGAAGGCTGTACGGCACCCACGTATTCAAGTAACAGCTTGCATGCGGCCATCGTAGAAATTTTCACTAGAAAAGATGCTTATTGTCGTTATACGACCATTCAAAACTGGTCAGATAACGTCTACAACTTAGTAACCAAACGTGCTAAAGCTTACGAAGGTGCCACTGTCGAATGGATTGATGGTAACTTAGGAGCTAAAACAACCATGAAATACCCAAGCGTTTACTTAGATGGCAAAGGTGCCCGTGGCACGATGTTATCGATTGCCTTTGCTGGTGCTAACCAAATCCAAGATACTGGGGCCAAAATGATTCACAATGCGCCGAATACCTCTAGCTCAATTGTTTCAAAATCAATTGCTAAAGACGGCGGCGAAGTTAATTACCGTGGCCAAGTGACTTTTGGAAAAGACAGTGCAGGCTCGATTTCCCACATCGAATGCGACACGATTATCATGGACGAAAAATCAAAATCAGATACGATTCCGTTTAACGAAATTCATAACAGCCAAGTGTCCTTAGAACACGAAGCCAAAGTTTCAAAAATTTCTGAAGAACAATTATATTATCTAATGAGTCGCGGCTTATCTGAAGCCGAAGCGACAGAAATGATTGTTATGGGCTTTGTTGAACCATTTACGAAAGAATTACCGATGGAATATGCGGTTGAGTTGAATCGGTTGATTAGTTATGAGATGGAAGGTAGTGTAGGGTAAAACCTTTTTTAGTACTAGAAACGTTGATTTATCAATGTTTCTGGTGCTTATTTTTTTCGAAAAAGTAAACTAACTACAATTTCTTTTAGAAAAGATATTTTTCCTTTTCAATAAACTGAGCGAATTGGTCAGCGCTACGCTCCTTACGTTCGGGGTAGAAGTAGTTATATACTTGTCGAGTCATCTTTGAATCTTTATGGCCGACACGGTACATAATATCTTCTTTTTTACAACATATTTTTCTAGCAGAAATCTCTTTTCTTTAATATTAAGTTGTTTGATTGCTTATATAAGCAATTCATCTTCAAAATACGTTTCAAAGTTTTTCAAGTCAAGTGATGACATATTGATAATATTAAAATAGTTATATGTGTAAGAAGAATCGAGCGTGATATCGTGAAAATAGGTAAAGAGTAGTCTAGTGGAGTAGTTCCTCTTTTTTTATAATAGTTGTTTGCATGATAGTGTAGTACACCTATATGAATGTATTTTTTTAGTTTGTTATCGCTTGGAGTATTGTCCATGTAAACTACCTCCTATATCTATGTGACTTTTCCGGATGTCTATACTGCCAAAAACTTTTATGAACTTTTTTAACAGGTAAGCTATTATCGTCTGGCATTTTTGGTAAAATATTATTTACTAGATTGTTATAACCTAAATTGAAATGTAGATTTTTTTGTGATTACAGAATAAATTTGTGAAGCATTCATCGGTATGCCAGAAGTTTTCAAAATGTAGCAGATATTTTTAGAAATAATGTCGTGAGAATAGAAGTAGTCTTTATTTTTTGATCATTAAATTTTGCGTAATCAATTTTTTCTATTTGGTTTAATCGTTTTTCGATTGTCTCACAAAGACTGGTAATTGCTTTTCTCTCATAGATTAATTCAACTATAAGTTTCATAAGCATTTTTTTCTTCTAATAAATTCAAAATAATCACTTCTTTATTAATAAGAGGTTTTAAAGCCATTCAATAACAACAAAAAACTATCAATTGATTTTTGATAGTTTCTATATAGTAGTATTTAAGGAAAGTGAAGAGGTAGTCATCGAACATCACGATATTGAATCAATCCAAATGAAATTAGACTAAGAAATAAGGACCAGATACTTTGAACTAATAAACCCTGAGAACCATTTAATAAAGTAGTTGTATGGGTTGAAAAAAAAAGATTCATGGTTGCTAAATCGGGTAAGTATTTTGCAAATGCAGTCATTGCGAATAACATTTGACTTAATCCAAGAATAAGAGAGAACATTATTGCAATCGGTAAAATATGTGATTTGGTAATGATGGTCAAAAAGACTGTAATCCAAGTTATTTGCGTCCAACTTAACATTGCAATAATCACTTTAATCAAAAATTCAAGAATTAAAGAGAGAGTAAAAGAGCCGTTAAATTGGATAATACCAATTCCTAAGCAAATTAAACTGGAGAATAAACCAATAATCCATACGATAACTGTTAGAAGAAATAGTTTAGTAGTAATGAGTTTTATTCGAGCAGGTATCGTTAGTAAAGTTGTACGTAAATATGAATTTGAATATTCTTGACCGAAGAAACTAGCAGCTATTATAACAAGTCCCGCTTGACTCAAAAAAAAATTACGTATACTCATGGATAATATCTCATTGGTTACCAAAGGTTGATCATTTCCAATTCCAGAAAAAAATAATATTACAGGAGCTACTAAAATGGTTCCGACTGTGCCGAATAAGCACCAATTATAAGAGAAAAATTTGATTATTTCACTTTGAAGAATATTTTTAACCATCAATATTTTCCTCCCACGTCGCTACGAGTAAACGAATAGAATGCTATTAACATAGAAAAAAATATCCATAGAAGAAGTATCAATGTACCTTTTGCTGGATCATGAGGATAAGATTTAACCGGAGTAGCAACAATAAAATTTCCTGCTGCTACGGGTAGATATTCCCCCCAGGGCCATTTCTCTGCTAGATAACTTCCAAGATTATAGATTTGAGGAACTAGAAATATCAACGGAACAATCATATTTCTAAAAAGTAAGCCAATCAAAAAGGATAAAACCGTTAATAATATCCAATTTAATGTAGTGTAGCCAATAAACTTCCAAGTAGTTTGACTTAAAATGAATGGATTCAATCCTAAACTACCTAATCTAACATGTGTAATCGCAACGGTAATAAATATTGAAATGAATGAAATTGATATAGTAGAAATCAAAATAGTTAGTAGTTTGGCATTAAAAAGTTCTTTACGCTTATTACTATATAACATGGTTGTACGTAAATTATGATTTTTATATTCATTAGCTCCGCTAATTCCGCCCCATATTACAATTGGAAGTACTCCAAATAGAGCGGCATCAAAACCAAAATAATCTAATGGAGGCATAGCTTCTAATAAATCTGGATGTGTTGCAGGAGTTGCATCTAATCCTATGGAAAGTAATTGATCCGCTTCTAATAATCCAAGTAAGGGTTGAAGCACGATTACTAATCCAAAAACTATCCACCATCCACGACTATTTATCAGTTTAGAAAATTCGGAATAAGTTACTTTAACAAAACTCATGATTAATTTCCTCCCTCAGTAAGTAGAAAGAATACATCTTCTAATGTTTCAATATTTTGCATCACTTCATGAAGTTCACCAGTAACAACAATCTGACCTTTGTTAATGATAACAACGTCATCCGCAATAGCTTCGATTTCAGAAAGGTAGTGTGAGGAGAGTAATACTGTTTTTCCTTGATCAGCTTGTCTACGAATAAAATTTCTAAACCATTTTATTCCCATGGGATCTAAACCATTTGTTGGTTCATCAAGAACCAGATATTGGGGATCTCCTAGCAGAGCAATAGCAATACCTAATCTTTGCCCTTCACCTAAAGATAAGGTTCCAAGTTGTGCATGACTTTTATTTGATAGGTCGACAAGATCTAAGACTTCTGAAATACGTTTATTCGGGATGTTGTTACTTTTTGCAATGATTTTCAGATGTGTTTTAACTTTTCTTGATGGAGTTCCGCCAATCCCATCAAATGCCGATCCGACAATTTGTAATGGAAAGATGAAATTACTATACTTTTTTTTACCGAAAGTGGCTGTTCCTGATAAAGGCAGGTCTAAACCGAGAAGTATTCTAAGTGTAGAGCTCTTTCCAGCTCCGTTAGGTCCAAGAAAAGCTGTTATGCGTCCTTCTTTAGCCTTAAAAGTTATATTTTCTAGTATATTTTTCTTTTTATGTTGTTTACATATATTTGAAAGGACAATATTTTTCAATAGTATGGCTCCTTTAAATTTTTTTATTTAATTTGTTCTTAAATTAAAAATTTACAGTTCTCTATCCACAAATTGTTCTTTCGCTAATTCTCGATAAAGTGGAACTGTATCAATTAGCTCATTATGATTTCCTGAACCGACAACTCTACCATGTTCAAGGACATAAATGATATCAGAATCAATTACTGTGGATAGACGATGTGCTACAACGATAACTGTTTTTTTCCCTTTTAATTTATCCACTGCCTTTTTCATTCCTAATTCATTTAAGCTGTCCAAGTTAGAGGTTAATTCGTCAAGTAACACAATTTCTGCAGATGATAAAAGAGAGCGTGCCATAGCCAAACGTTGTCTTTCTCCACCAGAGAGGTTTGCACCAGATTCTCCAACCTGCATATCAAGTCCTTTAGAATTTCTATCTAATAAATGATGAAGATTGACTTCTTCCAATACTTCGATGCAGTTTGAATCAGATATTTTAGAATTTCCTAAAAGTAGGTTGTCGCGTAGTGTCCCAGATATAACAGGAGCGTCTTGTTCAACATAAGTGATGAAGTTCCGAAGCTCCTCTCTGCTATAATGCCTATAATCCTTTCCTTGAACGAATATCTTGCCACTGTCAGGATCATAAAATCTTTCAATTAATTGAAGCAATGTGCTTTTTCCTGCGCCTGAGGGACCTACAATTGCAGTTCTTTTTCCCTTTTCTGCACGTAACGTTACTTCTTTGAGAATCATGCTATCTTCTTTTTCCTTAGGATCAGAACCAAATTTCATTTTATTATATCCAAAGCTGATTTTTTCAAAATAGACTGCAGTTTCCTCAGTTATTAAATTTGAACTGGGGGGAATAGCGGGAGTGACATCATAGTCACTTTCTAATGCAAGTTCTAATAATTCGCGAATTCTAGCAAAAGCACCGAGTGATTCGCCAACGCCCCCGAAGGCATTGAAAACTTGTCCTATCGGACCAATCATTGTATAGAGTAGCAAAGCGAATGCAATTAAGTCAGCAACAGACATTAAACCAATAGACACACGGTATCCACCTATTCCCAGTACAATTAGACCAGATAGTTGCAGAGTCATATTAGAAATAGGAGTCATGAATGCTTGTATTTTAGCTAATCTTATTCCAATATTACGCAATCGTTCTGCTTGCAATTTAGATTTTTCTTCCTCCTTGTCTGTTGCGTTTGTTGCACGAATTGTTCTGATAGCATGTAAATCACGTTCGATATCTCCACTCAATTTTCCCAACTCTTTTTGTGCAGAAAAACTAGCCTTTTGTATAGCTTTACTCATAATGATGGTTCCAATAAAAGATACACAAACTGTTGAAAGAGCCATAAAAAATAGCAAGGAATCTCTCAAAATCATCCCGATAGCTGCCCCAACAACAACTAAAAAACCACTACTGAGCGCAATACTCACTTGTATTAAAGCCATTCTCAATTTAGAAGAGTCACCACTAACCCTGCTTAGTAAATCACCTACACTTCTTGTATCGTACTCGTGGATTGGCAATCTTAATAAATGACTAATTAAACTTTTTCGCGCTTTAAAAACGACCCCTTCACCAATTATTTGTAGCAGATAATATTGAACAGCCGTTAAAATCGTAGATAGTATCAATACTACAATGAGAATTCCTAAACTTGAATTAATCTTAATTCCTGTATTTGATTGATCAATTAAATTAGCAACAAGGTTAGGTTGAGCGAGGGTTAAAGCTGCACTGATTAATCCTAATATTCCAACGCAAATGAATTCCCAATTATGCCCTTTTGCTAATGCAAACAGGGATCTAATATTTACTGAGGGCGTATGGTCTTCAGGATTAACAATTTCGGACTCCTTCTTTTTACGTTCTATATTTTCTTGTTTTATTTTTTTCAAATACGATTCCTTTCTGAGAATATCATTTGAACGGTGTGGAACACATATTGCTTTAGAATATATTTGAACTTCTACGGGTTCTCCAATAGGGCATTCATTCAATTCTATCCATGCATGTGCTCTAAATGGCTCTTGTGCATACCCAGTACACCAACTTACTGATTTACGTTGTAGCCATAGTACTATTACAACAGCAAGCGATCGTCTAAGGCATCCTTCTTGACTTCTACATCTACTACTTACGATACACACTGCGTTTCGCGCAATTTTTACCTGTTTTTCTGATGCGGGAGGATTGTTTTTTATTAGCTTCACCAATATTTTTTCAATTCTCCCAGGGGACATCCAATTAAGCGGTGCAGATAGTATTAAACTCAAACGAGCCAGAAATCTTGCACTAAAAGATACCGGATCTATTTGTTCTGGAAAAAGTTGGATATTCATTATGCAAGTTTCATCTCCTTCAAAAGAGCCATAAACTCGGCAACATCTGTTTCCGCTTGAGCTTTATCTAGAGAAAATGAAGTTTCCAATTGTAGTGCTAACTCTTCTATCGTCAATCCTTTACTCAAACCTTCTAACATAGAAACTCCAGAAGCATTTACTTGGAAATAAATTCCTCTACTTTTATCCAAAACAATTGCACCATCATCTTGGCTAATAATTTTCAACTCTCTTTTTACTTTTCTCATTAATATTACTCCTCCTTTTTAGAAAATAACTACAACTAGGTAAGCAGCAACTTCCTTTTATTTTGAGTTCTTTTTTAAAGCTACACGAAGCCAGCGTTCAACAGCTGCTAATCTCTCAAAGGCTTCAACTCTAGTATGTAGAGCAGAAGGCATTGATAATTCAGAAATTAGTATATCTGCATCTACAATTCCTAATTCAACTAATTTGAATTGGTGCACTTGCTGGGAATGCTTTTTTACGGCTTCTTTGTAACTTTTATACAAACTTGTGGAATAGTCTCCTTTAAATCCACGTGTAAAAATATTTTTTGAAACAAGTCCTTTAGTGGCATTATATAAAATCGATTTTGTTACAGTGTGATCTTGTCTGTAACGAGCTGGTATAGCTAACGAGTAATTAATAATATCGACATCTAAAAAGGGAGCTTGCCAAGTCATACCATTAACACCATATATGTTGTTAATCTGAGTTACCAAATGTCTTTGAAAAAGTAGAGACTCGATCATTTGGTGTCGAGAACGATCGGAATCTAAAGAATTCGATGTGTGATCTAATTTATTTATTAGAACTTTATAACTTAATTCTCGGTAAGGCTTCGTAAGCCAATTAGGTACCGTGACTGGACCGCACCAGTTGAGTGCGGAGTTTTGACGAGTTGGTTTAGCATAACCAAATCCTTTGTCTATTTCATTTTTTACAGCTTCCTTAAAGGAATTATTATTTATTAGATCTACTGTCCCAACTGAAATAGGAATCCGATTTAGTAAACAATATCGTAAGCCTAAGTCTATACTGCGTAATTTATTTTGTCGTACAAGAGACCATGCGTTAGCAGGCATAGGAGTGAATAATTCATCCCCGCCAAGACCTGTAAAATGAGTGGCATTGGCGGGAGTTAATGCTGAATGTTCTATGGATTCAACATATCCCTCTGTATCTGCCCAAAATAATGGAGAATCTGGTAACACTGAGTTTGAGTAATCTCTATCAATTTCAAAATTTTTTCCCGAGCTACCTAAAGAAGGTAATGAAGTAAATATGACGTTGATATCGTTTGAGATTAATTTTGCCCATGTAGAATCGCTATTCCATTCACTATCAGCATTTGCGTGATAAAGTTTAACATTAGCTTGAAGCGCTTTTAAGATATAAATAATTGTTGCTGAATCAACTCCACCCGAAAGGTCAGCGGATATCTCAGAGTAACTAACTGTATTTTGACTAAGCAATTCTAGAAGCCGCTCTCGTATTTTTGAATAAATAGATTCGACTTTGTTTTCTAAGTTTGGAGGTGTCCAAGTTTGTATGGGTTCTAAGATTCCATTTGTTGTACATTTCAAAATATAGAATGGTTGGATCGTGTTTACTTTTTCCCATAAGGGAATATTTTGGAATGGGTAGTATGGTAAATTATGAATTAGATTTAATGCAAGAGCCGATTTAGAAATTGGTAAATTAAGAAATAATGCGATATTTGCTGATGAATCACTAATGATTAGTTCATCATTTGAGTCCAACCATGAAAGAGAAACATCAAATAATGATCCTCCCATAAATAGCCCTTCTTTATTTATTAAAACAAATACGCCTTTAGAAATATTTGCTTGAAGATAATCTAACATGTTTTCTGTAGTAGTGTAGTTAAATTGGTCTTTATTGCAAAATATTCTTGAATATTCAGAAGAAATACAGTAAATTTCAAATTGATCGTGTGTATGTTGAGAGTACTCGGTATTGGATACCAGCAGTATATTAGTGTAGTCTGTAGTAATACGTTTTTGAAACATCAATTTTTTTGAGGATATAGAGATATTTGATTTGTTTACAATAATTAGAAGCACCTCCCTAAATAAAGACTATGCGGATTACTAAAAAGGTCATCGAATTATGTAATTCGATGACCAATGGCATAATTATGTAATTCGATGACCGCTAGCATAATTATTTCCCATTTTTCTGTCCTAGTAATAAATTACAACTTGGAAAAGAGCGCGTCCACCAAATACATCTCTAAATTTACCTGTCCAAAGACCACGAGTAGATTCTTTAAAACCTGCAATTTTTTCAATTGATGGTTTACTGTAATTTTGCTTTGTCATAGAGTTCACCTCCTTCATAGTTGGTGTATACTAAATTTTCTAATTCAAGTAAATTAGAAAATAGTTACCTTGATTACTTAGTACTGAAAAATGAGTATAGGAAATTCTTGACATCTATATTTTAGTTAAACAATAGAACAAAACAGCTAGAATCAGGAAATAAATTACTCTTAATTCGTTGTTTTTAAGGTTAAGTAGCTTTTTTCTATTCAACTTATATATTAATCATACAAAAAAAGGGATTATTTGTAATGAGTATATTGTGCAATTATTTAAGAAAGAGTAAGATGAAGATATCATTAAAAAATACACAGAGTGGAGTATGAATAAAATCTGTGTTGTTTAATACATTAGTGGGATATTAGAAAATTTTATTCAAACTATAAATTCAAAATTAGTATCTTTAAAAAAACGAAGAACTGTAGAATATTCAAGGAATACTTAGATTGGAGAAAAGTGTATGAAAGAAAAATTTGTTTATTTGTTATCCTTATTTGTATTCTTAGTGATAGCTCTACTTACTATTAAGCAGAATGACTATTTGTATGGATCGCAAGCAGTAACTGTTGTACCGATTATTGTTGTACTTATTCTTTTTTGCGCAGTTATTATTTTTGTCTCTAAAGATATTAAAAAGATTAGATACTTCGCTGTACTTACTTTTTTTACTTCCATTTCCTTAGCAATAGGATTATTTCCTTATTCTTTTGTGCATCCTGTCAAATCCCTGCTAATTTCATTTTTACCTTACTTTGTTTATAAGTTTTTTGTCACTTTTAACTTAATTTCGATTTTATCTGTTTCTAAAAAAATTGATCAAATTTTATTTATACAATCTATTATTGTATCCATGTTACTGCTTCTTAATTTTGAAAAATTCATATGGATGGTGAGTATAGTAATCATTTTGGATATTTTTGGTTGTTTATTTTTATATTTTAAAGGAAAAGATCGACTAACCATTCGAACAAAAAAAGAACAAGTTTTTCTAATTCGAATACTAGTTTTATCGCTATTTTCGTTAATTATTTCTACTTCTATTTTAAGTGGGTTGGTTCTTTTTCTTATCCCAATCACAGTCGGAATTATTTTAATAAAACGTAATGAAATTAGCTTAGATAAAGTATCAATTATTATAAATTTAGTTATCCATATTATTTGTATAGGAATCTTCTTCATTATTAATTTTTATTTTCTTCGATTATCAATACTTGATATCTATTTTATTTCTATTTTTTATTGTCTGATTTTGTTTATCCTTTATTTGAAGAATTGGTATTTGAGTAGTATTGAGGTGAGCCGAATTCAACAAAGAAAGAAAGATTTCCAAAAAGAAAAGATCGATTTTGTACAAACTATCAGTAAAGAAAAGACTTTGTCTTCAGTAAGTACTTTAATTAGTACAATCTTTTTGCAACATTACGAAATAAATAGTTATTTAATGGTTTGGAAAGATCAATACCAACCATATATTTTGTCTAGCTCAGGAGAATTTTCTAAACTGATTTTAACGAATAAAATTATTGCTGAATTTGAACGCGACTCTAACATATTCCATTATCACAACAATAAATATAGAAAATTCACTTTTTTTGAGAATAAACAAATTTTAGGTTGGTTACTCATAGATAGAGAAAAAGACTTTGACTTGGCGAGTATGAAACATGAAGAAATATATGATTTAGTTGGTGTTGCTGGTAAAATAATTATTGAAAATGAACGCTTATATGATATTAAACAAGAATCATTAAAAATAGAAAGTTTATCTTATGATGAATACGTGAATTATGAATATTTAAACATGGTGCAAAATTTTCATAAAGATTTTTCATTTTTTATTCATGACAATGTTTTACAAAATATTTTGGCTTTAAAAAAACTAATCGAATCTATGTCTACTGAAAATGTAGAAACAAAGAAATTAGTATTAGAAACTTTTGATACTTTAAATAAAACTTTTAGAGACAAGATATTTGAATTATATCCTTCGACGATTGAAACAGTGCCTGTGTCGCAAAGCATTCGAATTCTTTGTGATAAATTCAATGAGGGACAAGAATCTATATTTGTTCATTTTTATTGTCCACAAGAAATGCATCTAAAAAAAGAAGAGAAATTTCATATTTATCGAATTATACAAGAGTTAATAACTAATGCTCTAAAACACTCTCGAGCAACAGTAGTTTGTGTTTATCTCATTCAAAGGGACTTTTATATAGAATGTATTGTACAAGATGATGGCACAGGCTTTGATTATAGCAAAATAAAACTTAGAGGATTTGAAAATAAACATTTTGGTATTCTATCAATAAATCAAGAGGTTAATTCATTAAATGGAAAAATGAGAGTATCATCTGTAAATCCACATGGTACAAAATTTACAATAACTTTACCGATTGCAAAGGAGGATATAGATTCATGAAAGTATATTTATTAGACGATCATGCACTTTTCTCTAAAAGTCTTGAAATTGCATTTCAACCAATGGATGTCTCAATTACTAGTTTTACTAATCCAGAATTTTTTTTAAATAAACTAAAAAATGAGCAACCAGATTTAGCATTATTGGATATCCATATTGGAGAGTTAAGTGGATTTGAAATATCTAAAGAAATTATTGGAAAATTTCCAAATCAAAAAATAGTTTTTTTATCAGGTTTTGATTTAATTGAATACAAGAATGAAGCAATAAAATCTGGAGCATGGGGACTATTAAATAAAAATGTAACAATTGAAGAATTGTATGATGATTTACAAAAAATACATCATGGAACTGATCTGCTACCCAAGTGCCAAAGTACATTAGATGTTCTTAGTAAACGAGAAAAAGAGATACTAAAATGTGCTGCAGAAGGTTTTAAGCAGCAGGAGATAGCAGAACAACTTCATATCAGTAGAAGAACAGTAAATAATCATCTTGTATCCATAAATAATAAGCTAGAGGTAAATTCAACCATTTCTGCAATTATTCAAGCTATTGAATTGGGAATTATTAGAGTAAAAGGATATTGATACTAAAAAATGTTGAAATTATCAAACATTTATTCAGAAAGATATGCTGTTTACGGAATACCATAACCCATGATATAAGGGCTATTTTTTCATAACTTAGTTTAGCAATTTTGTTTCCTGAATTCTCTTCAATTGTGTAAACAACTTCATTTTCTACTTTCTCAACAATCCCAACGTAATAACTGATAGAATCACCATCCCAATCAAAAAAGATGATATTCCCATTTTTAGGCAAACTTCCTTTCCTAAACCATTGGTTATTCGCTTTAAAATTTTCAATACTAGTTGGGCAATAGGCAAAATGTTCCATTTTAACTCCAGCTTTTTCAGCATTATAAGAAACAAAAATAGCGCACCATTCTACACGTCCATTAAAGCCATACCATTGCCAATATTTCGTTCCACCCTTATGTATTCCTTCATTCAATTCTTTAAGTGCTGCTTTTACAATAGCTGAATTCCCTTGACTATTGTTGTTGGAAATAGAAGTGATGTATTGTTTAACAATTTGAGCATAAAACATATTGCCATACGCATAACGATAATCATAGCCTATGTTGATAGCTATAGGATTAGTGTAAGTGACTGTTTTTCCATCTGCTTGAGTTTTTGAGAATTGAATCGTAATAAAGTGGATGATTGATCACCTCCATAATCCGATTAAAAAACTCAGATTTAGGGTCAACGTACAAGCCTTTTCCATTCATTAAAACGGAGAGGAAGAAAATGAACTTTGCCAAGTAAGATTTTCCGTTTACAGTGGGTCCAGTGATGGCAATGTGCGGGCTATTGGCTTTTTTATCGGTGATATCATTTAGTATAATTGTACTATAAAACAATTGAACACATTGAAAGGGGAAGAAATGTACAAATTCAAAAAGTACAAATATAAAGGCGAGGAGCATTATTTTACTGGTGTTACTCTTTTCAAAGTGAACGACAATAAAATTATTTCGCTTAAAGAATTTAAATCAATAACAAATACTTATCGTCCTTTCAAGTAGAATAATTTAGTGTTGCACTTAAACTGTAACACTAGGTTTATTATAAAAACGTACGTTCTTGTTTGTAAATAACTCTTTTGTCGTAATTAATTTATTCATGAAAACTGACTTTGTTATAGTTATTCGTTTAGCTCGCATTTTTCTTACTAAAAACTATCCAAAAGTATCCATATTTTTATAGTTGAAACGGTTTGAAACTAAATCAAAACTAACTACAATTGAAAAAAATCACTGGTATTTCACAACATTCTAAGAAAAAGAATAATGCTGTCATACCAACGATTAGAGCTTATCAGAAGCTCTTAAAAAAACTAACCCTTTGCTGGAAGGCTCTGTCAGCTAGTTTTTCACTCTACCAACAAAATAATCAACCAAAATAACAACGGAAATCCAAACAAGAAACATACTAATCATGCTTCTTCAAAGAAGCACAAATAAAAAAGTGATGACTCGAGAAGAAAATCTCTATGGAGTCATCGCTTTTTCTTATATTTTAGTTAAAAAATTATTTTACTAAAGGTTGAAGTAACTTGTTCCAGAAACTAATAAGTGGGCCAGCTCCAAATGCACAAATAATTGTACCAATCCCAATTGGACCACCAGCAATAAAGCCAATTAATAGGACCAACAAATCTTGTGCTTTTCGAACAGAAGCGTAAGGTTTGTTGATTTGTTGACAGATGGTTGGCGCAATCGCATCATAAGGGGACTCGCCTTGATCTGTAGCCATGTATAAGGCGCAGCCAAATGTAAAAATCAGGACTCCGACGAATAAAGAAAGTAGTTTGCCAATTGTTGAGCCTCCTAAACTATTGGCGTAAGGTTGAAGCCAAGTAGAAATCTGTTGAATCAAAATTCCTACTAAAAGCATATTTAAAATAGTTCCTAGACCAATGGCTTTTTTGTTTTTTAAATAGACATAGAATAAAATAAACGCATTGACAATAATTTGAAAAATGCCTAATTGCATACCAAACATTGAAGAAAGTCCGATATTCATAGCAGTGAAAGGATCAACTCCTAAACCTGCCACTCTTAAAGTGGATGCGCCAATCCCGATAATAACTAAACCAATTAAAATTAAAAGAACATTTTTGACTAGTTTCATGGTAAGCCTCCTGAATAGATTTTGTGTGTGATAGTACAAAGTCTGCAACAAAAATTCATAGAGAATTTTGTTGCAGACTACTTTTTAACCAGCTCCGTGTTGGAACGAAGGGTATAGAGACATCCCGCCATCTACAAAGAGTGTTGTTCCAGTTACGTATGAGGATTCATCAGAAGCTAACCAAGCGGCCGCAGCAGCTACTTGATTTGGTTTACCAATAATGCCCATAGGAACCATGCTCGTTGTTTGTTTTAACTGTTCGGGATCGGAAAATTTTTCAGCATTAATAGGTGTGTTAATCGCTCCAGGCGCAATACAGTTGGCACGAATACCATATTCCGCATATTCCAAAGCGATTGTTTTCGTGAACATTTCGGTTGCGCCTTTACTTGCCGCATAGTGGGCGAACGTTGGCCAAGGAATTCTTTGGTGAACGGAGGACATATTAATGATTGACCCTTTGATTTTTTGATCTCTAAATATTCGGAGTGCCTCTCTAGAACCTAAAAAGACACCGTTTAAATTGACATCAATGACACGTTGCCATTCTTTTAATGGCATATCAATTGTCGGAAAAGAAGCCTCCACACCGGCGTTATTTACCCAAATGTCAACATGACCAAACTCTTTTAAAGCGGTTTCAGCTAACGCTTTAATATCTTCTTCATTAGAGACATCAGCCTTCACGAATTTTACGCGGTCTGCGTGCTTGGCTTGGACATCTTCAAATTCTTTAGGCAGCTCACCGACATAGTCAGCAACAACATTCATGCCCTCTAAGATATAACGCAGAGTAATAAATAATCCTAAACCCGTAGCTGCACCAGTGACAACGGCCACTTTACCATGTAATTCTCCATACATTGATTCATTCCCCCTAAAATTACTATTAATACTTTCATGGTAGCACATGTCAATCAGCGTGTTGATAAAATACGACAAACTGTCGGAAAAGTTTATGGTCTAAAGTTAGCTACTATTGTTGAAGGTCTTTAAAAAAATACTGGTCGTAGTAATCAATTCCTCTCATTTATAGAGTTTTCTAAAAAAACACAAAATATCTAGGCGAAGTGGTCAAGTCCAATGGTTATTTATGAGTGAATATGCTAAAATAAAACTTGTCTTACATAAGGAAAGATTTGTTCACTAACAGTGGCGACTGTTCTCAGTAAACAGTTGCACTGGTTTATCGGGAAGGGAACAGAGCAAGTTTTACGAGACTTTCCCATGTAATAATAAAAAGCACTGAACGTCAGTGAATGAAGGAAGAAGGACATCTATGAAAACAATTATCACATTCATTATTGTCTTCGGTATTCTTGTCCTCGTACATGAATTTGGTCACTTTTATTTTGCAAAACGAGCGGGTATTTTAGTTCGTGAGTTTGCAATCGGAATGGGACCAAAGATTTTTGCGCATCGTGGAAAAGATGGCACCACTTATACGATTCGCTTATTGCCGATTGGTGGCTATGTGCGAATGGCTGGGATGGGCGAAGACATGACAGAAATCACACCAGGTATGCCTCTATCTGTTGAGTTAAATGCCGTGGGTAATGTGGTTAAAATTAATACAAGTAAAAAAGTACAATTACCTCATAGTATTCCGATGGAAGTCGTTGATTTTGATCTTGAAAAAGAATTATTCATCAAGGGCTATGTCAATGGAAACGAGGAAGAAGAAACCGTTTATAAAGTTGACCATGATGCAACGATTATTGAAAGTGATGGAACCGAGGTGCGGATTGCGCCACTTGACGTTCAATTTCAATCAGCGAAATTATCGCAACGCATTTTGACGAACTTTGCGGGACCCATGAATAACTTTATCTTAGGGTTTATTCTGTTTACGTTAGCGGTCTTTCTACAAGGAGGCGTCACTGATTTAAACACGAATCAAATTGGACAAGTGATTCCTAATGGCCCAGCCGCAGAAGCTGGGTTGAAAGAAAATGATAAAGTCTTATCGATTAATAATCAAAAAATCAAAAAATACGAAGATTTTACAACCATTGTGCAGAAGAACCCCGAAAAGCCGTTAACGTTCGTAGTTGAGCGTAACGGCAAAGAAGAGCAACTAACAGTGACACCAGAAAAACAAAAAGTGGAAAAACAAACGATTGGTAAAGTCGGCGTTTATCCTTATATGAAAACCGATTTACCGTCAAAATTGATGGGCGGTATTCAGGATACTTTAAATAGTACGACACAGATTTTTAAAGCACTCGGCTCACTATTCACAGGCTTTAGTTTAAACAAACTAGGTGGGCCAGTCATGATGTTTAAGTTATCGGAAGAAGCATCCAATGCTGGAGTAAGTACAGTTGTATTCTTAATGGCCATGTTGTCAATGAACTTAGGGATTATTAATTTGTTGCCAATCCCAGCTTTAGATGGCGGGAAAATTGTCTTAAACATTATTGAAGGCGTACGTGGAAAACCAATTAGTCCTGAAAAAGAAGGCATCATTACGTTAATTGGCTTTGGGTTTGTCATGGTGTTAATGGTGTTAGTTACTTGGAACGATATTCAACGCTTTTTCTTTTAAGGAGAAAGCTTAAGTAAAAAAGTGTGTAAAGAAATCAAAAATAGTTGATTTTAAAATAGAGGAGAGTTTTAATGAAACAGTCAAAAATGTTAATTCCAACGTTAAGAGAAGTACCAAATGATGCAGAAGTCTTAAGTCATCAAATTCTGTTGCGCGCAGGCTATATTCGTCAAGTCGCTGCAGGGATCTATTCTTATTTACCTTTAGCCAATCGTGTTTTAGAAAAATTAAAAACGATTATGCGAGAAGAATTTGAGAAAATTGATGCAGTTGAAATGTTAATGCCTGCGTTATTACCAGCAGAACTTTGGAAAGAATCAGGCCGTTATGAAACTTATGGACCTAACTTGTATCGCTTAAAAGATCGCAATGACCGTGACTATATCTTAGGCCCAACGCATGAAGAAACCTTCACAGAATTAATTCGTGATGAAATTAATTCTTACAAACGATTACCTTTGAATTTATACCAAATTCAAACAAAATATCGTGATGAAAAACGCCCACGTTCTGGCTTATTAAGAGGCCGTGAATTTATCATGAAAGATGGCTATTCTTTCCATGCCGATGAAGCTAGTTTAGATCAATCATACCGTGATTACGAAAAAGCTTACTCACGCATTTTTGAACGCTGTGGACTAGAATTCCGTGCCATTATTGGGGACGGTGGTGCCATGGGTGGTAAAGATTCTAAAGAATTTATGGCGATTTCTGAAATTGGGGAAGATACTATTTGTTATTCAACAGAAAGTGATTATGCTGCCAATTTAGAAATGGCAACAAGTCTTTATACGCCGAAAAAATCACATGAAACACAATTAGATTTAGAAAAAATTGCAACACCAGAAGTGGGTACAATTGCCGAAGTGGCAAACTTCTTTGAAGTTGAGCCACAACGTATTATTAAATCAGTACTATTTATTGCCGATGAAGAGCCAGTAATGGTCTTGGTTCGTGGCGATCATGATGTCAATGACGTCAAATTGAAAAACTTCTTAGGCGCTGATTTCTTAGATGAAGCAACAGAAGAAGATGCTCGCCGTGTCTTAGGAGCGGGCTTTGGTTCAATTGGTCCAGTCAATGTTTCCGAAGATGTTAAAATTTATGCAGATTTAGCCGTTCAAGATTTAGCCAACGCCATTGTTGGAGCTAACGAAGATGGCTATCATTTGACAAATGTAAATCCAGATCGTGATTTCCAACCAATTAGTTACGAAGATTTACGCTTTGTTCAAGAAGGCGATCCTTCTCCTGATGGCAATGGTGTCTTAGCCTTTACTAAAGGAATCGAAATTGGTCATATCTTTAAATTAGGAACGCGTTATAGTGATGCTATGGGCGCAACAGTTTTAGATGAAAACGGTCGTGAAAAATCAGTGATCATGGGTTGCTATGGCATCGGCGTTAGTCGTTTACTTTCAGCAATCGTTGAACAAAATGCAGACGAGCGCGGTATTAATTGGCCAACAGGAATTGCGCCATTTGATTTACACGTGGTCCAAATGAATGTGAAAGATGAGTACCAAACAAAACTATCACAAGAAGTTGAAGCAATGATGACCGAAGCGGGCTACGAAGTATTAGTTGATGACCGCAATGAGCGCGCAGGCGTAAAATTTGCTGATGCTGATTTAATTGGTTGTCCAATCCGTATCACAGTCGGTAAAAAAGCAGTCGATGGTGTGGTAGAAGTCAAAATCAAACGTACTGGTGAAATGTTGGAAGTACGCAAAGAAGAATTAGAAAGTACACTTTCTATTTTGATGAACACAACATCAGAAGTGGAATAATAATGAAAAGGGCGGACAGAATGATTAGGATAAACTGTTTCCGCCACTTATCAGCGTTTAAGCTTGAAGCAAAAATCTAAAGTGATTTTTGCTTCAAGCTCTTCTTAGCTCTTTTTAGAAAAGAAACAAGATTGTTTTTTTACAAAAAACGAGTATACTTAATAGAGAAGCGAATGCAGAGAAACCGAAAAAAGGCACTTGACAGATTTGTCTGAGGGCCTTTTTTCAATGATAGAAGGAGGTTCATTTTGTGACAGAAAAAGCACGCGATTTATTTGATAAACTGATGACGCAAATTCAGTTAGATGACACAGCGAAAGAACATCCCTTAATTCAAAATGGCCGGATTGACAAGGTCATTGTTCACCAACAAAGTCGCTTATGGGAATTTCATTTAAGTTTTGATGAATTGATGCCAGTGATGCTATATCAAACATTTATGCAACAATTGGAACTAGCTTTTCAACAAATTGCGCAGGTTTCCGTTCAAATAACCACAAATCAGACAACATTTACAGAGGAACAATTAACGGATTATTGGCAGTTGGCCTTGTTAAATAGTCAATGCAATACACCGTTAGTTCAGAAAGTCTTAAAAACACAGACACCACAATTTGAAGATCGGAAAATTATCTTACCTGTTGATAATGAAGCAGTTATTCCTTATTTGAAGCAACAATATTTACCAATTATTGAGGAACTTTATTTCTCTTACGGGTTTCCTAAATTTCATATTGAACCAAAAATGGATCAACAGCAAGCTGCAGAAGTGCTGAAAAAGTTTGAAGAGCAAAAATTAGAACAAGCCGCAGCCTTTCAACAACAAGCTGCTGAATCGCTTGTTAAACATGAACAAATGAAAAAAGAAAAACAACAACAAGCGCCTGCGTTTGATGGTCCAATTCGTTTAGGTCGGAATATTCCCAATGATGAACCCATTATGCCAATGGGAAATATACTGGAAGAAGAACGTCGGATAACGATTGAAGGCTTTATTTTTGATAAAGAAGTGCGTGAATTGCGTTCTAAACGAAAAATTTTAATTTTGAAAATAACTGATTATACTTCCTCTTTCGTGGTGAAGAAATTTTCGAATGGGGAAAAAGATGAACAAGTTTTTGATGCGATTCAACCACAAAGTTGGATTCGTGTTCGTGGTAGTGTACAAGAAGATACCTTCATGCGTGATTTAGTCATGAATGCTCAAGATTTGATGGAAGTCGCCCATGCGCCAAGAAAAGACTACGCGCCTGAAGGTGAAAAACGTGTAGAATTACACATGCATAGTAACATGAGTACAATGGATGCGACCAATAAAGTCGGTGACTTGGTGGCGCAAGCGGGGAAATGGGGGCACAAGGCCATCGCAATTACGGATCATGGCGGAGCCCAAGCGTTTCCTGATGCCCATGCTGCAGGTAAAAAAGCAGGCGTTAAAATTTTATACGGCGTGGAAGCCAATATTGTTGATGATGGTGTACCTATTGCTTACAACGAAGAACATATTGAATTAACAGATGCTACCTATGTGGTCTTTGACGTGGAAACAACGGGGCTTTCCGCTGTTTATGATACAATTATTGAATTGGCCGCTGTCAAAATGCACAAAGGAAATGTCATTGAGACTTTTGAGCAGTTTATTGATCCTGGTCATCCATTATCTCAAACGACGATCAATTTAACTGGGATTACAGATGAAATGGTGCGCGGCTCAAAGTCCGAAGAAGAAGTTTTACGCATGTTTAAAGAGTTTTCAGAAGGAACTATTTTAGTGGCCCACAACGCTTCTTTTGATATGGGGTTCTTAAATACAAGTTATGGCAAACATGGAATACCTGAAGCGGCTAATCCCGTCATCGATACATTAGAATTATCCAGATTCTTGTATCCACATTTCAAAAGCCATCGTCTAAATACCTTATCGAAAAAATTTGGCGTCAACTTAGAACAACATCACCGCGCCATCTATGACTCGGAATCAACAGGTCATTTGTGCTGGATTTTCTTAAAAGAAGCGAAAGAGAATCATGATATGCATTTCCATGATGATTTGAATCGTCATATTGGCGAAGGAGACTCATACAAACGAGCTCGACCTTTCCATGCAACGATTTTAGCAACAACTCAAGCAGGATTAAAAAATCTTTTTAAATTGATTTCGATGTCCAATGTAGATTATTTTTTCCGAGTACCACGGATTCCTCGTTCGCAATTATCGAAGTTAAGAGAAGGGCTTTTAATCGGTTCCGCATGTTCAAACGGCGAAATTTTTGAAGCAATGATGCAAAAAGGTGTCGAAGAAGCAAAAAATCGTGCCAAATTCTACGATTATATTGAAGTTATGCCCAAACCAGTTTACGCGCCATTAATTGAACAAGAATTGGTGAAAAATGAAGCAGATTTGGAAGAAATTATTAGTAATCTAGTGAAAATCGGTGACGAACTTGGCAAGCTGGTTGTCGCCACTGGAAATGTTCATTATTTAAATGAAGAAGATGCCATCTATCGGAAAATTTTAGTCGGGTCTATGGGCGGCGCTAATCCGTTAAATCGCCATAGTTTACCAAAGGTTCATTTCAGAACCACCGATGAAATGTTAACGGAATTTCAATTTTTAGGACAAGACGTCGCTAAGCGAATTGTAGTAGAAAATCCCAACAAAGTCGCTGATTTATGTGAAGAAGTTATTCCAGTAAAAGACGATTTGTATACGCCAAAAATTCCTGGGTCTGAACAAGAGATCACTGATTTAAGCTACAATCGTGCGCGCGAATTGTATGGCGATCCTTTACCAGAAATTGTCGAAAAACGGTTAGAAAAGGAACTGAATTCGATTAACGGGAATGGTTTCTCGGTCATTTATTTAATTTCTCAAAAACTGGTGCATAAAAGTAATGAAGACGGCTATTTAGTTGGTTCACGGGGCTCTGTCGGTTCGAGTTTTGTTGCGACAATGACAGGGATTACTGAAGTAAATCCTTTAGCGCCACATTATTATTGTCCTGAGTGTCAATATTCTGAGTTCTATGAAGATGGTTCCTATGGTTCAGGGTTTGATATGCCTGAAAAAGCCTGTCCAAAATGTGGCGCTCGATTGTTTAAAGATGGTCACGACATTCCTTTTGAAACGTTCTTAGGGTTTCATGGCGACAAAGTTCCCGATATCGATTTGAACTTTTCTGGCGATTATCAAGCCGAAGCCCATAACTACACGAAAGTTCTTTTTGGTGAAGAATATGTCTACCGGGCAGGAACCATTGGTACAGTAGCCGACAAAACAGCGTATGGCTTTGTTAAAGGATATGAAAGAGATCATAATTTACATTTGCGTGGTGCTGAAATTGATCGCTTAGCCAAAGGTTCAACAGGGGTTAAACGGACGACTGGGCAGCATCCCGGCGGTATTATTGTAATTCCTGATTACATGGATGTTTATGACTTTACGCCAATCCAATACCCTGCAGATGATCAAGAGGCAGAATGGAAAACGACGCACTTTGATTTCCATTCCATTCACGATAATATTTTAAAACTTGATATTCTAGGACATGATGATCCGACCGTGATTCGGATGTTACAAGATTTATCTGGGATTGAGCCAAAAACCATCCCAACAGACGATCCAGAAGTGATGCGTATTTTTGAAGGACCTGATGTTCTAGGTGTGGATGCAGAGCAAATTTATTCTAAAACAGGAACTTTAGGAATTCCTGAATTTGGGACACGTTTCGTTCGAGGTATGTTAGAACAGACCCATCCATCAACTTTTGCAGAATTACTTCAAATTTCTGGACTGTCTCACGGAACCGATGTGTGGCTAGGGAATGCAGAAGAGTTGATTCGCCGTGGCGAAGCCAATCTTGCTGAAGTAATTGGTTGTCGGGATGATATCATGGTTTATTTAATTCATGCTGGTTTGGACAGTGGGATGGCCTTTAAGATTATGGAAACGGTACGTAAAGGACAATGGAATAAGATTCCTGATGAACTACGGGATACGTATTTAAATGCGATGAAAGAAAACAACGTCCCTGACTGGTATATTGATTCTTGTTCTAAAATTAAATATATGTTCCCGAAAGCCCATGCGGCAGCATACGTATTAATGGCGTTGCGGGTCGCTTACTTTAAAGTTTATTTCCCAATCTTATATTACTGTGCGTTTTTCTCCGTTCGGGCGGATGACTTCGACTTAGTGGCAATGTCACAAGGGAAAGAAGCTGTGAAAGCACGAATGAAAGAAATTACGGACAAAGGGATGGACGCCTCCACTAAAGAGAAAAACTTATTAACGGTTTTAGAATTATGTAATGAAATGTTGGAACGGGGCTATAAATTTGGCATGATTGATTTGTACAAATCAGATGCTGAAAATTTTGTGATTGAAGGGGATACCTTGATTGCACCTTTCCGAGCAGTGCCAAGTTTAGGCCTCAACGTAGCGAAAGCCATTGTTGCTGCGCGAGAAGAGCAACCGTTCTTATCGAAAGAAGATTTGGCAACACGAGGCAAAGTTTCTAAAACGTTAATTGAATACATGAATGAAAATGGTGTCTTAAAAGACTTGCCAGATGAAAACCAATTATCATTATTTGATATGTTATAAAAGAAAAATCTCTTAGAAAAAGGCTGGTGAAGCAACTTATTCACCGGCCTTTTTTAGTCATCAAACAAATTAGAAAATCATTGCTAGAAGCGTTTTAATTACTTATTAAAAAGCCATCTTTATTTAATTATGTTGAGCTTGTGCATAAAAAGTAAAATGCTTATGATAAATGAAGAGCTTTATTTTTTTAATAAGAAAGGAATTGGTTATATGGACAAAAAGCAATTACGATGGTTTACCGTCGGGTTAATTGCCTTTAACATGGTCTGGGGTCTTGGAAATGTTGTGAATAATTATGCACAACAAGGGATTTCAGTAGTCACTTCATGGCTTTTGATTTTAGTTTTATATTTTATTCCCTATGCGTTAATCGTAGGACAGTTAGGTTCAACATTTAAAGACAGTAATGGTGGGGTTAGTTCGTGGGTGCAAAATACCAGTACTAAACGTCTAGCCTATTATGCAGCATGGACTTATTGGGTAGTGCACATTCCTTACTTGGCACAAAAACCACAAGCAATTTTAATTGCCTTAGGTTGGGCAGTTCAAGGGAATGGAAACTTAGTCAATACGATGCCAATTGTAACGGTATCATTTATTTCATTAATAATTTTCTTGGTTTTCTTGTTATTATCAACAAAAGGGTTAACCACCTTAAAAGTTATTGGTGGTTTAGCTGGAACCGCCATGTTTGTGATGTCTATTTTATTCATTTTATTAGCGGTAGGCGCACCATTTATTAATTCAACGGTTGAATTTGCGACGCCAAACATGTCACAAGTCAGCACCTACATTCCTAAATTTGATTTTAGTTATTTTACAACCGTATCAATGTTAGTTTTTGCGGTAGGTGGCGCTGAAAAAATTTCTCCTTACGTAAATGCAACTAAAAATCCAGCCAAAGAGTTCCCTAAAGGAATGATTTTCCTAGCAGCAATGGTTGGTTTATCGGCTGTTTTAGGTTCATTTGCAATGGGAATGTTATTCTCAAGTGACAATATTCCTAAAGATTTAATGGCAAATGGTGCCTATAGTGCCTTCCAAAAATTAGGCGCGTATTATGGTGTCGGTAATCTCTTAATGATTGTTTATGCGTTAACGAATACAGTGGGTCAAGTGGCTGCGTTAGCCTTTTCAATTGATGCTCCACTGAAAATTCTTTTAGCTGAAGCAGATCCAGAATTTGTTCCAAGTTGGTTACGTAAACGTACGAAAAAAGGTACGTTAATTAATGGTTACTTATTAACAGGTATTTTAGTAAGTATTATTATCGCTTTACCAATGTTTGGGTTGAAGGACATGAACGAAGTGGTTAAATGGCTAACTAACTTAAATTCTGTAGTTATGCCAATGCGTTACTTGTGGGTCTTCTTTGCCTATATGCTTCTAAACAAAGCATACAAACAATTTAATTCAGAATATAAATTTGTTAAAAATCCTAAAATTGGTTTTGTGTTTGGTCTTTGGTGTTTCCTATTTACAGCCTTTGCTTGTATCCTAGGAATGGTGCCTAAATTTGAGTATGCCTCAGACCCTCAAGGCTGGTTGTTCCAATTAGCTTCTAACATTGTGACACCAATCGTCTTAATTCTATTAGGAATGATTTTACCAGCAATTGCACGTCGCGAGAAAAAAGACACGATTTTGCCAATTGATTCAGCAGAATAATTGGTTGCATGTTTCAAGGATAAAATAGTCAGTTTAAGTATTTTGCGTGAGATAAATGGTCAATAGGACTGTTTGTCTCACGTTTTTTTTCTGTCGATTTTTCTCTAAAATTTCTATTGTCTCTTAAAAATATGAGAAAATCAGAAGAATTTCTCCTGTATACTAAAGGTATCTATCATTAAAAAATGGTTATTAACGGAGAAAAAGGAAGTGAACCTCATGACTAAAACACTTGAAACACAACCAGAAGAGAAAACGGTCTTTCTTTGTAAAGAAACGAATCCAGATTTTTTAGGACGAGAAATTTATGCGGATAATGTTGAAACACCGTATAATTTTTACTTAATTCGCAAGCTTTATTTAGCGAAAGAGTACCAAAATTTAGCAGAAGGGGAACAATTTTTTGAGGCTTTATGTGAAAGTTGGGATGAATCAGAACAGTTTGAAGAGTTAATTGTTAAAAAGATTTATGTCTATGTTGAAACGGAGTTAATGTACTACACTGTTTATTTTGGAAGCTTTGAGCCGACCACTCGTGACTTACGATCCGCACTGAAACAATGGATGTATGAAATACCGACAACTAAAAATAAAAAAATAGTCCGTATGAATGAAACCAATGTGCAAGTAGTGCCGCAAGAAAATCAATTAACGGAATTAGCTGGTGAAATTGCTGTCTTACGTGAAATGTTGACACTTTTAAAAGAAAATTTAGCCTCCTTAAATGAAGCCGTTAATCAAACGAGAAATCCCGTCATTTCTAGACAAATAAAAACGATCCATTTGAAAAGAGCTTCTCCTGTGATAGCCGCAGAACAGGCATCGCTGAAAGTATCAGAGGATACTAATCTGGAACAACCAGACGTCAATCTCTCGCCTGATAATCGGGAAAATCAAGAAGGTGAAACAACTGTAGCAACAAGTGAAGCAGTGCTTCCCGTTAACAAACTAGTGCTTGAAGAACCAGCGAAAGAACCAGTGTTATCTGAACCAGCGCCAATTAAAGAAGCGCTGCCAGAAAAAAAACAAGAAAACCAGCAGAGTACCGCGGCAAAACCTTTATTTACTTTTCCACAAGAAACAGAAAAAAGCTCGCTAAATTCAGTGGATAAGTCTGCCGAAAAAGAAGAGGAGCAGAAGCCAGAAAAAGAAGCTGTCTCTATGGAAAGTGAGAAAGAAAATTCATCAAGTCGGACAATTCCTGCGGACTTTCAACGACAATTGGACGAATTAGAAGAGGAAATTTATCGTCGCTTTATGAGTCGCCAGTTAGAGGATACTGATGGAAATCAAGCAGTACCGAAAATAACGATTGAAAAAAGACAGTTAGAAGCACAAATGTTTGAAGCAAAAGCATTCTCACAATCATTTAAACAAGTTCAAAAGAAAAAGGCAGGAGACGTGCGAATTTGCAATCAGTTAAGTTGTATGAAATTAGAAAAAGGATTAGATAAATTTTTAGACGAAGTTACAGAATATGTTGAAAAGCGGACACTATTTAATAAAAAGGTTCGTTGTCCGCTCCCAGTAATCAGAGAATTGGAAGGCTATGGGCAATTAAACCAGTATATGCAGAAAATCCTTGACTGTTATTAATCGTTTATTTAGGAGAAGGTAAGACAAAACCATTCAGTTTATCAGCTTTTAAGCCTGAAACAAAAATCACTTTGGATTTTTGTTTCAGGCTCTTTCTTATTATTTCTGGAAAAGATTTCAAGAGAATTTTTGAAATACTAGTGAAAATCCTATAAATTGTAGTATAATTTTCAAAGATGAATGAAAGGCGTGAAGTCATTGAAAGACAAACAAGTGTATGCAGTAGTTGACCTTGAAACGACTGGAACAGATCCTACAAGTGATCGGATCATTCAGTTTGGATGCGTTCTCGTTCAAGATGGAAAGATTATTGCGAACTTTGCGACAGATGTGAATCCCAATCAAGTAGTACCAAAACAAATTCAAAGTTTAACGGGGATTAGTAATACGCAAGTTCAAAAAGCGCCTTATTTTGAAGATGTAGCACATACAATTTATCATTATCTGGAAGATACTATTTTTGTGGCGCATAACGTCCACTTTGATTATAATTTTTTAGCTCGTGAACTGGTACGGTGTGGCACGCCGCCACTTACCATTCCAGCCATTGATACAGTGGAATTGGCACAGATTTTTTTACCGACAGAAAAAAGTTTCCGTTTAAGTGATTTGTCGGAAAGCTTAGGTTTGTCTCATGAGAATCCCCATCAAGCAGATAGTGATGCGCAGGTTACAGCCGAACTTTTGTTATTAATTCAAGAAAAAATGAAATCTTTACCATTAGTCACTATGGAAAAAATTGCGGAATTAAGTCAACAGACAGCGCGGGAAACCAGTACTTTTATTCAACAAACGTATGAACAAATGAAAAAACAAGTCACACCATTAAATCCAGCTTATCAAGTGGTCAGTGGCATTGCTTTACGCAAAAAAGAAGTTCCTCTTTTTGAAGAAACGTTCTATCAGACTAGCACGTATCCCAAAACTAAAAAAGCCAAAGAAAAACTGTTTGGCGAACGTTTCGCTTATCGTGCGGAACAGAGTCGGATGATGAATTTAGTCTATGATCATTTTACAGAAGGAACGACAAAAGATTTATTTATTGAAGCAGCGACTGGAACGGGAAAAACATTAGGCTATCTGTTGCCGATGAGCTATTTAGCAACGCCAGAAAAACCAGTCATCATTTCAACAGTTTCGATTGTTTTACAAAATCAATTAGTGGAAAAAGATTTACCGTTAGCCAATCAAATCTGCCAAGGGAAATTACGAGGCATTGTTATTAAAAGCCATCGACACTATCTTGATTTACAACGCTTTAAGACAACGTTGAATCAGCCAACTCCGCAAAAACAATACGCTCTTTATCAAATGGGCGTTCTCGTCTGGTTGCTAGAAACAGAAACGGGCGATTTAGATGAACTACAATTGACGAATTTAAATCATTTATTCTGGAAAGAAGTTACACATCGCGGATTGGATTTTCTTTCAAAAAAAGATGAACTTTATGAAGTTGACTTTTTAAGACATCTGTATAAAAAAGTCGCTCAAAGTAACGTGTTGATTGTTAATCATGCATTTTTGGCGCAAGAGTCGCTAAGAAAACAACCGTTATTACCTGAAAGTCCGTGGCTAATTATTGATGAAGCACATCATTTACCAGACATCGCTAGTCGGATGGCAAGCGAACGAGTAAACAGTGTGATACTAAAAAAACAAGTCACGCATTTTATTGAAAAAGAACAACTTTTTGTTGCTTTACAGCAAATTTTTCAACAGTTTTCTGAAGAGCAGCGGCTTGTAAAAATTTATCAGCAAGGTTTATTGGATTTTGTGGATGAATGGCAAGATTTTCTTTTTGAATTGCATCGTTTATTTAGTAAAACGCAGAAGCGAATAGACCATCAGGAGTTGCTTTTAACCAAAGAACGTATTGATTATTTATCTGCTGCGGGAGAAAAACATAGTCAAACGCTCCAGCTTTTACTGCAGGAGCTGTTAACTATTCAAAGTAAGTTACAGCAAACAATTATGAGTCAGTTGGAAACCTTTAGTTTGGCTGATCGCATCGTTTTTGTTCGCTTGTTTCAATTTTTTGATGAAATTGAACGTATTCACCACTGTTTTACCATTTATCTTGATGATTGGCGTCCACGTTGGGTAAAAGAATATTTACCACAAAATGAAGACCATGGCTTGATTGAAATTCATGACTTAGAAGCTAGTTTACTTCCTGAAACAAAGTGGTATCCGCGGTATGAACGAATTATTTATACAAGCGGCACATTGAAGTTTGGCAACAATAAAAAGTATTTACCGCAACGCTTAGGTTTAACAGAGGTGACGTTCAAAACCCTGCCAACGCCATATAACTATGCAGAAAATGCGCGAGTCTATGTACCGGAAGAAGCAGTAGCCATTCAAAATGCCTCTTCCTATGAAATGGGTCAATACATTTCAGATACCATTGAAAAATTGATGGCGCAAGAGGAACGTTCGATGTTGGTTCTTTTTACTTCGCATGAATTATTGTCCACCGTGTATCATCAAGTCCAGCCGAGATTATTGGAAAAAGGACAAGAGGTCCTCGCCCAAGGGATTAGCGGCAGTCGTGAAAAAATTCTTAAACGGTTCTCTAATGGAAAACCGAATGTCTTGCTAGGAGCCGATAGCTTTTGGGAAGGTGTGGACTTACCAGGAACAGCTTTACAGTTATTGATAGTCACGCGTTTACCTTTTGAAAACCCGAAACGACCACTTGTGCAAGCAAAATATGCGTATTTAGAAGCAGAAGGGATACAACCATTTGCTCAAGAAGCGGTACCGAAAGCAGCCTTACGTTTGCGACAAGCACTGGGCCGTTTAATCCGTTCTGAAGAAGACAGAGGGGCATTGCTGATTCTGGATCGTCGTTTAGTCACTGCAAAATATGGCAAACGATTAATCAAAGCGTTTCCCAAGGGACTCTCAGTAAAAGAAGCGCCCATGCCTGAAATTTTAGAAGAATTAAAGGAATTTTTAAACAAATAATTGATTATTTTTAGGTCATATTTGTGAAAGGCCGCTATTTTTCTGCTATAATAAGACCCAGTAAGTTTAGAGAGGATGGAAGGATTTTTGGAGGAATTAGAAGAAAAGAAAGAGAAGAAACGGATTACTGTCCTTTTAACCCTATTGGCAATCCTTTTAGCAATTCTTGTAACAATAATTATCTTTTTTGTACGAACCAATCAACCAATGGCTCAAGCCAAAAAAGAAGCAACCGCAATTGCCAAAACTTCTGCTAATTTAGAAACAGTTGATAAATTTTACTGGTTTACACGCAAAAATACGTATTTTACTTTAACCGGCAAAAATGATAAAGGCACAGAGATTGTCGTGATTGTCCCTAAATCGGGAGAAAAAGTCACGGTCTTAAATCAAAAAGATGGTCAAACTGAACAACAAATAACAGACATTGTTGCTAAAGCCCATCCCGATGAATCGGTGATGAAAGCTACGTTAGGGCTTTATGATAAGCGCCCTGCATGGGAAGTGGTCACCGAAAATGATCAAGGAGTACTGACGTATTATCTTATGAGCTTTGATAAAGGCGAAGAGATCAACGTTGTCAAAGATATTTAATTTAGATAGGTTTTGATGAAAGTGGGAGTGAAAGGTGTATGAACGTATCAAATCGAGCACAGCAATTGACTCCTTCTGTTACATTAGCAGCTGCCGCCAAGGCGAAAGCATTAAAAGCAAAAGGTGTAGATGTTTTAAGCTTAACGGTTGGGGAACCAGATTTTGTAACCCCGAAAAATATTCAAAAAGCAGCAATTGCTTCAATTGAGGATGGAAGAGCAAGTTATTACACACCTTCTGGCGGCATTCCTGAATTAAAGCAAGCAATTGTCTCTTATGTGGAACGAGAATATCAACTTCGTTATCAACCCAAGCAAGTTATTGTGACAGATGGTGCCAAATATGCGCTGTATCTATTATTTCAAGCCATTTTGAACGTTGGGGACGAAGTGATTATCCCTGTCCCTTATTGGGTAAGTTATGGTGAACAAGTCAAATTAGCAGAAGGCAAGCCAGTATTTGTATCAAGCACGCAAGAGCAATCATTTAAAGTGTCAGTCGCACAATTAGAAGCTGTACGAACGGACAAAACAAAAGCAATCATTTTAAATTCACCATCTAACCCAACTGGTGTTATTTATAAGGAAGAAGAATTACGCCAAATTGGTGAATGGGCAGTTGCTCATAATATCCTCATTATTGCAGATGATATTTATGGTCGTTTGGTGTACAATGGACATCGGTTCACACCAATTGCAACCATCTCAGAAGCAATTCGTCAACAGACAATCATTATTAATGGTGTTTCCAAAACATATGCAATGACAGGCTGGCGCATTGGTTTTGCAGTCGGGGATGAAAAAATTATTCAAGCAATGACACAACTCGCTTCACAATCCACCAGTAATCCAGTTGCAGTTAGCCAATATGCGGCAATTGAGGCTTTAACAGGTGAACAGTCGGTAGTTGAAGACATGCGTCAGGCCTTTGAAAAACGCCTGAATCATATCTATCCAAAAGTAGCAGCTTTGCCAGGCGTTTCGCTAATAAAACCTGAAGGCGCCTTTTATCTATTCCCGAATGTCAAAAAAACGTTAGAAATTTGTGGGTATGATAACGTGACTAACTGGGTGGAAGATTTATTACAAGAAGCGCATGTTGCTCTGGTAACGGGAGAGGGCTTTGGTGCACCAGAACATGTGCGGATGAGCTATGCGACAGATTTAATGACGTTAGAAAAAGCGATTGAGCGAATGAACGACTTTATAGAAAAGAAACGAATTCAGCACAACGCCTAAAAGAATAAACTAAGAAATGAACGGAGAGACAAACGTGGAACAAATTCAAATTATTGATTCAAACAAACATGTTGGAGAAACAGTAAAAATTGGCGCTTGGATTGCTAACAAACGCTCAAGCGGAAAAATTGCCTTTTTACAATTACGTGACGGGACAGCCTTTTTCCAAGGTGTCGTGTTCAAACCAAACTTCATTGAAGCCTTTGGTGAAGAAGCTGGTACAGAAAAATTCCAAGAAATTAAACATTTATCACAAGAAACAGCAGTCATGGTTACTGGTGTTATCAAAGAAGATAGTCGTTCTAAGTTCGGCTATGAAATGGATATCACTGATTTAGAAGTCGTTGGCGCTTCAGAAGATTACCCAATTACGCCGAAAGAACACGGTACAGATTTCTTAATGGATCATCGTCATTTATGGTTACGTTCAAGCAAACAACATGCAATCATGTTAGTTCGTAACGAAATTATTCGTGCTACTTACGAGTTCTTTAACGAACAAGGATTCATTAAAATTGATAGCCCAATTTTAACAGGCTCAGCACCAGAAGGCACAACAGAATTATTTGAAACAGATTACTTCGGACAACCAGCATTCTTATCACAAACAGGTCAATTATATGCAGAAGCTGGTGCGATGGCATTTGGAAAAGTCTTTACGTTTGGACCAACTTTCCGTGCGGAAAAATCCAAAACTCGTCGTCACTTAACGGAATTCTGGATGATTGAACCAGAAATGGCATACACAACTCATGAAGAATCACTAGATATTCAAGAAGCCTACGTAAAACATTTAATTAAATCGGTATTGAAAAATCAACAATATCCATTGGATGTTTTAGAACGTGATACAGCGTTACTGGAAAAATATGTTTCGGAGCCATTCAAACGTATTACTTACGATGATGCGATTGAGTTATTACAAAAAGAAGAAGCAAACAATGATTATGATCACATTGAATGGGGCGAAGACTTTGGTAGCCCACATGAAACCTTTATTTCAAATTACTATGGCGTTCCAACATTCATTTTAAATTATCCAAAAGCAATTAAAGCCTTCTATATGAAACCACATCCAACACGTGAAGATGTTGTAATTTGTGCCGATTTAATTGCACCAGAAGGTTATGGTGAAATTATCGGTGGTTCAGAGCGTGCAACTGATTATGATTATTTAAAAGAAAAAGTTGCTGAGTTTGGCTTATCTGAAGAAGAATACAGCTGGTATTTAGATTTACGTAAATACGGTTCTGTGCCACATTCTGGCTTCGGATTAGGTTTAGAACGTGCTGTTACGTTCATTACTGGTAATGAACACATTCGTGAAGCGATTCCGTTCCCACGTATGTTAAACCGTATTTATCCATAGAGAACAAATAAAAAAGAGAACTTCAGCAAAAGCCGAAGTTCTTTTTTTAATTCTGCCATAATTTTTGCATCTGGTCCAAAATATCAATGACTTCTGTCGTGAAAAATAAGGAGCGGTTGGGTTGTGTACCTTTGATTGCTTCAACCATATTGTAGATTTCATAATTCATGGCTTCAGCTGAGTACCCAGAAACGATGGTCTCAACCGTACCGTCATTGTAGTGAACAATCGCTTCATCTGCACGTGGATAATCTGTAATGGTAATATAGGCATCTTCAAAAGCAACAATTCCTTGCTTTGGCATTTTTGCTTGGAATGTTAATGAAATAGTCGCCAACTCATTTTCTTTATTCCGAAGCAATGTCACCGATTGTTCATCAACGCCAGTAGAGAAGGGAACCATGCTAGAAGCTAAAACGTCTGGCTGTGAGCTGAGAAACCAACGAGCAAACGAAACCGCATAAGTACCAATATCTAACAATGCGCCGCCTGCTAAGTCAGGATTAAAAAAGCGATTTTTAGGATCGGGTTCTTTGTAACTTCCAAATGGTGCTTGAATCATTTTTAACTGACCAAATTTGCCAGCATCCATCAAGCGACGTAATTCGTCGTATAGTGGCATGTTAAAAATAGTCATGGCTTCTGCTAAAATAAGGTCATTTTTTTCTGCAACTGCCAAGGCTTGTTTTAATTCTGCCGCGTTCATCGTAATAGCTTTTTCACACAACACATGTTTTCCGGACTGGAGCGCTTTTAAAATGTGTTCAGCATGTTGTTTATTTGGCACTGCTATATAAACAACATCGATTGTTTCATCTGCTAGCAATTCTTCATAAGAACCATAGGCTTTAGGGATTGAATAATCAGCGGCAAATTGTTCTGCTTTAGTCAATGTCCGTGAAGCAACAGCTGCAAGTTGGCTAGTTTCTTGTTTAAACGTTGAAGCAAATTCGTGGGCAATCCCACCTAATCCTACGATGCCCCATTGATATAATTTTTTTGTCAAAAGAAGTCCTCCTAATCTATGCAATTTCTTCAAATCTTCTTCATTATTTATTATACTGTAAACAAGAGAAATTAGAAAACAAGGACAATTTTGTAAATATGATAAAATCCAGAGATAAAAAGATGCTTTTTTTAGAGAATTTCAGTAAAATAGAAAATGGAGGCGAATGATTATGCATCAAGTTTATGTAGATATTATTGTTGACGCAATTATTGAACAGTACCAAACAGAAGAAAATTTTTACTCCGCTTATCAAATTCAAGCAGCCGATTGGCAAGCTTGGAAAGAAGGCCAATTTGGTTTGGACAATGAAGTCATGCAAAAAATTAAGAATTTGTTTACGGATTATGAGTGGATGCTGACTCAAAAAATACTCCGCCAAACCATCTTATTTCCGGAAAAACGTAACCTAGCTGTTTCGGAATATAAACGGTTAAAAACAACAATTGCCAAAAAATGGCTACAATCTGATTTGGGCGTTGTAGAATTAATTCCTAACAATAAACAGGAACAAGAAATTGCTGCTGGTTATATTGATTTGAAAGTGACGCTGGCCTATGGCGAATGGGGTTTTGATGACATTATTACATTCCGGTTACCAGCTACGATTCAACGACAATTGGAAGGTTCAAAAGTTGAATTATTAGATTGGGTCAATGAAAATCTGATGGATACTTACGTAGGTGAATAACGAATAGGAAGGATGGTCTTTTGAAATACACAATTGCTGGGATTTTATCTGTGATTATTATGTTTGGTGCGGTAATTTTTGTCTTTTTTGGCAAAAAGCCAGTTGAAGAATCTGTTCACACATCAACTGAAACAACAGTGAAATCATCCACTAAAATTTCTGAAAGTAGTACAGTTTCTTCAACTGCTACCACTGAATCAAGTACTGAAATCACGAGCGTAAGCAGTGATGAAAGTTGATAATTTTCTGTGAAAATGATACAATTATTCGGTTATAGTAACAAATGAAATCAATCACGAAAGTGAAAGATAGTGAAACATTTTATCGGAAAATAAAAGATGAAGTGGGGAATTAATGAAGTGAGCAACTATCAGAAAAAAAGAAAAAAGCAGCTGAATTTGCCAAAGTTATTCTTAGGCGTAGTTGTCGTCGGTTTGGCCTTTGTCTTTTCGTTATCTGTCCTTTCTGATTCAGATAAGGGACAAAGCGAGTCAGTCAATCGCCAAAATGAAAACATCTCAAAAGAAGAATTTGTTGCTGAAATCACACCGTATGCACGTGAATTACAAGAATCTTACGGGGTATTACCAAGTATTATTATGGGGCAAGCAGTTTTAGAATCAAATTTTGGACAAAGTCAATTAGCATCGAAATATAACAATCTTTTTGGGATTAAAGCATATGGGAATCAACCAAAAGTCAATTTAGAAACAAAAGAGTATGTCAATGAGGTCTGGATTACGATTCAGGGTGATTTTCGAGTTTATGACAATTGGGAAGAATCCATGCGAGATCATACCAAGTTATTTGTTGATGGGGTCGATTGGGATCCAAATTTATATGAAAAAGTCTTGTTAGCCAAAAATTATAAAGAGGCTGCACAAGCGCTTCAAGATGCTGGATACGCAACGGATCCTACATACGCTGATAAGATCATTCATGTAATTGAAGAATACAATTTAAATAAATACGACCGTTAAGCATGGAGGAACGATGACAATGAGCGAAAAGTGGATTCCAGAAATTATGACGCCGCTGAAACAAGATATTGTAAAAATGCCAGAGATTATTCGGCAAGCCAGTGGCATTAAAATTTTTGGCCGTAAAATAAAATCAATTATTTTTACGACAGATATTGCGATTATCCGCAATACGGATGCACAGGCAGTGATTGCTGTATATCCTTTTACACCGCATCCAGCGATTACAAAAGGCATTATTGAAGCAGCGGATATTCCTGTCTTTTCAGGAGTCGGCGGCGGTTTAACGCAAGGCATGCGTTCTGCTTATATGAGTTTATTTGCAGAAGCACAAGGCTCAATGGGTGTCGTTTTGAATGGTCCTACACCAATTGAAACAATTAAAATGGTGGATGAAGCAATCGATATTCCTATTATCAGCACAGTAACTTCTATTCATACGCCAATTGATGAAAAACTTGCGGCTGGCGTGGATATGATTAATATCAGTGCAGGAAAAGACACTGCAGCCACCGTACGCTATTTCCGTGGCAAGTATCCAGAATTACCGATTATTGCAACAGGAGGACCAACTGAATCGAGTATCCATGAAACCATTATCGCCGGAGCGAATGCTATTACATATACGCCCCCTAGTAACGGTGAATTATTCAGCAAAAAAATGAAAAAATATCGTGAACAAGAAAAAGCAACCGATGAAGAATAAAAAACGCTTTGGCAGCCGATCCTGCCAAAGCGTTTTTGGCTATTTAATGTTCGCTTTTACGGAACAATGGAAGAATGAACCAATTATTTGAAAATTCTAATGAAAAAAAGTTGTTAAACCATTGAAAGTTAGAGATTTTTGTACTATCCTAGAGAAACATAGAAGCTTGTATAAGGTCAAAATACGGTTGACCGTCTCTACCCAGCACCGTAAATGCTGGTCTATAAGTGAAGAAGAGCGGATAGCCCTTTTTTGCTTTGGCAAAATGGGCTTTTTTCTTTTGTTAGAACACGAATATAAATAGCACTTTGTTTTATTTCGTTCGTTTTTAACGAACCGTCCTTTCCTCAGGATGAGAACAAAGCATCTATCGAAAAATAAGTAAAGGAGTTCATATTGTGAAGGAATTAGTCGAACGTATTAAAAATGATGGCCGTGTATTAGGTGAAGGTGTTTTAAAAGTAGATAGTTTTATTACGCACCAAGTGGATCCAGAATTAATGGAGGCTATGGGTAATCGTTTTGCTGAGGTTTTCGCAGAAGCAGGCATTACCAAAGTAATTACAATTGAAGCATCAGGAATCGCTCCTGCCTTATACGCAGCGCAAAAATTAGGTGTGCCAATGATCTTCGCTCGTAAGGCAAAAAGTTTAACCATGGATGAAGAGCTCTTAACGGCTTCAGTTTATTCATTTACAAAACAAGTGACAAGTCAAATTTCCATTTCAAGAAAATTTTTATCTGATGCTGATAAAGTGTTGATTATTGATGACTTTTTAGCTAACGGACAAGCTGCCAAAGGATTGGTAGAATTATGCCAACAGGCTGGTGCAAAGGTTGAAGGAATTGGTATCGTAATTGAAAAATCATTCCAAGATGGTCGTCAGTTATTAGAAGACATGGGCTTAAATGTAGTCTCTTTAGCACGTATTGCTTCATTAAGTGAAGGAACGGTGACGTTTTTAGAGGAGGATGCATAATCTTGGAAACAAAACAATTGAATACACCACAACAGACGGAAACACCAAATGGGAAAGCCGCCGTTTTAGGATTGCAACATTTATTAGCGATGTATGCTGGAGCAGTTGCCGTACCTTTATTAATCGGAACCGGCTTGAATTTTGATTCGCAACAAATGACGTATTTGATTTCAATCGATATTTTTATGTGCGGCGTTGCGACACTTTTACAATTAACGGTGAATAAGTTTTTTGGGATTGGCTTGCCAGTCGTTTTAGGTTGTGCCATTCAAGCAGTTGCACCTTTAATCATGATTGGTACGAACAAAGGGGTTGGTGCAATTTACGGTTCAATTATTGCTTCGGGCATTTTTGTCGTTCTTATTGCAGGATTTTTCTCAAAAATTAAACGTCTATTTCCGCCTTTAGTCACCGGCACAGTCATTACAGTTATTGGTTTGACCTTAATTCCTGTTGCTGTTGAAAAAATGGGTGGCGGCTTAGCAACGGACAAAAGTTTTGGTGATCCTAAAAACTTGCTCCTCGCATTTGTAACAATTGCCTTAATCATTGTTGTGCAAGTTTGGGGACGTGGCTTTATCAAGTCAATTGCCGTGTTAATCGGCCTAGTCGGCGGCACAATTTTAGCTGCGTTTCTGGGATTAGTGGATTTATCTCCTGTTGGTCAAGCTACGTGGTTTCATTTTCCACAGCCATTTTATTTTGGCAAACCAACGTTTGATCTTTCTTCTATTGTGTTGATGATTATTATTTCAATTGTTAGTATGGTTGAATCAACAGGTGTTTATTTTGCCTTAGGAGATATTACAGGGAAGAAAATTGGCGAAGATGATTTACGTCGTGGGTATCATGCAGAAGGTTTAGCCGTCATTTTAGGGGGGATTTTTAATACGTTTCCTTATACAGGTTTCTCTCAAAATGTCGGGTTAGTTCAATTATCTGGGATCAAAACACGTCGACCAATTTATTTTTCTGCTTTTTTCTTAATTATTTTAGGCTTATTACCAAAAATTGGTGCGATGGCCCAAATTATCCCAGAGCCAGTTTTAGGCGGCGGAATGCTGGTTATGTTTGGAATGGTGGCTGTCCAAGGAATGCGCATGTTGTCAAAAGTTGACTACTCAAATGACAAAAATTTATTAATTATTGCCATCTCAATTGGCTTTGGTTTAGGCTTTAATATTATGCCGACGCTCTTTAATAAAGTACCAGAAACTGTTAGCATGTTTACTGGTAATGGAATTGTCATGAGCAGCATTACCGCAATTATTTTAAATCTTTTATTCAATGGTTTAAAAGAAACCTCAGAAAGTAACGAATAGTTTCAAAAAAGTATGATAGATAAGGTCAGGTGGCTTTTCTTTCATACTTTTTTGACCTCATCATCGTTTAGAAAAATTTAATGTTTTCATCAATTTGAAGAGAAAAAGAGAAAAAAGCTTGGTTACAAAGAGACGAGTAGTAAGTTACCGCTGTTTTATCCTAAAGTATGTTAATAAATTCTGATGAGAAAACCTAATGGAAACACTGCTGGCACTTGAAGTTGAGCCTTTTTCCTTGTATCATGTAAAAAGAGCACTCTTAAAGGCTAGACTGCGACGAGAAATCGCAGAAGGATTTTAAGGATAAAACTGTGATGGAAAGTTGTGATGAACTTGGATAAACCACTATTACCTGGTCAAGTGATTGGTATCATTGGTGGCGGACATTTAGCAAAAATGATGGCCCTTAGTGCAAGAGAAATGGGGTTTCGAGTGGGTGTGCTAGATCCACAAATTGATTGTCCTGCTGCACAAGTTGCCGATTGGCAATTATTAGGAGCATATAATGATCCTGAAGCGTTAGAGAAATTGGCAAAACGTGCCCAAGTGATTACGTATGAATTTGAACATGCAGATGTTGATGCGTTAACAGCGATTCAACATTTAGCGAATATACCACAAGGAACAGACATTTTAGCGATTACGCAAGATCGCTTAATGGAAAAAAGTTTCTTGGAAGATAATAATATTGTGATTGCACCTTATGCAACGATTGTTAGTCCGACTGATATTCAAGAAGCAATTGATGGCATTGGCTACCCGTGTATCTTGAAGAACACGCGAGGGGAAGGTCGTTATGTACTACATAGTACTTCAGACTTAGCGCCATCCATGAATCTTCTGAGAGAAGGAACCTGTGTCTTGGAAGCTTGGATTCCTTACGAAAAAGAATTATCTGTTCTGATTTCTGGTAATGGTCGCGGCGAATTTGCGACATTTCCAGTTGTGGAAACAATTAAAAAAGAGCGTAAGCTACATGAAACGATTGCGCCAGCCCGAATTGATGACGAAGTCAGTGGCGAGTTGCAACGAATTGCTAAGGTGATTGCTAAAGCAGTTGGTTTAGTCGGCACCCTTTCAATTGAAATGTTTTATACAGAAACAGGCGGGATTTATGTAAATAAAATTTTACCTCGTCCAGAAGATGCTGGGAATTTTTCAATAGATGCTTGTTCTTTTAGCCAATATGATACGCATATTCGTGGTTTATGTAATTGGCCAATGCCAACGATTCAACTGTTGTCAGAAGCGGTTACGGTCAATGTGCTTGGGAATGAAGCCTATGAAACGATGGACATTATTAATGAACATCCAGATTGGCATTTCCACTATTATGGCCATAGTGAAGCAAAAGCGCAACGAGCGATGGGGCATATTACTATATTAACCAAAGAAATCGATGAAACACTGGAAGAAATTAAAGAAACAAAGATTTGGTCGTAATTATTTTTCAAAAATTGAGGAGTAAAGAGGGGATAAGGCACAATGATTGATCGTTATACAAGACCCGAAATGGGCGCAATTTGGACAGATGAGAACCGCTACAAGGCATGGCTAGAAGTTGAAATTTTGGCGGATGAAGCTTGGGCAGAACTTGGCGAGATTCCTAAAGAAGATGTACAAAAAATCCGAGAAAATGCATCATTTGATGTTGCACGTATTTTAGAAATTGAAGCAGAAACACGTCATGATGTTGTCGCTTTTACTCGTGCCGTTTCAGAAACGCTTGGTGAAGAGCGAAAATGGGTACACTATGGGTTAACCAGCACAGATGTTGTGGATACTGCCTATGGTTATCTATTGAAACAGGCGAATGATATTTTACGGAAAGATTTACAAACATTTACGGAGATTGTCGGAGCCAAAGCCAAAGAGTATAAACATACGGTCATGATGGGAAGAACGCATGGCGTTCATGCAGAACCGACTACATTTGGTTTGAAATTAGCGTTGTGGTATTCTGAAATGAAACGCAACATTGAACGTTTTGAACATGCAGCCAAAGGTGTCGAAGCGGGTAAAATCAGTGGAGCCGTAGGTACCTTTGCCAATATTTCACCATTTGTTGAAGAATATGTTTGCGAACATTTGGGGATCCGTGCTCAAGAGATTTCGACACAAGTTTTACCACGTGATTTACATGCAGAATATGTTTCTGCCATGGCATTAATTGCGACAAGTATTGAAAAATTTGCAACAGAAATTCGTGGTCTACAAAAATCAGAAACGCGTGAAGTAGAAGAATTTTTTGCAAAAGGACAAAAAGGATCTTCGGCAATGCCGCATAAACGGAATCCAATTGGTTCTGAAAATATGACTGGTTTGGCACGTGTGATTCGTGGTCATGTCATTACTGCCTTTGAAAATGTGAGTTTATGGCATGAACGAGATATTTCTCACTCGTCTGCTGAACGGATTATTATTCCCGATACAACGATTTTGCTAAATTACATGTTGAATCGTTTTGGTAATATTGTCAAAAACTTAACGGTCTTCCCAGAAAATATGAAGCGTAACATGGATGCGACCTATGGACTAATTTATAGCCAACGTGTCTTGTTAAAATTGATTGACCATGGCATGACACGTGAAGAAGCGTATGATCTGGTCCAACCAAAAACAGCTTACGCATGGGATCATCAAACGGCGTTCCGTCCGTTGCTAGATGCGGATGAAAAAATTACTTCTGTCTTATCAAAAGAAGAGCTAGATGATGCCTTTGATTACCATTATCATTTAAAAAACGTTGACACGATTTTTGAACGTGTTGGTTTAGGATAACAAGAAAGCGAGAAGAAGGATGATTCTTCTCGCTTTTCTCTTATAATGTTATAAACTGAAGGATTAAAAAACAAACGTATTGTTAAATACGTTTGTTTTTTTCTATACTTTTTTCGATTTATCCTTTATAATGTAACTTAAATAGTTACATTAACTATTTAATGCAAACAAAGGAGGAGAAGTATGGATAAACAACAGCGAGGCATTCAAGTGATTAGAATTTGGCTAGGGGTGACGATGCTAATTCATGGAGTGATGAAAGTAACGTCATTGGAAGATACTTTAGCGTTTTTTGGTAGTATTGGTTTGCCAAGTCTTTTTGTTTATGGTGTAGCAGCAATTGAATTAATTGGTGGATTATTTATGATTATTGGCTTTTTAATTCCTTTGGTATCAGTAGGATTCATAGCAGTTTTAGTCGGAGCTATTTTTTCTTTTGGTTTGGCAAGTGGTTTTAGTGGTTATGAGTACGAATTATTTTTAGCGATAACCAGTTTGGCTATTTTGGTTAGCTATGCCGATAAAAAGTATCTTACGTTAAAACTTTATTTTTAATAAATCAAAGCAATAAAGAGTTGGTCAAACTAGTTGTGATTGCGAAAAAAGCCCTAAAACAGTGATATTTAGTTGTTTTAGGTTTTTTTTATCAAAAAAGGTCAAAAAAGGTCAATTTATTTATTGACCTTTACTGACCAATGGGGTATAATAAATTTATAAGGTTTACGAATACCTTAACTTTTGAAGAAATCCATCAAAAGTCGGATAATAATAATTGTAAAGAATGTTAAAATAAAAAAGACAAAATAATAAACGGGAGGGATCGTTTATGAATATTGAAAAAATGACAACCACGCTACAAGAGGCGATTGCTGAAGCTCAAAAAGTTGCGGTGACACGTCAACATCAAGAAATTGATATCGCACATTTATGGAAAATTTTTCTTCAACCAAACCATTTTGGACGTAATTTTTACACAGATGCTGGTTTAGATGTTGACGCATTTGAACGAGAAGTAGATAACGCGTTAGATGAATATCCAAGTGTGGCAGGCGGTAATGTGCAATATGGTCAAAATTTAAGTCAAAATTTGTTCCATTTATTGCAAGAAGCTGATTCACTTCGAGAAGAATTCCAAGATGAATTTTTATCAACCGAAATTGTACTTTTAGCTTTAATGAAATTGAAAAATTATCGTTTAACAAAATATTTAATGCAACAAGGCATTACGGAAAAAGAGTTAAGAAAAAATATTGAAGAGATGAGAGGAGGAGATCGTGTGACTTCTCAAAACCAGGAAGAACAATATAAAGCACTAGAAAAATACGGTGTTGACTTAGTACAACAAGTAAAAGCAGGAAAACAAGATCCAATCATTGGTCGTGACGAAGAAATTCGTGACGTTATTCGGATTTTATCAAGAAAAACTAAAAATAATCCAGTCTTAATTGGTGAACCAGGTGTTGGTAAAACAGCGATTGTTGAAGGATTAGCACAACGAATCGTTCGTAAAGATGTTCCCGAAAACTTAAAAGATAAAACCATTTTTTCTTTAGATATGGGCGCCTTAATTGCGGGAGCAAAATTCCGTGGCGAATTTGAAGAACGGTTAAAAGCTGTTTTAAAAGAAGTGAAAAAAAGTGATGGCAAAATCATTTTATTCATTGATGAAATTCATAATATCGTCGGAGCTGGTAAAACAGAAGGCAGTATGGACGCCGGAAATTTATTAAAACCGATGCTAGCACGTGGTGAATTGCATTTAATCGGTGCCACAACGCTTGATGAATATCGCCAATATATGGAAAAAGATAAAGCCTTAGAACGTCGTTTCCAAAAAGTATTAGTCAAAGAACCAACAGTAGAAGATACAATTTCTATTTTGCGTGGCTTAAAAGAACGATTTGAAATTCACCACGGCGTGAATATTCATGACAATGCTTTAGTTGCTGCCGCTACTTTATCCGATCGCTATATTACTGATCGTTTCTTACCAGATAAAGCGATTGACTTAGTCGATGAAGCAAGCGCAACGATTCGAGTGGAAATGAATTCAATGCCAACAGAGCTCGATCAAGTAACACGTCGGTTAATGCAACTAGAAATTGAAGAAGCGGCCTTGAAAAAAGAATCAGATGATGCAAGTAAAAAACGGTTAGCCAACTTGCAAGAAGAATTAGCAGATTTGCGTGAAGAAGCCAACTCAATGAAAATGCAATGGGAAACAGAAAAAGAAGAAGTTAATGTGGTTTCCAACAAACGTGCAGAGATTGATAAAGCAAAACACGAATTAGAAGATGCTGAAAATAATTATGATTTAGAACGAGCTGCTGTTTTGCGTCATGGAACAATTCCGCAATTAGAACATGAATTGAAAGAATTGGAAGAAAAGAACGCTAAAGATAACGTCAAAATGGTACAAGAATCGGTTACTGAAAACGAAATTGCGCAAGTGGTCGGTCGTTTAACCGGCATTCCTGTGACAAAATTAGTTGAAGGCGAACGAGAAAAATTAATGAAACTGAATGAAACATTACACAAACGTGTGATTGGTCAAGATGAAGCCGTCGATGCTGTTAGTGATGCGGTGATTCGTTCAAGAGCAGGCTTACAAGATCCAAATCGCCCACTCGGTTCGTTCCTTTTCCTAGGACCAACTGGTGTTGGTAAAACAGAACTTGCTAAAGCTTTAGCTGAAGATTTGTTTGATTCTGAAGATCATATGGTACGGATTGACATGAGTGAATACATGGAAAAACATGCCGTGTCTCGTTTGGTTGGTGCCCCTCCAGGCTATATTGGTTATGAAGAAGGTGGCCAGTTAACAGAAGCTGTTCGTCGAAACCCTTATACAATTGTCTTATTAGACGAAATTGAAAAAGCGCACCCAGATGTCTTTAATATCTTATTACAAGTTTTAGATGATGGTCGTTTGACAGATTCTAAAGGTCGGGTCGTTGATTTTAAAAATACGGTTTTAATTATGACAAGTAACATCGGCTCTCAGCTTTTATTGGAAGGTGTGACACCTGAAGGAACAATTCCAGAAGAAGTTGAAAATCAAGTCATGAATATTCTAAAAGGACACTTTAAACCAGAGTTCTTAAACAGAATTGATGATACCATTTTATTCACACCATTGAGCTTGGATAATGTGAAAGGAATCATTGGTAAAATGACCGCACAACTTGCTCATCGTTTAGAGCAACAAGAAATTGTGTTGGAAATCACTGATGAAGCTAAAACATGGATTGCTGAAAATGGGTATGAGCCAGCTTATGGAGCTCGTCCGTTAAAACGTTTCATTACTCGCGAAGTCGAAACACCATTAGCAAAAGAAATTGTTTCTGGACGAGTAATGCCAAAAACGAAAGTCACGATTAGTCTATTAGACAATCAATTAGTTTTTGAAAATGAACCGATAGAAGAAGTGTAAAAAAAAGAACGAGCGAATTCGCTCGTTCTTTTTTTTATTATGACAATCGTTGCTTAATTTCTTCCAACAAGTCCTCTTCTGAAGAAACAACCCGACCATTCAATTTAATCAAACCAACTGTATAAAGGTTTAAATAATGGAATTGATTTTCAGCGACTTCGTTCAAAGCATCAAGCTTTTGGTGATTATCAGCACCTTGTTGGCGGCTGTCTGTGTAAAGGGCAACCACCGGGATTCCTTTGGCATAAGCAACACCAATTTCGGAAGCTACGCCCGCATCAATGGTTGGACCGTCTAATAAAGCAACCAATAAGTCGCTAGCAAGGACGTTTTCTGTATCTGCTAAGGCAATCATTTTGCTATCGGCATAAGCAGATTTGTCGTTAATCGCCGCATTTTCTTGTGGTAAATAAAGATCGATTGTTTTATCCAATTGTCGAATTTGTTCGACTAAATAGGCATTATAACGTAAGTCAGCTTGCGAAAATAAAGGTCCTGCCAAATAAATTTTTGTCATTTGTCTGTCTCCAATCCAAGGGTTTAGAAATAATCACTAAAATAAGCTTCTTGGTCAGGAAAAATCCGTTCCAAAGAATTTAAAGTTTCTTTATCTGTATCAATGCGCTCAATTCGATGTAAGTACGAAGGGCGTCGGTAATTCATGACTAAACAAGTTAGTGTTTGAATATCTAAGTGAACGGCGGTGCCTAGAGGTTCATCCGTAATGGTTACTTGATCATTTTCATCCCAAATTAAGCCAAAAATACCATTATTCCACTCAGCAACAGGATCTTTAACGACAAAATGGAATGGCTTAGCTGTACTTTCAAAAGGAAAGTTTTCTAAAAAGGCTTTGACATCAACAATTCGCGCCATATAATAGGGCTCAATGCTTTCTTTAATTTGGCTGTCTTCTAAAAGAAAGGCTAATGGTTCGTTTTTATAGATATCGCCCTTGACCCAATAAACCATCGAAAAATGCGCAGTAATAAAATTCCACAAGCCATTTCGGGCTTCTTGATTCAAGTAAAACATTTCCTTAATATGAAATACCTCATCGGCCACCCAATAGAAAAGTACTCCTAAAGGTTCTTGATTGGCACCATAATAGACAGCAGCAGTCCGTTCTTCCTCGTTTTCGAAACGCCAATATTCTTCCCAGTTGAAGGCACTACGAATGAGCGCGCCATGATTTTGACGAGCGAATCGCGCATAGACATCAAAGACATCTGGGTGATCGACAGCTAACCGTTCAATCATTCCCGGAACAGGAACGGTTTTTGGTAATTGCGTATCCCGAATTTTAAAAGATAACTTGTCGGACATGATTTCCCAACCTTTACGTCGGTAATAAGGAATGTTGTAAGGGAAAAGATAAGAAATCCACTGTTTATCTTGGCGCATTTCTTCTAATGCCGTTTGAATCAAGTCTTTCATTAAACCGTGGTTGGCATATTCAGGATAGGTACCGACACCAGTAACGCCGCCCATTTTATACAAAGCACCATGGATATTGACTTCGCATGGATAGATAGCAATTTGTGAAATTAATTGATTTTCGTGAAACCAGCCAAATACTTTTGAAAGTTCTAAAATCGGTTGTTTTGATTTGATAAATGCGCGTTTGTTTTCAAAACCACTTTCTTCAATATCTGCTTCAGTTACTTGAAAAACATAGGAAAGAAGTTCATTAAATTGATCAATGTGTTCTTCCTCAACAGGCTTTAAGGTCAGTTGCTTTCGAAATTCTTGTTCATCCATTTTTCCATCTCCAATAAATTTACTGTTTTTAGTATACCAAATTTTTCGAAACTCTGTTAGCCTTTCGAAACCAAAAGAATAAAAGGGAAGTGCTTTAAATCTTCTTCAAAAATTGGTATAATGAAAAGTGCTGATTATCCTAGACCTTTAAACATGATAATTTGATAAAAAAGGCAACTAAAATATAACAATTGATTAATGAAGCTAGCAGGGAGCTAGCTTTTCTTAAAAGAAATGAGGCAAAAAATGAACAATAAAGAAATGAAAGCAAGACAAGAGAAAATTCGTAATTTCTCGATCATTGCCCACATTGACCATGGGAAGTCAACTTTAGCCGACCGGATTTTGGAAAAAACAAATACAGTTAGCAGTCGAGAAATGCAAGATCAATTACTTGATTCAATGGATTTAGAGAGAGAACGCGGCATTACCATCAAATTAAACGCAATTGAATTAAACTATACAGCCAAAGATGGTGAAACCTATACTTTCCATTTGATTGACACACCAGGGCACGTCGATTTCACCTACGAAGTTTCTCGTAGCTTGGCAGCTTGTGAAGGGGCTGTTCTAGTTGTTGATGCGGCGCAAGGAATTGAAGCGCAAACGCTAGCAAATGTCTATTTGGCATTGGATAATGACTTAGAAATTTTACCTGTTATTAATAAAATTGATTTACCCGCCGCTGATCCAGAGCGTGTTCGGACAGAGATTGAAGACGTAATTGGAATTGATGCATCGGAAGCTGTTTTAGCAAGTGCAAAAGCAGGGATTGGGATTGAAGATATTTTAGAACAAGTGGTGGAGTATGTACCAGCTCCATCAGGCGATATTGAGGCTCCTTTAAAGGCTTTGATTTTTGACTCTATTTACGATAGTTATCGGGGGGTCGTTTTAAACATCCGTGTAATTGACGGTGTCGTTCGTCCTGGGGATAAAATCCAAATGATGAGTAACGGTAAAACGTTTGATGTAACAGAAGTCGGCGTTTTTTCACCGAAACCAATTGCTCGTGATTATTTAATGGTTGGTGATGTGGGTTATATCACCGCTAGCATTAAAACGGTTCAAGATACACGGGTCGGGGATACAGTGACTTTGGCCGACAATCCAGCAGCAGAAGCACTACCAGGCTACCGCAAAATGAATCCAATGGTTTATTGTGGCTTATATCCAATTGATACGTCGCGCTACAATGATTTACGGGAAGCATTAGAAAAATTACAATTAAATGATGCGGCGTTACAATTTGAACCAGAAACATCGCAAGCTTTAGGGTTTGGTTTCCGTTGTGGTTTCTTAGGTTTGCTGCACATGGATGTTGTTCAGGAACGTTTGGAACGAGAATTTAATTTAGAGTTAATTACAACAGCACCGTCCGTAATCTATCACGTTAATAAAACAGACGGAACAACCGTTGTTGTTGATAACCCAGCTGAATTTCCAGAACCAGTAACGATTGAATCTGTGGAAGAACCTTATGTTAAAGCGCAAATCATGGTGCCAAACGATTATGTAGGAGCAGTAATGGAATTATCACAACGTAAACGTGGCGAATTCATTACAATGGATTACTTAGACGATTATCGTGTAAACGTAGTTTATGAAATTCCGTTATCTGAAATCGTGTTTGACTTTTTCGATAAATTGAAATCAAGTACAAAAGGCTATGCATCCTTAGATTACGAAATGGCTGGCTATCGTACCAGCCGCCTAGTGAAAATGGATATTCTATTAAATGCTGAAAAAGTGGATGCGTTAAGCTTTATTGTTCACCGAGATTTCGCATTTGAGCGTGGTAAAGCGATTGTTGAGAAACTGAAAAAACTAATTCCACGTCAACAGTTTGAAGTCCCAGTTCAAGCGGCGATTGGTCAAAAAATTGTGGCTCGTTCAGATATTAAAGCCTTACGCAAAAACGTACTGGCTAAATGCTATGGTGGAGATGTTTCTCGTAAACGTAAATTGTTAGAGAAACAAAAAGAAGGGAAGAAACGGATGAAACAAATTGGATCCGTGGAAGTTCCTCAAGAAGCCTTTATGGCGGTTCTGAAAATGGATGAAGATGATCAGAAAAAATAACTTATCAAAAAAGTACCTCAGTCTTGAACTGACCCAATAAACTAAGACAAAATAAAAAAGCACCCCTTGTTGAATTCACGTTAAAATGAATTTAACTAGGAGGTGCTTTTTCAATGGGAAATCGAGTTTCTTATCCGATTCACATCAAAGAAATGGCTATACAGATGAAAAAAGAGAATATTCCTGTAAAAATAATTATGGCAGAATTAGGAATTAAAAACAAAACACAAATTGAAACATGGTGGCGTTGGTACCGTAATGGCGAGAATCATCGTCTGGTTCAACCCGTTGGAAAACAATATACTTATGGAAAAGGTCCAAAAAATCTATCAAATGAACAACAGCTTAGAAATGAAAATAACTATTTAAAAATGCACATTGAGGTGCTAAAAAAGTACAAAGAATTGGAAAGGACGTGGAGCCAGAAATATTTGTAGAATTAGTTAAAAGAATGAAAGGAAAAATAACCATTACTGCATTGTGTCAACTTTTCGGCGTTTCGCGAGCTACTTATTATCGTTGGACTCATCGAAAAGACTTGGGAAAGTTAACACCTCTTGAAGAAGCTGTTCGTCGACTTTGCTTCCAACATAAGTTTCGATATGGCTATCGAAAGATTACTGCGTTGATTAATCAGGAATACAAAGTAAACAAAAACACCGTACAAAAGATTATGCAGAAATATCATTGGAATTGTCGCGTGAAAATGAAGAAACGCAGTAAAGTGGGACAACCTTACACGGTTGTCGAGAACAAGCTAAATAGACAATTTTCTTCAGACGCTCCTTTAAAGAAATTGGTAACAGATATTACTTATCTGCCTTTTGGTCAAAAGCAATTGTATTTGTCTTCAATTATGGATTTATACAATGGTGAAATTATCGCCTATACCATCGGTGATAATCAAGATACGGCTTTTGTTCTGGATACACTTGATCAATTGCCCCAAACAACGGATTGTCTATTGCATAGTGATCAGGGCTCTGTTTATACTTCTTTTGACTACCAGAATCAAATAAAAACAAAAGGCATTACCATGAGTATGTCCCGCAAAGGGACACCTTCAGATAATGCCTGCATCGAATCGTTTCATGCCTCACTAAAGTCTGAAACGTTCTACTTAGATGGGCTCACAAATGAACCTACATCTATTGTAATAGAAATTGTAAAAAAATACATTACTTATTATAATGAAAGTCGAATTCAACAAAAACTAGACTACCAATCGCCGATAGATTATCGGAAATCAGCAGTCTAGGAAAATGCTTTTTTATTCCTGTCTCACAATCTTAGGTCAGTTCCGTCTGAGCTGAGGTGCTTTTTTTTTTGAAAATATAAATTAAAGTAAACTATATTTTAAAATAAAACACGCAAAATTGCGTGCTTTTTTATATTGTGATAGTATATACATACGAAAGCTTATAAATAATCAAAATAATTTTGCAAATCAAGTAAATAAGGAGAGAACAAATGGCTGGAACAATAAAAGAAATTGCTGAAAAAGCAGGAGTATCTAGGGGAACTGTGGATCGAGCATTGAATAATCGCGGCCGAATCAATCCTGAGGTTGCTGAAAAAATTAAAACAATAGCGAAAGAAATGAACTATGTTCCGAAGAAAAAAAAGATGGCCAAAGAAGAACCAATCAAATTAGGTGTTGTGACACAATTGGCAAAATCATCTTTTATGATTCCAATTCGATCAGGTTTACAAGCAGTTATAGGTGATCTAAAAAAAAGAAATATCGATTGCTTTTTAGAGGAAATAGACGGGGTCGATGAAGCGGCGCAGTTACAGGCACTTGAACGCTTGTTAGAACTTGGTGTAAAAGGAATTGCCATCATGCCAGTTGATAGTGTGGCGATTAGGGAAAAAATCAATCAGCTTACGGAACAAGGCATTAAGGTCATTACATTCAATTCGGACATTGTTGGTAGTAAACGTCAGTGCTTTGTCGGAATGGATAACTTTAAAAGCGGGAAGACAGCTGCTGGATTATTAGGAATGTTGACAAAAGGAGAGGGAGATGTCCTAGCTATTACTGGATATTTTGGAAATAGTGTGAATAGTTTACGAGTTGCTGGTTTTGTTGAAGAATTGAAACAGTCATTTCCACAATTGAAATTAACAGGTGTTCAAAGCAGTTTTGATTCGAGCGATGAAGTCGAAAAGATTTTAAGTGACACATTAGAGAACTATACTAATTTAAAAGGTGTCGTTGTGTTTTCAGGAGGTCAAGCAGGAATTGCTCGTGTGTTGAAAAAAAGGGCAGGGAAAGACAGACCGTATGTGATTATCTATGATTTAACTGAGAAAAATATCGAGATGCTGAAAAAAAATCAAGTTGATTTTCTAATTGATCAAGATGGTTTTACGCAGGGCTATCGTTCTTTGCTATTATTAGCGAATCAACTACAGAACAATAAAATTATGACAGAAGAGATGTTATTTACAGATATCATTATTAAAACAAAATATAATCTTTAACAGAAGTGTGAAGCTTGCTGTAAAGCAATTCATGCTTCTTTTTTTGCGTTCTTTTAAAACGCACGCAAAATAATGTGCTAATTTAATGTTGCACGCATTTTGAAAGCGTGCTATAATTCGTTTGTAAATAATAGAAGAACGAAGAAGAGGTGGATCTATGAGTTATATTAGCTTTGATCAATCAAAAGAATTTGATCTAGTTCTTTTAGGTAGAGTGGCTATCGATTTTAACCCTGCCTATAATGAGCAAGTTAAAGAAGAATTTAAGCCTTTAAAAAATGTTCATATGTTTGAAAAGTTTTTGGGAGGTTCTCCTGCAAATATTTCCGTGGGTATCACCAAACATGGGATGAAAGCTGGTTTCATTGGGAAAGTATCCGATGACCAGTTCGGAGAATATGTTATTGATTATTTTAATGAGCAAGGCATTGATACTTCTCAGATAAGTAAAGCGCAGCATGGCGAAAAGTTGGGTCTGACTTTTACAGAAATGCTATCGCCTAAAGAAAGTAGTATTTTAATGTATCGGAACCAAGCTGCGGATTTACAACTAAGTGTCGAAGATATCGATGAAGATTATTTGAAACGTTCAAAAGCCTTATTAATTTCAGGGACTGCTTTGGCGGAGAGCCCTTCAAGAGAAGCCGTGTTAAAAGCTGTGATGTTAGCGAAAAAAAACAACGTCAAAATTATTTTTGATATCGACTATCGAGAATACAATTGGAAAAATGTGGATGAAATCGCTATTTATTATTCAATAGTTGCGAAAGAATCAGATATTATTATGGGCTCGAGAGAAGAATTTGATTTAACTGAAAGATTGATTCAACCAAATATGACAGATAATGAAAGCGCTGTTTTTTGGCATAATTGTGGCGCTCAAATAGTCGTTATTAAACACGGGATGAAAGGCTCAACAGCTTATACAGCAGATCATCAACAGTTTTCAATTAAACCATTTCCAGTGGAGGCACGCAAGGGATTTGGTGGCGGTGATGGCTATGCAGCTGGATTTTTATATGGTTTATTTGAAGGTTGGGAAATTATCGATTGCTTGGAGTTTGGCTCAGCGGAAGCTTCGATGATGGTCAAAAGTAACAATTGCTCAGATTCTTTACCAACGACACAAGAAGTAAAAGAGTTCATTAAACTGGAGAAGGAAATATACGGCGAAATGATCGCCAGGATTTAAGGTGGATAAAATGGAAAAGACGATTCGTTTAACGACAGCACAAGCATTATTAAAATTTTTGAATCAACAATATATCAGCATTGATGGAAAAGAAACACCTTATGTGGAAGGAATCTTTCATGTATATGGTCATGGGAATGTTTTAGGGATTGGTCAAGCGTTGGAACAAGCTCCGGGACATTTAAAAAGTTACAGTGGAAAAAACGAACAAGGGATGGCTCATGCTGCTATCGCTTTTGCTAGACAAAGTTTACGTAAGAAAATATTCGCAGTTTCAGCGTCTGCTGGTCCAGGTTCTGCTAATTTATTGACTGCTGCTGGAACCGCCTTCGCTAATAATATACCTGTATTGTTTCTGCCAGCAGATACGTTTGCTACTCGGCAACCAGATCCCGTATTACAGCAGTTGGAACATGAATCAAGTGTAACCTTTTCTACCAACGATGCTTTCCAAGCGGTTTCTCGCTATTGGGATCGTATTAATCGGCCAGAACAACTGATGTCAGCATTGCTACGAGCATTTGAAGTTATGACCAATCCTGCAACTACAGGACCTGCCACCATTTGTTTGCCACAAGATGTTGAGTCAGAAGCCTATGATTATCCAGTAGAGTTTTTTAGAAAAAGAGTTCATTATATCGATCGACGGATGCCGACAATTCGTGAGCTTGAAACAGCTAGTCACTTGATAAAGGATAGTAAACACCCAGTAATTATTGTGGGGGGCGGCTGCAAGTATTCAGAAGCAGGTGAGAGCCTTCAGAAAATTTCTCAAGTTCATCAGATACCTTTGGTTGAAACACATGCTGGTAAATCAACTGTTTCATGGGAATTTGAAAATAATCTTGGAGGCTTGGGAATTTTAGGTACCTCGGCTGCTAATAAAGCTGTTCAGCAAGCGGATTTGATTATTGGAATTGGCACGCGTTATACGGATTTTACCACTGCATCAAAAAGTATTTTTAATTTTGAACAATCAAAAATGATAAATATTAACGTAAGTCGACCACAGACTTACAAAATGGAAGCGTTTCAAATTGTGGGAGATGCTCGAGCAACCTTAGAAGGAATTCTGCCAATGATAGAAGGATATCGGACGGCTTATGGTGAAAAAATCACTGAACTGAAGAACGAATGGGTGAAAGAGCGGGAACGATTAAAAACAACTCATTTTAAACGGAAAGGTTTTGATCCGGAAATCAAAAACCACTTTACACAGGATATTTTAAATGATTATTCTGATTCTTTGAATACAACTCTGACACAAACAGAGGTTTTCGTTCATCTGAATGATTTTGTCGAAGATGATGCGATTGTGATTGGTTCGGCAGGGTCATTACCAGGAGATATGCAACGATTGTGGAATCCTGTAAAGGAAAATACTTATCATTTAGAGTATGGCTATTCTTGTATGGGCTATGAAATTGCTGGTGCAATGGGGGTACGGCTTGCTAATCCTAATCAAGAGGTTTACGCATTAGTCGGTGACGGTAGTTTTTTGATGTTGCATAGCGAACTGGTCTCTGCATTACAATATGACAAAAAAATCAATATTGTTCTGTTCAATAATTCTGGGTTCGGATGCATTAATAATCTGCAAATGGAGAATGGCGGCGTAAGTCAAGGGACGGAATTTAGAAATACAAAAGGCGAAATTATGAATATCAATTATGCTAAAATCGCTGAAGGATATGGTGCCAAAGCGTATCAAGTCCATTCGATTGAAGAACTAAAACAGGCGATTGTCGACGCGAAAAACCAAACGCAATCGACATTGATTGAAATAAATGTTCTTCCTAAAACGATGACTGCTGGTTACGATGGTAGTTGGTGGAATGTCGGTGTTGCTGAAGTATCAGAAAAACCAGCGATTCAAGAAGCATACCAAGTTAAAAAAGAAAAACTTGCAACTGCTAGAAAATATTAGGTATTCGTCATACAACCAAAAAGTTAGGAGCGAATGAATTGAAAAAAACATTGAAACATCAACCGTTGATAAAAGAACTAGCTCCCGGTGTTCGACAAGTTCAAAATATTCGAAAAAACAACACTGATTTACAGTATATTGAGTTTCAAGTTCTTGAATTAGATAATGGAGCAATGTATCAAGAAGCTGGTAATGAACTGGAAGTTTGTATCGTCGTATTAACTGGTAAAATCAATGTTAAGGTGGACGATAAATGGTACGAGAATTTAGGTAAACGAACTTCCGTTTTTGAAAAAATTCCGACAGATAGTATCTATATCCCAGCAAAAACGTCGTTTGAACTAATAGCAACTTCTGATACTGTTCGTTTGGCCCTTTGTTATTCGCCAGCTAAAAAAACGTTACCAGTGCACGTGATTACCGCTGAGGAAAATACGGTTGAAAAACGAGGGATATATCAGAATAAACGACTAGTGCATAACATTTTACCAGACAATGTCGATACTGCCAGTAGTTTGTTGGTGGTTGAAGTCTACACTGAAGGTGGTAACTTTTCTAGCTATCCACCACACAAACATGACCAAGAAAATTTACCTGACGAATCTTATTTAGAAGAGACGTATTATCATGAGCTGAATCCAGAGCAAGGATTTGTTTTCCAACGAGTATATACAGAGGATGGCTCTATAGATGAAACGATGACTGTAGAGCATCAAAATGTTGTGGAGGTACCTAAGGGATATCATCCTGTCGGCGTGCCAGATGGCTACACCTCTTATTATTTAAATGTGATGGCAGGACCTGAACGAATTTGGAAGTTTCATAACGAGAAAAAACACGAGTGGATTTTAAATCGGAACGAATTGACTAACAATTAGAAATAAAAAAATAAGTAGACTTTTTTAGGAGGAAAATAAATGACTCGATTTTTAAAGAATTATATAGGTGGCCGCTGGGTAACAAGTACAGCCACTGAATTTGAAGAAGTGGTCAATCCGGCAACAGAAGAAGCATTAGTAAATGTTCCATTATCTAGTGAAGCAGAAACTGCAGAAGCAATCAGAGTAGCGGATGAGGCTTTTCAAACATGGAAAAAAGTAAGTGTTCCAGTTCGTGGCCGCTATCTTTTCAAATTGCATCATTTATTGATGACGAATAAAGAAGAGCTAGCACGATTAATTACGCTTGAAAATGGAAAATCTTTGTCAGAATCATTAGGTGAGGTTCAGCGAGGGATTGAAAATGTCGAGCACGCAGCGAGCATTACGAATTTAATAATGGGTGATTCTCTATCCACAGCGGCTACAGATATTGAAATTACCAATTACCGTTATCCCATCGGTGTTGTTGGGGGAATTACTCCTTTCAATTTTCCGATGATGGTACCGTTTTGGATTTTCCCAATGGCGTTAGCAGCAGGGAATACGGTGGTGCTGAAGCCTTCCGAAAAAACGCCATTATTGATGGAAAAAATTGTTGAATTAATAGAAGAAGCAGGATTTCCAAGTGGCGTCTTTAATGTTGTCTATGGGGCACACGATGTTGTTAATACTTTATTGCGTGATCCATTAGTAAAAGGAATTAGCTTTGTGGGCTCAAAAAATGTTGGTGAATATGTCTATAAAGAAGGAACAAAAAATCTGAAACGAGTCCAGGCATTAACTGGCGCAAAAAATCATGTCATCGTTTTAAAAGATGCCAACCTTGATCGTGCAGTAAAAGACATTATCGGTGGCTCTTTTGGATCAGCGGGTGAACGCTGTATGGCTGCTTCGGTGATCGTTGTAGAAGAAACTATTGCAGATCAATTCGTTGAAAAATTTAAGGCTGCAGCACAGACGATAAAAATTGGAAATGGTCTGGAAGAAGGAGTCTTTTTAGGCCCCGTGATTCGAAAAGAGGCGCAGCAACGAACATTTGATTACATTCAAAAAGGTATTGATGAAGGAGCGGACTTATTGTTAGATGGCCGTGAAAATATTCCTGAAAAAGGCTACTTCGTGGGACCTACGATCTTTGATCGTGTCACGATGGACATGAAGATTTGGCAAGATGAAATTTTTGCACCCGTTGCCTCAATTGTTCGAGTGAAAAATCTAGAAGCAGCAGTTACACTGACCAATCAATCAGAATTTGCTAACGGTTCATGTCTCTATACGAGTAATGCTTCAGCTATCCGTTACTTTAGAGAGAATGTTGATGCAGGAATGTTAGGCATCAACTTAGGTGTACCAGCACCAATGGCTTGGTTTGCTTTTTCTGGCTGGAAACACTCTTTCTATGGTGACTTACACGCCAATGGAAAAGACAGTGTAGAATTTTATACACATCGAAAAGTTGTGACCGCTCGATACGCTCCTAGCGAAATAAACTAGTTTTACTTCGAAGCTCTGTCAAAGGAGCTTCGAAGATTCTATGATTAAAGCGATGAAAGTATCTTTTGTTAGTACAAATGTAAGACAGGACTTTCTGAAAATAATGATTGACTAAATTAAATTGTAAGCGTATACATAATGCGCATAAAATAAAGAAATCGGAGGACAAATAATTGAAAGTAAAAGTAGGCGTAATTGGTACAGGGGCGATTGGAATCGAACATATTAACAGAATTAATCACAAGACACAAGGCGCTTTTGTAACAGCAGTATCAGATATTAATGTTGAAGCGGCAAGCAAAATTGCTGAGGAGATTGGGGCTCAATTTTTCAAAACAGGCGAAGAATTAATTGCTTCTGAAGAAGTGGAAGTTGTTGTTGTTACTTCCTGGGACCCAACACACGAAAAATATGTCTTGGAAGCAATCAAGCATGGAAAATACGTATTCTGCGAAAAACCATTAGCAATGGATGCCGCAGGATGTCGCCGAATTGTAGATGCAGAAGTCGCTTATGGTAAAAAATTGGTACAGGTGGGCTTCATGCGTCGATACGATCGTGGCTACATTGAGTTGAAAGAAGCAATTGAATCAAAACAGTATGGTGAAGCGCTGATGCTCCATTGTGCGCATAGAAATCCAAGCGCTGATGAAAATTATAAGACGCCAATGGCAATCAGTAATACTGCAATCCATGAAATTGATGTTCTTCGTTGGCTATTAGCCGAAGATTATGCCTCAGTACAAATGATTTTACCAAAGAAAACCAGTCATACACATGCAGATTTACATGATCCTCAATTACTGATTTTCCAGACGAAATCAGGTGTAACAATTGATTTAGAAATTTTTGTTAATTGTCGTTTTGGCTACGACATTAAGTGTGACGTAGTATTTGAAACGGCAGAAGTCGGAATGACGGATCCAGCCTATACCAAAATTAAAGCTGCGGAGAAAAATTACACACCAATTTCGCCCGACTGGCAAACGCGTTTTTTAGATGCGTATGATTACGAATTTAAGTTATGGGTTGATTCAATTAAAAACGATAAACTTGTTGGTCCAACTGCTTGGGATGGCTACGTGGCAGCAATCACAATGATGGCTTGTCATGAATCTCGTGAGTCAGGGGAAAAAGTAATGATTGAAATAGATGAACAACCAGCGTTATATACCAAATAATTCTTAAAAAAAGGAGGGGTTTTGTGGAAAATATTAGAGTAGGAATCGTAGGACTAGGTAGATTAGGCAAGGTACACGCAAAAAATTTATCTTCTGCTGTTAGTGGCTGTGAGCTTACGGCCGCCTGTAGTTTAGTTGAATCAGAATTAGCATTTGCACAGAAGGAGTTAGGTGTTAAGTATACGTTTTCTAGTTATGAAGAAATGGTTCAAAGCGCTGTAATTGATGCCGTTTTTATTGTTTCACCTTCAGGATTCCACTGTGAACAAGTCCGTTTAGCTATGGAAAATGGGAAACACGTATTTACTGAAAAACCATTGGGAATTGAAATTGAGGACATAAAAAAAACACAAGAGGTTATTGAAAAATATCCCGAGCAAGTATTTATGTTAGGTTTCATGCGCCGTTACGATGAATCTTATCAGTATGCGAAAAAAATGGTAGAAGACGGGGAAATTGGGGAAGTCACGTTAATCCGTTGTTATGGAATTGATCCGAGTGATGGACTGGAAAGCTTCGTTAAGTTTGCAATGAACAATGATAGTGGCGGTTTATTTCTAGATATGGCGATTCACGATATTGATTTGGTTCGTTGGTTTACTGGTCAAGAGGTAGAACAAGTTTGGGCAATTGGTAAAAATGCTGCATATCCAGAATTAGATCAAGTCGGTGAATTGGAAACCGGAGCAGCTATGATGAGTCTTAAAGATAAAACAATGGCTTTACTAGTTGCTGGAAGAAATGCTACACATGGTTACCATGTCGAAACAGAAATCATGGGCACCAAAGGGATGTTACGAGTAGCGCAAGTACCTGAAAAAAATTTAGTGACTGTTATGAATAATCAAGGGATTGTGCGACCTTGCTCTCAAAACTTTCCAGAAAGATTTAGAGAAGCGTTCATTCGAGAAGCACAAGAATTTATTTCCTGTATTCAAGAAAAACGTCAACCAGCAGTTAATGCAGAAGATGGTCTACAATCAACAAAAATTGCATTAGCTTGTCAAGAATCATTTGATACGAATCGTTTGGTACAACTATAAATGAAGTAGGAGAGTGACATAATGGCGAAACAAATTCAACTAGCTATTGCGCCGATTGCATGGACAAATGATGATATGCCAGAGCTAGGAAGCGAAAATACGTTTGAACAATGCGTTAGTGAGATGGCGCTAGCTGGATTCAAAGGTACGGAGATTGGCAACAAGTATCCAAAAGATCCACAGGTTTTAAAACAATATTTAGATATTCGGGGACTAAAAGTAGCGAGTGCCTGGTTTAGTACATTTTTAACAACAAAACCTTTCGAAGAAACCGCGGAAGACTTCAAAAAACATCGAGATTTCTTACATGCAATGGATGCTAAGGTTATTGTTGTGGCTGAACAAGGACACAGCATACAAGGAATTATGACGGCTCCTGTTTTTAATGAGAAACCAATTTTTTCTGATGAAGAGTGGCAAAAACTAGCTGAAGGATTAGAAAAACTAGGAGACTTGGCACATGAAAAAGGTATGGAGATTGTTTACCATCACCATATGGGGACAGGAGTCCAAACGACTGAAGAAATCGATCGATTAATGAAAATGACGGATCCGACAAAAGTTAAATTATTGTTTGACACTGGCCATCTTGTCTTCTCAGGAGAAGATCCAATCGCAATCTATCAGCGCTATCAAGACCGGATTAAACACATTCACTTCAAAGATATTCGCCAACAAATGGCAGAGGAAGTCAGAACAGAAGAAGATAGCTTCTTAAAGGCCGTGAAAAAAGGCGTCTTTACAGTCCCTGGGGATGGTATGATTGATTTCAAACCAATTTGGTCAGCAATCGAAGAGAGTGGCTATAGAGGTTGGATTGTAGTTGAAGCGGAACAAGATCCTGCCAAAGCCAATCCGTTTGAATATGCCGTCAAAGCACGAAACTATATCCGAAAGGTCGCCGATCTTTAATCTAATCGAGAAGGAGCTAGACAATGAATCTATTTTCAATAATCAGTTTCCTAGTAATTGTCATCTGCGTATGGATTTTTGCCTATTCTCGATCCAGAAGTGTAGATACTTCTGGATCAGAAGGTTTCTTCATGGGTGGCCGAAGCTTAACAGCCTTACCGATTGCTGGGACAATTATTATGACCAACCTATCCACAGAGCAAATTGTTGGACAAAACGGTCAAAGCTATCATGCAGGAATGGAAGTTATGGCTTGGGAAGTAACTGCTGCAATTGCAATTGTCGCATTGGCAGTCATTTTTTTACCAAAATATTTTAAATACGGTATTAATACGGTTTCAGATTTCATTGAAATTCGTTATGATACAGTTACAAAACGAATTATTTCAATCTTGTTTATTGTTACCTATATGATTTCTTTTTTACCAGTAGTTCTTTATTCTGGGTCACTAGTATTCAATAAGATTTTTCATATTGATGAGCTGTTGGGTGTCGAACCTATTGTCGCAATCATTCTTGTGGCGATGGTGATTGGTATTGTTGGGATTCTTTATCTGCTGATTGGCGGCCTATCTTTAAGTGCCAATAGCGATTCGATTTATGGCGTTGGTTTATTGGTTTGTGGTTTGTTGGTTCCAATACTAGGTTTAATGAAACTGGGTGATGGCAGTTTTATTGGTGGGATTGAACAGGTTGTTGAAAACACACCATGGTTACTGAACTCTGTAGGTGCAATTGATTCTGCTGTTGTACCATGGCCAACATTATTTACAGGGATGTTGTTTAATAATTTGTATTTCTGGTGTACCAATCAGATGATTGTTCAAAAAGCACTTTCAGGAAAAAATTTAGCAGAAGCACAAAAAGGGGCTTTTTTAGTGGGGATTTTCAAAGTGTTTGGCGCATTATTCTTAGTATTTCCAGGAATTGTTGCAAGAAATCTTTTTGGGGATGCGTTGATGTCCAATCCTGATAACGCATATCCATATTTAGTAACTGAAGTTTTACCAAAAATGCTTTTCGGCATTTTTGCTGCAGTTATTTTTGGGGCAATTTTATCTTCCTTTGCGGGGGCTTTAAATGCAACCTCGACTCTGTTTTCGCTAGATTTTTACAAACCAATTATCAATAAGAAAGCAGATGACAAACAAATTGCTCGTGCGGGAAAAACAGTTACAGTTATTGTAGGGATTATTTCAATTATCGTTGCACCGTTTATTTCTTTTGCACCAGCTGGATTGTATCAATTTGTTCAAGAGTTTAATGGATTATACAATATGCCATTGTTAGTGATTATACTTTTTGCGTTTTATTCCAAAAAAGCAACTGCTTTTGGAGCAAAAATGACAATTGCTATCCACATTATTTTGTATGCGCTATCAAAAGTATTTTTGAAAGATATCCATTTTTTATATGTCTTAAGCCTGCTCTTCTTCTTAGACATTCTTATTTTAATAGTAGTTTCTAAAATAAAACCAGATGGCGAATTTGTTTTAAATTCTTTTGATACGAAAGTAAATATTGAACCTTGGAAACATACAAAACTTGTCGCAAGTATATTAGTTGTCGTGGTTATCCTAACCTATGCAGCATTTTCACCAATCGGATTTGCTAGATAAAAATATTTCATGAATGAGGAGAAGTTTATGAGCAAAAACATATTGATTATTTGTGAGACAGGAATTAGTGCATCGCTGTTAGTTTCAAAATTACTTGAAGCAATTAGGGAAAAAGAGTTATCTTATGATTTAGATTATGCGCCTGTTTGTCGGATTGAGGAAAAACTTGGTTATAAAGAGTATGATGTGTTAATGTTGACCCCACAAGTCGCTCGTGTCAAAGAAAAAGTGGAAAAATATTTAGAAGGTTGTCAGGGGCAGGTTGTTTTTATCGATCAAGAAGATTTTCGTTATATGAACACAGAGAAGATACTCGCAAGTATCGAAAAGTAAGATTTAGAGAGTGGGACATCAGTCAACTTTGGTTGATGTCTTGCTTTTTTATTGTGTTCAAAAAGAGCAGAGTCAAAATCTTATGTTTCATAGTGAGTACCAAATGCTTTTATAGAAATAAAGCTAGAGTTATTATTTTAGTAAAAAATAGATTAATTTACTAAAATAATATATAATAAAGGTAAAACTAGGAGGGAAGCATATGACGTGTATTTCATTATCGATTTTAAATCAAGAACAAGAAGTTAGAAAAGCTAAGATAGATGATTCAGATTCTTTGAAAGAGTTAACTATTACAGGAAAAGATTTTGTTTGTTTAGCTGCTCGGGATTGTCAATTACAAGACGGCGATGTGATTCAAGTTTGTTTAGATACGCCCAATACTTATTTAATGGTGAAGTTAGATGCTACGCTTGATAGCAGTTTAATTTATGTTCCAGAACAAAAATGGACGTTTCCAATCATAAAAAATGAAAACGCTATCGAAGCGCGAGCAGCGTATCGTTTTGAAACCAAGAAACCTTATATAAGTGTGCGTATTGCCACTAAAGAAGAAATTAAGAGTTATCGTAATTGGGCGTTAAATCCGCATGATTTACAACATTTTACTGGTGCGTATCCTCATGCATCTGCCAACGTGGAAACGCGAAATGATGCCACTTTTTTTGCTTGCAATGCGATTGACGGTACCTTCGCTAATCTTTATCATGGGCCGTATCCTTATCAATCATGGGGGATTAATCAGCAATTAGATGCCGCATTAAAAATTGAATTTGGGCGTGAAGTCTTGTTGGATAAAGTGATCTTAACATTACGAGCGGACTTTCCTCATGATAATTATTGGCAACAAGTGACTTTAAAATTTTCCGACGGTACACATGAAGTTTTTAAAACTGTTAAGACTGAGCAACGCCAGAGCTTTACCTTTGCGAAACGGGCAGCGGAGTGGGTGATACTAACAGAGTTAATTCAAGCAGATGAACCATCACCATTTCCAGCATTAACACAAATTGAATTATTTGGTCAAAACAAATAAAAAATAAGGACGGTTCCTTTATAGGAGCGGTCCTTATTTTTTATTTCTGGCGTGGGCTAGTTGTCGATTGGCGGACAACCAATTCTGTGTTTAACAGGACTCTACGAGGAATGCTAGGCATTTGAATTCGTTTGTGCAATAAATTAATGCCTGTCTCGCCCATTTCTTCAGTAAAGGCATGGACAGAGGATAGCGGCGGTGAGACATATTGAGAAATAGAGATATCATTGATCCCCATGACACTAATTTCTTCAGGAACCTTTATACCGTGTGCGGCTAACGTATGTATCACACCGATTGCAAAGGCGTCATTATAAGCAAGAATCGCAGTAGGTAAATCATTTCCCCATTTCTCTAACGCTTCTTCTGTCAATTGTTCCCCTGTTTTGACATCCAACATGCCATTTTCTTTTAAGATAAAATAATCTTCGTTAAACAAGTGATAATGCTGCATAATGTCAAGATAAGCATTGGTTGTCGGTGTTTTATAGCGACGGAAACCATACATATTTTCGCTTTCTTCGGCACCAATAAAGGCAATTTTTTCGTGGCCCAATTCCAAAAGATGGGTTAAGGCAATCTCGGTTGCTTGATAAAAATCAGTATTTACAGAATCAAATTCTTCCAATGGGAAATTACTGCCAATTACACAAAGATTGGGATGCAGTTGCTGCAACTCTTGTAACGTCTTTTGAGTGAATTTGCCAATTGCCAAAATGCCATCAATCCCTTGAAGGTTATGTTGTTCCAATTGAGAAACTTTTAGAATATTGTAACCTAACTCTTCGGCCCGTTTTTCAGCGCCTAAACGAATCGACATATAGTAAATATCCGTTAGTTCTTCGTCATCTGAACGCCACTGAACGACGGCAATCGAAGGCTCTTGCGGAGCTGTTTGTACGGAAAGGTTAGGTGTCAGTTGCTCCTGCTGTTTGTTTTTATTTTTAGTTTTATATTTCGTATAATTCAGGGTTTCTGCTGCTTCAAAAATTTTTCGCTTGGTTTCCTCTGTAACGGATAAGTTTGGATCATAGTTCAGAACTCGCGATACAGTTGAAATTGAAACATTCGCGACTTTTGCGATATCTGTAATAGTTGCCATTCTAAATGCCTCCTTCTCAAGTACTATTATAGCATATAGTATATTTCTTTTTAGTAAAAAAAAGCAAGAAAAAGCTTTTTTTACTTTTTTTTAGCAAAAACTATTGATTTTTTGACTAAAAAAATATACTATAAAGTCAAAGAAAGCGCTTTAATTCGATGGAGAAGGTGGTTTAGTGAAAAGATTTTCACTTTTTTTACTAATTTTACTTGCTTTAACAGGTTGTAAATCCGGTGAAAAAGAATTTGATGAAGAATCTCTTCAAAATCTAAAGGAAACGGCACAGTCTTATTCAGAAACAGAATTACAAAATGGTGACGTTCGTTTAAATGAATATATTTCTTTGAAAGGGGAGATTGTTGAGAGTGACAGTCGTTCCAGTTTAATAAAAAAAGGTGATCGTTTTATTTTGAAAAGTGGTTCTAGTAAATATCAAGTTTTTAATGAGCAAAAGAAAAAATTGAAGATTGGTGACGAAGTGACAGTTTACGGAGAATATTACGGCTTTTTGAAAGGGACATTAATTGAAAGTGAGGAGAATCATGATTCAGCCACGAATTAGACAGAATCCTTTTGAAACATACGAAGAAGTTGCAGAAGGATTTGAAGATTTATTAGCGCCACTGGAATTGTTTTTTGATCGAGAGTATCAAGGTCATCTGGATTTAGGGACACACGGAACGGTTTATTCTAAAGGGACACGTGATGCGGAGGCATTTTTACGACCATTATGGGGACTAGGTCCTTATGTAACGCAAAATGAAAGTGAGTATTTGAATGACTTTCTAACGGGAATTATCGAAGGAACCGATCCTGAGAGTTCATCTTATTGGGGAAAAACAAAAGATTATGATCAATTGATTGTTGAGATGGCAGCATTAAGTACATTTCTTTTGTTAAACAAAGAAAAAACGTGGGACCAATTAACAAAAGAACAGCAAAACAATTTACACAGTTGGCTGATACAAGCCAATGAAAACATTATTCCGCCAAATAATTGGCATTTCTTTAGAGTGTTGCTGAATTTAGCGATGAAACATTGTGAAATGCCGTATTCAAAAGAACAGATCGCTGTTGATTTGGCTGTAATTGATCGTTTTTATGTCGGTAATGGTTGGTATTATGACGGAGTCGAGACACAAGTTGATTATTATGTTTCTTTCGCTATTCATTATTATAGTTTATTGTATTGTCGTTTTGCCCCGGAAGATACCGCAAGAGTGGCTATTATGAAGGAACGAGCAACTTTGTTCGCGCAAGAGTTTAAATATTGGTTTACTCAGCCAGGAGAAGCGATTCCCTTTGGACGTAGCTTAACGTATCGTTTTGCTCAAGTGTCATTTTTTAGTGCTTTAGTTTTTGCAGATGTTGAAGCATTGCCGTGGGGTGAGATTAAAGGTCTAATCAGCCGACATCTTCATCAATGGATGAACAAAGATATTTTTACAACAGATGGATTATTGTCGGTAGGTTATGATTATCAAAATATGGTCTTTGCCGAAGGCTATAATGGTCCTGGTTCACCTTATTGGGCCTTTAAAACATTCATTTTGTTAGCGGTTCCAAAAGATCATCCTTATTGGCAAGCAGAAACACAGCCTATTAGCTTTCCAGAAAAACACTTACCTTCACCAGAAAGTCGGAACTACTATCAAGTAAATGATGCAGGGACACATGGTTTAATGTTTCCAGCGGGACAATTTATTAATTATCAAGCTCATGCGCATGATAAATATGGTAAATTTGTTTATTCTTCCCATTTTGGTTTTAGTACTATAAAGAGTGATTATTGGTATTACGAAGGTGCTTATGATAATTGCTTGGCTTTAGCTGAAGACGACCACTATTTCCGCACGAAAGGATTAGATGATCAGTACGAAATTCTTGATGATCGTATCATTCATCAATGGCATCCTTGGTCCGATGTAGCAATCAAAACGACAATTGTACCATTAGAAGGCCAACATTTACGGATCCACGAAATTGAGACACAACGTGCATTAGTGGCTTATGAAGGTGGCTTCTCAATCCCGCTCTTCGATGAAAAGGTCACTTGTGTTTCTGATCAAATGGCTGAGGTAAAAAATGCAAAAGGTGTGTCAAAAGTAGAAAATATCAACGGCTTTTCTGAAGCTGCGATTATTCGAACAGAACCGAATACAAATTTACTTTATCCGTTAACGGAGTTGCCATATTTGAAAACAAACTTGTCGAAAGGGAAACATCTTTTAATTTCATTGGTGACAGGCGTACTACCGAATGAACAAATTGAGCCAGTTAAAGTTAGGTTAAAAGAAAATCAGCTTTTAGTTGAAGAAAAAGTTGTAATTTTGGGGAATTAGGGGGAGAAATACACAATGACAGAAAATGGACAGATTGAGTGGTTGCCGAAGCAAATCAGTTTTGCTTTAAACAAAGTTCGAGGAAATTTAGAGACATTTAAAGAATTAGTTCCACCCGCGGCAAGTTTAAATCAAATTTATTATCCTGAAGAAAATATTGACTGGACGGCCAGCTTTTGGCCAGGAATGTTATTTTTAGCAAAGGAATTAACAAATTCAACAGAGTTCGATGAAGTGATTACCACACAGATGGCTTCTTTTCAACATCGCTTGGATGAACAAATTGAGCTGGAAACACATGATATAGGCTTTTTGTATATTTTAACAGCCATTGCCGATTATCAGGTCAATGGTCATGAGGCCTCAAAAGAAATGGCCTTGCAAGCTGCGGACTTATTAATGAAACGTTATTCACCAAAAGCCAAGATTATTCAAGCTTGGGGGAATTTAGACGATCCAGAGCAACGAGGTAGAATGATTATTGATTGTTTAATGAACTTACCATTATTATACTTTGCAGCAAAAATGACTGGCAAGCAAGAGTATTATGAAGCTGCCTACAATCATGCGAAACAAACACAAAAATATATTGTGCGAGAAAATCACACTACGTTCCATACGTATTATTTTGATACGGAAACAGGCGAAGCTTTATACGGTAAGACGCAGCAAGGATACTCAGATGATTCTTGTTGGGCTCGCGGCCAAGCCTGGGGAATTTACGGCTTTACGTTAAGTTATTTATATACAGGAGATAGTAGTTTTCTGGAAACAGCAAAAAATGTTGCTGATTACTTTATTCAAGAATTACCAGAGGACAAAATCTGTTACTGGGATTTAATTTTCAATGAAGGGAGTGAAGAAGAACGTGATAGCTCATCTGCTGCAATTGCTGCATGTGGCTTACTAGAATTATCTCGTCAGCTTCCATTAAATGATGAAAAACATGGCTATTATGAAAAGGTTGCGCTAGAACTATTACAAGCATTAGCGGAAAAGTATACAACGGTTTTACGACCAGAGTCGAACGGCCTATTGCTTCATGGTGTCTATGATAAAAAAACAAATACAGGAGTCGATGAATGCATGATTTGGGGCGACTACTTTTATTTGGAAGCGCTAACTCGTTTAGCGAAAAGCTGGTATTCTTTTTGGTAATTCATGGAGGAAAACTCCTAAAAAATAATAAATAGCGGAGGTAGTACAAATGAAATTTTGGAAAAAAGGCTTAACAGCGGCAGCGTTGTTAGCAGTGGCGGCAGTAACTTTAACAGCATGTGGTGGTTCAAGTGAAAAGAAAGCAACTGAAAAGAGTGAAGATGGCAAAACAAAATTAACAGTAACTACTTGGAATTATGACACGACCCCAGAATTTGAGAAATTATTCAGAGCTTTTGAAGCGGAAAATCCTGATATCACTATTGAACCGGTGGACATTGCTTCAGATGATTATGACACAAAAGTAACAACGATGCTTTCATCAGGAGATACGACGGATATTTTAACCATGAAAAACTTACTTTCATATTCTAATTACGCGCTACGCAATCAATTGGTGGATTTAACCGATCACGTTAAAGATTTAGATATCGCACCTGCCAAAGCAAGTTACGAGATGTATGAAATCGATGGTAAAACCTATGCTCAGCCTTACCGTACAGATTTCTGGGTATTGTATTACAATAAAAAAATGTTTGATGAAGCCGGAATTGCCTATCCCGATAACTTAACTTGGGACGAATATGAAGCGTTAGCGAAAAAATTATCTAAACCAGAAGAACAAGTATATGGTGCCTATCAACATACTTGGCGCTCAACCGTTCAAGCGATTGCTGCTGCTCAAAATAATGCCAATTTGATTGAACCGAAATACAATTATATGGAAACTTACTATGATCGCGCATTGAGAATGCAAAAAGATCAATCACAAATGGATTTTGGAACAGCAAAATCAACAAAAGTAACGTATCAATCACAATTTGAAAATTCAAAAGCGGCGATGATGTACATGGGTAGCTGGTACATGGGGACTTTATTAACCAACATTGATGATGGCAAAACAAATGTCGAATGGGGGATTGCCGAAATACCACAACAAGAAAAAGGCAAAGCAACTACCTTTGGCTCACCGACAAGTTTTGCAATTAATAAAAACAGTAAAAAACAAAAAGCTGCTCAAAAATTCTTAGACTTTGCTTCAGGTAAAGAAGGTGCAAAACTTTTAGCAGAAGTAGGAGTGGTTCCTTCTTATAAAACAGATGAAATTGACAAAATCTACTTTGCAAGAAAAGGAATGCCTTCAGATGAAGTCTCACAAAAAGCCTTTAACCCAGATACAATTAATTTAGAATTCCCATCTGATAAAAACGGTGCCGCAATTGATAAAGTATTACAAGAAGAACATGATTTAATTATGGTCGGCGACGAAAAACCAAAAGATGGTATTGCTAACATGGAAAAACGTGTCAAAGCAGAGATAGACTAACTATTATTTCCTGCAAAAACACAAAAGATTGATGAAAAAAATAAGCTGAAATGAGTAACCTACAATGAATTTCAGCTTATTTTTTTAAATAAAGAATGTAGCTTGAGTTTGGAAGGAGGACCTGTTAAGTTCACTTAACAGAATACAATTATGGAAATTACTTCAAAAACAAAAACAGCAAATAAATTGAGACGAAAAAATACGTGGACTGCGTTATCTTTTATCGCACCAAACTTTATTGGCTTTTTCCTCTTCACTTTAATCCCGGTTATCTGTTCACTGATTTTAGCTTTTATGAGTTGGGATTCTTTTTCAACCCCTGAATTTGTCGGAATGAAAAATTTCACCAAAATGATTCATGATGATACGTTTTGGATTTCGTTAAAACAAACGTTTATCTATACGATTGGTGTTGTTCCGTTAACATTGATTTGCTCATTAGGACTAGCGATTTTGTTGAATCGTAAAATTAGAGGGATGAAATTTTTTAGAACGGCTTTTTTCTTTCCTTATGTAACGTCATTAGTTGCGATTGCGGTCGTTTGGAATATGCTATTTCATCCAACGATGGGACCAATTAATCAATTTTTGAAATTATTTATTGAAAATCCTCCTGGCTGGACATCTAGTTCTACTTGGGCTTTACCAGCAATTATCATCGTTAGTGTGTGGCGCTTTATGGGGTATTATATGATTTTGTATTTAGCTGGTTTACAAAGTGTGCCAAGAGAATTATATGAAGCAGCGTCAATGGATGGCGCGGGTAAATGGAATCAATTTTTAAATGTTACCTTACCTTCACTACGACCAACGACCTTTTTCGTGACTATCATGCTTGTAATTAACTGTTTCAAAGTGTTTGACTTAGTTCAAGTTATGACTGGTGGTGGACCAGGACGTGCAACGAATGTGTTAGTTTACGAAATTTACAATGAAGCCTTTGTCAAATTTAATTTTGGTTATGCATCAGCCATTGCGATGGTCTTATTCATCATCGTTCTAGCGATTACTGTGGCTCAATTTAAATGGAATCAACATCAAGAGAAAGTTTAGGAGGAGAAAAGATGGAAGCAACTTTTTCAAAAAAAGAAAATACTCGAAAAGCAAAAACGAAAAAAGCAGAAAAAGTCACACCTGGTGGGATCCTTGTAATTATTCTCTTAACTTTACTTGCGTTAATTACTTTGGTTCCTTTCATTTGGATGGTTTCAGCATCATTTAAAACAAACAATGAAGTTTTCACCATTCCAATTCAATGGATTCCTAAAAGTTGGCATCCAGAAAACTATTCCGTTATTTGGGAACGCATTCCATTGTTAACTTTCTTTAAAAATACGTTATTTTTAAGTATTGTGATTACGATTATTCAACTATTTACTTCAAGTTTTGCAGCATATGGCTTTTCAAAAATGAATTTTAGAGGAAGAGATACACTTTTTATTACGTACATCGCAACAATTGCTATTCCTTGGCAATCGTATATGATTCCACAATTTATTATGATGCGTCAATTAGGTTTGACTGACACGTTATGGTCACTTGTTTTATTACAAGCATTTAATGCATTTGGGGTCTTTTTACTGAAACAATATTACAGCAGTATTCCAGATTCACTATGTGAAAGCGCGCGGATTGATGGGTTAAGTGAGTGGGGAATTTATTGGAAAATTATTTTACCATTAACCAAACCAGCTTTAGCCAGTCTCACGATTATTACTTTTGTGAATACATGGAATGACTATATGGGACCTTTCATTTATTTATCTTCTACTGAGAATAAAACAATTCAGTTAGGTTTGAAAATGTTCGTCGGTTTATTTGATGCTGAATATGCCTTAATCATGGCCGCATCAGTGGTTTCTATTTTACCAGTAGGGATTGTCTTTTTAGCAATGCAAAAATACTTTGTTGAAGGTATTGCTACATCTGGAATGAAGAATTAGGAGGAAGTTTGAATGTTTACTAAGCAAACCTTTGATAATAATATCTATATGAAAATTTTTCGCTGGCTTTACATTTTATTTATCGGTAATCTAGGGCTTCTCTTAGTGAACATTCCTTTTTTCATAGCGGTGATTAGCTTAGACATTGATCCACGAAACCTCCCGCTTTTTGTAGTAACGTTGCTGCCGATGGGGGCAGGGATGATTGCACTTTTAGGCTTAATCGATACTTTTAAAGAAGAAAAGGAGCTGGATCCGTTTAAAACTTTTTTCCAAAAGTTTCGTCAGTTTGGGTTAAGAGGCTTTCTTATCAGCTTGCTTGGCTTAGGAAGTAGCATCATCAGTGTGACAGATATATTCTTTTTTGCCAAAACAACGATTGGTAAATGGTTTATTCCATTGATGGTCCTTCTGCTAATTTTTGGGTTAGCTATTATGCTGAATGCTTGGTATTTTCAAGTACGAAACCCGCAAGCTTCTTTTAAAGATGTGTTTCGGATTTCAATTTACTATGGACTGCGGAAATGGTATGTCAGCTGTCTAAATGTTTTTTTACTATTCTCAATGTTTGCAATGATGTTTTTGAAGCCACAGTTTGGGTTTGTTGTAACCCCTGTCCTGTTCCTAGGGATTATTTATTTAAATACTGGGAAATTGCATGAAAAGCAAAAAAAGAATAAATAATTTTTACATAATAAGTAATCTCGATTTTCAGGAAAATGAATGAAGGTGGGATTGCTTATTTTGTTCTTGCCTTGTTTATTAAAGTGGAGGGAGCGAACGAATGAAGAAAAAAATAATTATTTTAAGTAGCTTTTTGATAGGTGCTATTTTTGTGCTCGTTATTTTTACTACCAGCCAGCAAAGTATGATTAATAACGAAGCAATCCAAGTCGAAGAATTAATTGTTTATGGCGATAAAAATATGAATCGTGTAGCGAAGCAATTCTCTGATCAGAATAATTTAACTTCGTTTGGGAAAAATTTCTGGCGCAAAACGTATAACGGAAAATCACCCACTCAGGAACTACTGAAGGTTGCAACGGAGGATTTAGTACAACATAAAATGATTAAACAGCTGGCAACGGAGTTAGAAATAGCCCACTCACAAACATTTGGGCAAGAAAAAAAAGAATGGCAAGACCAAAAGAGCAGTTTAACGCTCTGGCAATTTTTAGATGCAAAAGATCAACAATTACAGGACCAAATAAAAGAGAAATTAATGGAGAAAGAAAAGCCAACGCAAAAAGAATTGCGGCAGGCCTTTGAGCAATTGGATGATAAATATAAAAAGACCGATTACTTTGTTGAAGCAATTGAAATTCCAACTTTTTCAGGTAAGCAAGCAGAATTAGAAAAAATAGCCGAAGCAATCTCTCCGAATCTATCTTATGAGGAGACGTTATTGGAGTGGCAAAATAAATTACCTAATCTTGTTATTGAATCGTATCAATTGAAGAGTGCAGAAATCCAAAAAGAGGATATTTATTCGTTGTCTGTTGGGGAGATTCTTAGTGAAAAAGCTGTTGGTACCGTGGTGAAAGGATACCACGAAAACCAATACTTTTATATTTTTAATAAGGAAGGAGGGCAACTTTTACAGTTTGAAGAAGCACCACAATTTGGCAAAAATGCCTATATCAACACACGCTACAAAGAGAAATTAGCTACGTATCAACAAGCAACCAAAGTAGACTTGTTGGAGAAAGACAGAGAAAAGTTTTTTCAAAATTATCAAAATAAAAACAGTTAAGGAGCAGAAAATGAGAAAAAAAGCGTATTTTAAAAGTGTAACCATCTTCCTTTCTATTTTGCTTGTTTTTTCCCAGCTTCAATTATTTAGTCTTCCTGCTTATGGGGAAACAGTGAGTGATCAACCGTTGCTTTTTCGTTCAGTAGGTGTCGCTCAAAATGGAACGACCTACTATGTGGATGGGGAAGGAGGAAATAATGCCAATGATGGGCAGTCTCCAGCCAGTGCTTGGCGTGATTTTGAAAAAGTGAATCAGACGGAGTTTCAGCCAGGCGACCATCTTTTGCTGAATGCGCAAAGTACCTGGAATAACCAATTGTTGCATCCAAAAGGGAATGGGACAGCGGCACAAAAGATTGTCATTGATTTTTATGATACGAATGACAAAGGAGAAACCATTTTTGAAACAACACGGCGTCCGATTATTAACGGTGGTGGCACCTACAGCACAGGGACTTTCAAACGTGCAATCTCAGGGGCCGTGCAGTTAGTGAACCAAGAATATTGGGATATTTCAAACTTAGAAGTGACAAATACACCAGAGCTAGATAATCTCGAAGGCTATAAGAAACCAGGAGATGCTCAAAGAGCGGGGATATTAGTCCTAGGATATGAACAAAATCGAACGTTCAATAGTGTCACGATACGGAATAACTATGTTCATGATGTTCAAACAGAATATTATTTGAATCTAAGTGGGAATACTGCAACCAAACGATTAAAAGCGGTAGGTGGAATTATTGTTTTAGGAAGTTGGTTTGATGAGAATGGCAATGTAGTAACGGCAGCCAATGATCATCGAACAACGACTGGATTTAATGATATTTTGATTGAAAATAATGTGATTCAACGAGTGGGACTTGAAGGAATTCGAACAAAAGCTGATTCAGATACCTCAAGAGGCAACACTTTCTACAAAACGTTTTCTAATATTACGATTCGTAATAACTATTTAGAAGATATTGCTGGCGACGGGATTGTCTTGTCAGAAGCCAAAAGTGGCGGTGTCGTCGAAGGAAATGTTGCTGTCCGAATGTGCAATGCCGATTATGGTACACAAAATTACGCGGGCGTTTGGGCAATGTCTGTAGATGACGGACTGTTCCAATATAACGAAGTATACGGAATCAAATATGGATTTAACGATGCTGAAGCTTATGATGTGGACATGCAGTCAAACAATGTTATTTATCAATATAACTATTCACATCATAATACTGGCGGCTTTTTATTGCTTATGTCTGATCAAAAAAATTCGGTTATTCGTTACAATATCTCAGCTAATGACGGCGGTGGTAACCGAGGAACAGGTAAAGACAATCCAGGCGGAGCTGGTGGCTACAATTATAAAGAACAAAGCATTTTCCATTATTGGGTGAAAAATGATGGAGCGGCAATGCCAACTATCCACAATAATACGATTTATGTTGGCGACGGTATTTCAACGTCATTATTTGGTGAAGGAAATAGTTCTGACAACAGTGGTACAGTAGCCAATTTTTACAATAATATTTTATACAAAGAAGGTACCGGACAATTAAAATTCTTATCTAATTATCCAACAAATGGGACACAACCAATTGAACGTAAAATGGTCGATAATCCAGAAAAATATTTCAAAAATAATGTTATTTGGCCAAAAGAAATTGCTACAGAAAAAAGTGGTGCAACTGTTGAAAAATTAGTATCAAGTGGAAACATTTTTGAAAAACCACAATTAGAAATCACAGATAACCCTGAAAAAGTGAAAGAGTTGGCAGAGCAAGAATTTACGACAATGAAACCAACAAAAGATAATGTGGTTGAATTTACTTCCAAAGAACGCTTACGTCAGCGAGCACAAATGTTCCAATTAAAAGAAACCTCTCCAGCGATTGGTAAAGGCTTGTCGGAAGTGAACAGTGCGGCCGAAGACTTCTTTGGAAATAGCTTGAAAAATAAAGTTTTAGATATTGGTGCGCAACAAGCATCCACAATTGAAAAAAGTATTCGTTATCAAAATCAAGTGTTAGAAATTAGTTCGGCAACAGGTGTGTATCCTAATTTGCCAGAGCAAGTTGAATTAACGTACGAAGAAGTCGTTAATGAAGAAGTGGTTGCGACAGGCAAAAAAGAATTTAAGTTACAATGGGAAGCAATCCCTCAAGAAAAAATTAATACAGCAGGCACAGTTGAAGTTGCAGCAACAGTTATCGGCTTACCGATAGATGCTGTCAAAGTAACAGCCAAGGTCTCTTTTGAGGGTGAACTTGGTGAAGGAAAAGACACCGTTAAACTAAAAACAGCTCAAACTGCCTATGTTCAAAAGAGTGATGGTAACCGAGCATACTCTGCTATAGCAGGCGGTACTGCTGCCATTAGTTCAGGAGACGCCTATAAATATCCTTATGGAGTAAACTATACGGGCAATTACGCATTAAAATTAAAAAATGCTAGTTCTGCGGGGTATAATCGCCGGATTTACGTTGAAATTGATACACAAGAATTGAAGAACTATCAATCACTAAAAAGTGCCAATTTAGAACTAAATGTGATGCGTTATGATGCGTGGAATGGTGCTGGAAATACAAATGATGAACGTTTGAAAAATACGCAGTTCCAAGTAGATGTTTATGGAACAGATACTAATTGGATGAGTAACACCATTACTTGGAACAATGGTCCAAATAATTTAAATGTACCAAATGAAGAATTTGTTGCTCGACAATCTTTTACAAATAGCTCAATTATGAATAATCAAAATACAATCTCTATTGATATTAGTAACTATCTACGGAAGCTAATTCAAAGTGGTGAGAAAATTCCAGCCAAGTTAAGTTTCTTATTAGCGATTACAGACAGTCGTTTGCCTGGTTATGATTCTGATAATGCTGGGTTTGATGCTTTTTCAAAAGAAGGCGCACAAAAGGCCTATCAAGACTTTTTAACAGGCAAATTGACCTTGCCAACTGGTCAACAGCTAACAGAGGATAGTTTAGCTCCTAAAATTGTTTTATCGAATGTTTTCGAAGTCAAACATGAGTCGATTGAGGTCACGACAGAAGCGGGTCAAGCCCCTAATCTACCAGAAAAAACAACTATTTTTTATTCGGATGGTTCAAAACGAGAAGTGACTGTCAATTGGTCAGAAGTTCCAGCATCTTCTTATCAAAAAGAAGGAACATTCACTGTTGTAGGACGAGCAGCAGGTATCTCAATGCCAATTATTGCCAATGTAAAAGTCACCGCTAAACATATTGTTGGATTCAAGGAATTGCCTACGCTGGATCGACTAACAGGCACCTCGCGAGGCGAACTGAATTTGCCAACTGAAGTAATTGCAAAATTAGATGATGGTAGCGAAACGAAATTGAAGGTTATTTCTTGGGATGACGATGTTAGTAATTATTCGCCAAGTAGCCCGCCAGGTACTTACCAGTTCCCTGCTGCAGTAGAAGAAAAAATAGGAATTGCGAATCCCGATGAACGAAAAATCTTCCAAGTCGTGCAAACTCATGCGATTCCTGAAAGAATTCAATTTGCTACAGAAGCAGCTACTATAAAATCAGGTGAAAATTATCAAATTCAATCTAAAGTGGTTGGTCAAGCGCCGCACACAGAAACGGATGCTTGGAGCTCGCAAGTAACGTATGAGTTGGTTACACCAGATGCTGGCAATACAGTAAGTGTAGATGAAAACGGTCTGATTAGGACAGAAGCAACGACTGCTGCAGGAAATTATCAAATCAAAGTAACAAGCAAAGTTTTGCCGATAGTGACTGCACAATTTTCAATTAAAGTCACAAAATAAATAAACTGTTTGAAGAGGCTGGAACAAGAATTGCTGTAGCTTGCAATCTTTCTAGTCTCTTCGATTATCTAGAATCAATAAATATTCTATTGCCTACTATTCATTCTTTTTAAAACAAGGTAAAATAATAAATGAAAGTAAACGATAAAGGTGTGTAGACAATGAATACTATCTTAACAGGTGATCGTCCAACTGGTAAATTGCACCTAGGACATTACGTAGGTTCCTTAAAAAAACGAGTAGAAATGCAAGCAGACCCTACAAATCAATTATTTGTCATGATTGCAGATTTACAAGCATTGACAGATAATGCAAAAAATCCCGAAAAAGTTTCAGCCAATGTTTTAGAAGTTGCTTTGGACTATTTAGCAGTTGGTTTAGACCCTACGAAAACAACAATTTTTATCCAATCGCAAATTCCACAGTTAGCTGAATTAACAATGTACTATCTAAATTTAGTGACCACGTCACGTGTTCGTCGGAATCCAACGGTCAAAGCAGAAATTGAGCAAAAAAAATTTGGGGAAGGTGTTCCGACAGGATTCTTTATTTATCCCGTTTCACAAGCTGCTGATATTACTGCCTTTCAAGCGAACTTAGTCCCAGTTGGGGAAGACCAAAAACCAATGTTGGAACAAGCGCAAGAAATTGTGCATAGTTTTAATCAGACGTACGGTGAAGTTTTAGTTAGACCGGAAGCTGTGTTACCACCAAAAGGCATGGGACGCTTGCCAGGAATTGATGGCAACGGAAAAATGAGTAAGTCTTTAGGCAATGGTATTTATCTTTCAGATCCAGCTGAAGTAGTACAGAAAAAAGTAATGAGTATGTATACCGATCCAAATCATATTCGTATAGAGGACCCAGGACAAGTTGAAGGAAATATGGTCTTTACTTACTTGGATGTCTTTGGGAAAGAGAAAGAATATATTGAAGAATTAAAAGAGCACTATCGTCATGGCGGTTTAGGAGATGTGAAAATTAAACGTTACTTAATTGATGTCCTAGAAGAAGAACTCGCACCGATTCGTCGACGTCGTGAAGAGCTGGCTAAAAATCCAGAAGCGATTATGGAAATGTTGCATAAAGGAAGTCTTGCTGCTGAAAAAGTGGCAGCACAAACCTTAACAGAAGTCAAAAAAGCGATGGGAATTCAATATTTCTAAGCAATAAAAGAACTGGAACAAGTCAAAAGAAGAATGACTTGTTCCAGTTCTTTTTAAGTGGTTTGAAATTGACTATTATATAAGCTGGCGTAAAGAGTCGGAGCTTGTAATAGTTCCTGATGCGTTCCTTTTTCAATAATATCGCCATTTTTCATCACTAAAATTAAATCAGCATTTTCAATCGTGGATAATCGATGAGCGATAACGAAGCTTGTTCGATTTTCTGTGACAGTTTCCATCGCTTTTTGAATATGGGCTTCTGTTCGTGTGTCCACACTCGAAGTTGCTTCATCGAGAATAACAACGGGCGGATTTGCTAAAATGATTCGGGCGATGGTTAATAACTGTTGTTGCCCTTGTGATAATGCACCATTTTCGCTAGAAATAATTGTGTCATATCCTTGAGGAAGGGTCCGAATAAAATGATCACATTGAGCAATTTTAGCTGCTTCAATTATTTCTTCACGAGAAGCATCTTTTTTTCCATAGGCAATATTATCTGCTACGGTTCCTTCAAATAGCCAAGTGTTTTGTAAAACCATGCCAAATAAATTTCTTAGATTTTGTCGAGAAAGTTTCGTAATATCAATCCCATCAAAAGTAATGGCACCTTGATTTATTTCATAGAAACGCATTAATAAGTTGACTAATGTTGTTTTACCAGCGCCGGTGGGTCCTACAATGGCCACTGTTTTTTTCGGTTGAACAGAAAAATCAACATTCTTCATTAAAATTTTTTCTGGTGTGTAGCCAAATTGAACATTTTTAAATTCAATGGCTCCTTTAGGAGAAGAAATAGTTTCTAAATGAGTTGCTTCTGGCTGTTCATCAGCTTCATCTAAGATAACAAAAATCCGATCAATGGAAGCCATCGCTGCTTGAATTGAGTTAATGACATAAGAAGCGGTAGAAATCGGCTCAGAAATTTGGTTGATATATTGCAAATACGCTTGCAAGAAACCAATCGTAATACCACCAGATAAAACGAGCATTGCGCCTAAGATAGCACTAATAATAAAAGCCAACTGATTAATAAAACGAATAGCTGGATAAATCGCAAAATTTAGAAACTGTGCTTTTTTAAAGGCACGATAATGTTGTTGATTAACAGCATCAATTGTTTTTTCAGCATTTTGCTGTTGATTAAAGGTTTTTGTGACCAAATTTCCTGCTAAATATTCTTCCATCTTATTATTTAATTGACCTAATTCAGCTTGACTTTGATCAGCAAACACCTTGTTTTTATTCGCGATTTTTGTCGTCATGAAAGTACTGCCGCCAATTAGCAGCAACACTAAAATGGTTAATTTTGCATCAATATAGAACAACATGATTCCTGCAAAAAGGATAGTCACGACGGAAGTGAAAAATTGGTTGATGCCTGTTAAAAGAACTTGTGACAACTGGTTTAAGCCAGTTGTTGAACGACTAATGATATCGCCCACTTGGTGATTGTCAAAGAAGGCCATTGGTAAAGTTTTAAACTTTTTTGTCACTTCTTTTCTAATTCTTAAAGTAACCCGTTCGCTTAAAGAAGCCATTGCTCGTTCCTGAATAAAAGAAGTGATACTACTAATGATTGAAAAGAGAATTAAAAGTAAGACGGGACCTAAGAGCGCTTCTTCAACTAAAGAAAGTGTCATGCCTTTGAGCCCGACATGCTTGATAGCTTCTAAGAGGTTATCAATCCCGATTGCCATAATATAGGTCATGGCAACAATTAATAAGTTTCCAATTAAACTGCAGATCATTAGACCATAAAAGATTGGATGCTCAGGTTTAATCATTTTCCAGAAACGTTTAAAGCTTTGAATATTCATTGTTTTTTTCATTGTATGGCTTGAAAAGAAAACTTTCTTTCAAGCAGTCACATCCTTTCTTTAATTATTTGGGTAAGATACCTTGCGATTTAGCAAAGTCTTGGTAATAGCTATTAGTGGTAAGTAAATCAGCGTGGGTGCCTTGACCAACAATCCTTCCTTCATCTAGGACGATAATATTGTCAGCGTTCATGATTGTACTTAACCGTTGAGCAACAATGAGTAAAGTTTTGTCCGACATTTGTGCATGTAAAGCGGCACGTAGAGCGGCGTCAGTTTTGTAATCTAATGCGGAAAAGCTATCATCGAAAATATAAACGTCTGCCGGTTTGATTAAGGCTCGTGCAATACACATTCTTTGTTTTTGACCACCAGAATAGTTGGACCCGCCTTGTGCTACGAAACTTTCAATCCCTTGTGGTAAGGAATCGATAAATTCAGAAGATTGTGAAATTTCTAGTGCCGTTCTTATTTCTTCTGTAGTTGCTTTGGCATTTCCCATTAATAAGTTTGATAAGATTGTCCCACTGAAAAGAAAGGCTTTTTGTGGCACATAACTGATGACTTGGCGAATCGTTTGCTGAGATAATGAGCGGATATCTGTGCCAGAATAGCTAATCGTGCCGGCTGTGACCTCATTTATTCGTAAAAGTAACTTAACTAAAGTACTTTTACCAGCGCCAGTTGCTCCAACAATCGCCGTTGTTTTTCCTTTAGGAATGACAAAACTAACATTTTCTAAAACAGGATCAGCTGTTTCTGTGTATTGAAACGTGACGTGATCGAAGCAAATCAAGGCTTTCTCAGGATGATAAGCAATGGTTGCTTCAGTATGAGGATCGCTAATTTCAATTTCTTCTGACAAAACTTCTTGCAAGCGATTCAAGGAAGCAACGGACCGTGGAATGACAACTAATACCATAGCCGCGATCATTAAGTAGGCCAAAGTTAGAAGCGTATATTCAATCACAGCTGTAACGGTGCCAATTTGTAGGGTGCCTACTGCAACTAAATTACCGCCAAACCACAAAATAGAGGCGTACACAACGCCCATTAATAAAAAGGCAACGGGAGTAATCCAAGCAAAGATTTGATTCACTTTACTCATGCGTTCAGCATAATTTTTAAATGTTTGATTGGTTCGCTGCTCTTCAAAATCTTGATTATTGAACGCACGAATCATATTAATTCCAGTAAAGAACTCTCGTAAAGTCGTAGTAATTCGATCCATTTTTGGTTGAATTTTTAAAGATAAAGGGGTACCTTTTTTCATTAAAAAATAAACAACGACTAAGTAAAATACGATGGAAGCCAATGTTACCCAAGCGAGTGAAACTGAATAAGAAAATGTCATCACTAAGGCAAATAAACTAATAATAGGCGCTGGAAAGATTAATTGGCAAAATAGCACAATCATTGTTTGAACATTATCTACATCGTTGGTCATTCTAGTTAGCAAAGAATTTGAACCAAACTTATCAACATTTTTCATCGAGAATTGTTGAAATTTTTTAAAGAACAATCCTCTAACTTGAAAACCAAATTTAGCAGCTACTAAAGCAGACAAATAGCTAGAAATAATTGCGGCAATTGTTCCAATGAATGCCACAAGAAACATTTGTATGCCAATCGTTTTAATTACTTGTTGGTCACCGCTAACGATGCCCACATCAATCAACTTGCCAACTAATTTAGGGACGCCAAGGGTTCCTGCGATTTGCAAACAGATGGTTAAAGTTGTCGCAAGAACAATCCATTTATTTTCTTTAATAAACTCTTTCATTAATTTCATGAAATTTCCTCCTTAAACAATACCGTTTTAGCTGTTACAAAGAGTCATTGTACACGTTCAAGTAACTTGAATGTCAACAGTAGAAATGCTAAACTTTTTGATGGAGGGAACAGTATGGAAAAAAATTACACAATAAAAGATGTTTCTGAGTTGTTAAATATCCCTAAGTCCACGATTCGTTATTGGGACGAGCAAGGGTTGATTAGTACAACACGCAATGAAGAAAACGGATATCGAACCTTTGATTTAGAAGATTTGTTCAAAATATATGATATTGATTTTTATCGAAAAATGGGGATTCCTATCAAAGATATGTTGAATTTATATAAAAAGACACCTACCGATCTCTATGCCACCATGGAAGCAACAGAAGAACAACTGGGGCAAGAAATAAAAAGGCTTCAACATAAATACAAAGAAATTAAGAAAAGAAAATTACATTTACACGCGTTAATTGATTTAGAAACATTGGTTTTTTCAGATGAACCAATTCCTTTTGATAAAATTGTTGTTGTTGATATTGAGGATCCAGAAGAGATGAAAGTTTACATGGAACACATTTCAACTTTAGGTATTTATGGGGATTTAAGTGAATCCAATGAACTGACGTATGGGATTTGTTTGGCAAATCATGTGAATAAAAAAAGTTTAGATAAAGTGATTTGGCTCAAAGAATCAAGTAGCCAATACAAAGGCTTCATTTTAAAAGTCAATACACAAGATACCCGTTTGAATAATATCGAAGAAGTAAAAAAGCGTTTAGCAAAACAAGGATTTGAAACAGGCATCGTTGTCGGAGAGCATATCTTGACACAACTAGAAGAGGAAAACCAATATATTGAATATTATTATGGTTGGATTGAAATTTTAGGGGAAAAGTAAAACAATTAAAAAAAGGAACTAGCAATAGCAAATGTAGCTAAGCTAGTTTCTTTTTTTTGGTAAATGTAATGAAAATTACATGAAAAAAGTTTTAGTTTTTAAAACAATTTAGAACGAATGTTATTAAAGGGAAAACAATAAAAAAATTACTCTTAAAGCTAGAACTTACCTATGTTTGTATTTTTTTAGGGAAAGTCAATATATTTGCTTCATATAAAACGTGTTATTTAATTCACGATTTTTTGTTGAAATATCGGGTTTTTTTCTTTTTTTAGCTAATATAATGTGTTACTTTTTGATTATAAGGAGAAACGGAAAATCGTACGTTAAAAAAAGTTGTTGTAGCTAAATAAAGAAAGAATTGAAGGTTGAAAAGTATTTTATGGAGGTGGATGTTGAGAAACAATTAGTAATTGTAAAAGTTGTTTGAAGATGATTTGTTTAAGTAAATGAAAAGAACGAAGGAGAATGTAAATGAATAAAGCAGTTAAAAATTTTGTGAGTTACCTTATGATTACCATGCTGTTTATTTTAAATTTGTTACCAATGATGAACGCGTTTGCTCAAGAAGTAACAAGTGATGCTGAGAAGACTGTTGAAAAAGACGGGCTCAAAGTAATAGGGAAAATAGAAGATATATCGTCTCAAGAAGATATTAAAACGGTCACTTACGAAGTAACAAATACACGAGATGTACCGATCAAAGATCTCATTTTAAAACAAAAAAATACCAATGATAGTCCAATCAAATTTGTTTTAGATACTTTAAGTGAAGAGCGAGGACCTACGTCTTTAGAAGAACAAGCAAAGGTTGAAACAAATGAGAAAGATCAAACAACCGATATTAAACTGCTTAACCTTCAACCAAATTCGACAAGAAAGATTACCATAAATGGGCAAATAACTACAAAAGCGTCGAGCAAGTTATTGGTCAGCGTACTAATAGAAGATAATGAAAAAGGAACACTAGTAATTGATTTACCTAGTAAAGATATGCTAGCAGATAAAGAGTCGGTTTCGAAAGAAAAACAGGAAACTTCAGAAACAAAAGTAGAAAATCAGGCAAGCGAAACAGCCTCTTCTACAAATGAAATGACCGCAACTACTAGTAACGAAACAAAGCCTGAAGCAGGAAAGGCGACAGAAAGTATTCAAGAGACTGCACTAACGCAGGCTACCGAAAGTCCTGAGCAACCTCCATTAAAGGCGCAACCTACTGGTCCGTTAGTGCCACCAACACCTGGTCGAGGGTTTAATACACCGATTTATCAAAGCGTTCATAAAGGAGAACTTTTTTCAACGGGAAATACCAACTTAAAAATTGCGAATGAAAATACGGCGGCTGCGCAAACATTTTTAAACACACGAGGAGCAAGTAGTGGTTATGCAATTAACAATTTTCCTTTAGAATTTGCAGATGTTGACAATGATCCAAATACGTATAACTCTAGTCGGGCTTATATTGATTTAAATGGTGCAAAAGAGATTGCTTGGGCGGGCTTATTTTGGAGTGCATCTAGATATAAAGGCCCTGCTTACGGAACAAATCTTTCTGATGAAGAAATTAGTGCACCAGTTCAATTTACTACACCAAATGGAACCGTACAGCGTGTTTCGCCCCAAAGGTACCATCGTATCGATCAAGATGCAACAAACCCAGGACAACGTTTCGGGTACAATAACACTGGATTTTCTAATTATGCAGATGTAACTTCAATTTTACAAGGGGATAAAAGTGCGACAGGGAGTTATACGTTGGCAGATATTCCTATGACTAGTAGTTTAAATGGTCAATATCAATATTATAACTTTAGTGGTTGGAGTTTGTTTGTTGTTACAAAGGATCAGGCAAGTAAGTCAAGAGCTTTTAGTATTTACTATGGAGCACGTGGTAATGCTGCTGGAACCAATAATGAATTTACTATGAGCAACTTTTTAACAGCAAAACAAGGAAATCTTGATCCAATTGTGACCTGGTTTACTGTTCAAGGAGATAAATACTGGACTGGAGACAACGCACAAATTAAAAATAGCGCAGGAACTTGGGTAAATATTTCGAACACGCTCAATCCAGTTAATAATGCTATGAACGCAACTGTGACAGATAACGATGAACATATGGTAGATAAGTATCCAGGGAAATTTGCGCCGGATCATCCTAATTTTTTAGATATTGATATCGATCGTATGGCAATTCCCGAAGGTGTTTTAAATGCTGGACAAAACCAAATTAATTTTAGAACAACAAGTAGTGGTGACGATTATTCTACGAATGCGATTGGTTTTGCTGTAAACGCAGAAACGCCTGAATTTGAAATTAAGAAAGAAATTGTGGAACCAAAAGAAACTTACAAAGTTGGTGAAACAATCACGTATCGTGTCTCACTAAAAAATACAAAAGCTGATTCAGAAGCGATAAATTCAGTCTCGAAGGATGCACTAGATGGTCGCTTAAATTATTTGCCAGGCTCTTTAAAAATTATTAGTGGACCAAATTCTGGTGAAAAAACGGATGCTTCAGGCGATGATCAAGCTGAATATGATGAAACCAATAAACAAATTATAGTCCGTGTCGGCAATGGTGCAACTGCTACACAAGGAGGTAGCTACAAAGCTGATACAGCTGAAACAATTTACGAATTTAAAGCGCAGATAAATGAACGAGCAAAAGCAAATGAATTAGTGCCTAATAGCGCAACAGTTGAGGCAGTAGATATTTTAACATCTGCAAAAGTCAACGAAACTTCTAATATAGTAGAAGCAAAAATTGCGGACGAACAAGTAACTGGCAAATTAACCGCAACAAAAACCGTTAATAACGCCAAACCAAAACTAGGGGAAGAAATCGAATACACCATCAGCTTCCGCAACACTATAGAAAACGGTATCCTAAACAAAGTAGTTATCACAGACCAACTGCCAAAAGGACTGACATATGTCAAAGATAGCCTAACAAGTGTCGGTGATGAACCCCAGCCAACCAGCTTGAAAGAAACTAACGGCACAATCACAGCGGAATACCCAAGTATCACCGATATGAAAGAACGGAGTATTCGCTTCAAAGTGATCGTTAACGAAGAAGCCAAAGCGGGCGAAACAATTCTCAACAAAGCCAAAGTAGATGATACAGTTAATCCGCCCGAAGAACCAGAGGTGCCGGTGGTACCAGAAGCGAAAGAAGGCAAATTAACCGCAACAAAAACCGTTAATAACGCCAAACCAAAACTAGGCGAAACTATCGAGTACACAATTAGCTTCCGCAACACCATCGAAAATGGTGTCCTAAACAAAGTAGTTATCACAGACCAACTACCAAAAGGACTGACGTATGTCAAAGATAGCCTAACAAGTGTCGGTGATGAACCAAAACCAACCAGCTTGAAAGAAGCTAATGGCACAATCACAGCGGAATACCCAAGTATCACAGATACGAAAGAGCGGAGTATTCGCTTCAAAGTGATCGTTAACGAAGAAGCCAAAGCGGGCGAAACAATTCTCAACAAAGCCAAAGTAGATGACACAGTTAATCCGCCCGAAGAACCAGAGGTGCCCATTACACCCGAAGAACCAATCACACCTCGAGTAAAAGCAGGCAAACTAACCGCAACAAAAACCGTTAATAACTCTAAACCAAAACTAGGGGAAGAAATCGAGTACACAATCAGTTTCCGCAACACCATCGAAAACGGCGTCCTAAACAAAGTAGTTATCACAGACCAACTACCCAAAGGACTGACGTATGTCAAAGATAGCCTAACAAGTGTCGGTGATGAACCAAAACCAACCAGCTTGAAAGAAGCTAACGGCACAATCACAGCGGAATACCCAAGTATCACCGATACGAAAGAACGGAGTATTCGTTTCAAAGTGATCGTTAACGAAGAAGCGAAAGCGGGCGAAACAATTCTCAACAAAGCCAAAGTAGATGACACAGTTAATCCGCCCGAAGAACCAGAGGTGCCCGTTACACCCGAAGAACCAATCACACCTCGAGTAAAAGAAGGCAAACTAGCCGCTACCAAAACCGTTAATAACGCTAAACCAAAACTAGGGGAAGCAATCGAGTACACAATCAGTTTCCGCAACACCATCGAAAACGGCGTCCTAAACAAAGTAGTTATCACAGACCAACTACCAAAAGGACTGACATATGTCAAAGATAGCCTAACAAGTGTTGGTGATGAACCAAAACCAACCAGCTTGAAAGAAACCAACGGCATAATCACGGCGGAATACCCAAGTATCACTGATACAAAAGAGCGGATTATTCGTTTCAAAGTGATCGTTAACGAAGAAGCCAAAGCGGGCGAAACAATTCTTAACAAAGCCAAAGTAGATGACACAGTTAATCCACCAGAAGAACCAGAGGTGCCTGTGGTACCAGAAACGAACGCAGGCAAACTAACCGCAACAAAAACTGTTAATAACGCTAAACCAAAACTAGGGGAAGCGATCGAGTACACAATCAGTTTCCGCAATACCATCGAAAATGGCGTCCTAAACAAAGTAGTTATCACAGACCAACTACCAAAAGGACTGACGTATGTCAAAGATAGCCTAACAAGTGTCGGTGATGAACCAAAACCAACCAGCTTGAAAGAAGCCAACGGCACAATCACAGCGGAATACCCAAGTATCACCGATATGAAAGAACGGAGTATTCGTTTCAAAGTGATCGTTAACGAAGAAGCGAAAGCGGGCGAAACAATTCTTAACAAAGCCAAAGTAGATGACACAGTTAATCCGCCCGAAGAACCAGAGGTGCCCATTACACCCGAAGAACCAATCACACCTCGAGTAAAAGCAGGCAAACTAACCGCAACAAAAACCGTTAATAACGCTAAACCAAAACTAGGCGAAACTATCGAATACACCATCAGCTTCCGCAACACCATCGAAAATGGCGTCCTAAACAAAGTAGTTATCACAGACCAACTACCCAAAGGACTGACGTATGTCAAAGATAGCCTAACAAGTGTCGGTGATGAACCAAAACCAACCAGCTTGAAAGAAGCCAACGGCACAATCACAGCGGAATACCCAAGTATCACCGATACGAAAGAACGGAGTATTCGTTTCAAAGTGATCGTTAACGAAGAAGCCAAAGCGGGCGAAACAATTCTCAACAAAGCCAAAGTAGGTGATGGCATCAATCCACCAGAAGAACCAGAGGTACCTATTACACCCGAAGAACCAGCGGAAAATAAAAAGGAAACAAAAAAAGTTGTTACAGACCAGAACAAACCTACAAAAAATAGTAAAAATGAAATTGCCATAAACAAGAAAGAAACGTCTAAATCATCCTATTTACCAAAAACAGGAGAAAAAGTTCAAAAAATATTTGCGTATCTGGGTGTAGGACTGATCTTAATTGTATTAATTCTCTATGTTATAAAGAGAAACAAAGAAAAAGAGGAGTAAACAAAATCGATTGTTTTAGAACGACTAATTAGCTGAAAATTTAAGAGTTGACGACATAAGTCAAAATGACCTATGTCGTCAACTCTTTTTGATTTATAACAAGAAATCCAACATATTGTGTGTGCATAAAGGCAAATAGAAAAATAGTAGTGAAATAGCTAGTAATAATAAAGAACCAGCTTGCATTAAAACTGCAAAAAAATAAACTACAATTAAACGAATTGCTCTAGTGTTTTTTACGGATAAAATTCAAAAATAGTCCTCCTCAAAAATAATTAGAGGATATCCTTTGTGAAACTATCAAGTTCTCAGATTTTATAAAACAAATACACGCTAGCAAAATCGCTTTATGAGTGAGGTTTAGCCAATTGTTTTTAAGGTTCTTAAACAGTTGTAAAAAAAAATATCAGATAAACGTTTTCACAAAGAACAGTCAATTCGGTAAATTTTTACCTTAAAATGACACAAAATCTATAATTTGTTTCTCAAATCCTATAATTTGTTCCTTAAAAAGATATTATGAAAACGCTATTATATTTATGAAAGGAGCGAAACGAATGAAGAAGAAAAACGGGTTTTTTCAAAATGTATGGCGTTATAAGGCCTTAATCCTTATGGCGTTACCAGGATTTATCTGGTTTATATTTTTCTTCTATATACCAGTCTTAGCCAATGTGGTCGCATTTAAAGATTTTCATATTTCACCAGATGGTTTCTTAGCTAGTCTAAGAGAAAGTCCTTGGGTTGGTTTTGAAAACTTTAAATTTTTATTTGCGTCAAAAGATGCTTGGTTAATTACTAGAAACACCATTTTGTACAATGTCGTCTTTTTAGCCTTTAACTTATTCTTCGCGATTGCTTTTGCTATTATTATGAGTGAATTAAGAAATCGTCGCTTAGTTAAAGTTTATCACACGATGTCATTGCTACCATATTTCTTATCTTGGATGGTTATTAACTATTTTGTTTATGCCTTTTTAAGTCCAGACAAAGGGATTTTGAATCAATGGATTACTGGTAATGGCGGCACAATGATTAACTGGTATGCAGATCCACGTTGGTGGCCAGTAATTTTTGTCTTCCTAAATGTTTGGAAGAGTCTAGGCTACAACAGTATTATCTACTATGCTTCTGTGATGGGGATTGATCCGACATACTATGAAGCAGCGATGGTAGATGGTGCCAACAAATGGCAACAAATAAAAAATGTTACGATTCCACAAATTTTACCAATGATGTCTGTTTTATTAATTTTAAACATCGGCGGTATCTTCAGAGCAGACTTTGGTTTGTTCTACATCGTACCAAGAAATTCAGGTGCGCTTTACAACGTGACAAGTGTGTTAGATACCTATATTTACAATGGCTTAACGGCTACTGGTGATGTAGGCATGACGGCAGCTGCAGCGTTATATCAATCTGTCGTTGGGGCATGTTTGTTATTAATTGCGAATTTAGTTGTTCGTCGAATTGAACCAGATTCAGCACTATTTTAGGAGGAAGGATTATGAAAAAGAAAAAAGTCACTAGCGTTAACGTTCGATCCTTCAACCCGACAGCGAATTTGATTTTCAATATTGTCATTGCGATTTTTGCTATTTCCTGTGTGGTTCCGTTTTTCTTTGTTATTATGATTTCATTGACAAGTGAAGGATCATTAGCAGCAAACGGCTACCGGTTTTGGCCAAAAGAATTTTCATTGGAGGCCTATCGTTACATTTTCCAAGGGGCAATGAGTCAACGCATTATTCATGCCTTAGGGGTAACGGTCTTCATTACGGTGACAGGGACGATTGTCAATGCAACAATGACGTCATTATATGCCTATGTCATTTCTCGTTCCAACTTTCCATTTAAAAAATTCTTTACATTGTTTGCGTTAATTACAATGTTATTTTCACCAGGGATGGTTGCGAACTATTTAGTAATGACAAACTTATTGCAATTGAAAGATACAATTTGGGCGTTAATTTTGCCTTTAGCTTTAGGACCATTTAATATTTTAGTGATGCGAACGTTTTTCAAGAAAACCGTGCCTGACAGTATTATTGAATCGGCACGTATTGATGGCGCAAGTGAAATGCGCATTTTTGTCAGCATTGTGTTACCACTAGCCGTTCCAGGGATTGCCACAATTAGTTTATTTGCGGCTTTAGGTTATTGGAACGATTGGTTCAATGCGTTACTTTACATTCAAAAAGATACCTTGGTACCATTACAGTATTTATTGATGAAAATTCAAAACAACTTAGAGTTCTTATCAAGAAGTACGGATATGGGTGCAGCAGCACAAGAAGGGTTAGGCGTTCTACCAAGTGAATCGGCTCGAATGGCGATTGTTGTCTTATCTACGTTACCAATTGCGTTAACTTACCCATTTTTCCAAAAATATTTCGTGGGTGGTTTAACAATCGGCGGCGTGAAAGAATAAAATTGTACAGGAGGAAATAAGGAATGAAAAAATGGCAAAAAGGATTAGCCGTAGCTGGCGCAGCAGCTTTAGCTGTAGGATTAAGCGCGTGCGGTAAATCTTCAAAAGATGCAGCGTCAAAAGGTGATGATAGTACACCAACGTTATTAATGTATCGTGTTGGGGACAAACCAGATAATTATGACCAATTAATCGATAATGCGAATAAAATTATCGAGAAAAAAATTGGGGCAAAATTAAAAATGGAATTTGTTGGTTGGGGCGATTGGGACCAAAAAATGTCAACAATCGTTGCTTCTGGTGAAAGCTATGATATTTCATTAGCACAAAATTATGCAACGAATGCACAAAAAGGCGCCTATGCTGATTTAACTGATTTAGCACCTAAATATGCAAAAGAAGCCTATGATCAATTGCCAGATAACTATATTAAAGGAAATACGATCAATGGAAAACTGTATGCGTTCCCAATTTTAGGTAACTCTTACGGTCAACAAGTTTTAACTTTTAATAAAGAATATGTCGATAAATACAATTTAGATATTAGTAAAGTCGATGGTAGTTATGAAAGTGCAACGGAAGTTCTAAAAGAATTCCATAAAAAAGAACCAAATATTGCTGCTTTTGCTATCGGCCAAACATTCTTTGCAACAGGTAATTATGACTTCCCTATTGGTAACCAATATCCATTTGCAGTAAAAACAACTGATACTGGCTCACCAAAAATTATTAACCAATATGCCGACAAAGACATGATTAATAACTTAAAAGTTTTACATCAATGGTATAAAGATGGCTTGATTCCAACAGATGCTGCTACAAGTACAACACCATATGACTTAAATACCAATACTTGGTTCATGCGTCAAGAAACACAAGGACCTATGGATTATGGTGATACAATCTTAACACAAGCTGCTGGCAAACCACTTGTTTCTCGTCCACTAACAGAACCATTAAAAACAACATCACAAGCGCAAATGGCTAACTATGTTGTTGCAAACACGTCTAAAAACAAAGAAAAATCTGTTGAATTGTTAGGTTTATTAAACAGCAATCCAGAATTGTTAAACGGACTTGTTTATGGTGAAGAAGGCAAACAATATGAAAAAGTTGGCGATGATCGTGTGAAATTATTGAAAGATTACACACCAACAACTCACTTGAGTGCTTGGAACACAGGAAACAACTTAATCATTTGGCCAGAAGAATCTGTCACTGAAGAAATGGTTAAAGAACGTGATAAGAGCATCGAAGAAGCAAAAGATTCACCAATTCTTGGTTTTACTTTTGTAAATGATAAAGTGAAAACTGAAATCACTAACGTTGCTACAGTTATGAACCGTTACGCAGCAAGCTTAAATACAGGAACTGTTGATCCAGAAGAAACACTTCCAAAATTAATGGATGACCTAAAAACAGCTGGCTGGGATAAAGTTCAAAAAGAAATGCAAACACAATTAGACGAATATATCCAATCTCAAAAATAATCACAGGAGGCTGAGGCATTAGCTGAGCGCTTTTGGCTCAGCCTTTTACATAATAGAAAGGAAGAGGAAGATGGAAAGTACAGGGATTCAACGGTTGTTTTACCTTTCCTGGACAGTAATCAAACTAAATTTACTGTTTGTTTTATTTAGTTTAGCTGGAGGGATTATTTTTGGTGTTGGCCCAGCACTCCAAATGATGACTGATTTCATTTTGGAAGAGGGCATGAATTATCAAGCAATCACCGTTAAACGAGCATTTGAATCATGGAAAGCACATTTTAAAAGAAGTAACTGTTATTTTTTACTTTTTCTCTTCACTTTAGGATTTGTTTTTTATAATATTTATTTAGCCGTTCAATTTACCGGAATAATGTGGTTAATTATTACATTTATTTTATTTTTTGTTTCCCTAATACTCGTTATTTTTTACATTTATATGCTACTATATGAAGGAAGCTATTTTATCTCAACTATTGATTTAATGAAGCTTTCATTTATCAGTATCTTTTTAAACCTCGGTGTATTTTTTAAAGTCTTATTCGGTGTAATTAGTATCGTTGCTTTAACTTGGAAAATGAAAGGACTGCTACTATTTGCTTCGTTTGCCTTAATTATGATGTGGTGTGCCTATGTCACGCGCAAAAATCGCCAGTTTATTGATGGAAAGTTGGAACAAAATGAAGCGAATCTTCAAAAAACTGTTTAAAAAAAAATATTTATTAAATCGATTAGTACAAAAATACAGTCTACTGTTAACAAGTATTATTTTGTTAACGGTGGCTGCTTTGTGCGTTTATGTTACTTATACAATTAACTTATCAATTGATTCACAAAAAAATAACGCCGTTTCCCAAATTGACAGCTATGTAACGAATAAAAATAATGCAGCGACGAATATGATTAATGAATTAGCTGGCTCTGCAAGTAAAATTGAAAACATGCGAAAATATATGGAACTTTCTCCTCCTGAGTATTTTGACTATACTTACAGTCAATGGTCGGAAGATCGGGTCAGTACCCACTTTGGAAATAATTTAAGTACATTATTTAGCACCTTTCCTGACTTAGAAGAAGTGATTATTCGCTTAGATGAATTTGATCAGGTTTTGTTCGCCAATCGCACAGCTACAAATGGGAAAAAAATGGATATGTCATCAATTAAAAAACATGGCTTTCAACTAATGCGAATTATCTCCGATCCTTATACAGGACAACCGCTGGGAGAGTTGTACACTGTGTTTTCAAGTCAAGAGTTGCTAGGCAACCAAGCAGACTTATTGAAAAAATCAGGTATTAATGCGTTTATCTATGATAGTGCTGGGAATCAAATTTTTTCTGAAAAAGCACAATTTACCAAAGAAGAAGAGCGGCAACTAGATAAAAGAATGCACACCGATAGTGACATTCAACAGGTTTTTCATAATCGCTACGATATTACGGAAATAGAAAGCAGTGGCCGGAGTACCATTCTCTTATTAACAAGCCGCCGAGTCTTATTTCAACAATTGTTTATGAATTATGCGGCCATTTTAGGGATTGGGTTACTTTTGATTGTTATTTTATTAGTGGGCTTAAACCGCCTGTTTAAACGCTACTCTCAACAAGTCCAATTAATTTTAGAAGCAACACGAGCCATTGGCGATGGCAATTTAAAAGAACGAATTGACACGAATCAAGTTCAGGAAGAATTGAATGATATTGCTTCTGCGATTAATTTTATGGTAGACAGTTTAGATCAATACATTCACGATATTTATACTTTAGAAATTAAGCAACGCGATGCCCACATGAGAGCATTACAGTCGCAAATTAATCCTCATTTTCTTTATAATACGTTGGAATATATTCGCATGTATGCCTTGAGTCGGCAACAAGAAGAACTAGCTGATGTTGTCTATGCTTTTTCAACGTTACTTAGGAATAATATTAACCAAGAAAAAACCACGACCTTGGCAGAGGAAATCTCATTTTGCGAAAAATATGTGTATTTGTATCAAATGCGTTATCCCGACCAATTTGCCTATAAGTTCGAAATAGAAGAAACAATTGCTGATGTTGAAATTCCTAAGTTCATTATTCAGCCGCTTGTCGAGAATTATTTTGTGCATGGTATTGACTATCAACGACAAGACAATGCTATCAAGGTCCACGCCTACCGAGAAGGCGAAAAAATTATTGTGGCTGTTGTGGATAATGGAAAAGGAATTACCTCCAATCGGTTAGAGGAAATTCGCGAACGTTTAAATCAAACAGAAATAGAAACGGAACAATCCATTGGGTTAAGAAATGTTCATGAACGTTTACAACGCTTTTTTGGGGAGAGTTATGGTTTAACCATTGAAGGGAAAGAAGGAGAAGGGACGACAATTCGTCTTTCGTTTGTAGCATAAGGGGTGAAAAGATGTATCGAGTGATGTTTGTTGATGATGAATATATGATTTTAGAAGGCTTAAAATGGATTATTCCTTGGCAAGAGTTAGGCTTTGAAATTGTTAAAACAGCGCGTAGTGCGCAAGAAGCATTGGCTTTTTTAGAAACAGAATCTATTGATGTTTTATTAACAGATATTACGATGCCGGAAATGAGTGGGATCGAATTAATTGAGCAAGCAAAGAAAAAAGGACATCAATTTATTAGTTTAATTTTATCAGGTTATCAAGAGTTTGATTACGTCAAAAAAGGCATGGCTTTGCAGGTCCAAGATTATCTTTTGAAACCAGTCAATAAGCAAGAACTATTAGCCAATATCCAGAGAATTAAAACAGAATTGGACCAACAAAAAAAATCCCATGCCCGCGTGCGTCTATATCTAGAAAATGGCTTGATGCGTTGGCTTAATGATGAAATCAGCGAAGGGGAATACGAAGAGTTAATGCAGCAATTTGCGACTATAAAACCAGGTGATTTTACCGTTTTATTGGTTGAAGCTGAGATGCCATTTTTAGAAACAATCAAGGAACTATTTATGAAAAAAGGCCAACTGTTATTCATTGAAAGTTGGATGAGTACGTACCACCAATTGTTACTTATCTATAAAGGGGCCAGACAAGAAGCGTTCTTATTTATTCGTGAAATTGAAGCGATTCTAGCTGGTCAAGGTCAGATTTTTGTAGGGGAATCTGTGAATGAATGGGAAACGGTTTATGAAAGTTATGAGAAAGTAAAACAGTTGCAAGCAATTGAAACGTTCTATCAAGAATTTCTGCCAAATAATCAAAAAGAACAAATGAATCGTTCGGCAGAAGATTTTACTTTCCTAGCGTTTAACCAAGCCTTGATGATTGGGGATATGCAGACCATTCAACGGGAATTAGATGCCATTTTCAATCAGTTAAGTCAACAACACGCTACGCCAGAATATGTACGCTATGTAGTCTTCTTACTTTTTTCAGATATCTCCCGTCAGTATCCAACTGTGTTAGAAGAAAACTATGAAAAAATCGTGGAAGAAATTCGAGCTAGCAACAATCTTAATACACTGTATGCGTTAATGCAGCAAGTCTTGGCAGAAGTGAAAAATAAACCTAAAATAAAAAAATATTCAGAAAGTGTTAGCCAAGCTGTAGAAAGAATTGAACAAGGCTATTTAGAAGAATTAAACTTAAAAACGGTGGCGGATGAGCTTCATTTGAACCCTAGTTATTTAGGCCAAATTTTCAAAAAAGAAACCAAGCGAAGTTTTTCTCAATATTTGAATCAAGTGCGTACCAAACATGCCCAGAAATTATTATTGTACACGGATGATACAATCAACGAAATTTCAGAAAAAGTAGGATTTAACAATACCAACTATTTTTCAAAAATGTTTAAAAAATTAAATGGAATTACGCCAAAAGAATTTCGAGAGCAATACCAATCAAATTACGCAGGTGTCGAAGAATAAAAAGAAAGATGTTCAATTTTTATGAACATCTTTCTTTTTATTATTTTTCCGTACTTAATGAAAACGGTCGTTCTGCTGTGGTTTGTGGATTCGGGACGATCCCTAATTGATAATCTAAAGTCCCGCCGTTTAATAGTTCTTGATGAGTAAAGTAAGGCGCAGTATGTTTTTCTTGGTTTAACTGAATTTCATGAATAAATTGTTGTTGGACTTTGTTTGGTGATGTCTGAATGGTTAATTGTTTACCATTTGACAGTTTTACTTCCGCCGTCTGGACTAAAGGCATCCCGATTACATATTCACCAGTTCCTGGTGTGACGGGATAAAAGCCTAAGCTATTAAAAATATACCAAGCAGACATGCTACCATTGTCTTCATCACCTGGATAGCCAGTTGGTGAAGCATTAAATGTTTGCATTAGTTGTTTTAAAAGTGGTTGAGCCATCTCTGGTTTGCCGATGTAGCTGAATAGAAACGGATAATGGAAACTTGGTTGATTTGAGATGGCTAATTGACCAAAATCAATTGCCGCCATTTCGCTCATTTCATGAATTTCAAAACCATAGCCTTCAACGTTAAAGTTAGGCGCTTGATTGCATAGCTGAATTAATTTTTTTTCGAAAGCTAACTCGCTACCATATAGCTTAATCAAACCTGCAAAATCTTGATAAACCGCAAAACTTGATTGCCAAGCACTTCCTTCGGCGTAATCTTTGCCCCAACGAATATCTAAAAAGTCAGGACGGAAATGGCCTTCAGTATCCTTTGCTTGCATAAAGCCAGTTTCAGGATTAAAAAGTTGTTGATAATTCAAGGCTTGTTGACGATAAAATGTTGCGGTCTCTGAATCATTCAGTGTTTTTGCAACTTGCGAAATACAGAAATCGCTGTACGCATAGTCTAAGGTATGATTGACAGATTCATGATAGGTTGAAGGAACATAGCCATATTTTAGATAATCCAGAGTTCCTTGACGTCCATAATTTTCTCGTTCGCTTTGTTGTGTGGCACCTTTTTTCATCGCTTCTAGGAACTGAGGCATCAAGTCAGGACGAATCTTTTTCACGGCGGCATCAGCAATGACAGCGTCAATCAAGGTGCCGGGCATTAAACCACGCTCATCTGGAGATAACCATTTTGGCAAGAAACCTGTTTCGTTGTAACTATTTAAAAAGCCTTCTAGCATCTCTTCGTATTTTTCTTGAGCAATTAGTGAGAACAATGGGTAGACCGTTTTATAAGTATCCCAAAAGCCATTATTGGTATATAGTACACCAGGACGAACCGTTTGCGAGAACGTATCATAATGAATCGGCTGCTGATTTTCGTCCAATTCATAAAAGGTTTGCGGAAATAGGAATGTTCGATACAGTGTATGATAAAACGTTTTAGTATGTTCAGGGTTTTCATGCGTTACTTTAAGGCGATCGAAATAATTATGCCAATCTGCGATTCCTTGTTGCAGCATCTCAGTAGAACGCAAAGAGATTTCTCGCGCTAAATTTAACTGCGCTTGTTTTTCAGAAATAAATGAACTACTAAAATGAACAACTTGTTGAGCAATATTTCCAAAAGAAAGAAGGATTTTGCCATCTTCACCTGAAGAAGGGGCAAACCATTTGGTTAAAGGCTGTTCAAAATGAAGAACAAAATAAAAACTAAAATCTGGATCTTCACAACCAGAATAGTTGATGACTTTTACAGCCACTTGATGGTCATCTAATTGTTTTACTTGATAACGTCCAGGCAGAGTTAGTAGTAAGTGATTATCTTTTTGTTGATAATCAATGGTTAAGATACCACCATACATGCTTGGGATTAATTGAGAAGTTATTTGATAGCGTAATTGAGTTAAATTAATTTCGACAGGAGAAAAAAGGCTTTCTTCTGGACGATAAGAACTTTGGGCATGGAATAAAGAAAGTTCCGACAATGAACCACTGACAGGGGTCATTAATAAATGACTAAAATCACCCATCCAAGGACTTGGTTGATGCGTTACTCGATAGCCTTGAAATGTTCGATCTTCTGGATGAAACCACCAGCTGCCTTTTTGGTCAGTTGTTTGCGGGGCGTAAAAATTCATCCCAAATGGCACGCCAGTATAGGGTAGACAATTTCCATTCGAAAAACTATGTTGGTTGGCAGTTCCGTGTCGCGTATCAATCGCTTGAATATTCATGAAAGTAGCTCCTTTGTTTTAAATGATATATCATATAGGCTGATTATAGCACAAAAAACAAGAAATGAAAGCGTATTTATTTGCTTTTTTATTTATTTTTAACGAATTGGTATATTCAATTTGAGGAGGGAATTGACAAGCATGTTACAATGGATAAGGAATCGATATTGGAGTGATTGTTATTTATTTTTTTAGTACAAAAAGTCAGCAATTTTTTGCGTATGTTTGGGCCATTTTCCCAGTCATCGCCTTTTTTTTGGTTAGTTTTTATACATTGGATTTTTTATTTTCCCCAAGCTATTTAATTATGGTGCCTGTATTTACTATTATGTTTAAAATTAACTATAAAAAAGATTATTCGTTTGTAGCGCTGCTCAAAATGAGTACCAGGCAATTTGTGATCAGTTTTTTAGCATTTATAGCTAGTAGTTCCTTTAGCTGGTCTATTATTTTAAATAGTAGTGTGACATTTTTAATTGTTTATTTATTTTATTCATCTGCGACACCGATGCGGTATCATAGTTATTTGATGATGTTTACGTTTTGTCAGTTAATCCAGGTTAAAGGAAATACATTTTTGATGCAATCTCAAGTTGTGACCTTTTTAATTGGTCTTTTTTTATTGGCTTTAACACTAAACGCTTGGTGGCAAACAGGATTAAGTCAGCTAACCAGCTTAAAGAGTAGAGGCCATGTTCGCTTTTTTAAAAGCATTCAATTAAATATGAAGCAACAAAAATTGGCGGTTATTAATTTCTGGCACGACTTACAACAGACTTTTTTTGGGATCACAAGTTTCAAACAATTTTTAGAAAGTCCTGACGAAAGGGTGCAACGATTTCGTTTAGCTATTCGTATGAGTTTCACCATTACGCTGAGTTTTATTTTAATGTGGAGTGTAGGAGGCATTAAAATAATTTGGATTCCGATGAATGTTTTTCTACTCTTGCATCCAGTGAAAGCAGAAATGAACACGCGTATTAAGACACGTTTTTGGGGGACTCTTTTAGGATGTTTCCTTAGTCTGTTTGTTGTCAATTGGCTTCAATTGCCACTGACACACCTCGTTGTTTCTAGTTTGATTGGCATTTTTGTTTATGCCCTAAAACCAGGAACCGTGTTACAAGTGACAATGGCAACGATTTTTGGGTTATGTTTGGCAACAATTAGTTTACGAGGGATGTATGCCGCAGAGTTGCGGGTCTCTTTTGTATTATTGGCAATTTTTGTTGTTTGCTTAATTGATTTAGGTTTATTTGTTTATCAGCGTATCTTGCGTTTTTAAAAAGTGTGGCACAGAGGGTTATTTACCCGTTGTGCCACACTTTTTAATTTTCTAAATTCGTTAATTTTTCCAAGTAATGATTTTCTATTTGCGGAAAATCTATTTTTTCTGGTGCTGCATCAGGGGTTTCAACTACTTGCTTCAAGCGGTTGAGAACAATTGACCAACCAGCGATATCTTTATGGCGAGGTGTTGTAAAATTTTCTGGGAGAGATTCTGAAAAGACTAACAGGGTCTGATGAGGTGCTTGTTCTTTTAAGTCAAAATAGATGATACCAGTATCCCAAGTCACGCCCAGATATTTTTCCTCTGCATAATCAGTGAAAGGCATTGTTTCTTCAAAATCGGGCAGAATAAACCGCCAAAACCCGTTAACACCTAATTCACCAATTTCTAATTCTGGAAACCATTGTTTTAGCTTGTCTGTCTCAGTTAAGTAGCGCCAAATCGTTTGAGGGCTGGCTGAAATTGCCCGTTCTGTACCAAAATAAATCGTCTGGTTTTCTAAGCGAAAGGTATCTTTCATGTTGTTTCTCTCCTTTATTTATTATTCGTGAAGTTCTAAAGGTAGTCCATCTGGATCAAAAAAGAAGGTCATTTTTTCACCCGTAAAATCATCTACTCGTAGCGGTTCTGTTTCAATTCCTTGCTCATTTAAAAAAGCAATCACTTCTTCAATATGTTCAACTTTAAAAGCTAAATGACGTAATCCTAAAGCTTCAGGATAAGAGGGGCGAGCGGGAAATTGATCAGAAATGAAAATTTCTAATTCTTGGCTGCCTAATTTTAAATCTAATTTAATATCGTTTTTTTCGGGACGATGATTTTCGCGAAGAACTTCAAAGCCCAGCTTTTCGACATAAAAATTTTTAGTTGCTTGATAATTTGAGGCATTGATTGCCACATGATGAATTTCTTTAAAAAACATTTTTCATACTCCTTTTCGTTTTTTCCCTCTGTAGTATAGCAATAAAGAAGCAGCTAAAAAAGCGTTCTGTTTGACTCTTTAAGAAAAGACAAGGGAATTTCAAAAAAATAAAATTATTTTTTTGAAAGAAAGCGCTTGCCAAAAAAAGAATAATCAAGTATGATGTATATACAACTTAATTGTATATACAAGTTTGAGAGGAGAATGTAAAATGGGTAAGTTTCAAAGCGATGCACAACAGTTGTTGAAAGCAGTAGGAGGCAAAGAAAATATTTCAGCTGTTTCTCATTGTGCAACTCGAATGCGTTTTGTATTAAAAGATCCAAAAAAAGCGGATGTACCTGTGATTGAAGATATTCCTTCTGTAAAAGGAACCTTTACAAATGCTGGACAGTTTCAAGTAATTATTGGGAATGAAGTCCCACAATTTTATAATGATTTTTCTGCAATTTCCGGTTTAGAAGGGGTTTCAAAAGAAGAAGGGAAAGCAGCTGCCAAAAGTAATTTGAGTCCTGTTCAACGAGTTGTTTCTGTTTTAGCTGAGATTTTTACACCATTGATTCCTGCACTTGTTATCGGGGGATTGATTTTAGGGTTCCGCAATATTTTGGAAGGGGTTCCATTTGGCTTTCTTGATGGTCAAACAATCGTGGAAGTTTCTCAATTTTGGAATGGAGTCAATTCATTCTTATGGTTAATCGGCGAAGCAATTTTCCACTTCTTGCCAGTTGGGATTACGTGGAGTATTACGAAGAAAATGGGAACCACACAAATTTTGGGGATTGTCCTAGGGATTACATTAGTCTCACCACAACTTCTGAATGCTTATTCAGTTGCGACGACTAAAGCAGCAGAAATTCCTTTCTGGGATTTTGGGTTTGCTCAAGTTAACATGATTGGTTATCAAGCGCAAGTTATCCCAGCTATGTTAGCCGGCTTCTTGCTTGCCTATCTTGAAATTTTCTTTAGAAAAGTGATTCCTCAAGCAATTTCAATGATTTTTGTCCCATTGTTTGCTTTAGTACCAACAGTATTGGCTGCACATGTCATTTTAGGACCAATCGGTTGGACGATTGGTAGTTGGGTTTCTGATATCGTAAACGCAGGATTAACGTCAACATTTAATTGGTTATTTGGCGCCGTCTTTGGCTTTATGTACGCACCATTAGTCATCACTGGGTTGCATCATATGAGTAATGCGATTGATTTACAGTTGATTGCTGACTTTCAGTCAACCAACTTATGGCCAATGATTGCTCTATCAAATATTGCACAAGGTTCAGCGGTTTTAGCAGTTATCTTTATGCATCGTGGAAACAAAAAAGAAGAACAAGTTTCGATTCCAGCGATGATTTCTTGTTACTTAGGTGTGACTGAACCAGCGATGTTTGGGATCAACTTAAAATATGTTTATCCATTTGTTGCGGGCATGATTGGTTCGGCAATGGCAGGAATGTTTGCCACTTTAATGGGCGTTCGTGCTACAAGTATCGGCGTCGGTGGCTTGCCAGGAATTTTATCTATTGTGCCACAATATTACTTGCCATTTTTAGGCGCAATGGTGATTGCCATTATCGTACCAATGGGCTTAACTTATATTTTCAGAAAGAAAGGCATTTTTAATAAAGTCGATCCAGTTGATGAAGCAACAGGGATGTTATACAGCGAAGAAGGGTAATCGCTTTTTGAAGTAAAGAAGAATTCGTAGACATTTGTCTACGAATTCTTCTTCTTTTTATAGAAACTATTGGCTTTTTTCTCTCTTTCAGTTAGACTAAAAAGGTTGAGAAAAGGAGAGCGTAAAAATGGATATTTATTTAAAAAAAGCAATTTTACACATTATTGATCGAGAAACTGGGACGCCGGTTTTTTCTGAAAAGGAACTAGATTTAACCACTGAGTATATTCGAACGTATTTAACTGCAAAAATTTCAAAACTTTCGACTGCACAAACAAAGACTGGAACATTGGCGGAAAATAGTTCCTTTGTTGACACGTTACGTGGGATTCCTAGTGATTTTGTGAAGAAAAGCCAAGAAGTTACCCAACATTGGTATGATGTTTATTCAGGAAGCGAAGATGCGCCTAGTGCTGATATTTTGTTCATTTTATATGAATTAGATACGGTGTTACATGTCGCAATGATTAAATTAAACTATAAAGAAAGTTACACGCATTACGTCGACTATGAAGAAGAATCCGTTTATAACAAACTGATTATCAATCGAGCAATTTTGTCTTCAAAATCACAAAAACCAGATGAAGGGATTACGGTTGACTTAGATACATTAGCGTTTGAATTACTAGAGAAAAGATATGAATTTTCAGGAGAAAAAATCTGGTATTTCTCTGAAAAAGTGATTGAGACGCAAGCGGCACCTTCCATGGAAGAAAATATCAAAGAAATTAAAAAAGCAGTCAAACGTATTGGAAAGAAATTTAACGAAGATGAGTTTGAACTAATGGCTTCTGTAAAAGAAGCGGTATATGATAGCATTGAGGAAACGGGAACGATTGACAATGAGCAAATTGCTGAGCAAGTGTTTAAAGAAAATGTATCAGCTAAATTAGCTTACCAAGAAGAAGTGAATGAGTCGAAGTTTGTCGACAAAACACCGCCAGTCAGAGAATCTCGCGAAATTTCTGAAAAGAAATTTGGCAAACAAAAGTTAAAAATGGATAACGGTATTGAATTAATTGTTCCGTTAGATGTTTACCGCAATGGCGATTTAATTGAATTTGTTAATAATCCAGATGGCACAGTGTCCATTATGCTAAAAAATATCGAAAAAATTAGTAATCAATTATAAAGAAAAAACCGTTGGTCGCTTGCCAACGGTTTTTTTCTTTATTTTAATTTTTCTAAAGCTTTTTCAGGGACTTCTTTTTCTGTCACTTCATTCCAGCTGATCACGCCTTTACGGGGATTAACTTTCAATTTTAGATAGGCTTTCATACGCAAAGGTTGATCACGGGATTCGTTTAATTCCACGGTTTTTTCTTCACCGTTTTTATTAAACGCAGGTTGTTGATAGTAATAAATGGTCATTGCTTCACCAGAATTTGTTTTTTCATCTTTCTTTTCACCAGATGTTGTGATTTGTGTATAATAGGCTTCTCCACCGTAATAGTAATTATAAACGCCCCAGCTACCACCGGCTAAAATGACTATGGGAATTAATATTTTTAGTAATGTTTTCATTTTCCTCACCTCAAGGAATAGTATGCCTTTTTTTTAGGAAATTTGCCATATTTTTTTCCGTTAATTGAGTGACAATTTTGTTAGTTTCGGCACTTTCTTGAAAAATTCATCATTTTTTTAAACAAAAGACAACGTTTGTCGCTCCCTTTTTTTCACTATCATGCTACAATAAAGAAAAAAAGATGGAGGTAGAGGACAATGATGCCCTTTTATTTTGGAATCGATCCAACCTATATATTGGTAATTATCGGAATTGCGATTTCTGGTGCGGCCTCCGCATATGTTAACAGTACCTTTCGTAAATATGATCAAGTACGAAGCAGTAAACATGTTACAGGCACGCAGGCAGCACAATATATTTTACAAAAAGAACAAATTAATGATGTTGGAGTTCAGCAAATTGCTGGTGATTTAACTGACAATTATAATTCTGGAAACAAAATGTTGAGCTTATCCGAAGCCACTGCTCAATCGACATCGGTCGCGGCTATTGGCGTGGCAGCTCATGAATGCGGACATGCGGTACAAGATCATACGAACTATGTGCCTTTACGTCTTCGTGCAGCTATTGTTCCAGTTGCCAACATCGGTTCAACCATTTCCTTTCCACTAATTTTGATTGGTGTTTTATTTAGTTGGAATCAAACATTAATCAACATTGGAATTTTGGCTTTTTCATTAGCCTTGATTTTTCAATTGGTGACTTTACCGGTGGAGTTTAATGCGTCTAGACGTGCATTAAGTATTCTTTCTGAAGGTGGGTTATTAACAGAAGAAGAAGTCCCAATGGCCAGAAAAGTTCTTTTTGCAGCTGCACTTACCTACGTAGCAGCGGCGCTTTCGACCTTTTTACAACTTTTACGTTTGGTTATTTTATTTGGTGGCAATAACCGACGAGACTAAGTGCTAGTAAAGGTCTTTCTATTACGCATAAAAGTAATAATATGTTATGATTAAAGTAGAAAATAACAGAGGAGCTGAAGGAAATGAAAGCATCAACAAAAATTGGTATCGGTTTAAGCATTGCTGCAGTTGCAAGTGTCTCTGTTGCAGTCATCGCTTCTGAAAAAATTATTAAGAAGGTATCTCATGTTTCCAATCGTTATAAAGTTAAAAAGTTTGTAGACGATAAATTTGATGGAAACCAAAAATTATTATCGATTGTCGATGATTTATCCGATGATGAATTAGATTCTGTTTTAAATGTTGTGGATCGTGTGAAAGATGGCGGTTCAAAATTAGCTGAATATGGCGAAAAAGTTAAAGACAATACAGATTCTTTAAAAGAACGCTTTTTCACATTTATTGAAGATGCAATGAAGTAAAAAAGATGGCCTAGGCCATCTTTTTTTTATAAAAATAATTCTTTTGTTTCAACATAATAGCCTCTGCCACCAACTAGAACTTGATCAATTGTCTTTTGGGATGTAGTGTTCAAACGCACTAAGACTTCTGAAGGAGCGTTTAAGGTATAACCTTGGGCAAAGGTGTAATTGGTTTTTTGTAAAATTTGGTGATGGTACAGATAACAAGCTAACGCACCATTTGATGTACCAGTAGCGGCTTCTTCATCGATGTCATAAAGAGGTGCAAAATTCCTACAAATGATATTTTCTTCAGACAAAGCAAAAAGATGCATCCCAATAACTCCATACTTTTGACTAAGTAACTTAATTTTTTCAAAGTTTGGTTGTAAATCCTGTAATAATTGCGCATTTTTAATGGGAACCAAAATATCTTTTAGGCCCGTTGACACAATCTGGATAGGAAAAGCAGTTGCCACTGCGTTTAAATCAAAGCAGCCGCTCAATTCTTCTAAAGTGAGCGTATCATAAAAAGTTGGGACAGTTTGTTCCATAAATAGTTGTTCACCGTTAGCCGTGATTGCGAGCAAACCGCTGTTCGTTTCGATTGTATATTCTGTTTGCAATAATTTATTTAAGTGCTTCATAATGGTGAAAGCGCCAATTGTCGCGTGGCCACATAAGTCGACTTCTTCTTTTGGTGTAAAATATTCAAGGCGGAAATCAGCAATCTTTGAGTCTGAAATAAAAGCAGTTTCTGCAAATCCTAGTTCTTTGGCGATGGCCATTTTTTGGGTTCTCGTTAAGGGCTGTGTCATAAAAACAACGCCTGCTTTGTTGCCACCTTCGTGGTTTTTACTAAATGCACTAGCGACATATGCGGTAATTTTCATTGGAACGCCTACTTTCTAATTGGGAATAAAAAACATACGAGTAAAAAATGGACGTGCTACTTTCTTAATAACAAATAACAAAAGATTAAATCATCCATTTTTTTTAAAGATAAGCCAGTTTGTTCAAAAAACTTTTCCAAACGATAGTGTAAAGTATTTCGATGCATAAATAAATCTTTTGCAGTGGAGCTGATATTGCCTTGATTTTTCCACAAAGCGCTGATGATTGGCTGAATATCGGTGTCTTTATTTAATAAACGACGATAATACTCAACAAGTACATTTTGGCTCATAGCTTCCTTGGTAAAATAGTGGAGGGCGACATCGGTTAAACTAAAAACAGTCGTCCGACTAGAGGAATTAAGTTCTTCTGAAAAAATACGTTGTTCTTCATGGAAACAACGCCGGAGAATGTCTTCAGAGGAATAAAAATTGCCAACAAATACAGCACTAGTGCAATCAAAGTCTGTATCTAATGTTAAAAAGATCCCTTGAATTTCTTCTTGTTGAAAGGTATTTTTTGACTGTTCTTCAACTAAAATATACATATTATTACTTGGACTGAAACAATCAACTGTATCTGGAAACATCTTTGTTAAATTAAATTGCCATTCAGCTTGTAATTCTTTTGTGACATTCGTTTGAATTTGCAACATACGAAAGGTCCCTTCGGCAGGTAATTTTGCCTGTTGAAATAAGTAACTGAACCAAGGATGGTTACCAGTAATTGTTGGGTTTTCAGAAATCGGGAAAAGCGCTTCCAACAAATGCTGTTCTTTAATACTTAAGAAAGCTTTATTCACAATGAAAAATTGGTCGTCAACAGGAATTGAATAGGTGGCTTCGGAACCAATTGTTTTTGATAAATAGCCTTTGGGATAAAGCTGAGATAAATTTTCAATAATCATAGACACACCTCACTGATTTATTGTACCATGAAGCAAGACAGAAGTTTAGTGGGAAAAAGCCGAAAGGTGGAAATTAATTGGGAAAAAAAGAAACAACGTTAACACAAGAAGAAAAAGAATTTTTTATGCGAGAAGCCATTGCAGAAGCGAAAAAAGCAGAAGGTTTGGCTGAGGTGCCTATTGGAGCTGTGATAGTTCGGCAAGGGGAAATTATTGGCCGCGGGCATAATCTGAGAGAAGCACGGCAAGAAGCAACGGCGCATGCAGAAATGTATGCAATCCAGGAAGCGTGTCGTGGGATAGAAAATTGGCGTCTAGAAGAAACCCAATTATTTGTAACTTTAGAACCTTGTCCAATGTGTAGTGGGGCGATGCTTTTGGCACGAATTCCAGAAGTTTATTATGGCGCAACCGATCCTAAAGCAGGCACTGCTGGGACTTTGATGAATTTATTAGAAGATGAACGCTTCAATCATGTGGCCTATGTCGAAGCAGGCGTTTTAGAAGAAGAGTGTCGCTTATTGCTAGTTCAGTTCTTTAAAAAGTTACGGGCAAAGAAAAAAGAAGAGAAACTTTTAAAAAATCAAAAGAAAGACTAGTCAAAAGAATAAAAATACGTTATACTAGGTTTTGCCGAAAGGCTAGGACAATGGCGGGCTAGTGAATTGTGTCAGATCCGGAAGGAAGCAGCACTAAGCAAGTGCCGCCATGTGTCTGATTGAATAAGGAACGTATCAAGGCTGAGAAGCCTTTTTTATTTTATCTAAAATTAAAAAGACAGGAAAGTTGGTCGCTTTCCTGTCTTTTTTTGTGGATTCAAGATAATACAGCAGCTGCTAAAGCTTGTTGAATAGCAACAATATCTTTATCTTTTCTAAATTGAAGACTTACTGAAGGTAACTCAGCACTTGAAATCCATATCTTTAGTTCTGCATCTAGGTCGAAATGTCCACTAGTTTCAACAGAAAAGCGTGAAATAGATTTGTAGGGAATCGATTTATAATCAACTTTTTTACCTGTAATTCCTTGTTTATCGACTAAAATTAAGCGTTTATCTGTAAAGACAATTAAATCTCTTACTAAAGTGAAGGCCATATCTACTTTTTCGTTAGGGATTAAAACATCCCGTAATTCTTTTTCAGCTGTTTCATTGTTATTTTGTGTTGCATTCCCTAATAATCCATCAAATAATCCCATGTTAATTCTCCAATTCTACTTTTTTGAAAAAAATTCTTTTATTTAAAAGTAAACTTATATCGTGTAAAAGAATCCGCTTTCAATTTAATTATAACGTTAAAGGTCCTTCGAATGCAATTGATTTTTTAGCATAAGAAAGTGAGGCCTAAATCGCTGCAACTTAGGCCTCACTTTCTAAATTTTAAAAGAACCTACTGAATAAAAGCAGTTTCTTCTTATTTCTTGGAGCTAAAAACTTTGGTTTCAACATTTGGTAGGACTATGCCCAATCGCCGTTTCTAAAAACTGGAACAATCGTCCCGTCTTCCTTAATGCCGTCAATATTCATTTTGTCAGATCCTACCATAAAGTCCACATGTGTTTGGCTACGATTTAAACCAGCTTCAGCTAATTCTTCTTCGCTCATCTCCGTGCCACCTTGTAAGTTGAAGGCATAGGCCGAACCAAAGGCTAAATGATTAGAGGCATTTTCATCAAACAATGTATTATAAAAAATCAAACCGGATTGTGAAATTGGTGAAGGGTCAGGTACTAAAGCAACTTCCCCTAGGTGTTTGGCACCTTCATCAATAGCTAAGAGATTTTTCAATGCTTCTTCGCCTTGTTCAGCTGAGAAGTCAACAACTTTTCCATCTTTAAATGTAAATTTCATTCCCGAAATGATTGTGCCAGCATAACTTAGTGGTTTTGTACTAGAAACATAACCATCAACGCGGCGACTATCTGGGGCGGTGAAAACTTCTTCTGTTGGCATATTAGCCATGAATTCTTCCCCACGAGCGTTATAACTACCAGCGCCTTCCCATAAATGGTTTTTAGGCAAACCAATCGTTAAATCTGTCCCAGGAGCTGTGTAGTGTAAAGCAGTAAATTGTTGTTCGTTTAATTCAGCCGCTTTTTCTTGTAATTTTTTATCATGGATATTCCAAGCAATGACTGGGTTTTCTTCATAAATTCGTGTTGTTTTGAAAATTTCATTCCAAAGTGCATCAACTTGTTCTTCACTTGTTGCTAATTCTGGAAAGACTTTAGCTGCCCAGCCTTCACTAGCAGCAGCTACAACAGTCCAACTTACTTTGTTGGCTTGCGTTGCTTTTCGTAGGTTGACCAATGCTTTCCCATTAGCCGCTTGGAAAGCTGCTACACGTTGTGCATCCACGCCAGCTAATGCATCAGGATTAGAAGAAACCACGCTAATTCGGCTTGCGCCTTTGGCAATCCAATCATCGGTTTGATCAATTTTATATTGAGGAACATTTTCAATACGATCAGTTGCAGCATGAGCTAAAAATTCACGTTGAATGGTTTCGTCGCTCCATTGAACAATTACTTCGGCCGCGCCTAAGCGATAAGCTTCTTCCGTAATTAAGCGGGCAAGGGGCGCTTGATCGACACTGATTTGTAAAACAACCGTATGATTGTCCTGAACATTGACACCCGTTTCAGCAATTAAACGTGCATATTTCTTTAGATTTTCATTAAAATTCTCTAAGGTCATTCGTGATTCCTCCTTCAATTTGATGGGTAATGACTGCTCATATCATAACACGGAAGAGCGGGGAACTCAACGAAATAAAGCCTTTATCAACTGTTATTTTAAGTTGGGGTAAAAGTTGTCGTGCTCCCGCTCAGTGAACTTTTGTACAAAGAGTTGTTCTAATTTTGCATAATAGAAAAATCGTGTTACAATAACCATAAGCATTTATTTGGAAGCGTTGTATATGAATGAATAAAGGGGATAGGGAATTATGGCAAGAAAAAAAACCATTACGAAAGAGCAGATTTTAACAGCTGCCTATGAAGTAGTCGCCACTGAAGGATTTTCGAAGTTCACTGCACGTAATATTGCTAATAAAATGAAATGTTCCACCCAACCGATTTATTTGGAATTTAAAAACATGGATGATTTACGCGATGCTTTATTCCAAAAAATTCATAAATACTTAGCGAAAGAAGTATTTCCAGTAAAACATACCGGGAATACAATTGTTGATTTGGCTTTAAACTATATTCATTTTGCGACAAGTGAAAGTAAGTTATACCGTGCGCTTTATTTAGAAGAATATGGTGGCGGCAAAAAAATGCAAGAATTCTCTTATCACTATTTTACTGAAGCGGTAAAAGCTGATCCTGAGTATGCTAATTTAAACGATGTTCAAATTGACTCTTTACACATGGGGACATGGGTGGTCGCTACTGGTGTGGCTGCATTGATGACTTCTGGAATTATCCATCCTTCAGAAGAACAAATCATTCATTTAATGAAAGATAGTATTGAAGCAATTCTTGAACGAGATGAACCAATTGATATTGACCTATAAAAATTAAAAAAAGTGTAACCTCATGCTGATAACTTCTGTGAGGTTACAGCAAAAGACTGTTTCTTAAAAGAACGGTCTTTTTTTGTTAAGTGTATTAATGGTAGATTATTCGCAACCATGCTACAGTAAAGAAGAGAAATAGAAAGGGGCAAAAAACATGAACCGAGTGAAAGATAAGCGTTTATGGCTAAGTATTGTAGGAATTACCGGACTAGGGCTCTTGTCGGGCTTATTTTCAGTAAATGCGAGAGAATATTATCAAGCGTTGAGATTACCAAGTTTTGCTCCGCCAGGCTGGTTATTTGGACCAGTGTGGTTGGTGTTGTATATTTTTATGGGCATTACTTTTTATTTCATCTTAGTTCATCCAAATAAACAACAGAAAAAACGGATGATTACGCTATTTATTTTACAATTTATTGCGAACTTTTTCTGGACATTTTTCTTTTTTTCTTTACAAAATAATTTATTATCTGTGATTGATATCTCATTGTTATGGCTATTATTAATAGTTCAACAGTGGGACTACTTGCGTTATAAATTAATAACGCGTGGCTGGTTGATGATTCCTTATATTCTTTGGGTTACTTTTGCGGCAGCATTAAATTACAGTATTTTATTTTTAAATTAGGAATATCAAAACACCAGAGAAAAATGGGAACTAGCCATTTTTTTCTGGTGTTTTTTTATTTATTTCAACGTAGTTATTCTGCGGCAGTTGCTAATTTTTTCGCAAATTCTTCTAAACGTTGGATGTCGTCTTCTTCAGCGGCTAAATCAACTTTAACGCTGTCGGCGCCTTTTTTTGCCCCAATTTGAGTAAAGACTGCTTCGAAGTCGTCCACCGATTTACAAAAATCATCATAAAACGTGTCTCCTGAACCACAAACGCCGAAGATTTTTCCTGATAAATCAATCTCTTGTAAGTCTTCATAAAAGTCGACAATTTCATCAGGTAAATCGCCATCGCCATACGTATATGTAGCTACTACACAGATATCGGCCTCTTCAAAATCAGCGGCATCGACTTGCGTACACTCATCAATTTCGACCTCTAATTCTAAATCTTCAAATGCTTCTGCAACAATGTCGGCAATTTCTTCTGTATTCCCAGTCATGCTTGCATACACAATTTTAGCTAACGTCATAAACTTTCTTCCCCCTCATACAATTCTGTCACTTATTATAGCAGATGCGCATTTCTTATAAAAGACTAGCGAGTGCTTTTATTAAGGGACTTTTTGAAAATTGGTGTTTGAACAATCTTTTTTGCAAAAAATGTGATAAAATAATTTGAATGAAACAAGTTTAGGAGAGATAGTATGATTACATTAAAATCACCACGAGAAATTGAAATGATGGATGAATCAGGGGAATTATTAGCGGATGTTCACCGTCATTTACGGACGTTTATTAAACCTGGCATTACAAGCTGGGATATTGAAGTATTTGTGAGAGACTTTATTGAAAGTCATGGTGGCGTGGCGGCTCAAATTGGCTATGAAGGTTACAAATATGCTACCTGTTGTAGTATCAACGACGAAATTTGCCACGGATTTCCTCGTAAAAAAGTATTAAAAGATGGCGACCTAATCAAAGTAGATATGTGTGTCGACTTAAAGGGCGCAATCTCTGATTCATGCTGGTCTTATGTCGTGGGTGAATCAACACCTGAAATTGATCGCTTGATGGAAGTAACCAAAAAAGCGCTATATCTTGGGATTGAACAAGCACAAGTAGGAAATAGAATTGGCGATATTGGTCATGCAATTCAAACGTATGTAGAAGGAGAAGGCTACGGGGTAGTTCGCGACTTTGTAGGTCATGGCATTGGCCCAACTATTCATGAAAGTCCAATGATCCCTCATTATGGTGAAGCAGGTAAAGGACTACGTTTAAAAGAGGGAATGGTTATTACCATTGAGCCAATGGTTAACACAGGAACTTGGCGCATGAAAATGGACCCAAATGGTTGGACTGCTTATACTGAAGATGGCGGTCTAAGTTGTCAATATGAACATTCATTAGCGATTACGAAAGAAGGTCCAAGAATCTTAACGTCACAAGGCGAAGAAATGACTTATTAATAAGGAGAGTGTGTGATGAAGTTTCTCGACAACATCAAAAAGAATCAATCTTTGATGCGTTTTATTGAGACAACGCAAAGTCACATGGTCACAGCCGAAATAGGCAACAGCTCAGTGGTTGTTGCCTATTATTTATTACTCTCGCTGTTTCCATTACTGATTGCGGTAGGTAATGTCTTACCTTATTTAAGAATCGACCCTAATTCTGTGTTGCCTTATATTGCAGAGGCGATTCCGAAAGATGTTTATAAGAACTTAGAACCAGCGATTCGTTCACTACTGACTCAACGTTCAGGCGGGTTGCTTTCTGTTTCCGCTTTAGCAGCATTTTGGAGTGCCAGTCAAAGTATTAATGCACTACAAAACGCGATGAATAAAGCTTTTGGTGTCGAACAAAGGAAAAATTTTATTCTCGTAAGAGTGGTCTCATTTTTAGTTATTTTGTTATTTATGGTAGCGATTGTTGGTGTAGTAGTAATTTTAGGTCTGGGTCAGTACATTATTGAATTACTGCAACCAATTTTCCATTACTCAACGTCTGTGATCGATACTTTCCAAGCGTTAAAATGGCCGTTAACGACCGTTGTTTTATTAGTGATTATGTGTTTGATTTATGCGGTCGTTCCTAATCGGAAATTATCGTTACGTTCTATTTTGCCAGGGGCTATTTTTTCGACAGTCGGTTGGATGCTATTATCACAAATTTTTGGTTTGTACGTAAAATATTTTAGTTCTAGAATCGCAAGTTATCAAATCATCGGGAGTTTTATCATCTTGATGTTATGGTTGAATTTTGCTGCCACGATTATTATTTTAGGAGCAATTGTCAACGCTGTCGTCGATGAATACTTATCTGGAGATAAAGAAAAAAAACAACCAAGTTTTGAACAACGCTTGTTTAGATGGTTTAAAAAGAAAAAATAAATGGATTTCTTTAAAAAAGTCTAAACCGTTGCCAGAACACATGTTTCAGCTTGTAAATGCTTCAGTTTACGGTATAATATACCCTGAACGAGAAGAAAGTGGGTTCGACTATGTCACTATTTATTTATGAAGTTTTGATACGTTTATTTATGACATTTATCTTATCTTTGCTATTAACACCACTTGTTAAGCTTCTAGCGTTTCGGATTGGCGCCTACGATGCACCAGGAGAGCGACGAATCAATACCAAAAATATGCCTACAGCAGGAGGACTTGCAATCTACATTGCTTTTGCTAGTTCATGTTTATTGATTTTTCGTTCGATTATCCCACAAGATTATATTTGGCCGATTATTTTGGCTGGTGGAATGGTTGTTTTGACAGGCCTCATTGATGATATTAAAGAGATTACTCCAATGAAAAAAACAATCGGTATTTTGTTAGCAGCATTAGTTATTTATTTTGTTGCTGGAATTCGGATAGATTTTGTGACGTTGCCAGTTGTTGGAATGATTGATTTGCGCTGGTTTAGTTTACCACTAACTTTATTGTGGATTTTAGCGATTACGAATGCAGTAAATTTAATTGATGGTTTGGATGGTTTAGCATCAGGCGTATCCATTATTGGATTAACCACGATTGGTATTACAGGGTATTTTTTCCTACATGCTAAAACGGTCTATATTCCAATTGTTATTTTTATTTTAGTTGCGAGCATTGCGGGATTTTTCCCATACAATTTTTATCCAGCTAAAATATTTCTAGGAGATACCGGGGCGTTATTCCTCGGGTTTATGATTGCAGTAATGTCGTTACAGGGCTTAAAAAATGCTACGTTTATCACGGTAATTACGCCAATGGTGATTTTAGGTGTGCCAATTACGGATACGGTTTATGCAATTATTCGACGGCTATTGAACAAGAAGCCCATTTCCTCAGCAGATAAAATGCATTTGCATCACCGCTTGTTATCTTTAGGTTTTACCCATAAAGGGGCGGTCATGACTATTTATGCATTAGCGTTAGTTTTTTCCTTTGTCTCTTTATTGTTCAGCTATTCAAGTACAGTAGCATCAATTTTATTAATTGTCTTTTGTTTAATTGGCTTAGAACTATTCATTGAACTAATCGGTCTAGTTGGCGAAGGACATCAACCGTTGATGTATTTGTTACGGATTTTAGGGAATCGTGAATATCGTCAGGAGCAAATGAAAAAGCGACTTGGCAAGCATTCTAAGAGAAAGTAAAGAAATCTTTAGGTTGCTTTGCGAGAGCGTAAACCTATGATATAATTCCATTAAACTTAAAAAAGTATATGTGTGAAACATATGCTTTTTTTTTAAGACGATGTTTCAGTAGTAAGGAGAAATGAGCATGCAAGAAATGGTAACAATCTCGATTGTCACTTATAATAGTCGTTACATTTTTAATGTACTAGACCAATTAAAAGCCGAACTGGGTACTGATAGTATCTATGATATTCATATCTATGACAATCATTCTGAAACAGCGTATCTTGAAAAATTAGCAACATATGAACCATTTATTACTATCCATCGCGCTGAAGAAAATCAAGGGTTTGGTCATGGTCATAATCAAGTGTTATTCAATGCTTCGACAAAGTATGCAATTATTTTTAATCCCGATGTTTTGGTTACTAAAGACGTGCTTGATCGTCTATTAGACCGTATCAAAATAGATAAGAACATTGCAGTCGTTAGCCCTAAAGTGCTAAATGAAGATGGCACGACGCAATATTTAGTTCGTCAAAAATTAGATGTTTTCGATTATATATTACGTTTTATTCCCTTTCAATTTGTAAAGAAAATTTTTGATAAACGTTTGAGTATTTATGAATGTCGCGATTTGTCGGATACAGAAACAACGGATATTAAAATGGGCTCAGGCTGTTTTATGTTGATTGATCGTGAAAAATTCGTTGAAATTGGTGGGTTCGATGAACGTTTCTTCATGTACTTTGAAGACAACGATTTATGTTTACGTTTTGGCAAAGCAGGCTATCGGATTCTCTATACGCCTTTTGAAACGGTTGTTCACATGTATGAAAAGGGCGCCCATAAAAGTCGAAAATTGTTTAAAATCTTTATGCAATCAATGGGGAAATTTTTTAACAAATGGGGCTGGAGGTTCTTTTAATGAGTCAAAGATTAGCGGTAGTCATCGTCTTATATCAAATGAAAATGGCTGATACGCCGAATTATTTGTTATTAAAAGAAGTGGTAGATCACCCCGAATTGCACTTATTTATTTATGACAACAGCCCACTTCCTCAAGAAGATGCATTATTTTTACAACAAAATGTTACTTATCGACATAATCCTGATAATCCAGGACTAGCGACCGCTTATAATGAAGCGATTGCTTTTAGTCAAACGAATCAATGTGAATTATTGTTGCTCCTTGACCAAGACACAGAAGTGCCAGCTTCTTATTTTGATACGTTGATCATCATGCCGTTAGATCCGACTGTGGCAGTCTATGTTCCAATTGTAGAAGCAAATGGACAACAAATTTCGCCAGTTTATAGTGATCAATATGTTGGACTTAAAGGAGCAAAGCCAACAGCAGGGATAGCCAACCAACCGTTGATGGCTATCAATTCTGGTACAGTCATTACGGCAGAAACACTGCGCTGGTTGGAAGGATTTTCGGAAGAATTTCCTTTGGACTATTTAGACCATTGGTTCTTTTATCAATTGAATCAAGCCAATAAAAAGATTGAAGTCTTACCAATCCACCTAAAACAAGAATTGTCTGTTTTAGATTATCGTACAATGAGTCCTCAACGTTATCGCTCTATTATTGAAGCAGAAACGTTATTTTATCGTCGATATGATCAAGAAAAGTTTTCCCATCATCGACGCCATTTATTTTTACGCAGTAGTAAGCAATTTTTAACTGTCAAAAATCGCCAAATTTGGCGGCAAACATTGGCAGAATTTCTCAAGTTAATGAAAGGATAATCTATGATCTCAGTTTGTATTGCGACATATAATGGAGAAAAATATCTCGCGGAACAATTAGATAGTATTCTTTTACAAGTCAGTGAAGAAGATGAACTAATTATTTCAGATGATGGTTCTACTGATCATACGTTGGAAATTTTGAGAACGTATGCAGCGAATTATCCCCAAATTCAATTGTTACAAGGTCCAGGGCAAGGAGTGATTGCTAATTTTGCATTTGCGCTTACGCATACGAAAGGCGAAGTAATATTTTTAGCAGATCAAGATGACGTTTGGTTGCCAAATAAAGTAACGACAGTGACAGAATATTTTGAAACGCACCCTGACATCCAAGTGGTTATTAGTGACTTGAAAATTGTTGATGCGGATTTACAAGTTACCAATCCCTCTTATTTTAAGTTTCGAAAAGTCAAACCAGGGTTTTGGCGAAATGCGATAAAAAGTGGCTATATTGGGGCAGGTATGGCCTTTCGTCAAGAGATGAAAAACGTCATTTTACCCATTCCGCCAGAAGTTCCTATGCACGATATGTGGATTGGCTTATTAGCTGCACGGAAAAAGCAAACGGGCCTCATTAAAGAACCATTAGTGCTTTACCGAAGACATGGAGCGAATGTCAGCCCTATTATTACCAAAACAAGTTTCCAACAAAAATTAAATTGGCGTGTGAATTTATTAAAAGCTTTACATCAGCGTTTAAAGGAACAACGCTAAACTTTTACAGATTTGTAAAATTTACGTAAAAAACATGACAAACCCTATGCTTAATGCGATAATAGGGAAGGATATTTGGTTTTATAGAAACTAAAAATAGAAGTATTTAAGGAGATTGTTCATGAAAGGAATTATTTTAGCAGGCGGAAGCGGGACACGCTTATATCCGTTAACAAAAGCAACATCAAAACAATTAATGCCAATTTACGACAAACCAATGATTTATTACCCAATGTCAACGTTAATGTTGGCGGGAATTAATGAAATTTTGATTATCTCTACACCAGAAGATACACCACGTTTTGAAAGCTTATTCGGCGATGGCCATGATTTAGGCATTCATATCGAATACGCGGTACAAGAAAGCCCAGATGGTTTGGCGCAAGCATTTATTATTGGTGAAGAATTTATTGGTGATGACAGTGTCTGCTTAGTTTTAGGGGACAATATTTATTATGGTGGCGGCTTATCAAAAATGTTGCAACGAGCGGCTTCTAAAGAGTCAGGGGCAACAGTCTTTGGTTACCATGTAAATGATCCAGAGCGTTTCGGCGTGGTAGAATTTGATGAAGAGATGCGGGCGCTTTCTATTGAAGAAAAACCAGCACAACCGAAGTCAAATTACGCAGTGACAGGTTTGTATTTTTACGACAATGAAGTGGTTGAAATTGCAAAAGGGATCAAACCGTCAGAACGTGGGGAATTAGAAATAACAGACGTTAATAAAGTCTACCTTGAAAAAAATAAACTTTCTGTTGAGGTAATGGGCCGTGGCTTTGCTTGGTTAGATACAGGCACACACGAATCCTTATTAGAAGCGTCAACATTTATTGAAACAATTGAAAAACGTCAAAATTTAAAAGTCGCTTGTTTGGAAGAAATTGCTTATCGAATGGGCTATATTACAAAAGAACAATTGGTAGAATTGGCACAACCATTGAAGAAAAATGGCTACGGCCAATACTTGCTACGTTTAGCAGCAGAATAGGAGCGAAGAAACGTGAAAGTTATTGATACAAAATTACAAGATGTCAAAATTATCGAAATGGATGTTTTCGGTGATCATCGTGGCTTTTTTACAGAAAGTTATTCCAAAGCTAAATTTGCAGAACATGGATTAGACTTTGATTTTGTCCAAGATAATCATTCATTATCAACAGAAGCAGGTGTCTTGCGTGGATTGCATTTTCAAAAAGGCGAAGCTGCGCAAACAAAACTAATTCGCGTTGTAACAGGTGCGGTATTAGATGTGATTGTTGATATTCGTAAAGGGAGTCCAACCTATGGCCAATGGGAAGGCTACATTTTATCAGAACATAATCACCGTCAGCTTTTAGTACCAAAAGGTTTTGCTCATGGTTTTGTCACTTTGACACCGAACGTGAACTTTATGTACAAATGTGACAATTACTACAATGCGGCAGCAGACGGCGGTATTGCTTTTAACGATCCAGCGTTAGCTATTGATTGGCCAATTGCGCCAGAAAAAGCGATTACGTCAGAAAAGGATCAAAAACATCCAACCTTAAAAGAATTTGAAGCGGAAAATCCGTTTATCTATGGCGAAATTTAAGAAAAAAGTAGGAGAGTTTCAATTATGAAAAAAATCATCGTAACAGGTGGAGCTGGTTTTATCGGCTCAAATTTTGTTCATTATGTTGTAAAGAATCATCCAGAAGTTCATGTAACTGTATTAGATAAATTAACGTATGCAGGAAATGAAAAAAATCTTGAAGGTCTACCAAGTGATCGCGTGGAATTAGTCGTAGGAGATATCGCTGATGCTGAATTAGTTAATCGTTTAGTCGCTGAAACAGATGCGGTCGTTCACTATGCTGCTGAATCGCATAACGACAACTCATTAAACGACCCATTCCCATTTGTACAAACCAATCTGATTGGGACGTACACATTGATCGAAGCTTGCCGTAAAAACAATGTTCGTTACCACCATGTATCGACTGATGAAGTTTATGGCGATTTACCTTTAAGAGAAGATTTACCAGGACATGGAGAAGGCGAAGGGGAAAAATTCACTGCCGAAACGCCTTACAATCCTTCAAGCCCTTATTCTTCAACAAAAGCAGGATCTGACTTGTTAGTCAAAGCGTGGGTTCGTTCTTTCAACTTACAAGCAACAATTTCAAACTGTTCAAATAACTATGGTCCATATCAACATATTGAAAAATTTATTCCTCGTCAAATTACCAATGTCTTAAGCGGTATTACACCAAAACTTTATGGTGCTGGTAAAAATGTTCGTGACTGGATTCATACAAACGACCATTCTTCGGCTGTTTGGGCAATTTTAACAAAAGGGCAAATTGGCGAAACATATTTAATCGGAGCCGATGGTGAAGAAGACAATAAAACAGTGATGGAATTAATTTTAGAATTAATGGGACAACCTGTTGATGCCTATGAGCATGTCAACGATCGTGCAGGACATGACTTACGTTATGCGATTGATTCAACCAGATTACGCGAAGAATTAGGTTGGGAACCAGAATTCACGAATTTCCGTGAAGGCTTGGCAGAAACAATCAAGTGGTATACAGAAAATGAAGACTGGTGGCGTGCAGATAAAGAAGCTGTTGAAGCAAAATATGCACAAAATGGTCAGTAATTTTTTCTGACATGTGAGATAACAGTCGAAAGGCGATGGCAAAGTACAAAAGCTACTTTGCCCTGCCTTTTTTTCAAGAAGGAGCGAAAATAATGATTTTAATTACTGGTGGAAATGGCCAATTGGGCACAGAATTACGTCACCTATTAGACGAACAAGGAATTGAGTATGTTTCAACGGATTCCACAGAATTAGATATTACTGATGCGGATAGTACGTTGGCAAAAGTGAAAGAAATTCAACCAAACGTCATTTATCATTGTGCTGCTTATACAGCTGTTGATAAAGCAGAAGACGAAGGCAAGGAATTAGATGAAAAAGTGAATGTAGATGGCACACGTCATGTTGCAGAAGCTGCTAAAGCAGTGGGGGCGACACTTGTTTACGTAAGTACAGATTATATTTTTGATGGAACTAAAAAAGAAGGCGTCTATGCGATTGATGATCAACCGAATCCTTTAAATGAGTATGGTCGGACGAAGTTATTAGGTGAACAAGCGGTACAAGAAATCCTGGACGACTATTATATTATTCGAACATCATGGGTATTTGGTCAATACGGTCATAACTTTGTCTTTACCATGCAAAAATTAGCGGAAACAAGAGACCAACTAACGGTAGTGGACGATCAGTTTGGCCGCCCAACTTGGACAAGAACGTTAGCCGAATTTATGGCATTTGTTATTGCAGAAAAAGCGCCATTTGGTGTTTATCATTTGTCTAATGAAAACAGCTGTAGCTGGTATCAGTTTGCTAAAGAAATTTTAAAAGATACTGAAGTGGAAGTACTGCCAGTGGATTCAACTCAATTTCCACAAAAGGCGCAAAGACCACAATATTCTGTCATGGATTTAAGTAAAACAGAAGCGTTAGGCTTTAAAATTCCTACTTGGCAAGAAGCCTTAGCACAAATGTTAGAAAATGTTCAACAATAAATTGTTTTGTGTAAGTGAGGGGTTTTGTTAGAGAAAAAGTGGAAAGGTGTTTCTCTTTATGAAGGTACTTTTAATCATTCCTGCTTACAATGAGGAAGAAAACATTTTGCGGACGATTGCTTCCATTGAAACATTTAAACAGGAAGTTACGCATTTTCAACATGAATTGGATTATGTGGTAATTAATGATGGCTCGACAGATGGAACCAAACAAATTTTAGAAGCCAACCAAATTAATGCCATTCATTTAGTGTTGAATTTAGGTATTGGCGGGGCGGTACAGACCGGCTATAAATATGCCTTAGAAAATGAGTATGATGTTGCGGTTCAGTTTGATGGTGATGGTCAACATGATATCAATAGTTTACCTATTTTACTGGAACCATTAGCAGAGGGTAAATGTGATTTTTCGATTGGCTCTCGTTTCATTCCTGGAAACGAAGCGGCTTTTCAAAGTACGAAAATGCGCCGTTTTGGTATTCGTTTGTTATCTTTTTGCATTCGAATGGCTTCTGGTAAAACAATTTATGATGTGACTTCAGGGTATCGAGCAGGAAATCGGAAAGTGATTGCTTTTTTTGCAAAGCGTTATCCGACAAATTATCCTGAGCCAGAATCGATTGTTCACTTAATTAAAAAACGTTTTGTGATTGTTGAAAGACCTGTCAATATGATGGAACGGCTTGGTGGTGTTTCTTCGATTCGTGCCTTGGCTTCTGTGAAGTATATGCTGGAAGTCGGCTCAGCAATTCTGATTGCTGCCTTTATGAAGGAGGGAGATTAATGCTACCAACCGTGTTATGGCTAGCTTTATTTTTATTTGCAATTGGCTTTTTCTTATACATTATTCGAGGAATTAATAAAAATATTTTTCTCCTAAAAAATGCTTTGATTTGGTTATTAATCTCAATTGTCTTAATTATTTTTGCTATTTTCCCGCATGTGGCAGAATGGTTAGCAATGGCCTTTGGGTTTGAAACAACATCAAACTTCTTATTATCAGCTGCGGTGATTGTCCTTTTAATCATGGAAATTAAAAATTCTGTGTTGATTTCAAAACACGAAAATCGCATTAAAACATTATTGCAAGAATTATCTATCATGAAATCTGAAGAAAAATGGGAGAATAGAGAGGGGAAAAATGACTAAAAACAATGATGTATTGGATGCCTTCAAATTTATTGCTGCATTAAGTGTAGTTGGAATTCATACCTTTCCCTCTAAATCTATTTTGGGTAGTGATTTGAAAATATTAGCCCGCTTTTCTGTTCCGTTTTTTTTCATAGTATCTGGATATTTTTTGTTTAAAAAAATTTCTTTTAGAGAAAAAGAAAAAGATAAAAAAATACTATTCAATTATATAAAAAGAATCTTAAAAGTATATCTTTCGTGGTTGATCTTTTACATTCCCTTCTTTATCGTATCTATTATGAATTTTGTTAAAGGGGAAATGGATTTAAGAGGAAAAATATCATTTATACTGAGCATATTATTAGGCTATGTCCCCAGAATAGGTGTTTCTTGGTATTTAATCGCATTAGTAATGAGTGTATTTATTATTTATTACATCCGAAGTTATTTTGGTGAGAAAGTATTATTAACAATTGGAATTGTTAGCTTTCTGATAGGAGTATTTACTTCTACTTATGGTAAGTGGTACTTTGACATTGAATGGATTAAACAAGTGCCTTTTTATGGTTCTATATCTTTTTCGATGATTTCTACGATTTGTTATGTGATTATAGGCTATTTTTTAGCAAACTATGTATTTGAAAAACCTTTAAATAATTTATTCTTAGTTTTAGGTATTGTTATTTTTTCTTATGTAGGACTAAAGGAAGTGAAATTTGCGCAACAATTAGGTGTTTTTTATGATGCACAAAATTATTTTACGTTACCAATAGTTGCTGTGTTAGTGGTTATTTTAAGTTTTAATTTAGAAAATATACGTATTCCTGGAAGTGACTTTTTAAGAAAATCTAGTATTATTATTTATTTAGCGCAAAATCCGATAAAATATTTACTATTTTATGCAGCTAGTCAATTAGGGATTCAAAAGTTAACGTACGATAACTTTAAAACATATGTTGTACAAGTTTTTTTGTTAATTGTTTTTAGTTATATTATCATTAAATTAAGTGAACTGAGACAGTTTTATTGGCTTAAAAATCTATATTAAATAAAACAACAAAGACCTTAAGTTGGAGTTTAAGGTCTTTGTTGTTTTATTTAAGATTCATAATCACAATGCCGACAATAATAACCACAGCACCAATAAGGGCATTCGTTGTGATTGTCTCTTTTAGAATAAGATTTGAAGCAATTAAAATAGCGATGTTTGTACAGGCAACGCCTAAAGGAACAATGTAAGAAACATCGGAACGACTAATAATTAACATCCATAAAATAAAACTAATTAAATAACAAAATAAACCCAATAAAGATATAAGTGAGATATTCATTGAAAAGATTGTTTGTTGGAGTTGGATGTTCAAACTGCTAGAACCTAGTTTAAATAAGACCAGACCAGCAGAAGACAGAAATACGTAAATAATAAAAAGAACCATAATTTCCCTTCTCTCAAAAATAGTTTCCGTGCAAAAAAATGCAAGACCTCCATTATTGTAGCATAATCTCCTAAAAATTGGACAAGATTTTTTAATATAGCGAAATCAGTTAAATTTTTCTTTATAAAAAGGGGTCTACTATTGAAAAGCTAGGCGTTTATCGATAAAATAGAAATGTTGTTTAAAATGGCATTTTTGTATCCAAAAATTTTAGATAAAAATAGTTTATTACGGAAGGAATAAGTATATGTTTAAAGAAACATTTTCAATTTTCAAGAATATTTTTCAGAACAAAAAATTGTTATTACAATTTTCATTTAATGATTTTAAGGCCAAGTATGCTGGTTCAGCACTAGGAATTGTCTGGGCGTTTTTAACGCCATTAGTAACTGTTTTGACGTATTGGTTTGTCTTTTCTGTAGGCCTTCGTTCTAGAGCTGGCGACAATATGCCATTCATTGTCTATTTAGTAACAGGGATGGTACCTTGGTTCTTCTTTTCAGATTCGTTATTATCAGCCACGAATGTGTTTCGTGAATATAGTTATTTAGTTAAAAAAGTCGTGTTTAATGTACAAATTTTACCAACATCTAAAATTTTATCGAACTTGTACACCCACTTGTTTTTCATTCTAATTGGTTTTGTAATTACTACAGCTAACGGTTATTACCCAAGTCTGTACAGTTTGCAATTAATTTACTACTTAGCTTGTTTATTAGTCTTTTTAACAGCAATTACGTGGATTACTGCTTCAACACAACCATTTTTACCTGATATTATGCAATTTATCAATATCATTATGCAAACAGTTATGTGGACATTACCAATTTTATGGCAACCAACTGGAATGATTGCGACAATCTTAAAAATCAATCCATTATATTATATTGTTCAAGGATACCGCGAATCTTATTTAGGCGGTGCATGGTTCTGGGAACATTGGCAATATAGCTTATATTTCTGGGGAGTTACTATTGTTTTACTATTAATTGGCTCAACCGTGTTTAGACGCTTAAAACCACATTTTTCAGATGTATTATAAGGAGAGAACGACATGTCAGAATATGCAATCGATATCCAACATATTACCAAAACATACAACATGTATAAAAAGCCGTCCGATCGGTTTAAAGAAGCGCTTAGTCCAACCAAAAAATCCTACCACGATTTGTTTTATGCGTTAGACGATGTCACGATGCAAATTAAAAAAGGCGAGATGATTGGCTTTGTCGGCGAAAATGGTTCTGGAAAATCAACCATGTTAAAAATTATTACAGGAGTATTAACGCCAACCTCCGGGTCCATGGTGATTAATGGGAAAATTTCAGCGTTGCTTGAATTAGGTTCAGGTTTTAACCCTGAATATTCAGGATATGAAAATATTTTCTTAAATGGAATGGTCTTGGGTTTTTCCCGAGAAGAGATGGAAGAGCGTGTCCAAGATGTCATTGATTTTGCTGACATCGGCGATCATTTGTATCAACCAGTTAAAACGTACTCTAGTGGTATGTTTGTCCGCTTGGCTTTTGCGGTAGCTATTAACGTGGATCCTGATATTTTAATTGTCGATGAAGCGTTGGCTGTCGGGGATTTAGAGTTTCAATTAAAATGTATGGAAAAATTTACGGAAATTAAAAATTCTGGTAAAACAATTTTATTTGTTTCTCACGATGTAAACTCCATCCGCCGTTTTTGTGATAGAACTTTTTGGTTGCAACACGGGAAAGTCGTTGAATATGGAGATACGATGGACGTGACGACCAACTACGAAAACTTTTTGAAAAAGAAATCAATTAAAACGGTTGACCGCGAAGCAACCGTGAAAGATGAAACCCCAACGCCAGATATTATTGAAGTGGATCATGCGGAACTTTTAAACGCGGATTATGAACCATTAGAAATGGTAACGCAAGATGAAAAAGTAATTGTAAAAATTGAATATACTGTCAAAAACGACCAAATTAAGAAGCCTGTTTGTGGGGTCGCTATTCGAACAGTGGACAATCATTATGTCTGTGGCTTAAATACGTTGTTAGATGGCGTGCAAATTCCTTGGAAAAAAGGACGGAATGTTTTTTATTTAGAATATGAAAAAATGTCATTATTAACAGGTGAATATTATTTTGATATTGCTTTCTTTGAGGAACATGCAACAGTCCCATTAGTCTACAAAACAAAATACGTGACGATGTTTATTACCGGTCGTTATGCCGGAGAAGGAATTGTCATCTTAGATCATAAATGGAAGGATACGACAAAAGATGAAGTATGATTTTGAAATGGAAACAGACGAGAGTACCAGTGTTGGGAAAATCGTAGCACAAATCAAAGAAAATAGTGATGTCTTGGAATTTGGTCCAGGTAATGGGCGAATGACTAGCTATTTGATGGAAGAAAAAAAGTGCCAGGTCTCAATTGTTGAATTAGACAAAGAACTTTATGATCATGTCAGTCAATTTTCAACAGATGCCTTTTATGGCAATATTGATGAAAATGATTGGGTCGAATACTTTGCTGGTAAGACGTTTGATTATATCGTTTTTGCAGATGTGTTGGAACATTTAATGAATCCTCAAAGCGCCTTAGCAAAAGTCAAACCGTTTTTAAAACCAGGCGGTCAAATCTTAATCACTTTCCCTAATTTGGCGCATAATTCTGTCTTAATTGATTTATTTAATAATCGTTTAACGTGGAATGAAACTGGGCTGTTGGATGCTACGCATAAATCATTCTATTTACAAGAAGGATTTGAAAAAGTTTTTGCAGAAGTTGGTTTATACATTGCCAAAGAAGATTTTACATTTAATCAAGTTGGCTACAACGAAATTCCTACGACGTATGAAGCGTTACCTGTAGAAGTACAAGCAGCTTTTAAAGCGCGTCCCTTTGGCGAAGTGTATCAGTACTTTTTTGCCTTGACTGCTGAACCAGTAGAACAGCCAGAGCGAGTGACACCAGTAAATTCATACAATGAAAAAAACGTTCATATTTTAATTAATTGCGGCGAAGAAAAAGAGACTGAGTTGGATCAACCAGTTGATTTACAAAAACCTGAAACAAAACAGTTCCAACTGAAGATACCAGAAGACGTCCAACTGATAAAATTATTCCCAAGTTTAACGGGGGCAATTATTAAATTATCCATGACGATAGACGGCGAGACAGTCCCAGTCGCAGCCACGAATGCTTTTCTGGTACAAGAGAATATCTATTATTTCTTAGATACGCAAGTACCTGTAATCGAAGTAACCGATGCACAAATGGCAGGCAAAGACCTGACAGTAGACATTGATTATTTCTTTGAAGGCAACTATTCAGAACGTGAAAATACCTTTATTCATGCACTGTTAGATGAAAGAAATCAATTTTTAGAAGAAATGAATAAACAGACGGAGACTGCCCCTATGCCTACTGGAAAATATAAACGAATCACGTTAACTAAATTTGATAAAATGATTAATTTAACCATCGATGATATTGCTCGCGATGTAGAAAATAACGTTTCTGTTATCAGAGGGTGGGCGTATGACAAACAAACAAATTATCCGCTAAGATTCAGCATTGCAGAAGCTAGTGAATCAGTCACTTATACGGTGGAAACAGAATACCGTCGTGATGTTATTGATATGTTTGAATTAGAAGGCGATCAAGATTATGGTTTTGTCATTACGATTAAAGATCCAGAAGATTTACCAGCCTACACGCTAAACATTGACACAAAATCAGGCCAGAAGGTTCAATACGTGGTGGAGCGTCCAAACATGGTTCAACCAGGCACAAAATTTGATCGAGCATGGCGTTCGATTCAGACACGTGGTTTGATGGGCTCAGTGAAGTGGTACTTTAAACGACAAGAAAAAGCAGAAGCCCCTGTTGACGTGGAGGCAGTTTTAGCGGAAATTAAAACGTTCCAATTTCAGCCTAAAATTTCTGTCGCTGTGCCTGTTTATAATGTCGAAGAAAAATGGCTTGCAGCGTGCGTTTCTTCTTTACAAAATCAGTACTATGAAAATTGGGAGTTATGTTTAGCAGATGATGCATCGCCAAGCGAACATATTAAGCCCATGCTAGAAAAATATAAAGAACTAGATCAACGAATCAAAGTTATTTATCGCGAAGAAAACGGACATATTTCAGAAGCAACTAACTCAGCTTTGTCAATTGCTACTGGCGATTTTGTTGGTTTCATGGATAACGATGATGAATTAGCGCCACAAGCATTATATGAAGTGGTCAAAGCTTTAAACACAGACCCAACGATTGATTTTCTTTATACTGATGAAGATAAAATTACAGAAAATGGTCGTCGCTTCAACGCGTTTTACAAATCGGACTGGAATCCAGAACTGATTTTAAACCATAATTACATTACACACTTTGTTGTTGTGAAACGTGATTTATTAGAAAAAGTAGGCGGATTGAACTCAGCATATAACGGCGCTCAAGACTATGATTTCGTATTACGAGCAACGGAACAAGCAACGAAAATCAAGCATATTCCTGGTATGATGTATCATTGGCGTGCCATTGAATCATCGACTGCTCTAAACCCTGAAAGCAAAGGTTACGCCTATGTAGCTGGTCAAAAAGCGGTCCAAGCGGCAACGGAACGCCGTGGCTTAAAAGCACAAGTAGAGATTGCCGAATTTTATGGTTCCTATAAAATTAACTATCTTTATGATCATGTGCCGATGGTATCATTGATTATTACGAATGATACAGAGAATATGAGTAGTTACTTACGTCAATTATTAGAAAAAACTGCCTATACAAATTATGAAATTCTATTGCCTGAACGCTTCGAGAATCAAATAAATATCCAAAATGACCGTCTTCGTTATGTTTCAACAGAAACTCGTCATGGCATGATTCAAGCTGCTAAGGGAGAATATGTGGCTTTATTAAATGCTGGATTGGTACCAACGAAAAATGATTGGTTAAAAGAGTTAATGAACATTGGTCAACAAGAGACCTCTGGTTTAGTGACTGGCCGCGTAGTTGACGCACGCTATCGCGTGGAAACGGTGGGAGTATCAGTTGATACAGACAAAGGTCGATTACTTTATCCTGAAAAAGGCACCCCTGGTAAAAGCTTAGGTTACTATTACAGAATTGCTTTACCAAGAAATATTCAAGCAGCAACTGAAGACTGCTTACTATTCAACAAACAACTTTACCTAAATTTAGAAGGAATTAACGAAAACTTAGGAAAAGAGTGGATGGGTGTCGATTTATCGTTACAATTTGCTAGCGCTGGTAAACGAAATGTATATGTGTCCTATGCAATTTTGAAAGCAGACGAAAAAATGCAAAACCATGATAAAAAAGGATCTTATAAAGAACTTGCGGAAAAATGGACCGCGGAAGCTTTAGTTGATCCCTACCGAAACCCGAAACATCTATAAGGAGAATGCACATGAATGAAGACATTAAGGTGATCTTTGATAGTATCTATCGCGACAAAACAACAAATAATTTAACCATTACAGGTTGGGCGTTGGATACAATCACTAAAGAAAGCCCAACTTTCACAATTAATAATGAAAACCAAGTGTCCGCTTATAACATTCAGCGCGTTTTACGTGAAGATGTTAATCAAATTTATCAAACAGAGCCTGCGATTGAAGCTGGCTTTGTTGTTACACTTGAAGGAATTAAACAAAAAAAAGTACTCCCTTTTCATTTTCAATCATCAGCACATGTTGTAACGGTGGATTTTCCCTTGAATAAAAAATATCCAGTGATTCCAGGGACAGAAGATAAAGTGACTCGTCTTTGGATAAAAGCCAAAAAAGGATTTAAGTATATGGCTAAAAATGGTATTTCTCATACCATTCAACGAGCGAAAATTGAGAAACTGAGAAATCAAGCTTCGTATCCTAACTGGTTAGCTAGAAATGAAGTACTAGACATAGAAGCGATGACACAAGAAATCGCAACATTTCATTACCAACCTAAAATTTCCATTGCGATGCCAGTGTATAATGTTGAAGAAAAATGGCTTCGGTTGTGCATTGATTCTATTTTGAATCAAGTCTATACTAATTGGGAATTATGTATGGCCGATGACGCCTCAACAGATCCCAATGTCAAAAAGATTTTAACAGAGTACCAACAATTGGATGAGCGAATTCGGGTCGTCTTTCGTGAACAAAATGGTCATATTTCCGAAGCGACCAACTCTGCTTTAGCGATTGCTACAGGAGAATTTGTCGCCTTACTAGACAACGATGATGAATTAGCAATCAATGCTTTTTATGAAGTGGTTAAAGTGCTGAATGAAAACCCAGAACTGGACTTAATTTATAGTGATGAAGATAAGATTGACATGGATGGAAATCGTTCTGATCCAGCCTTTAAACCAGATTGGTCACCTGATTTACTTTTAGGAACGAATTACATTTCGCATTTAGGCGTGTATCGTCGGAGTATTCTAGAAGAAATTGGCGGCTTTCGAAAAGGTTACGAAGGTTCTCAAGACTACGATTTAGTCTTAAGATTTACTGAAAAAACGACAAAAGAACGCATCAAACATATTCCAAAAGTTCTTTACTATTGGCGGATGCTGCCAACCTCAACAGCAGTGGATCAAGGCTCCAAAGGTTATGCTTTTGAAGCGGGGCTAAGAGCCGTGCAAGATGCGCTCGTTCGTCGAGGAATTAATGGTCATGCAACGCATGGGGCGGCGAATGGCTTATACGATGTTTATTATGACATTGAATCTGAAAAGTTAGTCTCAATTATTATTCCAACTAAAAATGGCTATAAAGACGTACAACGTTGTGTTTCATCGATTATTGAAAAAACAACCTACCAAAATTACGAGATTATTATGGCTGATAATGGAAGTACAGATCCAAAAATGCACGAATTATATGCAGAATTTGAACAACAATTACCTGGTCGCTTTTTCGTTGAATCAATCGATATTCCATTCAATTTCTCAACTATTAACAATCGTGCAGCGAAAAAAGCGCACGGAGAGTATCTATTATTTTTAAATAATGATACCGAAGTGATTACAGAGAATTGGTTAACCTTGATGGTTTCATTTGCTCAGCAAGAACGGATTGGCTGTGTAGGTGCGAAATTATTGTATCCAAATAATACGGTCCAACACGCAGGCGTTATTTTAGGATTAGGTGGTGTTGCTGGACATGGTCATTATGGTTATCCCCATGGTGACTTAGGCTATTTTGGTCGGTTAGCTATTAATGTTAATTATTCAGCAGTAACTGCCGCATGCTTACTTATGAAAAAAGCAGATTTTGATGCAGTTGGTGGTTTTGAAGAAGCGTTTACTGTAGCTTTCAATGATGTTGATTTATGCCTGAAAGTCCAAGCTTTAGGACGTGACAACGTCTGGCTTCATGAAGCAGAGCTTTATCATTTTGAATCTCAAACTCGTGGATATGATGATAAAGGCAAAAAGAAAAAACGTTTTGAACAAGAAAAAGTGATGATGGAAGAAAAATGGGGACCTTTAATTGAAAATGATCCATTTTATAATCCTAATCTGACAAGGGATATTCCCAACTTTTCATTACGAATTGACTAGATGCAATTGCGGATGACGAAATGGAGCGAAAAGATGGAACAACAACTAACTACAAGAAAAGAAAAACAACCATTACGCAACCAAGCTGAGCAGAGCGCTCGCTTGGTTGATCATTTGTTACGCTGGCGCTATCTGCTAGCGGCAGTCATTTTTATTTTACTGGTAGCCTTTAAAGTCCATGGTAGTTCATTAAACATGTGGGATGCGTATGTTTCTGAATATGCAGATGGTCAAAAAAGTTCATTAATTGCTGGTGAACCAAGAGGTGTTCGCTCGGATGAATGGCTCGTTCAAACCCCATTTAGCCTCTCACAAACACAAACAGGTTTGAAAACACATAATGATGTGATTACGTTAAATGGGCAAGACATGGTGGTAGGCTATAATTCACCAGCGTGGAATTTGGCCACGTTAGCGAAACCTTTTACGTGGGGCTATGTACTATTAGGCAAAGAATATGGCTTATCATGGTATTGGAATCTTAAATTAATTGGCTTAATTTTATTTTCTTTTGAAATTGGCTTGATCGTCACACGGCGGAATAAATATTTAGCTTTGTTAGCAAGTGTTTGGATTCCGTTTTCTTCGGCCCTTCAATGGTGGTTTGTCTCGCCAGTTGGAGATTTAGTATTTTTTGGCTTAGGTTTTTTAGTGGGAATTTATAATTATTTCTATTATCATAGTAGTGTTCGACGTCGTGTCATTTGTGCGATAACGGCTGTTATTATGGCCTCAGGATTTGTTTTAGTTATTTATCCTGCGTTACAAGTACCACTTGGTTATTTGATTTTATTATTTTTAATTTTATTCTTTTTAGAATTTCGTAAAAAAATTAAGTTGGATAAGTGGGATGGGGTCCTGATAGGTGGGGCACTCTTGATGACGGCGATTATTGTTGGCGGATCGCTATATGGCTCATTGGATTCCTTAAAAGCAGTAATGGATACCGCTTATCCAGGAAAACGGGTAAGTTTAGGTGGCGATATGCCTAAACGCGATATTTTGTTATTTTTAACAAATTGGAAAATGCCGTTTCAAGATGTTCCATATTCCAATAATTCGGAAATCAGTAGTTTTTATCAATTATTTTTTGTTATTTTGCCGCTCTCACCATTTATTTTTTATAAAAAAATCAAAGAAAACATTTACGGTTTTGTCTTATTCGTGTATTGTTTATTTAACTTAGTTTGGATGAGCGTGCAATTTCCAACAATTTTTGCTAAGTTGACATTGTGGTCTTATGTGCCAGAACAACGGGCGATGTTATCCTTCGGGTTTGCCGCTGTGTTGTTAAGTTTATGGTTCATCGATTATTTATGGAATCGCCAAGCAAAAATTCCAATGATGGTCTGGTTAGGGGCGCTAGGATTAAATGTTGTTCTGTATTTCTTTGTTTTATATACGGGCAATTTACGGTTATACGTTACACGAATGGACATCATTGGTGTCTTAGTTGTCGCTACCGTTTTAATTGTTGCTTTATTTAAACGTTGGCGCACGTTATTTGTCCTTGTCTTATTAGGAATCATTATGGTTTCTGGTGCCTTTGTTAATCCAATTTCTCGAGGCGTTTCTGCTGTCTATGGTAAAAAATTAGCGGTAGAAGTGGAAGAAATTAACAAAAAAGACCCCAACCAATTGTGGGTGGGCGAACGCTTGATGTATGGCTATTTGCCAATGTTAGGTGTGCATACATTTAACGGTGTTGCTTTTACACCTGACTTAGAGGCTTGGAAACCATTAGATCCAAAAGGAAAAGACACATTTATTTATAATCGCTATGCGCACATCAATGTTGAAGTAGGAAATCAGGCCCCTGTTTTAGAGTTGATGCAAAAAGATGCGATTATTGCTCGTTTATCTCCAGAAAAATTAAAAGAATATGGGATTAAATATGCGGTCGTTTATAAACCATTAGAACCGTTAGACACACCAACGATTCATTTTGAAAAATTATATGGACCTGATCAGAACGGGGCATATATTTATCGAATAAACGACTAGTGATTCATTCATGGAATGAGGTTTGAATATGGGAAAAGTATTGAATAGAATCGGTCGACTTATTTTATTAGTAACAATGATCGGCTCGTATACGATGTGGGTCGTAGGAATTGATGCGCCAGTCACAAAATATATGTATGCCAATAGTTCAATTTTATTATTAATAGCAGTAATACTTGTACTGCTATTAAATTGTACGAAATTAAAATTTATTGACTGGCTAACCGTTGCGTTGGCGTTAGCCACCTGGCTCTTGTTTCACTTTACGGAATCAATCCGTCATAGCACAATGCAAACAGATACAATGATTCCTTTAATTATTTTGTTGGTCCTTTGTTTTAAAGTTTGTGTCTTTGACCGTGTGGATCAAACGCTTTTATTAATTGTCTCTTTAGTTGCTTTGAGTGCGACTTTGTATCGGATGTCCGTGGAGTTGCCTCAGTTGATTCCAGCAGACGAAATTTTTAAAGAATCAAATAAACTAGAAAGTATTTGGATTAATACCAATACGATTGGTGCAACGTTGATGTTTTCAACAATGATGGCCAGTAGTTTGATCAAAGCATATAGAAATAAGGTTTTTAACCTGCTGCTTTTACCTGTATACATTGGTGGTGTTTTAGGTACATGGGTCAGTCAATCCAAAACCTCTTTTGCCATTTTAGTTGGTTTTATTCTGGTGGATAATCTTTTACCAAAACGTTTCTTGCAACGTTCGAAAGTTTGGCTATTTGGTTTTGTCGGAGTAGCTGCATTGGGACCATTGTTATTTTACTTATGTGCGGAATCGGATACTGTTGATTTATTTACAGGAAGAGAACGAATTTGGCATGAGTTTTTTGCTAAATGGTTATCTGATCCTCAACATATTAAAGTCGGTATGGAGCCTTTTGTGGCCTCATGGAAACCGCTGGGGACACATAATGCTTTTCTATTTACGTTAAGTAATTTTGGTGTCATTGGCTATCTGATTTTATTTGGTTTTTTAGTCAGTATGATTTTATTGATTGGTTTCCGCAAAAAAACATTGGATCGTTTGCAAGTTAGTTTACTTTTAGGCTTCCTTTTAATCTGGATTCATTCATTTATGGAAGATATTTTATTAGCGCCTCATTGGATGCCGATAGTTTATAGTTTCCTTGGGCTAGCCTTCTACTTCCGGCCAGAGAAAAAACGAGGAAGACATGAAAGACCAACGACACCTAAAAGAAGAAAACGAGTGAAACAAACAAGTCCTGTTAGCAATGAAGAGCGCCCGATAGCACCTGTTGACGAAGAGGGCTGGGACCAACCTGAAGAATTAAGTCGTGTCCAAAGACATCGCAGATAATTTTCATCCTATAGAACTTTCTTGTCCGCTGACATTATGGTAATATAGGGGTTGCATGTTATTACAAATAATGTAATTACTGGAAGTGAAGAGAGGAAGTTTTTAATGACATCAAAAAGTGAATGGAGTAATGCAAGACGGATTGTAATTATTTTAGCAGACGTTTTGCTCTATAATTTATCAATCATCTTAGGGTTTATGGTGAAATTTGGCCGAGAAATTCCTTCATTTAACTTTGTGGCTTATGAAAAATCTGCAATTTACATTTCAATCTTTTTTATCTTTTTGAATTTGTTGTTAGGTGCGTATATTTTTTATAATCGCAAAATTAGTGACATCATTTTTGTCACGGTGATTGGTCAAATTTTAATGACTTTAACGATTATGATTGTGACATTTGCCGGACGTTGGTTTACGTTCCCGCGTTCTGTTTTAGGATATTCCTTTATAATCGGAATTATTGTTCTAAGTCTTTGGCGAATTCTTGTTTATTATCTTTACTTAAAGGTCAGCAATGAGCGAAAAGTTGTTTTACTAGGTAAAGAAAATCAAGTCATGCGGTCAATTCAAAACTTTATGTCTGATAAAAATAACAAGCATAAAGTAACGAGCGTTGTTGTCAGCAATTACTATGAAAACTTAAAAAAAATTATCGATGAAATCGATATTGTTTATATTTCAAGTAATGTTGATGAGAACGAAAAAGTAAAATTGTATCAATTAATTGTCAAACACAAGAAAAAAATCTTTTTAGATACAAGTTTTGAAAATCTAATTATGTTAAAACCAAACATGATGAACTTTGAAGATGAAAGTATTATCGAAGTCTCAAATTTTGAAATTCAACCAGAAGAGAATTTTATTAAACGTTTATTCGATATTTTAGTCTCTGTTTGCCTATTTGTGATTACCTCACCCTTAATGCTTATTGCAGCGATTTTAGTCAAAGCAACCTCACCGGGACCAGTGATTTACAAACAAACTCGGATTACATTAGATCAACGTGAGTTCTCGATTTTAAAATTTAGAACGATGTCGGCAACAGCGGAAGCAAAATCAGGTCCAGTGTTATCTACAAGTAATGACAGTCGCGTCACTACAGTTGGTAAATACTTGCGCGCTTTACGTATTGATGAGTTGCCACAACTAATCAATGTTATTCGCGGGGATATGTCCATTGTCGGACCACGTCCTGAACGACCATTCTTTGTTGATCAATTTAATCAGGAAAACCCGAATTACTATTTACGTCACAATGTACGTGCGGGGATTACTGGCTATGCCCAAGTTTATGGGAAGTATGCTTCTGACTACAATAGTAAATTGAACTTTGATTTACTGTACATCAAGAATTATTCATTACTATTGGATATGAAAATTCTGCTTCAAACCATCAAAATTCTCTTTGATAAAGTATCATCAAGAGGATTGGATGAGTCTGAAGAACGTGAAGAATTGACGATGGATTATTGTAAAGAGAATGCTATTAGAATTTACCGTTAAAAGTTTGAGACATAAGTTATTTAAGCTTATGTCTCAAACTTTTTTTGGAAACAAGGAACGTTGAAATAATAAAAGAGCTATGCGATAATATAAACTGTTACATTCTTACATAAAATACAACGAGGAGTGAACAAATGGAAACAGCACTTGTTTCAATTATTATGCCCATGTACAATGCTGGCAAATTTTTATCAAAATCTATTGAAAGCGTTCTGGAACAAACCTACCAGAATTGGGAATTATTACTCATTGATGATGGAAGTAAAGATGATTCTATTGATATTGCACTTGCCTTTATGGAAAAAGATTCAAGAATCTTTTTACTGAAAAATGAACAAAACATGGGCATTGCAAAGACTAGAAATAAAGGAATTGAAGCTTCAAAGGGACAATATATTGCCTTTTTAGATAGTGATGATTTATGGCTTCCTAATAAATTAGAAGTTCAAATCAAGTGGATGGAAGAAAAAAAACTTTTATTTACATGTAGTTCTTATTTTGTATGTAATGAAAATGGCAACATTACTCATGAGCGTAATTTTAGTGAAGGACCACAAACCTATCAAGATCTTTTAAAAACAAATACTATCGGCTGCTTAACGGTCGTAGTCGAATCTAATCTGCTTAAACGCCATTTAATGCCGGATTTAAAACATGAAGACTATGCTACTTGGTTAAACATTTTGAAAGAAATAAATACGGTCTATTTTATTAACGAAAAATTAGCCATTTATCGTAAGCTAACCACCTCTACATCTTCTAACAAATGGAATACAATCAGTTGGGTTTGGAAAATTTTGCGCCAAAATGAACAATTTTCAGTTATTAAAAGTTCATTCTACTTAATGCGTTTTTTATTCTATACAACATTTAAATATGCAAAGAATGAATAGGGAGGAAAAGGAAAAGTGGAACAAACAACACAGACGCAATTAGTAGAAATTCAACAAGTCGTTTTACGCATGTCAAAATATTTTGTGGCTTTTTGTGAAGAACATAATCTAACCTGTTATTTTTGTGGAGGCGGTTGTATTGGAGCAATCCGCAGTCAAGGTTTTATTCCATGGGATGATGACTTAGATTTCTTTATGCCAAGACCAGATTATGAAAAATTAAAAGTGCTTTGGCCTAAACATGCGGATACAGAACGTTATCCATTGTTAGTTGCTTCAAAAACTTATAATGATCATAATTCATTTATGACAATTAGGGATGCACAGACAACGTTTATTAAAACCTATCAAGATGGATTAGCGATTCCTCATGGTATTCCTATCGATATTTTTCCTTTAGATGGTGCGCCAAAAGGAAATTTTCAAAGGAAGAAACAAAAAATTTGGGCATTAATTTATGCTTTATTCTGTTCACAAGTGGTACCAGAAAAACATGGTGGCATTTTAGCAACGGGGAGTCGGGTATTATTGAATATCTTTCCATCGAAAAAGGTTCGCTATCATATTTGGCGCTTTGCTGAAAAAAGAATGACTAAGTATTCCTTCGGCTCCACTCCTTATGTTACAGAATTATGTGTCGGACCACGCTACATGGGTAATATTTATCATTTGGAAGATTTTAAATCTGCTATTTTTGTTCCGTTTGAAGATACAAAAATGCCAATACCAGTGGGCTACAAGCGCTACTTAACACAGGTTTTTGGGGATTATATGCAATTGCCACCAGAGGAAGATCGCCAACCCCATCATGAAGCGCTAATTGTTGATACTAAAAAATCGTACACAGAATATCTTAAAAAATAAATAAAAGATGAAAACAATCGATTAAAGATCTGTTTTCATCTTTTTACCATTTAAAAGTAAAAAATTGATATAGGAATGTTAAAAAAGCGTAATTGAATTTGAAATAAAGGTATGAGATAATAATTGGTGTTAGTTTTAAAATGTGAAAACAATTAGTTGAAGGTTATAGGATACACATTTTCGAGAGCGAATGGCAAGTGTTTAAGAAAGATACATATTATTAAATATATAAGGAGAGTTTCATGAAAAAAATCATTTCAGGTATGTTAATTTGTACCGTATTATTAAATAGTTTTAGTGTGATTGCATCTGGAGAAGAGCTTGTAAAAACAGAAACAACGGGGGAGACTGGCTTGGTCACTCAAGCTACGTCAGAAACAACGACTAATTCAACGGAGGATACATCTTCTGTTACAGAAGAAAATACCTCTGAAAGAGATAGTTCTACTTCAAGCACAAAAGAAGAGTCTCTTGATTCTTCAACAAATAGTACAACGGAAGAACATTCTTCTGTTTCAGAAACAAACACAACAGATAGTAAAACAGAAGCCTCACAAAGCTCTGAAGTAGAAAAAAAGACCATTGACCAAGATGAAGCGGATTATCAAGAAGCAGCACGTGAAGGAACGAACCATAAAAAAGGAACATATGCTATGAAAAATGGCATTTCTTCTAGGGTAGCGCGAGCAACAGTTGCGAACGTCTATGCGAATGATCCTAATTTGCCTGGCAAGAATTTTATTGACGTTTCTAGTTGGAATGGAGACATTTCAGTAGCTGAATATCAAAAAATTAAAAGCTATGGTGTAACAGGTGTCTCGGTTAAATTGACAGAAGGAACTTGGTATGTTAATCCATATGCTGCGGGCCAAATTAGAAATGCCAAAGCTGCGGGCTTAAAAGTTTCAGCATATCACTATAGTATGTATGTCTCTGCTGCGACAGCACAAGATGAAGCAAGATATTTTGCTCAGGCGGCGGCTAACTCTGGCTTAGATAAAAATACCATAATGTTTAATGATGCGGAAGATCCAACGCTTACAAACAATGGGCGAAACGCCCATGCTAATTCTGTTGCGTTTAACAAGCAATTAAAGGCACTAGGGTATAAAAATGATGCGTTGTATGTTGGCAAATGGTGGTTAACAAATGGCTATATCGACACCTCCGCCTTCGGAAGAGACAGAGTATGGGTAGCGCAATATCCATATACTCCAGATAGTTCCATGCAGTGGAATAATGACCATGGTGCTTGGCAATGGTCTTCGCAAATGTATTTCCCTGGTTTAGCTAATTATGAAGGGCGTCCGTTTGATATTTCCATGACCTATAGTAATTTTTTAAATATGGGTAATAGTAGTGGGCCCGACTTAAGTAAGTATTACACAACTAATCCAGGTCGAGTGATCATGAAAAATGACGATACTTTTTACCAAGATGTGGCGTTTAGAACTCCTAGTTGGCGAGTTAAAAAAAATACACTAGTTACCATTAAGGGGATTGAATATAGTTCAGCAGGAATTCCTAGATTGGTTACAGATCAAGGTTATTTAACAGCAAATAAAGGTTATGTATTAGCAGCACAAAGCAATATTGATTTGTATTTTACGACAAATCCTAAAAAAGTTCGTTTGAAAAGCGATGATTATTTCTATGCTGATCCAGAATTTAAGCAAAGGTTGTCTAAGGTTTCGAAGGGAACAATAGTAGAAGTTGAAGATTTAGCTTATACTCAAAGCGGTATATTTCGATTGAAAACAGCGAAAGGATATTTGACTGCAAATAAAAATATAGTTGAACAATATAAAGGGTTAGAAGATATTTACTACACATCTAATCCTGGGCAAGTAATTACCAGAAACGAAGATACCTATTACAAAGATGTAGAATTCAAGACAAAAGCAAATAAAGTAACTGCAGGCAGTGTTTTAAAAGTAACTGCTATTGAGAAAACAAAATCAGGAATTCCTAGATTGAAGACGGCAAATGGGTATTATTTCACGGCTAACAAGAACTATGTAGTAGCTACTGGATCTTGGATTGCCAACTATCATACGGTTAATCCAGGGCAAATTATTATGAAAAATAGTGATAATTTTTATGGGGATCCAGACTTCTTATATAAAGGATCGGCTGTTTCCAAGGGAAGTTTAGTTCCTGTTGTGGGAATCGAATACCGTGAAAATCAAGTTCCTCGTTTGATTACCCAAAATGGTTATTTAACAGCGAATAAAAGTTATGCCCAAAAAGTTGTACCAAATATCAAAGATTATCTATATGATTATCCAGAGTATGTAGTTATGAAAACAAATGATTATTATTATCAAGATGTAAATTTCAGTAAAAAAGGTGAGTCTGTTTCCAAAGATACATTAATCAAAGTTTTAAGTGTTGATTATACTGAAAACGGATTGCCTAGATTAAAGACTGCAAAAGGCTATATAACTGCTAACAAAACATATGTTACAAAATTGGTATCAAATTCAGATAATTACTTTACTGAAAACCCGCACCAAATTATTATGCGAGTGTCAGATAAACTATATACTGATGTAGAGTTTAGTAATGCTAGCAGAACCTTATCCTCTGGGACTGTCGTTCCAGTTAAGGGCATTGAGTATTCCTCTAATGGTGTTCCTCGCTTGAAGACAGAAGAAGGCTATCTTACTGCAAATAAAAACTATGTGACAGCTGCTGGAAATACCAATAACAATTACTTTGTTACTAATCCAAAAAAAGTTAAGCTCTTAATTGATGATAGCTTCTACAATAATGTTGAGTTTACTAAAAAAGGACAGGCCGTTAAGAAGAATACGATTGTTGAAGTTGAAGCAATCGAATATACGAATAATGGTATACCAAGGTTAAAGACGAACCAAGGGTATTTAACTGCTAATAAGTGGTATGTAGCAAAAGTAGGTTAAGCTCTCCGTCAATAAACAGCCTAATTAATTAAAGTAAAGAGAATATTTGAAGGGTTAACTATATATTGACATCTTTGTTGAACTTATTTTTATACGAGTTCGACAAAGGTGTTTTTTTATAGAGAAAAAGATTTTATTGGTCAAAAATTTTCGCTATTTATAAAGGGGCTAAAAGTGTTGTTAAAATTGATGAAAAGCATAACAATCATCTTTTTATTCAATCAATATCTAAATAAAAAAAGAAATACGATAAAGCCTAAGACTATTAAAATATATAAAATAAAACACCGCCAATATTTACAGTTCGATTAAGGTCTACGATAAATTATTGAAACTTACTGATAGTTATGAGAAAATGTAAAAGATTGAATGCAGTTTTGGCTGTGTTGATGAATATATAAGTTAAACAAAATTGAAATAAAACTAGTTGTTGACTAGTTAGAGAAAGGATTTTGTATCAAATGATTACAGCTTTAATTATTGCCGGTGGGGTCGGTAAACGAATGGGGCAGGAGATTCCTAAACAATTTATTATGGTAGAGGAAAAGCCAATCATTATTTACACATTGGAATCTTTTCAAAAGCATCCACTCATTGATCGAATCTTAGTTGTGTGTAAAAAAGGTTGGGAACAAACACTAGATGCCTATGCAAAAGAGTACCATATTGACAAATTACAATGGATTATCCCAGGGGGAAATTCTGGTCAAGAATCAATTAACAATGGGGTTAATTTCTTAAAAGAACATTCAAACCCAGAAGATACTATTGTTATCCATGACGGAATTCGTCCATTAGTTGATGAATTAGTTTTATCTGATGTAATTGTTAAGTGTCAAGAATACGGCAATGCAGTGACTTCGTTGCCATATAATGAACAAATTTTTGTAAAAGAAACTGAGGAAACAACTCGACAATATATTAATCGTGAAACATTACGTCGCGTGTCAACGCCACAAGCCTATAAATTTGAAAAATTAACTTGGGCTTACGAAAAAGCATTCCGTGAGAATATTGGTATTTCTGAATCGTCATATACGAATACTATGATGGTGGATTTAGGCGAAACATTGTATTTTGCTTTAGGCTCAGATAAAAACATTAAGTTAACCACACAAGATGACTTACAGTTATTTAAAGGCTTCTTGAAAATGAAAGAAGAGTAGTGGAGGGGATACCATGTTATTTACAGACGATAATTATTTATCAGACGTTGAACGAGTTTTAGAGAAGACACCAGATTGGACGAAAGTAACTAATAAATCTGTTTTTATAACTGGTGCTTCAGGCATGATTGGGACCTTTTTAATTGATGTGCTTATGTACCAAAATAAAACGAGAAATGCGAATATTTCGATCTGGGCGATGGGACGAACATTGTCGCGTTTAGAAGAGCGATTTACTAGTTATCTAGAAGATCCGTTATTCCATATAGTTATCGGAGATGTCACAGAAGAAATTCAGATAGCAGAAGCTTGTGACTATGTGTTGCATTGTGCTAGTAATACACATCCTAAATCATATGCCAGTGATCCAATTGGAACGATTATGACCAATATTGCTGGTACGCAGCATATTTTAGATTATGCGGTCAAAGCGAATAGTGAAAAAGTGTTATTTTTATCAACTGTTGAAATCTATGGAGAAAATCGTGGAGATCTTGATAAATTTACGGAAGACTATTGCGGCTATATTGACTGTAACACGCTACGGGCCGGTTATCCCGAAGGAAAAAGAGCAAGTGAATCATTATGTCAAGCCTATATTCAGAAATATGGTATTGATGTTGTTATTCCAAGAATTAGTCGTACTTTCGGGCCTACGATGTTACTTTCGGATAGTAAAGCTTCTTCTCAATTTATTATGAATGCAGTCCATAAAGAAAACATTGTGTTAAAAAGTGCAGGGACCCAACTATATTCTTATGCATATGTTGCAGATATTGTATCTGCTCTTCTGTTTTTATTAGTTAAAGGGCAAAAAGGGGAAGCTTACAATGTTTCAAACGAACATTGCGATATTACGTTACGTACTTTTGCGGAAACATTAGCCAATGTGGCTGGAACAAAAGTGATTCATGGAGAAGCCACCGCCCAAGAAAAACAAGGGTTTTCTAAAGCAACAAAAGCACTACTAGACAATCAAAAAATCTATGCATTAGGTTGGCGGCCACTGTACGACAGTATGGAAGAACCATTAAAACATACAATTAAAATTTTAGAAGGTAGCGGAAATTGATATGCCCAAAATTAGTATTATTGTTCCTGTATACAATGTAGAAAAATATTTAGAAAAATGTGTACGCTCTATTTTAGCTCAAACGTTTACTGACTTTGAATTAATTCTGGTGGACGATGGCTCTCCAGACAGTTCTGGAGCAATGTGTGATCAGTTTGCTGAACAAGATCAACGGGTAAAAGTTATCCATAAAGAAAATGGTGGACTAAGCGATGCTCGCAATGCTGGAATTGAGATAGCGACAGGTGAGTATTTAGGTTTCGTAGATAGTGATGATTACATTGCGGATGATATGTATGAAACGTTGTATAATCAGATAGTAACTTATGAAGCAGAATTAGCTACTGTTGGGATGATTGATGTTTATGAAAACAGAGAATCTCGACTAACGGATAAAAAAGAGATAAAAATTTTGTCTCAAAATGAGGCAATTCAAGCAGTTCTTGATAGTACAGATGTATATGCTTATGCTGTTAATAAGCTATATAAAAAAGAACTTTTCAATAAAGTTAGATATCCAAAAGGAAAAATTGTGGAAGATGCATTTATCATTATAGAATTACTTTTACAATGCCAAAAAATTGTTACGAATACAGAACAAAAATACTATTACTATCGTAGAGCTGATAGTATTACTGGTTTGTCTTTTTCGGAGAAAAATTTTGATGTTATTGAAGCATGGGAACACAATGGAGTTTTAGTAGACAACAGTTATCCTGAACTAGCTGAGTCTGTTCATAGAAGGATTTGCTGGGCATATTTTGATGTCCTAGATAAGATGGCAATTAGTAATGAAAAGAATTTTAATGAGCAGAGAGAATCAATAAAGAGATTCTTATACTCAAATTTCACTTTCGTGATGAAAAATCACGTGTTCACTAAAGGTCGCAAATTATCAATGCTAGCATTAAGAGTCAATGATTCTTGTTACAATGCATTAGCAAAATTTAAATATAATCATTTAACTAAAAAAAATGATTAAACAATAGATACGTCAGGAGAAGAATGAATTTTATGGATACAAAAGAAAGCTATTTTCTTCAAAAAGGGAAAGATATTTTTATTATTGGTTTATTTTTGCTATTAATGGCTAGAGCTGTAGGAGCCTATAGTTTATTGCCTTCTAAAATTGATAATGTATTATTTTCAATGCTAGCTCTTTTCGGAGCCATTGTCTTAGCTGCTGATTTTTTCACAAGGATATTGAAAAAAAATCGTTGGACGTATGATCCATTGCTTCTTTTCTTCATGGTTATTATGCTTATATCCAGTATTGTCAATATAAAATATGGTATTTTTGGGAATTTAAAATTTATCATTTGGGAAGCTTTGTATTTCTTTATTATTTATGACAACGGAATTAGTGCAAGTAAGAAAAATACTGATACCTTATTATCAATAATAAGTAGTTTATTAATTACAGTATGGACAATGTTGGTAATTGTATCACTTGGGATGTTTCTAACACAGTATCATTATTCTATTCAGTTAAGTCGAGTGAATCCATTAAGGATAGGAATGTTAGAAGGAAGACTGTTCGGTGTCTTTTCAGATCCTAATTATGCTTCTGTCATGTGTGTCGTTACAATTTTTTTAAGTTTATATTATCTATTTAGCAAAAAATATACTAACAAGTGGTTACTATCGGGAATTATTTTGTCAATCTTTTTAAATGTGAGTTATATTATTTTGTCTGGTTCTAGAAATGGACTGATCACTTTATTAATGACGACATTTGTTTTTGTTTTCTTTGGGATGTATCAATACCAAATGAAAAAAGAAGTTAATCTATTTATTTCTGTATTGATTTCTATTTTTAGCGGCTTGGTAGTCATTGGAGCTGTATATTTAATAACAAAATTAATTAAAGCAGGTTGGTCTTATTTTCCACAGTTTTTTGACAAGAAAGAAGTATCTGGAAAGCTTGAAGGAAGAGTTGACTTGACCAGACCAGATGTTGCTAAGAGTACTGATGTTTCAAACTTGCGTTTTACAATATGGAAAAGTGCTATAGAGATATTTCAATCAAGTTGGTTATTCGGAACTTCACCGAAAAACATGATTGCTTACGCACAAGATATTTTACCTAATACGTATATTGCTCAACGAAATTTTTCAGTCCATAATGCTTATTTAAATACTTTAGCATCTACAGGAATTTTAGGAGGAATTACTTTTGTAGTATTTCTTTTAGGTAAAGTTGTTAGAGTAATAAAGTATTTATTTAAACCGATTACTAATTTCTTGTCTAGCAGAATTTTTTATTGTATTTGTGGTGTGTTCGCTCTAGCTTTTTCAGGCTTTTTCCATAATGAAATGATTTTGGTAAATATCTCAGGTGCCTTTTTATTCTGGTTTTTACTAGGTAAAATTTTAGGTGATTTTGATGAAGTAAATAAGATTGAAGACAAGAGGGAATAGTATGATTAATCAAGTTGAGTCAAAGCTATCTAGACTATTGTTTGTTTTCAAAAGTCTTTTTCTTAGAGTAGGAAGGTATGCAGTATTTTATTGCTGCTATCCTTTTTTGCTAATGAGACCAATTAATAAAAATAAAATAGTTGTCTCAAGTTACTTTGGAAAAGGATATGGAGATAACCCTAAATATATTTGTGAATATCTTTTATCAAAGCGTAGTGATTTAGAAATAGTCTGGTTATGTAAACCTGAAGTGCTGAAAACACAAGCTAATCTATTTCCAAAAGAAATTAGATTGGTGAAAAACAAATCTGTAAAAGCATTGATAGAACTCTTTACTGCAAAAATTTGGATAGATAACTCTAGAAAAAGTTTTTATCCGCCAAAAAGAAAAAATCAATTTTATTTGCAAACGTGGCATGCTGGTTTTGGATTAAAGAGAATTGAAAATAATGCTGCTGAAAAATTAAAACCAAGATATGTAAAATTAGCAAAAAAAGATTCTAAAATGTGTGATTTACTGGTATTTGAAAGTTCTAGTTTATTTAAAGATATTGGAAAGATGTTCTGGTATGATGGAGAAATATTCAGAGAGGGAGTTCCTAGAAATGACATTATCGTAAACAATGATCCAGCAATTATAAAAAAAGTATACAACTACTACGATTTATCAATGAAAAAACGTATTATATTATACGCGCCAACGTTCAGAGCGGGACAATTAGTGGAAGTTAATGCTTTATTTTTAGAAGAAATAAGAAAAACATTTTCAGAGAAGTTTAAAGAAGAATATGTGCTATTTGTTCGCCTGCATCCAAATGATACGGAAAATAAGGAATTGATATTAGGAAACCTGAAGAATCCTAATATTATTGATGCATCAAGCTATAATGATATGCAAGAGTTATTATGTGCAACGGATACGCTCGTAACAGATTATTCATCTACTATTGGTGAGGCTTTAGTTTCTAATAAGAAGTGTTTTATTTATGCTTATGATTATGAAAAATATAAAAAAAATCGTGGGTTAGTAATGGACTTAATAGATTTGCCGTTCCCAGTAACGTTTAATCAAGGTGGATTTATTGAAAGTGTCAAAACTTTCAACATGGATGATTATCTAACGAAAGTGACAGCGTTTAAAGATAGATTAGGTATTTCAGAATCTGGTCATGCAAGTCAATCATTGGGTGATCGATTATTGGAAGAGATGTCCAAGTAATAATATATGAGGTATAGTAAAAAATGATATATTTAAAAAGTTTAAATTCATTCCGAAAGGTCGTAGAGTACCGTTATGAGTAAATATAAAAAATTAGTAGGAAATTCATTTATATTTGCAGTGGGGAACCTAGGAAGTAAATTAATCTCTTTTGTTTTAGTACCATTGTACACTTACTATTTAACGACAAAAGAATATGGTCAAGTAGATTTAGTAACAACAACAGTTAGTTTAATGATTCCAATTGTTTCTGGTGGCATTTCTGTTGCAGTTTTGCGATTCGCTTTAGACAAGGAAGTAGATAAAAAATCTGTTGTTACTAATGCTACAGTTATTGCATTAATAGGAATTTTGCTGACTGCCGTATGCTATCCGTTGTTGGCAGCGACAAAGGCTTTTGACAAAATTTTATTGGCATTTTTGTTTTTATTGGCATTTCAAGTATTTACTCAAATTATTGCACAATTTGCTCGAGGTAATGGTCAAGTACGCGTATTTGCTTTTAATGGAATGATTAAAACTTTAGCGATTGGCTTGCTAAATATTTATTTTCTAGTTGTTTTAAAAATGGGACTAAATGGGTACTTGATTTCGCTTATTTTAGCTGAAATAGTTTCATTAATTTACTTGACTATAACGACTCCATATTTCAAGGATTTTTCTGTTAAGTTAATCAGTAAATCGTTCATGAAAGAAATGCTATGGTTTTCTATTCCGACAATTCCTAATGATGTATTATGGTGGTTTGTTAATAGTGCTAGCCGTTACTTTATCCTTTATTTCTTAGGGGTTAGTGCTAATGGTATTTATGCCGTTGCAAATAAAATACCTTCAATTATTTCGATGATGCAGTCTGTATTTTCTCAAGCTTGGCAAATCTCTTTAGTTGATGAACGAGATTCTGAAACACGAGGAGAATTTCATGCAAATATATTCAAGTATTATAGTTTTCTTCTGTTTCTTACGGCATCTTCAATTATGGTTATTTTAAAATGGTTATTAGCTAATTTAGTGCAGAGTTCATATTTTATTAGTTGGCAAGTTACCCCGTTTCTACTAGTTTCCGCTATCTATTCCGGATTCATTGGTTTCTATGGTCAGTTTTATATTGCCGAGAAAAAGACAAAAGGATTAATGAATACTTCAATTGTTTCAGGTGTTTTAAGTATCATTTTAAATTATATTTTTATCTCTCTTTTTGGGTTGATAGGTGTTGGTTTGGCTTCGATGATTAGCTTGTTTGTGGGGTGGATGATTCGAATTTATGATACAAGTAAGTTTATTACTGTAAAAATAAACTTTATGAATTTAATTGCTAATCATGTTGTTTTAAGTGTTCAAATTTTATTAATTTTCTTATTTAATGGATCAGTATTAATGGTTTTACAGGCCGTTTGTTTGTTTATTTTATTAGTTGTGAATTTAGAAATAGTCAAAGGTTTGTTTGAAACAATTAAAAAATTTATGTACTCTAAAAAGAAAAAAGATTAATAGTTAATTTATAAATGTTTGATTGAAAGTGGGGAGTAAAGTGGAAACATTCCTAATCACAGGCGGCGCCGGCTTTATCGGCTCAACCTTAGCAAATTATTATAGTAAAGACAATCAAGTTGTGGTCATTGATGATTTATCAATGGGCCAAACTGAAAATTTAAACGCATCTGAAAATATCACGTTTATTGAAGGTAGCGTGACTGATCAACAATTAATGGAAAAAGTACTGCGAGAGTATCAGTTCGATTACATTTTTCACTTAGCCGCGATTGCTAGCGTAGCAGATTCAGTAGCGCGTCCAGTGGAAACACACCAAGTGAATTTTGAGAGTGTGTTACAATTACTGGAATTAATTCGGAAATACCAGAAAGATTTAAAACGTTTGGTGTTTGCTTCTTCTGCAGCGGTTTACGGCGATGAGCCAACTTTACCAAAACAGGAAGAATCAGTAATTCGTCCATTAACACCTTATGCGGTGGATAAATTTGCTTCTGAAAAATATGTGTTAAACTATTGTCATTTATATGATGTTCCAACAAGCGCTGTTCGCTTCTTTAACGTTTATGGGCCAAACCAAAATCCTAATTCACCTTATTCTGGCGTTATTTCGATTGTGATGGACTCTTACAAACGCTTATTAGCCAATCAAGAAGTGACATTCAATATCTTTGGTGATGGAAAACAATCTCGTGATTTTGTCTTTGTTGAGGACGTGGTTCAAGCGTTGAATCTTGTCGCTCATTCTGACCAATCACTTGGGGAAGTATATAATGTCGGAACAGGGAAAGCAACCGATTTAAATGAGTTAATATCTTCTTTAAATGATATTATGAAAGTCACTTTGCCAGTTGAATACAAAGAAGCACGAGCTGGGGACATCAAAGATTCCTTAGCGGATATATCTAAATTACGTACCATTGGTTATGAACCGAAATATAGTATTCAATCTGGTTTGGATAAATATGTTAATTATGAATTAAAAGCGGAAGGTAAGCAGAGATGAAAGTTAAATTAAATAAAAAGAAGATATTTATATGCTCAATTATTATTACATTTTTGGTGATGCTTACTTTAAATAATTTAACACCATTACTTGCAGATGACTACGAATACCTTTATAAAACGAAAAGTTGGATGACAATACTGATAGATGAATACAATCAATACATGACATGGACCGGACGTTCAGTGGTCCATATAATTGCAAGAATATTTTTATTGTTACCAAAAGGAATTTTTAATGTTTTTAACGCTTTGGCATACACAATAGTAACATATTTAGTTTATAGACTTACTTTACAAAAGCAAGATGAAAAGTATAATTCATTTAGATTTATTATTATTCAAGTGCTATTTTGGTTGTTTACCCCAGCCTTTGGAGAAGTGTTTTTGTGGGAGACAGGCTCAGCTAATTATCTTTGGGGAAGTTTAATTATTCTTTCGTTCCTTTATGTGTATCATAGAGAAATCATTGAAGAACACGTCTTTACGAAAACAAAATTAATGATTTTTTTGATGTTTGCTTTAGGAATTTTGGCTGGTTGGTGTAATGAAAATACCTCTGGAGGAGCTTTGCTTATCGTTTTAGGGTATCTTGGCTGGCAGTTTTATACAAAACGAAAGCTTTCTTTATGGATGTTCACGGGTGTTGCTGGTAATGCTATAGGTTTGGCGTTAATGGCTTTAGCACCAGGAAATAAGATTCGCGCTACTTATTTTGCTAGAAGTACTTGGTCTTTACCAAGAAAGGCCATGACAGGAATCATTACAATATTTGAACAAATGAAAGAAAATTTATCATTATTTTTAGTTATACTGATTTTGTTGCTTGTTTTATATACTTATATTAGTCAAGATAAAAAAAGAGTATACCTAAGTGTTGTTTATTTTGTTTCTGGAATGGCTACTATGCTAGTTTTAGCCATCTCTCCAACGGCATTAACTTATGGACGTTCATACTATGGGGCTGTATTATTCTTGATTATCGCTTTTTCTATGTCACTGCCAAATTATAAAGTAAATATCAGGTTTTCTCCAATTTACAGTGTTTTGTATGTGATTTTGGCATGTACATTCTTCATGAACGTAATGGTTGGTGTAAGTGATATATTCTTGTCAAAATTGGATTTGACAAAACAATATAGTTATTTAGTTGAGCAAGAGAAAAAAGGAAATATCAATCCTGTGTTTCCAGATATATCATATAGTAATACAACAAAATATTCAGCTTATTCTAATCATTTATCGCATGTAAAAACTAATTCAGATGCACAAGTTAATCGTTCTGTTGCAAAATATTATGGCTTGGAGTCTGTGCGAAGTGTTTCAGAAAAAGATTGGGACAATATATATAGAAATGGAAACCCAGAGTTGATGAATATTTTTAATCTTAATGATTATTTACAAAAATTAATTGATACGCAATATACTATTTTATTAAGTGGTTATGGTAATCAAGTCTATCTTTCACAAGCGGAAGAGTCGCTTTTAAAAGACTTGGGGCTAGGCGTAAAATTCGAAGGTAACAATGCATGGACTTTAAGTGCAGTGATTTCAAAAGACAATAAAACAGTTGAAACAAATGCAGAATTATCGAGACTATCTGGTAAATTTGAAGCTTTAAATTATGATGTATTCTCAAGTTATACTAATTATGAAAATCAAACATTCGCTTCTGTAAAAATAAATGATACAGAAATGTCTAGAAATAAAAAAGGTTTGAACTTTGTGATTATTGATAATAATACTAACAAAGTTATTGATTCGGTAAATTTTGATATTACAGAAAAAAATGCTCCAGGAATGCGTTAGTTGTTATATATTAAAAAGAAGCCACTCATTTGTGAGAGGCTTCTTTTTTCTACATTATTTGAACCCACCTCACTCCAATGGTACAATAAACAAGATTGGAGTGAGAGCATGACAGATATTATTGCACATCGAGGAAGTAAAGGCACCCATCCTGAAAATACGTGTATTGCTTTCAGAGAGGCTGTTCGTGTTGGTGCTGAAGGAATTGAATTAGATGTTCACCTTTCTAAAGATGGTTATTTAATCGTTATGCACGATGAAACGGTGGATCGTACGACAGATGGTCATGGTGAAATCCAACAGTTAACATTAAACGAATTAAAACAACTAGATGCTGGAAGCTGGTTTCAGAAAAATCCTTCTGTTCAATGTGTTCCAACATTGGAAGATGTTTTAAATTGTCTTGAAGAAGAACAATTCAATGGTTTTTTGAATATTGAACTTAAAACGGATATTATCCATTATGAAGGAATTGAGAAAAAAGTCGTCCAACAAATGAAGCAAAAAAACTGGCCGTTTCGTTATTTATATTCCAGTTTTTATTTTCCAAGTTTAGTTAAATTAAAAAAAGCTGATCCTAAGACAGAAATTGCCTTTATTTATGAATCTGCAGAGGATTTAAGTCAAGCGGGACCGGCATTCGCGCTTGTCGATAGTTTACATCCAAAAATGTCTTGGGTGTTGGCTCATGAAAAAGAACTTATCGCAATTGGCAAACCGCTGCGGCCGTGGACTGTTAATCGGATGGAAGAAATGGAAAATTGTTTTCAGCTAAAATTGGCAGGCGTTCATACAGATTTTCCTGAGGAAGCAAAATTTGCTCGTCAAAATTGGCAAGAAGAAGGAGAAACATAATTGGAGAAAGTATTAGTTATTGTAGGACCCACTGCGGTGGGGAAAACAGCATTAAGTATTGCTTTAGCAAAAAAATTTAATGGTGAAATTATTAGCGGTGACTCCATGCAAGTTTATCGCTCGTTAGACATTGGCACCGCTAAAGTCACAGAAACAGAAAAAGAAGGAATTCCTCACTATTTAATTGATTGCCGTGAAGTCAGCGAAACATATTCTGCCGCTGATTTTCAGAAAGAGGGTCGTCAAAAAATCAAAGAAATTACTGAAAAAGGGAAACTACCAATTATCGTTGGAGGAACAGGTTTGTATATTCAATCACTCCTTTATGATTTTCAACTAGGAAGTCGTGAGATAGATGACTCGCCTGAAATTAGAGAAACGTATAATTTATTTGCGGAAGAAAAAGGGAATCAAGCCTTATGGCAGTTATTACAACAAAAGGATCCTCTAGCGGCTGACAGCATCCATTTTAATAATCGCAAAAAAGTCATTCGTGCGTTAGAGGTCTTTGATAAAACCGGTTATAGTATTTTGACCCCGAAGGAAAAACCAGCTCGTCTCTATGATTATTATTTATTAGGTTTGGAAACAGATCGCGCTTTATTGTATGAGCGTATTAATCAGCGGGTGGATCAAATGATGACAGAAGGACTGTTGGAAGAAGCAAAACAGATGTTTCAGCAACCACATGCACAAGCAGCTCAAGGTATTGGCTATAAAGAATTTTTCCCGTATTTTTCCGGTGAACAATCATTAGAGATGGCGGTTGAAACAGTCAAACAGCAATCGCGGCGATATGCCAAACGTCAATTGACTTGGTTTAGAAATCGAATGGCTGCGCATTGGTGGGATTTGGTTCAGCAGCCAACAGATTTGCCCAAGTTGGAAAAAGAAGTAGCGGAATGGCTACAACAGAAGGAGAGTGAGTAGGCGATGACCACTCATGAAAAAGTGATTCTAGTAGGAGTTGAGACGGAAAAAAATTATCAGACATTTTCTGCATCAATGGAAGAACTGGCGAATTTAACGGAAACCGCTAATGGAGAAGTGGTGTTTGTTTTAACGCAAAAACGACCACAAGTTGATCGACAAACCGTAATCGGTAAGGGGAAATTGGAAGAATTAATTCAATTAACAGATGCCTATGAAGCGGATCTTGTGATTTTTAATCATGAGCTCACACCGCGTCAAAATCAACTGTTATCTGAAGCGTTAGCTGTGCGAGTAATTGATCGTGTACAATTAATTTTGGATATCTTTGCTTTGCGTGCGCGCTCCAAAGAAGGAAAGTTACAAGTTGAATTAGCACAATTGGATTATTTATTGCCTCGCTTGGCTGGGCAAGGAAAACAGTTGTCACGACTTGGAGGAGGTATTGGGACACGCGGGCCTGGTGAAACGAAATTAGAGTCGGACCGCCGACACATTCGGAATAAAATCTTAGGCATCCGTCGTGAGTTAAAAGAAGTCACTGCTCATCGTGAACGAAGCCGCCAGAAAAGACAAAATTCAGAACTATTTCAAATTGGCTTGATTGGTTATACCAATGCTGGCAAATCAACCATTCTCAACATGTTGACAACAGCAGGAACTTATTCAGAGGATCAATTGTTTGCAACGTTAGATCCTTTAACTAAAAAATGGCAATTGCCTCAAGGCATGGAAGTTACTCTGACAGATACGGTTGGCTTCATTCAAGATTTACCAACACAGCTGATTGAAGCCTTTCAGTCGACATTGGAAGAAAGCCGGACGATGGATTTACTGCTCCATGTGGTGGATGCAAGTGCGCCAGATCGGTTACAACATGAACGCACAGTTCAAACATTGATGAAAGAATTAGCGTTGGAAAATATTCCGTGCTTGACGGTTTATAATAAAAGAGATCAAGTGGACAGCAAAGAATTTGTCCCAACCTTATTTCCCAATGTATTGATCTCAACTAAAATTTCTGAAGATAAAGAACGACTGGTTCAAGCTATCCGTGCCCAAATGATGGAATTACTCGAGCCTTATCAATTAGAAATTAGCCCAACTGATGGACAACTATTAAGTGAACTTCGCCGGATGACACTAATGATTTCAGAAGAATATGCTGAAAATGAAAATCGGTATATCGTGAAAGGCTTTGCGAAAAAAGAGTCTAAATGGTTGGCTGAATCCGAAAAAGAATAAAAAATGGTAAGTTGATTAGAAATGATTTGTAAAAACAAATCATTTCTATTTTTTTGGTTAGCAGGAGAAAATCAGCCATGAAAAGATGGGGAAGTCCATATTTATCAGGTTTTTTGTTTTATGTCAGAAAATCTAACATAAGTTCTTGACAATTTGTCATTCTATTGTTATTCTAAGAAATAACTAAGAGAGGAGGATGGAGATGAGAGAAAAAGAGTTACGCCGTTCCATGTCTGTTTTTCCAATTGGTACAGTTATGAAACTAACGGATTTGACCGCTCGACAAATTCGCTACTATGAAGAACAGGGATTGATTCATCCAGAACGTAGTGAGGGCAACCGACGCATGTATTCTTTAAATGATATTGATGTTTTGTTAGAAATTAAAGATTATTTATCTGATGGATTGAACATGGCAGGGATTAAGCGTGTGTATGAAATGAAATTAGAGGAACAAAAAAACACCGCCGAGGCAACTCGTCCGTTAACCGATGCAGATGTTCGTCAGATTTTATACGACGAAATCCTTTCGCAAGGAGGACTTACTCAGCAAAATCCGTTCCAATCGAATGTACCAAGGCTTTAACGTTTCAGCAGCCAATAAAAATGAAGGATGGGGATCAGACCGATGACAAGAAAAGCCAAAACGGCAGAAGAGATTAAACATATTGCAGAAGAGGAAAACGTACGTTTTTTACGACTAATGTTTACCGACATTATGGGAACAATTAAAAATGTTGAAGTTCCTGTGAGTCAGCTAGATAAAGTATTAGATAATAAAATGATGTTTGATGGGTCATCCATCGAAGGATTCGTTCGTATCGAAGAAAGTGACATGTATTTATACCCTGATCTATCTACATGGATGATTTTTCCGTGGGAAAGCGACCATGGAAAAGTTGCGCGCTTAATTTGTGATATTTACAATCCTGATGGTACCCCTTTTGCCGGAGATCCCCGCGGTAATTTAAAACGCGCCTTAGCAGATATGAAAGAATTAGGCTTTACTTCTTTTAACTTAGGACCAGAACCAGAATTTTTCCTATTTAAATTAGATGAGAATGGTGAAATTACCACTGATTTGAATGATAAAGGTGGCTATTTTGATTTTGCGCCAACCGATTTAGGTGAAAATTGTCGCCGTGATATTGTTTTAGAGTTAGAAAGTTTAGGCTTTGAAGTGGAAGCTTCGCATCATGAAGTAGCACCTGGTCAACATGAAATTGACTTTAAATATGCTGATGTAGTTGATGCTTGTGACAATATTCAAACATTCAAATTAGTTGTGAAAACTATTGCGCGCAAACATGGCTTGCATGCAACATTTATGCCAAAACCTTTGTTTGGAATTAATGGTTCTGGCATGCACTGCAATATGTCATTATTTAATGAAGAAGGTAATGTTTTTTATGACGAGTCAGGAGAGATGGGCTTAAGCCAAACTGCGTATCATTTCTTAGGTGGTTTATTAAAACATGCCCGTGCCTATACTGCGGTATGTAACCCAACAGTGAACTCTTATAAACGCTTGGTCCCAGGTTATGAAGCACCTGTTTATGTAGCTTGGAGCGGCAGAAATCGTTCACCACTCATTCGAGTTCCTGAATCTCGTGGTTTATCGACTCGTTTAGAGTTACGTTCTGTCGATCCTTCAGCGAATCCGTATTTAACAATGGCTGTCTTATTACAAGCAGGTTTGGATGGTATTCGTAATGAACTTACACCACCGCCAGCAGTTGATCGTAACATTTATGTGATGAATGAGGAAGAACGTCAACATGCACAAATTGAAGATTTGCCATCAACCTTACACAATGCCATCAAAGAATTACGTAAAGATCAAGTAATGATTGATGCATTAGGTCGTCATATTTTTGCCAATTTTGTAGAAGCGAAACGAATGGAATGGGCAGCCTTCCGTCAAACCGTTTCTGAATGGGAAAGAGAACAATATTTGGAGTTGTACTAAAAGCCGTTACTTTTAATAATCTTAATGTTTAGAAAGAGGAAGATAAGTCGAAACGCTTATCTTCCTCTTTCGTTCTTTAGTTTGTGAATGAATAGATAATTTCTATTTCACAAAATAAAGTAATTTTAATTCAGTGAAATAGTTTGTTTATAGGGGATAAAGTGGTTTTTCTCTCAATTTCTCTTTTATTTTTAAGCAAAAAAATTGACAAAATCTTTCATAATTTGTGAAATTCCGCTATAATAAACAAGAATATGCGTGCAACTATTCTATTTTTTAGATATAAAGGATGAGAAAAACATGCGAAAAATGAAAACAATGGACGGGAATGCTGCAGCAGCTTATATTTCCTATGCTTTTACAGAATTAGCAGCCATTTATCCAATAACACCAAGTTCAACAATGGCTGAGCTTGTTGATCAGTGGTCGGCCGAAGGTAAGAAAAATATCTTTGGTCAACCTGTGAAAGTAGTCGAAATGCAATCGGAAGCTGGTGCTGCTGGCGTGGTCCATGGCTCTTTAAAAACAGGCGCGCTTACCACGACCTATACGGCTTCACAAGGGTTACTTTTAATGATTCCTAATATGTACAAAATAGCTGGAGAACTATTACCATCTGTTTTTCATGTGGCGAGCCGAGCTTTAACCACGAATGCTTTAAATATTTTTGGTGATCAAGGAGACGTAATGGCCGCGCGCCAAACAGGCTTTGCTATGTTGTCAGAAAGCAGTGTGCAAGAAGTGATGGATTTGGCACCAGTGGCTCACTTAGCTTCGATTGAAGCGAGTGTTCCATTTATGAACTTTTTTGATGGCTTTAGAACAAGTCATGAAATTCAAAAAGTGGCAGTTCTTGACTATGAAGAATTAGCACCCTTAGTAAACCAAGAGAAATTAGCCGAATTTCGTCGTCGGAGCATGAATCCGAATCACCCTTCCGTTAGTGGAATGAACCAAAATCCAGATATTCACTTTCAACAACGAGAAACAATAAATCCTTATTATGAAAAATTACCTGGTATTGTTCAAAAATATATGACAGAAATTAACCGGTTACGGGGAACCAATTATGATTTGGTGACGTATTATGGCGCAGAAGATGCAGAAGAAGTGATCGTCACGATGGGTTCAGTTGCACAAACAATTGAACAGACGGTTGATTATTTACAAGAACAAGGAAGAAAAGTTGGCTTCCTTAATGTCCATCTTTATCGACCATTTCCAGTTGAAACATTTCTTGAAAAAATACCACAATCAGTTAAAGCAATTGCTGTCTTGGATCGGACGAAAGAGCCCGGTGCTGGTGGTGAACCGTTATTATTGGATGTCCAAAGTGCGATGTATGAAACGGATATTCGCCCAACGATTATTGGTGGGCGCTATGGTTTAGGTTCTAAAGATGTATTGCCAAATCAAATTGTTGCGGTTTTTGATGAATTAATGAAAGAACGTTCTGCCATGAAGAAGCGTTTTACAATTGGGATTGATGATGATTTAACTTATACTTCATTAGAAGTTGGCAAACCACTTGATTTGACGAATCCGAAAACCTATCAAGCTAAATTTTGGGGCTTTGGTTCTGATGGGACAGTAGGGGCGAACAAGTCAGCAATTAAGATTATCGGTGATCATACAGACAAGTATGCTCAAGGCTTTTTCTATTATGATTCAAAAAAATCAGGCGGGTTGACCGTTTCTCATTTACGTTTTGGCGAGACGCCTATTCGTTCAACGTACCTCATTGAACATTCTGATTTTGTGGCTTGTCATACAGCCGCTTATTTGCATACCTATGATTTAGTAAAAGGGTTAAAAAAAGGTGGTACTTTCCTCTTAAATACCATTTGGAATGATGAACAACTAGCACGATTTTTACCCAATCAATTAAAACGGTATCTAGCTGAAAATGAGATTCAGTTTTATACAATCAATGCAGTGAAATTAGCTAGTGAAGTCGGACTAGGCGGGCGAATTAATACCGCGATGGAAACAGCTTTCTTCAAATTAGCGCAAATTATGCCTTTTGAGCAAGTGTTGCCAATTTTAAAAGAAGAAGCACTGAAAAGTTATGGTCATAAGTCCATGAAAGTTGTCGAAAAAAATATTCAAGCAATCGATAAGACCGTTGAATTGTTGCATCAGGTACCTGTTCCAGCAGAGTGGAGAACGCTTGAAGTTCAACCGCGAAAACGTTCAGAAAATGTTAGTGATTTTGTTCATGAAATTGTTGAACCGATTAATCGTCAAGAAGGGAATGCGTTATCTGTTGCGACACTAGCGAAAAATGGGATGACAGATGGGCGGATGCCTTTGGGAACTGCGGCAGTTGAAAAACGTGGAGTTGCATTAGAAGTACCTGAGTGGATTAGCAATCGATGTACTATGTGTAATGAGTGTGCCTTTGTATGTCCCCATGCGGCGATACGACCATTCTTAGCCGATGAAGAAGAAATGACTGAAGCGCCAGAAGGATTCATTGTGCGTGATTTACGTGGTGCCGACGGCTTGAAGTATCGTATCCAAGTCTCAGTCAAAGATTGTACTGGCTGTGGTCTTTGTGTTGAAGCCTGTCCAGCTAAAGGGAAAGCTTTAGTAATGAAACCTTATGAAGAAGAAAAAGAGCAGGCTATGAACTGGGCGTTTGCTATGACGTTACGTCAAAAGGAAAACCCAGCAAAACCGAATACTGTTTTAGGTTCGCAATTTAATAAACCTTTATTAGAGTTTTCTGGTGCTTGTTCTGGTTGCGGCGAAACGCCTTATGTTAAATTATTGACGCAAATGTTTGGTGACCGAATGCTGATTGCTAATGCAACAGGTTGCTCATCGATTTGGGGTGCTGCAGCGGGTGTGACACCTTACACTACGAATGAACAAGGACAAGGTCCAGCTTGGTCAAATTCTCTTTTAGAGGATAATGCCGAGTTTGGTTACGGCATGTTGTTAGCAACGCAAGCGCGTCGCGAACGTTTAGCTAGTAAAATGACCAAAGCTTTTTCTGTAGCCAGTGATTCTTTACGTTTATTGATGGAAGATTGGATAGCACATCTGTCCGAAAGTGAAGGTACGCAACAACGTGCAGCTAAATTACGTGCAGCTTTGCTTGAAGAAAAAACGAATCAACCTTTATTGGAAGCAATTTATGACGATCAAGATCTTTTTGTTAAACCAAGTCAGTGGATGATTGGTGGAGACGGCTGGGCTTACGATATTGGCTACGGCGGTATTGACCACGTGTTAGCTAGTGGCGCGGATGTAAATATGTTAGTTCTAGATAATGAAGTCTATTCCAATACAGGTGGCCAAACTTCCAAAGCAACTCCGGCATCAGCGATTGCGAAATTTGCTGCCAGTGGGAAGTATGCCTCTAAAAAAGATTTAGGGATGATGGCAATGACTTATGAAAATGTCTATGTCGCTCAAATTGCCTCAGGTGCAAACCAAATGCAGACGATTAAAGCTTTTGAAGAAGCAGAAAAATTCCCTGGACCATCAATTATTATTGCTTATACACCATGTATTACACATGGTTTAGCAGGTGGGATGAGTCAAACGTTGAAAGAAGCGAAAGACGCGGTTCATTCAGGTTACTGGTCTTTATATCGCTATAATCCATTATTGCGAGAAAAAGGCAAAGAACCAATGATATTGGATTTCAAAAAACCAGATTTTTCATTAATGAAAGAGTTTATGCGCCAACAAGTTCGCTTTGCGTCCTTAGAATCCAGTCAACCAGATACAGCGGAATTGTTATTTAATAAAACAATTAATGATGCTAAGAGACGGTTCTATAATTATGCTCGTTTAGCTGGTCAAGAAGAAAAAATTCGAGCAAAACTAGAAAAACAAAGTGAACCAGAAATAACTGCGCCAGAGAACGAGAAGCCACGAGTGAAAAAAGAACGCGTAGTTGATCCGGAAGCGGAAGCAAGAAGGGATGCCCGTCGCGCTGAACGAGCAGCCAAGAGAAAACAACGTGGGCAAGATTAAATAGAAATCAAAAAAACGTGTCTGAGCTTTTTGCTTAGACACGTTTTTTAGTTAGAAATGCGATTTTTTGATGAAAAATTTCAAGTTATTTGAAAAAGTTCCTAAATTTTTTTGATGTTTCCGCTTGCGTTCTGTGATGAAAGAAAATAATGTGGTATACTTGTTAGGAAATCTTGAGAGAGAAGTGAGGGGTATGATGTCGTTTCAATTGAATCAATTATTAGATTTGAATTATTGGCAGCAAGTCATCTCAACGGATTTCTTATCTAAGGATTTTGTTATCAATATCATAGATATCCTAGTCGTATGGTACCTCGTTTACAAATTAATCATGCTTGTTCGTGGAACAAAAGCAGTCCAACTATTAAAAGGTGTCGCTGTTTTTATCATTATCCGCATTCTAAGTGAGATAATTGGTCTACATACATTATCTTGGTTAATGAATCAAGTCATCATGTATGGTGTAATCGCAGCGGTTGTTATTTTTCAACCAGAAGTGCGAAGAGGGCTGGAACATCTAGGGAGAAGTTCGTTTTTCCGCCCGAATAAAGGTGCGCAACAAGAAGATGAGCGTATTATTCAGGCCTTTGACAAAGCCATTCAGTACATGTCAAAACGGAAAATTGGTGCTTTGATAACCATTGAACGCAATACCGGTTTAGATGAATACATTGAGACAGGTATTGATTTGGATGCCGATATTACTGGTGAATTACTGATTAATATTTTCATTCCAAATACACCACTACATGATGGTGCAGTGATTATCAAAAATGAAAAAATTGCTGTTGCTAGTGCGTATTTACCGCTATCAGAAAGCAATTTAATTCCAAAAGAATTTGGAACGCGCCATAGAGCCGCAGTCGGTATCAGTGAAGTCAGTGACGCCATTACGATTGTTGTTTCTGAAGAAACTGGTGACGTTAGTTTGACATTGAACAATGAATTAATTCCTGGTCTAACGCAAGAAGAGTATTTAACAATTTTGCGTAAGGAGTTAATTTCGGAATCATCGGAAGATAAAAAAAGTGCTTTGCAGCATTTTATCGATGATGTAACAAAGGGGGTTAAACGCAAATGAGAAAAGCCTCCCAAAAAAGCTGGTTTAATGGTTTGCTTTCATTGCTGTTTGCATTGTTGTTATTTTTTAATGCCAATGCAACAGGCAATAATCCCTCCAATTCAGGTTCAAGCCAAACGTATAGTGAGACATTGAATAATATTCCTGTCCAAGTCCAATACGATAAAGACAAATATTATGTCTCTGGATTTGAAGAGAGTGTAAATGTTCATTTACGTAGTGCGAACCGCATTCAATTAAACATGGAATCAAATGCTGACACACGAAATTTCCAAGTGGTCGCAGACTTAACCAAATTGCCATTAGGAACTTCGGAAGTGCCTTTGACAGTTCGGGGACTAAGTTCTGCTGTTACAGCTGAAATTGAACCGAAAACAGTGACTGTAACGATTGAAAAGAGAGTAACAAAAAAATTCGATGTAGAAGCACAACTTTCTGATAACATTGAAAAAGAAGGCTACAAAGTAAAAAATATTTCTGTAGATCCAAAAACTGTAGAAGTAACAACTGGAGAAGAAACAGCGAAAGCAATTGAGAAAGTGATTGCGCCAGTCTCAAGTGCCAAACAAACAATTGATACGATTAAACAAACGGTAAATGTTCAAGCGCTAGATGCTAAAGGTCAAGTCCTAAGTATCGAAAATCCAGCACCACAAGTCAAAGTAACAGTAGGCTTAACCGCGCCAACGAAAGATGTACCACTGAATGTTAGTATGACAGGTACGCCACCTGCTGGGATCGCTCATTACAATTATAGTTTATCAACGTACCAAGTTAGGGTCAGTGGCCCGCAATCAATTTTAGATACGCTAGAATCAATTGAGGTACCGGTAGATATTTCTGATATTCGCAAAGAAACAAAACAATCAGTGACTATTCCCGTTAATGGAGAATACGTAGTTACACCAGATGAGGTTGACGTTTCTTTGAGCCCCGTGTACAATCAACAACAGTCATCAAATACAAATGAAACTTCAGAGGAACCTGCAAGTTCAACAACGGTTGGCTCAGGTAGCCAAGCAGTACAACCAAGTACATCCAGTCAAGTAGAATCAAATACTTCTGAAACAACAAGTGAGGGATCAACAGTAGAAAGTACAACTGCTGGTTCAACTGAAAATACAGAGAATCAAGTGACTAAGGAGAATCAAAATGGGTAAATATTTTGGAACAGATGGTGTAAGAGGAATTGCAAATAAGGAGTTAACACCTGAATTAGCTTTTAAATTAGGGCGTTACGGTGGTTATGTGTTGAGTCAACATGAAGATAGTTCAAGAAAACCTCGTGTTCTCGTAGGCCGCGATACACGTATTTCAGGTGAGATGTTGGAACAAGCATTGATTGCTGGGTTATTATCAGTCGGGATTGAAGTTTTCCAATTAGGGGTGATTTCAACACCTGGTGTAGCATATCTTACTCGTTTACAAAAAGCATCCGCTGGCGTAATGATTTCAGCTTCACATAATCCTGCGGAAGACAATGGGATTAAGTTTTTTGGGGCAGACGGCTTCAAATTAGTAGACGATCAAGAAGCAGAAATTGAAGCATTGTTAGACGCAGAAGAAGACACCTTACCAAGACCTTCTGCTGAAGGCTTAGGCTCATTAGATGAATTTCCAGAAGGCTTACTAAAATATTCACAATTTTTAGTTCAAAGTATTCCTGGCGATTTAGCAGATATGACTGTTTGTTTAGATGCGGCCAACGGAGCAACTGCAACAGCAGTCAATCGTGTCTTCGCGGATTTAGAGACAGATTTCTATACAATGGGAACAAGTCCTAATGGATTGAATATCAATGATGGTGTGGGTTCCACTCATCCTGAAGCTTTGGCAGAAATGGTTGTTGAAAAAGGCGCCGATGCTGGTTTGGCTTTCGATGGCGACGGCGATAGAATTATTGCAGTCGATGAATTAGGACGAATTATCGATGGTGATAAAATCATGTATATTTGTGCTAAGTATTTAGCTGAGAAAAAACGTTTGAAAAAAGATACAATCGTTACAACGGTGATGAGTAATCTAGGTTTCCATAAAGCTGTAGAAGAAATTGGCTTAAAAGATGTGGTAACGCAAGTGGGTGATCGTTATGTTGTAGAAGAAATGCGTAAAAATGATTACAATTTTGGTGGCGAACAATCTGGTCACATGATCTTTTTAGATTACAACACAACAGGTGATGGCATGCTTTCAGGGATTCAATTGTTGAATGTTATGAAGCAAACGGGCAAAAAATTATCTGAATTAGCGGATGAAGTGACGATTTATCCACAAAAATTAGTCAATATTCGTGTCACAGATAAAAATGGTGCAATGGAAGTTCCGGCAATCAAAGCAGTTGTCGAACAAGCAGAAGCAGAAATGAATGGCGAAGGTCGTATTTTAGTTCGTCCTTCTGGAACAGAACCATTGTTACGTGTGATGGCCGAAGCGCCAACACAAGAAAAAGTTGATTATTACGTTGATAAAATTGCTGAAGTAGTACGTGCAGAAATCGGCGTTGAATAAGAACAAATTAGAAACCAGACACTTAATGCTAGCTTGCGTTAAGTGTCTGATTTCTTTGTTGGAAATCAAAAAAAGAAAATAGCTAATAAGCTCCGTCTATCATTGACATAGAGCGGTTAAAAGGGTACTATTTTAGAAGTAAGATGCACCGCGTATCTTCTTTTTTTATTTGATAAAATCAAGAAGGGAGCGGCTGTAAATCAATGGAGTTATAGAATGGAGGAGCGAAATGAAAGAAAAAATGTCCGTCAAGACAATTGTAGCAATTGGAATTGGCTCTGCAGTTTTTGTTATTTTAGGTCGATTCGTTGTAATTCCAACTGGGATTCCTAATACGAACTTAGAAACGTCGTATCCATTTCTTGCTTTAATGTCAGTTGTTTTTGGACCAGTAGCTGGAGGGCTAATTGGTTTGATTGGTCACACATTAAAAGATTTTACCACGTATGGTAGCGCTTGGTGGAGCTGGATTATTTGTTCAGGAATTATTGGTATTATTTTTGGCTTCGCTGGTCGTAAAATGGATCTTCAACATGGTGAATTTACAACAAATGACATGGTGCGTTTCAATATTTTCCAAGCGTTTGGTAATATCGTCGTTTGGGGCTTAATCGCGCCTAGCTTGGATATTTTGATTTATAGTGAACCGGCAAGTAAAGTATTTACACAAGGCGTATTCGCGACTGTTTCAAATATTGTCGCTGTGGGGATTATTGGAACATTGTTGATGAAAGCTTATGCATCAACAAGAACAAAGAAAGGCAGTTTATCAAAAGATTAAGAAACTGTCGAAATAATTTAAATGGTTAAGGGTCTGCCCTAGTAATTACTTTGCTAATGCTCAGACCCTTTCTTTTATGGAGAAACTGAGGTGAGGCCGAATGAAAAAACCAATCATTACTTTTAATAATTTTTCCTTTCAATATCATAGCCAATCTGAACCGACATTAAAGGGGATTCAATTAACCATCTATGAAGGAGAAAAGGTTTTAATCGTTGGGCCTAGTGGTAGTGGCAAATCAACATTGGCGCAATGTATCAACGGGTTAATTCCCAATATTTATGAAGGTGAGATTCAAGGAACAGCTACGGTTGCTGGTGAAAATATCCAAGAAACAAGTCTATTTGATTTGTCTTTTGATGTAGGAACTGTTTTGCAAGATACCGATGGGCAGTTTATCGGCTTAACGGTTGCTGAGGATATTGCTTTTGCTTTAGAAAACGATGCAGTTGAACAAGCAGAAATGAAAAAAGCGGTTCAGAAATGGTCTGAGATTGTTGAGCTGAATCAGTTATTGCAACACCGTCCACAAGATTTGTCAGGTGGTCAAAAACAACGTGTATCTATGGCGGGCGTTCTAATTAACCAATCAAAAATTTTACTTTTTGATGAACCTTTGGCTAATCTTGACCCACGAGCGGGACAAGAAACAATGACTTTGATTGACACCATTCAACAAGAAACAAAAGCGACTGTTTTAATAATAGAACATCGCTTAGAGGACGTTCTTTGCGAATCAGTTGATCGAATTATTGTCATGAATGAGGGCACAATTATTTCTGATACAACGCCAGATGAATTGTTACGTCAAGATACGTTGACCCAACAAGGGATTCGTGAACCTTTGTACGTTACAGCCATGAAATATGCTGGGATTGATTTAACACAAGTTAGTCATTTAGACAAATTAGCCGAAGTATCAGGCGAAACGGTTTTGCCTAAAATGACACAGTGGTCTGTCCAACCTAGTTCAGTTAGTGCAGTCAAAGGAGCTGAACTATTACGTTTGGAACAAGTGTCCTATCAATATGATCGTCACGGTGAAAAAGTGTTAGATGACTTCTCAGTAACTATTCATCATGGAGAAATGATCAGCATTGTAGGAAAAAATGGTGCCGGGAAGTCTACACTTTCTAAAATAATTTGCGGGTTCATCACGCCTCAATCGGGCAAGATTTTATGGGAAGGACAGGATTTTTCCAATTATTCAATCAAAGAACGTGCAGATAAAATTGGTTATGTGATGCAAAATCCCAATCAAATGATTTCTAAAAAAATGATTTTTGAAGAAGTAGCTTTAGGATTAGTTTTACGAGATGTGCCACAAGCAGAAATTGAGGAACGTGTGACGAATATTTTACATATTTGTGGGCTGTATCCCTTCCGGAACTGGCCGATTTCTGCGTTGAGTTTTGGGCAGAAAAAACGGGTAACTATTGCATCAATCTTAGTTTTAGAACCTGAATTATTAATTTTAGATGAACCAACAGCTGGACAAGATTTTAAACATTATACAGAAATGATGACATTTTTAGAAGAATTGAACCGCTTAGGTGTGACTATTTTAATGATCACTCACGATATGCACTTAATGTTGGAATATACAACACGTGCGTTAGTAGTTTGTGATGGACGTTTACTAGCAGATGCGACTCCAGTTGCTGTTTTAACAGATGAAAAATTAATTCAAGCAGCTTCTTTAAAAGAAACAAGCTTGTTTACCTTTGCTAAAGCGTTAGGCTTGGAAAATCCCTTGCTATTTACGGAAAAATTTGTTGCTTACGATCGTGAGGTGCGTTTTGGATGAGTGAACGACAAATGTTAGGCTATCATCCTGATTCAACCTGGATTCATCGCTTAAATGGCACAAGCAAATTAGTCTTTTTAATCGTTGTCTCTGTGGCTTGTATGACCACGTATGATACTCGTTATCTGTTAGGAATGTCTGTGGTTTCGCTTGTTTTGTTAAAATTATCAAATATTAAATGGCATCAAATATCTTTTGTTATTAAATTTATTGCTATTTTTTCTTTGTTAAATATCTTAACGGTTTACCTTTTTGCACCTGAATATGGGGTTGATTTATATCAATCACGTACCGTTATTTGGGAAGGAATCGGACGGTTTACTTTGACACAAGAAGAATTATTTTATGAATTTAATTTAGTTTTAAAATATTTCTGTACGATTCCGTTGGCATTAATCTTTTTATTAACAACAAATCCTAGTGAATTTGCCTCCAGCTTGAATCGAATTGGTGTGAGTTATCGGATTAGTTATGCAGTAGCGCTGGCTATTCGTTATATTCCCGATATCCAAGAAGATTTTTTTAATATTTCTTTAGCACAACAAGCGCGAGGCTATGAGATGTCTAAAAAGGGACGGTTAGGCCAACGAATCAAAGGCGTAGCACAAATCGTTTTACCCTTAATCCTATCTAGTTTAGATCGAATTGAAACTGTGAGTACCGCTATGGAATTAAGGCGTTTTGGTCAAAAGAAAAATCGAACGTGGTATGCGCAACAACCTTTTCATCTGCGTGATTTTTCGGTAATGATACTTGCCTTATGCTTATTAGGAATCAGTTTCTGGTTGTTCCATGTGAATGGTGGCCGGTTTTATAATCCATTCCAATAAATAACAAATTGATAAGGTTCTATAAATAGAACGGATATTTTTTTATTATTAAGAATCTAGTACTTTCGCTTACTATGAGTGTACTAGATTCTTTTTTTTACAACTTTAAAGAACTAGACCAATTTTCGGTTTTTAGATTTTTGTTGACAATTACCTACTTTTAATTGTATGATTGTTTATGTTTCTACGGAATATATTTACAAAGGAGGTATATAGACCAATATCGGATAGCGCCAGACCTGAACGTTCAGGTGACGAGGAGAGAGCTTATCGAAGATTCGGCGGGTGGCTCTAGGGACTGCACTCTACAGATAACAAAGAAAAACTAATTGTGAAGTTAGAACAAAGCGGTTATCACGCAGGTAGAAACATATAATGGGATTTGCTAGTTAAACAGGACCTAGTAAATACAGAATTTCAATTGGAAAGTAGGAATTAGCATTATGTGTGGAATTGTCGGAATGATTGGAAAAGAAAATGTCACGGAAAGTTTGATTCAAGGATTAACAAAATTGGAATATAGAGGTTATGATTCTGCTGGGATTTGTGTGAATGATCAAAGCCAACAGCCCCATGTAGTTAAGGCAGTTGGGGGCATTGCCGATTTAGCAGCAAAATTAACGCCAGAAATCGATGGAACAGTTGGTATTGGTCATACTCGTTGGGCCACTCATGGCGAACCAACTGTCGCCAATGCACATCCCCATGTTTCAAGCGATCAACGCTTTGCATTAGTGCATAATGGTGTCATTGAAAACTTTGAAGAATTAAAAGAACAATTTTTAAGTGGTGCTCACTTAATTGGTGATACAGATACTGAAATCGTCGTTCAATTAATTGCTCATTTTGCTGAAAATGGTTTTTCAACAAAAGATGCTTTTAAAGCGGCTTTAGCCGAAATTAAAGGTTCATACGCTTTTGCATTAATGGATAAAATGGACCCCAATACTATCTATGTAGCGAAAAATAAAAGCCCGTTACTTATCGGTCTAGGTGAAGGCTTTAATGTTATTTGTAGTGATGCGATGGCGATGATTAAAGAAACCAATCAATTTGTTGAGATTGTTGATGGTGAGATTGTAACTGTTACAGCGGACAAAGTAGTAATCGAAACGCCAGAAGGACAAGTAATCAACCGAGAACCTTTTGAAGCGCAATTAGATTTAAATGACATTGAAAAAGGAACATATCCGTTTTATATGCTCAAAGAAATTGATGAACAACCTGCAGTGATGCGCAAAATTGTTCAAGCGTATACTCAAGGTGAAAAAGTGACTTTAGATGAGGTGTTACTGGAAAAAATTAATCAATGTGACCGAATTTACATTATTGCTTGTGGGACAAGTTATAATGCAGGTTGGGTCGGAAAATCTTTAATTGAAACGATTGCCAGTATTCCTGTGGAAGTTCATTTATCAAGCGAATTTGGCTACAACATGCCTATTTTATCTGAAAAACCGTTCTTCATTTTCTTAAGTCAAAGTGGTGAAACGGCAGATAGTCGCCAAGTACTGGTACAGGTTAATGAATTAGGGCATCCATCACTTACATTAACAAATGTTGCTGGCTCAACATTATCACGTGAAGCGGACGATACCTTGTTATTACACGCTGGACCAGAAATTGCTGTCGCTTCCACCAAAGCTTATACTGCTCAAATCGCTGTCTTAGCTATTTTAGCAAAAGCAATTGGCGAAGAACGCCAAACATTAGCAGCCGTCTCATTTGATGTGGCTCACGAATTGAGCGTGGTAGCAGCTGTCATGGAAACCTTGATTGATGAAAAACAACAAATGAAAGCCTTGGTGGAAGATTATCTGACGTATACTCGAAATGCCTTCTATATCGGGCGAGGAGTCGACTATTATGTGTCGATGGAAGCGGCCTTGAAGTTGAAAGAAATTTCCTACATTCAAGCAGAAGGCTTTGCGGCAGGTGAATTGAAGCATGGAACGATTGCCTTAATTGAAGAAGGAACACCTGTGATTGGGATTGTGACAGATGCCAAAGTCGCAGCCCATACAAGAGGCAATTTAAAGGAAGTCGAAAGTCGTGGAGCAAGAAATATTGTGATTGCCTTGGAATCCTTGGCAAAACCACAGGACCAACTGATTATTCCAGATGTTCATCCGTTACTTTCTGCCTTAGTTAGCATTGTTCCAGGTCAATTATTAGCGTACTATGCAACCTTACAAAGAGGCTACGATGTTGATAAACCAAGGAACTTAGCCAAAAGTGTAACTGTTGAGTAAATCAAGAACCTGAGAGAAAGATGTTCAACGGGTTTTCATGAGTTTTAATATCTGAGACAAAAATCATTTTAGATTTTTGTCTCAGATATTTTTTATAAAAGAAAGATATTCAGTCAAAAATGAAAGATTCCAAAGAAATTCTTTTTTTCCGTTGAAAACTGTTTGCATTTTAGCAAAATTAGATATAATTAATAAGAACCGAAAAATAAGAATTAGCCAGTGAGGTAACTTTGTTTGAAAGAAAGCAAAAAGTAGGTTAAGCTGAAAAGTGCTAATTTATTTAACAAAAAAAGATTGTGAGTTGTTTGATATGGATCAGTTTAGTACATTAACTGAACAAGAATTTACTACCTTTGCAATGACACATCCTGCAGGTAACTTTTTAGAAACACCCGAAATGAAACATTTATTGGAACGACGTGGCTGGCATTGTGAATACGTTGGCGTCAAACGAGAAGGGCAACTAATTGCTGCGTGTATCCTAAGCAAGAAAAAAGTCAAAATTGGTTATGCTTTCGACATTGACGGCGGAATTTTGATGGATTATACAGATAAAAAATGTGTAGAAGCCTTTTTCACAGGCTTAAAAAAATATGTGAAAAAAAATGATGGCCTTTATTTAACCTTTACTCCAAATAAACAAATTTGTTTACGTGATTTTAATGGCGGTGAAGTTGAAAAGGTCAATCAAGAAACATTTGACTATTTCACATCAATTGGTTTTAAACACCAAGGGTTTGATGTGCACAATTTTGATGGCGCGCCACGTTGGCTGTTTGTCAAAGATATGGCTGGATTAACAGAAGAAGATCTTTGGAAATCTTATGGAAAAGATGCTAAATATGACATCAAGAAAACATGGGAATATGGAGTAACAACCCGAGAACTTCGTTACGAAGAGTTACCTCTCTTTAAGAAATTAACGGAAGAAACAAGTGCACGACGTAATTTTGAAGATAAGGATTTAGCTTATTACCAAGCTGTTTATGAAGAGTTTGGCGAACGAGCGAAATTTATGGTGGCGGAACTAAACTTTGCTACTTATTTAGAAAATCTTCATGAGAAATTACGCAAATTACAAGAGACGCTCAACGAAGTCAATGAAGCGTTAATTGCCAATCCTAAAAGCCGTAAAAAAAATAACCAGAAACGTGAATTTGAAGATGAAGTTCGTACCGTGCGCAAACGGATTGACGAAGCTAAAGAAATGAAAACATCAGATGAACCTGAAATTTTAGCAGGCGCCTTATTCATTGTTCATCCACAAGAAGTTGTTTACTTGTTTAGTGGTACGTATGAAAAATATAAACAATACTATGCACCGTATTTAATTCAACATAAAATGTTAACTTACACAGTAGAAAATAACATTCCCAAATATAATTTTTATGGCGTTGACGGTGTCTTTGATGGAAGTGATGGGGTTCTTAAATTCAAACAATCCTTTGGTGGTCATGTCGAAGAATTAATGGGCAATTTCCAATGGAAAGCCAAACCAATGAAATATGCCTTATATCACGCATTAAAAACAATTAAAGAAAAAGTCTAAAATTAAAACCCAATCCTAAAAAAGGAATGGCAAAGTGAGGCGTTTAAATGGAAAATCAAGTCGAGGTTATGACGTATGCACAGTTAAAAGAAATTATGCAGGTGTTAGAAGCAAACGAAGCGATTACAGAAGATACAAAAGTCTTTATTGATACAGGCTGGGATAGCGTGCAAGAAGTAGCACCAGATGCAGTCAGTATTGAAAAAGTTGCTAAATTCACAGTAGCAGATGTTTTAACAAACGAAAGTTTTGCTGGGTATAGTTTAGAGGAAAAGGCGGAGAAGATGAACGCTGAGGGCGACCTAGAAACGGCAATTATTATTCGTAATCTTTACTAAAAAAGTCCGTTTGAATAGTTAAAATCGAGGTCGGGACAGAACCGTTTAGCTCCTAGCAACGCGTAGTGTTGGTTCTGTTCCCGCCGGTTATCAGGTTTTGAGCCTGGAGCAAAAATCCAAAGTGATTTTTGTCCCAGGCTCATCTGCTTTAAATAAGAAATAAAGGAGATTAGATATGAGTACCATTCATGAATTTCCCAAAAACTATGAACGTTTTATTGCGAAAGGAGAAGAAGCACTTGTAGAACATAATCAGATCGCCGCTTTAGAAAATTTTCAACAAGCCTATCAGCTACAACAAACGCCGCCAGTAAACCAAAAAATTGTCCAATTATTGTTGGAAATGGATGAAGCTGACGAAGCACTAGCATTGGCAGAAGCGTTCCAAGATTCTTATTTTGAGAACCTCGAAACAGCGGCAATTTATATGCAAATTTATAGTCAAAGTCGTCGCTTTATTGAAGGGTATATTTTATTGAAGCAATTACTTCAAACTAAAAAAATAACGCTAGCACAACAAAAAACGTTAGAACAGCAATTAATGCAAGTGGAAGAGGCGTATCAACAATTAGAAACGCAGCAAATTCAAGCAATTAAAAGGAACTTGTTAGTAAGCGATCAATTGCCCGTTTATCAACAATTAGCGAACATTAAAACCAGTTTATATTTGCCTAAACCAGTATTTGTGGAAGTCGCAAAAGATTTAGTTATGAACCAAGCACTTAGTTATTTTGCTCGGGAATGGTTTATTGAAGAATTAGCACTGTTGCAATTTTCAGAACCACTGACTTTTCTTTGGTATGACAATCAGCCTCAGACAGTCTTACTAGAAGGAAAAACTGGACCGTTAAATACGCCGATCTATTCCGAAATTTGTACTGAACTTAGGAATCGTTTAGAAAATGATGATCCAATTATGCTGCAGCATTTGGAAGAAGAAATTCGATTGCATCTTACCTATTTGTATCCATTAGCAGAGACGGTTATTTCAGATCCAACTATCTGGGTCTTGGGTTATTTGGCAACCTACTATCCTGAATATATTGAAAAAGAATTGACTGAAGTAAAAGGTCATCAAATCGCTGCTGTTCAAAAAGTTCAACAGCCGATACGAACGGCTTTTACACAAATAATGCTTTAAAAAATGGCACGTCCTAAAAACGAGGACGTGCCATTTTTTCGGTTTCAGAAATTTGCTGAATCTGCTCTAATTGCTTTTCTTGACTGATTATTGCGGATAATAGAAAAAAGCAAGACAGAAATAAGTAAAAAGGATTCCTTGAATCAAGCAAATCACAACGAACAATGGCGTTGCTCCTGGAAAAGAATCAGAAATCCGTGTAATTAAAAATTCAACTAACCATAAAATCATTGAAAATAAAAATAATTTTTTCTGATGAGTTCTCATAGTCCGCAACAACCTTTCTGGTGATTTTCACTTCTCTATCATAACATAGAAAACGAGCTGTTTTTTCTCAAAAATTTTGTTACTTCATAAGAAAAATGGGAAATAAGCAAGTTTCAGGAAGTACTAAATGTACCCGGAAAGAATACTTAATCCATCTTAATCAAACCATACAGTCACGTTTATTGCAAAAGAAGTGTTTTTGGATGGAACAAATTATTTCATAAACACAAATATTTCTTTGTTGTTTGTATAAATGTCATAAAAGTGATTACTTACTACTTTTTGATTTTTAGACATATCAGTATCGGTCAGTGGTGCCATCTCTACTCCTAAATTCGATGAAGTATTGAACCAAACGTAATTAGGGAAATATAGACCGTCATTTGGTGGCACAATTTTTGAAAGAATTGGGTAGTTTCGACTTGTATTAGCATAAACAGTTGAATTTTTGAAAAACGTATTTAAATAAACTTTTTTTCGTTCGTTTGTTACAACATTTTTTAAATCATCTGTTAAAACAGCTGCTTGGCGATTGAATGCTTCTTTTTGATAGTTTAATGTGGAAGAATACACCAAAACAAACGATAAAATATAATAAGATAACAAGCTGGCCACAAGTAACGAAGTTAGATAAATTGCTTTCACTTGTCGATTGTTAAATAAACTTAACATGCTGATTGTAACGAAAACAGCAAATCCGTAAATATAGCGAGGCGCATCACCTGCGATATTTCTTGAATAGACAATAAAAATGCCAAAACTTAAGAGAGAAGCAAGTCCTAAATACAAGATACAATAAAGGAAACTTAAGCCTAAGTTGATTTTGCTATTTGATAGATGACTAATAAAAAATAAAACAAGCAGTAGGAGCAGTAATAAAAACCATAAACGATTACTCTGGTTCAATAGCTCTGAAAAATAATGGTAACTATTTTGATAAGCCACACTGGGAATATCGTGCAAACTTGGTAAGGCCTGACTGCCCCCAATGTTGTTTGTTGCGGAAGGTACAAATTTTAACTCGATAAGGTAGCTGACTATAGAAAGTAGATAAGCGATAGCAGCAAGTGCGACTTTTTTACAAAGAGCAATGAAATTTTCTCCAGCAAGTAACTGCTTGAAAGTAAGGAATAAGACGATAACTATATAAATTCCTGACGAGGCTTGGTAAGTATTAAACATAACAAACAGTGAAAAAACAGAAACCAAGAAAAACGTAAAAGAATTACGCTGCCACCAATAAAAAGGAAGAAACGAACAAAAAATACTCAATGCCATATAGGGACTATCAAACCTGAAACTAAGACATTGAAGGAACCAAGGATTGAGGCCAATTAAAGTAGCTACTAAAGAGGAACCCCAGCTAATTTTTTGGTCATTGATGATATAAATAGCCAGTATGCTTGTGAGAGATAAGATAAGACCTGTTAGAATCGGTGTGGTCAAGCCCAGATCTGTCAAATGACGACTTCCTTGAACAAACCATGAGAGAAATTCACTGCCCCAACGTGCGTAAGTCGTACCAAAATCTGTCATTCCAGCGACTTGGCGAGCATTATCATCTAAGTAAGGGAAATTGATAATGCCGATGGATAAAACTGCCACTTGATAAATTAAAATGATCAATAGAAGATAGGCTTTATTTTCAATACACCAATTCTTTAAATCAAATTTTTTTGATTCTGTAGGTAATTGTTTCATCATTGTACTCCACTCCAATAATTATTTAACAATTAAAATATACCATAACGAGTGGAATGAAGAAATTGCTTTTGTTATTTTCTCATCTTGACAGAACACTAAGGGTAGGCAAAACAAAAAAATCCCAACTCTTTATTAAAGAGTTGGGATTTTACCAAAAAGCCACCTGCCGGGCTTGAACCGGCGACCCCCACCTTACCATGGTGGTGCTCTACCAACTGAGCTAAGGCGGCACTTTCAAAGGCTAAACTAACTCGAGGATTGCAACGAAGTGAAACCCATAGAGTTCACTTTCAAAGGCTACACTGCGACGAGTAATCGCCAAAGTTCCTTTTGAAAAATCGTACAAATCTCGTGCACAAGAAATAGAATAACGTATAGACGAAAGTTTGTCAATTGCTCTTTCGTAAAAAAAGAAAAATGATTTTTTTCTAAGAAAAACTGTTGACAATCTCTTTTTTCTCTAGTAAAGTGTAAATCAACATCACAGATAACTATTCATTCGTTGAAGAGAAGAGTAAATTTTGATGACCTTCAAAAGAGAGTCCTGATTGGTGAAAAGGGACAAGGTTCAGAAAAGTTGAAGATGGCCTCTGAGAATAAATTGCTGATAAGTAAGCAATTTCGGCTAAGCACCCGTTACCATGTGCACCAAGTTAATAAAGACTTGGATAAGAGATGAGATATAAAGAATCAGTTATATTTCGAAAAAAGGTGGTACCGCGAATCATTCGCCCTTTACTAGCAAAACGCTAGTGAAGGGCTTTTTGCTGTGAATCACTACGACTGGCGCGAAGCGACAGAGTAGATGATGAACAGTACAAGATGACCGAAGGGCAAGTTGTGTCATTTGCACGAATCACTACGACTGGCGCGAAGCGACAGAGTAGATGATGAACAGTACAAGGTGACCGAAGGGCAAGTTGTATCATTTGCACGAATCACTACGACTGGCGCGAAACGACAGAGTAGATGCTGTCTGCGGTTACTCGACGCAGGATGGCCTTTGTAAGTGATGAACAGTACAAGCTGTTCGAAGAGAACATTAACTCTAGTCTGTTTAATTTTGAAAACAGATGAAAATCAGTTTAGAATGAATAGAAATAAAAAAGCAGTGATATAGTAAGTACAAGACTTGATTTGTCTAACAGAGAGCCTAGGTAGCTGAGAATAGGTGACAAAGACGTTTTGGAAAATGGCTATTGAGCAAGCGCTCCGAGTGTTAAACACAAGGCGGCGACGGGGGCTCCCGTTATCGAGCTAGGGTATCGAACATGTTGTTCCGTACTTGAAAAGGGAATTTGTGTGAGCAAATTCTGAACATGAGGTGGTAACACGCAAAAAAGCGTCCTCAACGATACAACTTGAGTTGTGTCGTTGAGGATGCTTTTTTCTTTTTTGTGAAAAAATGCAGGTTGGTAAGAATGAAGGGGGATAAAGAATGATTGAACTAAAAAATATCAGTGTGACATTTCAACAAAAAAAACAAGAAATTCAGGCTGTCCAAGATGTGTCTTTGACAATTGATAAAGGGGATATCTACGGAATTGTTGGTTATTCCGGTGCTGGAAAAAGTACGCTAGTACGGGTAATTAATTTATTGCAACGACCAACAGAGGGCACCGTTATTATTAACAAAGAAAATATTTTAACTTTTTCTAAAAAGGAATTACGACAACAACGAAAAAAGATTGGAATGATTTTTCAACATTTTAATTTGATGAAAGAGCGGACTATATTTAGTAATATCGATTTTTCATTAAAATATTCTGGGCTAAGTAAAAGTGAACGGCGTCAAAAAATCAGCCATTTATTAGAGCTAGTTGGACTAAGTGAAAAACGGGACGCTTACCCCAGTCAACTATCAGGAGGGCAAAAACAGCGGGTTGCGATTGCCCGCGCTTTAGCAAATGATCCTGAAATTTTACTTTGTGATGAAGCGACGAGTGCGTTAGATCCAAAAACAACGGGACAGATTTTAGCTTTGTTAAAAAAGTTAAATCAAGAACTGAACTTGACGATTGTCTTAATCACCCATGAAATGCAAGTGGTTAAAGAAATTTGTAATAAAGTCGCGGTGATGGAAAATGGCTGCGTTGTCGAATCAAACGATATTGTTTCGATTTTTAGTCAACCCCAACAACCTTTAACCAAAGATTTTATTCGGACAGCAACTCATATTGACCAAGCATTAACCACGATTCTTGAACATCCTAAATTAGCTGATTTAGATAAAAATCAAGAATTAATTGAATTTTCTTATGTGGGAGATCAAACGAATGAGCCATTAATTGCACAATTGTATAGCCAATATCAGGTGTATACGAATATCCTTTACGGCAATGTCGAAATTGTTCAAAACGTTCCTATTGGCCATTTAATTGTGGTGCTTTCTGGTGATGAGGCCCAGCGTCAACAAGCCCTTACTTATTTAGCGAAACAAGGCGTGCGAACCAATGTTTTGAAAACCTATCAGCAAACGAAGCAAAAGCAGAATTTACAGGTGATTTAAAAAAGGAGTGAACTGAGAATGTATCAATTATTTGAGAAATATTTTCCGAATGTTGTCCAATTAAAACAAGAGTTTCTTCAAAGTACATGGGAAACATTATACATGGTTTTTTGGACAGCATTGATTGCTGGCGTGTTAGGAGTCTTGTTGGGTGTCGTGCTTGTTAGTACTGGCCCCAGTGGTGTTTTGAAAAATCCACCCCTGTATAGCGTCTTAGAAAAAATTATTAATGTTTGTCGTTCTATTCCTTTCATCATTATGCTCGCACTGATTCAACCATTAACACGAATTTTGGCAGGAACGACAATTGGTACAACCGCAGCGTTAGTCCCATTAGTTATTGGCGTAATTCCGTTCTTCGCGCGCCAAATTGAAAATGCGTTATTAGAAGTGGATCCTGGCGTTATTGAAGCGGCAGAAGCCATGGGGACGAGTCCCTTAGGGATTATTTTTCGGGTTTATTTAATTGAAGGGTTACCAAGTATTATTCGTGTTTCAGCAGTGACAATTATTAATTTGATTGGATTAACAGCCATGGCAGGAGCGATTGGAGCCGGTGGTCTGGGCAACTTAGCGATTACTCGAGGATACAATCGGTTTCAAACCGATGTGACATTTATGGCCACGTTAATTATTTTAATTATGGTATTTATCAGTCAAGCCATTAGTAATCAATTAATCAAAAAAACATCACATTAGAAAAAGGAGAACTGACAAAATGAAAAAATTTAGTAAATTAATTGGACTTATTGGGGTATTAGCTTTTACGATTGCAGGTTGTGCATCGGGGTCTGCGAAGGATACTAAGACAGAAACCGTTAAACTAGGGGTTGTAGGAACAAAAAATGATGAATGGGAATCGGTCAAAGACCGTTTGAAAAAGAAAAATATTGATCTACAATTGGTAGAATTTACAGACTATACACAACCAAACGCAGCATTAGCAGAAAAAGAAATTGATTTAAATGCCTTTCAGCATCAAATCTTTTTAGACAATTACAATAAAGAACATGGGACGAAATTAGTATCAATTGGCAATACAGTCAATGCACCATTGGGAATTTACGCTAATAAATTGAAAGATATCACGAAAATTAAAGACGGCGGAGAAATTGCTATTCCTAATGACCCAACGAATGGCGGGCGGGCGTTAATTTTATTACAAACTGCAGGACTGATAAAAGTAGATCCTGCGAAACAGCAACTACCGACTGTCAGTGATATTACTGAAAATAAACGCCAATTGAAAATAACTGAATTAGATGCTACGCAAACAGCGCGCGCTTTACAAGATGTCGATGCTTCAGTGATTAATAGCGGCATGGCTGTCGATGCTGGGTATACACCAGATAAAGATGCTATTTTCTTAGAACCTGTAAACGAAAAAGCGAAACCTTATGTGAACATTGTCGTGGCCCGAGAAGAAGATCAAGAGAATAAACTTTATCAAAAAGTTGTAGAAGAATATCAACAAGAAGAAACGAAAAAGGTCATTGCAGAAACATCAAAAGGCGCCAATGTTCCAGCCTGGGAAACATTTGGTAAAAAATAAAGGAGGCATTTATAATGAGTACAACAACGATTCAAACAATCCAAGAAGCTATTGCTACAGAAAAGGAATGGATAATCCATTTAAGACGTCATTTTCATCAATACCCTGAAGCAAGTTTAAAAGAATATGAAACGATTAAGCGAATTAAAGAAGAACTACTAGCCTTAGCTATTCCTTTTGTAGAAGTAGGGGAAACGGGTGTTTTAGCAACCATTGAAGGAGGTCTTGGCGCTGGCAAAACGATTTTGTTACGTGCAGATATTGATGCGTTGGAATTGCCAGATGCAACAGGTGCTGCCTATGCTTCTAAAAATCCAGGACTCAATCATGCTTGTGGACACGATGGTCATGCGGCAGCATTGCTAGGTGCAGCTAAAGTGCTCAAAAAACATCAGGATACCTTTTCAGGAACGATTAAACTGGCCTTCCAGCCAGCTGAAGAAATTGGTGCAGGCGCTCGACAATTTGTGGAAGGAAATTATTTAGAAGCAATCGACCAAGTGTTTGGGATTCATTTAGATTCCAGTGTGCCGGTCGGAAAATTAGTCGCTACCAAAGGCGCCACCAACGCCTCTTGTGATATTTTTAAAATTGAAGTCAGTGGTCAAAGTAGTCACGTCGCCCAACCACAGAATGGCCGAGATGCTGTTTTAGCAGCGGCCAGTATCGTTGTGGAATTACAAAAAATTGTAGCGCGCGAGATTGATCCTTTAGATTCTGTCGTAGTAGGAATTGGCGTTTTACAAGCAGGAACACGCTATAATATTGTAGCAAACCAGGCAACCATTAAAGGTACTGTTCGAACATTTAGTCAGGAAACGCGCCAATTTGTTTTACAACGAGTCGAAGAAATTGCCCATGAAATTGCCCAGTCTCATCGCACAGAAATTGCTGATTTTTCTGTTTATGCGGCAGCGAATCCATTAATTAATGAAGAACAAGCAACCAACCGTGCACAGCAGGTAGCCAGTGAAATTGTTGGTTTTGAAAATGTTGTGACCGATCATCCTAAAAGTTTAGGGGCGGATGATTTTGCTGATTACTTAGCGGTAATTCCTGGTATCTATGGACGGGTCGGTTCACGAAACCCTGAAAATCCTGCTACTCATTTTGGACACCATCATGAACAATTTGATATTGATGAACGTGCCTTACTTTTAGCAGCAGAGTACCACGTACGCTATGCATTAAACTATTTGTCAGAATAATAGGGATAGGGAGCCGACAAAATGATTGTTTGTGGGCTCCTTTCGTTATAAACCAACGTGGCTTGCTTTCTTGTCATTCTATGGTAGAATACAAGCATAAGAAAGGTGATTCACATGTTTTTTGTTTTAACTGATAAATTAACAAGAAAAGTAGCTCCCGATAGTTTAAGAACAGATGAAGCACTGTTGTGGAGCCGAGCAATTAATTTCTTCATCGCTTGATAGCACATTTTTTGACTAGAAAAGCTAGTCTTATTTGAGTGTACGTACAAGCGGTTGTCGGGATTTCTGTCAGGATGGACGACGTGCAGACGTGGTTCTTTTTTTGTTGTCCCAAAATAATCAGTTAACAAGAAAGAAGTGACGAAAATGAGTATTTTAACTATTGAACATTTAACGCATCGATTTGGCGAAAAGGTCTTGTATGAAGAGGCTTCATTGCAAGTGAATAAAGGAGATCATTTAGGCTTAACTGGCCAAAATGGGGTCGGCAAATCCACCTTAATTAAAATTTTAACGGGGGAAGTATTGCCAGACGAAGGAACGATTCAGTGGCAAAAAAATTGCAAGATTGGGTACTTGGATCAGCATGTTTCTGTAGAACAATCACTAACGATGGTTGATTTTTTGAAACAAGCCTTTCAAGAACTTTTTGATAAAGAAGCGAAACTGACAAAACTTTATGAAGAATACAGTCAAACGGCTTCGGAAAAACTTTTAGAACAAGCAGGCAAATTACAAACAGATTTAGATGAAAGTAATTTTTACCAAATTGACACGATTATTCAGGATTTAGCCAATGGGTTAGGACTACAAGCAATTGGTTTGGATAAAAAGTTAGGGGAGCTAAGCGGTGGTCAACGTTCAAAAGTGATTTTAGCAAAATTATTGTTAGAGGCCCCTGATGTGTTACTTTTAGATGAACCCACCAACTATTTAGATGATACACATATTCAATGGCTTGTTCGCTATCTGAATAATTTTGAAGGAAGCTTTCTATTAGTCTCCCATGATTATCAATTTTTAAATGAAGTGACGAATTGCATCGCAGACATTGAGTTTGGCAAGTTAACCAAATATACTGGAAATGTAGAAAAATCTTTTGCACAAAAAGAGCAGAATAAACAAACCTATTTGAAACAGTATCAGGCCCAACAAGAAAAAATTGAAAAAATGGAAGCCTATATTCGTAAATACAAAGCTGGAAATCGAGCAACGATGGCTAAAAGTCGACAAAAACAATTGGACCGGTTGGAACGATTGACTCCGCCAGGTTCCTTGACTAAGCCAGCGATTGAATTTCCTTATCAAGGGTTAGTTGCAACGCAAGCACTAACGACCCAGAAGTTAGTTGTCGGCTATCGGGAACCTTTGTTAGAACCGTTAGATTTAATGGTTCATGTCGGTGAAAAAGTCGCATTGAAAGGCTTTAATGGGATTGGCAAATCAACATTAATTAAAACGTTGACGAAAGTGATTCCTTCATTAGATGGAGAATTTCATTATCCGCTGAATACCAAAATTGCTTATTTTACCCAAGACTTGGCGTGGCCTAATGAGCAGTTAACGCCGCTAGACTATTTATCAGATCGTTTTCCAGATACAACGATTAAAGAGCGAAGAAGTCATTTGGCTAGAGCAGGTTTACCAGATAAGTTAGCAATGCAGTCGCTAGCCCTGTTAAGTGGTGGTGAGCAAACAAAAGTAAAACTAGCGGAACTAATGATGCAAACAAGTAATTTGTTATTTTTAGATGAGCCAACCAATCATATTGATGAAGCGGCCAAAAAAAGTTTACAAGAAGCAATTCACGTTTACCCAGGAACGGTTTTTCTGGTTTCCCATGAAGCAGATTTTTATGAGGAAATTGTGGATCGAGTAATTGATATTGAGGAATTAGTTAAATAAAGAAGAAAGAACCAAGTTGAGGGGGAGTCAACTTGGTTCTTTCTTCTTTATTATTTATTTACTCATTAAGCCATCATGGATTTTTGTTAAATTCCAGTTCATCATGCTGTAGTACGTATCGCCTTCTGTTCCTTCTTTGGCAAGAGAGTCTGTGAAAAGTGTATCGTAAATTGGTCGTTTCACTTCTTTTGAGACCCGTTCCATACTACGTTTATCGACACTGGTTTCAACAAATAACACAGGTGCTTTTGATTTCTTAATGGTATCAATAATCGTGGTCATTTGTTCAGGTGTTCCTTGACTTTCTGTGTTAATTTCCCAAATATAAGCGGCATTTAAATCATAAGCTTTGGAGAAATATTTAAAGGCACCTTCACTTGTAACTAATAATTTTTTATCATCAGGAATATCAGCAAATTTAGCTTTGGCTTCCTCATGTAGTTTGCTAAGTTTTTCGGTATAATTTTTCGCGTTTTCTGTATAGAAATCTTTATTTTTTGGATCTTTTTCTACTAACACGTCACGAATGTTTTCTACATATTTGATGCCATTTTCAATGTCTAACCAAGCATGCGGATCTTCTGTTTGTTCTTGACCGGCACTTGTTAAATATTGTGGCGTAACATTTTTGCTTGTAGAAAAGTAATCTTTATTCTCAACTTTTTTGGCCGTTTTCATTAATTTGTTAAACCAGCCATTTCCGCCTGTTTCTAAGTTCAAGCCGTTAAAGAATAAAATGTCCGCTTCAGAAGCTTTCGCAATGTCTTCTGGTAACGGTTCATATTCGTGAGGGTCTGTCCCAATTGGCACAATACTATGCAGCTCAATTTTGTCTTGCCCAACATTTTTCACTAAATCAGATAGGATCGAGTTCGTTGTCACAATTGCTAATTTTTCTTTCTTTTCAGCGGCTTGATTCCCGCAAGCAGCTAACGTTAACCCTGCTAAAAGTGTTAAAAAAAATAAACTAAATTTTTTCATTCGTTGATTCCTCCATTTCTTTCTCACGGTTTACAAATACTAGGCCTTTCTTTGGTGAGAAAAAGAAAGCCAATAAAAAGAATAAGGCGGCGGTTAAAACAATCGTCGCACCAGAAGCTAAGTTATAAGAATAACTAAAGAATAGGCCAATCACTGAACTTAAAATCCCAAAAGTAGAGGCTAAGCCAATCATTGTCGGTAAGTGATTTGTTAATAGATAAGCTGTTGCCGCTGGCGTAATCAGCATGGCAATGACTAAAATAGTTCCGACGGTTTGCAAAGAAGAAACAGCGACTAATGTTAGTAAAAACATCAATGCATAGTGGAAAAATTGAATATTTAAACCATAGGCCTGAGCCATTGTGGGATCAAAAGAAGTGAGTTGCAACTCTTTATAAAACAATGCCACAAAAATCAAAACAATCACGCCGACGACACAAGTAATTAAAATATCGGTATCTGCGACCGCTAATACATTTCCAAACAGAATATGATATAAATCGGTGGAACTTTTTGCAAAAGAGATAAAAATAATCCCTAAAGCAAAAAAAGAACTAAAGACAACACCAATGGCAGTATCATTTTTTAGTGGACTTTTTTGGGTAATAAAGCCAATCGATAATGCAGCTAATAAGCCAAAAATAGAAGCGCCAAAAATATAATTGAAACCAAACATATAAGAAACAGCGACCCCTGGTAAAACAGCATGTGAAATCGCATCACCCATCAAAGACATCCCACGTAAAATAATGAATGAACCAATTACCCCTGAAATGAGTCCGACAATTATAGACGTCAAAAGGGCATTTTGTAAAAATTGATAACGGAATAAACCATCAATAAATGCAGCAATCATTTTGCAACCCCCTGTATTAATAAATCACCTAACAAATCACCGTATGCTTCTTGGAGCGTTTCTGCAGTAAATGTTTGTTCAACAGGACCCGCAGCAATTAGCCGGTTTTTCAAAACGATTAATTCATCAAAATAGTGGGACACTTTGTGCAAATCATGGTGAACAATGATAATCATTTTACCTTGATTTTTTAATGATTTAAGAATATCCATAATCACTTTTTCACTAGACATATCAATGCCGACGAAAGGTTCATCTAAAAAAATCACCTCAGCACCTTGGGCCAAAACACGGGCGATAAACACACGTTGTAATTGGCCACCAGAAAGTTCGCCAATCTGGCGTTGCGCATAGTCTTCTAATTGCACCATTTTTAATGCAGCCATGGCTGCTTGCTTTTCTTTCTTTCCTGGGCGTTTTAATAGTCCCAAGTTTGGATAGGTTCCTAGCAAGACCGTTTCAAAAACGCTAATTGGGAAACTAAGATCCAAGGCGCTACGTTGTTCTACATAGGCAATGGTTGTTTTTTGTTGGTCAATCGCTTGATTATTTAACAAAACATCACGTTCCTTTGTTTTAATCAAGCCTAATAACCCTTTAATAAATGTTGACTTTCCAGCACCATTTGGTCCGATAATTCCAGTAATTTTACCGGAGGGAATAGTAACGTGGATATTATTTAAAGCGGTCCGTCCTTGATATTGAACGGTTAACGCTTGAACAGCTAAGTTAAAGCTTTTTCTCATGAAATTCCTCCTTTTTAGGTTTGCCTTAAAATCAGTATAAGGGATAGTTTAAGAAAATGCAAATAATTTTTAGGCGCACCTAAATACAAGCGCTTTTTTCACAAAGAAAACCGTTTCTTTCAATAAATTAAGGAGGATCCCATGATTTTTATGACAAAAAATGGTAGAATATGAATGAAAACGACTATTATTTTATATTGACGGAGGATATCATGACCGAAAACTATCAAGATGACACCTTACGCATCTTCAGTTTAAATGCAAATCGACCACTTGCTGAAAAAATCGCAGCATCAGTAGGAACAGAATTAGGAAAAAGCACCGTGCGCCAATTTAGTGATGGCGAAATTCAAATTAATATTGAAGAAAGTATTCGTGGCGATCATGTCTACATCATCCAAGCAACGAATGCCCCTGTAAATGATCATTTGATGGAATTGCTTATTTTAATTGATGCATTAAAACGTGCTAGCGCAAAAACAATTAATGTTATTTTGCCTTACTATGGTTATGCTCGCCAAGACCGCACAGCGAAACCAAGAGAACCCATTACTGCGAAATTAGTTGCTAATATGTTAGTAGAGGCAGGCGCAACACGTTTGTTAACATTAGACTTGCATACTGTTCAAGTCCAAGGATTTTTTGATATCCCAGTAGATAATTTATTTACAATGCCTTTGTTCGCTCATTATTATCGTCAACAAGCATTAGTAGGGGAAGAAATTGTGATTGTTTCGCCTAAAAACAGTGGCGTTCAACGCGCACGTAGTTTATCGGAGTACTTAGATGCGACCTTAGCAATTGTAGACCATGAAGAGATTGATGGGGTGCGCCAAGAAGGTTACGTTATTGGGAATGTCGCTGGGAAAAAATGTATTCTTGTTGATGACATTTTGAATACTGGTCAAACGTTAGCCACAGCGGCGGAAGTTTTAATGAAAAATGGTGCGCAAGAAGTGTATGCTTGCGCCTCGCATGGTTTGTTATCAGAAGGCGCAAAAGCAACCTTAGAAAATGCGCCGATTAAGGAAATTAGTATTACTGACTCTGTTTATACGACAGCAGACCACCAACCATCAACCTTGAATATTATTTCTTGCGCTGAGTTAATGGGGGAAGCGTTACTTCGTATTCATGAAAATAAACCAATGAGTCCATTATTCCGTTTAGAACCAAAAGGAGAATAAGTGATTCCTTAAACTAGAAATAGGTCTAACAACTTTAATAGTGTTGGGCCTATTTTTCTTATCTCTTTTATAAATAGAAGAGAAAGTATTCTGATTTTGTGTTTTAAGCTTTTTATGCTAGAATAACGCCAGAACATAAGGAAAGGGACGAGTCATTTGGAACCCATTTATTTAGATCATGCGGCAACAACGCCGCTTCATCCAACGGTCATTCAAGCGATGACTGAGAATATGCAAACGACTTTTGGCAATCCATCAAGTATTCATCAGTTTGGACGAAAGGCACACGGTCTTCTGGAAGAAGTGCGTCAAACGATTGCCGAGAGCTTACAAGCCAAACCCCACGAAATTATTTTTAATAGTGGTGGTACAGAAGGGGATAACACAGCCATCTTGGCAGTTGCTTTTTCTCGTCAAAAGGAAGGAAAACATATTATTACTACGGCAATTGAACATCCCGCTGTGTTACGAACGATGGAATACTTAGAAACGTTAGGCTTTGAAGTGACTTACTTGCCTGTGAATGAAAATGGTCAGATTTCAATGGATCAATTCAAAAAGTCTTTACGCGAAGAAACGATCTTGGTTTCAATGATGTATGGCAATAATGAAATTGGAAATCGATTACCAATTGCTGAAGTTGGTGCAATTCTTAAAAATCATTCGGCGATTTTTCATACAGATGCCGTCCAAGCTTATGGAAGTGAAGTCATTTTACCTCATGAATTAGGGATCGACTTATTAAGTATTTCCGCTCATAAAATCAATGGTCCAAAAGGCGTAGGTTTTTTATTTAAAAGCGATGCAATCCAATTACCACCTCTTTTACATGGTGGGGAACAAGAAGAAAAACGACGTGCGGGCACGGAAAACTTAGCTGGAATTATTGGCATGGGTACTGCCGTTTCATTACTAACTTCTGCAGAAAAGCAAGCAAGAAAAACAGCCTATCAAAGTTTTCAAACGATTATTTTAAAAGCGTTAGAAGAAGCCAATATTGATTTTTCAATTAATGGTGAACCAACGAATCGTTTAGCGCATGTCTTAAATCTTCATTTAAAAGGAATTCCCAGTGATTTGCTCTTAATGCATTTGGACTTAAGAGGTATTGCGATTTCAACAGGCTCGGCTTGTACAGCGGGAACTGTGGATCCTTCGCACGTGTTGACAGCGATGTATGGAGAAAATTCCTCAGCTATTAAAGAATCAATCCGGATTAGTTTTGGCTACGGGAACACACCAGAAGAAATTGCGACTTTTTCTGAAGTACTAGTTGCAGTGATTCAACAATTGAAAAAATAATCTGATTGCGGCAGCTACAGGTTTTCGCTATAATGAAGATAACAATGAAAATAACGAGGTGGAACCCATGGCATTTACAACAACGGCTGCTGTTGAAGGCTCAACAGTTTTTTACAAAGTACATCCTAGTGCAAAACGCTATACATTAAAAGATAACGGCTTTACTGAAACAAAATCAGGGAACTTTCAATTGATTCGTTCCTTAGATCCAACGCCTCAGAGAAATGAAGGCTTCAAATTGAAAATTACGATCACTGCTGATCTAAAAGAGTTGAAAATGTCCATTACAACGGCAAATGGTTTAAAACCAATGAATATTTTCAAGAATGAACAACATGAAATGAGTAAAGAAAAATACTTTTTCTTAATGGATGGCTTAATTAGCCGTGGTGTATTAGAGAAAGTAGAATAATTTAGAGAAACCTGAAGAAACAAGTGAAAGTAGCTTGTTCCTTCAGGTTTTCTGTTTATTTGAAAGCAACAGCTTGTTGGCTGTGTCTTTGTTCCAAGTATTTTCTCATTATACGCCCGGCTTGCTTTACTTATTTCAAAAAAATAGTATAATGAAAAGCACTGAAAAGTTACGACCTTCAAATCGTGGATGATTTCAGAATCTAATTGAAATGATGGTGATAAAATGGCAGATAACAGCAAAACGCGTGTCGTGGTAGGCATGAGTGGCGGTGTCGATTCATCTGTCACAGCGTTGCTTTTAAAAGAGCAAGGCTATGATGTAATTGGGATCTTTATGAAAAATTGGGACGATACAGACGAAAATGGTGTCTGTACCGCAACTGAGGATTATAAAGATGTCGCAAAAGTAGCGGATCAAATTGGGATTCCGTATTATTCGGTCAATTTTGAAAAAGAATATTGGGACCGTGTGTTTGAATATTTTTTAGCAGAATATCGGTTAGGACGGACACCAAATCCAGATGTCATGTGTAATAAAGAAATTAAATTTAAAGCATTCCTAGATTATGCTATGCAACTAGGCGCTGACTATGTTGCAACTGGCCACTATGCGCAAGTAGAAACGGATGAAAATGGCGTAGTGCATATGTTACGTGGAATTGATAATAATAAAGACCAAACCTATTTTTTAAGCCAATTATCACAAGCCCAATTGGCAAAAACAATGTTTCCATTGGGTGGCATGGAAAAATCAGAAGTTCGTGCAATTGCTGACCGTGCTGGATTAGCCACAGCCAAGAAAAAAGACTCAACGGGCGTTTGTTTTATTGGTGAAAAGAATTTCAAAGAATTTTTGAGTAATTATTTACCAGCTAAAAAAGGCAACATGGTGACAGAAGATGGCGAAATCAAAGGACAACATGATGGTCTTATGTATTATACTATCGGTCAACGCCAAGGCTTAGGAATTGGTGGCGGCGGTAAAACACAAGAACCATGGTTTGTGATTGGGAAAGATTTAACTACCAATACATTATATGTAGGACAAGGATTTCACCATGAAAAACTATATGCAACACATTTAGAAGCTAGTGAGGTTCATTTTACTGTTGATACACCAATGCCAAAAGAGTTTGACTGTACGGCTAAATTCCGTTATCGTCAAGCAGATATCCCAGTGCATGTTTCCTTATCTGAAGATGGCACAAAAGCAACCGTTACGTTTAAGGAACCAGCCCGCGCAGTCACTCCAGGTCAAGCTGTTGTTTTTTATGATGGAATGGAATGCTTAGGGGGCGGCTTAATTGATCGCGCCTACCAAGATGAAAAAGAACTACAATACGTCTAAAAAGTTTCACGAGTTGTGAAACAAAAAGCGTATAGTTAACCAAAAGAAAAGCGGATATGCTGGTCATAAAACCAGTAAATATCAGCTTTTCTTTTTTGTTTTATATGCCTATTTTTTTTAAAATAAGAAAAAGAGAAAAATTAAAAATTCAAATTGTGGATAACTTTTCTGTGTATAACTTAGTCATCATTTTTCTCTTTTTTTAATTCGGCGGTGCTTCGACGAACCCATAGAAGGTTAAGGAGAACCAGACAAGAAGTGGAAATAAAGACCCCACGATAACCGAAAGCGGCAGATACGCTTGAACCAATCATAGGACCAATCACATTTCCTGTCGCTTGGAAAGATTGATTGTAACTGAAAATACGACCTGCAGCGTCACTTGGGGAATAACGAGTGATCAACGTTTGAACAGCTGGTAGTAAACAGGCATCGGAAATCCCAACTAAGAAACGAAGCATGGCAAGCTGCCAGACATTTTGAACAAAGGCCATTGGTAGGTAAACGAAAATGGCTAAAATTAAGCCAATTGTCAAGATGCGTTCACTGCCAATACGATCGCCTAATCGGCCGAAACGAGGGGCGGCTATTAACGTTGCAATCCCTGGAATAGAAGCAATGACTCCGCTAATTAAGGTGACATTTCCGTGACCACCCAACAATTGTTGAATATATAAACTGATGATGGGACTAATTGAATTATTGGAAGCTTGAATGATTAATGTCGTAATAAACATTCCAAGAATCACGTGGGGATGTTCTAGTTTTTTTAAAATTTGTTTCCCAGATGCGGCTTGATTTTTTTCAATTGGCACAAACTCTTCATGGACAAAGACGAGACTCAAAACAAAAACGAGTAATAAAATCGTACCAGTAATGAAAAAGGTTGGCCGATAACCGAAAATAGACGCAGTGACACCGCCCAAAAGAGGACCAAGCAACGTGCCGGTAACAGAACCAGTTGCTAAAGTACCAAGCACTTGACCGCTTTTTTCCTTAGGTGTGCCTGTAGCAACTAACGCAGTCGCATTACTGATATAACCAGAAAAAACACCTTGTAATAAGCGTAAGCCAATCAATTGATAAACACTTGTGACTGCGCCCATTAAACTAATGACGATAGCCATCCCTAATGAAGCGCGTAATAACATTAACTTGCGTCCTTTTCGGTCGGCTAAACGGCCCCACCAAGGTGAAACAATGGTTGTGACTAAAAAAGTGGAAGAGAACGTGATTCCGCTCCAAAAATTCAATTGTTGGTGGGTAAAAGTACCTAATGTGTTGATATAAAGAGGCATGAATGGCATCACTAAGCTAAAGCCAATACCAGCCATAAATGTGCCAAACCATAAAACAAGCAGATTTTTTTCCCAAGGTTGTCTTGGACGGAAAATTTTACTTTTAATTAATTCATACATTCTATTTCCTCACTTTCTAGTAAAGAAATTCAAATTTGGCTTTGGCGAGTCGTTGATCATTCAATGCTTGATGCAATTCATTCGCAAAAAAGCCTTCTTTTAAATTTAGTGGATTTTTTGTAGCGTACACATATAACGTATAGGTGTGCACACCAGAGCGAGGGCTTAACCCCAGATAACGTTCGGTTAACTCAGGTAACGTTTCAGTGGCAAGCGCAGGAATCATCTGTTTCCCCAAAGGAGAAGCAAGACTATTTTTTCCTTGAATGGTAGGCTTGAGTGCTGTTCGACTAAAGTCTTCAGGAATCTCATTGGTTACAGGAACATTGGCAGCTAACCAATGAATAAAAGGGAAACCGATTAGAGGAATCGTGTCATAATCAACTAATTCCCAGGATAAATAGCGGGCTTCTTTAGGAATGGCCGCTAAAGAAATAGGAAAAGATAAAATAGGACGTTCGTGTAATAAAAATTCTGCACTGGTTCGTTTGCCATAACGATCGACCAAATGAGAACGGTTGGTAATATGCATGCCAAACAGCCTTCTTTCAAAAATAATGTTTACAAATTATTATTATAAACTATAATTTATAGTTTAAAAAGAGTCAATAGATATGATAAACTAATACTTGTCCAAAATTTAAGAATTGGAGGCGTCAGAAAGATGGCAAAAAAACGGAATTTAACGAAAGCCAAAATCCTTGAAAGTGCCCGCAATCTAGCGGAAGAATTGGGCGTTCAACAATTAACCTTTCAAAATTTAGCCGTTGATTTAGGCATCAAGTATCCTTCACTCTATAATCACTTTAAAAATATTGCTGAAGTAAAAAATGCTCTAGTGGACTTGTTAATTCAAGAATTAAATGATGCATTGCGAAGAGCCTTAGTGGGTAAGAGTGGCGCAGAAGCAATTCGGATATATGCTGAAACGTACCAACAATTTGCTTTTGAAAATTCTGCAGTCTATGAATTACTTATCAGTGTGCCGAAAACGCAAAACCAACAATTAATTGAAGGCATCCATGAAACTAATCAAATTATCTTACAACTTTTAGCTTTTTATCCATTTAATAATGAAGAACGACTGCACAAAAGTCGAGAACTACGTAGCTTAATCCATGGTTATATTACCTTACGTTTTTTAGGTTATTTTCAACGCGAAGAAGCCACGCCGGAAGAAAGTTATCGTCGCATGATTGAAGATTTTATTGCTTCTTTAGAAGTGGCAGGATAAAATAAATTTCAAAAATTTCTCAGTCCGAAACCAAATCCTTGCAACTTTTTCAGAAAGTGACTATGATACCTACAGTAGCAAAAAAAGGAGCGGTTCAATGTATCAAGTAATTACAATGTATGGCGACAATGAACCTTGGTGGTTTTTTGATGATTGGCAAGAGGACATTGTTCAAGAAAAAACCTTCGATAACTTGACCGATGCAGAGACATATTATGTGGAAGTTTGGCAAAAACTTTCTCAGAATTATACATACGTCAACACAAAGCCTAACTATTTAACGGCTTTCTGGAATGATGGGGAAGAACGCTGGTGTGAAGAATGCGATGAAGATTTACAACAATACTTCGGTTTAGCATTACTAGAAAATCATCATGCGGTTACTTTTGAAAATAAAGCTGAGTTTACCACAATATCCAATCATTTTGGCAAAACAAAATTCTGCAAACGGAAAGTTATTTGAAACGCATGAGTTTAAAGAAAAACCTCAGGGAATTTTCTTTAAACTCTTTTTCTATTCTCGGAATTTAGAGAAAATCGAGCTAATATTTGGTATAATACGAAAAGATAGCACTCAAAAAGGAGCGAAACTAGTGGTTGCAAAACAATTAATTATTGCTGAAAAACCTAGCGTAGCAAAAGATTTAAGCCGCGTTTTAGGAGCAAATCAAAAAAATAAGAATTATTATGAAGGACCCAACGTGATTGTCACATGGGCTTTAGGCCATCTCTTAGGACTAAAAATGCCAGAAGATTTAAACAAAGAATGGCAAACGTGGCAAATGGAAACTTTACCGATGATTCCTAAGAATTTAGGGATTAAACCGTTACCGAAAACGGGACATCAATTAAAAGCGATTAAACAATTAGCCAATCGTAAAGATGTTTCTGAAGCCGTGATTGCCACCGATGCTGGTCGTGAAGGTGAATTAGTGGCCCGCTGGATTTTAGAATATGTCCGTTTTAACAAACCAGTCAAACGCTTATGGATTTCATCTCAAACAGACAAAGCCATTAAAGACGGGTTTAAGAAAATTCGCCCAGCGAAAGACTACGATAATTTGTATTACTCTGCCTTGGCGCGCGCAAAAGCTGACTGGTTAGTGGGTCTAAACGTCACACGGGCCTTGACAGTGAAATATCAAGATAACTTATCCGCAGGTCGTGTTCAAACACCCACTTTAGCAATGGTACGCCAACAAGAAAAAACGATTGAACAATTTAAGCCTCAAACTTATTTTACTATCTCGTTATCTGTTGAATCAGAAAAAGCAAAGATGACCCAAAAAAATCCATACGCTTTGAAAGAACGGCAGGAAGCAGAACAATTAGTCAAAGAACTCTCAAAACAAAAGGGCTTAGTTACCGATATCCAAGAAAAAGTTAAAACAGAAAATGCGCCGTTACCATATGATTTAACCGAAATCCAGCGTGAAGCCAACCAGCGATTCCAATTTTCTGCAAAGAAAACGTTGTCTCTTGTACAAAGTTTATACGAAACCCATAAAATTGTTTCCTATCCTCGAACTGACAGCAAATATCTAACAACGGATATGAAAGGAACGATGAAAGAACGACTTCAAGCCATTGCTGATTTTTCACCAGAAGTGAAAGGCTACCTTAAAAATGGGGCCGTTGTTAAACAACAAAAAGTTTTCCAAAATGCAAAAGTCACGGATCACCATGGGTTGATTCCAACTGAACAACGTCCTCGTTATGAAAAGCTAAGTAATGATGAACAAAAAATCTATCAAATGATTGTTCAACGATTCTTAGGTTTGTTTGCTGAGCCAAATCAAACCAAACAAACAAAAGTTACAGTCGCTTTTGGAAAAGAAACATTTGTCTTTCATCAAAATAAAGTAGTTGTTGCTGGCTGGAAAACAACAGCCGAACAGCCGCTATCCACTGTCCAATGGCAAAAAGGCATGACCGTTGCGCCAAACTTTACCATTAACAAAGAATTAACGTCGCCGCCAAAACCATTAACCGAAGGAACGTTGTTAGGAAAAATGGAGAAACACAGTTTAGGCACACCGGCAACGCGAGCTGAAATCATTGAAAAACTGATTAAATCAGAATTGATGGAACGAACCAATAGCGGTTTAAGTGTCTCTGCCAAAGGAAAGCAACTATTAGACTTGGTGAATCCATCACTTGTGACACCTGAACTAACGGAAAAATGGGAAAAGTCGCTCGAAGCAATCGCTTCGGGTCAACAAAAGAGTCAACTTTTCTTAAAGGATATTGAAGAGGATACGAAAAAATTAGTCCGTGAAATTAAACAAAGCGAGAAAAAATATCAAGATTTTTCCATTACGCAAAAAAAATGTCCAGATTGTGGCTCAAACTTACGGGAAAAAAATACGAAAGATGGGAAGATTTACGTTTGTACAAACCAAGAATGTTCTTATCGTCGGCGAAAAGATCCTAAAGTATCCAATCACCGTTGCCCACAATGCCATAAAAAAATGGTCATCATAGAAGGAAAAAATGGTCGTTCTTTCAAATGTAAATTCTGTTCGATTACTGAAAAAATTCCCGATAAAAAAGAACGAAAACAAAAAATGACTAAACATGAAGAACGTCGTTTGATGAAAAAATATTCACAACCAGACGAACCAGAAGAAAGTGCTTTAGCGCAGGCCTTAAAAGCCGCTATGAATCAAGAGTAACGACTTGACGAATGTTGGCTCTAAATAATCAAGTCATCCTTGTTGGTCTTTAGTAAACTTTCAAATAGAAAGAGAGGGACACGGATGCTCGCAAATTTAAATCAAGCAATGGATTATATTGAAGAACATTTAACGGAAGAAGTATCCTTCGATGAATTGGCAAAAAAGACAGGGATTTCTGTTTACCATTTTAAACGAACTTTTTCGTTTATTGCGGGGATGAGTCTGGCTGAGTATATTAAAAAGAGACGTTTGGCGGAAGCAAATTTAGCATTACTTGCTGGTGAAAAAGTGACAGATGTAGCTTTTAAATATGGTTATCAAAGTATTGAAGGATTCTCAAGAGCTTTTCGCGATTGGACAGGACAAGCCCCTTCTGAAGTAATGAAAACACAAATCCAAAAAACGTTCCCTAAATTCTCTTTCTATATTGATATTAAAGGAGGACAATCAATGGATGTTAAATTGATTGAAAAACCAGCGTTTCAAATAGTCGGAGTTAGTCAGAAGGTTCCCTTGCAGTATCAAGGGGAAAATCAAGCAATCATGGAATTAGCACAGCGCATTACACCACAACAACGAGCGGAAATGCATACATTTGATGATGTATATCCTCATCAAGTAGTAAATGCTTCTTTTGACTTTCAAGAGGGACGAACAACAGAGGGTGGAGAAATGACACACATGATTGGCTTTGCCACTTCGCAAGAAAATACCTATGAAGATTTGGAGCAACTAAGCGTACCTGCTCATACATGGGCGGTTTTTCCAAATGAAGGTCCTTTCCCTCAAACTTTACAAGAAACCTGGGCAAGGATATTCTCTGAATGGTTGCCTTCATCTGGTTACCAAGTCGTTGCAGCACCAGAAATTTCGTTTACGCAATATCAAGGACCAGCAGAAGCTAAGTATAGTGAAATCTGGCTCGCTGTTACAGCTACTAAATAAAGAAAACCCACCATTGAAAAATGGTGGGTTTTTCCGCCAAGAAGGAGAAAGTTTGGTATAATAAACGTGAAGAAAAAATTCAGACCTTCTAAACTGAAATCTAGCTATGGATAAGTGATGCGAATACGGAATCATGGAGAAAAAATAATTCTCCGAGGTTTTAGAGTCATGTTGTTTAGAATGGTACCAAAACGAACCTCCGCTCTTCTTATTGATACGTTTTGTTTTAGAGTCATGTTGTTTAGAATGGTACCAAAACTGTGATATAAACGGCGTTAGCCCATGATACGTTTTAGAGTCATGTTGTTTAGAATGGTACCAAAACTGGGTTGACTAAAGAGCCGTCAAAAGTTTTGTTTTAGAGTCATGTTGTTTAGAATGGTACCAAAACTCAAGAAATTGCATTAAGTTCAAAAAATTTGTTTTAGAGCCATGTTGTTAAAAAACAAACTATCACCACAAGCAATCCGTAATTTTCATCACAAGATTAGAATTTTTATCATCAAAGACGAGCTGCTTCGATTTTCGAAAACTAATCAAGTGATAAGTCAAAATGTTGATAGATTGAGATTAGTTCTTCCTTTTTTTAGGAAGGGCTTTTTTTATTGATAGAAGAAAGGGAAGAAATCTTGGGAGCACCTAAAAAAATTGTGAGAAATGCTTCTGTATTGTTTGGTTTCTGCCTCAGAAAGTTGTATACTTAGATTGGAATTATTCTATATTACATGCATTTTCACACTTTTTGGAAAAGTTCACTTGAATTTTCTTTTAGTTTCGTAGATAAAAGGAGTCATCGCTAATGGAAATGAACAATTCAGGTAAGCTTGTTTCTTTGTGTGGAGGCAAATCAGGGAGGAAATAATATGTTTGATATTGTAACATTGGCGAGAATCCAATTTGCGATGACAACAGTTTTCCACTTTTTCTTCGTACCGTTTTCAATAGGATTAGCACTTGTTGTAGCAATTATGGAAACAATGTACGTTGTGAAAAAAGAGGAACGTTATCGTAAAATGGCCAAGTTTTGGGGAAATATATTCCTATTAAGCTTCGCTGTTGGGGTTGTAACCGGGATTATTCAAGAATTTCAGTTTGGGATGAACTGGTCTGATTATTCTCGATTCGTCGGAGATATTTTTGGGGCACCGTTGGCGGTAGAAGCGCTCTTAGCTTTCTTCTTAGAGTCAACATTCTTAGGTTTATGGATCTTTACTTGGGATAAAATGAATCCGAAAGTTCACGTAACCTTTATCTGGTTAGTCGTATTCGGTTCAATGATGTCTGCTTTCTGGATTTTAGTTGCGAATAGTTTTATGCAACATCCAGTAGGTTATGTCATCAATAATGGCCGTGCTGAAATGGTGGATTTTGTAGCTGTCATCAGCAATCCAAAAGTTTGGTATGAATTTTCACACGTTATCATGGGCGCCTTTACATTGGGCGGCATGGCAGTAGCTGGTATGGCTGCTTTCCAATTGTTGAAAAAACGGGATATTTCATTCCACAAAGCATCTATGCGCATTGGCTTATGGGTTACTTTGTTCGGTTCAATCGGCGTTTTATTAGCTGGCGACTTGCAAATGAAAGCTCTAATTGAAGGACAACCAATGAAATTTGCGGCGATGGAGGGGGCCTATGAAGACTCTGATGATCCTGCTGCTTGGACATTGATTGCTTGGGCAGATGAACGGGAACATAAACAAGTTTTTGGTATCGATATTCCATATATGCTAAGTATTTTATCGTATAACAAATTATCAGGTTCGGTTGATGGAATGGATACAGTCAACAAGCGCTTGGTAGAAAAATATGGGGATGATAAAAATTATTATCCACCAGTTAACACTTTATTCTGGAGCTTCCGTATCATGGCTGGTTTTGGTGCCTTAATGTTATTGGTTGCTGCCTTAGGACTATTCTTTACAAGGAAGAAAAAACCATCGCTGTACGAGAAGAAATGGATGCTGTGGATTGTTGCTTTATGTACGTTCGCACCATTCCTTGCCAATACAACAGGTTGGTTAGTCACTGAATTAGGTCGTTATCCGTGGACTGTCTATGGATTATTTACGATTGAACAAAGTGTTTCACCAAATGTATCGGTTGCTTCATTAATTACGTCAAATGTCATTTATTTCTTATTATTTGCTGGTTTAGGTAGTGTCATGGTTTACTTGGTCATTTTAGAATTACGTAAAGGACCGGACTATGAAGCGAAAAAATTAGCGAAAGAAAATGAACCAGCGTTGGATCCATTTGATAAGGGGGTATTTGGCGAATGAGTACACTACAATTATTATGGTTTGTCCTTATCGGCGTCTTGTTCTCAGGTTTCTTCTTCTTAGAAGGATTTGACTTTGGTGTTGGAATGGCCGTTCAAACGTTGGCACACAATGACGACGAAAAAGATCAAGTCGTTGCAACAATTGGACCTGTTTGGGACGGAAACGAAGTTTGGCTATTAACAGCGGGCGGCGCAATGTTTGCCTCTTTCCCATATTGGTATGCTTCATTATTTAGTGGCTACTATTTAATTCTATTTACGATTTTATTTGGCTTAATTATTCGCGGAGTTTCCTTTGAATTCCGCCATAACATGCCGGAAGGTAAACGTCGTCGGATGTGGAACTGGACACTATCAATTGGTAGTTTCCTTGTACCGTTCTTCTTTGGTATTTTGTTTATCAGCTTAGTCCAAGGGATGCCTTTAGATGCAAACGGCAATATGCATGCGCAATTTACGGATTATTTTAATCTGTTTTCAATTGTTGGTGGAGTAGCCTTAACATTACTTTGCTACTTACACGGTATGAACTATATTGCTTTAAAAACAGAAGGCCCAATTCGCGAACGTGCTCGAAATTATGCAGAAATCTTATACGGCGTTTTATATGTCGGTTTAGTTGTTTTTGCAGTGTTGATGTACTTCAAAACGGACTTTTATGAAAAGAACTTTGCGGTCACTTTAATTTTAACGTTAGCAATTGTGGTCTTAACGGTCATTGCTAATGTTGGGGTGTTTAAACGCAAAGAGATGTTAGCTTTTCTAGCGAGTGGTTTAACATTAGTTGTACTAGTTGCTCTCTTGTTCAGTGGCTTGTTCCCACGTGTTATGATTGGTAGTGAAGGTTTTGATTTGTTGATTAAAGATGCAACAAGCACACCATATACACTAAAAATTATGACGTGGATTTCTTTAAGCATTTTACCATTCGTGTTAGCTTATACTGCTTGGTCCTATTATATTTTCAGAAAACGTATTTCACAGACAGTCGTACCAGAGGGGTATTAAATCTATGATTGATAAAGACATCTTACAGATGCCTAAAATCAAAAAAATTCTTGTCTTGCTTGCAGGTTTTTCTTTCCTGCAAGCAGTCTTTATAATTGGGCAAGCTTTTTTTCTTTCAAAAGCCATTGTCGGCCTTTGGAGTGGCGGGCATCTTAACCAACAACTACAGAGTATTTTACTCTTTTTTATTTTTTATCTTGGTCGACATGTTATTACGTATTTTCGTGAGAGAATGCTCGATACATTTAGTTATGAACGCTCGAAAGAATTACGCGAACAATTATTAACTAAAATTTTCCGTTTGGGGCCAAATGTTGTTCAAAAAAATGGGACTGGAAATATGGTTACCATGGCTTTAGAAGGCATTAGTCAAACCGAAAATTATTTACAATTGATTTTGACAAAAATGATGAATATGATGATTATTCCTTGGATTATTTTGGCCTTTGTTTTTACACAAGATATTCGTTCAGGCGTAACATTGCTGATTGTTTTTCCGATTATTATTATTTTTATGATTGTGTTAGGTTATGCAGCACAAAGTAAAGCGGACAAGCAATATGCGGCGTTTCAAATGCTTTCCAATCATTTTATTGATTCCTTACGAGGAATTGACACGCTGAAACTGTTTGGGTTGAGTAAAAAATATGCTGGGAGTATTTACCATACAAGTGAACGATTCAGAAAAGCGACCATGAGTACATTGAAAATTGCTATTTTATCAACCTTTGCGTTAGACTTTTTTACGACATTATCGGTAGCTGTTGTGGCAGTTTTTCTTGGATTAAGTTTATTAAACGGCACGATTTTATTATTTCCTGCCTTGGTTACTTTAATTTTAGCACCCGAGTTCTTTTTACCGATTCGTGATTTTTCAAGTGATTATCACGCAACCTTAGATGGAAAAAACTCTTTTCAAGCGATCCAAGCGGTATTAGCATTGCCAGAAGCAGAACAGACCGATGTGCTCACGTTAGATGATTGGCATCAAGAAAGTCAGTTGTCAGTCACAGCGTTAAATTTTTCCTATGAAGATGCAACGCAAGAAGCGATTCAATCGTTGCAATTCTCTGTTGATGGTCGCAAAAAGATTGGAATTATTGGGGCGAGTGGTTCTGGTAAGTCAACGTTAATTAATTTATTAAGTGGCTTTTTATTGCCAACAGAAGAAACGAGTCAATTGGCGATAAACGGTCAGACGATTCCACATTTTTTACAAAAAGACTGGCAAAAGCAAATCCTTTATATTCCGCAAGCGCCATATATTTTCCAGGATACTTTGGCAAACAATATTCGCTTTTATACACCTGAAGCAACAGATGAGGCGATTCAGCAAGCGATTCAGTTAGTTGGCTTAGACGAGCTGGTTAAAGATCTTCCCGAAGGAATTCATACCTTGATTGGGGAAAGTGGTCGAATGTTAAGTGGGGGACAAGCGCAACGAGTAGCGTTGGCCCGCGCCTTTGTCGATCAAAAACGCCACGTCTTGCTGTTTGATGAGCCGACAGCGCATTTGGATATTGAAACAGAAGTTGAAATGAAAGAGCGCATGTTGCCATTAATGAACAATCATCTTGTCTTCTTTGCGACACATCGTCTGCATTGGATGGAAGAAATGGATTACATTTTAGTGATGGAAAAAGGTCAATTAGTGGAACAAGGAACGCTAGCAGAGTTGATTGAAAAAGATGGCTACTATGTTCAATTAATGAAGCAAATGAGAGGAGGACGCCAATGATGGAAAAACAGCCGACAACGAAAGACGTTTGGAAAAACGATCAATGGGTTCGTCCTTTCTTAAAACGCTATAAAAAAACCTTGTATTTTGCCTTACTTTTAGGCTTCTTGACGTTCTTTAGCGCAGGGGCATTAATGTTTACGTCTGGTTACTTAATCAGTCGTGCGGCTTCCTTACCAGAGAATATTTTATTAATTTATATTCCCATTGTTTTAACAAGAGCATTTGGGATTGGCCGTCCTGTTTTTCGTTATGTGGAGCGTCTAACGAGTCATAACTGGGTGTTAAAAATGACCTCTGATCTGCGCTTGAAACTTTATAATGTACTAGAAAAAGATGCGATTTTCTTTAAGACAAAATATCGCACTGGGGATATCTTAGGTTTGCTTTCGGAGGATATTAATCATATCCAAAACTTGTATTTACGAACGATTTTCCCAACCGTTATTGCTTGGATTTTGTATATCTTTTTAGTGATTGCGTTAGGTTTCTTTTCTTGGTGGTTTGCTTTATGCATGTTACTGATGTTAGGAGTGGTTGTTTTTCTATTACCACTTGTTTCAGTTCTAGTGAATGGTGCGCGTCAAGAAAAACATAAATATGCCAAAAATGAGTTATATCAAACACTAACCGACAATATTCTAGGTGTGTCTGATTGGGTATTTAGTCAACGAGGCTCTGAATTCGTTGCTCGTTATGAAACAGATGAAGCAAACGTTCGTGCATTAGATGAAAAAATGAAGCAATTTAACCGTGGCCGAGACTTTGTTTTACAACTTCTGTTTGGTGTGATTGCGATTGCTGTCTTAGCTTGGACTAGTGTGCGGTTTCCAGGTAATCATGGGGGTGCAGCCAATTGGATTGGTGCCTTTGTTTTAACCGTTTTTCCGTTAATTGATGCTTTTGCTCCGCTACCTGCTGCAGCACAGGAAACAACGATTTATAAGGATTCCATTCGTCGTTTTAATGAGCTTCCTGAAGGGGAAGATGACTCAACAGAAGCGCCTGTTCAGCCAAATGGCACCAGTTTATCGATAGAACATTTGTCTTTTGCATATGAAAATCAAGAGAAAAAGGTATTAAATGACTTATCGTTAACAATTCCTGAAAAACAAAAATTAGCGATTTTAGGGCGCAGTGGTTCCGGAAAGAGTACGTTGGCTTCGCTCATTCGTGGTGATTTACGGCCTACTTCGGGAGAAATCCTTTTAGGAAATATCCCAACTGAGGCATTTGGTGAGACGATGACTGAATATATTGGGGTTATGCATCAAGCACCGTACCTATTTCGAACAACCATTTTAAATAATATTCGGATTGGTAGAGAAGAAGCAAGCGAAGCAGAAGTTTGGGCGGTTTTAGAAAAAGTTGGCTTAAAAGAAATGGTTGCCCAATTACCAGAAGGTTTACAAACAATGGTGGATGAAGCAGGTTTGCGTTTTTCTGGTGGCGAACGACATCGCTTGGCACTAGCGCGGATTCTTTTGCAAGATACACCGATTGTGTTATTAGACGAACCAACTACTGGTTTAGATCCAATTACAGAACAGCAATTGCTGGAAACCTTTTTTGAGGCATTAAAAGATAAAACCGTCATCTGGATTACCCACCATTTGCAAGGCGTAACTTTGATGGATCAAGTGATCTTTATTGAAGATGGCCAATTAGAGATGAGTGGTACGCCAGAAGAATTACTTGCAACCAATGCGCATTATCAAAAACTTTACCGAATTGATCGTGGCATTAGTTCTTTCGAGGAATAAAAAAACGACTGGTTGTTGATTAAAGCAAACAATCAGTCGTTTTTCTATTTCAATTAATGGCAATTCTTCCATAAAACGTTTAAAATGAACGATGTAATAAGAGCTCAGTTAAGGAAAGTAAGGTTTCTTTTGCTGTGCCATCAGGCAATTGTTGAATATCAGTGATTGCTTTGTTGGTTACTTTTTTAGCAAAAGCTTGTGCTTCTGTAACGCCATGATAGTCGTTGACTAGCGCCGCAACTTCAGCTGCCTCTTCTAAGGTAATGGCGCGTCCTTTATCCAAATAAGGGCTGAATACGTCAGGTGCTGCTTGATAAGCGAAGAGAAGGGGTAACGTATAAACACCTTGTGACAAGTCTTCTAAAGCGGGCTTTTTCAAGGTTTCCGTGTCGGCAGTATAATCTAAAATATCGTCATAGACTTGAAAAGCAATGCCAATATGACGGCCAATTCGTTTAGCTAAACGTTGGACTTCTTTTGAACTATGACCGAAATAGGCCCCTTCAAGACAGCTTAGTGAAAAAAGTTCGGCTGTTTTGCCGTTGACACTTCTTAAATAAGCAGGAATCGACATGCGGCGGTCAAATCGATGACTCATTTGATCGAGTTCACCAAGTAATAACCGTTTCATTCCTTGTGCATTGATTTTCATAAATTCAGAGCCATTCATGGCATCTGCAATCAAAGTAAAGAATTCAGTGAATAGTAAATCACCTGTGTAAACAGCCACGTCTTTACCATATTGTGATTGAATAGTCACAGCGCCTCGGCGCAATGGAGAATCGTCAATAATGTCATCGTGAATCAACGTAGCCATATGTAGGATTTCCAAAGATGCAGCTATTTTTAATAATTGTTGTTTCTCTTGTTTTTCTTCATCACCCAGTTGAGCAAAAAGAAAGAAAAAAGCGGGGCGTAATAATTTGCCGCCAGAACGAGCCAAAGTTACTAAGGCTTCTTCAATGTCTTCGTTGCGTGTATGCAACGTTTGTTCAATTAATTCACATGTTTCCGTTAAAGAACGTTCAACGTCAGGAAACGACTTCCAAAATGTGTTCATAAATATACTACGATCCTTTCAGTGGTTCAATACTATTTGATTGTATACGAATTGGCGACAGAAATACAGTAATTAAGTTTTAAAAGTAACAAAGTTTGTAAAAAAGTAGCGGAGGGATAGTTTGAATCGAGAAATATTTTTTGAATTAGTAGAATTAAAAGCAAAAACAGCGAGTGTTTTGCCATTTTTGTTAGGAATTTGTTTTAGTTGGTACCAATATGGGCGGCTCCATGTTGGTTATGTTTTAATTTTTTTCATTGCGATGTTTATTTTTAATATGGCGGTCGATATTTTAGATAATTATAATGATTACCATCATGCCACAGAAGTTCATGATTATAAGGAAAAAACGAATATTATCGGTCGAGAAAATTTGTCTTTGCCATTAATACGCAAAATGATTTTTTGGATGATTCTCGTTTCTGCTTTAATGGGGATTGGGTTGTCATTTATTGTTGGCTGGCCGTTATTAATTATGGGTCTTTATTGTTACTTAATTGGTATTTTTTATTCATCAGGACCGAAACCTTTGTCCAGTCTACCATTAGGGGAAGTTTTCTCAGGATTTACAATGGGGTTCATGATTACCCTTATTTGTGTCTACATTAATACGTTTGAAGTTTTCAATTGGTCAGCAGCTAATTTATGGGGGATTTTCTTAGTCGCTTTACCTAATACTTGTTACATTGCTAACTTAATGTTAGCAAATAATATCTGTGACTTAGAGGAAGATGAAAATAACAAGAGATATACATTAGTTCATTACCTTGGCAAAGCAAGTTCTTTGAAATTATTCGTCGGATTAAATACAATAGCAATGTTAGCCATTTTGTTAGCTGTCGGGTTAGGATTAACCCCGCCAACAATGTTACTCATGCTTTTAACTTTACCTTTTGTACGGAAACAAACCCAAGCCTTACTGAAGGAACAAGTGAAGAGTAAAACATTTGTTTGTGCTGTGAAGATCTTAGCTGTGGGAGCAACTGCACAAGTGCTATTTTTTGCCATAGGTTTGTGGTGGCTGTAAATTTTTTATAGAGTGGAAGGGAATCAAAATGAATAAGAAACATGTTGTTATTTTAGGTGCTGGTTACGCAGGCTTAAAAACATTACGCGAATTACAAAAAGGCGCCAAAGACGTCGAAATTACTTTAGTGGATCGTAATAACTATCACTACGAAGCAACGGACTTGCATGAAGTTGCTGCTGGAACACAACCAGCTGAAAAAATCACATACAATATTATGGATGTTGTCGATGAAAAAATGACCACCTTTATCCAAGGAACAGTTCAAACAATTGATGCTGCAACACAAACAGTTGCTTTAGAAGATGGCCAAACAATCAATTATGATTACTTAGTTGTTTCTCTTGGGTTTGAATCAGAATCATTTGGTATCCCTGGTGTGCAAGAACATGCTCTACAAATGGTAGATGTGAAAACGGCTTTAAACGTGTATGAACATATCCAAGAACAAATGCGTCAATACAAAGCAACTCAAAACGAAGAATTCTTAAAAATTGTTGTCTGCGGAGCAGGCTTTACAGGGATTGAATTATTAGGTTCTCTTGTTGAAAATAAACCAAAATTTGCTGAAATCGCAGGTGTCTCAGCAGATCAAATCCAAATTTATTGTGTCGAAGCAGTTACTCGCCTATTGCCGATGTTTAACGAAAAACTTGCGAACTATGGTGTGCAATTATTAAAAGATTCAGCTATTCATTTATTATTAGGTAAACCGATTAAAGAAATCAAACCAGGCGCAGTTGTTTATCAAGATAACGAAGCAGGCGACTTGGCAGAACTTTCTGCTAAAACAATTATTTGGACAACGGGTGTTAGTGGAAGCCACGTTGTAGGCGATTCTGGATTTGAAGCTCGTCGTGGTCGTGTCATGGTTCAACCAGATTTAACAGATGCGAACCATAGCAACGTCTATATTATTGGTGACTGCTCAGCAGTGATGGATACAGAAACCAATCGACCTTACCCAACAACAGCACAAATCGCCTTGAAGATGGGCGCTCATGCTGCTAAAAATATTCAAGCACAATTGAAAGGGGAAGCAACTAAACCTTTCAGCTTTAAATCACAAGGTTCTGTTTGTTCTGTCGGAAATACACGTGCTTTAGGAATCGTTGGTAAAACAGACATTAAAGGATACCCAGCTTCATTCATGAAAAAAATTATCATGAACAAAGCGCTCTTTGAAACAGGTGGTACCAAAGAAATGATGGCTAAAGGTCGTTTCGACTTATACCATTAAGAATCAGCAAAATAAGAAATAATGAGGTCGGGACAGAACCGTTTAGCTCCGAGAAATAAGAAGAAATTTCCGAAAATTGCTCTTTAATTTTTGGAGAATTTCGGCTTATTTCCGAAGGAGTTGGTTCTGTTCCCGCCGTTTATCAGTTTTTGAGCGTGGAGCAAAAATCCAAAGTGATTTTTGTCCCACGCTCATTTTTCTTAAATGAAAGTTTTTAAAAAATTTCCATGATTTTTCAAGTAAAATGAGGTGGGCACTTTTGTTCGATTCCATTTTTATGTATAATGAGAAGTGATGGAAAGAGGGAAGTTAAATGGCACAAAAAAGAGCAACAAATAAGAAAAAAAGTACGACAAAGAAAAAGACCAAAAAACAACAGCAACAACAAGAACGTTTAAATTATATGTTTCTTGGCCTGATTTTTATTTTATTCGGTGTCTTTGGACTCTTTCGCTTAGGGTTTTTAGGCACGTTATTAGCGAATTGTTTACGCTTAGTTGTAGGTAATACCTTTCCATTTGCAGCGATTTTACTAATCCTGTATGGCTTATTAGTCATGATTTATGGGAAAGATTTTCCGTTAAAAAGAGGGCGCCCTATTTTTGGGGCTGTTCTGATTTATATTAGTGTTTTGTTATTTTTCCATGCCTTTATGTTTCGAAATGTTAGTGGCAGTCAACCAGATATTTTAGGTAACACTTGGGAGTTTTTGCAAAGCGATCTAAAAGCCAACCAAGTGACGCAAAACGTAGGGGGCGGTATGATTGGCGCGCTGCTTTATCAAGGAACGTACTTTTTGGTGGCACAATTTGGCAGCTATTTAATTGCTACATTGCTACTGTTAGCGGGTATTTTCTTGATGAGTATGTGGGATTTTCAGCAAATTGTTGATCATTTCCAAAGTATTCAAGATCGCCTAAGTCATGTTTCGGCAAAATCACAGGCGCGACAAGAAGAAAAAGAGACGAAGCGAGCAGCGAAGAAAGAAGCCAAAGCTGCAGAACGCCAAGCAAAAATTGAAGCCGCTGCCCAACAAAAATTACAAGAGCGGGAACGCATGGAACAAGCGGCAGCCGAGCGCTTAACAAAAACACCTGTTGAAACCCACCAACCAATGGTGGAAGAACCGGCCGCACCAACGCCTGTTCAAATTGATTCGTTTCAACAGCAAAATCAGGCGATGCCTGTACCACCAATTGCAGCAACAAAACCGCAACGAGAGCAGGAAGAAGAGGCGGCAGATGAAGCTGGTGTTCTCGAATTTGAAATTTCTGAAGAAGCGGAAGATCGTGATTATCAACTACCACCAACTGATTTGTTAGATACAATTCAAGCAACGGATCAAAGTGGTGAATATGAAAAAATCGAAAAAAATATTGGCGTCTTAGAACAAACCTTCAAGAGTTTTGGTGTTGATGCTAAAGTAGTCAAAGCTAGTTTAGGACCATCTGTCACAAAATTTGAAGTTCAACCCGCTGTTGGGGTAAAAGTTAGCAAAATTGTTAACTTGACGGATGACATTGCTTTAGCGCTTGCGGCCAAAGACGTTCGTATGGAGGCTCCGATTCCTGGGAAATCACTAATCGGGATTGAAGTTCCTAATAGTGCAATTAGTACAGTATCCTTTAGAGATATTGTTGAGGCACAACCAAGTCATCCAGATAAACTATTAGAAGTACCTTTAGGTCGAGATATTTCAGGGATGGTTCAAACTGCGGATCTATCAAAAATGCCGCATTTATTAATTGCGGGATCGACAGGGAGTGGGAAATCGGTTGCTATCAATGGCATCATCACAGGTATTTTGATGCAAGCGAAACCTCATGAAGTAAAATTAATGATGATTGACCCGAAAATGGTGGAATTGAATGTGTATAACGGGATTCCTCATTTATTAACGCCAGTGGTTACTAATCCGAGAAAAGCAGCACAAGCCCTGCAAAAAGTAGTTCAAGAAATGGAATTTCGTTATGAAAAATTTGCAGCAACAGGCGTCCGAAATATCACTGGTTACAATCAACTAATTCAACAGAAAAATGCGGAAGATGGCGAAAATCGTCCAATTCTACCATTTATTGTTGTCATTGTTGATGAGTTAGCTGATTTAATGATGGTGGCAAGTAACGAAGTAGAAGATGCGATTATCCGTTTAGCCCAAATGGCACGGGCAGCAGGTATTCATATGATTTTAGCGACACAACGGCCAAGTGTGGATGTCATTACAGGAATCATCAAAGCAAATGTCCCTTCTCGAATGGCTTTTGCGGTCTCAAGTGGGACAGACTCGCGTACCATTATTGATACCAACGGGGCGGAGAAACTATTAGGTCGAGGCGATATGCTCTTCTTACCAATGGGAGAAAATAAACCAATTCGTATCCAAGGGGCCTTTATCTCTGATCAAGAAGTCGAACGAGTGGTTGCGTTTGTAACGGACCAACAAGAAGCTGAATATCAAGAAAGCATGATGCCAACAGATGAACCGACCACTTCAGGCGGTGGCGAAGCTCCTCAAGATGAGTTGTTTGAAGAAGCGAAAAACTTGGTGGTTGAAATGCAAACAGCTAGTATTTCATTGCTACAAAGACGTTTTAGAATTGGCTATAATCGTGCGGCTCGCTTAGTAGATGAATTGGAAGCACACGGAGTTATTGGACCATCAGAAGGTAGCAAACCAAGAAAAGTCTTTCTACAAGCGGAATCAGAAGAGGCAGCACCTGAGACGCCAGAACAATAAACAAAAAGAACAAAAATAGATAAATTTATCTATTTTTGTTCTTTTTTTATAATTTCAGCAAAGCATCATGTTATAATCATCATTTTCTGGTAAAATAGAAAGGAATAGTGCGGTTGGGAGGGAGCGTATCATGAGAAGAAAGAGCGTGCTTTATTTAGAAGTAGCAGATCAGATTAAAGAAGATATTTTGAGTGGCAAGTATCCAGTAGGAACGTTTTTACCAACAGAAACAGAATTGGAAGAGCTGTTTAACGTTAGTAAAATTACGATTCGGCGGGCAATCGAAATGTTAGCAACGGAAGAATTTGTTGAGAAAAAAAGTGGCCGAGGCACAACTGTGTTAAGCAATCGTCCCTATAATAAACTATCAAAAGCAGGGACATTCACTGAATTTTTGAATGAATCAGGTCAGAAAGTAACTAAAAAAGTTTTACAAGTTGAAAACTTGACGTTGTCAAAAGAGATGCCGGCTTATCAATTTTTAGGAGAAGAAGTGGTTCACCTTTCACGGTTATATCTAATCGATGAACAACCCTATATTTATTTTAATTACTATTTGCCAGCTGCCATGAAAGACGTATCATTGACTGAATACAAAGAAGAATCCTTGTATCGTTTGATGGATCGACATGCCATTGAAATTTATAAATTTGAAGACCGTTTTGAAGTTGCAACTTTGACAGAAGCAGAGCAAAAGATGTTGCAAACAACTGAAACAACGGGCTTAAAAAGAATTCGGCGTTCGTTAAGCCCAACAGGTCGTTGCGTAGAATATTCAGAAGCTATTTATAATACGAAGATTCATCCTTATGTGATTGAATATGAAGCATAACTTTTAAAAGAATAACAGTGCACTTACAGTAATGTAAGTTCATTGTTATTCTTTTCTATTGTCGTTTTTTTTCGTTTTCGATACACTAAATGAGTGAGAAGAATAGGAGTGGAAAATATGTTAGAAGTACAAAATTTGAAAAAAGTTTACGGAAACGAAATTAAATATGAAGCTTTAAAAGGGATTAATTTAACTGTCCAAGATGGTGAATTTATTGGTATTATGGGACCTTCTGGAAGTGGGAAAAGTACACTTTTAAATTTATTGGCAACAATCGATAGTCCAACAGACGGTGAAATACTTTTAAATGGAAAAAATCCAAACAATTTGAATCAAGAACAAATTGCTAAATTCCGTCGCACAGAATTAGGATTTGTTTTTCAAAGCTTTAATTTAATGCCAACATTAACTGTTGAAGAAAATATTATTTTGCCATTGACGCTTGATGGAGAAAAAGTCTCTGTAATGAAACGACAATTAGCAGAATTAAGTGAGCGTTTAGGTATCAATCATCTGTTGAAAAAACGAATTGCAGAAATTTCTGGTGGACAAGCACAGCGTGTCGCCGTTGCGCGGGCAATGATTCATCATCCGCAATTATTATTGGCTGATGAACCAACAGGAAACTTAGATACGAAATCATCTAAGGATGTGATGGGCTTGTTACAACAATTAAACGAAGAAGAAGCGGCGACTATTTTAATGGTGACCCATGATCCGCTAGCCGCAAGTTATTGCAAGCGCATCGTCTTTATTAAAGATGGTGAATTAATTGATGAAATTGTCCAAAATGGCAATCAAAAAGAGTTCTACGATTTAATCATGGTGAAACTGGCTGAGATTGAAGGTGTCGATAATGAATTTTAATCAGTTTGTTATAAGAAACACGATTCGAAATAAGCATTTATACTTGGCTTATTTCCTAAGTACAATGTTTTCTGTGATGATCTTTTTTACGTTCACTGGTTTTGTCTTTCACCCAGCCTTAGCTAATGGTTTAAATCCTAAAGCACAAATGGGAATGACGGCTGCGGCTATTATAATCTATGGTTTCTCTTTCTTATTCGTTTTATACTCGATGGATGTCTTTATCCAATCTCGGAAAAAAGAGTTTGGAACCTTGATGATTCAAGGGATGAGTCCAAAACAGTTAAAGAAAATGATTTTTATTGAAAACTTAGTGATTGGTTTCTTTGCTACAATTTTTGGTAGCATTTTAGGTGTTGGATTTTCACAGTTTATTTTATGGATTAGCAATTTATTGATGCATCTAGGTTTAGGTTTTTATTTGCCAGTGATGCCGTTTATCATTACTGTCATTTCATTTGCGGTCTTGTTCTTAGTAATTTCTTTCTTTATTCAATTCCGCTTGCCAAAAGCGACACTTCAAGAGCTATTAAAAGCAGGGGAAATGGGTAAAGGTGAAATCAAAAGCTCTAAAGTTAAATCTTTCTTAGCCGTGTTGCTTTTAGTTGTCGGTTATGGAATTGCTTTAGTTGCTAAGGGACAGTTAGTTTTAATGGTGATGTTCCCAGTGATTTTCTTAGTTATTTTAGGGACAAAATTCTTATTTGACCAATTGAGTGTTTCTGTCATTGAACGTTTAAAACGGAAACCAAAAATCTTTTGGAAAAAAACCAATATGGTCGTTTTATCAGATTTAGCATTCCGCATGAAAGATAATGCACGTTCGTTCTTCTTGGTTTCGGTGATATCAACGGTTGCTTTTGCTGCCATTGGAACGTTATACGGCGTGAATGAGATGATTTTTAAAGGAATAAGTTCTGTACCGTACGAACTGACATTGTCTGATTCGACCAACCCAGAAAATCAAGAAATGAAACAATTTGCGACAAAAACATTCCAAGAAAAAAATATTCAGTTTGATCAGATTGATTACACAATGTACAAAACAAGTGCCGGTATCCAATTAATCAAAACATCTGAATATAATAAACTCGCAAAATTTATAGATGAACCAACTTTAACAGGTGAGAAAGTAGTTAATTTATCACAAAAAGATGCTCCTTCTGCTGCATCAGTAGATGTCAAATCTGTTCAATTGGCAAATGATCAAGTTTTAAACATTGATAAAACAGAAGAAACCAATGTATTACCGACTTTTGGCGGTGTGGTTGTTATCCCAGATAGTACCTCAACAGATGGAATCAAAGCGGAAACAGAAACAATTTGGCAACCAAAAGAAGGCACAGATAAAGAAACCTTAATTGATGCTGAAAATATTATTGGTGAAAAATACCCAATGTTACTAGGAACCGCGGCTACAGTTGCAGGTATTACGCAATTTTATACGCCAGTTCTTTTTGTCGGACTATTTATCGGTATCGTGTTCTTTGTTTCGGCGGGTAGTTTCTTATACTTCCGTTTATATAGTGATATGAATACGGACGTTGAAAAATTCAAGATGATTTACAAACTTGGCTTGACGAAAAAAGAATTGAAGAAAATGATTTACCAACAAGTAGGTATTTTATTCTTTACACCGATTGTTGTTTCATTTATTCATGGAGCTGTTGCTTTGAAAGCAATGTATGCCGTGTTAGATCAGCCAATGCAATTAGCTGGCTGGCAAGTTTTAGGCGTTTTCTTATTGATTCAGGTCGTTTACTATTTAATTGCCAGAACGTTCTACTTCAAAAAAGTTTATCACTTAGTGAAAGATTAATTATAAAAAATCGTTAAGTATGCACGCTTAACGATTTTTTTTTGAGGCTCTTCGTGATATTGCATTCAAAGTGAGAATACGTTATAGTTATGAAGCGAATGTAATAGCAGAAATGAGGAAAAGAAATGCAGAAAGAATCCATTTATGGACTGACGAGAGAACAGCTTGTGGACTGGTTTTTAGCCCATGGCGAGAAGAAATTTCGCGCAACACAAGTGTGGGAATGGTTGTATACAAAACGTGTTGCTTCATTTAGTGAAATGTCGAACATTTCTAAATCGTTGATGACTTTATTAGAAGAAAATTTTTCATTAAATCCATTAAAACAAGTCATTGTGCAAGAAGCGCAAGATGGTACCGTGAAGTATTTATTTGAATTACCAGATAAAAATATGATTGAAACAGTCTTGATGCGTCAAGAATATGGATTATCTGTTTGTGTGACCACTCAAGTTGGCTGCAATATTGGGTGTACATTTTGTGCTAGTGGGCTATTAAAAAAACAAAGAGATTTAACTGCTGGCGAGATTGTTGCCCAAATTATGTGGGTGCAACATTATTTCGATGAACGTGGGTTGGATGAACGTGTTAGCCATGTCGTTGTGATGGGAATTGGTGAACCATTTGATAATTATGCCAATGTCATGAACTTTTTACGAACGATTAATGATGATAAAGGCTTGGCTATTGGTGCCCGCCATATTACAGTTTCAACAAGTGGTTTAGTGCCAAAAATTCGTGAATTTGCAGACAGTGGACTACAAGTAAACTTAGCAATCTCATTACATGCTCCTAACAACGAAGTTCGTACATCAATTATGCGGATTAATCGTAGTTTTCCAATTGAAAAATTAATGGCAGCAATTGATGAATACATTCAAAAAACCAACCGACGTGTTACATTTGAATATATTATGTTGAGTCAAGTGAACGACCGACCAGAACATGCTCAACAATTAGCAGATTTACTACGGAATAAGAAAAAACTTTCTTATGTTAATCTGATTCCGTATAACCCAGTGAGTGAACACGATCAATATAGCAGAAGCTCTAAAGAAGCGGTTTTAAAATTTTATGATGTACTCAAAAAGAATGGCATCAATTGTGTTATTCGTAAAGAACACGGAACAGATATTGATGCGGCTTGCGGACAATTACGCAGCAAACAAATGAAAAAAGAAAAAGTCAAAAACCAATAACGTAGTTAAAATCGGATCAGAAAGGTTTCTTTTTGATCCGATTTTTCGTTTATTTAATAAAAAATCGTCGGTTTTTCAATTCTTGTTTATAAACAAAAGATGAATGCTCTAAAACTTTTATGACAAATTTTCTTTTTGTGGTTTTCAAACTTGAAATTCTAAAAGAAATAGCTATACTGAAAAGAGATCGTCACAGAATTTTTCATGAAAACAGCTATTATTTTCGTTATCTTTTCAAGAAAGTGAAATTTTGTTACGCTTGTTTAGTTTAAATGAAATGAGGGAGTCTATGGAGAAAAAGCAATTAAAAAGAGAGATAACAACGTTTGGTGCGTTATCCACGGTAATGGGTACGGTGATTGGCGCTGGTGTTTTCTTTAAAGCTGCGAGTGTCGTTGGACACGCACAGTCAGCTAGTTTAGCTATTTTTGCTTGGGTGTTAGGTGGTGCCTTAACCATTTGTGCAGGATTAACCAGCGCCGAACTTGCTACAGCAATCCCTGAAACAGGTGGCGCAGTGAAGTATATTGAATATACATATGGTAAATTAGCTGGTTTTCTTTTAGGGTGGGCACAAAGTATCATTTATTATCCTGCCAACATTTCGGCGTTATCCATTATTTTTAGTACACAACTAATCAATTTGTTTCATTTATCGGCAAATTTATTGATTCCAATTGCCATTCTTGCGGGAACTAGTATCACCGTAATTAATTTATTAGGAACAAAAATTGCTTCTTTGGTCCAATCCACGACATTGGTAGTAAAACTGATTCCAATTGCCTTGATTTCTTTAGTAGGATTATTTACTCCCGGACAGGTAGCTGTTTCACTTTTTCCTGTTGAAACAACAGCGAATACTGGCTTTTTAGTTGCTTTTAGTGGCGCCTTAGTCGCCACCATGTTTGCTTATGATGGCTGGCTAGGTGTGGGTAACGTGGCTGGTGAAATGAAGCGACCAGAAAGAGATTTGCCTAAAGCCATTATTTTTGGTTTGTTATTGATTACTTTAATTTATGCCTTAATTAATTTTGTGTTTCTAAAAACATTACCAATTGAGCAAATCGCTGGGAATTTGAATGCAGCTTCGGATGCTTCTGTGGCTATTTTTGGACCAATTGGTGGCAAAATCGTAACTATTGGGATTTTAATCTCTGTATATGGTGCGTTAAACGGCTACACAATGACAGGGATTCGGATTCCTTATGCCTTAGCCTTAGATAATCTGATGCCTTTTAGTCGTCAGTTTCAAAAGTTGTCTAAACGCTTTGTTGTTCCTTATGTTGCTGGAATTTTCCAGTTAGCTGTAGCCATTATCATGATGTTTTTCGGGACCTTCGATTTATTGACGGATATGTTAGTTTTTGTTATGTGGCTGTTTAATCTATTAATTTTCTTAGCCGTTTTTATTTTAAGAAAACGAGAACCTGAATTAAAACGACCGTATAAAGTTCCTGGCTATCCAATTATTCCAATTATCGCAAGTCTAGGTGGTATCTTCATCTTGGTTACAACAAGTATTACACAGCCTATTCTTGCATTGATTGGTATAGGGATTACGCTTCTAGGAATTCCAGTTTATTTAGTTAATAAACAAAAAACGAAGCCAAAAACGTAAACGATCCGATCTGATTCTGATAGTTTTTCTCAAAAATTTTGTGATTCAGAGAAATTTTTGAAAACTAAACGCAAGATTTTTTTAGTATAATATTAAGTGTCTAGGAGTTCCACTATTTTGGGGAAGATAGATGGACAGCGCAAACTTCAAAAAAAGAACCTTCATCTTATTGGTGAAGGTTCTTTTTTTTGCTGAAATCATAAAATAAATGCGTAGTTTATTAGTGAGAGGAGGAAATGAATGACTGAAAATGTAAAAAAATTAGCTCATCAATTAATTGAATGGGGCGTCCTTCATGGGGCGCAAGACGTTTATTTTTTACCCAATGATACCGAAATAGCCATCTCTTTTCGGACAGGGATGCAACGGACACTTTACACACAAGTTTCCGCAGAAATAGGCGAAAAGTTAATTTTCCACTTTAAATTTATAGGCGGCATGGATGTCGGAGAAAGACGAAAAGCACAATTAGGCGCGACAACTTATCTAATTGGCGAGACGAAGCAACGCTTGCGTTTATCATCTGTGGGAGATTTTCAGAATCGAGAGAGCTTGGTAATTCGTTTTTTGCACCGATTTGGTGAACAAGCTGAACATTTTTTCTTTCCCCACCAGCTGAATGAAATTGAAGCATCTTGTCAGAAACGAGGACTTTATTTATTCAGTGGACCAGTTGGTTCTGGGAAAACAACAACCATGTATCGTGTGGCTAAACAAAGAAGTGGCGAACAACAAGTGATAGCGATTGAGGATCCTGTTGAAATTGAGGAAAAGCAGTTTTTACAGTTGCAAACAAATGAAAAAATTCAGTTAACGTACGAAGCCTTGATAAAAGTTTGCTTACGCCATCATCCTGATATTTTGATTATTGGTGAAATTCGTGATGGCGAGACGGCTCAAGCAGTTATTCGAGCCGCCTTAACGGGTCATACTATTTTTGCGACAATTCACGCCCGTAACTTATTGGGGGTGCAACGGCGTTTGATAGAATTAGGTGGCCCAGAGCATGAATTGGCTGAATGCTTGCAAGGTATCATTTATCAACAGATTTTGACAACCACGATTAATAAGGAACAAGTAGCGGGAATTCTTTATGATTATTTCTTCTTTAAGGAAGCTGTTATAAAGAGTAGTTGGCAAAAGAATCTAAGAAAGGCGTGGGCGTATGGGTTTATTACAGAAAAAACGTATTTTCAAGCCATCGAATAAATTAACGAAAAAACAACAGCAGCTTTTTCTGAAACTATTAGCGGATTTGCTTGCAAATGGTTTTAATATACAAGAAAGTTTTTCCTTCATGAAAAAATCAAACGCCTTACCTCAGCACAGTATAACTTTTTTAGTTGAAGGCTTTTCCTCAGGCATTGCCTTACAAGCTTTAGTCGAAGAATTAGGGTTTTCAACAATGGTCTCGGCACAATTGTCGTTTGCTACTGCACACGGGGATTTGGTAGGGACACTACAAGCGATTTCCGAACATTTTTTTCAAACGGAAAAATATCGGCAACAGTTCTATAAAATAATTAGTTACCCGCTGCTCCTGATTGTTTTTTTGATTCTCGTCATTGTTGGTATCCGGCAATTTTTATTGCCCCAATTAATGGAAAATGATGCCAATAGTTATTCTAAAAATATTGGGATTCTTCTGATTGTTTACAGTCCATACATTCTGGTTACCTTAGTTTTTGTCCTCTCATTTAGTTTCTTCATTTTAAACCGTTATTTGAAGCATCAGTCTGCTATTCAGCGGGCCTTCGTATATCTGAAACTGCCAATTATCCGTGGCCTTTATCGGGAATACGTCAGTGCTTTTTTTGCACTAGAATGGGGGAAGTTGCTTGCGCAAGGATTAGAAATGAAAGAGGTCATCGATTTGATGCGCCATACAACCAATTACCCCTTAATGAAAGAATTAGCTGGAGCAATTAGTGAAGGACTGCTAGTTGGTGAAACCTTACATAGACAATTAGCTGCTTATCCTTTTTTTACGAAAGCATTGGGTTTAATGATTCAACAAGGGGAAGTAAAAGGAAAATTAGGCAAGGAGTTGATGGTTTATAGTAATGTCTGTTTCCAAGGTTTTTTCAAAAAAATCGAACGAGTCATTACCCTTGTTCAACCATTTATTTTTATCATAATTGCTTGTTTAATTATCGGTGTCTATGGGGCAATGTTGCTGCCTATTTATGGCAATATGGAAGGAGTTTTATAATGAAAAAGAAACAAAAATACGCAGGGTTTACATTATTAGAAATGTTGATTGTCTTATTGATTATTTCCGTATTGATTTTACTTTTTGTTCCTAACTTAGCGAAACATAAAGAAACAGTTGATAAAAAAGGCAATGAAGCAATCGTAAAAATTGTAGAATCACAAATCGAGCTCTACACACTAGAAAAAAATAAGACGCCTTCCTTAAATGAATTAGTCAACGAAGGCTACATTACTAAAGAGCAGTTAGATAAATATACAGCAGAAAAGCAATGAACAAGTCAGCAGGATTCACATTAATGGAAACACTTGCTAGTTTAACGATTGTTTGCTTTATGACTATGCTCCCAACACTTGCTATTCACCGCTGGCAAGAAACATTAAAAATTGAACAGTTTCTTGCTACGGTAGAAAAACAACTTCGTTTTGCGCAACAGCAAGCAATTGTTTTAGAGGAAACACAAGAAGTTTGGTTTTTTGAAGAACAACAAAGCTTTTCATTTCCTGATAAATTGAACCAATCAGCTCGAAGGACTTCGCTAGCTGTACCTGAAAAAATGACAGTGAGTGGCCCAAGCAAACTCAGTTTTCTTCATTCGTCAGGGAACAATGGCCGTTTAGTGAAATATATTTTTACTTGGACTGAAAAGAAACAGCAACTTATTTTACAATTTCAGATGGGGAGTGGTAAAGTGCTTATATATCAATGGTTTTTAATGTTTTTACCACAGGTTTACCACAAATCACAAGTTCTCAATAAGTTTATCCATCATATCAGCTGTTTCTTTTTCTTCTTCTTTTAGCACATCGCTATAAACATCCAAAGTTATATTAATATTCTTGTGTCCTAACCGAGTTGAAACGTACTTAATGTTTGCTCCTGCTTCAATTAAAAACGTTGCATGGGTATGTCTTAGGCCGTGTACGGTTATGTTTTGAACTTCTGCTTTTTCACATAACAGGCGAAACATATACGTAATTCTTGATTGTTTGATAGGTAAATTTCGAGAACTTAAAATAAAATAGTCCTTATCGCTTAAAATTATCCCTTCTCTGAAAAGCCGTTCTTTCTCATGATTTTTGTATTTTTTTATTAAAGTGAGTAACGAGTTGTCAAAATAAACTTTACGTATGCTGGTTTTTGTTTTAGGTTTATTTTCACCGTAATCACCACGTGTAGAATTGATATCGAAATATTTTTCGGTTAAATCAATATCACTCCAACGCAGCCCCATCAGTTCGCCTTTCCTCATTCCAGATTTTAGCAGAGTTAAAAATATAACTTGCGTTTGAATATCTTCGTTTTCTAAAACCGCCACAAATCGCTGTAATTCCTTTTTAGAGAACGAACGAACATTATTACTTAAATCAAATTTAAAGCCTGTTAGCGTGTTGCTAGGGATGATTTGATTGTGTACCGCAGCGTTAATCATCCTCATTACAATTTTATGCCACGTTTGAATAGTTGATTCTGTATATTTGTTTTCTTGTCTTAATTTGTCAATAAATTCTCGTTTATAAGTAATCTTATTTAAAGAAGATAGCTTTTGATTTCCAATCAATGGTGATATGTGAAATTTAACAGCGGATTCAATGTTTTGTTTTGTTGAAACACTCCAATTGTCTTGGGCGTAAGGTATCCAGACTTTGATCCATTCATCTATGGTGAGTTGTTTATTTTCGACGAAGGAAGTATTTTGTGTTTCTAAATCATATTGGATTTTTAGCAATGCTTTATTCGCCGCTCTTTCACTTTCAAATCCACGTTTGCTAGCTTCTTTTCGGTGTTTTAGAGAGTTGTAATAAGGATAGCGATATCCCCAAAAAGTTCCTTTTTTATTTGAGTAAGAAAAAACATATTTGTATTTTTTGGACCAATTTAGTTTCGCCATATTTTCACGTCCTTTTCTTTGTGGTAAAATAGGCGTAACAAAATAAGCCTATTTTGGTTCTATTTTTAACGCACTAACTTCTTAGCCGGAGAGGGTGCGTTATTTTTATTGTAACAATTCACGTTTTTTTATTTCAAATTCTTGTTTTGTAATAATGCCATCATCTAACAAGGCTTTAAATTTTCTTATCTCGTCTGCAGAAGATAATACAGTGTTATCTTTATTACTTGAATTAGTTTTTAGTATTTGGTCCAGTTTTGCAATTAATTCGTTGTATTTATCCATTAAACCTTTACCAATCATAGAATCAGTTTTTGTTTCAGTTGTGATTAACATATATTTTACTGTCTGATTATTAGGAAGATGTAACATAACTCCTAATTGCTTAATGGAAGTAAATTCTTTTCCACCTGTTCCAGCACCAACTAAAGCCCCAACAGGACCAGCTAAAACGCTACCAACAACTGCACGAGTTATTCCGTGATGTTTTTTTATATTGCCACCAACAAAAATATCTGTGTAACTAATCAAATCATCATAGTTGATAACTTGTTGTTTTCTTGATTCAGAAATACTTTTTGGGATAAATATTTTTTTGTCTGAATCATTAAAATAAATACCGCCTATTACAATATCATGATTATTTTTAAAATATTCTTTTATTTGCTTTTCTTCTGCTTTCTTTACCTTTTTTTCTTCTTTATTTCCAAATAAAAACATACTATATTCCTCCATTTTTGTTGTTAGTTTTATCAACAAACTTCAAGATAAGTTTTAAGTCTGTGTCCTTACACGAGATTTTTTACGCAAAAATAATTCTTTGTAGTTCATCAGCACAAGCACATTTTTATATAACTGATTAATTTTGTTGAATTATAGTTATATCTATATTGATTAATAGCTGATCTTGCTAAGCATGGATTTAATAAGAATATTTTTGTTAAAAAATCATATAACCTTACGTGTAGTGCTGCAGCACTCATTTCAAATTCTTCGCAAATTTGACGGAAAGACATTTGCTTTTTTAAACATTCTTTCAATGCTTCATTGTTTATTAAAGCAAGGGATGCAAATATATTAGCTCTTATTTCTTTTGGTTCATCTTCGCTAGTGTATCCTTTTCCAGTAATTAAATCTGAAAAACTTTGAGACTTGCATTCCTTATTCATATCAAAAAAATAATGTGCAGATTCATGAAGTATTGAGAAATTTTGCCTTCCTTTAACCATTGTTGGATTATAGGAAATTCCGCATTTATCGTGAAATTTTATTATGTTTCCTGAAAATATTTTTCTTGAAACATCACCGAAACTATAGGGAATTATGTCAACATTTTCTACGTCAATCATATAATCTTTGTAGTGTTTCCATCTTAACTCCTTTAGTTCAATTCCATAGTAATTAGCAACTTTTTCAATAATAATATATGTCTGGTCATGATATTCAAAATAAGTATCGTAGTCTAAATACATAGGGGTCATCCAATCATTTATTTTTAAGTCTTGATTTCATGAATTCTAAGTACTCTTTTAATTCTTCTCTGAGCTGATCTTTTTCGGATTCGGTTAAATCTTCTGTATTTACACGGAAGAAAGTTGTAATTTCATCTTCTTCTAAGTTATTAGAATTTGGATTATCAGTTCGTCCAAGTAAATAATCTACAGATATATTGAAGTAGTCCGCAACTTTTTTTAATTTATCAGAACCAGGAGTATTCTTACGCCATCTATTAATTACCCCGTTTCCAAATCCCAATGTTTCTTCTAATTGTCTTATTGACATTTTCTTTTCGCTAGCAAGTAATTTTATTTTTTCGTATAAATCCACTTATATCAACCTTTCTAGAAATACAAAGAAAATATGTATACAAAAAATCTACAAAATGGTTGACAATGTAGAAAAAATGTATATAATAATTCTTGTAAGTTAATTGGATAGAAAAAAAGCAAACTAAAAACATACCTTACAGCATTAAGTTTGGCGACCGAGTGCATAATAAAGGTTTTGTTATAGGCTTATTTAACTATGTTCTGATTGTAGAATATTTGTATACATAAGTCAATAGTTTTATAAATTCTATCTAATTAATTTACAAAAAATACTAAAGAAAGGAGAAACTAATATGCCAGACACAACAGCGGGCAGAGCGAAAATTCGTGAGTACTTTGATGATAAGAAAATATCATTAACATCTGTAGCCACGTATTTCAATATTCATAAGCAAGATCTAAACGACTATCTTTCTGGTAAAAATCAAAGTAAAAAGGCTCACGAAACACTAACGGCTATTATTGAATACTACAAAATTAGATAGGAGTGTTTAGAATGGAAAATTTTCTAGATACATCTTCAAAAAACTTTCTATACAACATTATTGAAAAAATCCTGAGAAAAATGTTTGAGCAAGTCATAAATGAAGCTAGTCAAGGATTAAATGAACGTGCTGAGTATTTAGACATCAAACAATTATCGTCTATGTATTCAATGTCTGTTCCTGAAGTTGAACAAAATTTTGTAAAAGACAAACGTATGCAAATGATCGAAAAAAGAAAGCCTGGTACTAGCAAGGGAAAAAGATACTGGCCTGCTAAAGAAGCTATAAAAATTTGTAATGACATCATGAATCATTGGGATTAAAGGAAAGGACGATACAGAAACAATGGACAACTTAGTAATTATGAAAAACCAACAAGCAGTAACAACTAGTTTGCAAGTCGCAGAAACGTTTAATAAAAATCATCGTGATGTTTTAGCAGCGATTGATGATTTAAAAGAGGGGGTTGCGGAAAATTACGCAGGGCTATTTTACGAAGATAGCTATATTCATCCACAAAACAAACAAAAATATAGACAAATCATTATGAACCGTGACGGATTCACGCTACTAGCAATGGGATTCACTGGTCAAAAAGCTCTTAAGTTTAAACTGAAATACATTGAAGCTTTTAACCAAATGGAGGAACTGCTTAAAACTCAATCAAACTTACCGATTAATAACACAGAATTGTTATTAGAAGCTGCGTTAAAACATGAACGTGGATTGACTCTTGTAAATCAACGTTTAGATAAGCTAGAAACAGAAACTACAATTAATAGAAGCCAACAACGAAAGATACAAGGGCTAGTTTCATCAACTGTTATCAAAGTATTAGGTGGCAAAAAAACATTGGCTTATCAGGATTCAAGTATTAAGCAATCAGCCTTTAGTAATTGTTATAAACAATTGAAAGCATTATTCGATGTAGCATCTTATATAGACATTCCAAAAGTTCGATATGAAGAGGCTGTAGCTCTAATTCCTAGATGGAAGCCTAACTTAGAATTACAAGCAAGAATTGATATGGCTAATGATAATGGAGATATGTTTAAAGAAATAGGATAGTAATGATAAAAGGATAAGCCTTAACTTATCCCCAGTTAAAAGTAGTGTCAACAATAATAGCTTTTTGATCCATATCACTTTTGATGGATTCAATAATTTCTAAAACAGAAGATTTATAGTAATAAGTCTTGCTTGATGCGATTACTTCATTTTCTTCGGTTTTAATTACAAAATAGTATTTTTTATTAGAAGCTTTCTTTATTACAAAAAACATTTTGACACCCCGCTTTCAACTGAATTATATCAAAAAAATTATAGGAGGGTAAATATGAAAGCAATACGTGAAGCACGATTGATAGGCGCATTATTATTGATGATTGCGCTAGGTGTGTTATTGAAAAGCCACTTTTCAGTTCCAGTGTTGGCAACAATAAGTGTACCTCTTTTTATCCGTTGGTTTTTCAACTGGGATGAAGCGGAGTATCAGCATTTTCAAAAAAGACAAAATAAAAAGCCCCAATCGTCTGCCAACGATTAGGACACATACAAAATGAACTAAGGAGAGTATATCAAAATGAACGATAAAATTCAAAAATTAATTAAAAAACTAGCAAAAGAATGCCAGAAAGAAGATGTAGGTTTATCTTTGGCAGCTATCGATTTAAAAGGAGAGATGGCAATATCTCAAGTTGGAAAAGGCACGATAGTAGCCATTGCTGCACATAGCCAATATACACTAACAAAAGAAAAACTGGAACAATCAGATTGTGATTGTCCAAAACATCGTTTATTAAAGGAGATGTACGGTATTGCAACAGAAACTACGACTAAAAATACACATACTTTTGTCACAGATAATCCAAACGATTTGATGGATATATTATCGAAGGTTTTTCGAGGTGAGTTGAAATGACTAGAAAAGAAAAGTTAAACCAAGCAAAAAGATTAGCTGATTTATGGTACAAGCAACAAAAAAGTCAATTATACATTGCGCAACAAAAAGAGCGCAGGGGGATTGCATGATGAAAAAAGCGACTACGCCGCCAAGCAAATAGTCGCATACAAAATTATACTAGAAAAATTGTAACACAGAAAAGAGGTTTTGTGAATGAATCGTAGAGAAGCAAATACACTAGATAGATATTTAACAGAGCCGACTGAAAAACTATATAAGGAAACCTATGAAGATGATCCAGTGGACACTACTGATTGTTTTGGAAATGAAATTGCTGATGAAGACGGTGTGTTTGAGCTAACTTTTGCAATGAAATGTCTTTATACAGGACAACCAGTACTCACTTGTAAAAAAATTGCTACACAAGATACAATCGTTGATTTGATAGAAGAATTAGGCGAAGAAAACGTGTATTTAATTGAATATGTGAGTTCAGGAAAAAGATATAAGGAGGGCTTATTGAATGGCTGAAGCAACCAAAACAGATTTTTCTGAGTTGAATGTTTATCAAAAATTAGCGTATGTGAGACAAAAAGCACCATATATTCAAAAAAGTAAACGTGGCCAGCAATACAGCTATGTGGGGTCAAGCGATGTACTATCCGCATTAAATACAGTCATAAATCAAGTTGGATTAATTTTGAAGCCAGAAATTGTTGCTCATCAAGTTCGGGAATCACAAGATGAGGTATGGAAAGCGGATAAAGTAAAGAAAGAGCCTGTAGCCAAAAAACGTACAACGTATTTTACAGAGCTAGAGTTAATGATGACATGGATTAATATTCATAATCCTTCTGAGATTGTTGCTTGTTCATGGTATAGCCAAGGAGTAGATATTGAAGGAGAAAAGGGTGTAGGAAAAGCACTAACGTATGCGGAAAAATATTTTTTATTGAAATTTTTTAATATCGCAACAGATGATGATGATCCTGATAAATACCAAAAAGAACAGCTGAAAAATACTGCAATTACTGAACGGCAAATTGATATGTTGAACGCATCAATTAGTAGAGTAGCCGAGCTGGCAGGGCAAGAATTTGAAGCTGTGAAATCGTTAGCTATAAATGATTCTGATTTGAATCCTAAAAAAGCATTTGAAGAATATAGTGCTTATGATTATGGTGTTATTTCTAAATTGCTTGCGAAGTGGATAAATTTTTATGAATCTAGGCAGAAGGTTCAAGAAGATAAGAAGTGATTGAATGATTGGAAAAATCATAAAACACAAAGGAAATAAATTGGCGATTGAGTTTGAGGATGAGATCAACTCGAATTTCCTCAAACTCCTAGCTAACAACGATGACAATTTAGTAAAAGTTGAACTATTAGATAATCGACAAATGTCTCAAAAACAGAATGCACTTTCTCACGTTTTAATAGCTGATATAGCTCGTTGGAGTTATGACGAACCCAAATGGATAGAGGAAGTTCTAAAGTATTATTACGAAGCTAAAAACGGTGTGTATTTTGAACACAGTAAGGCTACACGACATGAGGCAACAGAATGGATTAGTTTTTTAATCGAATTTATTTTGAAAAACGATGTACCACTAGAAAAGAGATACCAATACTTGCTAGAAAATAACAAATGGTTTTATTACTGCCTAAAATATCGTAAGTGTTGTATTTGTGGAAAACATGCCGATGTTTGTCATATCGAGGTAGTCGGTATGGGGCGAAATCGTCAAAAGATTAATCACGAAACATTTACTTTTTACGCTGGTTGCCGTCAACATCATCAAGAAGAACATCAGATAGGAACTAAGAACTTTTTAAACAAATATCAAATTAAACCAGTAAAACTAAACGTTGAAGAACGTAAGAAGTTGAACATTGGAGGTTAACAGTTTGGTAAAGGAATTACTTGTAGAATACAGGCAATTAACATCGAGTCAAAAACTATTTTTTGAACTATTAGCATTTGTCTATATCGGTTCAAGAAATGGTAAAGGAATAGCTATTGAAACACAAACAATAAAAAAAGTCGTTAACGGAGAAATTAAGCATAAATATGTTTATACGGTCGTTGTTAATGAGGAGGATAACTAGTGAATGAACATAGAGGATATTACGCCATTATCCCAGCGATTGTTCGCTATGATAACCACTTAAATGGGAATGCAAAATTATTGTATGGAGAGCTAACGGCATTAGCAAATGAAAAAGGCTATTGTTGGGCAACGAATCAATATTTTGCAAATCTGTATAACGTTAGCAAGCGAACAATTATTTCATGGCTGAAACAGTTAGAAGAAAGAAACTATATAAAAATACAAATTTTTTATAAGCCAAACAGCAAAATGGTAGATCGGAGACATATCTATATCTTACCGTATCCAACTGATACAGAATTTTACACCCCTAGTGAAGAAAATTTCATCACCTATGGAAAAAATCATCAGGAGGGGAATGAAGAAAATTTCACTACCCCTAGTGAAGAAAACTTCACAGAGAATAATACATTAAATAATAATACAAAGAATAATACAAAGAATAATACAAAGAATATATATAGTGTTGAACAAAGTTCAACCATGTCTGAATTATTTGAAAAAGTTTGGAAAACATATCCGAAGAAAACCAATAAGAAAAAAGCCAAAGAGCAATTCTTAAAGAAAATTAAGTCAGATGAAGACTTCGAACGGTTTAAAACAGGATACAAAGCTTATCTTAAGTATATCAAATTAAACGACTGGTATCATCCACAAGAATTGTTCCGCTGGATACGTGATGAACGTTTTAACGATGAATACGACTTGTCTGAAACGACAACGCAAGCAAGATATACGAATCCTCCAGTTAGACAAGAGCAATTACCAGATTGGGTAAATGAACCAAAACAAGAAGAGGAAAAACTATCACCAGAAAAGCAAGCTGAACTTGATAGGCAAATAAAAGAATTTTTGGAGGGCAAGTCATGATTGAAATGAGAGTACTTGATTATCGAATTACTAGTGATGATAAGCAAGTAATCGTAAATAAAGCGAGACGAAACGAACACGGAGAGTTAACCATTTTGACTGATAAAGACGGTACACAAAAAGAATCACTCGCTTTGATTGGTTATTATGGCAATTTAAGTAAGGCTCTCGTCGCAATAGAACGCGATTATGTGCTTTCTAGTGGTAAAACAATACAAACAGTCAAAGAATACAAAAAAGAGCTAGAATCGATTCACAGCAAGCTAAAACGTGAATTAGATTTCGGGGAGGAATTTTAGATGAATGAATTAGTTAAATTAGTGGAAGAATGGGCGAAAGAAAAGCGTTTAGATAAAGCGGAACCTGAAAAGCAAATGCTAAAAGTGATTGAGGAAGTCGGAGAAGTTGGCGCTGCATTGGCAAGAAACAACGAAAACGACTTAAGAGATGGTATCGGGGATATGGTTGTGACGTTAATTATTCTCGCTATGCAAAATAACATGGATTTATACGAATGCTTAAATCAAGCATATAGCGAAATTAAAAACCGCCAAGGAAAAATGGTAAACGGAGTATTCGTCAAAGAAGCCGATTTGTAAGGTTCGAGGTGGAAGAGATGCGAATTATTCTACCGATTGAGCCCAAGCCACAAAGTCGCCCGAGATTTGCAAGGCGTGGAAATTATGTTCAAACTTACGAAGATCGAGCGATGAAAGAATACAAAAATCAAGTAAAGAATTATTTTCGTAAATCAAGAGCAAAGTTGATTGAAAAAGGGCCAATTTCCGCACATGTGACGTTTTACATCCATCCGCCTAAATCTGCCTTAAGTAATAAACAGAAACGCTTAGAAGTGGAATTAGAGCGAAAATATTGCGATAAGAAACCTGACTTGGACAACTATTTCAAAGCAGTCACTGATGCTGCCGAAGGTATTTTATATAAAAACGATGGTCAAATTGCTGTGATGGTTTGCCAAAAGTTGTACAGTATGCGACCACGAACAGAACTAGAAATTACAAGTTTGGAGGAACAAGTGTAGTGGGTAAAACGGGTAAACAGATCAAAGAGAATTATTCGGTTAGAAAGCGAGTAAAGAAGATGATTAAATTTAAAGAATTTAATATTCAATTATTCGACGTTCACATTTATATAAAAAGGCTAAGTAGTTTTAAAACCAACAAAAATAGTATAAAAAAACTAATTAGTTTCCGCTAGCTAGTTATAGATACATTTTCATCTCAGATAGAGACAATTAATAATACATTACTATGAAATTTAAGGCAACAAAAAAAGCCAGCTGACCACTAGCTGACTTATGTGGTAGAAACAACTGTTTTCCGCCAGTTGTTCTTTAGGTGTGAGTTAGCACTTTCCCCAAATAAAGTGCTATTAAATAGCCGATTAAAAATCGACAATAAATCTCTTGTAGAGACGTGTACTACTATTAACTGTTTACCAGAAGTTAATGTAGAAAAGGAGGAAATTTATTTCATAAATAAAATCCCCAAGAAAGTTAAAGTGATTATACCATTGAAAAATAGATTTGAAAATACTTTCTATGCCAAAAATATTTATTAGATGGAAAATATCAAATGAATAAAGATGATGTGAAAGATGACGAATGGAAGATTGTAAAATACTGTAGAATTATGATTGTTTTCTTTATAGTCAACCAATAATTTGTTGACTACAAACATGTATGAGTGATGAATATTTTGATAAATAAATAGCCAGTCGGTTTCCGCCGACTGGCTGAGAAGTGAATAGCTATTGGAATAGTATTCTTAGTATAATTTATATCATATAGAGTCGCTGATGAGCAAAGGATAAGCATTACTTATATATATTTGGATAAATAAAAAAAGCTACTTAGTTTCCGCTAAGCAACTCTTAAATGATGATATGTTTATTATAAATTATTATACCACAAAAGGAGCGATTTCACTTGATTAAATTGCTAAGAGAAGTAGATTTTCGACAAACAAAAGCGAATGCCAGAAATGTGTTGAAGAACTTTAGACGTTTAGAGCGAATAGCTGGTCGCTCTTTGATAGATTTAAAATCACCAATTATTACAGATATGCCTAAAAGCCAAAGTCACGGGAATAAAGCAGAAGATGCGCTAGTACAATTAGCAGATGCAGAAGCAGAAAGAGACGCAATTTTATCTGCGCTTATGGCATTGAGCCTAACTAGCAGACAAATTTTGCATTATAGTTTCTGTGTGCAGGATCATTACTCTAATTACAAGATAGCTAGGGAAGTTGGATATTCCGAAAGAAGTATTCAACGAATGAAATCAGAGGCTTTAATTGAATTTGCCGAAGCGTATCGAAATGGAAAAATAATTGCATATAAATAAAATTTTTGGCGGTTTTTTGGCGGAAAGTTGGCGGTTTTTATCAATATTTAGATGTTACTATGGTAGTGTCGAAAGATAAGGAAACGAGGTAAGGCATGCATTACCTATCTTAGCTCCGTTTCGCTTATCTTTGGAGGCTACCTACAAAAAAAATAAAGAATAAGGATGTGGAAAGTCCAGTTCTTTCTGTCTCGTTTAGTCTAGGTAGCAAATATTGCAATAAACTTGGTATTAAGCTTACACGTAGACGTACGCTGAAAGCACTTGTCAAGATAGCGCTATGTAAGTTTAAGTTGCAATGATCACTCACAAATCAGACGTTCTCAAACTAAAAGAAATGGGGTGTAATTCCTCTCTCTTTTTTCTACAGGTTTGTGAGTGTTAATGGGATATAGCTTAACTGGTAGAGCAGCGGTCTCCAAAACCGTCGGTATAGGTTCGAGTCCTATTGTTCCAGTAGGTAGCATAGCTACTTAAATAAAAGAATCGTCAATAAATGTTTCTTACTTTAACGGTCGGTTCACCTCCTTTCAGAACAGCCAGCCTGCGAAACAGGATAAAATGGCTAGCAACCTAGTATTGTTAAATAAGTGTTAGATTGGCTAGGCAGTCTAATATAAATCTTTAGACTACTCAATAAAAATGAGTGGTCTTTTTTTGTGCAAAAAAAGCCACTAGAAATGGGATCTAGTGGCTAGGTAGCGTTAGTGAAAATCTCGTGTCACTTGTAGTTTATGAACTTTAGCTATTATGAAAGAGTGCTACCTAAAACAAGTGTAACACAGCTGTCAAGTTTTGTCGGATATTTGGATTGTTTTCGCATGAAAAACCACCAGATAAAATATCTAGTGGCCAGACAGCAGATTATGTTTTGAAATAACTGGAAGTGTTACATGAAGCAAAAAGGAGTTGCTGTCTTGCAGTGAGTATAACAGGAATTGAAGCGTTTGTCTTACAATAAACAAATATACATAAAAACAATTAGGAGAGAGAACATGAAAAGTTATTGGTATGTACCGTTAACACATAAATATCCACAGCCGAACCGCTCAACTGGTTCAATGCGTGTTGTAATGTCTGTGCAGATAAAAAAGAATGCATCTATTGTCGAAATGACGAGAGAAGCCACACCAAAGGAAATTGATGATTGTAAGCTAGTTTATTGTGGGCATGGCTATTTTGATGAGAAGAACATTCAAGATAATATTAAGCGAAATATGAGGAACTAGATATGAATATTGAAAAGATACATCAGTTCTGAAGTTAAAGGAATATTTCATTCTTGATCATTGTGAAACAGTTAGGTTGTTAAATATATGTTGATTTTTTTTTAGTATATGGGTAAAATTAATAAATGTTTGGAGGTGATAAAGTGCGATTAGATGATAAAGATATTCGAAGAGTCATTATCGAAAGATTACAGTCGTACAAGAATTGCCAAGTATATGAAGAAGTAACGGTTCCGTCAGGAAAGGCAAGAGCTGATTTAGTTGCAATAAATGGTCATGTTACTGCCTATGAGATAAAAAGTGATTTTGATTCATTGAAAAGGCTAAGTTCACAAATAACTGAGTACGACTTAAATTTTGAAAGAAATTATGTGGTTGTAGGTGAAAAGTATGTAGAATCTGTTGCTTATATTGTCCCAAAATATTGGGGAATTATATTGGTCAGTGGTGAAGAGTTAAATGCTTTGAAAATTCGATTTATTAGGAAAGCAAGATTAAATCCTAATATTTCTTTTAGTAATTTTATGTCATTGCTTTCCTCAAACCAAATAAAATTTTTAGCGAAACAATTGTCGGTATTTACCAAAGAATATAGTAAAACAGAAATACAAAAAATGTTTAAACAAGATTTGGTCGAAAAAATAGATTCTACAATATCAATGACAGCAAAAAATAATCTGAAAAAACGTATAAGAGAAAATTTAAAAAAAGAAGCTTTTTAAAATAAACAACCAGATAGAAACTATCTGGTTGTTTATTTTAACTAAATTCATCAATGCACATTTGAATGTGCCTATTAACACACACTGAAACCCAAACAGAAGGATTTCCTTTATTGACATCTGCATCAATAACAGACTGAATATATTCATCTCCCCAACAATATTCTGGATTAAAAGAAGGCACGTTGTGGGCAATTTCTTTACAAACAGATACGAAATCGTAATTTCCTCGGCGTTGACCATTGCGAACAAACCAATAATAATTCTCAAGTGTGTATTTAAGCTGAACTATGGGAATTATTGGTCCATCTGTTGAAATTGGAATAGGACTAATTGTAGTGTAATCTCCATAATAACTATTAGACATAGTTGAATCGTTTATATGATTGAATAGTTCTTTTTCATACCTTTCTAGACGATAGTTTTCTGTTGATTTAACAGGTATTGTGCTTGGAACGGCACCACTTAGAATTATGAAATCAATTTCAGGTAAACTGTCAATTAAATCAATAACAATTTCTATTAATTGAGATGAAATTTTATCATCTATATCTTCAAAATCGATAAAAATGTTTTTTGGTAATAAGTTTTTATTCGATACTAACCATTGCAAGAGAAACCTGTTTATACTGTTTTTTGGAATCCGAACATATTCACAAATGATTTCATTATCCATGGGTTCAAGAAGAATATCAATTGGATAAACGATTGCATGATTGGAATATTCTTGTTTTTTTAGTAATTCTTCTAAAGCTTCAATATTGTCTGCATCTAATTCTCGGATATCTAACAAAGAAAATAATGGGAATTTTCGATTTATTAAATTCAATATTTCTTCTGATCCATCTGAAACAATTATATTTGGAATAAAGTTATCTAGATTGTTTCCGGTTTCATAAAGCTTTTCTAAAGCGCGAAGCTCTCCTTCTTTCGAGCGAATAGTTGAATAATACATAAAATCATCCTTTCAAATTTGATAATTTAATTATATAATTTTTTGTAATATAAGGCAATTGATTGCAGGTATAAAATTTATGTAATTGAATAGATGAGGAATATATTATTTCTTGTTATTTTAGTCGAAAATAACAATATTATTGGATAATAAAAGGTTTAATGTTTATATGTTTTTAGATAGAGGGTAGCAAGGTTGTAAAAAATGACTTCATTAAATTTGAAAAACAAAACTTAACTTAAAAAGAATGCGAGGTGGTGTGTATTGAATGGCAAGGAAACGTGATCCAAGACGTGACAAAGCTAAAAAGATTTGGCTAGAATCCAACGGAGATAAGCAATTAAAGGAAATTGCTTCTGAGTTAAATGTTTCAGATTCTCAAATTAGAAAATGGAAATCGATTGATAAATGGAGTGCTGAATTGAAAGGTAATGTTACCAATGCAAAAGGTAACGTTACTAATCGAGGAGGCGCTCCTTTTGGTAATCAGAACGCAGTAGGCAACAAAGGTAATAGCCGAGCCTCGCCACCACTTGGTAATAAGAACGCTATTAAAACTGGCGAATACGAAATAATATTTGCCGATATGTTATCTGATGAAGAAAAGGACATCTATTCTAATCTGAATGATGATCCTTTTTTTATTTTGAATGATGAGATTCGCTTATTAAAGGTACGGCAGTTTAGAATGATGAAACGTATCAAAGAAGCTGAAAAAGGACTAAATGATGAAGAAGTTGAACGGTTACAACAGCTAAGGAAAATTAAAACACCGATTGAAAAAGACGGTAGAAAACTAGAAATAAAACGTGAAGTTATGCAAGACGTTCAAGTAACTCGTAAAACATTTAGAAAGTTAGATGACATCTTAGCTATTGAAGATGCGTTGACTAGAATTAGCAATCAGTTAACAAAGGCTGTTAAGCAACAGAATGCCTTGCTAGCAAATGATGCCAAATTACAATTGTCGAAAGTTCAAACTGAAAAAGCTAAAGCTAGTTTAGGTGCTACAAGTGGAGACATGGATATGCCAGTTTTTATTGATGATATATCAGGTGATGGATATGAGTAAAAAACTATCTGAATTTCTTCCTAAAGCATTTCATACTACTTGGAAGGTAGCATTAAACTCAAATATATTACATGTTGTTGAAAAAGGTGGCCGTGGGTCAGGTAAATCATCTGGCATAGCGCACATAATCGTTCAATTGATTATGAGATATCCTGTAAATGCTGTGGCCATTAGATACGTTGATAATACGATTGAGCTATCTATTTTTGAACAGATTAAGTGGGCAATTGAAGAACAAGGTGTGTCTAAGTATTTTAAAGTAAATAAAAGTCCTATGAAAATCACCTATAAGCCTAGGGGGAATTATATTGTTTTTCGTGGCGCACAGAATCCAGAAAGAATTAAGTCATTAAAGGATTCAAGATTTCCATTTGCTATAGCTTGGATTGAGGAATTAGCCGAGTTTAAAACAGAAGATGATGTAAAAACCATAACTAACTCATTGCTACGTGGTGAATTAGCAGATGGTCTTTTTTATAAATTCTTTTATTCGTACAATCCTCCTAAGCGACGACAATCATGGGTTAATAAGAAATATGAATCTAGCTTTCAACCTGAGAATACTTTCGTTCATCATTCAACATATAAGGATAATCCATTCATAGCTCAAGCATTTATTGAAGAAGTTAATGCTACGAGGGCTAAGAATCCGAAACGTGCTGAGTGGGAGTATGACGGCAAAGCTATTGGTTCAGGAGTTGTTCCTTTTGATAATCTACGAGTAATAAAAGGATGTATTACTGATGAAATGGCTGCTAACTTTGACAATATCAGAAATGGTCTTGACTTTGGTTATGCTACTGATCCATTAGCATTTGTTAGATGGCATTATGACAAAAAGAAAAATGGCATCTATGCTATTGATGAAATTTATGGTGTGAAAATTAGTAATAGGGAATTTGCTAATAAAGCTAAGTCTAAAGGATATATATCAGATAGAATTGCAGCTGATTCAGCAGAGCCTAAATCAATAGCAGAGCTAAACAGTGAACATGGTATGCCACGAGTTTTCGGAGTAAAAAAAGGTCCTGATTCTGTTGAGTATGGCGAAGAATGGTTAGGCGATTTGGATTTTATTTGTATTGATCCATTAAGAACTCCTAACATTGCTAAAGAATTTGAGAATATTGATTATCAAACTGATAAAGACGGTAATCCTAAACCTAGGTTAGAAGATAAAGACAACCATACAATTGATGCAACAAGATATGCTTTCAGTGAAGATATGGATAAAAATAATGTGAGATTTATCCAATATTAGGAGGTGGGAAAATGTTTCAAAACAATTTAAGTTTGAAGCGGTATAAAAGAGTGCGAACAAAATATTCTACACAAATTAATGAAGAAGTTTTCGATCCTAATGATTTTATTACTGAAATGAAGCCATTTTTTGATGATAGAGAGCGTAAGTACAAAGCCTATACAAGCGAACAAAATGAGATCGATAGAAGACCTAAACCAAACACAGAGATTATAAAAGTGAATAATAAACTTCATGCTGGTTTATACAATACTATTGTCGACCAAGCAGCTGACCATTTCACAGGCATTCCAATTAAGTGGGATTATGATATTACCGAACAACGCAAATCTATATTGCAAAAAATGGGTTCAAAGGTAAAAGACTTGTTTTCAGGGAATGTCAGAAATGAGACAAAAACTCCTGAAGAATTCGACAAATTAGCAGAGTTAGTAAACGATATGCGGTTTGCCATGCTTGATTCTGATACAGCTCGGTTTCAAGGAGCTTGTGGTGTTGCTTTTCGTTTGTTAGAACCTGTTGAAACCGTGGAAGGTTGGCAATTATGGGCGAGCAATATCGAACCATGGAAAGCTGAAAAATACGAAAATGCAGATATCTTTATTCGTGAAAAATACGATACACATCAAAAAAAATTTTTCGAAGAAATGAAAGTCATTACTAAAAAAAGAATATGTATATATAGCAGATATGTTGAATCTAATTTAGTCAGTGCATCTGGAACATTTAAATTGATTGAGGAAGTAGAAAACCCGCTAGAAACGTTTTACTTATCAGAATTTAAAAATAACACGAATCGTTATTGCGATTTTGAAGTGGCGGAAGAACTTTCTGATGCATTTGATAGAAGCTTATCAGACCAACAAAACGAAGTTGAACAGTTTAAACTTGCTTATATGGCCATTAGTGGCTCACGATTAGATGAAAAAGAAGCACAAAGAATGATGGAACAATTAGGTATTATTAATTTGCCAGATCCACAAGCTAAGGTTGGGTATGTAACGAAAGACATTAATAAAGATTTCAACGAGTATCATCTTGATAAGCTGAAAAAGCTTTATTACACGGTAACTAAGTCAATCGATTTCAATGATGAAGTATTTAAGTCTAATAGCTCTGGCGAAGCTCGCAAATGGCAAATTATTGCACTAGAAGCTAAAACAAATACTAAAGAACAGTATTTTAAAGAAGGATTGAAAGAAGCAGCTGAGACGATGTCTGCCTTTATTAAATTTAGGGATAAATTAGATGTTGATGTGTCAAAAATTGTATTCACATTCAGTCGTAGCTTGCCAACAGACATCGGTTATCTTGCTGATGCATTGCCTAAACTTTCACCGTTTGTATCCAAACGAACAATTATTAATCAGATTCCATTTGTTAAAGACCCAGATTATGAAATGGACTTGATGAATTTAGAACAAGGTCAAGATTATCCTAGCGGTGAATATGATGAACTAGGTGGTGCAGGTAATGACGAAGAAGAAAACAACGGCTAGTGAACGTTATTGGGAAAAACGTCGTGAATTAGAAGATAAAGCACGTTTGAAACTGGAAAAGAAAACTCTTAATGAGCTAGAATCTGTTTTCGAACGTGCTTTAGTTAAAATTCAAAGACAGCTGTTGTCACAAGCAGATTTACACGATATCACTCAAAGTGAAATGCTAGAAGACTTTAGCAAACAAGATCAAGAGAAGTACCGCAAGTATATCGAAAAAAACTATGAAAAGTTGATGGAATCAGATGAAGCTTATAAACAATTCATTGATGAATATTTTCCATCCTTTGACTATGCGAAAGTTAATCGCTTGTTACAATTACGAGCAGACATTTTTTCTACCCTTGCAGGTGAAGCAATAACTAGTGATGTTAACGGTAAATTTAATAACGACTTAGAGAATATCACAAAACGAATCTACAATTCTAATTCTAATGCGTTGATACAATTATTAGGCGGTTCAGCACCTGGTTTAACTAAGAATGAACTAGAAAACATCATGAACTATCCGTGGAGCGGAAAAACATTTTCATCTCGTTTATGGGGCAATATATCAACCTTAGAGCAACGTTTGAGCAATTCCATTATTAATTCATTGGCAAGTGGTGAAGGAGTTGTGGAAGCTCTTAGAACGATGAAAAACGATGGTGTTATTAGCGGTATGTTTAAGTTGGAACAAGGAAAGTTTAATCGTTCGATTGAAAATCTTGTTAGAACGGAATATTCACATTTTGCGGTAGAAGGTGTAAGAAAATCGCTAAAGGATATAGGTGTTAAGCAAACACAAAGCTGGTCGGCAGAAGATGAGCGTGTTTGTTCTATTTGTGGTGGACGTCATGGAAAAGAGATTAAAGATGATTGGCATCCACCGTATCATGGACGTTGCCGTTGTACTGAAATACCAATTGTTCCTGAAATTAGCGATGACATAGATAAATTGTATGAAGAGATGTTTGGTGATTTATTGGATGAATTCGCAAGTAAGCAGTGGGGTATTAAATTAAATCATCCAAAAGTTAGTGCAACTAAACTCGATTTAAAATCCGTATTAGACAAAACAAACATGCAAGAAGCTTTAGGAAAAGAAAATTATTCTAATTTTTTAGATCATTTAGATGGGATAACTGACCAAAGGGTGCTAAACTTAATAAATGTGATAGGGCATAAGTTGGAGTTTAAAGACATCAAAGAAGTAAGAGCATTTGCACAAGGAAAATCAATTCAACTTAGTCAAAAATCATTTGATGGGGATAGGGGTGTTAATCCTTATCAAACAGTTTATCATGAGATAGGACATGCTTTGGATCATCTTGGGCTTGAAGTATTAACAGGAAAAAATACGATGCCGACAGGAAAACTGATAAAAAGAAAGCTAGGAAGACGAACCACTTTTATAGAAGTGCATATAACACACGCATCGTCACTTTCTGAGTATAACATTAAAGAAGCGCTAGAACGCGATTTTTGGAAATATGTAAACGGAGATTTGCCATCCTATAATGATTTAGGTAATAGACCTAGAAATGCGGATAAGAAAAAGGCTTATGATGACTTAAGGGCGGAAATTTATAAAAAAAATACAGAGAACTTACAAAAAACTAGAGAACGATTATCAAAAATAGTTAGGGAAAATCCTAACTCAGTATCCGCTATTTCAGATATGATTGAATCTATAGGTTCTCTAGGAGACTATCCGTTAGGTTTTGGTCACGGCAAGCGCTATTGGCAAACAACAGGTAGCACAGAAACGGAATTTTTTGCACATATGACAGAAGTGGTTGCTAACGATAAGTCAAGAGAATTAATGAAAGAGATTTTTCCGACAGCAGTAAGCCAATGGGAAAAATTAGTAGATGATATTTTAAAGGCGGTGAAATAAGTGTTTAGTTGCGAAGATGGCGCATGGTCTATTATTGATGATGCAGTTAAAAAGTATGAACAACATTTCCATGATGAGTTTCCAATATATGAATATATCGATGTAACAAAGAGTGATGACTTCGATTTTTCTATTCTAGGTGCAAAAAAATTAGCGAAATTCATTGATGAGCATATTAAAGAAAATAAATCGGTCCACGTCCCGTCAGATTACCATAGCAGACTTTACTAAGCACTTAAAGGATAACTTTGAGTGCTATTTTTATACCCTAAATTGGAGGTGAGATCATGAAAGGATTATTCGAAGCAGTATTAAATCTAGAAGTTACCAATGGTACAGAAAAAGCCTATAAAAAAGCTTTTGAACAAGAAAACGAACGATACTTAACCAAACACACTTTGAGAGATGGCAACGGTAATATCGTCAAAGATGAGCTTAAATCAGTTTGGGGTGGTAATTATTGTCACGTTGATATTTTGTATTCGTTACCAGGTAAAAAAAGTAAATTAACTATTTCGATTGTGTCTAGGACTCTGCAAAACGTAAAAGATGCTGTCACTGATTATCAAATGTTAGGTGCTGAACTGGTCCATAAGAATTGGAAGTGATTAGATGGATCCCTATGATTACTTAGATGCAGATTATGAAGAGCATTTACTAAGAGAAGAAAAGCAATTAAAGTCTGACGAAAGTTAGGCTTTTTATTTTGTCCGAAATGACGTTAAACTAGCGCAATGCTGGGCTTAATTGAATGGTGGGGCGCAATAAATAAATCTAAAGCAATGCGGGGCGATTAGTCGAATCGTGGAGCGAAAGGAGAAACAAAATGAAACCAAACCTATTACCAATGAATTTACAAATGTTTGCTGAAGAAGACGGTGGTACAAACTTCACTTTCGATGATTTTAAGGCATTTGTAGAATCAAATGAGGAAGCACAAAAATTTGTACAATCACAGTCACAATCAGCTGCAGATAAACAATTAGAAGCTTGGAAACAAAATAATCTTGAAAAAATCAAGGAAACAACAATCAAGGAGTATGAAGAATCTAAGAAAAATAAAACTCCTGAACAAATTAAATTAGAAGAATTACAGGCTGAATTTGAAGCTGAAAAGGCATTACGTGTGACTAGTGATAATAAGGCTTTTGTTGCAGAAAAAATTGCTGGCTTAGATTGGGACGGGGATTTGAAAGATTCTATTTCTCAATTTATGTTAAATAATCTTGTTAGTTCAGATACTGAATTTACTAAGAAGGCTGTAGAAGGCTTTACAGAGCTTTTAGAAGCAATAAATGATAAGCATGCAGAAGCTATTAAAAATGTAGAAATGACTAAAGCTTTTGGTAATAAATCGCAACAAACCAACATGGTAACTGGTAATCAAACAAAATCGTTTGAAAATCCAGAGGCAGCATTAGGACAAAAATTACAAGCATTTATCGATTAGGAGGAAACTACAAATGAAAAAAAGTTCATTAAATAATCTTGAGTATTTAGATATTTCACAGGAAGTTAATGCATTACAAGTTCCAAATACACCATTTTTAAGCTATTTGTTAGGCGCAGGCAAAGTTGAAGCTGCCAAGTCAACTGAGATTAAATGGCGAGAATACGGCATGAATAATGATGATTCATCTGCTCAATTAGAAGGCGGAGAATACGCAGATGCGGAATCTGATCGTACATGGTTTAACAACTATACTGAAATTTTCAGAAAATCAACTTCTGTATCTGGCACATTAGATGCTATTAATGTAGATGGTGTAGGAAATGAATTGAATAGCCAAGTAGCTCTTCGTGCTACAGAAATGAAAATTGACTTAAATCGTAAATTGATTGTTGGTGTAAAGGCTGATGAATCTGGTTCTAAAGGTCGTCAGATGAACGGAATTTTAAATTTGATTAGCTCAACGAATAAAGTCGAAACAGCAGCTGCGGGGGCAGTAACAAGAAAAGATATTGATGCCTTATTTAAAACAATGTTCCAAAAAGGATACATGGGCGAAAAATTATGTTTAGTAGCACCTGATATGCAAGAATTAATGACTGATCAGTTGGATGAAAAATCAACAAAAATTGTGCAATTTGGCGATAAACTTACTTTTGGATTGCAACTTGGAAATATTGTCTCAAATTACGGCTCAGGAATTGCGTTAATTGAACCTAATTTACCTAATGGAACAATCGCAGCTATTGATACTAATTATGTAAAATTACGTCCACTACGTGAATGGCGTGCGGAAGAATTAGCAAAAACAACAGATTCAAGACGGATTGGATTAGTTGGTGAGTATTCAATTGAATACAAAGCTTCTAATTCTGGAGCAATCTTGAACTTGAAAGCCTAAAATATAATAACGAAGGAGGAAATTAAAAATGGCAACAGCAAAAAAAGAAGTAACCTATCGTGTGCTTGACAAGAAAAACTTTGTGGGCTTTATGCATCCTAAAACAAAAAAATTTATCACAGCAAACGAAAATAATGAATTTGTAGTTTCAGAAGATGACAAAGAAGCTATTGAGATATTAGAACGTGCTGCAGATACTTTTAAAGTTTAGGTAATGATGCTTTATGGTTGATGAAAAAAAAGAAGAAATCGTTGAGAAAATTCAATTGATGCTACCTAACGCTTCTGAAGATAGGATTTTGTCTGTTTTAAACCTTGTTATCTTTGAAATCAATTCTTACAATACTTGCAAAATTGATATTGCTTGGGACGAGTTTGAACAACTTATAATTGAGGTTATCTACAAAGCTTTAAAAAACGAAATAGATAAGTCTGTAGCTAGTGTAAAACGTGGTGATACATCAATTAGTTATGTAGTTGAATCAAAAGACATACAATCACTCATGAAGAACTATAGCAGTGCTATTAAACGTATTTTAGGCTGTGATAGCGGGGTGTTTTTCTATTGAATGAAGCAGAAATTTTAGCAGCTACTTATTTTGATACCTGTGTTATTGAGAGAATGAGCGATATTGAAAATACGGAAAGTGGGATTACTGAACAAGTTTATTTTCCAATTCATGTTGGCAAGTTACCCTGTGCTTTCTCTCAAGGAAGTATGGGGAACTTACCTGTAATAGAAAACAAAGAAGCGTTTAATATCTCTTATGAAGAACAAAAACTTTTTTTAGAACCTAATATAAAAGTTAAAAAAGGAGATAGAATAACTATTACTCAAGGTACAGGTCAAAAACATGTGTTATTTTCAAAAAAACCTTTTTATTATCCAAGCCATATAGAAGTAGTGCTATCAGGAAGTTCAATTGATGAGTAAAAGCGATCTTAGAATGAAATCAAATGCTGATAAAGTTATTGCAAATTTAAAGAAAATGACACCCATTGCTGAAAAAGAAGGTGCTGCAATGGTGAATGATTCGTTAGCTAAAATTTATCAGTTAATTGTACCTATGACACCAATTAAATCGGGTGATTTAAGACGAGGCTATCGAATCATTAAAGCTAGAAAGTTGTCTAGTGGTCGTATCGTGGGAGCATTGATTAATAATGAAAAATACTTTAGATATGTAAACGATGGCCACCGAACAAAAAATGGCGGATTTGTTAAAGGCAGATTTATGTTGCAAAAATCTAATAAATTAGCTAATGCAACATATATTCCGAAACGATTTAAACAAATGGCGATTATCATTGTTAAGAAAGGATAGATATGTACGATAAAATTTTAAAAATGCTTACTGACACAATAAAACAGTTCTCGGATGCACCTATCTATCTTGATAATGTGATGCAATCGTCAGAACCGTTTTATTTCGTTTTGAGCGTAGAAGAAAGCATGACTGATAATGTAGGTCAAAACGTTCAAAATAAAGCATACAATGTTGATATTGCACTGGTTGATAGTAAGAAAGATAAACAATTAGTAAAAAGCCTAACAGAAAGCTGTGGGGCTTTTTTTAATGTGTTGAATTTGGACGGAAACGAATTGTTTCCAGAAGATTATCAAACGTTTAAAACAGACGGAATTCAACATATCAATTTTAATGTTGCGTTCCCTCAATTAATTGAATGGAGTGAAAAATAGATGGCAAAAAAGAAAAATGTAAGTGTCATTTCTGTAGAGAAGCCAACGTGGTTCCCACTAACAGACGAAACGGGCGCTTTTCCAGTTTACGGAGCGCCAATTACAATCGGTACTGCTGTAAGTATCAAACCAGATGTTACAACAGAAACAACGCCTGACTATGGCGATAGTGTAGTTCAAGATCAGTATGTTGCATTTGGTGGTGCAGAAGTTACTTTAGAAACAAACGGCTACCAAAATGAAGTTTTAGCTGAAATTACAGGGGGAAAAAAATTAAAGGGTGGCGTATTGCGGTCTGCGGATGATATTGCATCAGATGGCGCATTTGCTTATCGTCGCCGAAAATCGAACGGTAAATATCGCTATACGATTTTCTATAAAGGAAAATTTGCTTTAACATCTGATGAAACATCTACATTAGAAGGAAGTTCAGTATCTTATACCCATCCAGAATGGACGGGGTCTTTCGTTGATGTTCCAGGGTTGGGTTATATGTATTCCGTGGATGAAGACGATGAAGGTGTTGACTTAGAGATGATTAAAAACTGGTTTACTGAGGTAATGGATCCACGTAAAGAAAATACTACTGCTGTTACTGGTGTAACTTTAGACCAAACAGAGTTAAATTTAAAAGTTGGCCAAACAGCAACCTTAACACCGACAATTACACCAGATAACGCCTCAAATAAAAAATATCAGTTCCGTTCAGAAAGTGAGGCTATTGGAACTGTAACACCAATTCAAGGGAAGGTTACTGCTGTAGGAGAAGGGACAACGGAAATCGTAGTCACAACAGAAGATGGTAACTTTACCGCAAAATGTACATTAAATGTAACAACAGCAGATTAAAAATAACAGTTTAGGACGACCTTGTCGTCCTATTTTATATGGAGGAATTAAAATGGCAAGTAAATTTCAACAAAAAATTAAATTAATGATTAAAGATGGAAGCAAATATACTACAAAACAATTCACGTCGGCAGAATTTTTACCAGGTTCAGTCATGGATACAGGTACGGATTTACAAATCAGGTTAGAAGAAGCAACAAAAACAAATGATATGGAAGCAATTCGTCCTATTTTAAGAGAATGCTATGACTTTATTGCTGACGTTATTTTTGAAAAACAGTTTACTGGACAAGAATATATTGACGGTATGGATGCTCGTGAATTATTGAAAATTACAGCTCAATTGTTAGGTTCTGTTACTTCTGGTTATGATGCAATTTATTCTGAACAGAAAAAAAAGTAACGGAACTTTTATATCATCCTCATTTTAAGTACACGCCACAATATCGAGAAGCAGAACTAAAAAGTTCGCTTCTTGAGAATGGGTGGACTTTAAATGAGATCGAAAACACAGATTTAAACGAGCTTTTGAAAATTTATGCATTTAAAGATGCTGTAGACGAATTTGAAAATATCAAATATCTTGATGAAAATACTATGTTCTAAGAGGGAGGGGGTACTTTTTGAACAATGAAGACTTAGTCTTAAAAATGATACTGGATGAATCTGGCTTTTCACAAGGATTAAATTCAGCAGTAAAAAAGTTACAAGGCTTTGATGTTGAAGTTGATAGAACAGGACAAAAAGGCGGCCGATCTCTTGGGAGCATATGGACGTCTTTTGTTGGTAACTTTTTAGCTAGCGGAGCAACTAAAATTATCTCTAAAGGTATTGGATTGATTACCAGCAACATCGACGGGGCCATTAATCGTGTAGATACGTTAAATAACGCAAATCGTGTGTTTGAAAATATGGGCTTTTCAGCTGGTGAAACATCTAAAACAATGGATAGCTTAAAGAAAAGTATCCAAGGGCTGCCTACGCCGTTAGATAGCGCTATTAAAGGTGTTCAATTAATCGCTTCATCAACAAATGATTTAGGTAAATCAGAACAGATTTTCGCAGCTTTAAATAACGGTATCCTCGGTTTTGGTGGTTCTGCTGAAATGGTAGAAAATGCTATTATCCAGCTGTCCCAATCGTTCTCAAATGGTAAAGTAGATGCTGAAACTTGGAATTCAATGATTAATAGTGGTTTAGGACCAGCATTAAACGCTTTAGCAAAACAGATGGGATTAACAGCTGGACAGATGAAAGCAGGGCTTTCTGATGGCTCAATTTCAGTTGAAGAATTTCAAGATGCTTTAATCAAATTAAATAAAGAAGGCGGTGGCGGTCTTAAATCATTAGAACAGATTGCTAAAGATTCTACCGCTGGTATTAAAACAGGTTTAGCTAACATGAAGACTGCAATCGTTCGTGGTGTGGCTAACGTTGTAACTAAAATTGACGAAGGCTTAAAAAGTGCAGGTTTTGGAAGTATTAGTGAAATCATTGCTGACAAAGGGGCAAAAATGGAAGCAGCTTTATCTAAATTTGCCGAGATGATTCCGCCAATGATTAAAACAGCCAAAAAATTGTATGATACGTTAAAACCTTATGCTTCATTGCTTGCAGGTTTAGCTGGCAGTATTGGAACGTTGATGCTTGCTAAAAAAGTAAGTGCAGCATTCACGGCTTGGCAAAAAGCAACAGAAGGATTATCAATTGCGCAAGCGATATTTAATTCAACTATGTTGGCGAATCCATTTGTCGCTATTTTAGCTGCAGTTGTAGGTTTAGTTACAGGATTTATTTATCTTTGGAAGACTAACGAAGGGTTTAGGGATGCTGTTAAAAATATTTGGAAAAATATACAAGAATTTATTTCTAGTGCTGCAGAAACAGTTGTGAAAGCTTGGGATTCCACAATGAAATTTTTCAGTAACATGTGGGATGGCACAAAAGAGGCTTTTTCGAATGCTGGCACATGGATGAAAGAAGTACCTGGAAATGCAGCCGACTGGGTTAAAAATAAGTGGAACGGTACCAAGGAATTTTTCAGTGGACTTTGGAATTCAACAAAAGAAGGCTCAAAAAATACATGGGAAAATATTAAACAAAGTGCTGCTGACAGTGCTAAAAGTGTTGGAGAAAGTTTTAAAAATGGCTTTGATAATGTGAAAGATTGGTTTAAGGGTGTTGGAAAATCAATATCAGATGTTTTCACAACAGCATTTGATTTTGTCTGGAAATATATTGGTCCATATGTAACAGGAATCAAAAATGCGTTTAAAATGGTTGTTAACGCTATGAAAGCGAACATTGAAAATGTCAAAATGATCGCTGAAAATGTCGTCACCATTCTAAAAAATGTTCTATTAGCTCCAATTCTTTTCATTACATCAATGATCACAGGCGGATGGGAAGAGGCAAAAGAAAACATGATTGCCGTTTGGGATAATATTGCTGAAGCTGCTCAGACTATTTGGTTCGGGATTAAAAATATCTTTTATAACACTGTTACAGCTATTTCCTATTCAGTCACTTCTATTTTTAATGGATTGATGTTGACAATTAAAAAGATTTGGATTGATGTGAAGTTATTTTTCACCTTACTCTGGATTGACATTAAATATGGAGCGATCAACGTTTGGATTGAAATTAAATATTCTATCATCGAAACGTGGATAAATATTAAATTTGAAGCAATTAGAATATGGGAAAGTTTGAAAACTTGGTTCTTTGAAACAGTAGAAAACATTAAAAATGGTGTAATTGATGGTTGGAATAACTTAAAACAAGGCACAGTTGATACATTTAACGCAACTGTTCAATGGTCAAAAGATACCTGGAATAATTTTAAACAGTGGATTGTTGATCTTGTGACAGGTATAAAAGACGGCATCATTAACGGTTGGGAAAACTTAAAACAGGGAACAATTAATATTTTCAACAATTTGGTACAAGGTGCTAAAAATGCGTGGAATAATCTTAAAAGAAGCGTTAGTGATACTGTTGAAAATGTGAAGCAAACCTTTAATGATATGCGCCATATCGATTTATTTGAAATTGGTAAAAATATTATCCAAGGATTAGTTAACGGTATTGGTTCAATGATTGGTGCTGTGAATAAAAAAATTAAAGAAGTTGCTGGTAATATTAAAGAAAAAATCAAAGGTGCTTTAGGCATTCATTCACCTTCAAGATGGATGCGGGATATGATTGGTAAAAATATTGTATTAGGTGTTGTAGCTGGTATTGACCAAGAAAAAGTAACGCTTGACAAATCAGTGAAAAAAATGACCGATTTACCAACAGAGTTACCAAATTTTTCTACTACTGGCAGATATATCAACCAACAAGGAGCTCAAACAGAAAGCTTAGCTAAAAATAAAGGTAATGCTACGACTAATATTGGCGGTGATACTTTCAATATCAATATACAAGCTATGGGAAAATTAAATGAAAAACAATTAATGGATATGGCTAAAGACCTCGTTAAGTATATTCAAATTGTTAAAAATAGAGATAGTGATGCAACGGGGGGTGCTTTTGGTGGAATTTAAAAGAGGACAGTTTTTTCTTAATGGAAAACATAGTTCTGAATTCAATGTATTTATGAGAGAAAGACCTGAACGACTTTCTGCAGGACGTGTGGTAGAGCTTAGGGAGCGAATGGGTAATGATTCAATAGCCGTTGATTTTGCATATTATAAAAATGTAGAACGTACCATTACATGCTATGCGAAAGCAAATACTTTACAAGAAGTTTCTTTTTTAGAAGATGAAATTTCCTTTTGGCTCGATATGGGAAACTATTCTGATTTTATTGTTTATTTTGATGAGCATTATATTTATCAGGCGATTGTAACGAGTCCACCAAAATTTACAGGAACAAGAAAAAGCGGGTTTTTAATTCCTTTTGAATTTACTGTAAGTATCCGACCTTTTAAGAAAAATCGTATTGGCCAATATTGGATAAGTAATCCTAATCAGTTAATCAATACAGAAAAATATCCTTCAGAACCCATTATTCAGATTTTGGGGTCTGGGGATATTTCTTTTTTTATCAATAATCAATCATATTCATTAAAAGCAATTAACGGTGACATCATTATAGATTCAGAAAAACAAGAAGCTTATAGAAAATCAGGCGGAGCATTTGAAATCTTGGATCATAAAACACTTTTTAAAGATTATCCGATTTTAAAATGTGGAGAGAATAATTTTCGCTGGACTGGTAAAGTAACAGAGTTTAAGGTTCAGCCGAATTGGAGGCGAAAGGTTTGATTCCAGTTATTTTTAAACCTGGAGAAAAAGATTTTTCAACAAATGGATTAGGACGTCTTGTTGATGCGACACGTTGCGAAATCACTGAAGAAGCAAACGGAAAATATGAACTAGAAATGGACTATCCAGCGATTAGCAGATTTAGTGATTATTTCGAAAATGGCTATCAAATTAAAGCAAAGCCAAATGACTTAGAAGAATACCACATTTTTGAGATCAAACAAACGTTTAAAGATACTTTTACTAATAGCATTGTTATTTATGCCCAATCTCGTACTTATAAGCTAGGAAACAGACAAGTGAGGCTAGTAACAGTTGATAATCGTAATGGTGCAGAAGCAATGAAATTAATCGAACAGAACATGGACGAACCTTGTGATATCAAACTATATTCTGATATAAATACAGCTTCTAGCACTACATTTGAAGCTAGAAATGTATTGAATTGTATTGCAGGGGAACAAGGTTCTCTACTTCAATACTGGGGCGGAGAAATAAAACGAGAGCCTTTTAAATTATCTTTGCTAAGGCGTAGAGGACGAGATAACGTTGGAACTGTTCGTTATGGTAAAGATTTAAAAGGATTAACCATTAAATTTGATTGGCAATCAATTGTTACTAAAGTTTTGCCATTTGCAGAGCTTCAAAGTGGAGCAGACGGAACTTCTCAACGGATTTATGGAAATGCAGTTAAAAGCGAATATATCAGTAAGTATCCTGATGTTTACGCTCAATACATTCAGTTTACTGAAGATCAAGGAGTAAAAGATATAGCTAGCTTAAATAAAGTGGCAAGTAAATACTTCACTACATTATATCCAGGAAGTGATAAGCCTAAAGTTTCTATTGAATTAGAAATTGAGAAACTTACAGATTCAGAAGAAGCAAAAGAATTTGCTAAGATGCGTAACTATAATTTATTCGATACATTCACTGTATACCACAAGCTTTATGATATTGACATTCAAACGAAAGTTACAGGAATTGTCTATGATGCTTTAGCAGAAAAAACAATAAAAATCACTGCGGGAGATATCCAAGTTGCTTTTTATAAACAGCAAAGCCAAGACTTTCAAGAAGCTATAAAAACATTGACAAAAAAAGAGTATATGAGTGATTTTGTAGATTATATTACTAATTTGATTAACGGTGTTGAAGGTGGAAGTATACTTCAATATCCTAAAAATCGACCTAATACCCATTATTACTTAGATACGGAATCCACGGATACTGCAAAAGATGTGATTGCAATTAATAACAAAGGAATTGGATTCTCAAGAACTGGTTGGAAAGGTCCATTTAAAAATGCGTGGGGAATTAATGGAGTATTGAATGCGGACTTTATAGGAGCTGGCAAAATAAAATCTAATATTTTTGAAACATCATTTAATAGCTGTGGAGATATTTTACGTATGGTAAACGGTACTTTACAAGCTTGGAATAATAAGAAAAAAATCATGGAATTAACTAAAAAAGGGATGGAGTTTTGGAATGGTAATAGTCACGTTGGCACGATGGGAACAAAGGGAAATCCTTTTCCAGGGTTAGCAGATAAAAATGGAAATCCTGTAGTTTCTGATGGGAATTCATTACTATTAGTCGCAGATAATCCCCAAAAAATTATTGGTTTGTCTAACCAATCAGGCACAGGACATTTAATTACTGGTCCTACACAGTTTTTTGTTGGAAATAATTTTAACTTTTTTGGTCCAAATGGAAGTAAAGCAATTCTGACAGTTGATCGATTGATTGTGGGCGGCAAAGAAGTTATACCTGGTCAAAATGGTGGTGGCGGTTCTGGAGCTGGAACAGGTGGTTATCCATCAGAAGTTACAAGCGATGCAGATAAATTTGCTTGGGACTTATGGAGTTACCTATTAGCTAACGGATACAGCAAAGCAGCTGCTGCAGGTATCCTTGGAAATGTACAAGGAGAAGTTGGTCCAAGTATGAACCCAGATACCGAACAAATAGGCGGTCCAGCTTACGGATGGGTTCAATGGGACGGTTCAGCATATCCATTGGTAGGCGCACCAACTTGGAATGGCCGAGAATATGTACAACGCTTAATCGCAGCTGCAGGTATCAAACAAGACTATAGGACGTCATTAGCCCAAGCTCAATTAATTAATTGGTGTATGTTCAATGGGCAATGGTTAGGACAAGTAAGTCCATTAACAGTTGATGAATTTAAAGTTGTCAGCTCGTCTAAAACAGCTGCTTATGCGTTTGAATTAAACTTTGAACGTCCAGCTGCAGCACATCCAGAAAGACAAACCTATGCACAAGTATGGTATGACAAATTCAAAGATTTGAAAGCTTCTACTGCAACAGGAAAAGCTGGCATAGAACATTTGGAGACCTTAATGGGCAAATGGCTTGGTAATGGGCAATGTTATGCCGTTCCAGCCGAATATTCTGGTTTTATGGGCGGCTGTGGTTTAGGTGCAGGAACAATTTATGGCTTTTCACATGTAATTGGTGATACATCATCTGCTGCAGATATTGGTGAAGCATATGATTGGAATGCGGTAGGTTGGCGAGTAATCCAAAATCCAACGTATCAAGATTTAGTGGTAGGAGCAATCGTCAATATTAGACGAGGTGGCCAATGGGGAACAGGTTGGACAGTAGACCCAACATATGGTCACACGGGCGTGATTTACGGCTTAAATAACGGACGTATCCAAACCATAGAACAGAACGCCGAGCAAGGGCAAATTGTCGCAAAATATGACCGATTATATTTTGCTAATTCTATTCAATCGATTGTTATTCCACCAAAATAACGAAAGGAGGATTTTTCAATGGTTAAATGGCAAGCAACGCTAAGTACAACTGAACCTTACAATTACATTGGGATTCAGAATGTACGACAAGGAAATCGAAACACAGAAGTCTTAGAAGCCATACTAGTTGAAAATGCTTTGCCACTTGATTTAACAGGTTGCGAAGTTTTTTTTGAATCGGTTATTGATAATAAATATCCGATTCAACGTTCAGCAAAAATTGTGAATGCCAAAAAAGGGATTATTCAGTATACCTTTGATGAATATTCTATGCAGTCGTTACACAGACAAGAAGCATATTTCAGTATTCATAAAGGTGATAACCTGATTGGTGCAACGCAAAACTTTTCTTACTTTGTAGTGAATGCTGCTTCGAAAACAGAAGGTGAAATGGGTTCTTATTGGCAGTCCATTGAAGATTTAATCGCGGACATGAACGCTTTTATCAACGAAAATAAGGGTGATTTTACTGATTGGATGAATGCTAGAAAAGAAGAGTTCGAAGCGTGGCGAGATGCGCAAAAAACAGATTTCACTTCATGGTTCGAATCAATCAAAGATATTTTAAAAACGATTGATCCTGGCGGTACGATGTTAGCCGAGCTAATGGATGCACGTGTAGACATTCAAGGAGTGCGCCATAATTCAATTTCTGAACGTTTATTGGCAGATATGGAATATTTGTATCAGAAATTAGAGAAACGCTTATATACGTTAGAATATGGCGAAATAAGTGACTTGATTATTTTACAAGATGATGCTTTTTCACTGAATCATGAAACAGAAATTGTTGGAACAGTTGATTATCCTGCGATCGATGGGGCATTGGTTATCGCAACAGTTGATGATACAAAACAGAACGCTTATGTGTTTGAAAAAGTGGGTGAAATAAGTGGTTAAAGCAAAACGAATGATGGAAACCGATGAAAATGGCGTGGAACGTCAGTTTTATCCTATTACACATGCATCCGCTGTTCGAGGATTAGAAAAAATTATTGCGGGTCAATCAAAAGTATTATCTGTTAATGGATATACTGGGGCAGTAATTATCACTAAAGCAGATCTAGGCTTAGAAAATGCACTGACAGAACTTCCTTATGCGACAGAAGAAACAGACGGTATTATCACTGCTGAAATGTTTCAACGGTTGTCAAATGGCGAGGGAGGCGTGTACATTCTTCCAATCGCTACCGCAGATGAACTGGGCGGAATAAAGGTTGGCCAACTGTTAGAAATTACAGAAGACGGAACGTTGTCTGCGGTAAAGCAAACAGATCAAAATTTCACCACTGAACTAAAATCGAAACTGGAAGAGTTGAAAGGTTATACTGCTGGAGCGAATATTTCTATTTCAGAAGATGGTGTTATTTCAGCAACTGGTGGTGGCGATGGCGGCGGAGTGAATCAACAATATGTTGACCAAAAAGTTCAAGAAGCCATTGACAGAATACCTGATATTACGTTTGAGAGAGTAGGGGAAGTTGAATGACAGATATTGTTAAAGTAAAACAAGGAGGAACACAGGTATTTCCTCAAACACATTGGAATGCTGTGGAAGGGAAACCAGAAGTATTGAAAGGTGAAAAGGGAGACCCAGGTCCACAAGGTCCAAAAGGAGATAAAGGAGACGTTGGTCCGCAAGGTCCAGCAGGGCAAAATGCAACAACGACAGACGTTGCAACCTCAATAAAAAATGGCTTGATGTCTAAAGAAGATAAAACAAAGCTAGATGGATTGCCAGCAATTACGTTTGAAAAGGTAGGGGAAGTGTAATGACAACAGATATTGTTCAATTAAAAGAAAAAGGAAAACCAGTCTATCTTAAAACACATACTGCCGCAATTGATGGGCTTGAATCTTATATAAAAAAAATAGATGCGGACAAAGCATATCAAAAAATTACCAAAAAAGAACCGTTGTGGACAGGTGCATGGTATGGCGGAGCTGCAGGAAATGGGCAAGTACCTTCTAAGTCTCTTTCACAGTGTGAGAATGGTTGGATTTTACAATGGCAAGAATATACCAAAGAAGGAGCTTTGAACGGTGCGTGTTATCACTTTTTCTTAGTGCCTAAACAGCATGCGCAGAATCCAGGTTCTGGGGGAGTTATTTTCCTTTTACATGGATACTATACTAATTTAGTACGGAAATATTTATATATTAAGGATACTAAAATTACTGGAAACGACTTAAATGCCTCTTCTAGTGATACGGCTGGTTCAGGCAGTAAAATGTTTGCGTTAAGTGCGATTTATGAATACTAGGAGGAAAGAGAACATGAAAATTTGGATTGATGATATTCAAGGTTATTTAGACGGATATTCCACAATGGAACAACCGAATAAAATTGAACTTGAAGTAGAAAAAGAGCCAACAGATTTTTTTAATTATCGCTGGGACGGAACAAGCTTAATATACGATCCTGATAATGTGCCAGAACCAGAGCCAACGCCACCTACGGAATTGGAACTTTTACAAAAGCAAAATGCGGAATTAATGAAGCAAGTTTCTCAGCAGAATCAAGTTATTCAACAAACACAAAGAATGACTGGCGAATTGATGAAACAAGTCGCTGAACTTACGAAAGGAGCGGAATAAGATGAAAACGAATGCTTTTCCAGGTTTCGATAATATTAAACAGTTGTATGATTGGAATTGTTATACAAAACAAGATTTAGTAGATTACGTGAATATGAATTGCTTAACAAAAGAAGAATACACAAAAATTTGTGGGGAACCGTTTAGCGAAAGCTAAGCGGTTTTTCTTGTAAGTAGAAAGTAGGTGCAGGATGAACTTAACAGTAGAACAATGGTTAGCAGTGATTACATTCTTAGGCGGAATTATTTTCGCATTAATGAAATTTTATCATGTCTTTTCTCAATTAGAAGATAGCATGAAAGAACTAAAGGAAGCTGTTGAACGTTTAAATAACCATGAAATACGCATTAGCCGATTGGAAGAGCAAAATAAAACCCTCTTTAGAGGGATTGGAGGAAATAAAAATGATTAATTGGAAATCAAGAATAAAGAACAAACAATTTTGGCTTTCGATTATTCCAGCAGTTCTATTATTAATTCAAGTAGTAGCCGTTCCTTTTGGATATAAATTTCAAATTGAAATGATTAATAAGCAACTGCTAGATGTTGTTAATGCATTATTTGTTGTGCTAACTATTCTAGGTATTGTGACAGATCCCACAACACCTGGATTATCAGATAGGAAAGGAGATAAATAAATGAAAAAGAAACTATTGGCAACATTACTGGTAGTCTTATTTTTTGTATCACCAGTTAGCACATTTGCTGCAAAAGGAGACCAAGGCGTTGATTTGTCTATTTGGAATGGGTATCAAGCAACATTTGGTTATGCACATGATAAATTCTCAATTTCACAAATTGGTGGGCAAAACAACTATGGGATTTATGATCAAGTTACTTATTCTAGTCAAGTAGCTAGTACGATTGCTCAAGGTAAACGAGCGCATACGTATGTATGGTGGCAAAATGTTCTTACCTATGAAAATGCAAAGCAAGTATTAGATTACTTTTTACCTAAAGTTCAAACACCAAAGGGATCAATTGTCGCCTTAGATGCGGAAGACGGCGTTCAATCGACGGATGTAACGCTATGGGCGTTAGACTACATCAAAGAGGCTGGATATACACCGATGCTTTACGGATACAAAGGGTATCTTACTTCAGCTTATGATCTATCACGAATTGCAAAGAAGTATCAATTATGGATGGCAGAATATCCAGATTATGAAGTGACACCTTATCCAAATTACAATTATTTTCCTTCATTTGAAAATATCGGTATTTTTCAGTTCACGTCAACCTACGTTGCAGGAGGGCTAGATGGTAACGTTGATTTAACAGGTATTACCGATAATGGTTATACAAAAAATAACCAACCAGAAACAAACACACCAGCTATTGAAGAAGGTAAAGAAGTTGAAAAAACACCTACTTCTGCAGTAAAAGTTGGTGATACCGTCAAAGTAAAATTTAATGTAGATGCTTGGGCAACTGGCGAAGCTATTCCAGATTGGGTAAAAGGAAACAGCTATAAAGTGCAAGAAGTAACTGGAAGCAGAGTATTGCTAGAAGGTATCTTGTCATGGATTAGCAAAGGCGATATTGAATTATTGCCAGATGCGGCAACTGTTCCTGATAAACAACCAGAAGCGACTCATGTGGTACAATATGGCGAAACATTATCAAGCATTGCTTATCAATACGGAACAAACTATCAAACATTGGCTGCATTAAATGGATTGACAAATCCAAATCTTATTTACCCTGGCCAAATTTTGAAAGTAAATGGATCAGTAGTAAGCAACATTTACACAGTTCAATACGGTGATAATTTATCAAGTATTGCAGCTAAGCTTGGTACGACTTATCAAACCTTAGCTGCATTAAACGGATTAGCAAATCCTAACTTGATTTATCCTGGTCAAACATTGAGCCATTGATTTTTTGCAAAATCAGTTGAAATTTAGAGGTAGCTCATTTACAATAGAGTTACCTTTTCATATTATGACTCTTTTCGATTTAGAAAAGAGGTGCTCCTATCTTATGACAAGTTCTTAGGTAGGAGCATTTTAATTTTACTAATAAGTAGCTTAGTTTAAAGCTATTGTATTACATAAGAAAACACCTACCACAGATGCACGTACTTCCCCAAGCAGTTGACTGTGCGGTAGGTGTTTTTTTTAGATTTTACTTGTTAATCATAACCGATTTTCTTTTTTTATAACAAGGTTAAGCTTGAATTTATGAAAAGGATAATGTGTACGGAATTTATCCTAATAAAAATAGAATTAGACTATTTCTAAGCTACTATTACTTGAGAACAGTTTCCTTTTAAATAAGTGGAAAAGTGTAGTATAGCTACTTTAGCGATATTCCTTAATATCCCAGTTCTAATTTAAAGCCAAACACAATTTTGTTAATAAGTCGTGAATGATTTTATTGGTTGAATTAACAAAACTAATTTGCTAGAATAATAAAGCAATTACTTGTAGTAAAAGACTACAGGCCCCTTGTATCATAATTGTGCAAGGGGGTTTTTGTATCGTATATTTATATTTCATGTCTAGAGTAGATGGATTATAACCTTTTTATAGTATTGGTCCATCATGTTTTAATACACTCATTTGCTTTATAGGAAATAGTATGGTATTATAAATAAGTAATCAATTTTGACATGTAACGAGAGCGCTATACATAAGACTATAATTCTCCTTTTGCTTATCAAACATTTTTTGCAACAAATCGCATACAGGGTATGCACAAGGAGGAAACATATATGAACAACGGTACAGTAAAGTGGTTTAACTCAGACAAAGGTTTTGGATTTATTACAGGTGAAGATGGCAATGATGTATTTGCTCATTTTTCAGCAATTCAAGCGGATGGTTTTAAGTCATTAGAAGAAGGACAAGCAGTAACTTTTGATATTGAAGAAGGACAGCGCGGTATGCAAGCTGTTAATATTTTTAAAGCATAATAAAGGTTTTGGTAAAACGTTCCAATTTAATTGGAACGTTTTTTTTATAAGATTAAATTGATAGGCTCTGAATGTTGAAAACGAAAGGAGATCATCATATGGGATTTGGAACATGGAAAGAAGTTATACCATCAGATAAAAGTAAACAGTTTGAAGAAGGACAGAAAGTATCATTTATTTACAGAAAAGAAATTAGAAGTGGTATAATAGCTGTTTTATTAATTAATTCAGCAGTAATTAATATTATAGACAGTTCTAAGCCAAAAAACAAAAAAGAAAAAACAGTAATTAGTTATGAGAAACTATTATCGATGTACCAATAAAAAGACCCTAGTTTAGATTAGGGTCTTTGTGTTAAACTTAAGACAAGGATTTATGGCATACTCTTTTTTCTAAACAGATTCTTTACATGTTAAAGGATCTGTTATTTTTTATTTAAAAATTGTTAGCTTAGCTAGTTAGAGCATACGGCTCATGACCATTAGGTTGATGGTTCGAATTTATCATAGTAGTTAAAACGAAATTATCTTGTGTATATAGAAAACACCTACTTAAGACGCACAATACTTCCCCAAGTTGTGTATGTTTAGTAGGTGTTTTTAATACAGTTGTATATTTGAATTATAAATAAAATACAATTGTTTTGTAAAATGAAAACTTGAAATTAAAAAAAGAAAGAGGTAAAATATCTTTACCAAACAATTTTATTTTTCATTTTATTACTACCTCTTGTCGCCTTACCCCAATGAGGCGGCTTTTTTTACATAAAAATATTGAACTCAAAAAATAGATATTGTAAAATATCTATACATATTTAAACTCTTATTTTTTCACGCAGACCGCCTTTTCTCAATAAGGTGGTCGTTTTTTTGTTGAAAATTGAAAATCAGTAAAGTAAAATTGTTATATATTAAGCTATAACTAGTAAGAACTATTTTATCCCCAATAAGCTAGTTATTACTTGGACCATTAGCTCAGCTGGTTAGAGCAAACGGCTCATGACTATTCGGTCGATGGTTCGAATTCATCATGGTCGATAATAGAATTAGACAGGTAGTGAATTATTTTGAAAAGAACAGGAATTCTCTTAGTGAATTTAGGAACACCAAAAGATTCTTCCAAGACGGAAGTAAGGAAGTATTTAAAAACTTTTTTATCAGATAGAAGAGTAATAAAATTACATCCTATAATTTGGAAACCGATTTTGAACGGTATTATCTTGAATATACGTCCAAAAAAATCAGCAAAACTCTATCAAAAAATTTGTACTGAAAATGGATTTCCTCTTTTGGAATATACTGAGAAACAAATGGAAAATTTGAAAAATATATGTCCAGAAGTGGAAGTTACAATCGGAATGTCATATAGTGAACCGAGTATAGAAACTGCTCTAGATACATTATTATCAAAAGAGATTGAAGAACTCAATGTCATACCAATGTATCCGCAATACTCTGGGACAACGGTAGGATCGGTGTTTGATTCCGTTATGAATTATTTTATAAAAAGTGATAGGATAGTGGATATTAAATTTATTCGATCATTTTACAATAATCCACAGTATATAGATTACTTTTCAAAAAAAATAAATGAAGCTTTGAATGAAAGTCCAATAGATGCTATCGTTTTTTCATACCACGGAATTCCTATGTCTTATGTAAAAGATGGGGATAACTACCCGAAGGAATGTACTAAAACAACAAAATTAATAATGGATAAATTAGGAGATATTCGTTATTATCAAACCTATCAATCGAAATTTGGGCCATCTGAATGGTTAAAACCAGCAACTGATGATACCTTGAAAAAATTACCATCAAAAGGTATTAAAAATATATTAATTGTTGCACCAGGTTTTGTTGTAGACTGTCTAGAAACAATAGAAGAATTGGAACACGAAAACAGAAACTATTTTTTAGAAAATGGCGGGGAAGTCTACAAATATGTTCATCCATTTAATGGAGATATTGAATTTGCAAAATTAGTAAAGGACATTATTTCTTTGTAGTAATTTGTTTTAGTTTTTTATTTTAGTTTGAATTTGTTAAACAATTTATTCAGGGTTTGCACGAATATATTTACTGGTATAGCATATAGTAGAATTAAGCAAAAATTAAACGGCTTATCTGCAGTTCAGTTTAGGAAATAAGCCGCTTAAAAAAGCTTGATTTTTTTGCACTGCAGTTCGAGTCCTGTATGGTCCATAAAAATACGTTGTATGAAAAGTCAATTCTTTTTAGATATTTTTGACTTCCCAATTTGATATACTGCGGAAAGTATCTGAGAATTTATTTAACACATTTTTTATTTACTAAAGAAAGTAAAGATCAGAGCTGTGCAAATAGAAATGATTAAAAACATCCCAATATCATCATCTAATGTTTCAAAAACTTCAACAGGTTTCATAAAATGTTTAATTATTTTTTTCATTGTATTCACCTCAAAAAGAGAATAGAATGAAATATTCTACTTATCCATTGATATATCTAACGATTGACTTACAAAATTGAAATAAAAGTCTAAAAGTCAGTTGGTGTGATTATTATTATAATACAAAAAAGACCTCCATTCTTTTAAGAATAAGGTCTTTTTTTTCGTAGTCGCCTTCTAGGCAAACTAATTCAGTTAGCCGTATTCTAAACTCAATAAAATGTCAAATACTCATAGGTGTATTTTTACCACAAAATTTACCACAGATTTGCGGTATTATTTACATATCTTAGATTATTAAAAATGACAAAACAGCTATTTAATGCGTATTGTATGATTTTTTTGTTCCTTAAATTGTTATGGAATTTCAGATGGGGAGTGGCAAATATACGAAGAAAATTAACTATTTATAGCGGTTTTATTTTATTAGAGAGTCTCGTTAGTTTTAGTATTGTATGTGTGATAGCAGGGATATTCTCCCTGACTATTACACAATTAATTCAGCAAAATTATCAACGGGAGCAAGAATTAACGCGCACTCGTCTAGGATACGAAGCAATTTTATTTTTAGAGCAGACGGGTGATTTACGTTTCAAAGAGCGGATATATCAAGGAGAAACTTACCGATTTTCTTTGATGGAGAACGAGGGAAGAAGGATACTAAAAGTCACAGATTCAAGAGGAGCGATTTTGATTGGTCAATAAAAAATATGCGGGTTTTACAATGTTAGAGTGTTTAGTGGCACTAGTCGTTTTAAGTTGTATGTGTCAATTGTTTCAGTTGATGATTCAACAAAGTTTTATCGGAAATCAATATTTGAAAAACAATGATTCGAAATCCTGGCATATATTTTTAATTCAATTAGAAAAAGAATGTCAAAAGCTCGTTTTCCAAACAGGCTCTGCTCAAGAGATTTCTTTCCTCGACTCAGAAACAAACAAGACTATTTTAATTCAAATCAAAGAAGATAAAATTATTAAGCGAGTCAATGGTAAAGGCTATCAACCGCTGTTAATTGGTATCAAAAATGGACAGTTTAAAAATGAAGGACAATCGTTTACTTTGGAAGTTACTTTTACTTCTGGAAAAACATTTGATAGTTTTTTTCCGATAAAGGGAGAATTTTAATGAGGCAAAAATATTCAGGAAACTTATTGTTCACGGCCATGGCCTTTGTTTATTTGATGAGTTTTCTCGCCCTTCAGTTACTAGAAGAACGTCAGTTAACACAAAAATTTACGCAAGCTACCCAGGAATACTATGCAGGGAAAAGTATCCTTCATTTATTTCTTGCAGATGTTAAACAAAATAGACGAAAGTTAAAAACAGAAGAAAGGCTCGTATACGCGCAAGTGACCCTCGATTATACATACAAAAATGAACAATTAAGAATAACTGTTTTATTAAACAAATCTGGTCGAAAATACCAATATCAAGAGAGAGTTTCTCATCAAAAAAAAGCGGAAACAATGCTGGAATAGCGTTGTTTTTCTACAAATTATTAGATTTTAGAAGAAAGACAGTAAAGGCATTGATTATTCTTTCTTTTTTCGTTAAAATAAAACAGGTATGGAAGTTGTTACATTTTGAATAGAATAGAGGTGCTAATTTGTTCCCAGAAAAAATTGAAGAGGCTTTCGAGCCAATGGAACAAGCAATCCAGTTATTGCAACAGTCATTGGATACTTCTTTTTTAGATGCGTATATTGAAAATGGTGAAAATATTTTAGATGATTTTCAAGTACGAGTACTTGACGGAGTACCTAATCCAGAGACAGTGAAACAATTAGAAACGCTGTATCATACGATTAAAAAAATTGATTTAGCTCCTGAAGATGTGCGACGCTTGTCCCAATTACTTTTGTTAAAAGGAACGAGAAAAGAGCAGCTTCAAGCAAATCATCAATTGACGCCAGACGGTATTGGCTTTTTGTTTGTTTATTTAGTAGAACAATTAACAAATAAATCAGAGCCATTAAAAATTTTAGATCCTGCTTCAGGAATGGGAAATTTACTGTTAACGGTTCTGCTGAACCTTGAAACAGCTGGTTACAAAGTTTCTGGTTATGGTGTGGATATCGATGAAACACTTTTGGCAGTATCTTCTGTGAACAATGCTTGGTCACAAGCCAATATTCAGTTGTTCCATCAAGACGGATTGCAAGATTTGTTATTGGATCCAGTTGATTTAGCATTAAGTGACTTGCCGATTGGCTATTATCCAAATGATGAGCGAGCAAAGGGATTTGCTGCTGCTGCGGAGGAAGGCCATAGTTATGCGCATCATTTATTAATGGAACAAGCCATGAAATACGTGAAGCCAGCAGGGTTTGGCTTATTCTTAATCCCGACCAATATTTTAGAGACTGAGCAAAGTGAATTCTTTAAAAATTGGTTGACAAAAAATGTCTATTTACAAGGAATGATACAGTTACCTGATGAATTGTTTAAGTCAGAACAATCACGTAAAAGTATCTTGCTTGTTCAAAACAAGGGTGCAGATGCTGAGCAAGTGAAGGAAGTTTTGTTAGCAAAACTTGCCTCTTTGAAAGATATCAATAAAGTAACGGAGTTCTTTAAACAATTTGAAGCTTGGAAAGCTTCAAATTTAAAATAAAATAGTAACGAAGAGGAGAAAATTATGTCTAAAACAATTGCAATTAATGCAGGTAGTTCAAGTTTAAAATGGCAATTATACCAAATGCCAAATGAAGAAGTGATCGCTAAAGGAATCGTTGAACGTATTGGCTTAAAAGATTCTATCTTCACAATTAAATATGGTGAAGGACAAAAATATGAAGTAATTGTTGATATTGATAACCATGAAGTGGCAGTAAAAATGTTACTAGACCAATTAATCGACTTAAACATTTTAGGTTCTTATGATGAAATTACTGGTGTTGGTCACCGTGTAGTTGCTGGTGGAGAAGAATTTAAAGATTCTGTTGTTATTACAGACGAAGTATTAGAAAAAATTGAAGCTTTATCTGAATTAGCACCTTTACACAACCCAGCGAATGCAATGGGGATTAAAGCATTTAAACATATCTTACCAGAAATCATTAGCGTGGCAGTCTTTGATACGTCGTTCCACACAACAATGCCAGAACACAACTATTTATATAGTGTACCGCGTGAATACTATGAAAAATTTGCTGCACGTAAATATGGGGCACATGGAACAAGTCATCGTTATGTCTCTCAACGTGCTGCAGAAATGTTAGGTCGTCCAATTGAAGACTTAAAAATTATCACTTGTCACTTAGGAAATGGTGCTTCAATCACTGCAGTTGATGGTGGTAAATCAGTCGATACATCAATGGGCTTCACTCCTCTTGCTGGCGTTACAATGGGGACTCGTTCAGGGGATGTTGATGCGTCACTATTACCTTATTTAATGACAAAACTTGGCTTGACTGATGTACAAGACATGGTTGATATTTTAAACAAAAAATCTGGTTTATTAGGTTTAACAAATGGTTTATCAAGCGACATGCGCGATATTCAATCAAACTTAGATAAACCTGAAGTTCAAACAGCATACAACATTTTTATCGATCGTATTCGTAAATACATTGGTAGCTATGTCACTGTTATGAATGGCGTTGATGCGATTGTCTTTACTGCTGGAATCGGTGAAAATGCAGTGGGCGTTCGTAAAGATATTATTGATGGCATGACTTGGTTTGGTTGTGAAATCGATGATGACAAAAATAATGTACACGGTGAAGAAGCAGTTATCTCAACTGATGATTCAAAAATCAAGCTTCTATTAGTACCAACTGATGAAGAGTTAATGATTGCCCGTGACGTAGAACGTCTAAAATAATTAAACGAACACACCTTGTGAGATGCTCTCACAAGGTGTGCTTAATAGGTAAATAAGAAAAAACTGAGCCAACTATCAAAAGTGATAGTTGGCTCAGTTTCTTTTTATTTTTCTTCATTTTTTGGTAATTTGTTGTCTAAATCCGTCCGTACAACGAGAACATCGCAACTAGCGTTACGGATAACTGATTCAGAGACAGAGCCAATAAATAAACGCTCAACGGCATTTAATCCAGTTGCTCCTAACATAATTAAATCAATGTTGTATTCTTTTGGTAATTCTTTGGCAATGATATTCTTAGGAGAACCATAGGCTAGAACGCTAGAGACTTTTGTTTGTCCCATATCCACCGCTTGTTGTTGGTAGGTGTCTAAGGTTTCTTTTGCCATTGACATTGCTTCTTCTGCTAGCGCACCATCAAAAGAGGACACTGATTGGAAAGAGCGCGTATCAACAACATGTGCTAATAGTAATTCAGCATCGTTTCGTTTAGCGACGTTGACCGCTTTTTTAAAGGCTAAGTCTGCTTCGTCAGAACCATCGATTGCTATCATAATTTTTTGATATTGTTGTAACATAATAACCGCTCCTTTCAGCGTAAAAAAAATCATTAATTGTTTCTATAATAATTGTAAAACAAACAAAGAAAAAAAGAAACTGAAACCGCTTCTTTTTTTTCTGAATATTGGCATTTTTTTTGTAAAAAAAGAACCTGGGACAAAAATCACTTTGGATTTTTGTCCCAGGCTTAAAAATTGATAAACGGCGGAAACAGAAGCAACTCCTTCGGAAATAAGTCGAAATTCTCCAAAAATTAAAGAACAATTTTCGGAAATTCCTTCTTATTTCTCGGAGTTAAACACTTCTGTCCCGACCTCTTTAAATTCATCGTCTTTTATGACATTTTTTTTGCAAAAGTTAAACTAAACAACGTTGAAAGTAATAAAACAAAAAAGATAAAACCAATTGACAATAACGGGCGATTAAAAATAGCCGCTAGAACACCTAGAATGGCGATAATCAAGTAATAACGCCCAAAACGTTCGATAAACTGTTGACTTTCTGTTGCAGTTTCTTTTTTTAAGAGTGGTAAAAAAGCTGCACTTTTCTTCATCAAATAATAACTGGCTACGCCTGTGACAACGGCGAGTAATAGTACGAGTATACGAATCATCTTGTCCTCCAAAAAAAAACAACTTGCCAGAGCAAATTGTTTAGAAATCTTCATAAAAATGGTAAAATCCGTCGATGCCGGTAATCGTCCTAGAGTATTGAACCCGCAAGATAAGCAGGTGGGTTCCTCGATCGCAGTATTGAACTACCAAAAGAAAAGGCATGTTACCAACTTTGATACAAGCAGGATCCCTAGATATCAATAAAAATGTTCGGTCAACACAGTGAAAGGACAACGCGTACATCACAGATTTACCATCTTTATAATAGCATACTCTCTCAAAATCGGCAACGAGATTGTTTCTTTTTTTGAAAGCGTATTATTTTGTTATTTTTTCTGTTTCCATTCTTGGATACGCTTGAGTTGCTGATGTAAGGCTTGTTCATATTTACCAATATCAATCGGTTCGTAATAACGTGCCTCTTTTAATTTGTCAGGTAAGTATTGCTGATTGACCCAACCGTTTTCAAAATTATGTGGGTATTGATAACCAATGCCACGGTTTAATTCTTTGGCTCCAGCATAGTGGGCATCACGTAAATGATCAGGAACATCTCCCACAGAGCCTTGTCGAATATCTGCCAAAGCAGCATCAATCGCTGTGACTGCAGAATTTGATTTTGGCGATAAACATAAATCAATGACGACACTAGCTAGAGGAATCCTAGCTTCTGGAAACCCTAGCTTTTCGGCGGCTTGAACAGCGGTGACCGTCCGAGCGGCGGCCGCAGGATTCCCAAGACCGATATCCTCGTAAGCAATGACCATTAAACGACGACAAATAATCGGTAAATCACCTGCTTCAACTAAGCGACCCAAATAATGAAGTGCAGCATCTACATCGCTTCCTCGAATTGACTTTTGGAAAGCGGAAATCACGTCATAATGGGCATCGCCATCTTTATCATGCGTTAAGGCTTTTCGTTGCACGCACTCTTCAATAATCGGTAAGGTGATCTTAATTTCGCCTTGTTCATTTTTGGGTGTTGATTTAACAGCTAATTCTAGTCCATTTAGCGCACTACGTAAGTCACCGTTCGTTGCGCGTGTCAAATGTTGTAATGCTTTTTCTTCTAAGTGGACAGGATAATCGCCTAAGCCACGTGTGCTATCGGTTAAGGCTTCTTGAATCGCTTGCTGAATGTCTGTTTCTGTTAAGGGCTTTACTTCAAAGATTTGCGTACGACTACGAATCGCAGGATTAATTGTGATATATGGATTTTCGGTAGTGGCTCCAATCATAATAATTCGTCCGTTTTCTAAATGAGGGAGCAAAAAATCTTGTTTTGTTTTATCTAATCGGTGAATTTCATCAAGCAGTAAAATCACTGTGCCACTCATTTTGGCTTCTTCAGCAACGATTTGTAAATCTTTTTTGGTGTCTGTGGCCGCGTTCAACATGCGAAAGGCATAATTTGTTGAACCAGCGATTGCGCTGGCAATACTGGTTTTTCCAGTACCAGGCGGCCCATAAAGAATCATCGATGAAAGCATTTTGGCTTCGACCATCCGACGAATAATTTTACCAGGGCCGACTAAATGTTGTTGACCAACTACTTCGTCTAAGTGACGAGGTCGCATTCGATAGGCTAAAGGTTGTTGCATAAAAGGACCTCCTTTTTCATAATCATCTTATTATAACATAAAGAACGTACATTCGCTTTTTGGTGGTTTTTTGGGTTTTAGATGGATATAGCGGAAGGTTTCGTGTATGATAGGGAGTGGTGAAAGAAATGAAAGAAACGATAAATATCTTTAACACAAAAACAACTGAAGAAGTGGCACAATACTTGTTAGGGATGTATTTAGAGCACGAAACAGCAACAGGCGTTTTAGGTGGGTACATTGTGGATGCAGAAGCTTATTTAGGTCCTGATGATGAGGCGGCCCATAGCTTTGGCTTGAGAAAAACGCCACGCTTACAAGCCATGTATGACAAACCAGGCACGATTTATTTATATACTATGCACACGCATTTAATTTTAAATATGGTGACACAAGAGCAAGGCAAACCACAAGGGGTGATGATCCGCGCGATTGAACCTGTTGAAGGTGTCGACAAAATGATTGAAAATCGCCAAGGACGTCAAGGCGTGGAATTGACCAATGGACCAGGTAAATTAGTTGCAGCCTTAGGAATTGATAAGCAATTATATGGGCAGTCGATTTTTTCTAGTTCGTTACGGCTCGTGCCAGAAAAACGAAAATTTCCGAAAAAAATTGAGGCACTACCACGAATTGGAATTCCCAATAAAGGTCGTTGGACAGAGTTGCCTTTAAGATACGTCGTGGCTGGCAATCCATATATTTCTAAACAAAAAAGAACAGCAGTAGACCAAATAGATTTTGGCTGGAAGGATGAAGAAAATGAAAAAAGCAACAATGCTCACATACTTAGAGGAACAACTTGAAAAACACTTAGGAGATTACGAAGTAGGCCTTGATTGGGATCGCAAAAACCATACCATCGAAGTCATTGTTCGTTTATATGCAGAAAACAATGAGCAAGTGGCGATTGATGATGTTGATGGTACGCTTTCAGAAGAAGAATTCATTGAATTTGAAGATGGTTTGTTATTTTACAATCCGCAAAAGTCTGTCGTTGATGACGAAGAGTATTTAGTCACAATTCCTTATGAAGGAAAAAAAGGGCTACGCAAAGCAGTTTTAGACGGATTCATTCACTATTTAAAAGTGGTTTTAGATGAAGGGCAAAGTGATTTGTTAGACTTTTTATCAGATGAAACAGCGGAAGTTTTTGAATTGCATTGGGAGCCAGCAGATTTTGAAGCGATGATTAAAAAAGTGGCAGAAACAGAAAAAGAACAATGGATTGCGTATCCAAGTTATTAATTTAGAGGTGAGAACATGAAGTGGACAGAAGTAAAAGTAGAAACGGCTAGCGAAGCAGTTGAAGCAATTTCAAACATTATGATGGAAGCTGGCGCAAGTGGCGTGGCCATTGAAGATGCGTTGGACATTGAAAATTTTGAAAGTGATCTGTATGGGGAAATTTTAGATAAAGAGCAATTCACCCACATTAAAGAAGGAGCGATTGTGATGGCTTATTTTCCTGAAACAACCTTCTTACCAGAAATTTTACCATTTATGAAAGAAAATATTTTACGCTTGCCTGAGTACGGCTTATCCATTGGTAAAAACGAAATGACAATTAGTGAAGTAGCAGAAAGCGACTGGGCAACTGCTTGGAAAAAATATTATCATCCTGTCCGTGTCACACGATTCTTAACGATTGTGCCAAGTTGGGAAGCCTATCACGCACAAGATGAAGCAGAAAAAATTATCACATTGGATCCGGGCATGGCTTTCGGTACAGGTACGCATCCAACGACTCGTTTAACCTTGCAAGCTTTAGAAACTGTTTTACGTGGTGGCGAAACAGTTCTAGATGTAGGAACGGGCTCTGGTGTTTTGAGTATTGCAAGTCGCTATTTAGGGGCTAAAGACGTCTACGCATATGATTTAGATGAAGTAGCAGTTGCAGCGGCAAAAGAAAATATGGATTTAAATCCCATTGCGGCCGATGTTCATGTGTCAGCCAATGATTTACTAAAAGGGATTGACCATTCTGCTGATGTAATCGTCGCAAATATTTTGGCAGATATTATTGTGTTAATGATTGAAGATGCTTGGCGTTTGCTAAAACAAGACGGTACCTTCATTATTTCTGGAATTATTGAAGATAAAAAAGCAATGGTTTTAGAAGCACTAACGAAAGTCGGGTTTGTGGTGGACCAACTCTTTAATCAAGGCGATTGGTATGCGATTATCTTGAAGAAACCAGAGGAAGAGTAAAATGCAACGGTATTTCATGAAAGAAGATTATCAAGAAAAAGATTTGTATAAAGTCGCAGATGAAAACTATCATCATATTGTGCGAGTTATGCGAATGACGCCGAATGATCGTTGTTATTTAGTATTTCAAAATAAAACTGCCATTTTAGCTGAGATTGTGGAAATTGATTCAACATCTGTTTACTTTAAAGAAATTAGTAAAGAAGAAATGGACAAAGAATTGCCAATTGAAGTGACGATTGCGTGTGGGTTACCAAAAGGGGACAAGTTAGAATGGATTGTTCAAAAAGGCACGGAGCTAGGTGGCAATCAGTTTATCGGCTTTCCTGCGAAAACTTCCGTTGTCAAATGGGACCACAAAAAAAGAGCAGCCAAAGAAAAAAGATTACAAAAAATTGCCACAGAAGCGGCGGAGCAATCGCATCGGCAGCAGACACCAAGTGTTTCTTTGGTGGAAAAAACACAAGAAATCATTGCGCAATTTGACTCATATGACACAGTCTTGGTTGCGTATGAAGAATCAGCAAAACAAGGAGAAAAAAGTCAATTAGCACAAGTATTATCCACTTGCCAGCCAGGCGCACGTTTGTGTGTGCTCTTTGGACCTGAAGGTGGCTTTGCACCGCAAGAAATTGAACAATTTCTGCAGGCTGGGGCGAAACTTTGCGGGTTGGGTCCGAGAATTTTACGAGCAGAAACAGCACCGTTGTATCTTTTAAGTGCGGTTAGCTACCAAATGGAACTTTTAAATTAAACGAAAGCCCGCCTGTAAAATTCTTGTAGGCATTCTCTTTGAATAAACAGAGAGTAAAAAAGCGACAGTGATTGAAATTTAAGGGAAATTTAGTATAATAGAGTTGTTGAAAGTGCTACTGTTTCAAGTGGTACTTTTCTTTTTTATTAAAATAGATAAAACGTGAACGAAGTGTTCTTTATCCAAAGGTCACCTTCATAGAGGAGTGAATACCATGCCAAAAGAAGAAATACTGACAGGCCCAGCGGTCATCAAAATTGTAAGTACCTATATGGGACCAGAACATGTTGAGTTGGTTCAAAAAGCATTAACTTATGCTGAAAAAGCACACGAAGGTCAAGTCCGACAATCAGGTGAACCTTACATCATCCATCCGATTCAAGTGGCAGGCATTCTGGCTGAATTACATATGGATCCCCATACTGTAGCAACAGGATTTTTACATGATGTTGTCGAAGATACGGACGTAACACTGGACGATTTAAAAGAAGAATTTGGCGAAGACATCGCGATGTTAGTCGATGGCGTAACGAAACTAGGAAAAATTAAATATAAATCTCATGAAGAACAATTAGCCGAAAACCATCGGAAAATGTTATTGGCAATGGCGCAAGATTTACGGGTTATTATGGTGAAACTAGCCGATCGTTTGCACAATATGCGCACATTAAAACATTTACGTGAAGATAAGCAACGACGGATTGCGCAAGAAACTTTAGAAATTTATGCGCCTTTAGCACATCGCTTAGGGATTAGTCGAATTAAATGGGAATTAGAAGATACGGCCTTACGTTATATTAACCCCAACCAATACTATCGAATTGTTAATTTGATGCAAAGTAAACGCGATGAACGTGAAGCTTATGTGGCAGAAGCAGTCGAAGATATTCGTTTAGCTACGGAAGATTTAGAAATTTACGCAGAAATATATGGTCGACCAAAACATATTTATTCAATCTATCGTAAAATGAAGGACCAAAAGAAACAGTTTAATGAAATCTATGACTTATTAGCCATTCGTGTTATTGTCGATTCCATTAAAGATTGCTATGCCGTGTTAGGGGCGATTCATACACGTTGGACACCAATGCCAGGTCGCTTTAAAGATTATATTGCTATGCCAAAAGCGAATATGTATCAATCTATCCATACGACAGTTATTGGGCCAAAAGGGAATCCAGTAGAGGTCCAAATTCGGACCCATGAGATGCACCAAATCGCCGAATTTGGGGTGGCGGCTCACTGGGCCTATAAAGAAGGCAAAGCGGAAAAAATTGAAACAGATGAACTGACGAAGCAAGTCGATTGGTTCCATGAAATTATTGAATTACAAGATGAAAGCTATGATGCTTCTGAATTTATGCAAGGTGTGAAAGAAGACATTTTTAGCGACAAAGTCTATGTCTTTACGCCAAGCGGAGATGTAACCGAACTGCCAAAAGGCTCCGGACCACTAGATTTTGCCTACAGCATTCATACTGAAATTGGGAATAAAACAACCGGTGCGAAGGTCAACGGCAAAATGGTACAGTTAGACTATGTCCTAAAAAATGGGGATATTATTGAAGTCCTAACATCACCGAATTCTTTCGGACCTAGTCGCGACTGGTTGAAAATGGTTAAAACAAGTAAAGCTAAAAATAAAATCAAACGTTTCTTTAAAGAACAAGACCGTGAAGATAATATTATTAAAGGGCATGATGCTGTCATTAAATACATGACAGAAATCGGCTTTACACCAAAAGAATTTTTAACGAAGAATAAAATGGCGGAAGTGCTAGATAAATTCAAATTTCAAACGGAAGATGATTTATTTGCGGCAGTAGGTTATGGCGAAGTAAGTGCGCAAGTAGTGTGCAATCGTTTAACAGAAAAAGAACGCCGCGAACAAGAGTTGGAACGCCAACGTCAAGAAGCAGAAGAGTTGTTAAATCAGCCAGCTAAAAAAGAATCAGAAAAAATGAAAGTTCGTCATGAAGGCGGCATCGTGATTCAAGGGGTGGACAACCTATTGATTCGTTTAAGCCGCTGTTGTAATCCAGTGCCTGGTGATGAAATCGTTGGTTACATTACCAAAGGACGTGGCGTTTCAATTCATCGTGCGGACTGTCCTAACGTACAACATCAAGAAGAACTAGCACAACGTCTAATTGAAGTTGAGTGGGAAGATACCGAGCACAGTCGCAAAGAATACGCTGCCGATTTGGAGATTTACGGCTATGATCGTAGTGGCTTACTGAGTGATGTTTTACAAGTCATTAGTTCGATGACAAAAAATTTAGTTGGCGTTGAAGCTCGTCCATCCAAAGATAAGATGGCCCAGATTCATGTCACTGTGAAAATTCAAAACCTTTCTCATTTAAAAACCATCGTTGACAAAATTAAAAGTGTACCAGATGTTTATAGTGTTCGTCGAACCAATGGGTAAGTGTTAAAAGTGAGGCAAAAAAGATGAAAGTAGTTATTCAAAGAGTCAGTCAAGCACAAGTTGCGATAGAAGAGCAGATAGTGGGACAAATCAAACAAGGCTTCATGGTGCTGGTGGGCATCCATCAAGAAGACACGCCAGAAGATGTGGCTTATGTTGTTGGCAAAATTAGTAAATTACGTGTTTTTGAAGATGACGAAGGAAAAATGAATCGCAGCATTCAAGAGATTGAAGGATCAATTCTAAGTATCTCTCAATTTACCCTCTATGCAAAAACTAAAAAAGGCAATCGTCCCAGTTTTATTGAAGCGGCTCGTCCAGATGTGGCGATTCCTTTGTATGAATTATTTAATCAACAATTAGAAGCAGAAGGAATAGCGGTAGCCACAGGAGAATTTGGCGCGGATATGCAAGTGTCGTTGACCAATGATGGTCCAGTAACCATTGTGATTGATACACGAGAAAAATAATTGATTTTCCTGTCGGAACCCCTTGACTTTCTAAGAGAACTTTAGTAGTTTATAGATAATATTAAAAATCTACGAAGGAACGAGTAAGTTTCATCTGTCTGCGAAGAGAGAGTTGCCGTGGCTGAGAGCAACTTCAACAGTGAAAGTGAAAGACATTCTGGAGATGGACGGAAGAAAAGCCGTCCCGTTACGAGCGTTAATCGTTGAGGAAAGAGTAGAATCTTTCAAAACTAGGTGGTACCGTGTAAAAGAGACTTTTACGCCCTTGTATGTTCAACATACAAGGGCTTTTTTCATTTTTAGAAAAAAGAAAATGGCGCACACATTTTTGTGGAATGATAGAAGGAGAGAAAGACAATGAGTTATCAAAAACCAAAAGGAACAAACGATATTTTGCCAGGAACTTCTGAAAAATGGCAATTTGTGGAAGAAACAGCTCGTTTGATTTTTAAAGATTATCAATACCAAGAAATCAGAACCCCGATTTTTGAACATTATGAAGTAATATCTCGCAGTGTTGGCGATACTACAGATATTGTTTCAAAAGAAATGTATGATTTTTATGATAAAGGAGACCGTCACGTGACGCTACGTCCTGAGGGGACAGCGCCAATTGTTCGGGCCTTCGTTGAAAATAAATTATATGGTCCGGAATATACGAAACCATATAAAACCTATTACATGGGGCCGATGTTCCGCTATGAACGCCCACAAGCTGGTCGTTTGCGTCAATTCCATCAAATTGGTGTGGAAGCATTTGGTAGTGAAAACCCAGCATTGGATGTTGAAATCATGGCTATGGCTTTGGACTTCTTCAAACAATTAGGCATCCAACAAATCAAATTAGTTATTAATTCCTTGGGGGATAAAGAAACACGTGCTACGTACCGTCAAGCATTAATCGATTATTTAGAGCCCCATATGGCAGAATTAAGCGAGGATTCACAACGTCGCTTACACGAAAATCCATTGCGGGTGTTAGACAGCAAAGATAAAAAAGACAAGGTGATTGTCGCAGAAGCGCCCTCCATTTTAGATTATTTAAATGAACCATCTAAAGCACATTTTGAAGCAGTAACTGATATGTTAGATTTACTAGAAATTCCTTATGAAATTGATAGTAATATGGTTCGCGGCCTGGATTATTACACACACACAATTTTTGAAATTATGAGTGAAGCGCCTAAAATGGGTGCGCAATCAACTATTTGTGCAGGAGGCCGATACAATGGTTTAGTTGAAGAATTAGGCGGCCCAGACACACCAGGTTTTGGTTTTGGTATGGGCATTGAGCGAGTGTTGTTAACAATGGAAGCTGAAGAAGTTGTGATTCCAGCGTTATCTGAATTAGACGCATATGTGGTTGGCATTGGTTCAGAAACCAACGTCGCAGCTTTGCAACTTGTTCAAAGCATTCGTAACTTTGGTTTCTCAGCTGATCGTGATTACATGAATCGCAAACCAAAAGCGCAATTTAAAACGGCCGATAAATTACAAGCAAAATTAGTTTTAACAATCGGTGAAAATGAATTGAATGAAGGCATTGTCAACGTAAAATCAATGGCAACACGCGAAGAAAAAGCCTTCCCGTTAAGTGCTATTCATGATTCATTTGATGAAGTGTATGACGAAATGATGACAAAAATGATTGAAGAATAAAAAGGAGAGATTGAGAAATGGCAAAACGCACAACCTATTGCGGCAATGTATCTGCCGAATTTATTGAAAAAGAAGTTGTATTAAAAGGATGGGTTCAAAAACGTCGTGACTTAGGAGGCGTTATCTTTATTGATTTACGTGACCGTGAAGGAATCGTCCAAGTGGTCTTTAACCCAGAAAAGTCAAAAGAAGCATGGGAAATTGCTGATAAATGTCGTAGTGAATACGTCATCGAAGTTAAAGGTCAAGTCGTTTATCGTGATAAAGAAGCGATTAATCCCAAAATGAAAACTGGCGAGTTTGAAGTGATGGCGACTGACATTACGATTTTAAATACTGCGAAAACAACGCCATTTACCATTGAAGATGACAATAACGTTAATGACGAATTGCGCATGAAATATCGTTATTTAGATTTACGTCGTCCATCAATGACAAACAACATTAAATTACGTCACCAAGTAACGAAAACAATCCGTCACTATTTAGATAATCATGACTTTTTAGACATTGAAACTCCTTATTTAGGCAAATCAACACCAGAAGGCGCTCGCGATTATTTGGTTCCTTCTCGTGTCCATGCCGGTCATTTTTATGCTTTACCACAATCACCACAACTCTTTAAACAATTATTAATGGGGGCAGGCTTCGATCGCTATTACCAAATCGTTCGTTGTTTCCGTGATGAAGATTTACGAGGCGACCGTCAGCCAGAATTTACACAAATCGATATTGAAACGACCTTTTTAACACCAGAAGAAATTCAAACATATACAGAAAATATGTTGGCTGAAGTGATGAAAGAGACAAAAGGAATTGAGATTTCTGTTCCGTTTCCACGAATGAGCTATGACGAAGCAATGGCACGCTATGGTAGCGATAAACCCGACACTCGTTTTGCTATGGAATTAATTGATGTTGCAGAGGTAGTGAAAGACGTAGACTTCAAAGTTTTCCAAGCAGCGTTGGAAAATGGTGGACATGTGAAGGCTTTGAATGCAAAAGGCGCCGCAGATAAGTATTCTCGTAAAGATATGGATAACTTAGGTAAGTATGTGAGTCAATTTGGCGCAAAAGGCTTAGCTTGGTTAAAAGTTGAAGAAGATGGCTTAAAAGGACCGATTGCTAAATTCTTAACAGAAGTTAGTGATGAATTAATTGCTGCTACCAATGCAGAAGTCGGTGATATTTTAATGTTTGGTGCCGATAAACCTGAAATCGTAGCCGCTGCTTTAGGTGCGGTACGTACACGTTTAGGTAAAGAATTAGGTTTAATTGATGAATCGAAATTCAATTTCTTGTGGATTGTGGATTGGCCGTTGTTTGAATATGATGAAGAAGCTGGTCGCTATGTTTCTGCTCATCATCCATTTACACAACCAAAAGCAGAGGATGTGGACCGCTTAGCAACAGACCCAGCCTCTGTGTATGCTGAAGCTTACGATGTTGTCTTAAACGGCTACGAATTAGGCGGCGGCTCATTACGGATCCATACACGAGAATTACAAGAAAAAATGTTTGAAACGTTAGGTTTTACAAAAGAAGAAGCACAAGACCAATTTGGTTTCTTGCTAGACGCATTAGATTACGGCTTCCCGCCACATGGAGGGATTGCTTTAGGGCTAGACCGCTTAGCAATGCTATTGGCTGGGGAAGAAAATATTCGTGAAGTGATTGCCTTCCCTAAAAACGGGAAAGCAATTGACCCAATGAACAACGCACCAAGTTTAGTTTCTCCATTACAATTGTTTGAATTAAACATTGATGTAACAGCCATTGACGAATAAGTGTTAAATCCAAAGAAAGAGTGACTTCATTGACGGATGAGGTCACTCTTTCTTTGGGAAGGAAAAGGATAACAAAATAAAAAGTGGCTGAGCTAAAAATCTGCCAATTGGCTGTTTTTTCTTTTTAGAAAACTTTGTATGATAACTGAGTGTATAAAGGAGCGAAACAAATGACAAAAATAATTTTAACAATTGGCGGTTCCGATCCTTTTTCAGGTGGCGGGATTCAAACAGATTTAAAAACGTTTGAAAATCATCAAGTCTTTGGCTTATCAACTTTAACTTGCCTTGCTACAGCCCCCAAGAATCATTTTCAGATTCATGACCTGGAGACTTCTTTGGTGAAAGAGCAACTCGCTTCCATACCTGCCGGGAGTTTAGACGGCATCAAGATTGGCTTGATTCACAGTGAAGAAAGTATGCTACAAATTGCAACCTTTTTGAAAAAGTACGCTGGTCTGCCGGTGGTGTTGGATCCTGTCTTGGCTTTTAAAGAAACGACTTCAGTTTATGAAAAAAGATACATGCAGTTATTGATTGAAAAACTTTTTCCATTCGCAACGATTATAACGCCTAATTTAAAAGAAGCAGAATTACTCATTGGCAGAAAATTAACAACCGTCGAAGAAGTCCAACAAGCGGCGGAAGAGTTAAACTCTTTAGGAGCGGCAACGGTGGTGATTAAAGGTGGTAATCGTTGGCTTGGCCAAGAAGCACGTGACTTTTTTTATGATGGACAACAACATATTCAATTGGTCAAAGAAAAAGTAATGGCCCACACCATTGATGGCGCTGGTTGTTCCTTTGCCTCTGCAATTGGTGCGAATTTAGTTAAAGGATATCCGTTAATTGAAGCAGTTGATTTAGCAAAAACATACGTTCATGAAGCCATTGTTTCTGGGGTTCAGCTAAATGCAGCTTTTGGAAGTGTGTGGCATGAAGGATTACTAGCAGGAGGTGTGGCGGATAATGACAAGAAAAATTAGTCTATATGCAGTAATTACCGCTTTAACAGTGGCTGTGTCAATGGTCTTTATTATCCCCGTCCCAGCAACAAATGGCTTTGTTACATTGGCGGATGCAGGGATTTACATTGCTAGTTTACTTTTTGGTCCGATTGGTGGCTTGACAGTCGGAGCTTTAAGCGGTGGTTTAATTGATTTATTGTCAGGCTATCCACAATGGTTCGTTTTTTCGTTATTGATTCATGGCGGACAAGGGTGGTTAGCAGGGCACTTCTTTAATAAAAATAAAAAGATGCAAACGCTAGGATTACTTTTAGCCAGTCTCCTCATGATTAGCGGGTATGCTTTAGCGACTAGCTGGCTTTACGGCGTGGGTGCGGGGATTGCCTCTTTACCAGGGAATATTATTCAATCCTTATTTGGGGTGATTGTAGCATTGCCTCTTAGTCAAACATTAAAACGTGTGTTACCAAAAAATGGTCGTTTAGAAGAAAGAAGGATGAACAAATGACTATCGATGAAAAAATGTTAAAAGAACAGTTAGTGACAATTACAGAAGAAGTCATTACAGCAGGAAATTTACAAAAAGGGGACCTATTTGTTTTAGGTTGTACCACCAGCGAGGTGGTAGGTGGCGTCATTGGTAAAAATTCCAGTGCCGAAGTAGGACAATGGATTGTCTCAACCTTAATTGAACAATTAGATAAAAAAGGCATCTCTTTGGCTGTCCAAGGATGCGAACATATTAATCGTGCTTTAGCGATGGAACGTCGTGTGGCTGAAGAAAAAGGCTTTGAAATTGTCTCGGTAGTACCGCAATTACATGCTGGCGGTTCTTGTTCAGTGGCTGCCTTTGAAAAATTTGATGAACCTGTGGAAGTTGAACATATTGTTGCTCAAGCAGGGATTGACATTGGCGATACATCTATCGGTATGCATGTAAAACATGTGCAAGTTCCTCTTCGCTTGAGCATTCGAACGTTAGGTGCGGCCCATGTTACAGCATTATATTCTCGTCCTAAATATATTGGTGGACCAAGAGCCCATTATGAAACAACCCAAGAACGAAATCGTTAAGATTTCGTTCTTTTTTCATTTCTATAAACATTTGATGAATCTTCCGTAATTATTATAGGAATCTCTTTTTTTCTCTCGGTAAACCACGTATAATATGAAAAGAAATGTAATTTATTGAAAACCTGAAACGAGGCTATTATTTATGAAAAAAATTTATGACGGACTGCCAGTTCATGACTATACAACAAAATTTTCTGTGTCGATTGTCTATGCTATTCTTGCATCAATTGCCATGAACTTTTTCTATCAACCAGGAAATATTTATTCCAGTGGCTTAACAGGCTTGGCACAAATTTTAACAACCCTCTCAACAAAAATTGTGGGTTTTAATGTGCCTGTCTCCATTACATTGTATCTTTTAAATGTGCCGTTATTCTTTATTGCGTGGAAGAAAATAGGTAAGAAGTTTACAATTTTTACTTTCATTACCGTGACTTTAACTTCATTATTTATGCATATTGTTCCGCAAACGGTGATGACCCAAGATCCAATTATCTGTGCTATTTTTGGTGGGGCGATTTCTGGATCAGGAATTGGTTTTGTCTTAAAAAACGGGGTTTCTTCTGGGGGCTTAGATATTCTAAGCATTACCATTCGGAAAAAAACGGGGCGTTCCGTTGGCTCGATTTCAATTTATTTTAACGCACTAATTGTCTTCGTTGCAGGTTATTTATTTGGCTGGCAATACATGTTCTACAGTGCGTTATCAATTTTTGTAAGTGGGAAGGTCACAGATGCCGTTTATACTAAGCAAAAGAAAATGCAAGTTATGATTGTCACTAAAAACCCAGATCGAGTCGTGGATGAGATTCAAAAGAAAATGCGCCGTGGTATTACAATTATTCATGAAGCGGAAGGGGCATATCGCCACGACCGCCAAACTGTTTTGCTAACTATTGTGACACGCTTTGAGTTGCCAAGTTTAGAAGCAGCCATGAAAGAAAGTGATCCGAATGCCTTTGTCAGCATCTCAGATAATGTTAAAATTTTAGGACGTTTTTACGAAGAAGATTACAAATAAAAGGATATGAAGCAACGAGAGAATGGCTGTGTCTATTCTTTCGTTGCTTTTTTTGAAAAATAAGTAAAAAATGCTTTGTGAGAGGACCTGAAATTCCCATTTAAACAAGAAGTTAATTGAAAGACGTTCGTGAATTCCTTTGCTTTTGGTTTAATTAGATCTGATTATTCGGAAATAAGTCGCTATTGTTTCTCACAAACGAATGCTTTGTTTGGATTTGAAAGAAAACGATGAAAAAAGAATCATTTTTATTGAAAAGACCTAAAAAAACTGGTACACTAAGTGTGTAATTGATAAGTACTTTTAATACTGTTATGAATAAATAGTAGGAAAAACGAACATCAATTCTATTTTTTTAAAGTTCATAGGTCGTTTTCAGTCTTACTTGGACATATTTCGACCCACAAAAGGAGCGCATCATGTTAAAAGAATTTAAAATGATTGAAGCAGTTGCTCCAGATATGCTCGATGTATTACAAGAAAGATTCCAAATTCTTCGCAATATTTATTGGATGCAACCTATTGGACGTAGAAGTTTATCAGAAACGATGGGAATTACAGAGCGAGTCTTGCGTACAGAAACAGATGTTTTAAAGCAACTCAACCTGATTGAACCCTCAAAAAGCGGAATGACATTAACAGAACGCGGTTTGGAAGTCTACCAAGGCTTAGAATTAGTCATGAATCAATTGCTTGGCATGCACCAAATCGAAAAAGAAATGACACAGTACTTTGGCATTCAACGTTGTATCGTTGTTGCAGGAGATAGTGATATCCAAAAGAAAGTTCTTTCGGACTTTGGAGATGTCTTAACCAATACGCTGAATTTACTCTTACCAAATGGTGAGAATACAATTGCGGTTATGGGTGGGACAACAATGGCCATGGTGGCCGAAAATATGGGATCACTAGAAACTGAAAAACGTCATAATTTGTTTGTTCCAGCCAGAGGAGGGATTGGTGAAGCAGTTTCTGTCCAAGCCAATTCAATTAGTGCTGTAATGGCCAACAAAACGGGTGGTAACTACCGGGCGTTATATGTCCCAGAACAATTGAGTCGTGAAACGTATAATAGCTTATTACAAGAACCCTCGATTCAAGAAGTTCTTACGTTAATTAGTCATGCCAACTGTGTGGTGCACAGTATTGGTCGAGCGTTGCACATGGCGGCACGCCGAAAAATGTCTGATGACGAAATGGTTATGCTCAAACAAAAAAATGCCGTGGCAGAATCGTTTGGTTATTTCTTTGATGAAGAAGGAAAAGTGGTCTATAAAATCCCACGAATTGGCCTTCAATTAAAAAACTTACAAGAAATTTCCTATGTCGTCGCAATTGCGGGCGGCAAAACGAAAGCCAAAGCCATTCGCGCATATATGAAAAATGCACCAAAACAAACGTGGCTCATCACAGATGAAGCTGCTGCAAACGAGATTTTAAAAGGGGTAACCCTTTAAAATAAAAAATTTTTGATTTTCATAAGGAGGAAATCTTTAATGACAGTTAAAGTAGGTATTAATGGATTTGGACGTATCGGACGCTTAGCTTTCCGTCGTATCCAAGATGTAGAAGGAATCGAAGTAGTTGCAATCAACGACTTAACAGATGCTAAAATGTTAGCACACTTGTTAAAATATGACACAACTCAAGGCCGTTTCAACGGTACAGTTGAAGTTCACGAAGGTTCATTCAACGTTAACGGCAAAGAAATCAAAGTTTTAGCTAACCGTAACCCTGAAGAATTACCATGGGGCGAATTAGGTGTAGACATCGTTTTAGAATGTACTGGTTTCTTTACTTCTAAAGAAGCTGCTGAAAAACATTTAACTGCTGGTGCAAAACGTGTAGTTATTTCAGCTCCTGGTGGTAACGATGTACCAACAATCGTTTACAACACAAACCATGAAACATTAACTGGAGAAGAAACTGTAATTTCAGGCGCTTCTTGTACTACAAACTGCTTAGCTCCAATGGCTAAAGCTTTACATGACAACTTTGGTGTTGTTGAAGGTTTAATGACAACTATCCACGCTTACACAGGTGACCAAATGACATTAGACGGACCACATCCTAAAGGCGACTTCCGTCGTGCGCGCGCTGCTGCTGCAAACATCGTACCTAACTCAACTGGTGCTGCTAAAGCAATCGGCTTAGTAATCCCAGAATTGAACGGTAAATTAGATGGCGCTGCTCAACGTGTTCCTGTAGCTACTGGTTCATTAACTGAATTAGTTACTGTATTAGACAAAGAAGTTACTGTTGATGAAGTAAATGCAGTAATGGAAAAAGCTGCTAACGAATCTTATGGTTATAACACAGACGAAATCGTTTCTTCTGATATCGTAGGTATGACTTACGGTTCATTATTCGATGCAACTCAAACAAAAGTTATGACAGTTGGCGACAAACAATTAGTTAAAACTGTTGCTTGGTATGACAACGAAATGTCATACACTGCTCAATTAGTTCGTACTTTAGAATACTTCGCTAACTTATAAGATTCATTCTTATCATTAGTGAAATTTGAACAATTGTGAAATAATAAGCGGGGAAGCAACGCGCTTCTCCGCTTTCTTTTTTTAAAAAAGAAAAATCCTAAAATTGACAATACAGGAGGTCTACTCATGGCTAAAAAGACAATTAAAGATGTAGATTTAAAAGACAAAAAAGTCCTTGTCCGTGTTGACTTTAACGTTCCGTTAAAAGATGGCGTGATCACAAACGATAATCGTATCGTAGCGGCTTTACCAACAATCAAATACGTGATTGAAAATGGCGGAAAAGCAATTCTTTTCTCTCATTTAGGTCGTGTAAAAACAGAAGAAGACAAAGCTGGCAAATCATTAAAACCAGTGGCTGAACGTTTAAGCGAATTACTTGGTCAACCAGTTACTTTTGTTCCAGAAACACGTGGTAAAGAATTAGAAGACGCTGTTAACAATATGAAAGACGGCGACGTTTTAGTATTTGAAAACACTCGTTTTGAAGATGTTGACGGCAAAAAAGAAAGCGGCAATGACGCTGAATTGGGTAAATACTGGGCTTCTTTAGGCGATGTATTTGTCAATGATGCTTTTGGTACTGCACACCGTGCACATGCCTCAAACGTTGGAATTGCTTCAACTGGTATCCCAACAGTTGCTGGTTTCTTAATGGAAAAAGAAATTAAATTCATCGGCGAAGCTGTTGAAAATCCAAAACGTCCATTCGTAGCAATCTTGGGTGGCGCTAAAGTTTCTGACAAAATCGCTGTCATTGAAAACCTAATTGAAAAAGCCGATAAAATTTTAATCGGTGGCGGTATGGCTTACACATTCATGAAAGCACAAGGCTATAGTGTTGGTTTATCTTTACTTGAAGAAGATAAAGTGGACTTAGCGAAAAGCTTAATGGAAAAAGCTGGCGACAAATTAGTTTTACCGGTTGATACAGTTGTCTCTAAAGAGTTCAGCAATGACGCTCCTTTCCACACGGTTCCTTCAACTGAAATCCCAGATGATGAAGAAGGCTTGGATATTGGTGAAAAAACAATTGAATTATTTGCTAACGAATTACAAGGTGCGAAAACAGTTGTTTGGAATGGACCAATGGGCGTATTTGAAATGAGTAACTTTGCCAAAGGAACAATTGGTGTTTGTGAAGCGATTGCTAATTTAGAAGACGCAACAACAATCATCGGTGGCGGGGACTCTGCTGCTGCAGCAATTCAATTAGGCTACGAAAACAAATTCTCTCACATCTCAACAGGTGGCGGAGCAAGTTTAGAATTATTAGAAGGCAAAACTTTACCAGGTTTAGCTTCTATTAACGATAAATAATCAGTTTAAAAGACAATATTTTTAAAAAAAGAAAAGGATGTGCTTTTCATGCGCAAACCAATTATCGCTGGTAACTGGAAAATGAACAAAACTTTAAGCGAAGCACAAAGCTTTGCAGAAGCAGTAAAAAATGCTGTTCCATCAAACGACGTTGTTGACGCTGTGATTGGATCTCCAGCATTATTCTTAGCTCCTTTAGCTTGGAACCTAAAAGATTCTGAAGTGAAATTAGCTGCACAAAACTGCTACTGGGAAAACGCTGGTGCCTTCACTGGTGAAAACTCACCAGCTGCAATTGCAGATTTAGGTGTAGACTATGTGATTATCGGACACTCTGAACGTCGCGAATATTTCCACGAAACAGATGAAGATATCAATAAAAAAGCCAAAGCAATCTTTGCAAATGGTATGACACCAATCTTCTGTTGTGGTGAAACTTTAGAAACGTATGAAGCTGGTAAAACAGCGGAATGGATCGAAGGTCAAATCACTAACGGCTTAGTTGGTTTATCAAACGAACAAGTTGCTTCAATGGTTATCGCTTACGAACCAATCTGGGCAATCGGAACTGGTAAATCTGCAGATGCTAATATTGCAGATGAAATCTGTGGTGTTGTTCGTTCAACAGTTGAAAAATTATACGGCAAAGAAGTTTCTGAAGCTGTTCGTATTCAATACGGTGGTTCTGTTAAACCAGAAAACATCGCTGAATATATGGCAAAAGAAAACGTTGACGGTGCTTTAGTCGGCGGCGCAAGCTTAGAAGCAGATTCATTCCTAGCTTTATTAGATGCTGTAAAATAAGAAATCACTAACGGTAACGTTTTCTCAATGACTTTTGCAAAAAAATGTTTGCATAGTTTGCGAGAATTAACTACAATCATACATGAGGGAATCCCCTTAGTATAAATACAAACTCAAAGGAGAGACAAAACATGTCAATTATTACTGATATTTACGCACGCGAAGTCTTAGACTCACGCGGTAACCCAACAATCGAAGTAGAAGTTTACACTGAAAGCGGAGCTTTCGGCCGTGGAATGGTTCCTTCAGGAGCTTCAACTGGTGAATACGAAGCAGTTGAATTACGTGATGGCGACAAAGCTCGTTACTTAGGTAAAGGTGTTACTAAAGCTGTAGATAACGTAAACAACATCATTGCTGAAGCAATCATCGGTTACGATGTACGCGATCAAATGGCTATCGATAAAGCAATGATCGATTTAGATGGAACTCCTAACAAAGGTAAATTAGGTGCTAACGCTATTCTTGGTGTGTCTATCGCCGTAGCTCGTGCTGCTGCTGATTACCTAGAAGTGCCTTTATATCACTACTTAGGCGGATTCAATACAAAAGTATTACCAACTCCAATGATGAACATCATCAACGGTGGATCACATGCTGACAATAGTATTGACTTCCAAGAATTCATGATCATGCCTGTAGGTGCGCCTACATTCAAAGAAGCTTTACGTATGGGTGCAGAAGTATTCCACGCATTAGCTTCAATCTTAAAAGGTCGCGGCTTAGCTACTTCAGTAGGTGACGAAGGTGGTTTCGCTCCTAACTTAGGTTCAAACGAAGAAGGTTTCGAAGTAATCATCGAAGCTATCGAAAAAGCTGGCTATGTTCCTGGTAAAGACGTTGTTCTTGCTATGGATGCTGCTTCTTCAGAATTCTACGACAAAGAAAAAGGCGTTTACGTTTTAGCTGACTCAGGCGAAGGCGAAAAAACAACTGAAGAAATGATCGCGTTCTACGAAGAATTAGTTTCTAAATACCCAATCATTTCAATCGAAGACGGCTTAGACGAAAACGACTGGGACGGATTCAAAAAATTAACTGAAGTATTAGGCGACAAAGTTCAATTAGTTGGTGACGATTTATTCGTAACAAACACAACTAAATTAGCTGAAGGTATCGAAAAAGGTATCGCTAACTCAATCCTAATCAAAGTTAACCAAATCGGTACTTTAACTGAAACATTTGAAGCAATCGAAATGGCTAAAGAAGCTGGCTACACTGCAGTTGTATCTCACCGTTCTGGTGAAACAGAAGATTCAACAATCTCTGATATCGCTGTTGCAACAAACGCTGGCCAAATCAAAACTGGTTCATTAAGCCGTACTGACCGTATTGCTAAATACAACCAATTATTACGTATTGAAGATCAATTAGGCGATGTAGCTGAATACAAAGGCTTAAAATCTTTCTACAACTTAAAAAACAAATAATTCATTTAATGAATAACGCTTAAAGGGACAATTGGTTAATGAACCAATTCTCCTTATACTCGGACGTAAAAACACGCCTTTCTGCAAAGAAAGGCGTGTTTTTTTATATTTATAAAAATATTGAAAAAAATAGATTAGAAATAACTTCAACCGTACATCGCTCTATAATCACTTGTTTAAAAATAACAAAACATTAACAAAACAACATTATATAAAAAATTAATAAAACAAAATAATTGTTATTTTATAATTTTAGTATTGACTGGTTTCAGATAACGCTGTACGCTTAAAGAAATAGTATAGAATTTCACAAAAAAATGAAAACACAAATTTAACTTGGAGGATGTTGAGTATTGAGCAACGGGAAAAAGATTTTTATTAGTCATAGTTCAAAGGATCAAGAATATGTGGATGCGTTTATCCAATTATTGAAAAAGTTTGGGTTTCGAACACAGGATATTTTTTATAGTTCCACTATTGAAACAGGTGTACAGCCAGGAGAATTAATTTTTGACACGATTAAAAGGGAGCTAACCAATCAACCTGTCATGCTGTATTTTTTATCTGATCATTATTATCAGAGTATTCCATGTTTAAACGAAATGGGTGCTTCTTGGATGCTATCAGATAAACACTATCCAATTGCATTAAATAATTTTTCTATGAAAGATATGAAAGGTGTTATCAGTAGTGAGCGTTTGGCGATTGCGTTTAATGACAAGACAAGTACTAATGAAATCAACTGCTTATTAAAAAAGTTATCTCATGACACAGATGTACAAGCTGAGCCAGATTTTGAACTAAACGTTGAGAAAAATATTCAGCCATTCCAAAATAAACTGACACAACTGATTCGGCAAGCAAGTTATTTAAAACCTGATGAAAAGGGATATTTTGAAACGATTCTTAGCACTCATCGTCCTGTGTATGGCACAGCAAAAGGGGTGTATGACTGTTTTAAATTACCTAGCTTAATTGAGCCTAAAAGTTTAGGTTTAGACACGCTATCAGAGGATGAAAGCCATTGGCTATTCTTTTTTCTTACGTGGGGAACTTTTCAAGAAGGCGAAAAAGTGCGGTTTAAATTGAAAAAGGATAAGGCGTATAACAATCGGGAATTCAGTGATATTGGTAAATGTAAAAATATTTACGTCTCTTATTTAGAGAAGGTAGAGTAATTGGAGGAGGTAATAAATGAAAATGAATTGGCGTCAGTTGGTTGGTACATATCGCATTTCTGATAATGGCAAACAATATCAAAATGACTGGTTAAATAAGCAAGTTGATTTAGCCACAGAACTTCGTAAATCTTTTGATAGTGACTATCGTAGAGTAATTAAAAGTGATGCATTTAGACGCTTACAAGATAAAACACAAGTTTTTCCTTTAGAACGTAATGATTTTGTAAGAACACGTTTAACACATAGCTTAGAAGTGGCAATGCATAGCAGGGATATACTTAGATTAGTTATTTCACAGTTGAACGAACGAAACATTGAGGTTATGGAATTATCAGAATGCTATCGGTTGTTAGAAACAGCTGCATTAATCCATGATATCGGCAATCCCCCTTTTGGACATTTTGGGGAAGAAGCCATTCGTATTTGGTTTGAAAAAAATGGTCCTTTGTATGCTTGTTGGTCTGATTTTTCGGAGCAACAACAAAATGATTTTCTTAACTTTGAAGGAAACGCTCAAACCATCCGACTTTTAACAAAACTGCATCATGATAATGGGACTTCTAAAGCAGGAATGAAACTAACCGCCACGACATTAGACACAGTTATCAAATATACGGCATCTTCAGATCAATTAAATAAGCAACAGCTTTTGTCTAAAAAAGTTGGCTATTTTTACTCGGAAAAACAAGTGTTTAACGCCATTAAATTTGCGACAGGAACACAAAATAAGCGACACCCATTAGTCTTTTTGTTAGAAGCTTCAGATGATATCGCCTATACTTTTTCAGATATCGAAGATGCCTATAATTATGGTTTATACAGCTATCAAGATTTAAAGCAGTTTGTTGATGCGCAAACAGGAACAAAAAAATTTTTAATGTTAGAAAAAGATAAAACAGAAGAAGCTACCTTACAAGAATTTTTGAGAAAGACACAAAGAGCTGTTTGTCAAAGCGTAGCGAAAAATTTTGCTAATCATTATGACTTAATTATGAGTGGTATCTATCAAAATGAAATTATCATTGAAGATTGTGATGAAGTGAAATGCTTTCAGGCATTAAAAAACTTTTCTAGAGTCTATGTTTTTCAAACAAAAACAATTTTGGATCAAGAGGTATTGGGCTTCAATATCATCAATCGTTTACTAGATGAATTTGTTCCAGTCGTACTGAAATATGAAAAAGTTTCCATGAATAAGTATGAGGAGCGAATCTTTAATAATATTTCGGAAAGCGCGAAAGCGTTGTATAGAAGAGAAGCAAAGAACGCTACAGAAGCAGAAAAAGACTATTATCGTTTGAAAATGGCGGTGGACTTTGTATGTAATATGACGGATGGATATGCCAAAAAAGTTTATGATACATTATTCACTTAAAATTTGAGAAAAAGCTTCTCAGCGGTTGCCGCCGCTGAAGAAAACTAGTTCATTGCACAGGCTGATCGTTTCAGTAAAAATTTTAAAGATGCTAGTAATTTCACTGAAAATCGGGTACACTAAAATTAGCTAGTGTAACTAGCAAAAAAGGCAACTGGAATAGATAGGTTGTGCTGTCTATGAAGGGCTTTGTTTGTCAGGTGGTGCTGACATGCAAAGTGCCTTTTTTCTTTTTCTCAACATTTTAAGGACAAAAAACGATTGCAACATGTCACAATCGCTAACCTCGGAGAAAAAGGAATTTTTCTCCAATGGCCATTTCGATAACCTGTTGTGTGTTTCGAAACATTCAGAACGGTGGTGCGTTCTTTCAGTGCCTAATTATCCAATTCGTTTCTTGTTCCTCTATTTACAGTATACTGAATGGAAGCCTATTCTGCAATGATAGAATCAGGTTCCTGTGATTAAATAACATAAAAAATGGGCTCCTTATTATAAAGAAAAATAACAAAAGAAATTTTGAATATTGACGTTTTTTTTAGGTACGTTATGATAAACGAGAGGTGATTTTATGTTAAAAACGCAAATTGTTGATTATTTACGCAATCAAACAGCTTTTTTTGAACCATCTTTAGTCAGTGAAATTTTCACAGCAAGCAATATTGCAACGACATTTTCTATCAAACGAAATACAGCTAGTCACTATTTAAATCAGTTAAACGAAGAAGGGATTCTAGTTAAGATCAATACACGACCAGTTTACTTTTTTCATAAAGAAGCGTTTCAACAACAAAACTATCTTTTAAAAAGAACTGTTTATCAAAGTTTCCAAGAAATGATCGATGAACAGCCTGTTTTTGATCGCAAAAGTGATTTTTTTCAGTCGGTCATTGGTTATCGCGGTAGTTTAGCCCAGACCATCGAACAATTAAAAATGGCAGCGCTTTATCCTGGCGGTGGCTTGCCTGTCTTAATTACAGGTGAAAGTGGTACGGGTAAAAGTTTTTTAGCATCCTTATATTATCAGTTTTGTCTTTCAAAAGAACTACTTGACGATTCAGCACCTTTTGTGACAGTTAATTGTGCGCAATATGCCAACAATCCAGAGCTTTTAACTAGTCAATTATTTGGGCATCTTAAAGGCGCTTTTACAGGAGCAGATTCCGATAAAATTGGGGCCTTTCAAAGTGCAGAAGGGGGCGTTTTATTTTTAGATGAAGTTCATCGTTTGAGTCCTGAAGGGCAGGAAAAATTGTTTACATTTTTAGATCAGGGTATCATTTATCGGATGGGTGAAACCAATCGGCCCATTCCTGTTACGTGTCGGTTGTGCTTTGCCACAACTGAAGAAATTTCTAGCACCTTTTTAACGACATTTTTAAGACGAATTCCTATTCAAATTAAAATCCCAAGTCTTGCTGAACGCACTCAAGCGGAAAGAAAACAATTAATTATGCGAGCATTTTATGAGGAACAGCAAGCTATTCAAAAAGCAGTTACTATCACGCCACAAGTTATCCAACTTTTAGAAAATCACCATTATGTAGGCAATGTAGGTGAATTAAGAAATAATATAAAAATTATTACTGCACGCAGCTTTGCCGCCAATCTTGATAAACGTGTTATTCCAATCACTTTACACGATCTACCGAAAGAATTTCTGGATCAATCAATCAAACTAGCTCCTGATGAAAATGAATTGCCTATTCGTTTAGATGAGCAAACAAATCTGGTTAGTTTGTTAGAGGAAACAGAGCTTGCGCAAAGAAGAATTATCCAGAGTTATGAACGAATCCTTCGTCTTTATGTCTCTCACCATCATCATCTTTCCACTGCCAATAACGACATCTCGAAAGAAATTGAACGCTTATTCGATGATTTATTATTTGAAAAGAAGCGAGAGAAAAATCACGAAATGCTATTGTTTATTACGCAAAATATCCGTCAATTATTGGAAACGATTGAATCGTCTTATCAAATTCGGTTTAATGGCAGTTTAGTCTATGCATTAAGCACCTATCTGTTTCAACGAAGATGTATTGATTGGTTTCCAGAAAAAGAACCTACAACAGTCATTGACGAACTTTTAACAGAAGTTCAAACCAAATTAACAACTAGTTATGGCTACGCTGAACAACTGTTAACTTTAGTGAAACGTTCATTAGATATTGAACTATCCCAGATGGATCGAATTATTGTCACCATTTATCTTCACTCTTCGGGTTCAGTAAAGGAAAGTCACTATCCGAAAGCGGTGATTGTTGCCCACGGATATGCCACAGCAAGTAGTATTGCGAATGTTGCAAATCGGCTGTTAAATGTGCCAATTTTTCAATCGTTTGACATGCCGTTAGATGTTACTCCCAAAAAAATTTCCGAACACTTAATTCACTATATGGAACGTCAAGAAACGAGGAATGGTTTAGTAATTCTTTTTGATATGGGTTCATTGAAAGAAATTTATCAGTATTTTCCGGCAGAAGAAGAAGGTCCTTTTTTATTAATGAATAATGTGACAACAAGCTTGGCTCTATCTATAGGAGAAGCCATTAAAGACGAAGTTTCTTTTGAAGAATTGCCCCAAAAAGCGTTAACGGTTCATCCAAATGAATGGGAAATCATATTACCTGAAAATAAAACGGAACGTGTCATTTTAACAACGTGTAGTACCGGAATTGGCACAGCCGTTAAAATTAGAGATTTACTTGAAAAAAGTTTACCTGCGGAAGCACAATTAAAGATTATTCCTTGTGAGTATAATCAATTACGTAATGCAGAGTCGATCAAAGAAAGTTTTCCAGAATATGAGATTGTCGGCATCATCGGTACAAACAACCCGTCTTCAAATGACCTCCCGTATATCTCTTTAGAAGAGTTGATTGCAGGAAAAGGAATTACGACCCTTTTAGAATGGACAAAGAGAGAATTAACTAAAGATATGCTGTCCTATGTAAATCATGAGTTGATTCGTAACTTTTCATTAGACCGGGTCATTCAATCAGTGACGATTTTAGATACAGAAAAAATTATTCGACAAGTAGAAGTCTTTTTAATTCAATTAGAAGAGCGGTGGCAACAAACGATTCAAAATGATCGTAAATTGGCGGTATATGTCCATGTCAGTTGTTTAATTGAACGATTAATCCGGAATGAACCTATTGAAAATTATAATGGCGCCGAACAACTAAAGCAGTGTCAAAGAACGGTCTTGCAAGAGTTGAAAGAGGCGTTTAGTGTCATTGAAAAAGTTTATAGTGTCAATATACCTGAATCGGAGCTTTTTTATGTTTATGATGTGTTGTTTGGAAAAACGGAGTTTAACAACGCAGAAAGCGATTTTTAAAATAAAAAGGAGGGAGTGCCACTTTTTTGGCACTCTTTTTGCTATATAAAGAAGTAAGTGAGGTGAAGAAAATGGAACGTAAAATTATTCTGGCAACACATGGTAATTTCGCTGCAGGGATTCAGACATCATTAGCTTTAATTTGTGGTGAAACAAAGAATGTGGAATGTCTTTGCGCTTATATGGAACAACCTTATGATTTAGCCAAGACGGTCAAAGACATTTTAAAGAACAATCAACAAAATGAATTAATTGTGATTACAGACCTATTTGGCGGAAGCGTGAATAACGAATTCTTTAATTATGTGGGGAAACAAGCAATGCATTTAATTTCAGGATTAAATTTAGCAACGTTAATTGAAATATATACCCAAATAAATACTGTTGATTCATTAGTTGATTTAGTAAAACGTGCCGTTGAAAACGGACAAGAAAGTCTTTGTTATTGTAACGAGTTATCTAGTAAAGAAATTTTAGAAGAAGAATTTTAGGAGGAAATGAAATGATTAAATTGTTAAGAGTCGATCATCGCTTGTTACATGGTCAAGTGGCTTTTTCATGGACCCAAGGCTTAGGCGCCGATTGTATTTTAATCGCAAATGATGACGTACCTAAAAATGATATTCGAAAAACAACCATTAAGCTAGCTAAACCAGCAGGAGTAAAACTGGTCATTAAAACGATTGAAGATGCGATTGCCGCACTAAAAAGTGGTGTTACAGAAAAATACAAACTTTTTATTGTAGTTGAGAGTGTGGAAGATGCTTATCGATTGGCTACTGCTTATCCAGAAATAAAAGAAATTAACTTAGGAGGGATGAAAGTAAGGGAAAATACTCGAAACATTTCTAAAGCAATTAATATTACGCCGGATGAAGAAAAAATGGTTAAAGAATTGGTCGCAAATGGTTGTGAAGTTGAAATTCGACAAGTCCCAAATGACAAAAAAGTAGCAGCATTAAATGTCTTGTAGAAAGGAGAAATACAAATGATAGGACAAGCGATTCTTTTAGGTTGCATCGCTTTTATTGCGCAGTCGGAATATGCTTTAGGAACCTCGTTGCTTTCAAGACCAATTGTAACCGGTTTATTTGTCGGAATTGTATTAGGTGATGTCAAAACGGGCGTAATCATGGGTGCGACCTTAGAGTTAGCTTTCATCGGTTCTTTTTCAGTGGGCGCATCAATCCCACCTGATGTAGTGACTGGTGGGATTCTTGGTACAGCGTTTGCTATTACTGCTGGCGCAGGAACAGAAACAGCCTTAGTCTTAGGCTTGCCAATCGCAACGTTAACGTTGATTCTTAAAAATATTTATTTGGGTTTGCTCATCCCAATCATGAGTCAAAAAGCTGATCAGTATGCTGAAGAAGGAGCATATAAAGGGGTGGAGCGCATGCATTTACTTGCAGGCTTTGGCTTATCGTTCATGCTAGCGCTCATTGTAACTATTTCATTTGCCGTGGGCAGCAACACCATTAAAGGCTTACTTGATCTGATCCCTGAATTTATTCAACATGGGTTGTCTGTTGCAACGGGGATTATTCCAGCGCTAGGATTTGCGATGCTTGCACGCTTACTGATTAACAAACAAGTGGCGCCATATTTCTTTTTAGGCTTCGTCTTAATGGCCTACTTTAAGTTACCTGTAACAGGAGTAGCAATTTTGGGTGCCATTACAGCAGTAATTGTTGTGAATATCATGAATTATGCCAAAGGAAAGAATGAAACAATACAAACAACGAGTGGGGAGGTAATTGATGATGACGAAGACTTCTAAAACTAAGACAGAAAACTTAATTACAAAAAAAGAACTTAATCAAGTCTTTTGGCGTTCATTTCAAATGGAATTTTCATGGAATTATGAACGTCAGATGAATATGGCTTATGTCTATGCCATGATCCCTATTTTAAAGAAATTATATCCTCAAAAAGAAGAGATGGCGGCAGCTTTAAAACGGCATCTTGCTTTCTTTAATACTACGCCGCATATTGTGACGTTTATTTTAGGAATTAATGCTGCAATGGAAGAAGAAAATGTTCTGGACGAAAATTTTGAAGTTGGAACAATCGATAGTATTAAAACCTCGTTAATGGGACCTTTAGCTGGTTTAGGTGATTCCTTTTTCTGGGGAACCTTACGCTTGATTGCAACAGGTGTTGGAACTTCGTTAGCTTTACAAGGGAATGTGTTAGGGCCAATTCTATTTTTACTCATTTTTAACGTCCCCCATGTGATTGTTCGTTATTTACTGAATCGTTGGGGCTACAAATTAGGAACTGGTTTTCTCAAAAAGATTCAAGCAAATGGCATGATGGAAAGTCTCACATTAGGCGCTTCAATAATTGGCTTGATGGTGGTAGGTGCTATGACCGCCTCCATGATTGATTTAACTATCCCGATTACAATCAGCGGAAGTGGCAAAAATGCAGTCACGGTTCAAAGTATCTTTGACGATATCATGCCTAAATTATTACCGCTTGCATCTTTTGGTTTTGTTTTTTATTTATTGAAAAAAGAAGTAAAACCTTTAGCGATTTTAGGTGGCATGGCAATTGTCGGAATTCTTGGCTCATTAATTGGTCTATTTTAGGAGGCAAAATATGAAAACGATGCTGGATTATATAAATGAGGAGCAAGCAGCTCTAACTCAGATTCTTAACCAATTTCAATTAACTGATACAGACGTTTCAAAAGTCACGCACTGTCTAATTTTAGCAACTGGCTCGTCACATAACGCTTGTCAGGCGGCTAAAGTTTACCTTGAAGAAGTGGCGCCTATTTATGTGGAAATCCAAGAGCCGTTCAATTTTGCTCATTATGGCAAAGTGGATGATCGGTTTGATCTGGTCGTAGCGGTTTCGCAAAGTGGTAAAAGTACTTCAACAATTGATGCCATTGCAAAAATTAAAAACCAAACGTCTGTAAAAACAGTGGCCTTGACAAGTGATGTCACCAGCCCGATTACGGAGGTTGTGGATGAAGTCCTGGATTTAAAAATGGGGCTTGAAACAGTTGGTTTTGTCACAAAAGGCTATACGGCAACACTTTTAAATTTATTTCTATTTGGTTTGAAACTGGGCTATCAAAAGCATCAATTAACAAAAGTAGAGGTTGGAGAAGAATTAGCAAAACTTGCCAAAGCAATTCAGGAAATCGATTCGGTGATTTATAAAACCGAACAATTTTGGCAAAAAACGAAAAAAGAATTAATAGAGGGGACACGATTTATCGCAATTGGTTATGGGCCCAATATTGGTACGGCAAAAGAGTTTGAGACGAAGTTTACAGAAACAGTTCGCTTACCTTCACAAGGATTTGAAGTCGAAGCCTATATGCATGGGCCTTATCTTGAAGCGGATACTACACATCTTTTGTTTTTTATTGAAAATCAAAGTCCTATTCAAGCACGTAGCCAAGCCTTGAAAAACTATCTAGCCAATTATGTTGGTCAATGTTACACAATTACAACGCGTTCAACGAGAGCATCAAATACGTTAGAGTTAGCAAGTGATGTCGAAGAAAAAATTAGTCCTTTATTATTAGTTATTCCATTTCAATATTTGGCGTATCAAGTAGCTACAAGTAAAGGAATTGATTTATCTCAACGGATTTTTGATGATTTTGATTGTGTCCTAAAAAGTAAAATAGCAAAGAAAGAGGGAAATCAGCCATGTTAAAATTTAATGAAGAACAACAAATCAAAGACATACGAGGTGCCTTAGCCTTGCGTTCAGATGTTGAAAAAGTTGTTGATCAAGTTTGGACGAAAGGATTTGATGCGGTTTATTATTTAGGAATCGGCGGTACTTATGCTTCAGCCATGCAAGCAGTTACTTATGCGAATGGAAAAAGTAATTTACCAATCTATGTTCAACATGCTGCTGAGTATTACACAACAGGCAATAAACGTTTAACAGAAAAATCATTCGTCATCTTGTCTTCCGTTACTGGGACAACACAAGAAGTGGTGCAAGCCGTTCAAGAAATCAAAAAGGTCGGCGCAACGTTATTTGGTTTTATCGATGCAAAAGACAGTCTTTTAGCAGATTTATGTGATTATGTGGTGACTTATCCAGCTCCAGGAACTGAGCAAATCAAGTTCTTTATGGTAGCTGATCGTTTAATGCAAAAAAACAACGAATTTACAGATTACGAAAATTATTACCAAGAATTGGAAGAATATTTGCCTACAGGTTTAGCTGAAGCCGAAAAAAGTGCCGATGCGTTTGGCTTAGCTTTTGCGGAAAAACATCGTCATGATAGCATTCACTATTTTATTGGCGCAGGGAACCAATGGGGAGCGGTCTATTCTTATGCAATGTGCTATTGGGAAGAGCAAAGTTGGCTTCGCTCAAAATCAATTCATGCAGCAGAGTTCTTACATGGAACGCTAGAAATTGTAGATGAAACTACGCCAGTAACGTTGTTTATTGGAGAAGACGAGCAGCGACCGTTGGCAGAACGAGTAGCAAAATTATTGCCGAAAATCTGTGCCAATTATACAATTATTGATTCGAAAGCGTATGAACTTCCAGGAATTAGTGAAAAATATCGTGGCCGAGTTATTTCATTTCTCCTAATGCATGCGGTAACGCAACGCATTGATGCGCATATAGAAAAATTGAATTGTCACCCATTAGAGATTCGTCGTTATTATCGTCAATTTGATTACTAAGACAAAATAGCCTCTTTTTCCAGCAAGCCTGTGGTAGACTGAAGAGAGAATACTTCAGAAAGTAGGAAAACCAATGACAAAACCGAAAATCTATACAATGACCTTTGCCAGTGTTTACCCGCTATACATCCAAAAAGCAGAACGTAAAAATCGAACGCAAGCGGAGGTTGACGAAATTATTTACTGGTTAACTGGTTATGATGAAAAAGGCTTGCAACAACAATTGGCTCAAAAAGTAACGATGGAAACATTTTTTGAAGAAGCACCCAATTTTAATGAAAACGCCCAATTGATCAAAGGCGTAATTTGTGGCTATCGCGTGGAAGAAATTGAAGATCCTTTAATGCAAAAAATCCGTTACCTAGATAAGTTAATCGACGAGTTGGCCAAGGGAAAAGCGATGGAAAAAATTTTAAGAACATGAAGAGGTCGGGACAGAAGTGTTTAACTCCGAGAAATAAGAAGGAATTTCCGAAAATTGTTCTTTAATTTTTGGAGAATTTCGGCTTATTTCCGAAGGAGTTGCTTCTGTTCCCGCCGTTTATCAGTTTTTGAGCGTGGGACAAAAATTCAAAGTGATTTTTGTCCCACGCTCTTCATGTTCTCTTGTACACGGAATTTAACTATTTCCTGTATTAATGAAAGAGGTAACTCTTGCGTGTAGGGAAATTGAATGGCACCTTTCGAGGTTTTAAAAGGGCGTAATTCTTTGCTGAAACGTTGGATGGCTGATGGCGTAGGATAGAAACCTAAATGTTGCTTGGCCGCCGCAAAATGCACTAAATTGCCATTTAAGTAAAAGGTCGGCATTCCATAAGCGATTTTTTCAGTAGTCTCCTGAGGAACAACCGCTAAAATTGCTTGATAGATTTCTGTTAACTGTGTTTGATGTTGGGGTTGCTGGCGAATATAGTTTGCAATGATGGTCATATAAAAACACCTCCGTTTGTTTCAGTATACTATGTAAAAAATAAAAGGCGAAGAAGATACAAAAAAACCGTCTAGTATTTTTTCTTTACTAAACGGCTTTTAGCTTAAATAACTACCTAAAGGGTCTTGCATGGAAATGTTTGTCACTCCTTAGTTTAATTGTTTTAAGTGTGCAATTGCTTCTTCAATTGTGTGACCAGTTGCTGTTTTACTTTCATTTTTTGCATCAAAAACAATGAAAATATTTTTGTCTGTGTCTAATTGAATACGGTATTGAATGTTTTTTACTTTGTAAGTCATAGTTATTCTCCTTTCATAAAGTACTCTAAAAAGGCGACGATAACTGATAACGAAATTCCATTGTTACTATACCACTGGAAAATTATTTTTGCAACAAATAACATTTTTTCTTTACCATTCCTTAGACTTCTTTGCTAGCTACTTCTTTACATTCTTTTTCAAGAAGCATAAAATAAATACATTACTAGTTTTTGAATAGGAGATCGATGTGAAAAAGAGAGTTGAGAAATTTAGACGATGGCCCTACCGCTATCTTTTGTATGGAATCGGGTTCATCTTATTAATTATTTTTAGTAATTTATATTTGCAATGGTGTCAGAATAACTTGTCTGTTGATTTAGCCTTCAAGTTTGCTTTTTCGTGGCATACGGAAAAGTTTTTCTTAGGTTGTTTTGTGCTAAGCGTTTTTTTACTTTTTTTATGTAGTTTGGCAGGTTCATTAGGAGTTGGCGCTCTTTTATATAGTGTCATAATAGGTGTTTTAGGATTTGCGGACTATCAAAAGATGTTTTATCGTGTCGAACCTATTTATCCAGACGACTTAAAAATGATCACAGAAGTTAGTTTATTAAAAGAAATGGTTGGTTTATGGCCGTTTATTTTTGTGGTTGCGTTAGGTTGTGTAGCACTTTTTTTCTTAGGAAAAGCCTTTTATAAAAGTTTCTTTTTATCGAAGAAAAAACAAACGATTCGTGTGTTAAGTCTTGTTCTTTCGATTGGTCTATTTTCATATATTGGTGATTTTAACAATCCGCAAAATTTGTTACGTAAAGCCTATAATAAAACCGCGTTATGGATTCCTTACAGCCAAAAAATGAATTACTACAATACAGGATTTATTGGTGGTTTTCTATATAATTTAAAAGTAGAGGCTATGGACCAACCAAAGGGTTATTCAAAAGAAGCTATTTCAGAAATTACTCAGAAATATCAAAAGTTGGCCGAGGCAAAACCAGTGCCGAGCAATGAGCAACCAAATATTGTGTTTGTCATGAGTGAAAGTTTTTCAAATCCAGATCATCTGAAAGGCTTGTCCATTATTGGTAATCCTTTAGCTGATTATCAGCAAATCGCTGATAAAACTTACAGTGGCCAGATGCTTTCACAAAACTACGGGGGCGGAACTGCGAATATTGAATTTGAAGCCTTAACAAGTTTTTCGATGGAATTAATGAATGCCCAAATGACTACACCTTATACAATGATGATTCCTAAGATGACGGAATTGCCTTCCATTGTTTCATTACTTAAGGAACAAAAGTACCAAACAACGGCTATTCATCCGTACAATACATCTATGTATAAACGAAAAGATGTATATAAAATTTTAGGTTTTGATCAATTTATCAATGAAAAAACAATGAACTATACAGATAAACTAGAAAATAATCCTTACATTTCAGATCAAGCAGCGTATCAGGAAGTGACGACACTGCTTAAAGAAAAAGAGCAACCGCAATTCATTCATTTAGTTACTATGCAAACACATATGCCTTATGAAAATAAATACACAACGTCCAATTATTTTTCTCAAGGAAACGGCAATCAAGTCGCGCTCAATAATTACTTGCAAGATATTGCCTACAGTAGCGAAGCTTTGAAAAATTTCCTACAAGAAATCGAAAAAATGCCCAAACGCACATTAGTCGTTTTTTGGGGAGATCACTTACCAAGTATTTATGATGAAAACATTCAAGCATTGAATGAAGGGGCAGCCCTTCACCAGACAGAATTTCTAATGTATGATACGGCGAACCAGTTAACAGAAAAAAATCAGCATCAAGCAACTATTAGTCCATTTTATTTTGCTCCCTCACTGTTCCAACAAAGCGGCTTACCGCAATCGGGATTTTACGCTATGCTAAATGAGGTACAAGAACAATTGCCTGCTTTTGAAAAGGGGAATTACTATCTCGGTGGGGAATGGAAAAAAACAGTAGAAATGAATAAAAAGCAAGAACAACTATATGAGGAATACCGACTGATTCAATATGACATTGTTTCAGGGAAGCAATATAGTTTAGAAAATCAATTTTTTAGCTAAAAAAAACACACGAAATATTCGTGTGTTTTTTGATTTTTATTTTAAAGTTTTACGATAAACAATGACATAATAGCTGAAAGCTAACAGGCAAGCAAAACTTAAAAAGTAAAGCGGCAAGACCCAAATGGTACCATTGTGAAAGTAACTAATCAAATAGGTAAAGAAACTAACAAACAAGTAATAGACAAAACTAAAAATCCCACTGGCAGTACCAATCACAGATTCATAGCCTTTTAAGGCCATACTTAAGGCATTGGGCAAAGTAATATTAATCCCTAAGAAAAAGAGAAAAATAAACAAAATAAGACCAATGATTGTTTCAAATTGTGTCATTATTAATAAACAGCAAGCCGCAAAGATACTTAGCAGCAAACCAGCAAAGGCAATTTTTTCCGCTGACCAATATCCTAGCAACCAATTGATAAGAACCGCAGCAAGAATACTAGACACAGCTAAAACTAAACCAAGAAAGCCATATTGGACACTGCTAAAGCCAAAGTGATTGATGAAAATAAACGGGGCTTCTGCATAGTAGCTAAATAATAAACCATTAATGCCACCAATCAATAAGCCGTAGCACCAAACTTTCGAGTCGAAGGAAAGGCGTTTCGCCACGGACCAAAAAGGCGCTTTCGTTAAGGTATTTCCTAAGTGAAAGGTTTCTGGTAAACGATAAAAACTATAGAAAAGTAATAGAACAGCCATGACAATTAAGGTGCTAAAGACATGCTGATAGCCAAAATAGGTTTGAACAAGTCCGCCGACTAAGGGTCCGATGGCAGGAGATAGCGATAGGGCAGCGCTTGTTTGAGCAAAAATTTTCCCTCTTTGAAGATCGTTAAAGCTTTCCCGCATCATCGATTGGGTAATGACAGAACCAACGCTTGCACCAAATGCTTGAATTAAACGGAAAAATAACAGCCAAGGAAATGTTGGACTCAAAAAAAGGCCAATATTTCCAATTAAATAGCATAAAATTCCTAATAACATAGCTGGGCGACGTCCAATCGTATCGGATAAAATTCCCCAGAATAAAACGCCAACGGCAAAGGCAACAAAATAAATACTCATGGTTAATTGTGCCACGCTATCGTGAATGTTAAAAGCAGAACTAAGCGCTGGTAAAATGGGTGTGAAAATCGACTCGCTGATTTGTGGAAATCCCACAAGCAAAATAATAATTAGTAATGATGGGACGGTGTTTCGGGTGTTTTTCATGATTTTTCTCCTTAAAAGTTTAATCTAATCAAAAACACCCATTGTCTTTTACAACCGCCAAATTTAAAATAAGTAAAATAATGTCACCAACTTTCCTTGAAATTTTTTATTATACAAAGTCTAAATGAAGAAGCGCTTCTTCTTGACTAAATTCATAAGTGTAGCGACCGGATAAACCGGCAAGCTCACCTGATGCTTGAAATAGTTCACCTGGGCAGTCTAAAAGACCCTGTGTAAACGTCCCTTTTTCGCAAGCAGTAAAGGTGCCTTTTTTTCCTAAATAAGTTCCTTCGAAATGTAGGAAACCGACCACTTGAGCCACAGCTTCAAGCCCATCTGCCATTGAAGAGCCTTGATAAGTCATTAAGTATTCCACAGAAGCTGTCCCAGATAAGGCGCCTGACAATTGATAAGTAGCGCTCGCTTGATTCACTGGGAAATTTTCATTAAGATTGTCAATCGGTTGTTCTTGCCAACTAGATACAGTAAATGATGCTTGCTCCATTGCTGACCCTTCTTTCTTATTAATAAGAATAGGGTAGCGGGAAGCGCACTATTTGTCAACAATCCACCACTTTAACTCTTCATTTTTTGCACAAAAGAATGTAACGCTAAGCGGTTGATGTGATAAGCAGTTCCTTGTTTTTGAATAAAGCCGCGCTCTCGAAATTGTTTGAAAGTATAAATAAGATGGCGATAACTAACCCCTAAGTATTCGGCAATCTCAGTATGCTTTTCTTTATAAACATCTTCGTGATTAGCGGCAACCAATAGCAATTCCGCTAGCCGATAACTTAGTTCATAGGTCTGATTCGTTGTAAAGTGGTCCACCCGTTGGAGCATTTTTTTCCCTAGATAATGGCTGAGTTGCTGCATAAAAAGTACCTTGTTTTTTAAAACAGTTTCTGCGTAAGCTAAAGGTACAGCCAAACAACAGGTTTCACCTAAGGCGATAACGTCCTTGGTTATCGTTTCCGCTTGAACTAATGTTAAATCGCCAATTAAATCACCTGTCGTTAAAAACTGAACAATGGATTGGCGACCATTGCGTTCTGTTTTTAAAATTTTCGCTTTTCCTTTGATTAAATAAAAAAGATAATTTAATGGCTCTGCTTGATGATGAATGAATTCTTGATTTTCAAAATCGATAATAAAACTGTGTTTTAAATCAGTTTCATTAAAAAAAGGCGTATTTTTAGCTAATTCTTGTTTCGGTGATTGTTGGTAGGCTGTTTTAAGCATTTTTTCTCCTTATAATAGGAGATATCTCCTATTTGTTTCTTCTATTGTAGCACATAATAGACGTATCAAGAGTAGAGGAGTTTTTATAATGTGGAAGAAAAAAATTGTGCTATCGTTTCTTTTTTATTTAATTAGTGCATTGGGCATCAGTTTGACAATTCAAGCAGGCATTGGAGTTAGTAGTTTTAATGCATTTAATGTGACCTTTGCAACACTTACTCATTTAAAAGTCGGAACTGTTACCACAGCTATCAATTTCGCTTTTTTAGGCACGTGTTGGTTGTTAGATCAGCAGCGTAAAATTCAGGACTATTTGATTATTTTGGTGGCGTTAATTGGCTTTGGTTTTGTCATTAATTTTTTCTTATATCAATTATTTGGTTCGCTTGTTTTTCAAAATTATTTGGTTAAAATTGTTCTATTTATTTTAGGGACAATCATAGCAGGAATCGGGACAGGACAGGTAGTTGCGCTAGGTGTTTTGCAATTTCCCATTGAAAAATTTTGTACACTTATTTCTGGAAGAACGCGCTATAGTTTTCAGTTTTATCGTTATTTAGTTGATATTTTTTGTGTCAGTTTAGCACTAGGATTGTCCATTAGTTACCATTTGCCGATTTTTGTTCGTGAGGGAACCGTGATTAGTCTTTTCTTACTTTCTTGGGTTATTAGTTGGTCGCGAAAGCGGGGGCAACAACGTATTTTACGAATACAAATCAAGAAACTGGAATCCGAATGAAAGGATTTCAGTTTTTTTCAAATGAGCAGAACTTTTATTTGAAAAAAAGAGTGGAAAACGGTATACTAATTAAGTAATTATTCATAACATTGGTTCTCCAATCAATGTTAAATAGTTTTTTCATGAGGGAGTAACTGACAGTATTTATGCTGTGACAACATCACCAACTCCGAAAGCAATTTCTGGTGTTGTCTTAAACGGTGAGACTTATGTATGTTCGACGAAGTAGCATACACAAGTCTATTTTTTTTCATTTATTTTTGATGAAATGTAAAATAGTACTTGAAGGATGCTGCAAAAAATAGAGGAGGAAGAACATGTCAGAAGAAAAGAAAACACAATTGTCTGAAGCGTTTTACGCACAAGACGACACAGTTGTTTTGGAGAAAATGAACACAACAACTGATGGATTAAGTGCACAGGAGGCTCAAAAGCGTTTAGAAACGTACGGGGAAAATGTGCTAGATGAAGGGAAGAAAAAATCACTTGCCGTGAAATTCTTTGAGCAATTCAAAGATTTTATGATTATTGTTTTATTAGCGGCAGCGGTCATTTCAGCCGTCTTTTCCCATGATGTGGTAGACTCGATTATCATCTTAGTGGTTGTTATCTTGAACGCCATCTTTGGGGTCATCCAAGAAGCTAAAGCGGAACAAGCCATTGAAGCATTAAAAGAAATGTCTTCACCAAATGCGAATGTTCGCCGTGATGGACACGTCATTACTGTTAAAAGTGATGAATTAGTGCCAGGTGACATTGTTTTATTAGAAGCAGGGGATGTCGTTCCAGCCGATTTACGTTTATTGGAAGCGAATAGCTTAAAAATTGAAGAAGCAGCGTTAACCGGTGAATCTGTTCCAGTTGAAAAAGAAGTAACCATCTTAGAGGGAACCGATATTGGTATCGGTGACCGAATCAATATGGCTTATTCCAATAGTAATGTGACGTATGGACGTGGCCTTGGCGTTGTGGTTGGCACAGGAATGAATACAGAAGTCGGTAAAATTGCTGGCATGCTAGCAAGCGAACAAGAAACGGAAACGCCTTTAAAACAAAACTTAAACCAATTGGGTAAAATGTTAACAATTGCCATTTTAGTCATTGCAGCGGTGATGTTTGTGGTAGGAATGATGAATGGTCGTTCATGGATTGACATGTTATTAACGTCAATTTCGTTAGCTGTAGCGGCAATTCCAGAAGGATTACCAGCGATTGTCACAATTATTTTGGCTTTAGGGACTCAAAAAATGGCCAAGAAAAATGCGATTGTCCGTAAGTTACCAGCCGTTGAAACATTAGGAAGTACAGACATTATCTGTTCAGATAAAACAGGTACGTTAACCTTAAATCAAATGACCGTTGAAGCGTTGTATACAGATGGTCAAGTTTTATCTGCTTCCACAGAAATCCCTGCCGATAATATGGCTTTAAAAATCATGAACTTTACGAATGATACAAAAATCGCTCAAGATGGTTCATTAATTGGTGACCCAACAGAAACTGCCTTAGTACAATTTGGTTTAGATCATGCGTTTAACGTAACCGAAAAAGTAGCAGCTGAACCTCGTGTGGCAGAGATTCCTTTTGACTCTGATCGTAAATTAATGACTACTGTTCATGAATTAAAAACAGGTGGCTTCCTAGTTTCTGTCAAAGGTGCACCAGATGAATTATTGAAACGTTGTACGGAAATCTTATCAAATGGAGAAACAAGTCCATTAGATGAAACAAAACGTCAAGAAATTTTGAAAACAAACACCTCATTAGCGAAACAAGCCTTACGTGTTTTAGGAATGGCTTATAAATATGTTGAGACGATTCCAGCCGAAATGAGTTCTGAACTTGTGGAAAAAGATTTAACATTTGCTGGTTTAGTCGGTATGATTGACCCAGAAAGAAAAGAAGCTGCAGATGCTGTAAAAGTCGCGAAAGAAGCGGGTATTCGTCCAATTATGATTACGGGTGATCACCGTGATACAGCAGAAGCAATTGCGGCACGTTTAGGCATCATCAAAGAAGGCGACGACGATGCAGTCATTACAGGCGCTGAATTAAATGAATTGTCAGATGAAAAATTTGCACAAGTCGTGGGACACTACTCTGTCTATGCTCGTGTTTCACCAGAACACAAGGTTCGGATTGTTAAAGCGTGGCAACAAGAAGGAAAAGTGGTTGCGATGACTGGTGATGGCGTAAATGATGCCCCAGCCTTAAAAGCTGCTGACATCGGGATTGGTATGGGAATTACTGGAACAGAAGTATCAAAAGGTGCTTCAGATATGGTTCTTGCCGATGATAACTTTTCAACAATTATTGTGGCAGTAGAAGAAGGACGTAAAGTTTTCTCAAATATCCAAAAAACGATTCAATATTTACTTTCAGCTAACTTAGGGGAAGTATTAACCTTGTTTATTGCAACAATGCTCAATTGGGATACCTTGTTACCTGTTCACTTATTGTGGATTAACTTAGTAACGGATACTTTCCCAGCGATTGCGTTAGGTGTGGAACCAGCAGAACGTGATGTGATGAGCCATGAACCTCGTGGTAAAAAATCGAACTTCTTCTCTGGCGGCGTTTTAAGCAGTGTTGTTTACCAAGGGATTACGCAAGGGGCATTGACTTTGATTGTGTACAAAATGTCAATTATGTTCCCAGCACATACCGCAGCTAACACAAACTTATCGGCGCAAGCGTTGTATGATTTACAACACGGCGATGCTTTAACCATGGCCTTCGCTACTTTGGGATTAATTCAATTGTTCCATGCCTTTAATGTGAAGTCGATTTATCAATCAATTTTCAAAGTTGGCTTATTCCGCAACAAATCATTTAACTATGGGATTCTTGTTTCGTTCTTGCTATTAGCTGCAACGATTGTTATTCCAGGATTTAATGATTTATTCAGCGTCACACATTTAGATGCATATCAATGGGCAATTGTAGCAGGTACTTCTTTTGCTATCATCCCAATTGTGGAAATTGTGAAGTTCTTCCAACGTAAAGCAGGTAAAGGTGCTTAATAAATAAGAAAAGAAAATTGGCTGGTACTTAAACCAGTCAATTTTTCTTTATGTAAGGAGTGAAAGGGCTTGAAACGGAAAATTATTTTCGAAACACAACGACTTATTGTCAGAGAATGGCAGTCGGAAGATGAAGTGGAATTGAAAAAATTTTTGCAAGATGAAAATGTGATGTATGCTTATGAACACGCTTTTTCTGATGAAGAGGTCGCAAACTGGCTAAAGTGGAACTTACAGTCCTATCAAGAATACGGCTACGGCTTATGGGCGTTAGAGAAGAAACGAACAGGCGAAGTCATCGGCGAGTGTGGTCTCACCAATCAATTAGTAAAAGGTAAGAGCTATCCAGAAATTGGTTATCATTTATGTGTGAAAGAATGGCACAAAGGGTATGCGATTGAAGCTGCCGCAGCGACAAAACAGTACGCATTCGATGTATTAAATTTTCCAGAAGTTATTTCAACGATTCGTGATACGAACTTAGCCTCTATGAATGTCGCTATTCGAAACCAGATGCTTGTTAGGGATCGATACATTAAAACATACCATGGCAAAGCGATGCCTCACTATGTTTTCTCTGTTAAGAATCAAAAGAATAAAGACTGAAAAAGTGCCACTTGTCAGATGGAATAGAAAAAGTGTAAAATGGAGTGAAAGAGAAAAGGGAAAAGAGGGATGGTTATGAGACCAAATTTAGGATTTTACGTTCAAACAATTAATGATATCGTTAAAACAACAGAAGATATTGGCGAAGTCATGAATCCATATTACGAAGAAGTTCGTCAAGCGATTGATAAGAATAAAGTGAATGATTTAACAGCCGAACGAATTGCAGAAATTCAAGCAAAATTTAAAGAAGGTACTGAAAAATATGAATTAATGCTCAAAAAAGTCGGAACATTAAAACCAACGCCACAAGTACTTGGCATTCACAAAAAATTTCAACATGCTTATACAGAATATGTAGCAGGATGCAATGAAATGATTTTAGCAACAGATCCAGAAACAGGTATTGATGCAGATTTATTTAATGCTTCAGAGGAAAAGCAGGATCAAGCAACGGATGAATTAACCTTTGCCATTACGCGGATGAGCAACATTCTTTTGAAAAAATAAAAAACTAATAAAAATAACTAACGAATTTAATATTTTTTTCATGTCTTTTTTATGGACAAAAGAGAAAGTGTATTGTATTATTAATTCATACCAACAACAACCTTTTTATTTTTCATTTTACTCTTATTGAGTAAATACTCCTTTTCCATCGGCAAAACTGCCGGTGGTTTTTTTTGTTATTTTTTTTATTTAATAATAAAACAACCTTTGATTTTATTAAAATCAAAGGTTGTTTTAGCTCGTTAATTTTCAACATTTCGCACATAATCATCAAAGTATTGAATTAACTCTTTCTTGATTTGTTGATAATCTGCTTCAGAATAGTTCTTTTCTTCTAGCGTACCATTAAAAAATGGCAAATTTAGTTCTTCTTTTAAACGTTCAATCACTTCTTCTTGCTTCATAAGGACCCCTTCTCAACGAATTGTTCTCTTCTATTATAGAACATTGTAGTCATCCGTCAATTGTTCAAAGGCAATTTTCATTTCCTCTAGACGTTCATTCAATTGATTGGTTTCATCTTCTTCATTGAAAAAATGTTGTTTTAATTCAAAATAAAAATTTTCGAAGGCTTGGAAAAAAGGCTCAGACTTGTTGTTTTCAAGAGCAGGAACACTTGTGTAGAGAACACGAGCGCTATGGTAGTAAGTGAAAACCTCGTTAATATTTAATAAAATACGCGCTTCTTCTGGGCGTGGTCGACTTGTAACTAAGTCATGTAAAGATAAACTTTTTGTATGGGTTTCAGATAAATAAAATAAAAATAGTTCCAATTGCTCTTTTGTTGCAGACATGAAAACTCCTCCTCAAACAGTAGTAACATTTATTATAAATGAAAATGAAAGTGCTTGAAAAGCAATGCGCTCAGCAAAAATAATTATTTTAAGTGAAAACTATAGTTGTTGCTTTAGCATTCTTTTTAATCATGATAAACTGAGAGAAGTATAGTAGGTCCTGACAGAGGAGGAAACAAATGAAAATTGTGATTATTGGTGCATCATTCGCAGGTATTTCCGCAGCAATTGCTTCAAGGAAAAAATATCCCCAAGCAGAAATTTCTTTAATTGATAAACAAGCAACAGTGGGGTATTTATCTGGTGGCTTAAGTGCGTATTTTAATCATACCATCAATGAATTACACGAAGCACGTTACATAACGGAAGAGGAATTACGTCGTCAAAAGATTCAGTTGCTTTTAAATAGAGAAGTTGTGGCAATGGATGTTGAGAACCAATTGATTGCTTGGACACGAAAGGAAGAGCAACAGTGGTATTCTTATGATAAATTGATTTTAGCGACAGGCGCGAGCCAGTTTTCCACGCAAATTCGTGGTAGTCAAACAGAAAAACTACTCAAATATAAATTTTTATCAGGTGCTTTAGCGGCTGTTCCATTACTGGAAAATAGCCAGACAGTAGCCGTCATTGGTGCAGGACCCATTGGAATGGAAGCTATTGATTTTCTTGTGAAAATGAAGAAAACGGTCCATGTCTTTGAAAGCTTGGAAAATCTATTGCCTAAATATTTTGATAAAGAAATGGTTGCAGAAGTTCAAAAATCTTTGGAAAAACAAGCAGTAATTTTCCATTTTGAAGAAACGGTCCTAGGAATTGAAGAAACAGCAAATGGTATTGTTCTTGAAACAAGCGAGCAGGAAATTTCTTGTGACAGTGGGATTTTTGCTTTAAACTTACATCCTCAATTAGCCTATTTGGATAAAAAAATTCAACGGAATCTGGATCAGACAATCGCGGTGGATTCTTATTTACAAACTTCAGTGCCGAATGTTTTTGCCATCGGAGATTGCATTTCAGTTATGAATGAACCAGTCGCGGAAACTTTTTATGCTCCGTTAGTGAATAATGCGGTACGAACTGGCTTAGTAGTCGCCAACAATTTAGAAGAAAAAACACACCGATTCATTGGCTCTTTGCGAACAATGGGAACAAAAGTGGGGGACTATTACCTTGCTAGTACAGGTCTAACCGAAACGGAAGGTTTATTTTTTCCGCAAACACTTGCTTCCGTAATTGTTAGACAGCCAGCGCCGCCTCTACAACATGGGACAGAAATTTTAGGCAAATTAATCTATGATAAAGTGACACAACGGGTCCTTGGGGCACAGCTTTGTTCAAAAAACAATTGTTTAGAAAAAATAAATACGTTAGCATTAAGTATCCAAACAGGTCAGACACTGACAGACCTATTACAAAAAGATTATTTTTATCAACCTTCCTTAACCAATATTTATGATATTACAAATTTGATGGGTGCTTCGGCTTATTGGAGAGAGAACGATGAAAGTTGAGACGTTATTGGAAAAGAAAGCGATGCGACAATTATTAACGGTGCAACAAACCATATTAGCAGGCGGTACCTGCTCAGTCTCTGATTTAACAGCATTTTTAGCGGTCACAAAAGCCTCCTTTGAAAAAGACTTAGAGGATTTACATTATTTTTTGAAACCTTTTGGACAGGATTGTCAGCTTACTTATGATGGCCAACAGCTATCAATCACCTTATCGGATTTTTTTTCGTTGAATCATTTAATTGAAGCATTTGTAAAAGAGTCTCTTAAATTTCAACTTTTAGATTATTTATATCGTAATAAAGAGTTTTCTATTGTTCAATTAACGACTAAATTTATGATTAGTGAGTCTTCTTTATTTCGAAAGATTAAGGAACTCAATCAATTGTTAGCCGCCTTTGATTTGCAAATAAAAAATGGACAACTACAGGGAGAAGAATTGCAGATTCGTTACTTTTACTTTCAGTTGTATTGGTATATTACTCCCTATGAAATACACCAGAAAAAAACGATGTCGCCGTTAAATAAACGGATAATTGAAGGGATTGAGACTGGCTTAGGTTTTACTTTTAATGAACATAATGCGTTAAAAGTTAGCCTTTGGTTGAGTATTACGAAAAAGCGCCTAGCGGTCACTTCAAAAAAATATCAACAATTGAGAAAGAAAATGATTGATTTTAAAGAAGATCCGTTATTTAAGCAAGTTCGACAATTGTTTTTCCGTTTTTCTAGTCGCTATTCATTAGAATTAGACGAAGGAGAAAGCATGATTCATTTTGTTTTTCTAATCACAATGTCGGTCTTACCAGAATCAGCTTTTGATGAATATTCCTTAATTCGGGGACGTCGTTCCGCTGTTTCTTTAGCTGATACGTTTATCTTGGAAAATGTGGTCTTGTATTATCGGCCCCATAAATTTGAACCTACTCTTGAGAAAACCATGGCTTACTATTTTTCACAAATTCATGGAAAACTGTATTTTTTTAAAGGAGAATTGGAAGTTTTTGATCGGGCCCATATCTGGGAAAAAGAACAGCAATTATCTAGTCGGGAATTAGCTTCTTTTTCAACAACGTTATTAGAAAAAGCTTTAGCTTGTTTTGATGAAACGTATCAACCAGGAGATAGTTTGCATGAACTTTCTCTGGTCAAATATTTAAGCGTGTTGGCATTAATTGAATTTAAAATGATTGGTGAAATAAAAATTGGAATTCATTTAGCAATGGATGCTCTTTATCAAGCGGCGTTAACACAAGTATTAATGCTTAGTCTTAAAAATATGAATGGCACGCTGGTGGAGAGGTATCAGCCTGAACAAACATATGATTTAATTGTGACCAATTATCAGCAAACGAGCTATCAAGGAACACCGGAAGTCTATGTTTTGTCAGAATTAAGTTCGACCTATGATGTGCAACAATTAAAAAAGAAAATACGCACCTTGCGGGAGAAATAAACAAAAGGTTGGTGTGACGGAAATTGTCTGATCCTCGCACCAGCCTTTTTACAATTAAAAGTCGAAAATTAGGCTTTTTTAAACAAAAATGTTTCTTTTTATTGAAAAATTAGAGATAATAAAAGTATTATTGAAAGCGTTGTCTTTGTTGGTTTTAGTAGAAATCCTTTCAATTTTTTTTAAATAAAAAAAGTTTTTGACATGTTTAGTTATTCTTTTATTTGTAAGATAGGGACATAAAGAAAACGATTTCAAAAACGTTTAGGAGGAATTATCATGGCAGAAGAAAAATACATTATGGCGATTGATCAAGGAACGACTAGTTCTCGTGCAATTATTTTTGATAAAAAAGGAAACAAAATTGGTAGTTCACAAAAGGAATTTACTCAATATTTTCCTAATGCAGGCTGGGTGGAACATAATGCCAATGAAATTTGGAATTCTGTTCAATCCGTTATTGCAGGTTCTTTAATTGAGTCAGGAGTGAAACCTACAGATATTGCCGGAATTGGGATTACAAACCAACGGGAAACAACCGTTGTTTGGGACAAAGCAACTGGGTTACCCATTTATAACGCAATTGTTTGGCAATCACGCCAAACGACACCTATTGCTGATCAACTAAAAGAAGATGGCTACAGCGAAATGATTCATGAAAAAACTGGGCTAATCATTGATGCTTATTTCTCAGCAACGAAGGTTCGTTGGATCTTAGATCACGTAGAAGGTGCGCAAGAACGTGCAGAAAATGGAGAATTGATGTTTGGGACAATTGACACTTGGCTCGTTTGGAAATTAACGGGAGATACTCATGTCACTGATTATTCAAATGCAAGTCGGACGATGTTGTTTAATATCCATGATTTAGATTGGGATCAAGAAATTTTGGATCTTTTAAATATCCCACGAGTGATGTTACCGAAAGTCGTTTCGAACTCTGAAGTGTATGGACTAACAAAAAATTACCATTTTTACGGAAGTGAAGTTCCTATCGCTGGGATGGCTGGTGACCAACAAGCCGCTTTATTTGGTCAAATGGCCTTTGAACCTGGGATGGTTAAAAATACCTATGGAACAGGCTCATTTATTGTCATGAACACTGGCGAAGAACCTCAACTTTCTAAAAATAATCTGCTTACCACTATTGGCTATGGCATTAACGGCAAAGTATATTATGCCTTGGAAGGAAGTATCTTCGTGGCTGGTTCAGCGATTCAATGGTTACGAGATGGCTTAAAAATGTTGCAAACGGCTGCGGAATCTGAAGCAGTAGCCAAAGCGTCAACAGGACACAATGAAGTTTATGTGGTTCCGGCATTCACTGGTTTGGGCGCACCATATTGGGATTCACAAGCGCGTGGGGCTGTCTTTGGATTGACACGTGGTACCACGAGAGAAGATTTTGTCAAAGCGACACTTCAAGCAGTTGCGTATCAAGTTCGTGACATTATTGACACGATGAAAGAAGATACAGGCATAGACATTCCTGTCTTAAAAGTAGATGGTGGAGCAGCAAACAATGATTTCTTGATGCAATTCCAAGCAGATATTTTAAACACTGCTGTTCAAAGAGCCCATAACTTAGAAACAACGGCTTTAGGCGCAGCTTTCTTGGCGGGCTTAGCGGTTGGCTTCTGGAAAGACTTAGAAGAAATCAAAGCATTCCAAGAAGAAGGACAACAATTTGAACCAATTATGGCGGAAGAAGAACGAGAAGATTTATATGAAGGTTGGCAACAAGCAGTAGCAGCTACCCAACAATTCAAACGTAAAAATAAGTAAATGGAAAAGGGGAATTTTCTATGACTTTCTCAATAGAAACACGCCGACAATCAATCGACGCTTTAAAAACACAACACTTAGATGTCTTAATTATTGGTGGTGGCATTACTGGCGCAGGCGTTGCCCTGCAAGCCAGTGCCGCTAAAATGAAGACAGGGTTAATTGAAATGCAGGATTTCGCAGAGGGCACCTCTTCACGATCAACCAAATTAGTTCATGGTGGTATCCGCTATTTGAAAACGTTTGACGTGGAGGTGGTGGCAGATACAGTGAAAGAACGAGCCGTCGTTCAATCCATTGCGCCACACATCCCTAAAGCGGATCCCATGTTATTGCCGATTTATGATGAGCCAAATGCAACATTTAATCTATTTTCTGTCAAAATAGCAATGGATTTATATGATCAGTTAGCTGATGTAACAGGTACCAAGTACGCCAACTATCTGTTGACAAAAGACGAGGTTTTGGCACGTGAGCCACAACTAAAAAGTGAAGGTCTACAAGGTGGCGGTGTTTATTTAGATTACCGAAATAATGATGCTCGTTTAGTTATTGAAAATATTAAACAAGCAGTAGCTGACGGGGCACATGCTGTGAGTCGGGTTCAAGCGGTGGGCTTTTTATACAATGATGAAGGGAAAATTACTGGCATTCAAGCAAAGGACCTACTAACTGACGAACAGTTTGAGATTCACGCAGATGTTGTGATTAATACTACTGGTCCTTGGTCAGATAAATTAAGAGGCTTAGACAAAAATGATTCATTTACACCACAAATGCGTCCAACCAAAGGGGTTCATTTAGTTGTCGACAAAAGCCGTTTAAATGTTCCTCAACCAACGTATTTTGATACAGGTAAACAAGATGGCCGCATGGTCTTCGTTGTTCCAAGAGAAGAAAAAACATATTTTGGGACGACGGATACAGATTACCATGGAGACTTTCAAAATCCAACAGTAGAACAAAGTGATGTGGATTACCTATTGGAAGTAGTCAATAATCGTTATCCAGAGGTGCAATTAACAATTGATGATATCGAAGCCAGCTGGGCTGGCTTACGACCTTTAATTTCTGCTAACGGTGGCTCAGATTATAATGGGGGAAACAATGGCAAACTTTCAGATAAAAGTATTGATGAAGTCATTGATGTCGTTGACAGATACCAAAAAAATCAAACAGATAAACGAGAAATTGAAGAAGTCCTAAACCATCTGGAAGACAGTTTGGTGGAAAATAAAGTCAATCCTTCAGCTGTCTCTCGAGGCAGCTCATTGGAAAGATCAGCGGATGGCTTGCTCACTTTGGCTGGTGGGAAATTAACAGATTATCGTAAAATGGCAGAAGGTGCGATGAAAATGATTCAAACCATCTTAGCAGAAGAATACCAGAAAGAATTCACCTTAATTGATTCTAAAAACTATCCAGTTTCAGGCGGGAAATTGAACCCTGCAACGGTAGACGAAGAATTAGAAGCGTTGGCAAAACATGGCGTGTCTAAAGGGTTAAGTGAAAAGGATGCATTATACTTAGCTCATTTATATGGCTCCAACGTATCAACTGTTTTTGAAATGATTGATGATGCCAAAGTAATTCCTGGTTTAACCTTAACAGAAACTGTCTCTTTAAACTATGCGATGGAAGAAGAAATGGCTTTAACACCCGTCGACTTTTTATTGCGACGGACCAACCACTTATTATTTATGCGTGATCGTTTGGACCAAGTGAAAGCGGGAGTCATTGAAGAAATGGCACAGCATTATCAGTGGACAGCGGAAGAAAGAGCACGACACATTGAAACATTAGAAAAAGTAATTGAAGAATCAGATTTAAAAAATTTGAAAGTAGGGTGAAGAAAAAATGGGAACTTCGATGATGACACAATTATTCGGTGAATTTTTCGGAACGATGATTTTAGTTTTACTAGGGGATGGCGTCTGTGCCGCAGTTAACTTGAAGAAAAGCAAAGCCTTTGCTTCTGGTTGGGTCGTTATTGCTTTAGGTTGGGGCGCTGCTGTTACATTAGCTGTTTACATGTCTGGGTATATGAGTCCAGCGCATTTAAATCCTGCTGTAACAGTTGCGATGGCAATTACTGGAAACTTTGAATGGGGCATGGTTTTACCTTATATCGTAGCTCAAGTCCTAGGCGGTTTTATTGGTGGTTTAGTTGTCTGGTTAGCTTATTTACCCCATTGGAACATTACAGAAGACAAAGGTGCTATTTTAGGAACCTTCGCCACTGGTCCAGCTGTCCGTAACTATCCAGCCAATGTTTTAACAGAAATTATCGGCACATTTGTCTTGGTTTTTGGTTTACTAGCCTTTTCTCAAAACGACTTAGCGGCTGGCATTAACCCAATGCTTGTTGGGATTTTGGTCTTAGGACTAGGTCTATCATTAGGCGGACCTACAGGTTATGCAATTAACCCTGCACGTGATTTAGGACCTCGTTTAGCGCACCAAATTATTCCTGTGAAAACAAAAGGTGATTCTGATTGGGCTTATTCTTGGGTGCCAATTGTGGGACCTATCTTAGGTGCTTCATTAGCTGCAGTAATTTATTTATTCACTATTTAATAAAATGAAATGTAAATAGTTGTTTTAGACAATAAAAAACGCTTGTGAGAAGTAATCAATTCTTGCAAGTGTTTTTTGCTACATATTAAACAAAAAAAGATTCCCTTAGACATTTAGACAATTTGTCCAAATGCGGAACAGAACAATTTTCCTATATGATACAATAAAAGTGCACAAGTAATTGGGGGAGTAACATTTCATACTTATTTGTCAATTTTAAGCTGGACAGTGTGTTATTCAGTAATATATACTAATTTAAAAAGGAGTAAATGATTTGAATGGGATAATGGTTTTGTTAGTGGGGACTGGGTACATTGGTTGGGTTATTTATAGAAATGGTCGTACGTATTTCCGTTATAAAAGAAATCTAAAAAAATATCAAACGACGCACCATCTAACGGACAGTGACCTAGAGATGTACCAAAGAATTATGGACGAATTAAAAAAACAAATTATTTATTTAAACGAACTAACGAATAAGTCACGAAATTTAAAAAAAATTGAACAAGTAGAACTGGGTGTTGCTTCCGCTAAGGGCATCTTTAAACACTTAGTGAAGTATCCTGAAGCAATTACTCATTTTAGTGATTTTTTATATCATAAGGTACCAGAGATTTTACGAGCATCAGAACGGTTTTTAAGCATTAAAGAAGATAAATTGTCAACAGAAGAAATAACACTTGCAACCAATGGTATCTTAAGTACCATACGAGCGTTGTCGGAAAGTATCACAGATGATTATGAAAGATTAGTCTCCGAAGCATCTGAGGAAATTGCCTTATCAAAAAAATTAGTGGAGAGAAAAAATGGCTAAACAAAAGAATTTTTATGATACATATGATGCGCTTTTTCAAAAGCCAAAATGGTCGTTTTTTCCTGTCACAAGAACAGACACAGTAAAGCAACTTCCTAACCCCAATAAAAAAGTGGTAAAACCACAGACGAAAAAAAAGAAAAAACAAAAAAAGAACAAAAAAATTATTTGGATAGGCATTGCTGTAGCAATTGGCTTTATAGTATATATTGATCTTGCGGAGAAAGATGATTATTGGGATTACTCCGCTTCATCAGAAGATGTTTATCCTTTAAAAGAAGCTGGACTTACCACAAAAAGAACTTTTTAATTTTACCTTCTACAGAGGAGTATCCAGATACAAAATATCTAGGCAATATCAGTTTTTATGAAAAAAGAGACTATTATACATCGGCAGGTATGTACCTTTCTGGCAATCTTGTCAACAGTCTTTCTGATTATTTGGATACAAGTAAAGAGTTTATCAAAGCATACCCAATTGATAAAATTGCTGATGTACAAACCGGCTATATTTTAAAACGGAATCAAGGATATACAGACATCTCAAAATATTATCTCTTTAAAGATGGGACAGGATTTGAATTAGAAGTCTCTGTTGACCAATTGGAAAAGGTCAAAGATCCCAAAGACTATTCTTCTTTTGTAAAAACATACGCAAAAGAAGTCGCTTTTATAGAAAAAAGTTTTAAATTTGAGTCTACTGATGAGGAATCTCGATAGAGAAAATAGTTTTCAGCTTCAAGTAGCGCCTAGCAATACCTTTGTTGAAAAAATGTAAGAGCCTGAGACAAAAAACACTTTGGATTTTTGTCTCAGGCTTAAAAACTGATCGGCAGTGGAAGCGTAGCACTTTAAGGACTGAAGTACGCTACTAGATTGTCTTTGAAGGTAACATAGAAAAGAACAGCAATATACAAGCGACCTACAAACTATTTTCTGTCAGACTAAAACTGGCAGAAGTGGTTTGTAGGTCGCTTGTTTTCATTATGGCTGGTGAGACAGGTTGGCGCTTGATGTTTGTTTTAATATTGCAAATCAAAAATGGCGATACTTATTTTACTGAAAATTAGTTCCCAATCTTCTCGGGTTAATTCTTCTTCTAAAATGTAAATTCGGTCTATTTCTTTTGGTAAATCAAATAAGGGATAGTCAGTAATCACAATATCACAACTAGAAAAATCGGTTCGTTCAAAAATAATATCCTCACTAAATGCTTGCTTGATTTTCATCATAATAAAGCTAGCAATGTAAAAATCGCGAGAATATGCAACACCAATTTTAATTTTTTTGCGGGGACTATAGTGCTTATAAATTCGTAACAACAATTCACATGTCCAAATTGGGTTCTCCTGATCCTTAAATCTTAACTGATAAGGGGAATGCGCTGAAAAGTTTCGATAAAAAGCATAAATTTTTTTCTGTAAATCTTTTTGATAAGTACTATTTTTATTGACTAAAAAATCTAGAATTGCGGTATTTGGTTGCTGCGAAATAAATAATTGGTTATAGATAATATTTTTAAATAAAATAAGTAAGAAGTAATGACGATCAAATTCACGCATTTTTGGAATTTGAAAAACTTCGCAAAAATTGGTTAATAAAGAATCAACGTAGAAATATTCTGGGCAAGAAATTTCATTTAGAGCAACCAGTAAATCTTTGGCTCGTTTTGCTGAATCAAAATTATCAATGGCAATGGGTGCAATGATATCTACAACCCGCTGTTGATCTTCTGAAAAATTTGATTGGGAACAAAAAATAGTTTGTTTTGAGTCTGAGAAAAGCCTTAAATAAGGATGTTCTTCAAATTCTTTTTGGAGATCATCTTCACAAGTATATGGAAAGCGATATTTTGCGATGTGTAAAAGTAAATTTAATTTTAGTAGAGAAGCGTGTTCCAAGCGTTCAAGAATTTCTGGTTTAATATGTTGCGTCAGTATATCTTCAAAATAAGTAGAGGTATAACGTGGTAAGGCTAAGGTATTTAAAAAGATGGTCCAGTAGACATCAAGAAAAGCATATAGGACTTGAAATTCAGAACCTGTAATCACTTTACTCGCGGAGGGGGAAAAATGGACGGAAATTCCATACAAACCAAATAGTTTATTAATGTTATTTAACCGTTTGTAAATGTAAGATGAGCTAAAATTAGTTTCTTGACTCACTTTCCAGACAGAATTGTTTTCTTTTTTGATAATTGCTTGAAAAAGAATGAAGTCAGTAGAATGGACACAGTAATAATTAAATAATAAAAAATAGTGGGAAAGAAAATCATTGGAAGTCGTATGTAATGAAATTTTTCCGTGATGGATCTGAATCTCTAAGGTATTTTCAGGAAGGGTTGCTAAGTCTTCTTGAATTTCACGAAGATAAATTGATAAATTTTTAGTAGAAAGATCGAATTTTCGGGCAACACTAGATAAATCAAGGTTCGTTTGTTTTGCTAAGTATAAAAAGACAGCCAATTTTTTTTGTGTTTTCTTTGAAAGTAAAAATGTTTTTATGGCATCTTGTGTTTTGATGAGACTCACTCCTTAGTAATAACTTCTCTTTTATTATAATAGTTCGCCTAATAAATTGTAATAAAAAAGAACAATTCTCATTGGTTTATGAGAAAATAACAAGATATTCAGCAGGAAAACACCTGTGTCAGTCGACACAGGTGTTACGATGAGCAAAAAGAGCGGGTTCTTTTTTTATCAAATAATTTTCCAAAGTGACGTGATCAACTAAAGAATCAATCACCCCTTCTTTAGAAACTGAAAATCCTGCAGCCTGAATTGCTATTTGAATGGCTGCTTCAGTCGGATAACCTTTCGAAAGATAGGAGGCGAGCGCGCTGATAAAGCTGTCACTGGCACCAGTACTATCCACAGCTATATTTTCTGTTGCAGGGAAATAGTGGCACACTTGGGGTGTTTTTAATAACACGCCTTTTTTTCCTAAAGTAACAATGACATTTTTTACGCCCATTTCTAAGAAGTACGCCGCTTTCTCTTCTAATGTACCAGTATCTGGTTGAAGTTCCAATAATTCATCTTCATTGGGAATGAAAAAATCAACCTTTTCTAGTATATTCACTGGAATATGATGAATAGCAGCTGGTTTTAAAATAATCGGTACGCCTGAATGTTGGGCAATTTCACAAGCTTTCTCTACAGCAGACAAAGGAATTTCTGTTTGAATGAGACAAAAACTGGCATCCATAAATAGGTGTTTTTGCTGTGCGATTTTTTTAGGTGTAAGCGCTGTGTTTGCACCAGGTAAGATTGAAATCATGGAGTCGCCGCTTGTCTCAACATAAATATAAGCTTGACCAGTCTCAGTATCTTGAATACGTGTGATACCATCTGTCGTAACGTGGTATTTTTCTAATTCTTTATATAAGTAATTCGCATCTGTGTCTGAGCCTAAACAACCAATTAGGGTGGCTTGATGCCCCAGTTTGGTTAAGCCAACAGCTTGATTTAATCCTTTTCCACCGGGGAATTTAGCATAGCTAGACAAAAAATTTGTTTTGCCGTTATGTGGTAAATTTGTTGAATACAGATAATTATCAACGTTTAAACTACCCACTACAATCATTTTGCTATGTGGATTAACACTAGACATGCCTAATGTATTTTTGTGATCTAGCACCAATTTTTCAGCGTCATTAATCAAGGCTGTTTTTTCTTTGCGTTTGTTAAGCAATAATAAGGCTAACTGGCTACCAAACGTCTCTGTATCTAATAAGACGGAAGAAATATGATCAGGTAAAAATGAACGATCAATTTTTCGCTTAATTGCGAGTAAAGAGTAATTATCGGGGGTTCGCAAACCGCTCTGCTTTAAAAGCTGTTCCAAAAAAACAGCCTGGGTATAGTCATCAGTAAGGATACCCGTAATCCCATCTGTGATAAGCTGATTACTGAAATCAGCAGGGATAGTAGTTAAAATATTTTCTTTACTAAAGGGTAAATTGACATCAAACAAGGCTTTTTTATAGCCTGCAATAATTGCTTCTTTATATTTTGGGTTAGTGACGAAATAACTAATTTTTTTATGGTTATTCTGTAATAATTCTTGGGTTAAAACATAACTAGCTTCTTCATAAAGCCCCGCTAGAGAAGGTAATTCGTTAGTTGAGTGATTGACGAAATAGTAAGGAATCGTTAATTCTTCTATAAATTTCGCGTATTGTTTACTGTTTTCATTGATTGGGTCCCAAATAATGCCACTGGCTTGTTTTAAAGTTGGCGAGGTAATATTTTTCAGTTCTTGTTCTAAACTACCGTGACTATTTAAAATCAAGCAGTTATAGCCATTTTCTTGAGCTTTATCAATAAAGCTCGTAACCCAAGCCTCAAAAGTTTCATGGCTATTTAATAATAACACGAAGGTTTTTGTAGTACTATTTGTGACGAGATTTGCTGAGTAAGGTGTGTAGTTGTAATCTCGAACGATTTTTAAGACACGCTCACGGGTTTCTTTACTAATAGTTTGATCTTTATTATTTATAATTTTGGATACAGTTGAAGCGGAAACGCCAGCTAATTTTGCAATATCTTTAATATTCATCATTTTCGTCCTTTCACTGAACTCTTTTTTATAGTAAGCATTCTAAAAGCAGAAAGTCAAGAAAAAGCCTAATTATTTATTATTTAGAAATTCTGCTTGACTTTTAATGAAAGCGCTGTTAATCTCAAGTTAAGAAAACGTTTCCGGAAATGTTTTTCCTAAATGTGAATGGAGGAAGAAAAATGGATACAAAGAAAAGACCAATCATTATTGATACGGACCCAGGAATTGATGATGCTGTAGCTTTAGCGATTGCACTGAATCATCCTAACCTAGAAGTTCGCTTAATAACGACGGTTGCAGGGAATGTAGATGTAGAAAAAACAACAAATAATGCCTTGAAACTTGTCGATTTTTTTGGGAAAAAGGTTCCTGTAGCCAAGGGGTGTAATTGTCCGTTACTTATTCAATTGGAAGATTCTGCTGAGATTCATGGGGAGACTGGCATGGATGGCTTTGAGTTTCCGCAACCTATCTCTACGTGTTTAGATATTCATGCAGTGGAAGCTATGCGAAAAGAAATTCTGTCTAGTGATGTTCCTTTGACCATTGTTCCAATTGCTGCATTAACGAATATTGCTTTGTTACTGACCCTCTATCCAGAAGTCAAAGAAAATATTGCAGAAATCGTCATGATGGGTGGCTCATTAGCAAGGGGAAATACAAATACAAGTGCCGAATTTAATACGTATGTCGATCCACACGCTGCACAAATTGTTTTCCAATCAGGTGTCCCGCTAACAATGGTAGGATTAGATGTTACAAGTCAAGCTGTGTTAACGAATCATGAAGTAACAGCCATCAGAGCGCTTGGCAGAGTGGGGGAAATGTTTTATGGTCTTTTCCGTCATTATAGAGGCGGCAGTTTAACTACAGGTTTGAAAATGCATGATGTCTGTGCGATTGCCTATTTAACTTCACCAGAATTATTTGAGACAACTGAAACGTTCATTGAAGTTGCTTTGGAAGGTCCAGCTGCGGGAGCTACTGTTGCGGATTTAAAAATGAAGTATCATAAAAACACGAATGCCGTTGCCTGTATAGATGTAAACGTTGAAGCTTTTCAAAAATGGGTTGTCGAAAAAATGAAAGCGGTTAATTAACTGAAGGAGGATAAGTATGATTGAAAGTTTATTGGTATTGGTCGTTTTAGTTGTTGTAGCCTATTTGATTGTAAAAAATTATCATCCCGCACTCAGCTTAATTATTGGTGCGCTTGTTCTACTTGCATGTGCATGGATGCTAGGACATCCCATTTATCCTGCAGGGGAAGGAACCGGTTTTGGATTATTTGATATTTTCTTGAAGTTTAAAGATACAATTATTGCACAAGTGAGTTCAGCAGGAATTGTAATTATGATTCTTTTTGGTTATTCAGGCTATATGAATGCAATCGGGGCCAATCAGATGGCTGTCAACTTTTTGGTGAAACCATTAATGAAGATTAAACGTAAATCGTTATTTGTCCCTGTGGTCTTTTTAATTGGAAATTTAATGTCACTAGTAGTTCCTAGTGCATCAAGCTTAGCGATTATTTTAATGTCTATATTATATCCGATGCTAGCCAGCATGGGGATTTCATCATTAACTGCTGCAGGTGTGATTGCAATGACGGCAACTATCATGCCAACACCTTTAGGCGCGGATAACGTAATCGCCGCAAATACCCTTGGTTATGATGTGTTAAATTATGTTGTATGGAATGCCAAAATTTCGCTGCCATCGTTATTAATCATTGCGGTTGCACAGTACTTCTGGCAAAAATACTGCGATAAAAAAGAAGGTGAGGCTGCCTATGTCTCATTAAATGAAGAAGGCTTAAGCAAACAAAAAGAATTTGATGTTCCTAAATTTTATGCAATATTGCCAATATTACCGCTATTATTAATTGTTGGAGTAGGAATCGCAGGAATGTTTATTAAAGGAATAACGATGGATATTTTTGTTCTTACATTTATTTCTTTCTTCATTGCTGTATTGGTTGAGACGCTTCGCTTGAAATCTTTTAAAAAGGTTCAAGATACGGCTGTCGAGATGTTTAAAGGAATGGGGCAAGGGTTTAGTCAAGTTGTGATGCTTGTCGTAGGCGGTTCATTGTTCACGTCTGCGATTCAAACGTTAGGAATTATTGATAGTATTATGGCATCTGTCGAAGCATCAAGTTCAGCAGGAATTGTCACGACCTTAATTTTCAGCGGTGCAACGACCCTTTTTGGAATTTTAAGCGGTGGTGGACTGGCAATGTTTTATGCGGTTATCGAACTAATCCCTGGGATTGCCGAAAAAGCTGGGATTGATGGTATTTTAATTTCCTTGCCAATGCAGATGATTGCGAATTTAACTAGAACGATTTCTCCTGTAGCAGCAGTTGTCATGATTGTCGCATCAACAGTAGGAGTTAGTCCCATCAGAATTTTAAAACGGACGAGTGTACCGACCATCATTGGCATTATTAGTGTGATTGTCTTATCGATTCTATTGTTACCTTATTAAGAGAATAAACAATGAAAATTAGAGTGGCTGATGAGAAAGAGTTACCGATGATTCTTCAATTTTTAACAGAAGTAAAGGCATATATGGATGTTGTGGGCATTACACAGTGGACAAAGGACTATCCTTCTCAAGGAGATATCCAAGAAGACATTACAAAAAAACGATTATATTTGCTAGTGCACGAAGAAATGATTTTTTCAATGGCAACGTTATGTATGGAGCAGGAACAAGACTTTGTTTGGTTAAAGCGCTTTGCAACTTCGCCTAATTATATTGCCAAGGGTTATGGCAGTTTGTTGTTCCATGAATTGGAGAAACGAGCAGTCTGGGAAGGAAGACGTAAAATGTATGCTCAGACTAATCATACAAACCATAGAATGATTCGATTTTTCGAAAGTAAAGGGTTCACAAAAATTCATGAATCTTTACAAATGAATCGCTTAGACTTTGGCTCTTTTTATTTATACGTTAAAGAATTGGAGAACCAATCCATCGTTTAAAATAAGAAAACAGGAGTCAGATGCAAACATTAATTAGCATCTGACTCCTGTTATTTTCCAAGGAAATAGTCAACTTAATTATACAAATAAAACACAAACACATTCGGAAACAGCAACATCTTTTTGAATCATTTCTAATAAGCCTGTTTCTTGGTTCCGACGATAAAGTGTTAAGTTATCAGAGTCTTGATTAGCGACAACAACGAAATCTTCAGAAGGATCTAAATCAAAATCTCTCGGAATATCGCCTTCTGTTGAAATTAATTGAATTCGTTCAATCGCTTCGCCATTTTCTGAAACAGCATAGACAGCAATTGAGTTATGGCCACGGTTTGAAGCATAAAGGAAACGGCCATCAGAAGAAATACGAATCGCAGCGCCACCATTAAACGCATCATAATCAGCAGGTAAAGTAGAAACTTTTTGTAATTCAGTGAAAGAACCATCTGTTTCATCATATGAAAGAACTGAAACAGTGCTATCTAACTCACCAAATAAATAAGCCAATGATTTTGTTGGGTGGAACACTAAATGACGTGGACCAGTCCCTGGCTCAGTCACGAATTGAGCGATTTCAGAAAGCTTTCCATCTAAGCTAACATTATACGTATACACACGATCGGTTCCTAGATCACAGACGACTAAGCGTTGATCAGGCGTCAAATCTGTGTAATGAACATGGGCATTGTTTTGGTTTTCATGAGGACCAGTTGGCTCTGTATGAATCACTTTGTCAGCATCTTCCAAAGAACCATCTTCTAAGATACGATACACGTGAACGATACCTTGGTGATAATTTGCTGCATAGACAAGTTGTCGGTTTTCGTCAACAGCTACATAACATGGCGGCGCACCTTCCTCAGTTACTTTATTCAATAAGTTAAAATGGTCCATTTCTGGTTGATAAGCGGCAGTGCCACCTTCACCGTCAACACTAGTGACGCTAAAAAGTTCGCCCTTTTGACTCAGAGCAAGATAGGTAGGACTCGTTTCTTCTAACAAAAGTGTCGCTTCTGTTAAACGACCTTGTGTCGTATCTAATGCAATTTTATAAATGCCTTGGCTGGCTCTTCGAGTATAGGTACCTAGTAAAATTTGTTCTAACATCACAATTCCTCCAATTTGTTTCAACACAATCACTTTTTATGAAAGTGCTTTTATATAATGTAGTATACCATAAGAAGTCTAAGAACAATAAAACTTTCTATCTGAGATGTTCGCATTTTAAAGTGGTTTGTGCTATTATGATGAGAGACTGTGATGACAGTCATTTTTTGATTTTTAGAGGGGTGACGAACATGTACGACAATACGGATAATAACGGGACCGTTCGTTGTTCATTTTGTGGGAAAACACAAGAAGAAGTAAAAAAAATTGTTGCTGGTCCGGGTGTCTATATTTGTAATGAATGTATTGATCTATGTAAAGAGATTATTGATGAAGAATTTTATGATGAAGCAGTCCGAGAATTAACGGATGTGCCAAAACCCCAAGAAATTTTAAATGTTTTAAATGAATATGTTATTGGACAAGAACGTGCAAAACGCACACTTTCTGTTGCTGTTTACAATCACTATAAACGTGTGAATCAATCAGAAACAGCTGCAACTCAAGATGACGTTGAATTGCAAAAAAGTAACATTTGTTTAATTGGACCAACAGGTTCAGGTAAAACTTTCTTGGCTCAAACGTTAGCAAAAACATTAAATGTACCTTTTGCAATCGCTGATGCGACCAGTTTAACAGAAGCAGGTTATGTAGGGGAAGATGTTGAAAATATCCTTTTAAAATTACTACAATCTGCTGACTATAATGTTGAACGCGCGGAAAAGGGCATTATCTATATTGATGAGATTGATAAAATTGCCCGTAAGAGTGAAAATGTTTCGATTACTCGAGATGTTTCAGGTGAGGGTGTTCAACAAGCCTTACTAAAAATTCTTGAAGGAACAGTTGCAAGTGTACCACCACAAGGGGGCCGCAAACATCCACATCAAGAATTTATCCAAATTGACACAACGAATGTTCTCTTCATCGTTGGTGGAGCATTTGATGGGATTGAAACCATTGTTAAAAACCGCTTAGGCGAAAAAACTATTGGTTTTGGTAAAACTAATTCTGCTTTAAATGAAGAAGAAAGCATCATGCAACATATTATTCCAGAAGATTTATTGAAATTTGGTTTAATTCCAGAATTTATTGGACGCTTACCTGTAATGGCTGCGCTTGATAAATTAACGAATGATGATTTAGTTCGAATTTTAACAGAACCGAAGAATGCCTTGGTGAAACAATATCAAAAATTATTGTCTCTTGATGACACTAAATTAGAATTTGAACCAGAAGCATTAAAAGCCATCGCAGCCAAAGCCATTGAACGTAATACTGGCGCACGCGGACTTCGCTCAATCATTGAAGAAATTATGATGGACGTAATGTTTGATGTTCCTTCAGATGAAAGTATTGAAAAAGTTATCATTACTAAAATGGCCGCTGAAGGTACCGGTAAACCAACAATTATTTATAACAAAAAAGATAAAGAAGCTGTATAAGATTGAAGCTGAAAACAGCTCTTTCGGCGGATCTCCGAAAGAGCTGTTTTTGTTAAGCTTTTGAATGAAAGACTGAATAGAAGAACGGAGGAAAACAATGAACGTACATAATGCAGAAATCGTGATTAGTGCGGTATCCCCTAAACAATACCCTGAATCTCAATTACCAGAGATTGCTTTAGCTGGACGTTCGAACGTTGGGAAATCATCTTTTATTAATACCTTGATTAATCGTAAAAATTTAGCAAGAACTTCAGGCAAACCTGGTAAAACGCAAACGCTAAACTTTTATTTAATTGAGGATGCCTTACACTTTGTGGATGTTCCTGGCTATGGTTATGCCAAAGTTTCTAAAACAGAACGTGCGAAGTGGGGAAAAATGATTGAAACGTATATCACGCAACGTGAGCAATTACGTGCAGTCGTTTCTTTAATTGATTTACGTCATCCGCCGACCCAAGATGATATCCAAATGTATGAATTTTTGAAATACTATGATTTGCCAGTTATTATTGTGGCAACTAAGGCAGACAAAATTCCGCGAGGCAAATGGAACAAACACGAGAGTGTCATCAAAAAAGCCTTGAATTTTGATAAACAAGATGACTTTATTATTTTCTCTTCTGAAACAAAAGAAGGAAAAGAAGCAGCTTGGACAGCAATTGAAAAGTTTCTATAGAAAAAAACAAGCAAAATTACTCTTTTGCTTGTTTTTTTGCTTCTTCTTTTTTTGCTTCTTGTCGTTGTTTTGCCAGTTCTTCAAGAGGTACTTCTTTCTTTAATGGATCAACGGCGAAAGAATCGAAGAGTTTATCTAAGTCATTGGAACGTTCAAATTTTAATCCCATTTACTAAGCCTCCATTCCTTTTTTTTATAGTGTAGCACGTTTTTTTTCATTTGGATAGCAACAGAAATGTAAGAATTCGTCATAGGTGCACCTGGTGTAATTTCTCGTAACTAAGACTTGCCAAACATGAAAAAACAAGCTATTCTTTAGTAAGAATTAGTTAGAAAGAAGGCACTTTATGAAAAATCCGTTAATCGGCGGTGTTCGTTTTTATCAACGATTTATTTCTCCAGGATTGCCTGCACGTTGTCGCTATTACCCAACGTGTTCACAATATATGATTGATGCAATTCATACACATGGAAGTGTCAAAGGAACAACGATGGGGGTAGCACGGATTTTACGATGTCATCCTTTTGTTAAAGGCGGCATTGACTATGTTCCGTTGAAATTTCGCTTGACGAAAAATCCTGATGAGACCTATCATGGACCGTATACGTATCGAAGAAATAAGAAAACAGAAGTAGAAAAGGATGGATAAATATGGCAATTTTAGCATTTGATCTTGGCGGTTCTTCCGTGAAATACGGCGTTTGGACAGGCAAAGAATTAACAAATCAAGGGAGCTTTCCAACACCTGGCTCTTGGGAAGAAATGAAAGCGCATTTATATTCGGTTTATGCAGACAAAAGAAATGAGTCGATTAGTGGTGTTGCTTTTAGTTCACCTGGAGTAGTTGACGAAAAAAGTCAACAGATTTTAGGGATTTCCGCCATTCCATATATTCATCATTTTAACATTTATGAAGAATTAGAAGCGTTGTTTGGCTTACCAGTGACTATCGAAAATGATGCGAATTGTGCTGGTTTAGCTGAGATATATGAAGGCGCGGCGAAAGGGAAAAAAGAAGTGCTTTTTGTCGTTATTGGGACAGGAATTGGCGGAGCGATTTTTCGCAATGGTGAATTGTACAAAGGCGCTCATTTATATGGAGGCGAGTTTGGACTGAACTTTTTAAGTAATGGCCAAACATTCAGTGAAATTGGCACAGCTGTCAAAATGGCTCAGCGCTATTGTGAACGAATTGGAGTCGAAAAACAGGCGGTGACAGGAGAAGAAGTTTTTGAACTGGCACAACGAGGGGATGAGATTGCTCGCGAAGAAGTCAATAATTTTTATGATTATTTAACACAAGGATTATTCGGCTTACAGTTTTCTTATGATCCTGAAATGATTGTACTCGGAGGCGGTGTTTCTGCTAAAGAAGGCTTATTAGCAGAGATTAATCGCCGGATGCTAACGCATTTACAAACCTTTGAATTAAAAGATTTTGTTCCAGAAATCGTGACCTGCCATTATCAAAATGATGCCAACTTGATTGGCGCAGCCGCCAACTTTCAAGCAAAAACGAATTGGGAACTATAAAGAAACAGCCGATTGTTATTCTCTTCAATCGGCTGTTTCTTTATTTATTTGCCTTGTCGTCAGTGTTTTCTTCTGCAGCAATCCGCGCTTGAACTTGTTGGCGTAAAGCTTCTAGTTCTTTTTCTTTCTTTTCTAATTCAGCTAAATCTTCAGAAATTTCATGGGCTTCTTCTGCTGGCTTAGGTTGTAAAAAGACGTTTAAACCAATCGCTATAAAGGTCCCAATGAATGTATCCAACACACGTTCCATTGCATATTGAAAGGAATCGCTTTGCGGAATACTTAAAGAAATCATTAAAAGTGTCGCAGTTGCAGAAATGATTCCAGCATTGTTATTAATCCCATCAGAAACAACGATGACGATAATGACTAAAAGTGGTAGTAGCAGTAATTCTACTAAGTGTTGATTAGGAAAATAATCTTGTGCTAATACATAAAGCAAAGCTAAAAAGCCACCCAATGTGTTTCCAATAATGCGCGATTTTCCAAAAGACAAACTGGTATTTAAATCTTGTCTTAGCGAAAAAACAGCTGCTAAACAGGCAATCATAGGTGAGCCACGATGGAAAAATTGAAATAAAAGAATACACAGCATGACAGCAATTGCTGTTTTTAACGTTCGCATGCCTAAACGAAATCGACCCACTATCATAAATATTCGCTCCTAAATAACTTTTCTCTTTAATGATAACCGAAATAGAGGTAAAATTACTAGAGAAAAGTGAAGAATTATTATTTTTTAAGGGGAGTATGCATGAAAATTGGTTTACGAACAGTCAAGACAGCCATTAGCGCTGCATTAGCAATGATTATTGCGGAAAAACTGGGATTACTTTATGCCCCTTCGGCAGGGATTATTTCGGTTTTAAGTGTTACTAGCACGAAAAAAACATCTGTCATGACAGGAATTTATCGTTTGTTATCCTTAGCTTTGGCAACTATTTTAGCGTATATTTGTTTTACTTTTTTAGGTTTTACAGCGATTGCTTTTGGTATTTTTTTGTTATTATTTATTCCAGCAGCTGTGTATTTTCAATTATCTGATGGGATTGTTGTGAGTTCCGTTTTGGTAACTCATTATTTAGTCGAAAAAAATCTTTCTTGGGCGATTATTGGAAATGAATTTTTATTAATGAGTATTGGTGTGGGACTAGCGTTATTAGCTAATTCTTATATGCCTGATACAGAAAAACGTTTAAGAGAAGACCAAGAAGTCATTGAAACAATGTTTCGTAAAATTTTAAGGGAAATGGCGCTACATTTAAACAACGCTGCAGGAGAGCGAAATTTGGTCATGCATTGTGCAGATTTAAAAACCTTTATTCGCACAGGCGAGACGTGGGCCAAAAATCATGCCGAGAATCAATTGCTGTCTACCAATACGTACTATTTAGAGTACTTTGCGATGAGAAAAATGCAAAGTAATATTCTAAAAAACATGTTGGAATTATTAGAAGATATTACTGTTGATGCGCAACAAGTTCGCTATATTCAACAATTATTGGAATATACGGCAGAAACATTTGCAGAGAATAATGATGGACAAGAAATTATGAATCGAATTAAGACCGTTTATGAAACCTATCGCACAAAACCATTGCCGCAAACAAGAAGTGAATTTGAAAATCGGGCGCGACTCTTTCAGTTTTTACAATTGTTTCAGTCATTCATTCAAGTCAAAGCGGACTTTGCCAAATTACAACTAGATAAATAAACAAAAAAGAAACCTTTTTAAACGGAGGTTTCTTTTTTTGTTCTCTTAAAAATTCAGGCAAGTTCTTTAGTATTCATTGAGAATGTGTTAAACTAATGAGAAAGAAAAATAAAAGGAATGACCGCAATGGATAATGCTCAAGTGAAGAGAAAACATTTCCGTTTTCCAGCGTATGATGATGAACAGGGCGTAAAATTACCAACAGATAATGAACGTAACTTATTTCAAGATGATCTGATTGGTAAAGCAATGTCTGGTAGCAGAAGAACTGCAACATCTGCCGAAGATACTAGACAAAGCACACCATCCGTCCAACAACCAACAACGAATCAATCAACTACAAATAAACAAACACAACAATTAACGGCAGCACAACAAGAGCAATTAGCACGTCATCGTTCTAATTTGCCAGACTACACAAAACATGCTAGTAAAGCAACGAAAAATAAACAAGCAACGAAAAAAAATAATAGCCTTTTTGGGACGCCAAAAGGAAATGGCTGGACACAAACGTATAAAAAAAAAGAAGTCGTAGCGAAACCAAGTAGACCTGCCGCATCACCATTAGTGCAGAAAACGACACCTTCTTATTTTGTTCCTAAATATATCCCGGCTTCTGTGATTCCTGAGGAACAGGAACCTAGTTTTACTGAAGAAGAGTTGCTAAAAGCAATGAAAAAAGATCGGCGTTCATATGTCATTCTTGATGATGAACCAACGGCTTTTCAAGTGAAAGATACGGAAGAAGATCCAACGGTGCGGAAGTTTAATATTCCAACCTCAGAACCTGAGATTCCTTTAACTAGACGACAATATCAACAAATCAAACCAGACTTAGAACGTTTTGGCGAAGATGCGTTGGATTTACGTTCGCGTTCCCGTTTGAATGCCGCAAAGAAAAATGCTAAAAGTCAAACTGCTTATGGGAAAAAATTAGCTAAAGCGAATGCTCAAGTGGAGCCGGAAGCACCTGTGACAGAAGAGAAGAAAAAGGGCATCTTGGATAAATCATTAAGTGGGATGCTAGAAGATTCAAGTTCTGTATTAGAAAACAGTAAATATTTTAGTTAAGAGATGAAACTTACATGTGGATTTGAAACATGTAAGTTTTTTATTCTGTTTTAATAGTTGATTATTTTTTTGTTTTATACGATAATGAATCTCGTATGATTGAATTTTTTTTAAAAAAGGTATGTTTTATATAGTGACAGAGAAGAGGATTATAATGGGAAATCAAGAGAACAAATTATACCATTTTGTCGGAATTAAAGGTTCTGGCATGAGCTCATTAGCGTTGGTCTTACACCAAAAAGGCTACAACGTTCAAGGATCAGACGTAGAAGAGTATTTCTTTACACAACGGGATCTTGAAAAATCAGGTGTCCCTATTTTACCATTTAATGCAGATAATATTGATAAAGACATGATTGTTATTGCTGGAAATGCTTTTCCAGATACCCATGAGGAAATCGCCCGCGCCATCGAATTAGGCGCAGAAGTAATTCGTTACCACGATTTCATTGCTCGTTTTATCGAACCGTATACAAGCATTGCTGTAACAGGGTCACATGGGAAAACAAGTACGACTGGTTTGCTAGCACATGTATTAAGTGGTATCAATCCAACTAGTTATTTAATAGGGGATGGCACTGGCCACGGCGAACCAGATGCTGATTTCTTTGCATTTGAAGCGTGTGAATATCGCCGTCATTTCTTGGCTTATTCACCAGATTATGCGATTATGACGAATATCGATTTTGATCATCCAGATTACTACAAGAGCATTGAGGACGTTTTTTCAGCGTTCCAAACAATGGCTCATCAAGTCAAAAAAGGAATTTTTGCTTATGGTGATGATAAGTATCTTCGCCAGTTAGAATCAGAAGTGCCAGTTTATTATTATGGCGTCAGCGAAGAGGATGATATCCAAGCCCGAAATATTCAACGAACAACGGAAGGCTCATCTTTTGATGTTTATCACAAGGATGATTTTGTAGGTCATTTTGTCTTACCAGCATTTGGTCATCACAATATCATGAATGCGCTAGGTGTGATTGCTGTGGCTTATTTTGAAAAACTTGATATGCAAAAAGTCGCAGAAGAAATGCTAAGTTTTAAAGGTGTAAAACGTCGTTTTAGCGAGAAAAAAGTCAGTGACATGATTATTGTTGATGATTATGCGCACCATCCAGCTGAAATTAAAGCAACGATTGATGGCGCTCGTCAAAAATATCCTGACAAAGAAATTATTGCTGTCTTCCAGCCACATACATTTACACGAACAATTGCCTTAATGGATGAATTTGCTGAAGCACTGGATTTGGCAGATGAAGTATTCTTATGTAATATTTTTGGCTCTGCGCGTGAAACACAAGGCGAGGTACGCATTGAAGATTTAGGTGAAAAAATTCAAAAAGGTGGACAAGTAATTACCGAAGATAATGTGTCACCTTTACTAGATTTTGAAAATGCAGTGGTGGTCTTTATGGGCGCTGGCGACGTTCAGAAATTTGAACAAGCTTACGAAACATTACTAAGTAACACAACTAGAAACGTTTTATAAGAGAACATAAACAAAATCGGGACAGGGGTATCTGGCTTCAAAAAATAAGAAGCTGCTCCTGTTCCGTTGTTTGTTTTTAGAATGCTAGCATGGCAGATAAATTGGTTTTGTTTAAACATCCTTTAAGGACTACTTTTTAGCTTGCCTTTTAAGTACATTTTGGTACAATTATCTTATCAATAACGGAGGTGTACTAATTTGAATATCGGAAAACCGAGAAAATTAGGCAAAACCATCGAAGATATCGAAGAGGGAGATTCGTTGTCCTTGACAGAGTCAATTGAAGACAAGGACTTATTACTTTACTTGGGCTTGACCAATGATGCGAATCCTTTATATATCCAACATGATTATGCCCAAAAAACAGAATATGAAAAACCAATCGTACCATCAATTATGCTGATGGGAATTATCACTAGTGCGATTTCAAAACATTTACCAGGACCAGGTTCACATGTTGTGAATTTCTCTGTGAACTTTGTGGAACCCGTTTTTCATTACGAAACATTGACTTTCCAATTAGAAGTAATCAAAGTCGACAAAATGAAAGATGTGATTACCATTTCAGTTGAGGCTGTTAATGAGCAAGAAAATCGCGTGTTAGATGCAGTGGTGATGGTTCAACCACCCCAAGTGACGATTGATGAACTAACAGAGAAAGAAGGGACTTTAACTTATGAATAATCAAGAGTATATCCAAACTGGCACAGGTTTGAATAAATTTTATGCCAAAATTTACGGATTTTTAGCGTTAGGAATTGGTATTAGCGCAATCATGGCTTATGCAATGACAACTGTCTTTTTACCTGTTCTAGCTACTTTATTCAAATCAAGCTTAGCTTTTTGGATGATTTGGCTTGTTGAAATTGGCTTAGTTTTATATCTAGGCGCAAAAGCACAGAAGAATCCAACCATTGCGATTGCAGGATTTGTTGCGTATGCATTATTAAATGGTGTCACTTTATCCGTGACGTTATTAATGTATACTGGTGGAACAGTGGCCGGCGCATTTTTAAGTGCAGCAGCTACCTTTGGCGCGATGTCATTAGTAGGTGTCTTTACGAAGAAAGACCTATCAGCAGTTGGTCATGCCGCTTATAGTGCCTTAATCGGAATTATCATTGCGATGTTGCTAAATATGTTCCTTTTACACAGTAATGCTGTAGAATTCTTTATTTCCATTTTAATGGTCCTAATTTTCTCAGGGATTACTGCTTATGATAACCAACGTATACGCCAAGTCTATGCGCAAACAGGTGATCAAGCAGGTACTGGGATGGCCGTTTTCTTCGCATTACAATTATACCTTGACTTCATCAACTTATTCTTAGCTTTCTTAAGAATTTTTGGTAAAAACAACTAACATGAACGTAAAAGAGCCAATCTGCTCAGCAGATTGGCTCTTTTTTTAACCCATTCCAATAGCGAAATTCAACAGTTTATCGGAGTATGTTGGGTTTTCTAAATCGGTTTTCATTGTTTCGTTCAGTAGACTGAGCTGATCGGTAATGATGCCATCGACGCCATAAAAAATCATTCGTGTCATAACATCTTCATCATTTGCTGTCCAAGCATAAACCTTTTTCCCATCATGATGAGCGGCATTTACAAAGTTACGATTCATTGTACTGTATTCCATAGTAAAAAAGTCAACTGGCATTTTAGGCGGTCCCACAATGTTGAAAGGAATAACGTAGCCTACATAAAAGCGTGGTTCTTCTTTCTTTAAGGCCATCGCCGTATCATAGGTTAAGGTATGAAGGATATGGCCGTTTTCTAAAATATTTTCACGGTATTGTTTGACAAAGCGCTGTACTAAATCAGGGCTATCTTGAGGCGTGGTTTTGATTTCAATTAATAAACGTTGTTTTAATTGATTGGCTTTGGCTAAATAATCATCGAAAGAAACCATTTTAGCAGTTTGACCATTTTCTGTGACATTCATGTTCGTTAATTCTTTAAGTGTTAATTGATTCGGTCGTTTATTAACGCCCGTTAACGCCCGTAAATTAAAATCGTGCATGACAATAAATTGATGGTCTTTGGTTTCTTGAATATCCATTTCAACATAATCAGGTTTTGCTTTATTGGTCTCGATTAAAGAGTCTAAGGTGTTTTGAACGCCATTGCTACCATTGACACCACGATGGGAGATGGTAACCGGTTTTCGGTCAGGTGTATGACTTAGGTAATTCGTATTATAGGTGCCTACACCAATTCCGAAGATGATTGCAATCAAACAAAAAAGAACGACTCTGAAGGTGGTCCATTCTACCCGAACCTCTGATTTCGGGGTGAACCATTCTGGCATGTCAGGCAAAATCCCTTCATCTTCCATATCATCAACAATAATGTAAAAAATAGCAACACTAGACAACACCAAGTTTAAGAGCATCATAACCTGAAGGAGTGTCATAGCGATGACAGCGCTAGGTAAAGACCACTCAGGTTTAAACGTTTCGACTGCGGTTTGACCTAAAAATATCAAGAAATAGCCAGCCGTAAAAATCCCTAAAACAGTTCCACCAATGATAATAAATTGTCCTAAAATCTGGAAAAAGCGCCGCTTTGTAATTTGCCAACTACGTTTTAAAGACTCACGAAAACCAACATCACGTAAAATCAACTCTGGAAGGGCAAAAGCAAGTCGGATCGCTAAATATAAGATAATCAGCTCTAACAATACGAAACCAATAATAATAATGACGCGATTTGCAAAAATAAAATCTAAGATAAAGGCTGGAATCTTAACTCTTGTTAATAAATAAGAGCGGAAGGTTAACCCACTTAATGGTAAAATCAAAAAGAAATATGCTAGGAAAAACAGAAAGGTAATTCCTCGAACTTTTTTTATCTGAAGCAAGGTGCCGTGCAATAATTGCGTTAGAGTAATTGGTTGCTTTTTCTTAATAAAATAAACACTAAGCAATAAAAAGGTAAATTCAAAAAAGAGCGCCAGTAAAATTAACAGCCCAATTAGTAGAAAAGTCAAAAGGACATAGGGATGTTGCGTAGCAATTGCCCCTAAGTTATCGTAGGAAATATAATCAATCCCACCTTCTTTGAGTACCAATTTGGACAAACTTGTCAATAAAGGCAATAGAACGAATAACATAAATCCGTGCATCAAGAGCACATCGCGAAAATACGCCGTTGTCCCTTTAAGAAAATCTAGCGTATTCACAATACTATTTTTAAAATAACTAAACATCAAAAGTCCCCCAGTTTCTACCAAAATTCCATAATAAAAGGACTAAATCAAACTGACACAGGCAGAGTTTTGATTTAGTCCGTTCGCTTTTTTATTTATTTTACATTCCCAGTAAGCTAGTTAAAAATGTACCGCCATAAATTAACGCAAGACTATATAAATAGATAGAAGCAGGTTTTGCTAATAGAATAATCAGAGTAAATTTTTTCACAGACATTTTTGTTAAACCGGCCATTAAACAAAGCGCATCATCCGGTGCAATCGGGAAGAAAATTGCTAAAGCAAACAATCGTTCAAAACGTTTTTCATTGTCTAACCAACCGATATACTTGTTATATGTTTTATCACTGACAAGGCTCATAATGAATGGTTTCCCATAATTACGACCTAATAAGAAAATGATAATAGAGCCAAGTGCAATACCAACGTAATTATAGACGAAGCCCATTGTTGGCCCGAAAATCAAGACCCCTGCAGCACAGCTAACACCACCAGGAATAATCGGAATAACCACTTGAATAATCTGAATTAACATGAAAATAATCGGACCGAGAATGACAGATTGCCCTACTAGTCCTCTTAGTGCATTGATGTCCTTGAAGACACCTAATCGGATAAAATAGATGGTTGCAATTATGGTTGCAACAATGCCCAAAATGGAAATAATATTAACAATTTTTCTAGATAGGGTAACACTCACATTTCTCATCTCCTTTAGTTATACTCATCGTACTTTTAGTATATAACTTTTTATCAATAAAAAACATCGTTTGTTCTTTCTGCAAACGAACAAAGTTGTAAGATACACATCATTTGATAAGTTTATTATACAAAAAAAGAGACAGAAAAGACATCCTACTTAAGACCCATTCTGCACTGATCTTTCGAAAGAGAGTTAAAGAAACGGAAGTGGTGCATCTTTTAGTAATATTATAGAGGGGCAAAGAGTGAAATTAAATTTGCATCCACGTCTTTAATGATTGCGTATCGTTGGCCCCAAGGTGCATTCCAAGGTTCTTTAAAAACAATGTAACCAGCTTGGCTCATTTTTTTCACGGTGTTATCAACTTCTGCGGCCGTTTCACAAAGAAAAGCAAGTTCGATTTTATCGCCTTGCTGGCTAGGCGCAAACCCATAGACACCAGTAATCATTTGTAGTGAATTTAAAGAAATCCTGACGCCATTGTTTTGTAATTCTGTGTAATCAGGCGAAGCTTCTCCCAGCACGTTAAAACCTAGCGTTTGGTAAAAAGAGAGTGCTTGTGTCATATCGTTGACGATAATACCGACCATATCTAACTTCATCCTCATAACCTCCGATCTATGATAAAATAAGTGTAAGGGATTTTTTGGTAAAAACCAAACGATTTATAGCGAAAGTGCTTAAAAAATTAAAATGTAACAGTTTACAACGAAGAATAAGAAGACTATAATTATGTTAACTAGTTTTAGGTGTACCTAAAAGTGAAATGTGTGAACAAGATAGATTGAGGGATGTTGGATGAAAGAAAAGAAAACGGAAAAAATGCTTAATTATGCAAATGGACCTAGTTTAGAAGAGATAAATAATACCGTCGAGGTACCTAAAAACGCAAGCTTTTGGCGAACTTTGTTAGCCTATAGCGGACCTGGCGCTTTAGTGGCTGTTGGTTATATGGATCCAGGAAATTGGATTACGTCAATTGCTGGCGGAGCGGAATATAAGTACACGTTACTTAGTGTGATTTTGCTTTCTAGTTTAGTTGCCATGTTACTACAAAGTATGGCTGCGCGCTTAGGAATCGTGACAGGAATGGATTTAGCCCAAGCGACTAGAGAGCATACAAGTAAACGAACGGGCGTTGCCTTGTGGGTGGTGACGGAGTTAGCCATAATGGCAACAGATATCGCTGAGGTAATTGGTGGTGCCGTTGCTTTGCAATTATTATTTGGTTTTCCATTATTAATTGGTGTGTTGATAACAACGTTTGATGTTTTATTACTTTTGCTACTGACAAAGTTAGGCTTTCGCAAAATCGAAGCAATTGTTTCTTGTTTAATTGCAGTCATCTTTTTTGTTTTTGCTTATGAAGTGGCATTAGCAGATCCAAATGTTGGTGAAGTATTACGAGGTTTTATTCCAGACACAAAAATAGCGACAGATAAATCCATGTTATTTTTAGCCTTGGGGATCGTTGGAGCGACAGTCATGCCCCATAACTTATATTTGCATTCTTCCATTGCGCAAGCACGGAAATTTGATCGTAACGATGATGCTGAGAAAGCCAAAGCAATTCGTTTCACTACTTGGGATTCAAATATTCAATTAACTGTCGCTTTTGTCGTAAATTGTTTGTTGCTAATTTTAGGAGGAGCATTATTTTATGGAACCAACAGTGAATTAGGTAAATTCGTTGATTTATTTGATGCTCTGAAAAATCCAGATATTGTTGGTAATATTGCTAGCCCAGTGTTAAGTATTCTTTTTGCAATTGCTTTACTGGCTTCGGGTCAAAATTCAACGATTACAGGTACGCTGTCAGGACAAATTGTAATGGAAGGCTTTATCCATTTAAAAATGCCGTTGTGGGCAAGACGAGTGTTAACTCGTTTGTTAGCAATTGTGCCAGTCATTATCTGTGTCATTATTTATGGCGGTAGCGAAACGGCTGTTGAAGACTTGTTACTTTATACGCAAGTTTTCCTAAGTATTGCTTTGCCAGTGTCGATTATTCCTTTAACGATGTATACAAGTGATAAAAAATTAATGGGCCAATTTGCGAATCCAGCGTGGGTGAAATTTTTAGCTTGGATTATTGCTATTGCCTTGACGTTATTGAATTTATTTTTAATTTATGGCACATTAACTGGTTTAACGAATTAATAAAAACAAAGGCTGACTGGAAAAGTTGGCCTTTGTTTTTTCATAGAATTTGCGCGTAAGAAATGGTAGAATAGGAAAGATGAAATACAAGGAAGAGAGGCTTTCACGTGACAGATTATTTAAATGTAGGAAAAATTGTGAACACACAAGGAATCAAAGGGGAAGTTCGGGTCATTTCGAAAACGGATTTTCCAGAAGAACGTTATCAAAAAGGGGCAACGTTACTGCTATTTCAAGAGAAAAAAGCACCAATTGAATTGGTCGTGAAGTCCCACCGCAAGCATAAGAATTTTGACATTTTAAGCTTTGAAGGACATCCAAATATCAACGATGTTGAAAAATATCGTGACGGTATTTTAAAAGTTGAAAAAGACAATCTCGCTGAATTGGCAGAGGACGAATTTTATTATCACCAAATCATTGGTGCCACTGTTTATGATGAAACCGGTAGTGAACTGGGAAAAATTAAAGAAATTTTATCTCCTGGTGCGAATGATGTGTGGGTCGTCCAACGACCAAAGAAAAAAGATTTACTTTTACCGTATATTGAAGGCGTTGTTACAAAAGTCGATGTCGAAAATCAACGGATTGATGTGGACATTCCAGAAGGATTGATTGACGATGAGAATTGATGTATTAACTCTTTTTCCTAGAATGTTTGAAGGACCAATGGGGGAATCAATTATTGGGAAAGCTCGGGAAAAGCAGTTATTAGAATTGAATGTCTCTAATTTTCGCGATTTTTCAGATAACAAACACCAAACGGTCGATGATTATCCGTATGGCGGTGGCGCGGGGATGCTTTTAAAAGTACAACCGATCTATGATAACCTAAAGGCAATTGAAGAAGAGACAAACCAGCAACCAAAACGGGTCATCTTATTAGATCCAGCAGGAAAACCGTTTAATCAGAAAATGGCCGAGGAATTTTCACAAGAAGAACATTTAGTTTTTATTTGTGGACATTATGAAGGCTATGATGAGCGAATTCGCACGATGGTCACAGATGAAGTTTCATTGGGGGATTACGTTTTAACAGGGGGCGAATTAGGCGCAATGGTCATGATTGATGCGACAGTCCGTTTATTACCTGATGTCTTAGGTAACAATCTTTCTGCACAAACGGATTCACATTCCACTGGCCTATTAGAGCATCCACAATATACCAGACCTGCTATTTTCAATGATATGGAAGTCCCTGCCGTGCTAACGAATGGTAACCATAAATTAATTGCAGAATGGCAACTAAAAGAATCATTACGACGGACCTTTTTGCGTCGACCTGACATGTTGGAATCAGTAGAAATGACGCCTGAAATGTTGAAGTTATTAGAGGAAATTAAACAAGAAGAGCAAAAATAAGGGAACTTTCAAGAAAATTCTCTTTACAGCTTATTTTGTCTGTGGTAAACTAATTTGGTGAGTGCAATGCGCTCTAACTATTACAATATTCCGCTGTGGCAGAAGTGACCATAAGAATATTTGGGAATAAGGAGAAGGATAAAATGAATCCATTAATTCAAGAATTAACACAAGAACAATTACGTACGGATATTCCTGCGTTCCGCCCTGGTGACACTGTTCGCGTTCATGCGAAAGTAGTCGAAGGTACTCGTGAACGTATCCAGTTATTCGAAGGTGTTGTAATTAAACGCCGTGGTGCTGGAATCAGCGAAACTTACACAGTACGTAAAGTTTCAAATGGTGTTGGTGTGGAACGTACATTCCCATTACACACACCACGTGTTGCTCAAATTGAAGTGGTTCGCTACGGTAAAGTACGTCGTGCAAAACTTTACTACTTACGCGCATTACACGGAAAAGCAGCTCGTATCAAAGAAATCCGTCGTTAATCTTTACTATTCGACAAACGAACACCCTCTTGCTCAACAAGAGGGTGTTTTTGTGTGTAATTAAGTAGAAAATCAACATTGACTTTTTTTGAAGTCGCATAAGTGTGAAAAGTCCTTGTCTAACAAGGACTTTTTGCTTTTCTCAAGATCAAAATTTTGGACAATGATTCAAAAATTTCCTCAAATTGTCCTAGCTTTTCTCAATTTGATGATTAAGGTGGTCAAAAGAGTGTCAAATAGCAGAGAAAAATTGACGGCAGAAGTCATCCGAAAAATATCAAAATGTTGACCGAATTTTGCAGTTTTGAGCAAAGGCTTGCAAAAAAGAGCGGGCTTTTGAGAAAATACCAAAACAATTACCTTTTACGAAAAAGGGATTGTGTCACACTGTTCCAAATAGTTATTTAGAGGTACATTATGAAAAAGTAGATAGAAGGGGCATTCTGGAAAATATGAACGAGCTTTAATTACTTCTTAAAATTAGTCAATTTATCGAAGAAAATAGCATAAAAACATGTAGTCAATATCAAGAAAAATTAAACGAGTTTCCCAAAGAAGTTCCCAGTGTCTGGTTTATTATTCAAAGATATGGCTCTTGGAATAACTTATTAAGAAAAATTGATAGGAAAGAAAATCAACATTATCAATGGAATCACCATTCAGATGAAGAGCTTATTGACATCGCACGTTCATTTATCGAGAAAGAACAAATACGTTCACAAACTGCTTCATTAAAAGCGAAAGATTTAGTTTTGAAAAAGAATGGTTCCGTTTCACGTTTTTTTTGTTCGAATTCTTGACATAGAATCGAAAAAAATCAATTAAAGAAACTGTACCATGAAAGTAAAAAAGAAAGAATCAAAAAAAGCGAAAATGGAACTTGCGTTAGAAGAAGTCTTGTGTGGCTTTCCGAGAAAAACAGCTATTGATTCAATTATAAAGAATAAGATGATTCAAGAAGATACAAGTGAATGCAAAAAAAAGGAAAGTTCCCAGATTATTAACGATATAGGGAGAAATATAGTGTATTTAAGGAATTTGAGTGACGGTAAATAGTTGATGAATATATACTTTTTTAGTAGAAGAAAACTACTAATAGGAGGTATAATATTGAAAAAGAGAATATGTATTACTACTGGGGTTGCAATGTTATTAGGATTATCACCGATATTAACAACAGGGGCTACAGTATACGCAAATGAAGAGAGTAACTATGTACAAGTAAATTCTACAACAAAAGAGTTAGAGCAACGGATGGAGGCGCTAGCCAATCAATACAAAGGAGTTTCTCTATTTGAAACCGAATTCAATAAAGAAAATATGACTCCTGTTCAATTAGAATTATATAACAAAGTTTTAGATCTACAATATGATATTGCTTTACAAAATGGAAGTACAAATGGGATGTCTAGAGAGCAATATAAACAATATCTATCAAACGCTATGCAAGGTTTTATAATACAACCTAGAAATGCTGGACATGGTTTGATTTCTGTTGACGTCTTAGGAACAGTTTTAGATACTGCGCTTAATGTTGTATTAATTATCGGAGGTTTTGGGTCAGTGTCTGCAATGGTTAAAGCATTGGGTCAAGAAGGTGCAAAGAAATTTGTAAAGAAAGAAATGATTCCAGTAATTATTAAAGAAAGCGAGAAGCTAGGAATAAAAGGCGCGAAAAACTATTTACAAGATAAAGCAGTTGGATTAATTATTAGTGCGATTCTAAGTCCTGGAAAGCAGGCTGCAAAATTATTAGATTCTATTGACAAAATACCCAATAATGGCTACATTGAATTAACTTAATAGAGTTTACGAAAGGATTGAAAAAGATGTACCTTGTAATAGGGTTAATCCTAATAATCTTTATAGTCTCAGTTTTTATCGCTACTATAGGGATTTTGAATGAAAAAATAAAGAATAAATTCTACTTATTTGTTAAATTTTCGTTTAATATTTCTATTGCTTGTATTTTTTTAGGTGGTATATCTTTTCTTTATGCTTACTTTGTTTTTGACGAGTTTAAAAATTTTAAAATTATCTTGATATCCATATTTTTATTTGCAATCTCTTACAAAGGTTATATGGATAAAAAAAATATTTTCCATGAAGATGTATGATACTAGACTTAATTAGTAAGAAGGAGACATATTGATGGTTCAACTAATTTCTATTATTCTTGCGTTTTTGATTATATACACTTTATTTAAAACAAGAGAAACAAGTAGTTCTTCAAGAAAATTAAGAATGTTAGTGTACACTTTTTTGGGATAATTTTTCTATTAGGTTTAGTAAGTGTCGTACTAGGAACCTATGGGCTGCTGAATTCTTATAACATTAGTGGAAATTGGCGTATAAATATGTCCTCTATTTTAGTTGTGTTGGCTGGATTTTTACTAGTTGTACTTTCTTATGTTGGTATTTCAAAATTTAAAATGAATTGTTAGGTGAATTAAATGAAGAAAGTTATCTCTACCATTTTACTAGTAATCCTTTTTGTGGGATCAGGTTATGTGGTAAACGCTGCTCCTGAAATGAAGAGTTTGGCTAATTTCGAAACGAATGATCAACATTATGATTTACAAGGAATAGAGCATTCTTTTGCTAAAGTGTTGAACTTTAAAACAAATAGAAAAGATATTACAGCAAAAACGATACTAAAATTTGTATATCCAAAAAAGACAGACAAAGAATTTAATAATGCTTCTGTGTCTATTAAAGATTGCATTCGCTATGCCACTTCTATTGGGGTAAATATGGAATGGCTTGATGCAACGAAGAATGAACTTAATTTCAACCAAGTGAAGAGTGAGCTTGATAAAGATCATCCAGTATTACTATGTTATAAACCAAACAAAACCGATTGGATGGAACCTTATTTATTAGCTGTAGCGCATGGATACGTATACGTTGCTCCAGATGGTGAAAATATTAAAGAACCATTTATGAGTACAAGTATCTGGATGTCGAACTATATCTATCCTTCTAGCCTGACTACGTTGACGAATAAAAATAAGTTAACTGTTACGGATTTTTCAGTGAATAATACACCGCAAAAAGATTATACCTTTATAGGTATGATTATTCTTAAGTAAGAGAGGTTGAAAGGACCGTGAAAAAATACATTTTAGGGATAGGCTTGTTTTTAACAAGCCTTTTGTTTGGAATTAATGCTTCAGCAATGGATGGTGATAATACTCCACTGTTCATTCAAACAAAAGAAGTACCTTCAGAATTGAGGATGTATGCACAGCAAGATTGGCAATTTTATTTTGAGAACTTGTCTGTAGTGGAAAATACAGAACCTTTAAGTACAGATGATTTTTATTTGGGGCAGCCATTTACTTTAACTAATGAAACAGATACTCAAACAGCCTATTTTCCTATTATCGATAAAGAATCTGGGCTTATTCATGATTTATTAGAAGTTTCTTTAATGAACAATACGCCATCGCTAACGATTTCTAGTCAGTTTGTTGAGCTGTTAAATAGACTAACACCTACAGCAGAAGGTACCAGCTTTTCTTTGAACCTTGATAGCGAGAGCCACCAACTTCTGTCTGCAGAAGAACCAACTCGTGAACAAGCAGTTGATATTAAGCAATCGGTAGACAACTTTAATAGAAAGAAACGTTCTGTACCTGATGATACGGTTCCAGAGTATAATCGAAATATTATCCCTAATTGGATGATTACAGAAACGCAAGGATTAGAACCATGGTGTGCATTTTATACGTTATCTACAATGATTAATTCGATTGAAGGGAAAGCCATAACCAATGCAAAAACGCTCATCAAAAAAGCTTTTCGTACTGCCTCAGAAGCAGAATTAGTAGATGGGAAGTATATTACAAGTAAACCTTTTGCACATACCGTTCAAACTATGCAAAAGGAATATGGTTATACTTTGGATATAAAAAATAGTCGATTGACACCAGCGGAAGTTCAAACACAAATTGATAAAAAGGCTCCAGTGTATGTTCATTTAGACAACGTTACTCAGAATTATAATCCTGCAAAATCACATGGAGTTACTGTCATCGGTTATATTATAGCCAAAAATAATACGTTAGATTCTTATTACTACTTTTGGAATCCTTGGTGGCAAAAAGTGATGTTAACTAATCAAAAAGATATGAGTAACTGGAAATTAAATGATAATGTTTATTCATGGAAGTATTCTGGTATTAATTTTAGAAAAGAACCAATAAATTATGCAATGAAAGGTAAAATTGCTACTTTATTATCAAGAGCTACTTACTATCAAACTGGAGAAAAAATTCCTACTGATTTAAGAAATAAAGAGTACATTATCAAGGATGTAAAAAGCATTTCACAATCGAGTTCTAAGGTAGCTTATTATTTAGAGGGGATAAATAAGTGGGTATTAGAGCAGGATGTAAAAGAGTTTCCTACGCCACTGCTTAATAAAAAAGTAACTTTATTATCAAAAGCTAGTCAATATCAAACTGGAGAAGCAATTCCAACTAATGTAAGAAATAAACAATATACCGCTCTAAAAGTGAAACCTTTTAGACGCTCTAATTCAAAATTAGCCTATTTTCTTTCAGGAATTAACAAATGGGTATTAGAACAAGACATTCGGTAGTCATGCATGTCAGAAGTAATTCTCAATTTCAAAAGAGTGTGTTTTTAGATAATAAAAATCAGTAAGAAAAATTTTAGTAATGGTTCTCCCCTAAGTAACTGTCTCTATTATATATTTAATTCAGTTTAATGTTTAAAAGGAACTGGCGAAGAACAAAAGAAAACACAATTCTAAGAAGTTTGCGTTCTTTTAAGATGGGATAAACGTTAAATAGGGATTTTGATAGCAAACTATCTTTAATATCGCTATAATTGTAACCAACAAAAAAAGAAAGTAGGGACTTAAACATGGAAATTACTTTTTCTAAAAAATCAAAGTTCTTCTGTTTGGCAATGACGTTACTTATGGCATTGAGTATATTTGCTAGTGCTGGTGCAAGTGTTTATGCTGCTACGAATGAAAATTTAGAGAGACAGCCATTGAATACTGTTGAACAAGAAAAATTCTCTAGAGAATTTGAAAACGATTGAAATTCCATTTTTGATAATGCAGTAACCTATGATGATTTAGGTAACGTCGAATCTTTAAATTTCAATGTTTTATATGCTAAATATGGTCATGCGGCTGAGTTAACTAAACTTGAAAATCAAGTAAAAGAAGATATTCAACAAACGCGATTTAAACGTGCAGATGCCAAGCAATGTGCTATCACAGCCATCCAAGATACTTTAGGAGTTTCTGCTATACAAGGTCTACTTAGTGGTGGTATTGTAGGTCTTCTACAAAGAAAAGCAGCCGCAGAAGTAGCTAAGTTGGTAGCAAAGTATGCTTTTAAAGGTCTTTTGCCTACGGCAGCAGCAGCGTCACTAATTTGGAGTTTTGGAAGGTGTATGTGGTTTTAATGAAAAATAAAGATGTGGTTTTAGTGTTATATTCGTTCTTTGTAATATTACTAAGCTCTTGTATTTGGTTTTTAATTAAAGGAGAAGCCTTTCAAAAAGTACTATTAAATTCTTTTGCGATTTCTGTTGTAGGAACCATTATTTTTGTAATAGGACTTTATGTTAGTAAAATAAAAAAATAAATCACAATTAAGGTTCTGGTTGTTATTAATCTATCTCATGAAGCATTAGATGAATTAGTTCTAGAAGTACCTGTTGTACTAGTTAAAAATACTGTTAAATCAAATTTTTTGTTTAAAAGAATCATTAAGTTGGTGCCTAACTATAAAATCAGATCAATTGACTAAAATCCAATAACATTGGGGGATACTCTGTAAATCGTGTGTCGCAGTACGTTAGTCTTGTAATAAATATTAATTAGGAGGGGTTTCTATGAAAAATATTTTACTTTCTATTCTAGGGGTATTATCTATCGTTGTTTCTTTGGCGTTTTCTTCTTATTCTGTCAACGCAGCTTCTAATGAGTGGTCGTGGCCACTGGGCAAACCATATGCGGGAAGATATGAAGAAGGACAACAATTCGGGAACACTGCATTTAACCGAGGAGGTACTTATTTCCATGATGGGTTTGACTTTGGTTCTGCTATTTATGGAAATGGCAGTGTGTATGCTGTGCATGATGGTAAAATTTTATATGCTGGTTGGGATCCTGTAGGTGGAGGCTCATTAGGTGCATTTATTGTACTACAAGCGGGAAACACAAATGTGATTTATCAAGAATTTAGCCGAAATGTTGGAGATATTAAAGTTAGCACTGGACAAACTGTTAAAAAAGGACAGCTGATAGGAAAGTTTACTTCTAGTCATTTACATTTAGGAATGACAAAAAAAGAATGGCGTTCTGCTCATTCTTCTTGGAATAAAGATGATGGCACTTGGTTTAACCCAATTCCTATACTTCAAGGAGGATCTACGCCTACGCCTCCAAATCCAGGACCAAAAAATTTCACAACAAATGTTCGTTACGGATTGCGGGTCCTCGGAGGTTCATGGTTACCAGAAGTAACCAACTTTAACAATACCAATGATGGTTTCGCAGGTTACCCTAATCGTCAACATGATATGCTTTATATAAAGGTAGATAAAGGGCAAATGAAATATCGTGTTCACACGGCTCAAAGCGGATGGTTGCCTTGGGTAAGTAAAGGGGATAAGAGCGATACAGTAAATGGAGCGGCAGGTATGCCTGGACAAGCAATTGATGGTGTTCAGCTAAACTATATAACTCCTAAGGGAGAAAAATTATCACAGGCTTACTATCGTTCACAAACTACGAAACGATCAGGCTGGTTAAAAGTAAGTGCAGATAATGGTTCTATTCCTGGACTAGACAGTTATGCAGGAATCTTTGGAGAACCGTTGGATCGCTTGCAAATAGGTATTTCACAGTCAAATCCATTTTAAATTTAGAAAATGACAGTAGGATTATGCATTTAATAAATTTTAAAGAGGTGAACGAGTATAAATAGAAATACAGTTACTATACTAAAAAAATCGTTTATTCTACCTTTACTTGGCTTATTCTTTATAGTTGGTACCAATGCTTTTGCTTCTGAAGATTACAACTTACTTGGAGTGAAAAATTATGATCAGTATGCCTTAGGAGCGCCTAGTGGGTGTGAGGGGGCTTCACTATTACAAGGCTTACAGTATAAAGGAAAAATTCCTGATTGGGACTTAATCAAATTTTTAAAAACAATTCCTATCTCTCCTAATGGAAATCCTTATGATGGATTTGTAGGTAGTCCTTTTGTTGAAAACTCATGGACTTACTCTGCTATCTATCCTGTGCCTTTAGTAAAATGGGGAAAAGTATATGGAGATGTACAAGATATGTCAGGTCATTCTTTAGATGAATTACTAGAGGAAGTGAAAAATAATAATCCAATTGTTGCTTGGGTGACGATAAAATTTCAACCGGCACGATGGGGAATATGGGATTTTGGTAAAGCGGTAAATAATAATCATGCAGTGACATTAGATGGCTACGATTTAAAAAATGGAACGGTTCACGTATCTGATCCGATTTCCGGTAAATATTGGATCAATAAAAATACCTTTGAAAGTATATATAATGAGAGGAATTTTGCAGTTGTAATTCGTTAAGTCCTATTTTTCAGTACTATATGGGAATAAATGAAAGCACCTTTAAAATTAAAGTCATACGAGAGTGTACAGAAAAGTTTTCCTTTCTGTACACTCTGTTGTTGTATTTTCTTATATGAGTATATTTAGTGTTTATAAAACATAACAAAAAAACAAAGGAGGAAAGTAAAACAAAAAAATCTCTCCAGTTTTTAATATAGTGAAATTAGTTTAATGGTTAAAACAATTGAAGGCAAGTTATTAATACTTATAGGCTCTGCTTTAAACTATTATATTAGATGTCATTAAAACAATTAAGAGATTTAAAAAGACAAAAACAAAAGAACAAACAGCAAAAATATTTTTTTATTTTTAGGTATTATTTCTAAATTTATATAAAGCTTAGTCTCTATAAACAGTTACCTTAGATTAGTTTTTTAGTTCAATGCATTTTTATATTCATTTGTAGATAAAAGTTAGATTTCTATATAAATGTACTTTGTAAAATATATTTTCAAGCAAGAGAAATTGAGGAGGAACCAAAATGGATTATGTAATACTTATTGGCAGTATTATTGCAGCGATTGGCTTGATTCTTTTAATGATGACAACAAGATTTGTTTGGGGGTGGAATTGGGGTTATCCTTACCGTACCACGAATAAACCTTTAGCAATTATTGGCTGGCTATTAATAATTATCGGAGTAGTGATAGTTCTTGTTAAAGCTAAATTGAATGGACAATTAGTATAAGTATGAAAAAGAACAAAAAAGGCTAAACTTATACAATACTTCGGTTACAAATATTATAATAGTACGTACAAAATCGTCACCACCTATGTACTAACTCCTGCAGAAGTTGTAACAAAAAGATGCACTTGGAAATGAGGTAGAGGGTAGTTATTCGTATAAGTATTCTGCCGACTTTGTAAAGTAAAATGGAGAACATCAGAAAATAAATTGGGAAGTTTCAGGTAAAGTTCCACAACCATTTGAAGCTAAGTCTTACATAAAAGCAGAGATAAGTAATAAAAGAGTGAATTATACTGTTTAAGTTTCTCAAACTAACGTGCCAAATAAAGTAGATACTAAACAAGTAAAATATACTAAGAATAGAGGACAAATTCATCCGTCGATGAACTTGCCCTCTATTCTTAGTGACTTTAAAAGTGTTATTCCCAATCCATTTCACCGGTTACAACTTTAGCACTCATTTCAAGGTTTCCTTCTGGTAATTTTGGATAATAGTTTTTCATTTTAGTGATAATTTCACTGCTTACTTTGCTCTCTTTCTCAGCTGTAATAAATTTTTCAATATACTCTTTCGTAAATTTAATATTTTGGGGCATAAATTGGTTTCCAGCTTCAAAATGACCAGGAATAACTGTTCTTAGTGATAAGGATTCTAATTCACTTAAATCATTTATCCATTGTAATTGACTGTCAATAGATTTAGTGTCAGCCATAAATAAGTGGCTACCAGTAGAAACTAAAATACCGCCTACCAATAGTTGATCGTTTTTATTATAAAGTGTTTGTTTTTTTATATCATTACCAAAGATTTCAAACTCTACGTCTTCTAAATTAATTGATTCCTTTATTTCATTTGGAATAATAATTTTGTCTGGTGCGTTCTCCTTTAATGTATCTGCCCATACGGATAATTTTGATTTATAAGTGTCTTTAATCCGTGAAATCGTAGAAGCTGTGGCTACTACATTTGCTTTAGGAAAAGATTTTTTTATTTGATTTGTTCCAAAGTAATAATCAGGATCACTATATGAAATATAAATTGTTTCAATATCAATATTGTTTGACTTTACAAGTTGGACAATTTTATCTGCGTCCTTTTTTGAAAATTGCGTATCTACTAAAAGTCCCTTACCGTTTTTTTCGATAATTGTTGCAGTAGAGCCAAACACGGGATCAGGATTCATTATTAAATAAGTAGCATCGATACCTTGTATTTTTTTGTACATTATATTTTCCTCCTCATTAGAAGTCTTAGTGCTTATGCTACTGTTATTATCTTTTCTCATATTATAATTTGAGCAAGAAGATAATAACAAAGAAGTAAGTCCAATAGAGAATAAAAGCAATCCTATTTTTTTCATAAAAAAACTCTTTCTTTTTCCTGATATTAATGTAACTGATTAAGTTACATTTGAATTATATTTAATTTTACTGTTTTGGTCAAGCAAAAAAGGCATGAAATAAAAATTGTTATTAGTGAAGTACACACATCAGCATATATTGAATTTTTTGTTGTACAAATTTATTTAGTTAACAATTATCAAGAAAGCAAATGCTTACAGATTGAATCCATTAGCATTTGGTAAATATAAGTAAGTACTCAAGTTGGGAAGGTGATTTATTTATATATAAGAATATGTAAATAAAGATATTGACAAATTAAAAAAAGGTTGATAAGATATCGTTGTTAAAACGTAATCATTACGATTTGTATTTTTTATCTGTAATGCACAATTGCGTGTTACGGTTTATTAGTGTATCAATAGTATGTTTTAAATATTCAAATCTGATTACAAATTAGGAAAGTATTTTAGAAACGTTTATAATTTAGGAGGTAATAAATATGGCTGTACCAGCGAGAAGAACATCGAAATCAAAAAAAAGATTGCGTCGAACACATGGAAAATTAATAAAACCTGAAATTTCGTTTGATGAGAATCTTGGTGATTATCGTAAAAGTCATCATGTATCTTTAAAAGGCTATTATGGTGGAAAAAAAGTGATGGATAAAAAATAGGAGGTAATAGTATTGAAGAAAATGAATATTATTTATCCGCCACTTGTGGAACAGAGCTTTAAATTTTATCAAGATTATGAACAAGAAAGATATGATAAGTCTGAATTATACAGAATAATGGTTATGAAGAATATTATTAATGAAAATGGCACTCCAACAGAAGAGGCTCTTAAAAAAGGATTAGTTAAAGACTTTTATGAAGAATATGATTTATCTTTTGAAGAATTTTTAAAATTGTACCCATTTTTTAAAAATTATGACCCTGATTATTTCCGGAAAATAGATGGTTTTTGGGAAGTTCCTGTTTGTTTAAAAGAAGAATTAATATTATTACTGAATGACAAAGATTGTGACTATGATGTACGGATTCAAATTCAACAATTTCTTGAAGAAAGGTGAGTAAAGACAAGATGTTCAGAAACAAATGGAAAAACAGTTCACTAATTCTTAATAAAAATGTATAGAAAGGGTCTGATGAAAAAAGGAGACATAATAGTTATTATCTTTTTAATAGCTATCTCTTTTTCTCCATATTTTATTTTTTTTCATAATAAGCCATTTAACTCCAAAAGTTTTGACGACACTAAATATGCTGTGGTCAAGATAGATGGGAAAGAGATTGAGCGTATAAATTTAGATGATTCAAAAGAATTTATCAAAACATATTATCCATCAAAAGGGCAATATAATACTATAGAAGTTAAAAATGGGCACGTTCGTGTAAAAAAAGATAATAGTCCAGATCAAATTGCGGTGAAAACAGGATGGATATCAGAACCAGGGCAAACTAGTATCTGTATTCCTCACAGATTCATTTTAGAAATTGTTCAACAATATTCTAAGGATTATTATATTTACTAAAATCCTTTTTTAGCATGTATGCTAAAAAAGGATTTGTTGGATTTATTTTAAAAAAGTAATTAAAGAAGAAAATCAAGTGAGTAAAATTATTATTCAGAATTTATAAAGCGTATAGTGAAGAAGTTGTTATAGATATGAAACAGAAAATAACTCCTAATTTTCCTACTTACGTCCTTTGATAACTAAATAAAAATTTATCAGGCCTTTCCGTGAGGAGTATGTTTTAGTTACGCCAAGACAAAAAAATAACTTCGAATGAATATATTTCTAAAACAACTTAACTATCAACTAACGCCAAGATTCGTAAACGCATTAATGATGCTTCCATAAGGCTCGCCATTATAAGCAGAAAATCAACATTGACTAAGACCAGAAATACTTCCTTTAGTGCTCCAAGTTGCTCTAATATAACACGCCAAATTGATAACCATTTGCTTGATAAAACTCTATTAATTGTGGCAATGCTTGTTTTGTTAATTCCTTGTCTACTGAATCATGCATTAAGACTACTCTAATATTATAATCCGGATAAACCTCAAGTGAATGTTGATGGAAAGCGAGCATTTCTGCGACTGTAGTAGGCTGTCTGTCTAACGGCTCCGCATCTCCAACCATCGCATTCCAGTCAATCCAATGGATGCCAAGTTGTTTGAATAATTCATCAGATTTTTCTGTACCTCCCCATGACATATGACCTCCTGGGTATCGCCAGAGAGTTGTTTGAAATGTTTCGCCCAATATTTTTTTAAGAGAGTTCTCCATGTCCGCTATTTCCGCTTGTATTTCTTCAGTGTTGACAATCCCGTTTGGATATAACGTTGCATAATCATGAGTTGAACTATGAAAGCCTATTGAATGTCCTTCTGCAACTTCGCGTTTCACTATCTTTTGATTTTCGGAAGTTAGGGTATTTCCTACAAGAAAAAAAGTTGCGTGGACGTTATACTTTTTTAATGTATCTAGGACTTGTGGGGTTATTTGATTATTAACGCCATCATCAAAGGTTAAGAATACTAATTTTTCACCTTTGTAAGGTTCTTCTCCAGTTATATATTTTCTGATTTTGTCTGCTGAGTAAGCATATTTTTTTGATGAAATAGTCATGTGTGTTGATTCCTTTTCTAACTTGGTCGGGGAATCTTTTTTTGCAGTTGAATTTTTAGTCGATGTCTGCGTAGTATCATCATTTTTACTTGTTATCTTGGGTTGAGTTAATAGGAACGTTTGAATGAAAACAAGAACAATGAGGATTAACGCACTAAATAATACATACCCGTTTATTTTGAATTTTCTTTTTTTATGTCGCATACTTTCACTCCTCTTTGGTTAATGAAAAAGTCAAAAAATACACCTCCACGTTATACAAAATTGAACGTCCTATTAGTTATAGACGAATTTGAGGACCAAAAAGTTTCAATTTTTTCAATTTAGTTAGTTGTTTATTTAATAAAAAATAAAAGGTTGCTAGAGGATGAAAGGAGTATACTTTATTTATCTAGAAGAGTAATCGGAATGAGAAAGGGCTGTGGAAATGGATCATCAACAGGTGTTGAAAAATGAAATTAAACAATATTTAGTGAGTAAAAACTGTGAGAAGACGTATTATCATTGTATGGAAGTTGGAGAGTATGCCTATCAACTTGGTGAAAAATATTTAACTAGTCCAGAAAAAGTAAGTATTGCAGGATATTTACACGATATCTCTGCGATTTATCCAAATAATCAGAGAATTAGTGTCGCACAAAAATATGGGATTGAATTAAACGAAGCAGAAATGGCCTTTCCAATGATAATTCATCAAAAAATTTCTAAGTCTATTGCGAAAATGGATTTTGGTATTGAAGACAATGAAATTTTATCAGCTATTGAATGCCATACAACATTGAAGAAAAACTATTCGGACATAGATTTAGTTTTGTTTGTCGCTGATAAAATAAAGTGGGATCAAGAAGGTAAACCACCATACTTAGATGGTTTATTACAAGCTTTAAATTGTTCTTTAGAAAATGCCGCATATTTCTATATTGATTATATTTTGAAACACGATATTAAAGTTGTGCATCCTTGGTTATGGGATGCTTACAATCAACTTAATTTGATAATTAAATAACAAATAAACATAGCCGTTTTTAGTCGAGTTTTGCTGGTGAGAAAAGGGGAAAAGTAGTACAGTATTCTTGTCAGAAAGAAGGGATTCCCAATGAAAAAAATAATCTTGATAGGTCTTTTATTGAGTATTTTATCAGGATGTTCTTCCAACAAAAATGGTGACAGCACTGCAAGCAAGCCGACAGCAACATCAGAAATGAAAGCACCTGCTACCGTTAACAACAGCCAAGCAAGTCAAATAAGCACGGAGTCAAAATCTAGTACGACTCAAAGTAATTCTTCTGCTTCTACTAAAACTGAAAATCAGTTGTGGTCTGTGCAAAAAAAAGCACAGTTACAACAATTTATGGCTGATTGGGGGCAACGGATGAACCAAACGTATAAAGAATATACACCAGGAAATTCAATCAATTTTAATGGCGTCCAAGCGCCTGATGGTCTAGTAGGAAATGTTACTATGCAGCCAGCGATTGGTCAGCATCCTATTTATTTAGAATGGTCTGAAAATGGACAAGTGAAGGATGGATATGCGTTAGTTGCTGTTTACTCTGATGCAGAAACGCAACCAGAAATGCAAAAGCATTTGTATTTATTCACCATCGTTAACAATCATCCCTTAGTTTTAGTGACGATGCAAAATCAAGGAGATCCTTATGGCTATCTGTATTTTGGAGCAACAGATAATGCAGAGTTGAGGGCTGGCTTTGAAAAAATTGTAGGTGCCCCGTCAATTACTAAAGAACAAATCCCAAATATTTCAGTCAATCCGTGGTCTTCAAAAGAGGAAGCGATTGATTTTTACGAAGGAATGTATAAAAACACGGCAAACGAAATTTCAACTCAAATTGACTGGCATAACTATCAGCGGGCAAATTGGCGCGAGGTAGAAACAAAAGGCGACACGTTGACATTACATTTTGCCAACGTGGGCGGTGCTGGGGGCTCATACACACAATTCACGAAAGTTGGTACGAATACTGTTGTTGTATCATTTGATGGCAATGCTGCTTATCCCGATAACCCAAGTAGCGTTTTACTCGTGAAAAACAGTGATTATAAAGTTTTAAGGACTTTGAATCAGTAATAGGGGAAATACGTCGTTTACTTAAACATAGGCAAAGGCAGGTTACTTATAAAAAGGTAAGCAGCCTGCCTTTGCCTATGTGCTATTTTTTTGGATAGAGGTGCTCAGAGTAGGGGATGTTTTTCTGGGAAGTTTTTATGCTAGATCTCTATTTGACTAGGCTCAAATAGATCTGAATCAATCGTTGAAGTGATATCTGTTTATATAAAGATAGGCTAAATTGTCATTTTTTTACGAATCGTCGTTCATGTTAAAATAAATGGAGAAATGTTTTAGTATTCATAGTAAGTATTTTATCGTAGAATAAAAGATATACTAACAATGGAGCGATGAAAATGCTAAAAGAAGAAAGATTAAATGCGATAGTCTCTCTAGTAGATCAAAAAGGGGCAATCAAAGTTACTGAAATTATGGAACGATTAAATGTTTCGGATATGACTGTTCGTAGAGATTTGACAGAATTAGAAGCAGCGGGGCGTTTAAAACGAGTACATGGAGGAGCTAGCAGTTTAAATACATATCGTCCACATGAACTGTCTCATGATGATAAACAAATTATTAATAGTGTTGAAAAAAAAGAAATTGTCCAAAAAGCATTAAGTTTAATTCACGAAGAAGAAACTATCTTCCTAGGACCAGGAACAACTATTGAACTTTTGGCCGAGGCAATGGAATTTAAACATTTAAGAGTAGTAACAAACTGTTTGCCTGTGTTTGAAACGTTAAGTAAAAAAAAGAATGCGTTGACCATTTATTTGGTTGGTGGAGAAATGCGACTTTTAACTAAATCTTTTTTTGGTGAAATCGCTAATAAAGCATTAGAAGAAATGCATTTCCATAAAGCATTTTTTAGTTGCAATGCGTTAAAAGATAATAAAATTATGACAGCCACTATTGAAGAAGGACAAACACAAGCAATTGCATTAGATAACTCAATAGAAAAATATTTGTTAATGGATACTTCTAAAGTAGAGAAACAGGATTTTTATTCTTTTTATCAATTAGAAGAAGTGACAGCGGTAGTTACAAATAAAGATAAATTTGACACATCTAAAGTATTGGAAAAAGTTGTCAGGGTGATCTACTAAAAAGAAGAGGTGCAGATGCACCTCTTCTTTTTAGTTTCCCTTATTGAGCTTTTTGAGCATAAATAATATTTCGCTTCTTCATTTGTTTTGCATACCAAATGAAAATCAGTAGATAGGCGACTAGCGCCAGACATGCGTATAAAATAAATTCGATTTGACCTTGTGATGCATTGCCGACTAAGTATCCTAAGAATTTTTCCATTGGCCCTTCCATGGTAGTATGTGAAATTAAAGTATTATTATTTAGACCCGCTGGGAAAGCGCCAACTTTTTTTGCGGTTTCGGTAACGAACGGTGCAATTAGGGTACCAGACCATAAGAACAAAGGTAATTCGATTGCTCCAATGATAATCATTCGGATGAGTTTACCTCTTGTAACTACTAGTAGAGCAGGGGTTACACCCATTGCAATAATTCCGCCAAGTGGTAAAAGTTTATTGCCAGGTAGGACAATGGCTTCTAATAGCATAATTGGAGCCAATACGTTAGCTGCTGCCCAGATTTCAGCACGACCAGCTAAGAAAGGCCAATCTAAACCAATATTAAGTGTACGCCCTTTTAATTTATTCGAAGCAAAATCAGTGATACCTTGTGATAAAGGCTCAACTGCAGCGATAAACCAAGTTCCAATTAAAGAGAATAGTTCCAAACAGACTGCAGCCGTAAAGGATAGAGAAAAAATTTGCGTGGGTGTTTGGCCAGCTAAAAGACCCACAAAAATCCCTAAGTAAATCCCGATGGCAAATTTTGATCCCCAAAAGCCAATTTTACTATTCAATTTGGCAGCGTCAAAATCGTATTTGTCTAACCAAGGAAAAAGCTTATCAAAAATTTTATCAAAAACCATAATGATTGGGTTCATCATATAGTTCATATGCGTGGTAGTCATAGGATTGGTATCTGGGGCGTTAAGTAAATCGTTAAACGTTGGTTTCATTAAGTCAGAATTGATAATTTTTAAAACTCCTATGAAAATAACTAAGATTGTTGCAATTATTAAGTTTGCGCCACAAAAAATAGCAAATAAACCAACAATCGATAGATGCCAAATGTCGAAAATATCCACATCTAATGTGTTTGTTTTGTTTAGAATTAACATAATGACATTGACAATCACCATAATTAAAAGAAAGTAAAGGGTGTAAGGAGATCCCCAAGTGATGGTGGCTAAAGGTGCCCAACCAACATCGGTAATATTTAAAGAAATTCCTGTACGTTCTACGAAAGAGGCCATTGCATCTGAGAAAGCAGTAGTTAAAATTCCTATAATAGCACTGATACCAGTTAAAGCAATTCCTAGTTTAAGACCACCTTCTAATGCGCGAGTGGGTTTTACCTTAAAACAAAGGGCAATCAGTGTTAAAACAATAGTCATTAAAGGAGCAGCACCTAAATCAATTAAAGGTTTAAAAATTGTATTTGCTAGGTCAATAATCGTATTCATTTATTTTCTCCTTCATAAGCTAAGATAACAAAATTTTTATCTTAGTTTTGTTATTGTTGACAGTGAAGCGTAAGTAATTAGTCTGAAAAGGAAATCATTTGTTTAAAGAGTGAATGATACTTTCCATTTGTTGATAAACAGGTTCAGCCATTGCTGGAATTCGATAAAGAATTGCGCCTGCATCAACTACAGGAATCGTGATTGGGAAACCCAAATCTGTTTTGGCGATTTGGGCGAAAATATCATAGTGGGATAGCATCTCTTGATTGATATCTTTAATCATTACGGCATCGCAAGAAACTTGGTAGCCTCTTTTAGATAATTCTGTTTCTAATGCAGATTTGATTTGATGGCTAGAGTTTACCCCAGCCCCACATGCAGCTAAAATTTTAATCATGTTAAATCTCTCCTTTAAAATTTTTTTGTAAAAAACGATAAACTTCTTCTTTATCTTCACATTGAAAAAAAGCCAATAGTGATGAACGGTCTGTCGTGTTAATAAAATCCATGATAGTCGCTAAAAGACCCGTTTGTTCAATACCGTTTTCATTTAAAATCATGAAAAGAAAGGAAACAGAGAGCGTTTCATCTGGGATAATCATGTTATGAAATGATAAGGATTGTTTCAATTTAATCGGGATAATTCTTGTCGTCCGTACAAAGGTACTTTCGGTATGCGGAATGGCGATATTCGGTAGTGCAGGATCAATCGGTGTTAAACTTAAACCAGTCGGATAGTTATGTTCTCGTTCCAATAAATTAGTTAGAAAATCAGGTGTAACTAATTTCTTTTTTAACAAGTCTAAATAAACTTCTTCAAAAACTTCTTCTTGTGTTTTTTTGTTTGAAATATAGGTAGTATCTAATGAAAAAATCGATGTTTTAATAACCATAGAACCCCTCGTTTCTTTAATATATTATTATTTATTTACAAGTATAATATAAAACGCTTTCAAAAAGATGTCAACACAATATTAAACAATAATAAACAAAAAAGAAAATAAATGTTGAATAAAGTTCGATATTGTTTTATTATGTTTTCGAGAAGGGGATTTGAGTTTAAAGAAAGGGACAGAATTTTAATAGTAGATACACGAGGTAAGGAGGAAAACAAAATGCGTGTCATACTTGGTTCAGATTTAGATGGAATAAAATTAAAAGCAGAAATGAAACAATACTTATTGCAAGAAAAAGTTGAGGTAATCGATAAAAGTGAAAGTGCTTCGGAAGACTTTATAGAAGCAACGCTTGCTGTTGCTCATGAAGTTTTAAAGGATACTGAAAGTTTAGGAATCGTTTTTGATGGTTATGGGGCAGGTAGTTTTATGACTGCTGCTAAAATTAAAGGAATGATTGTCGCTGAGTTGTCAGATGAGCGTTCTGCATATATGGCGCGAGAACACAACAATGCTCGGATGATCACGGTGGGCGCAAAAATTGTTGGAACGGAACTAGCCAAAAACATAATAAAAGAATTCTTAACAGGTCATTATGCAGGCGGGCGTCATCAAATACGTGTAGATATGTTAAATAAAATGGCTTAACAAATAATAGAAAGGAAGTGTTTTTATGAAAATTGCCATTGGTTGTGATCATATTGTGACGGATACCAAAATAGCAGTTTCTGATTTTTTGAAAGCAAAGGGATATGAAATTTTAGATGTAGGCACGTATGATTTTACTCGAACTCACTATCCTATTTTCGGAAAAAAAGTGGGAGAAGCCGTAATGAGCAATCAGGCTGATTTGGGTATATGTATTTGCGGAACAGGCGTTGGAATTAACAATGCGGTTAACAAAGTGCCGGGTATCCGTTCTGCTTTAGTTCGCGATATGACTACAGCGTTGTATGCGAAAGAGGAATTGAACGCAAATGTTATTGGTTTCGGTGGGAAAATAACAGGAGAATTCTTGATCTGTGATATCGCTGCTGCCTTTATTGAAGCACACTATCATCCAACAGAAGACAACGAACAACTAATTGAAAAAATTAATCAAGTTGAAAAACAACATCCAGAACAACAAGATGCGCACTTTTTCGATGAATTTTTAGATAAATGGCAACGAGGAGTCTATCACGATTAGTACGTAATCAATGAGGGTTATTTGAGAAAGCGGTCTTAAATAATAATCATTGGTATTTGAGTTAAATTCCCCTTCATTAATTTTTATTGCTGTTTTAATGTGGCACTGTAAAGAGCATTATTAAGAAAAAGAAGTAACAAAGGAACAAATTGAAGGCTATACAGGTAACCATAAAAAGTACACGAGAAAAGAACTCGTGTACTTTTTATGGTTTCGCTGCTTGTTTTATTTTAGTAATTATTTTTCTATAAAAATAGTCCCAGAATTATTAAAATAATCCCGATAACTAAACTGCCGATGCCAGAAGCCGTACCATATTTTTTACCTAAATTTATATCAGTAGTATTTTTAGGAATCAAGTTTGAGAAAAAATAAAATTTTTTTACCAAGATTAGATATGCAACAAGTAAAAGTAATAATCCTAAGAGAAGATAACTAAGATTTTCAGCTAATAAATTTAGATGAGCTAATAACAATATCCCCAAAAAGAAGCCTACCAATCCATATTTCATCGTTTTTTCTTTTGCTGACATACAAATATCCCTACTTTACTTTTTAATTTATTAAGAGCATAAAACCATAGATTCGATATAAGTTCATTTTGTTGTATCCAAAAGAGCATGACCTGGAATGACCTATATAATTAGAAAATTGGAGTGATATATAGTTATTTTACCATAGCTTAAATGAGTTGATTAACTCCGAATAATGTACAACTATGTACACCTATTGTGGGTGGAATGTGTGTTGGGACTTTGCTAACCTAATAGTTGAAAAAATGAATCAATAAATTTAGAAAAGGGACTATTCAAAAGCAACTTTTTTGGGAATTGCTATATTATTTATTTTTTTAAGCGTAATCAACTAAATGTTTTTATGGATAAAGAAAGTCATTGTTCCTTGTCACCAAGCTACAACAGCCAAATTCATTAGAACTTTTTAGTGAATGACTTTAATTTTAGAAAGGTACTGTTGTTAAACATTCATGCTATCAAAGGAGTGTGAGGCGAACGAAGCAAATATTTTCATTTTATAAAAGTTGTATTATGGACTCTTAAAAAGAGGTGATTTAAAAAATTTTGAAGTGGAAATGTTAAGAAAGGAGAGAGGAAATGACTTATTTAGTTCTGGTCAGTCATGGCGATTTTGCTAGAGGGTTAAAAAATTCATTAGGGATGTTTGCTAGCGATGAGATAGAGACAGTCAGAGTGTTTGGCTTACAACCTGGTGAATCTACCGATAATTTTGGTAAGCGGTTTCTTTATGAAGTTGAAAAATTACCGCAGGAAACGAGGCTAATCGTTTTGGCTGATATTGTAGGCGGGAGTCCACTTGCTACTATTTGTAAAGTATTAGATAAGCAAAAAATGCTAGAAAATTCTCTGATTGTTGGAGGAGTAAATTTTCCAATGGCTTTAAATGCGCTTCTAATGAAAGAAACTAGTGAATTATCTGATTTGAAAAAAATGATAGTAGCAGATGCTTGTCATGGCATTAGAGAGTTAACTGTAACTGAAGACGATGTAACTGAAAACGATATAACTGAAGAGGATATCTAAAGGAGAAGATGAACATGTCAATTTCTTTTGTTCGAATCGATGATCGAATGATTCATGGCTTAATTACTTTACGTTGGACTAAAGAAATGCCTTGTGATGGCATTATAGCTGTGAATGACAAAGCAGCAAGTAACCCTATTTTAAAGGAAGCTTATAAAGCAGCTGCACAAGATAAAAAAACCTTTATTTGGACAATGGCGCATTTTTTTGATGTAAAGGATAAAGTATTAGCGTCTAAGTCAAAATACTTTTTGATTACAAAGAGCCCTTTGGATATGAAAAAAATTTTGGTGGATTGGCATTTTGTTCCAAGTGAAGTAAAAATGATTAATGTTGGACCGGGAAATGACCGCGAAGGGACAATTAAATTAGGGGATAACCAATCCTTTACAGCAGAAGAAGCAGCGGCTTTTGAAGAAATTGAAAAGGCTGGTTACAAAGTGGATTTTGCCTTGTTACCTGATCAACGAATTGGTTCTTGGGCGCATTTTAAAGCTAAATTTGGTTACTGATTCTAGAAGTTTTGAAAAGAGGAGAGTAGTATTATGACAATCAACTGGATACAAGCGGCTATTTTAGGCCTATTTGCTTGTCTGTGTTCAAATTCTTGTATGGCTGGACAAGCGGTGGGAAATTATACGATTGGGCGTCCTTTAGTCGGCGGATTAGTTTGTGGCATTATTTTAGGAGATTTAAAATTAGGAATCGCTTGTGGCGTAGCAATGCAATTAGTTTACATTGCTTTGGTCACACCTGGAGGCACAGTGTCTGCTGACGTGCGGGCAATTTCATATATCGGGATTCCTTTGGCGATGGTGGCGATTTCGACCAAAGGGTTAGATCCACTTGGCGGCTCTGCAGCCGACCTGGCTAAATCGGTCGGCACATTAGTTGGAACGATCGGAACGGTATTATTTTATTCTGTTGCCGCGTTAAATTTAGTTTGGCAATCGTTTGGTTGGAAAGATATAAAAAAAGGCAAGCTTGATCATTTATATGCCATTAATTTTGGTTGGCCGTGGATTTCTCATCTACTTTTTTCCTTTTTGCCAACCGTGATTTTAACCTATTTTGGGGCTACGGCTGTTACAGCAATGAGAGATGCATTACCTATGGATGGTCTTGCAATGAAAACGCTTTTTACTGTAGGTGGCATGCTTCCGTGTGTGGGAATTGCAATTTTGTTACGTCAAATTGTTAATAAGAACATTGATTTTGTACCTTTTTTTGTAGGGTTCACATTAGCTGCTTCATTAAAACTTAATTTAGTCTCAATAACGATTATTGCGCTTCTTTTTGCTGTAATTTTTTATAAAATTGCTTTGATTAAAAACAATACTAAACTGGTTGATTCAACAGGAAGTCTGACGAATGATGATGAAGAGGAGGACATATGAGATGGAAGAGTTGAAAGCAAATAAATTAGACCAAAAAACGTTAAAGCATTCTTTTCATTTATGGTTTTGGGGAGCGTTAACTTGTTTTTCACAACAGCATATGCAAACCTTCGGCTATCTTTCTTCAATGCTTCCTATTATCAAAAAACTTTATCCAAAACATGAAGACCAAGTGAAAGCCATTCAAGCATATACAGCTTTTTTTAACACAAATCCAATGCTTGGAACGGTCATTGTTGGTGTGACTGCTAGTATGGAAGAGGCTAGAGCAAGTAAGAATGAAATTGATGGAGAAACCATTAATGATATGAGGGCAGGATTAATGGGACCGATTGCAGGGATTGGCGATTCATTAGTTGATGGTACCTTGATTCCTATCTTGTTAGGAATTTCCTTAGGAATGTCCACGGGCGGTTCGCCAATTGGTGCCATATTTTATATTATTGTTTGGACGTTAATTTCCTATTTTGGCCAACGCTTTTTGTATTTTAGAGGCTATCATTTTGGTGATAAAGCAGTAAGTTTCTTAGTTGGGAAAGAAGGAGCTGCTGTTAGAGTTGCTATCGGAGTTATTGGTAGTATGGTTGTCGGTGGGGTCCTTGCATCTTGGGTAAATGTAACTACTTCTCTTAAATTAATAGGTGCTGACGGAAAAGTTTTCCTTAAACTGCAAGATAAAATTGACAGTATTTATCCAGGATTATTAACGATACTTGTTACCTTGTTTTGTTGGTGGTTAATGTCCAAAAAACATGTTTCCGCTATTTGGACGATGCTTATTTTAGTTGTTATTTCTCTCGTTGGCGTTTTATTAGGTGTTTTCAATCCAGGATTAACTTACTGAACAATCACCAAAAAGGACTCTAGCTGTTAGAGCAAACTGACTTTTGCATAAAACCGATAACGAAAAAGCTAATAAATTAAATTCTTACTCTCTAAGACACAGAAAAAATCTTGTGATTAAAATAAAAATATATAAAATAGAAGAAATTTAGAGACTAGCTTCTATTTTATATATTTTTTTGTTTTAGAAATTTAGTTGGTTTATTAGAATTTTAGGAAAAATTTTACGAAAAGTGTCGCAAAAATGGCTCCTAAAAACGGTGCAGTTCCGGGAACAATCAACCCATATTGCCAATCATTATTGGTTTTATTTTTGATTGGTAAAAGTTGATAGGCGATACGAGGACCTAAATCACGTGCTTGATTCATTGCGAATCCTGTAGTACCACCTAGCCCCATGCCGATTGCCCAAACAAGCAAGCCAACAGCAATGGGTAGTTGTGTTTCGTAGGAATGTGCAATCGCTAAAATAGATGTTAAAAAAATGAACGTTGCAAAAGTTTCAACAAAATAGTTTCTTGGTAAATTTCGTTGGTTCGGATTTGTAGAAAAAATATTACGAATGGCGATTGGATCGACACTATCGGCGGATAGCTTGAAATGATCAGCATACATAATATAAACAATGACGGCGCCACAAATGCCGCCTAACATTTCAGCGATGACATAGGGAATGAAGTAAGACCATGGAATCATTCCTAAAATAGCTTGAGCGAGGGCCATTGCTGGATTAATACAGACTCCGCCAAAGACGAACAGAACAACAGAGATTCCAAAAGCCCAAGTAGTGATTGCAAACATGTGACCAGAACCAGCGTATTTTGTTCGTTTTAGGACATCGTCGCAGTGAACACCTACCCCAAATACGATCATTAATGCAGTTCCCATAAATTCTGATAAGATATGATGAAACATAAGATAAAGCTCCTTTAATCAATAGTTTTGTTATTTAATGTTTGGACGAGGCGATAGACTTCCTCAATTGTAAAATTATATTGTTTAGCAATTCGTTCACAATCTTGGTATTCAATAGACTCTTTCAATAGGCCATGATAATGATTTTTTTTAATATGGACCTTACCAAAAGGTGTTTCCAAGATTTTGAAAGAACGGTCCATTACACTACGTTCCATTGTTTGAAAACGCATACCAATTGTAGAAGTATGTTTAAAGAGTAGTTCTGTAAAATATTCTTTTTCCTCTGTTGTTGTTAAAACCGTTAATAGAATGGCACTTCGGTTTTTTTTCATATGAATGGGCGTGAAAAAAACATCTAGAGCACCATGCTCCAATAATAGATCCATTACGTAACCTAACTGTTCAGGTGTTTGATTGTCTATATTTGTTTCAATTTTTAAAACTTGGTCATGGTGTTCTGTACTCTTTTTTTTACTATGTGTTTCAGTAAAGATTGATCCTCTGAGGGCATTGAACTTGCCTGTTTCCCGTTTGCCAAATCCGTAACCTATTTTTTCAATTAATCGTTGTTCTGGTGCGACAAATAGAGGACTAAGTTCTTTAAAAATAGCTAAGCCAGTCGGTGTGACAAGTTCAGTTTTTATCTCAAAGTCTTGTTGAATGATTAAATTCGTTTCTTTACGTAATTCCATCACCGCAGGAACTGGTATTGGCATGACTCCATGGGCAATTGTGATAGTGCCACTTCCATCTGTAATTGGCGTTGAATAGACTTGTTCAATCTCTAACTGTTCCCATAAGATAAAAAAGCCAACGATGTCAACAATTGAATCAATTGCTCCAACTTCATGAAAATGAATAGTGTCAATTGTTTGTTGATGAACAGCAGCTTCAGCTTTTGCAATGTCATAGAAAACATTTTTACTATGTTTTTTTACAAAATTGGACAAGTCGCTTTTTTCAATTAATGTATAAATATCTTTTAAATTTCTAGAATGGCTATGATGATGTGCATGTTCTTTCGTTTCATGATGTTCATTTTCGTGGTGAGGAGAGAGACTGTGTTTTATACCGTAATCCTTTTTTCCATGTTGTAGGAGAACATCGAAATCTGTTCCGTAAATACAACTTTTAGCAATTCGTTGGGCTTGAATGGTGAACCCATCGATGGGAAGTTTTTTTAATTCGATTAACAGTTTGTTTAAATCCCCGCCTAAGTCAAGCAACAATCCATTTAACATATCACCACTAAGACCAGAAAATGGTTCTAAAAATAAGCTTTTCATAGTGAAGACTCCTTTATTTGATTAATCATACTTGCATTATAAGCGGCACCAAACCCGTTATCTATGTTGACTACACTAACGCCAGAGGAACAACTATTTAGCATTCCTAAAAGAGCAGTCAGTCCTTGGAAATTGCTACCGTAGCCTATGCTAGTAGGGACGGCAATCACTGGCACGCTAACTAGTCCGCCTAGCACGGACACCAGTGCACCTTCCATGCCTGCAATCACAATAACCACCGAAGCCTGTTGAATCTCATCTAGGTGAGCGAACAAACGATGAATGCCAGAAACGCCTACATCATAGATACGTTTTATTTGATTCCCGAAAGTTTCTGCAGTGATTGCTGCTTCTTCAGCAACGGACATGTCTGACGTTCCAGCAGTAACTATCGCAATATAGTTTTTTGTTGTAGTCTCCATTTGGTTGATAACGAAACAACGTGCAAGTTCATAGTAGGTTCCATGAGGAAAGTTCGACTCTAAAGGTTGGGCTTTTTGTTGTGAAACGCGAGTAACTAAGATTGTATTGTTTTCTTTTCTTAAGCTATTGATAATTTTGATGAGTTGCTCAATTGTTTTCCCTTCCCCGTAAACGACTTCTGGATACCCAGTTCTTTCTTTACGCTGCGTATCAATTTTTGCAAAGTCTAATTCGCAAAAGCCATTTAATTTGTTTGTTGCTTCTTCTAAAGATAATTTTCCTTCTTTAAAAGCTCCTAAAATTTCTTTCGGTTGCATAATACAACGCTCCTTATTCCTGATTTCTCAAGGATCATTATTCTACAATGACAGACAAGCCATCTCGAATCACAGTCACTTTTGCATTTAGACCTTCTCTTTCAAATGCTCGCTCTAACGCTTCATCAAACGTTTTTGCTATTTCCATATGCATCGAAGTGATAAGCTCAGGATCAACAAGATCTGAAACAAAAATTATATGATGATGAACTAAAATTCGCGCTAAAATTTGCGAAGTCCATTGATCTGGCACGGTTTCTAATCGTGGTGTATGGATGGCTGCTTCTAAAAATTCGTTTGGATTTTTAACATTGGCAATATTTTCATAAAAACCTTCACCACCGTGACCATCACGACATCCAGCGACCATAATAATGACACCGCCGTCTTTATTGGTTGCTTCTGCAGCGGTCATCCCTTTAACTGCTTGATAAATGTTTTGATCAAGTGGAAATCCGCCATTCGTTGAAACCGCAATATCGCAAGGTATTTTTTTGACACGGGCAATTTCTTTTACAAAGTTACAACCAACTTTATGCGCTTCAACCATATCGCCTGCAAAGGAACCAATAATTTTTTTGTCACCATCTAAAACGACATTAACAATAAAAGCTAGATTCGCTTTAGCGGCAGCGTAGACCATGTCATTATGAATCGGATTATCCGTTAAATTTCCTGTCCGTGAGTTGGAGGAATCAATAAATTCTCCAGAATGGTTAGCCATGATGGTTTTATAAGAAGCAATTCCAGGTAAAACAGATTTACGTCCACCAGAAAATCCTGCAAAAAAGTGTGATTCAATAAACCCTTCGGCCAGCAGTAAATCTGCTTCTGCTGCAATGCGATTAATGATACAATCGCCCCCTGAAGGTAGTTGACCGATTTTGACCATTGAGGAATCATCAGTAGAGATATGCATAACGATTTCTTCATTCTCTACAATCGCTTTACCATATTTGCTAATCAGTTCTTCTCGTGTAGAAGGGCGATGAAAGCCTGTAGCAACTAAAATCCGGATTCTAGCTGTTTTGTTCACTGAACGAATTCTACGCAAAATAATTGGGGTGATAATATGTGAAGGAACGGGACGTGTGTGATCGGAACTAATGAGGACAATGTCTTTTTTACCCTTAGCTAATTCTTCTAATGGAAGGCTTCCAATAGGATTGTCCAGCGATTTTTCGACTGTTTCTTTCTCAGTATATGGATTTGAAAAATGTTCAGCTTTTGATTCGAGAAGCCCAATAAAATTTTTATCGGGAATTCTTGCAGTAATCATTTTCTTGTCATAAGGTAGGTTAATTTCTACCATAGCAATCATCTCCTAAGTAATATTTTACGAGACTAAGTATAATGAAATTTAGGAATCACACAGTCCTTATTGTGGGTAACATTTGCTAACAAAAGGTTGGTGAGAGTGTTTATAATAGTTAACGAATCAAACAGAAACTTAGTCAAAGGAGTGACAATTATGGAGTCAGATTATCTTACAGCTTTCTTAGATAGAAAGAAGACACCGATTATCAAAAAAAAACGCCATACTTATCTCGCTTATCATGGATTGGAGGAAGCGTACACCTATGTATTAAAGAAAGGGGTCGTTAAGACGAGTATTATTTTAAAGGATGGACGAGAATTTAATCTGTCGTATATTGTGTCTCCTGACATTATTTCATTGTTACGTGATGAAGTATCAAATTATACATCTGCTCCTTTTAATATCCGCATTGAGTCGGAAGAGGCTAGCTTTTATCGGATACCAAGGACTGTATTTTGGGAATATGTTAGAGAAGATGCTGTTCTTCAAGATTATGTACGGGATTACTACCGTGCAAAATTATCGGAGAGTATTAGTTCCTTACAGAATATGACAATGAATGGTAAGAAAGGGGCTGTTTGTACTTTTATTTACCAATTAATTGATTTGTTTGGTGTACAGACAGAGGAAGGAATATTAATTGATTTTCAAGTAACTAATGAGGATATTGCGGGGTTTTGCGGGATTTCAACGAGAAATAGCGTAAACCGAATTATCCATGATTTAAAAGAGGAAAAAGTCATCGATATCAAAAAACAAAAAATTGTGATTTACGATCAAAGTTATTTAGCTGATTATATTGATCGATAAGATAGGAGTCTGACGAACATGCATATTCCAGAAAATTATTTAAGCCCACAAACTTGCGCAGTGATGGGCGCGATTATGGTACCTGTCTGGTACCGCGCTGTAAAAAAAGTTGACGTTCAAATTAAATTAAAAAAAGATACAGGGACCATGTTAGGGATTTCCTCCTCCTTGTCATTTTTAATAATGATGTTTAATTTGCCAGTACCTGGTGGAACAACTGCGCACGCTGTTGGGGCTGTTCTCATCGCATTATTGATGGGACCTTGGGCCGCGACGCTGTCTGTTTCGGTGGCTTTACTATTACAGGCTTGTTTATTTGGTGATGGTGGTATATTAGCTTTTGGTGCAAACGCCTTTTCTATGGCGTTTGTGATGCCATTCGTGGGATATGGAGTTTATAAGCTAGTTACGCGTGTAAAAAAATTTGAAACAATGGGTCTTTTCTTAGCTGGGTATCTTGGTGTAAATGTTGCGGCATTTTCTACTTCTGTATTATTAGGTATCCAACCCTTATTATTCCATGAAGCGAATGGTACGCCACTTTATAACCCATATGGTCTTTCTATAACTATACCAGCAATGATGAGTGTCCATCTGTTAGTAATAGGAATTGTTGAAGGTCTCTTCACCGTGTGTGTCTATAATTTTGTAAAAAGTGTGTCAAAAGATGCAATTTTTATCGAAGAAAAGAAGAAAAGGACTCCGTTGTTGCGATTAAAGAGACTGTTATTGGTTATGGTAATTTTATGTCCATTAGGTTTGATTGATCATGCCACTGCTTGGGGTGAATGGGATTTATCTGAATTAGTCAAGAATTTAAAACAGAATCATTTGCCTGCGGTACAACCAAAAGGTATGGTGAATGGTTTTTCATTTCATGCACTTTTCAGTGATTACTTTATTCCAGGACTGCCATTAGCACTTGGGTATATTTTAAGTGGCGTAACAGCCATAATCGTTTTTTTACTCATTTTTCGTTTATTTAATGGAAGAAGGCAAAGTTGATGCCTGAATGGATGAAAGAATCTTCCACGTCCTTTGAACCTAATAAAAAAGAAACCTTTATGCTTAAAAATCGAAAAGGAATCCTTTTTTTATTAAATAAATTTCAGGTGAGTGGGAAACGCAATAAGACTATTCTCAGTGATATACACCCAGCAATTCAACTGATCAGTACTTTTTTACTAATTGTTTTAATCAGCACTACACAAAAAGTTCTTGTTTTGTGGCTCTTAGGCATCTACCTAGGCATGTTACTTTTAGTTGAAAAACCAACTATTCTACGAAACATTGTCAAAAAAGCTAGTATCCTCATTTTGATGCCGCTGATTATCTATTTACCGATCTTTTTTTTAGGTCAATTTAGTTTATTATTTATTGTTCATTTGTTTTTTTTAGCCATAGCGATTAGTCAATATATGGAAACAACCAACATGAATCAATTTATAGCAGCATTAAAAATCTTTCATTTTCCGAATATAATACTTTTACAATTAGATATTACGATTAAATATATCTTTTTCTTTGGAAATCTCTTAATCCAACTGCTTGCCGCTGTAGAAGCTAGAGCAGTTGGTGGAAATATCCAGTTGAGTACGGGTAGTAATTTAATCAGTCTTATCTCTTTAAAATCTTTTACGTATGGGAAAAAGTTGGACATGGTGATGGAAGCAAGAGGATATACTGGTCAATATTATCGAGTAAAGCAACCATTAAAAACGAAAGATTTTTTGGTTAGTATTGCCTATCTTTTATTTTTCGGGGGGTTGCTTTATTTAGGGAGGAACTAATATGTATCGAGTAAATCATTTGGTTTATCGCTATCAAACGAAGCCTGTTTTTTCGCCTTGTAATTTGGAAATAGCCAGAGGAGAATATCTGGTTTTGATGGGAGATAACGGCAGTGGCAAATCCACTTTTTTAAATTTGCTCGCAGGTTTTTTAAAACCTTCCGAGGGAACGATTTATTTTATGGAACAATCATTAACGGCCTGGAAAAAAGACCCTATTCATAAAAAGAAGTATTATGCTCATTTGGGTATATTATTTCAAGAGACGGACACACAATTATTTAATGCAACAGTTTATGACGAATTGGCATTTGGCCCTAGACAGCTCCAACTATCCGAGCATGAAACAGCAAAAAGAATTAATGATTGTTTGAATTTATTAAAAATTACCCATTTAAGCAATCAAGTGCCTTATCAATTATCGGGAGGAGAAAAGAAAAAAGTGGCTTTTGCTAGTCTGTTAGTAATGAATCCAGACGTGTATTTATTAGATGAGCCGTTTGCTGGGTTGACAAAAGAATCGGAAAAATTATTTAAAAAGATAATAAAAAATCTGCATCAACTTGGTAAAACAATTATCCTTTCCACCCATGACTATTTGAGTATTTACGAGGAAGCTGATTCCATTTTATTGTTTGATTCGGCTGTCACAAGGTACTCAAAGGAAGAGATAGAAGCCAATGCTAACTTGTTACAACATTTAAAACGGTATTAAGTGTACAAATATTGACAATAATTGATACTATGAATCGTGATTTTTTCTAATGTGGAGATGTCTATAATTAATTATGTAAAAGAAAATCAATAGGAGATGGTTTAAATGTCTGTCATGAAAACGAAAGAACAAAATTTAGTTCGCGAATTACAAAAAATGGATAAGTTGGCTGTTGCATATTCAGGTGGAATTGATAGCTCTTACTTGCTAAAAAAAGCTTTGGACACTTTAGGTGCTGAAAATGTACTTGCGGTTGTTGTAAATTCAGAATTATTTTCTGATGATGAGTTTGATAAAGCGGTCGATTTAGCTAATGGATTGGGAGCAAATGTGTTAGGCCTTGAAATGAGCGAATTAGCGGATGATAGAATTGTTGCAAATAACCCTAATAGCTGGTTCTACAGTAAAAAATTATTATATAAAACTATTCGTTCGGCTATTCAGAAAGAGGGATTTGATGTTCTGGCCGATGGGATGATTATGGATGATAATACTGACTTTCGTCCTGGATTAAGAGCAAGAGATCAAGAAGGGGTCATCAGTCCGCTACAACAAGCTAAATTATATAAAATTGAAATACGTCAACTTGCTAAAGACGCAGGTATTTCCAATTGGAGTAAAGTTGCCTCATGTAGCATTGCTTCAAGAATTCCTTATGGCATTAAGTTAACACGCTCAGCTATTGATCAAGTATTTGCTAGTGAAAAATATTTACGGGAAATAGGTTTTCCAATTGTCCGTGTCAGAGCACATCATGATTTAGCACGGATTGAAATTCCAGAAGACAAACTTTCTCTGTTATTAGAAAACAGAGAAAAAATTGCAGATTATCTTAAAAAACAAGGATTTAATTATGTAACTTTTGACTTAGAAGGATTTAAATCTGGTCGAATGAATGATATCCTCACAGAAACTGAAAAAAAAGTTTTTTGTGAATGTTAGACAGATAAGTTTATAAAATTGAGTCGGTGTAACGGAGTCAGGACAGGGGTATTCCGTTACAAAAACCAAGTTTTCTGCTCGATTAGGTCGGTTGTTTTCATTGATTACTCTGCCAGTAGTTTATTAACTTTTAAGCCTAGGAAAAATTCCCTTTGGATTTTTCCTAGGCTTTTTGTCTATTTAATCATTTGATATTTGCTAAAAAGAAATTAGCTGTAGAATTTTTTAAGATTACCAGTGATTGTTCAATTTGAGGAAAATAAATGGATTGTTTGGACTGGTTGATTAGTCGATTATTTTTGGGATTCGTGAGTGAAAGTATTTGCTGTGAATAGTTAAATAACTCAATGTTTAGTGTGTCCGGCCTAACTGGCGTTAATTTTTTTAAGTAGTGTTGTGTTTTCATAAGTTCTAAAAGAAGCTCTTCCATAGCAGTTTGCATTTCCAACAGTTGATCATTTAGTTGTTTTTGTTGCATTAAGCTTTCAGCAGAGGCATCGTTACTATAAATAGGAGATTCAAGAACAATTTCTTGAATAGAATAGTTTACTCTACGTTGTACTCGATAAGCTAGTACCCAAGCATCACTTGGTAACGTGGTCTCTTCATTGATTAACGCTAGCAAAATAGAGCTGATCGTTTTTGACCAACTATTGATATTTTTACGTAATACTTGACTATGCCATGTTGGGAAAATAAAAAACATGACAAAAGCAATCAGCGCACCAATAATTACATCAAAAACTCTTGTATAGCCTGCAGAACTACCACCTAATGTGAAAGTTAACCAAGTGGTCACACTTAGCATTAGAAATGCTTGACTTAATTTACGGACGGTTTCATACAATATAACTAGCAAACAAGACAATAGCATTGGCCATAAAGGATTTAGGTTTGTTAAGTTAGCAATTAATTGAGACAAAAAGATGCCTAAACAACCACCTAAAATAGAACCAATAGTTCTTGAAGTGATTTTACCGAGTGTACCATGATACCCTGGCATAACCATCAAACAACCAGAAATAACTACCCAGAATTCGTGATTAGCTAAAGGCAAAGGGTACATGTAATTAAGTATAAGCGAACAAAAATGACAAACTAAACCTGTTAAAGCTAAACGAATTGCGAATCTAGCAGAGCTGCCTTTGTAAGAATGAAGGATCTCTTTGGCTTCTGCAAGTCCTTCTTTTGTGGGTAAGAAAGATTTAAATGAGATTTTTTTAGAGGATTGTTTGTTTTGTATCAAAAGGATTGCTGATTTTATTTCGGTGTTTGCTGAAGCAAATTCTTGAAGAGGCAGGGTTAATTGTTCTCCTTTTAAAAAGAGTTGAATTGCTTTTAAAGCAGGAAGATTTTCAGCTGCATTGGTTGAATCTAACGAACCTGCAATTGCATCTGCTTGTGAAACCAAGGGATAAATCCATGGTGTTTTTTGATGATTGACCCAGGGCATTGTTTCAACAGATTCGCGTACTTTTATTCTGAAATGGACATAGCTTGCAGGTTTTCCTTGTGCTAATAAATATAATTGTTCATATAAATCGGCTACTAATTTTCGTGCTTCATTATTTTTCGGCTTAGAATAAAGACAATAGAACAAACAAAGGATGGACATACCTAAAATTATTGCACCCAGACCTTCAAAAGTTTGACCAATAGACAAATTGCCTTTTAATTGCGCACCAGCTAGTAAAGAAATGGTCCCAAAGAGACATCGAATATACAGACCAATACTAAAGTTTCTTACAATCCCTGAAAAATACAAACCAAGGACGAATAATAAAATAATGAATATACTTGACGACTGTAAAAGTATCCCCAGACTGGCACCAAGAAAAATCATTAAAATACCATCTATGGCACTTCTTTGTGGAGAGCTATGTCGTGGTAAGACACAAATTACAGTGCCCAAAAAGCTACCAACATTTACTAAAACAAAAGCGAAAGGAAAGACTATTGTTAGAACAGCACCAACAGCATTTGCAATAATGATACTAAGAACAAGGGCAAACCAGTTCTGTCTTGTATCAAAAGTTAGTATAGGGCGACTATACGCCCAAGACGATTCTAAGAAAACCTCAAAAAATTTTTTGATAGATAATTTCACAAAACATTCCTTCTTTAAAAATTTATTAGAAGCTAAAAAATTATTCCTCTGCTAGTATACACCTCTAAATTTTTTTTTCAAATTTGCTCTTTTTAAGAAAACTCACAATTATAAGCCAACATTAAGTTTAGCCATATATTTTTGTTGAATAAATTCTGTAAGCTCATGCCAACTTTCTTCATTTTCAATGGAATCTAAGTAGAAAATATCTTGATTAGAAGTAGCTTTTTCGAAAGAATCTGTGATGATGATATCCGCATTTGTGAAGTCTTCGGTAATAGAGATTGCGTTTGTATTATATAAGGAGGATAACCGTGTTTTAATAAAATAACTTGCATAAAAATCTTTGATAATTTGTAAATAGATTCTCACTTGTACTTTTTTTTCGGACACAGACAATGTGTAAAGCAGTTGACTGAGTAACTCTAAATGCGTTTCTTGGTGAACTAATTTTGCCACCGTTCGTTTTATTCGATTAAAGTATGCCACATCTGACGGAGTACAAATTTCTGGCTGCGGTAAATAAAGTGTTAAAAAAGTATAATAATTGCCCTCCGTTAAAAAGTACCAAGCATTAAAAATAGAAAGATAGTAAACGTATTGATAATCATGCTGATTTGTCAGTAAGTAGGCTACTTGCTTAAACAATTTTTTTGATAAGACACAATAAGGATGGTTAGATTCTATAAATAATTTTTCTATTTGTTTCGTTTGCTTTTCCGAAAAGATATAAGGGATAAAAATGCGAGATAAAAAATTAAAGTATAAAATTTCAGTTTTTCTTGTTTCGCATTGAATGTCAGCGAAGGAGTGTTCAAGAAAAAATAAAGTCACATGACTGTATTGATTGATCAGAATAAAAAAAGAATGCAGGTTTTTAGACTGCGGCATCTTTAAGAAGTTTTGTGCACTTGTTCTAGTTTTAAATATCGCATATAAAATATAAAACGCTCTTTTCTTCATTCGGACATTTTTATAGGATCGTTCAAGAAGTTCATCGGGTAGACTTTTTTTTATTTCTTCAAGACTTATTTTAGAAAAAGGCCAAGCCAATTCTTGAAAGGAATCTTGTAGGAAAATGAAAGAAAACACTCGAATCGATAATTCATTGCCAGTTAATTGATAAATACCCTTAATACTAACGATTACTATATCAAAAATTTTAAAAAAGTTATTCAGTTGTTTCGTGATTTTCACCAGATAATGTTCAGAAATATATAAAACTTTAATTAATTCGTTTTTATCAATGGAAGAATGTGTGACCAATTGTACGCAATAATTAAATTGTACATTGTTTTTTAAAAGATTAAGTTTTAACGTGTAGGCGTATTCGACCGCGCTTTTTCGGTACGCTGGATTTACACAAACAATGCCATTATTGTTAGAGACAATAAAATGTTGGATTTGATAAGTATCCTCGAATTCTTGATTTATTTTTATCAGATTTTCCTTGACCGTTCTTTTTGAAATTTTTAAATTGGAAGAAATTTCATTTAATGACGTATGAGCTCGCTTCACTATATAAAATAAAATTTCTAGCTCATTCGTTAGGTAGGATGGAAACATGTTATGGACCTCCAAAAGTAAAATTTAGGTTCATTGTAGTCTACTTTCTTTAAATTTTTGTATTGATATGTTAACACAAGCGCAATAAGAAGCGGCCATCACAATTAATGTACAGCCTTATACATTAATTGTGTGTGGCAAAGCAATTTCAATGTTGATAAGCTAGCAGTAGTTAGAATAATTATTATTTAGTTTCTAATTCCAAAAAAGGTCAAGGTGAGTAAGCAATGAAAAAAATCAACGAACAATTAAAAATGAAAATGCCAACCTACAAAAGAAAAAAAAGCATTGCTTATTTCTTTTACTCTTGTCTACTATTGGTATCGATTTCTTGTTTTTTGAGCGTGCATTTTCAAGAATGCGAGGCAGCTTCGCTCTATCAAGCGGGAGGGATAGCCATTGATTTGAGAACTGATTTACCTTATGGAATGGAGATAAGCCATGACGGTGGTAGTGGTCCTGATGGATCATTTGGAGGAAAATTACACGTAAAATTATACGGAACAGTGGACACTTCTCATACAGAAGCATTGAAGTTTCTTTCTTTTGGTACTGTAGGAATGCAATATGGACTGATGTTTCATTTGCCAGAAAATATAAGTGCAGATAATTTTAAAGCGGCTTATGACAAGGCTTTTGCGGATAATCCAGAAAATTTTTATTCAATTAGTGGACAAAAAAACACACAAATACCAATTGTTAACACAAAAGGAATGCGGACGTTTAACGGTTCTTCAGAAGATGGTTCACCGGGATGGGGTGATCCTGATCAAGATTATAGCGGAATTGATACTGAGCATCAGGTGATGTTTTGTGAACGGGGGGACACTATTAATTTTTCTTTTACTAAACTTTATGAAATTTGGCGACATGAACCTGACAAATCGGCCATAAAATTTGAACTTCATTTTGATTTAGATGTAGCTACTTTAATGAAGGATGGCGATTCAAAGGATTATTCCCTCAATAAAAATTTAACGAAACATCGCTTACCAGTATCAAATGTTTTGTCGGATGGCACTGAAAGTGATCAATTTTCGTTGTCGGCAGATTTTTTTGGTCGAACTTACGAATCAGATACAACGAATACGGTTAATCATAATTGGCTATTGTTTAGTTCGGATATGTGGTTACGTGCGACAAGTTTAGCGGCAGCAGCAAAGCAAGATCCAAATAATTTGAATCATCAAATTATCACTGGAATCACCGGGAAAGTGGCTACTTGGTCTTCTTATATCTCGCCATGGGACAGCGGTGATAAGGACAATCCATTATCCAATTACAATACCCAAGATGCCTCTAAATATCCTGAAATACCTGAAAGCGAAACGATGTTACCAGGGGATTTTTTATCACCAAAGTTTACGATGAACCAAAGACAAGACAATCCGCTTAATTGGACAGATGGGTATGTTGCTCAACGGTTTGCGCGCGTAGTTAATTTTCATACTCACACAGTTGATCATAAGGCCAATGTTAATGTCTCTTCACAACAACAAAACGGGTTAACAACCTATTTATTTAGTGGCAAAGATGGTTGTGGGCTGCCGTTAGTCAATCCGCCAGGAACGGATTCTTCAGAGCCCACAGATAAAACATATATGCGCGTCACAACAGATCCATACCAAGTGCCAAGTTTAGAAAAGGCAGCTTTTGTTAAAGGTCAAACAACATTTCACCCGCAACAAAAGATACCAGTAGAACTAACCGTTAAGGCTCCGACAACTAGAAAAGTTCAGATTGAAGAAAAAATTTCAGGTGCTGTCCAAACTGATTTTCATAAAATTGGGGAGCAAGATTTAAAAAATTTACCAGTCACAGATGATTGCGTTAGTTTTAACTGTTTAGCAGATGCTTTACCAACTTCAGGAGATTACACATTAACATTTAGAATTCTTGATGTTGATGATACATCTAAAAGCTACTCAAATGAGAAAAGTTTAGCTGTGCACATTGATCAAGCGCAAATTAAAGTTAAATCTCAAGATACGATTTATCAATATACTCAATGGCAACCAGAAAGTGAAGTGACTAGCTTACAAACACCAGATGGTAAAAAAGGTGATTTTCGAGACGTAAGTGTCACCATATATAAACTGGACGGAGAGCAAAAGGTCCCAGTAGATGCGGTGGATACAAAAGTGGTTGGTAAATATGAAATTGATTATAACTACCTAGGATTAGAGGCGCAGACTGCACTAGAAGTCATTCCCTCTTCAGCTCATATTGGTGCACATAACGGCAGCTTTTCTGTGGGGACGCCCTTCGATCCAAAACGTCTTTTTGATAGTGCAACAGATAATGATGGACAGTCCATTCCTTATAGTAAGATAACGATTCGCTATACGCCTAAGCAGGTAAACGATGAAGTAGCAGGCATCTATAGAATTACTTATGATATCTCTAAAATAGTAGGTTTTAGTAAAAGTGTTACTGTTGATTGGACCTACTATTACTCTAATCGTCTAGACTTTTATCACTTATCTGAACAACTAATGCCTTTTGAGAACGTAAAATTTAATGGCCAAGATCAAACACAGACATTAAAAAGTTGTGAGATGAACATTGAAGATACGGGGGATCCTAATCGGACAACTGGCTGGCAGCTTGAAGTAGCCTATAATTTAAATGATCAGAAAACACAAGCGTGGAAAGACGCAGGGCTTGATCTCACGCTAAATCCAAAGTCAGTCGATTATGTAACAACTGAGCAAAATATCATGGTTAACGATGAGCAACAATTAGTAGCTGGCGTAAGTAACCAATCTATCAAAAATAAAAAAGTTTTGACGAAATTACAATTATTGCCCACATTAACTATTTCAAAAGTCACACCTGCTGATAAATATGAAGCTCAGTTAATTTGGAACTTAGAAGCAACACCGTAAGGGAAGAGGGAATAACTGTGAAATGGTTTATCTATGATTTATTGTTTGTTGCCTTTATTCTCGGTTTGCCAATTCAAGCACAAGCTGAAGACAAGACAACTGACGCACAAGCTGGCACAAAAGTCATGGTAATAGTGAAAGAGAGTGAGGATATTGTTCCGCATCCCAATGAGCTTATACCGCAGACTAACGATATGCCAACTTCACGAGGACAACCTAATTTTTTACCAAAAACAAACGAGATTACGTCTCAAGAGACGATTTTAGGAATCGTGGTACTCGGAAGTACATTAATCGTTGGACTTTATAAAGAAAAGAGGAAAAATAATGAATAAAAAAATAATTGGTTTAACTGTCACTTTAGGAACGGGGATTTTTTTAATTGGACAACAAACTGTGAATGCGGCTGATAATACCAATACCACAGCGAATGTGTCGGTTTTAGGTGGCGGATTAACCATTACACCATTAGCACAAATTAACTTTGGGACGGTGACAAAAGACGGCCAAGATCATACGCAACCAGATCAAAGCAAGTCGCAACTTATCATTAATGATAATCGTGGGACAACGAATACAGGTTGGTATCTGACAGCGAATTTAGAAGATAAAGGAAAAGGTGTCACTGGCTTAGACGGAATGACACTTCATTTAGACACTAAAAAACCTGACGGATCTTCTGAAAAAGGTACCTTTACGGGCGTTGATTTAACCACAGATGCTTCAACCATTATTTCGCTAGATAAAAGTGATATCCGTTTATCAGACACTGTCACGACAGCCGATTTAAATGCAACGTTAAATATACCTAAAAGTATTGCTGCAAATACCTACTCTGGGACCATCGTCTGGAATGCCATCGATGGAGCACCCGCCTAAGAATTTAACATAAAACGATGTAAGAAAACGAGGCAGATAAATTGAAAAGAATTTTAAAGATACTTTTTATATTGACTATTCTCTGTTTAGGTGGAGCGATGCGTGCCTGGGCAGAGCCGTCTAATACCAATAGTTCAGCAACAATTGACAATGCGAATGCGTATACAGTCACACCCGTTTTCGGAGCAACTCAAAATAACAAAACCAGTAATTTTTTTGATATGACATTAACTCCGAAACAAAAAGATACATTCAAATTAACGATAACCAATACTACGCCGAACCCTCAAAAATTTAAAGTTCAGGTAAATACAGCAACAACAAATAGTAATGGGATAGTTGACTATACAAAAAGTAGCTTTGAAAAAGATCCATCGATGAGTTTGGTACTTAGTGATTTGATTAGTCCCAATAGGAAGGACATTAGTGTTCCTGGTAAACAATCACAAACGATTGATTTTCAAATAACGATGCCAGAAAAGTTATTCTCAGGAATTTTATTAGGTGGAGTGACGATTCGACCTGTAGAGATAGCTGGGGACCAAAGCAAGGGTGGGATTCAAAATGTTTATATGCATACGATTGCTATTCGGGTGAATGAAACAGCAGAGACCATACCTGCAAAATTGGAAAGTGGTTCTGTTAAAATTGGGCAAATTAACCGCCACAATACTGTTTCGATGGAAATTAAAAATCCACAGCGGAAGTTATTGTCAAAAGTCGAAGGAGATTTTTTTGTTAAAGAAAAAGGAACAAACAAAACGATCATTCACGAAAAGAAAAATAATCTGAGTTTTGCACCAAACACAAGGTTTGACCTGCCTATTTTACTGAAAGATTCGTTTAAACCTGGACACTATACCTATACCATTAAGTTGAAAAACCATGAGGGGAACTGGACGTTCTCAAAAGATTTCACGATAAACAAGAAGCAAGCTGATCAGTATAATAAGCGTTCTGTTGATCATAAAGCCAAAAACCTTCACTGGCTTAAGTACCTCATGGCCTTTTTAATTCTAGTTATTTTAGGTACCGTCTGCTATATCTTAGGAAAAAAGAAGGGGAAAATGAGGTTGTAAAACCTGCCTTTAAAATAGTTGACAATTATGCAGAAAAAATCATGCTAGTATGAATTATCTATGACATAAGGGAAGAATAGCTGTCTAGCAAGGATAAATTGTCAAATTAGTGTTAATTTACGCAAGTCATTGGTGTTCCTTATTTTGGAAAGTAGTATTATACTATTATTGTTCAATGATTCACAATAGAAACAAGGAGGAAAGAACCATGTATAAAGCAATTGTCGCAGCAAAAGGAAAAACAACAAAAATTGTTGAAAAAGAATCGCGTCCATTGAAAGATAATGAAGCGCGGTTGAAAATGGAAGTCTGTGGTGTCTGTCATACGGATTTACACGTTAAGAATGCAGATTTTGGCGATGTTAGCGGTTGTACCTTAGGTCACGAAGGAATTGGGATTGTGACGGAGGTTGGAAAAGACGTTACTAGTTTAAAAATTGGTGATCGTGCATCTGTTGCATGGTTTTATGAAGGCTGCGGGCATTGCGAATATTGTACTTCTGGTCGAGAAACGCTTTGTCGTTCAGTAAAAAATGCTGGATATACAGTTGATGGTGCCATGGCCGAAGAATGCATCGTCACAGACGGTTATGCGGTGAAAGTGCCAGAAAATTTAGCATCAGAGCCAGCTTCCTCTATTACTTGTGCAGGGGTAACAACTTACAAAGCGATAAAAGAATCTGGGATTCGTCCAGGTCAATGGCTAATGATTTCAGGATTAGGTGGGCTAGGTAATCTAGCTTTACAATATGCCAAGCATGTCTTTAATGCCAAAGTAGTAGCTGTTGATGTGAATGATGATCAGTTAGCTTTTGCGAAAGAAATGGGTGCTGATCTTTTAATTAATCCAGTTAAAGATCCTGATTTTGCTGCACAACTTCAAAAAGAAATTGGCGGTGTCCATGCAGCAGTAGTTACTGCGGTAGCTAAATCAGCATTTAATGGCGCAGTCGATGCAGTCCGTGCGGGAGGAACGGTTGTCGCCGTTGGATTGCCTGTTGAGACAATGGATTTATCTATTCCACGTCTTGTTCTTGATGGCATTCACGTAGTCGGATCGTTAGTTGGAACCCGTCAAGATTTAAGCGAAGCTTTCCAATTCGGTGCAGAAGGAAAAGTTGTTCCTGTTTGTCAAACACGCCAACCAGAAGAAATTAATGCTATTTTTGAAGAAATGGAACAAGGAAAAATTCGCGGGCGAATGGTCATTGATTTTCGCAGTTAATTTAGTTTTTTAGTGATTCGTTGATTTAATCTGAAAACCATGAAAGGATGGATAGAATGTTTGCGAATCTTACTCTCCGTGAGAGACGACTGCTTAAACAAGCACAAGTGGGAGCCACAATTAGCTTTATTCTTTTGTTTGTACCAATTCTGACAATCAGTCTTTTGCATACTAGTGACTTATTAGCAAAATGGCTAGGTATAGTTGGGGTAATTATGGTTTTACCATTGTTGTATTTTGCGTGGCAGATTTTAAAGATAGCCTATAAAGATCAAAAAGATAATCCAACGCCTCCTTTGTGGGTTCCGAAAGTTTATGGGATTGGGCTTTCGATCAATCCCTATCACCGGTTTGGAAAGTTAATTTTTATATTGCTAGCGGTACTGATAGTTGGCATCATCATTAGTTTGCTTTTCACACCAGCAAGTCAAATCAATCACTAAAAAACGAGTAATCAACACCCTCTTGCCGAGCAGGAGGGTGTTGATTATTTTTAAATAGACTAAATTTGAGTAACAGGTATTAGATTTTTGAAAAAGTCTTTCTTTTTCTGATGTAGATATTTTCGCAATAAAATCATCATTATAAGTGAATTAACAGGTTTATCAAGGGTTAATACTTGTTAATGGTGGCTACTATAATTAACCGTTGACAAACACAAAAAAACCATCATACGATAATTATGTTATTAAAAAAGTGAAAAATTGGTAGTCAACAAATGAAAACGCATTCATCGGGAAATTGTGATTCTGTACTAAAATTTTTATATAAGATGAAAATAGATTGTTTTCATTTAATAATTTATTGAAAGGATGTGTTTATGGAGGGGTTACTGAAACTGACTTTCTAACAGTCTCAGTAAACTAAGAAAATCGTTATGACTTTTCATCTGGATAAAACTTTGTTGGGTTTTGGATTTTGTGAGTAATTGTGTCGGAACTATTCTATGGGGAGCAATTTTAAGGAGGAAAAAATGAACAAAGAGTATCAGGGTAAAAAAATTTACGGTAAAAAGCACTGGTTGACATTTTTATTAGTGAGTTCGTCTGTATTGGCGTTCCATTCGTTTGTTACGATGGATTCTCAAGTGGTTGATGCGCAAGAGCAAACAGCAAAAGAAGACGTAGCTGATTCAGCAACGTCAGTCGGAGCAATTGTGTCGATTGAAAAAGCGGAGAAAAACTTTGTCATTACGTATGCTTCTGGAAAAAAAGCACAAATTAGTATTTTAAACGACCATCTTTTTCGCTATCATCTAGATCCAACTGGTAAATTTGAAGAATATCCAACGCCAAATGATCCAAAGCATGTTGCGAAAATTACGGCTAAAACAATGGCCGACTATGGTACACAAGCCTTTGAGCAAACGAACGTCACAGATTCAGGAAACCAATTTATTCTAGAAAATAATGGTTTAAAAATTATGTTCGGAAAAGAAAGCGCTTTAATGAAGGTTCTAGACAAGAAAAAGAATCAAGTTATTTTAGAAGAAACCGCTCCGCTATCCTTTAAAAATGATAAAGCTACACAAACGTTAAAACAAAGTAGTCAAGAAAATTATTTTGGCGGAGGAACTCAAAATGGTCGATTTACGCATAAAGGAACAGCTATCCAGATTGTCAATACGAACAATTGGGTAGATGGCGGAGTAGCATCGCCTAACCCATTTTATTGGTCAACTGCAGGGTATGGCGTTGTTCGAAATACATGGAAACCTGGCAACTATGATTTTGGCAGTCATGATCCACAAACAACCACAACAACGCACGAAGGAACAGATTTTGATGCTTTTTATTTCTTTAATGATTCCTCAGCAGGTATTTTAAAAGATTACTATGAATTAACCGGGAAACCAGCTTTGATGCCAGAATACGGGTTCTATGAAGCGCATTTAAACGCGTATAATCGGGACTATTGGGTGAAAGTAGCAGAAGGAACCGCGGGAGCAGTTAAGTTTGAAGATGGTAATTTTTACAAAGAATACCAACCAGGCGATCTAGGAAACTTAAATGGCACGCTAGAATCTTTAAATGGAGAAAAAGAGAATTATCAATTTTCTGCACGCGCAGTTATTGATCGATATAAGAAAAACGATATGCCGTTAGGGTGGTTCTTGCCAAATGACGGCTACGGTGCTGGCTATGGCCAAACAGATTCATTGGACGGCGATGTACAAAACTTAAAAGAATTTACAGAGTATGCTCAAGCCAATGGTGTTGAAGTGGGGCTGTGGACTCAATCTAATCTCCATCCAGCGGATCCTAAAAATCCTAAAAAAGGAGAACGGGATATTGCGAAAGAAGTTAGTGTCGCTGGTGTTAAAGCTCTCAAAACTGACGTGGCGTGGGTCGGGTATGGGTATTCCTTTGGCTTAAATGGTGTAGAAGATGCCGCGAATGTTTTTGTAAAAGAAACAGACGGCGCAGTTCGTCCGATGATTGTTTCATTAGATGGTTGGGCCGGAACCCAACGGCACGCTGGTATTTGGACAGGCGATCAAACGGGTGGTCAATGGGAATATATTCGCTTCCATATCCCAACATATATCGGGACTTCGTTGTCTGGACAACCAAATGTCGGTTCAGATATGGATGGAATTTTTGGTGGAAAAAATAAAGAGGTCAACATACGTGATTTCCAATGGAAAACTTTTACACCAGTGCAGCTAAATATGGACGGCTGGGGCTCCAATCCAAAAACGCCATTTGCTTTTGATCAAGAAGCCACAGATTTGAACCGAGCGTATCTAAAATTAAAATCAATGATGATGCCTTATAACTACAGTATTGCCAAGGAATCAGTTGATGGACTACCAATGGTACGGGCCATGGCTTTAGAATTTCCTAATGAAGGAACAGCATATACAAAAGATTCTCAATACCAATATATGTGGGGACCCAATTTACTCGTTGCCCCAATTTATAATGGCAATCAAGATGAGGCAGGAAATTCAATCCGTGATGGAATCTACTTACCAGATGAAAAACAAGTCTGGGTTGACTTATTTACAGGCGAAAAATATCAAGGTGGCCGTGTCTTAAATGGAGTAAAAACACCGCTGTGGAAGGTGCCCGTTTTCGTCAAAGATGGCAGTATTATCCCAATGACGAATCCAAACAACAATCCAAAGGAAATCCAACGAGATCAACGATCTTTCTTGATTTATCCAAATGGCACCACTTCTTTTAATATGTATGAAGATGACGGAATTTCAACTAGTTATGAAGCTGGGCAATCAGCTACGACTAAAATAAATAGTCAAGGCCCTAAATCAAACGAAAAAGGGGATCTGACCGTTACTATCGAACCGACAAAAGGAAGTTATAAAGACTTTGTTGATGAACGAAGCACCACGCTTGATTTGCTAGCTTCAGAAGCGCCCGAAAGCGTAACAGCAATGGTGGGGGGGACAGAAGTAACCTTGAAACAAGCAGCTAATAAAGAAGAATTTTTAGCTGGCACAAATCTATATTATTTTGATAAAGAATTCCAAGTGAATCAGTATCTTTCTGAAGCTTCAGGAGAAAAACTGAACCAATCAGCGTTATCAGTAAAACTAGCGAAACAATCTGTGACCGCCAAAGATGTTCAAATAACTGTCAAAGGTTTCATTAATAAAGGAACGGTTGACGGAGGAAATACAACGGTCGATGACCAGTTAACTATTCCGGCAAATGTCGCAATCAATGAAGAAAAAACAACGCCATCTTCTTTGACTCTTCAATGGGATCAAGTAACTGAGGCAACAAGTTATGAAGTAGAGCGTGACGGGACTGTTTTCGGAAATATTCAAACGAATACAGCAACATTTGATGGATTTTCCTTCCTAAGCGAACATACTTTTCGAGTTCGAGCTGTTGGAAAAAACGGGGTCTCTGAATGGAGTGAACCGATTAAAGGAAAAACACAAGATGATCCCTATAAAGAAACAATTAATCAAGTCAAAGCAACAAGTAATTTACCAGAACAACCAGGCGCAGAATTGAAGAAATTAACAGATAAAGATTTAAGTACAGGTTGGCATACGAACTGGTCAACCGGCATCGCTAATCCAAGTGATGGAAATTTCTTGACTTTAAAATTTGATCTTGGTGCGGAGTATCAAATGGATAAAATTGAATACTTGCCAAGAGACAATGCCGGCAACGGAAATATTTTGCAGCTCCAGTATCGGACGTCGAAAGATGGAGCTAATTGGACAGAGTTTTCAGAACCTATTAACTGGAAGCAAGATGCTTTGACAAAAACCATTGAAACGAAGGACCAAGCGTATCGTTTTGTTGAAATGAAGGTATTAAAATCGGTGGGTAATTTTGGCTCTGGTCGTGAGATGCTCTTTTACAAACAACCAGGATCAGAAGGAATCTTACATGGAGACATTACTAACGATGGAACGATTGATGAAAATGATGCAATGAGTTATCGAAACTATACAGGCTTAGAATCGGTGGACAGTGACTTTAATGGCTATGTTGAAAAAGGTGATTTAAATAAAAATGGGGTAATTGATGCTTATGATATCAGTTATGTTTTACGACAATTAGATGGTGGGATTGAGATACCTGATGTCGAAGAAATTGCGGGCGGTTTATCCCTTGCTGTGGTTAATGAAAATGGCAAGGATACCTATCTTCCTGGCGATACATTAACCTTTACACTTAAAGGTCAAGACTTAAAAAACATTAATGCGTTAAGCACAAAAATGTCCTTTGATTCTAGCAAATTTGAACTTGTCGGTCAGCCTGCAACCACGAATAATACAAAACAAATGGAAAATTATTCTAAATATCGGAAACATTCAAATGATGTGGAGAATCTATATTTAGTTCTTAGTAATCAAGGAAATAAACAATTGTTAAATGGTTCAATGGACTTAGTTACCTTTAAAGTTAAAGTAAAAGAAACAACTCGCGTAAAACGTGCGACAACTGTTGAGCAGCCATTACAATTTGATATGAGTCAAGGCTTATTAGTAGGCCAAGGATTCCAACAAGCCACACTTTCAGATTTTTCTGTAACAGTGAAGCCCACAGAGCTAGTAGATAAAGAGTTATTACAAGCGCTAATTACGCTAAATCAAGCACGTGTCGAAAAAGAATATACGCCTGAAACTTGGGCAATTTTTAAACCAGTCTTAGATGAGGCAGTAGCTGTTCTAGCCAATGAACAAGCCACACAGACAGACGTTTCTGCTGCTGTGGAAAACCTAGAAAAGGCTGCAAGTCAGTTGGAAAAAATGCCTGATGTAGCGAATAAAGCTGATTTAGAAAAAGCAATTCAAGAGGGGCTGGCGAAGAAACCAAGTGATGGGCAAGAATTCACCGAAGAAACTAAAAAAGTTCTCGAAGACTCATTAGCAGCAGCTCAAAAAGTATTTGCTCAAGAAAAAGTTACCCAAGAAGAAATAGACCAAGCGACTAAAACATTGCGTGAAGCAATTGCACAATTAAAAGAACAACCCGTCGCCGTTGATAAGGAAACCTTAAAAGAGCAAATCGCTCAAGCCCGAGGAAGAAAGCCGGAAGAAGGATACCAATTTACAAAAGAAACAGAAAAACAATTGCAAGAAGCAATTCAAGCGGCTGAAGCAATCGTAGCGAAAGAAACGGCGACAAAAGAAGAAGTCTCAGCGGCTCTAAACGCATTGGAAACTGCAATGGCTCAATTAAAAGAAGTACCCCTTGTAAATAAAGACCAATTACAAGAAGTTGTCAAACGAGCGCAGCAAGTCACTCCAAGTGAAGGGCACCAATTTACTGCCTCCTCGTTACAAGATTTACAAAAAGCGCTTTTAGCAGCTAAAAACACATTGGAAAACCCAGCAGCTAATCAAAAAATGATTGATGAAGCGGTTGCTGAATTAACTAGTGCCATCGATGGGTTACAAGAAGAAGCGTTAGTTACAGATAAAAAAGCCTTAGAGGCAATGATAGCCAAAGCAAAAGCAATCAAACCATCTGCCGGAAAAGAATTTACCAGCGAGTCTAAAGCGCGCTTAACTGAAGCAATTGACCAAGCGGAAGGGATTTTAGCTGATAAAAATGCTCGGCAAGAACAAATTGATACTGCTGAAAAAAATGTAAAAACTGCTTTGGATAGTTTAGAGGAACAAGTCCTTCAAGCGGATAAAACAAAGTTGAGAGAACTGCTTCAAAAAGCAGAAACCTTGAAACCTAAAGCAGGAAAACAATTTACAAAAGCATCGCAAGAAGCTTTAGCTGAAGCAATTAAACAAGCAAAAGCACTTGTTGAGGACCCAAATGCGACGCAAGAAGCTGTGGACAAATGTTTAAGTATTTTAGCACAAGCCATTGAAGCAATGGCAGAAGAGCCAATCAGTAGCAACTCTACAGGCAACAATGGAAATCATAGCACGGTTAGCGGGACTGGTGGTGTAACCAGCCCAGGAAAGGGCACAGCAACAGGTGGAACGACAACGAAAACCACCACTTCTGGTACTTTGCCAAAAGCAAATGAAGTTGTTTCGCCAATCTGGTCAATCAGTGGTTTTCTATTGATAGTAAGTATTGGTTTAGGAAAATTATTCTTCAAAAATAAAAAAGAGCAAAATTAGCGTATCATTAACTTACAAGGCGCATTTGTACAAAAACAGTGTGCAAATGCGCAAGTAAGTAATAGGAGAGGATTTTTACGAATGAAAAGAAAGAAAATCAAGAATCAACTACTTGTTTTAACAAGTATTCTCGTTCTTCTGAGTTTGGAAGTCGCTCCAGTTGTTACGTTGGCTGCAGAATTACCAAGTAGCTCGCTACAAACAGCTCTGTCCTCAGCAACGACAATTACTTCGGAAGAAAAAGTAATTGAAACAACCGAAACAACCGAAACAACTGTTGCTACATCGACAACGTCCACTAGTAGTTCGTCATCTGAATCAAGTAGTTCTACCGATACGACTACCGAATCAACGAGTCATTCAACGACAGAAACGACAACCACAAATACTAGTTCTGAAACAAAAAAAGAACCTACAGAGTCAACGGTATCATCAGAAATCACGCAGCCTGTTGAACAATCGCAACCAACACAAGTTCAACCACCACAAGTTCAACCACCACAAGTTCCTGTGACCAAGCAAGAACCCGAAGAACCTATTCAAGTTCCTGAAGCCACCAATAACGTTGTTGAAGAAAATCAGGCTGTATCGTTAAATCCGTCCCTCAAAGTAGATGAAATAGCTTCTTCAAATTTAAAAGGCTACGAACTTCCACTGTTGTCGTCTTTTGGCGAAAAGAAACGGGCAGTTGTGGTGGCTGAAGCATTAAGACACGTTGGGAAAACAAAAAAAGAATTTAATTTGACGGAGCAAGCATTGACCAGTAGTTTCCTTGCCCAAAAAGTTTACCAACAATTATTTAAAATAGACATTGGCAGTACGCCGCAAGAACAAATGACATTTGGTAAAGTTCGTTCTATAGAGGAGGCAGAACCTGGTGATCTGATTTTTTGGCAAACAGCTGAAGGAAAAACGCTTCAAAATGGTGTTTATCTTGGCCAAGGAAAATATTTAATTGCCGCAGCGGAAGCGGATTCTAAGGAGGAACCAGAAGTAATCGCTCAGTTAGAGAATATCTATACTGCCAAACAACAACCAGACTCAAAAGAGGAAAAACGCTTGGTAGTGACTAATCCTTTTAAGGAGTTCACATTAACGGAGTATGGCAAAGAAGTTTTAGCAACATATGGTGCGTCATTTGAAATGCAGAAGTCAGAACAAGCCACAGCGTTTATTAAAAAAATTGGTGAGACAGCCAGAGAACTTGGCGAAAAATACGATGTTTTTGCATCAGTGATGATAGCTCAGGCTATTTTAGAAAGTGGCTCTGGCGAAAGTCAACTAGCCAAAGAACCTTATTATAATCTCTTTGGCGTGAAAGGTTCGTTCCAAGGAAATAGTGTCAGCTTTTCAACAAAAGAGGCTGATCAGAGGGGCCAACTTTATACAATTTCCGCTGGGTTTCGCGATTACGGTGGCTATAATGACTCACTGCAAGATTATGTTCAATTACTCCGACAAGGGATTGACGGAAATCAAGATTTTTATAAACCAGCGTGGCGTTCGGAAGCCAAAAACTACCTTCAAGCAACGCGTTTTTTAACAGGTAAATATGCAACAGACAAGCAATACGATAATAAATTAAATTCGTTAATTGCGGTTTATAACTTAACGCAATTTGATTTACCAAAAACAGTGGACGGTTTGATTATCCAATCTAAAAATGAGCTGTCGGAAGCGGAACAGCAACAAATGCATTTTCCAGTCTATGATGGGATCAATTATAATCGGAGTGGTAGCTATCCCGTGGGCCAATGTACGTGGTATGTCTATAATCGTTTCAAACAGTTGGGCACTTCTGTGGATGAATTTATGGGAAATGGCAGTGACTGGGGAAGAAAAGGACGTGCATTAGGCTATCAAGTTAGTTCATTGCCTAAAGCTGGTCGTGCGATTAGTTTCCAACCAGGAGTTGCTGGCGCAGATAATCAATATGGACATGTTGCTTTTGTTGAAGCGGTCACTTCTGATGGAATCATTATTTCTGAAAGCAATGTCATCAATGATCAAACGATTTCGTATCGTGTCTTACCTAATGCAATTGCTTATAGTAGTGGCGTGACCTACATTGGCGCTTAAGCGACTCATTCAACAGGAAGAAGTGTGGATGTTTAAGTAAAAAGTTAGCACAATGATCCATGTGTGAACTAACAAATTAAAATAACCAGAATCGACCAATGAATTGATTTTGTCATGTATAAAATGACAAGAACAGTTTGGCGGTTGATTCTTTGTTTTTCATCAACGAAGAGACAATCGTCCTCATGATTCGTTAGAAAAAGATGAATAGTCCAAAGTACTCTTTCTTGATCCTTTGTTATTTTATGTTTTTGTTTGCAGGAAACTACTGAAATCGCTATACTAAATTTATGTGAATATACTAACAGACAATCAATTTTTTATCTCTTTTATTGGTGTATAAATTGATTGAACATTATAATCATTTGTCTTTTGTTGTGTAATTTTATATCTTCTTGAGAAAGGGATGAGTGAACAAATGGCTATTTATATATTAGAAGACCAAATTATTCAAGCAAAAGCGTTAGAAGCATTGTTAACAAATATCCTACATTCAAGAAATATTTATAATGAAACAATCCATTTATTTTCACGTTCAGATGAATTATTACAAGTGGCACACCAGGACGCCCAACTAAATATCTTTTTCCTAGATATTCAAATGAACAATCATATCCAGGCAGGATTTGAGGTTGCTAAAGAAATCAGAAAAACAGACAGTGAAAGTCTGATTGTATTTATTTCTACTCACACAGAATTAGTTTTAACTTCCTACAAATATATGGTTTCAGCTCTTCAATTTATTCAAAAGAACGTGGATTTTCTAGATTTCCAAAAAGAGGTCGAAACATGTGTCGATGCATATATTCAACAAAAAGAAAATATAAAGACAAAAAGTGAATATATTATCATTAACTTAAAAGCGTCTTCTATAAAAATGGATATTAATGATATTTATTTCTTTCAAACGGAATACGATCATCGTGTATCAATGGTTGGTAAAAATTTTAAAAGAGAATTTTATGGAACGTTATCAAAAATTGAACAACTGCATCCAGATTTGATTAGAGTCCATCAATCAATCATCATCAATAAAAAATATGCGTCAAAATTAAATTATAAAACGCATCTTTTAACTATGAGAGACGGAACGGAAGTACCAGTCTCAAGAAGATATTATACTCAGGTCAAGGCACTATTTCTTACTTAGGGAGGGATAATGACTAATTAAGGAATTATCTATCTATTAGTCGCTATATTCGTTATAATTTAGTGCAATACTTGAAGAGGAGGGCGATATGCTAATCGATTGGATTCTAAAAAATATTATGGATATGGATCAGGAAGATCAATCAGGAAAAACACAATGGACAAAGTATTATCTAACCGTTTATTTTTCTGGCTTATTTAATTTTCTGATGATTCTGATTTTATCAGTTTTATTTGGGACGTTAAGCGAAACCTTTATTGTATACGTCGTACTGATTTTTTTACGGCCTGTCGCAGGTGGCTGGCATGCAAAAACCAAATGGCTCTGTCGTCTAGAAAGCATTGTTATCTATGTTGCCATACCATTTGTATTGAAAAATTCTTCTGTGAGCTTACCGTTTATTTATAAAATTTTATTGATTTGCCTCTTAGTCGTATTATTTTATTGGTATGCGCCACAAGGAACAGCAATCGAACCTGTTCAGCCATCTGATTTAAACGTGCTCAAAAAGCAAAGCCTTATAAGGGTGTGTTTACTTATTTTATGTAGTCTGTTTGTCAAAGAAAAGATTGCTTCAGTAATACTCTACGGTCTCGTCATCCAAGGTCTGATGATACTCCCTGTAACAAAAAATTTAATTGAAGGAAGTGTTTTTATGAAATTTGGTAAAAAAATAATTAAAAATGTTATTGAAAAAAGAGTTGCAAAAGTCAGTGATGGTGTGGGAACTAAGCCTAGATTAAATCAAAATTCGCCCAATATATTTGGACAATGGATGGGACAAACTGAAAAACCTAAAAAGAATATTGAAAAATGATTTTGTCGTTATTAGCTACTAACGTTTTGCTTGTATCTAGCTTTATCGTTTTTGTCTTTTTACGAGTAACATTGATCAAGATTGAATGTAAAATACCGTTACTTTCATTGCTTATTGTCATTAATCTTTGTTCGTTTGCGGCATTAATGTTGGGCTACTCTTGGTTGATTTATGCGCTGACAGTCGTTATTTTTACAGGATTTTTACTCATTCACAAAAAGAGGTTCTCAATTTTTAAAGCGATATTTTTATCCGTTTTTACATTGCTTATGGTTTCGTTTATCAATTACACGGAGCAAACGATTTTAAGTGTTTTTTTTCAACAGATTTATCAAAATAAATTATTATGGATTGCCTCAAATGTTCTTCTGTTGCTTATAAATATCTGGATTGCTTTAAAAATTCCCAATAGTGTTTTTTTAAGATTAAATCGTGTGTTAGAAAATAGTCGAATTTTTTTTGGTTGTTTACTTTTATTGTTGATTCTGTTGTTACTTTTTGTGTTTTTGATTTCGCCAGAGATTTCACCTGACTTTATGCGAGGATTTGTCACGGTAAATAGTTCTAAATTGGAGTTATTAATAAGTGTAGGTTTATTTTTAATTCTGATTGGCTTAGTCATTGAAGCTTATTTGGAAGAACAACGTATCAACACTCAATTATTGAATAATTTAACGATTTATACTGAAAAAATAGAATCCATTAACGAAGAGCTAGCGATGTTTCGTCATGATTATAAAAATTTATTGTATAGTTTACAAATTGCTATTTCATACGAAGATATTCTGGAAATCAAAAGAATTTATGAAGAAACGATTGCACCAACCAAAAAAATTATTGATAATGAAGAATTTGAACTTATGAAGTTAAATCGTTTGAAAAATATGGAACTTAAGGCACTCATAAGTATGAAAATTAATACCGCAAAGCAAGCAAAACTAAAAGTGATTGTTGATGTGCCAGAAGTATTTATTCTCGATACATCAATCGACTTAGTGGTTGTGATTCGTTTGTTGGCTATTCTATTAGATAACGCGATTGAAAACAGTGCAAAATCAGAATTGAAAATGTTCGCTATCTCAATTTTCAATAAAAATGAAACACAAGAGTTTGTGATAACAAATAGTGTCCAAGCCGAATTTGATTTTAGGGTTATGAAGAAAACCAAATTTAGTTCTAAAAGTAACCCAGAAGAGCACGGTTGGGGATTGTTATATGTAAAAGAAATTGTTGATTTTTCAGATCAATTTGACTTGCAAACGTCCTTCAATGAAGGATCGGTTACTCAACATTTAATTATTGAAAAAAATCATAACAGTAAAAAAGTTGTTAACGAATGAATTTGTTAACAACTTTTTTGCTATGGTATTGAGTTATGAGGGGCAATACAGGGAAAAATGTCGGCTGATTAAGGAATTTAGATAGTGCCGGTTAGGTAGTTGTCTATAATGAAAATAGCAACAAATATTTACGCAGGGAAAGGGGCGGTCGTTTAACGGGAAAAATTAGGGAGGATAAAGCAATACTTTTGTTGGGAAAAGAAATAAAAGGAAACTGGGGAAGGAGTTAATTGTTTGATGAAGGGAAATAAAATTTTATACATTTTAGGTACAGGCATCTTTGTTGGAAGTTCATGTCTATTTTCTTCACTTTTTGTAGCCGCAGAAGAACAAGTTTATTCAGAAAGTGAAGTTTCAACAGTTTTATCGAAGTTGGAAAAGGAGGCAATTTCTGAGGCAGCTGCTGAACAATATACGGTTGTAGATCGAAAAGAAGACGCGTGGGGGATGAAGCATCTTAAGTTAGAAAAGCAAACGGAAGGCGTTACTGTTGATTCAGATAATGTGATTATTCATTTAGATAAAAATGGTGCAGTAACAAGTGTTACAGGAAATCCAGTTGATCAAGTAGTGAAAATTCAATCGGTTGATGCAATCGGTGAAGAAGGAGTTAAAAAAATTATTGCTTCTGATAATCCAGAAACTAAAGATATTGTCTTTTTAGCTATTGACAAACGTGTAAATAATGAAGGGCAATTATTTTATAAAGTCAGAGTAACTTCTTCACCAACTGGTGACCCCGTATCATTGGTTTATAAAGTGAACGCTACAGATGGAACAATTATGGAAAAACAAGATTTAACGGAACATGTCGGTAGTGAAGTAACGTTAAAAAACTCTTTTCAAGTAACGTTTAATGTACCAGTTGAAAAAAGCAATACGGGAATTGCTTTACACGGAACGGATAACACAGGGGTTTACCATGCAGTAGTTGATGGCAAAAATAATTATTCTATTATTCAAGCACCATCACTAGCAGCATTAAATCAGAATGCTGTTGACGCCTATACGCATGGAAAATTTGTAAAAACATATTATGAAGATCATTTCCAACGACACAGTATTGATGATCGAGGGATGCCCATCTTGTCAGTTGTTGATGAACAACATCCAGATGCTTATGACAATGCTTTTTGGGATGGAAAAGCAATGCGTTATGGTGAAACAAGTACACCAACAGGAAAAACGTATGCTTCCTCTTTAGATGTAGTTGGTCATGAAATGACACATGGTGTGACGGAACATACTGCCGGTTTAGAATATTTAGGACAATCAGGTGCCTTGAATGAATCTTATTCTGATTTGATGGGTTATATTATTTCGGGTGCATCTAATCCAGAAATTGGTGCGGATACTCAGAGTGTTGACCGAAAAACAGGTATTCGAAATTTACAAACGCCAAGTAAACACGGACAACCAGAAACCATGGCTCAATACGACGATCGAGCACGGTATAAAGGAACGCCTTATTATGATCAAGGCGGTGTTCATTATAATAGTGGAATTATTAATCGGATTGGTTACACCATTATCCAGAACTTAGGCATTGAAAAAGCACAGACTATTTTCTACAGCTCGTTAGTAAATTACTTAACACCTAAAGCACAATTCAGTGATGCTCGTGATGCGATGCTTGCTGCTGCAAAAGTTCAATATGGCGATGAAGCAGCTTCAGTGGTGTCAGCAGCCTTTAACTCTGCTGGAATCGGAGCTAAAGAGGATATTCAAGTAAACCAACCAAGTGAATCTGTTCTGGTCAATGAATGAAAAAAATTCCCCAATTAAATAAAAATGGATAAGGAGTGGCATAATCTTATGAAAAAGTTCTCCATACGAAAAATTAGTGCTGGTTTTTTGTTTCTGATTTTAGTAACTTTGATAGCCGGTTTTAGCTTGTCTGCAAATGCAGAAGAGTATATCGTTCCTGCCGAAAGTCATTCACGACAAAAAAGATCGTTACTGGACCCTGAAGACAGAAGACAAGAAGTGGCAGATACAACCGAAGCGCCTTTTGCGTCAATCGGAAGAATCATTTCCCCTGCCAGTAAACCAGGCTATATTTCTTTAGGAACAGGCTTTGTTGTTGGAACTAATACAATTGTCACCAATAATCATGTGGCTGAAAGTTTTAAGAATGCCAAAGTATTAAATCCGAATGCCAAAGATGATGCTTGGTTTTATCCAGGTCGAGATGGCAGTGCGACACCATTTGGTAAATTCAAAGTGATTGATGTAGCTTTTTCCCCGAATGCGGATATTGCGGTAGTGACTGTCAGCAAACAAAACGATCGTCCAGATGGCCCAGAGTTGGGAGAAATTTTAACGCCATTTGTTTTGAAAAAGTTTGAATCTTCAGATACCCATGTCACAATATCAGGCTATCCAGGTGAGAAAAACCACACGCAATGGTCTCATGAAAATGATTTGTTTACATCTAACTTTACAGACTTAGAAAATCCATTACTATTTTATGATATCGATACAACCGGTGGTCAATCTGGTTCACCAATCTATAATGATCAGTTTGAAGTAGTTGGTGTTCATTCCAATGGTGGCATTAAGCAAACAGGAAATCATGGTCAAAGACTAAATGAAGTGAATTATAACTTTATTGTTAATCGAGTGAATGAAGAAGAAAATAAACGTTTATCCGCTGTGCCAGCAGCGTAAAGAACCATAAAAATACTCGGAATTTCCAGAATCACGGGAAATCTCGAGTATTTTTGTTTTTTAAGATAGTGTAAGTTACGATAAAAGTACCTTGTAATTATCGGTTAAAAGCATATAATAGTGCTGAAAAGAAGGCAAATAATCCGATTAAGTTAGTATTTCTAAACCATCATAACTCGTAATGATTTCATGCTTTTGAGATAAAGCCCCCATCTCCGCATAAGACAAGCCGCCATTGTGAGAAAAATGGTTGGCAACGTAAATCGTTTTATCTGTGACGAGTTTTCTTTCTTTTAATTCTGCAATTAATTTTAAATTTTCTTCCCAATTCATATGACTATTGCCAGTTTCGTTTGTTTGACTAGTACAATCTAAAGAAACAATACTAAGAAGTAAGTGGCTCTTTTCAAGATATTCAAACATTTCTGACGTAAAGTAACCTGTATCATGGGTGGATAAAAAAGCATCTTTACCATCGTCTATAACGAAAATAAAACAATCTTCACTGAAATTTCCATGTTGTGCAGGAAGGGGATAAATCGTATAGTTCGCAATAGTAAAACATTTGTAGGGCTGAATAACCTGATACTGTAATCGGGTATCGTCTTGACGACCTTCTAAATCAAAGGCGCGCTGATAAAACGTCTTAACTGCTTCATTTCCGTAAACAGTTAAACGATTGGGAATATCTAATGCATAACCAGACATTCGATAAGCCAAATCCTCGCCGTAAAAATGATCGGAATGCCAATGAGAGATTAGTAAAGAGTCAAAGTCTGCAAAACACAAGTCATACTGCAACAAGTGTAAATAAGAATCCCCTGGAAAATCAATCAGCAGGACATCATCAATAATTAATTGAGTTTGTGTACGAATTTCTCGTCCTTTTTTCTCTCGAGCGTACTTACATAATTTACAATTACAAAAAATTCCTGGAATCCGTTCTGCTGCACCCGTACCTAAATAGTTGATTTTCATTGGGAGTACCTAACCTTTCTTTGACATTCTTCATACTTAGTAGATAACGCTGAACCTTAAAGTAAATGGGCATGGAAACTGAAACATTTGTTGTGTCCATCTTACCTTTTTTAGAAAAGAATTGAAATGGAATTTCTTAAGTAAATTTGCGTAAAATAGAAAAAGCTAGACGCCTTTTTTAATAAGCTGAATTTGTTGTGAATGTTCATGCTATTTCCGAGAAAAAGTTTTACCAAAGGCACTTTCATATTCATCTGCTATTAGTTATAGAAAAATAACAAGATGGACATAGCTTATTAGAGCAAAAATAACTACGCTATTGATAAAGAGTGAGGCGTGTTTTGAACAGGTTGCGTGGGCAATTGAATTTGAATAAAAGGGATGACAAAAGATGACTATTGAAAAATTAGAATATTTTTATACCATTGCAAAATATAATAGTATTTCCAAAGCAGCCTCTGAACTTCATGTTAGTAAATCAACCTTAAGTGCGTCATTAAAAGATTTGGAAAGTGAATTGGGCCATTTACTTTTTGACCGTAACGGGAATTCTTTGACGTTAAATTCCTATGGTGATAAAATCGTCCAATCTGTATATATCATTTTAAACGAGGCCAAGAAAATGAAACTTAATTTGCATGAAATGATTGAGAATCCAGTGATGCGTTTAGGTTTTGGAAATACGTCCTTGATGTATAAAGTGACAGAAAATGAGGATCAACTGAATCGTTTTTGGGAATGTTACCATGGTTCATCGTTTGAGTTATTGAATAAATTGGAGAATCATGAGTTGGATTTTGTGATTACTTCTGCAGATGTGAATAGTCCAGTTTTAAAGAAAGAACAATTAATTGAACTAAAAATGTATCTTTGTGTTTCAAGAGAAATTAAACAAGAAATTGAGGAAGAAGGCTTCACCTGTTTGACCAACTATCCATTTCTATTTTTGCCTCATCACTTAGATCATTTAGAAGCTACCAAGAGTGTGCTAGAAATGTTGCAATTAACAAGTCCGCTTGTTTGTTGCTACGATACGTTGATGCTTACTCGTCTCATTGAAAAAAGTAAAGGAGTTTATGCGGTGATCTCTCTTCGGAAAGAACAACTGCAGGAAATTGATTCTAAACTCTTCTTTTTACCGATTGAACGAAAACAAAAATTTTATTTATACCGAAATGTTTCCAGTTCGGTTTTTGTCCAACCTGGTCAAATCAAGGCAACTTTACAAAAGTTGCTAGAGACTTAGCCATTAAAATTACTTTGGAATAGTTACCAAAAATAGCTTTATTCGCTTAGATTTACTTCTGCTGCGGATAAGGCTATTTTTGTTGTTCATTGTTTAAAAGAGATGCTCAATTATGGGACTGTTCGATATTTCTGAACGGAATGTTCAATTATTTAATAACTTAAGAATCAATAAATCGTATCTATTACGGTTCAATTTAAAGGGGTTCTGGTGTATAGTTTGGCTATCTAAAGATTTACTTTTTTAAGTATAAAATAACTAAATGGCAAGGAATATAAAGAGCTGTTGATACGTGAGTACTTGCGATAACCGTGTCGTTAGAAGTTTAAGTGTCATTGTTGCTTTTCCTGTTTTATGTAGTTGCTAGAAAGGACTGTTTTTATGATCGATAGAAAAAAAGTTATTTTGTATACTTGTTGCATGAGTTTGTTTGTAGTGACCATGGATGTTACGGTTGTCAATGTGGCGTTACCATCCATTCAAAGTGATTTTCACACGAATCTGTCTACATTACAGTGGGTAACAGATGGGTACACTTTAATGGTAGCATCCTTATTATTGTTATCTGGGTCTACAGCAGACCGAATTGGCCGTAAACGAGTTCTTCAATTGGGCTTAGCCTGTTTTGGTTTAGCGTCTTTCCTATGTGGGATTTCGCAAACCCCAGGGCAATTGATCGCGTTTCGCATGTTGCAAGGGATTGGTGGTTCTATGTTAAATCCGGTAGCAATGTCTATTATTACACAGGTATTTACCGAAAAGTTAGAACGAGCGAAAGCAATTGGCTTGTGGGGCTCTGTTACAGGGATTTCCTTAGGAATGGGCCCGATTATTGGCGGACTGATTGTTTCTTATTTTAGCTGGCGGTATGTCTTTTTTGTAAATGTACCGATCATTGCTGCGGCAATCATCCTTACACAAAAGTTTGTACCTGAGTCAAAAGTAGAGAAGACGGTGAAAAATGATTTTGTTGGTCAAGCATTGATGATTCTTTTTCTATTTAGTTCTATCTATTCCATTATCGGACTACCTAGAAAAGGGCTTTTCGCGCCAGATATTTTAAGTACTGGGATAATCGGCTGCTTAGCCATTGTTATTTTCTTTATTTATGAATATAACATTGACAATCCGTTAATCAACCCGCGTTTCTTTTTATCTATTCCATTTACATCGGCTTCTTTTTTAGCTATTTTTGGCTTTATCATATATAACGGCTATTTATTTTTAAACACGCTATATTTGCAAGAGATGAGAGGCTTCAGCCCGTTGGAAGCTGGCTTATCAACCATTCCTTTGGCTTTTGTTAGTTTTCTTGTTGCCCCGAGAGCCGGCGAAATGGTAGGGAGAATAGGGACGAAACGTCCTATTATGCTTTGTGGTATTTCAATGTTGGCTGTTAGCTTTTTACAATTATTTGTAACTAAAACAACGCCTATGATTATTTTATTTGTTATTTATATCTTTTTAGGCATTGGGTTTGGGATGTTAAATTCGCCGATTACCATTACAGCGATTGAAGGAATGCCACTTTCTCAGTCAGGAACGGCAGCAGCCATTGCGGTGACATGTAAGCAAATTGGCAATTCTTTAGGGGTTGCGCTACCAAGTCTTTTAATTACAAAGCCTATTACTAGTTCGCTTACTCGAACACCTTTTACAAACGTATGGCTTTTATTTGGATGTTGCGCCATTGCGATTATCTTTTTAAGTTATTTATCCAATTCTCCGCTAGCGAAAAAGTCATTGCGCAGAGTTAGGTTTTATTTTTAACAAATCAAGATTTTTTTGAAGGGAAAGGAAGACAAACTTAGATGAAAAAAATAAATAACCGATTAGGACTCTTTTTATTTTTTGTTTTACTCTTTTGGGCAAAAACGATTCTGGCGTATTACCTAGATTTCTCATTGGGCGTTAAGGGCAGTCTCCAGCGAGAAATTTTATGGTTCAATCCAGTTGCTACTACGCTGTTATTATTTGGTTTTAGTTTGTATTTTAAAAAGCATAAAACATTTATGCTTAGCTTAACTCTTTTAAATGTTTTAAATACATTAATTTTATATTTGAATATTATTTTTTATCGTGAATTCACTGACTTTATTACCATCCAATCTGTTTTTGGCTTTTCAAAAGTTTCAGAAGGGATTTCTGGTGATTTACTTGCTTTAATGAGAGTCCACGATGTCTTTTATTGGCTAGATACTTTAGTGCTGCTCGTTTTGGTATTTTACTCTTTTAAACAGCGACGGAATCATCAAGTCTTTGTGACCAAACCTATCAACAGAAGATTGGCGATCTCAATTAGTTGTTTAAGTGTCTTGCTCTTTTCGGTTAACTTATTTTTAAGCGAAACCGATCGTCCTCAATTGCTTCAAAGAATTTTTGATCGTAATTATATTGTAAAATATCTTGGCTTGGATGCATTCACAGCCATCGATGGTGTCAAAACAGCCATGTCAAATGAGGTAAGAGCAGAAGCTAGTTCAAACGAATTACCTGAAATCATGAAATTTACCAAGCAAAACAATTTACCGCTTAATCCGCAGTATGCCGGGATTGCCAAAGGAAAAAATGTATTTGTGATTCATTTAGAAAGTTTTCAACAATTTTTGATTAATATGAAAGTCCAAGGCCAAGAGGTTACACCGTTTTTAAATCAGCTCTATCAAAACAAAGCGACAATCAGTTTTGATAATTTCTTTCATGAAGTAGGGCAAGGAAAAACGAGTGATGCGGAGAACATGTTAGAAACAGGAACATTCGGGCTCCCGCAAGGCTCTCTTTTTACACAATTAGGATCAGACAATACTTTCGAAGCGGCTCCCGCTGTTTTAGGACAAAAAGGCTATACAACCGCTGTTTTCCATGGGAATGTGGGGAGTTTTTGGAATCGGGACCATGTGTATAAAAACTTAGGTTATCAATACTTTTTTGATCGGTCATATTTTTCAAAAGATGACAAAATGCTAGGTTACGGTATTTTAGATAAACAATTGTTGCGTGAATCAGCTAGTGAGCTTGAGCATTTACAGCAGCCATTCTATGCGAAGTTTTTAACTGTGACCAATCATACCCCTTATTACACGGATGACCAAAACTTCCCGTTTCCTAAATTGAACACAGGCAATTCGATTGTGGATGATTATGTTCGAACAGCGCACTATTTGGATCAATCGCTAGAACAATTTTTCCATTACTTGCAAACAACAAGTTTATACAATCATTCTATTTTTGTTATTTATGGTGACCACTTCGGTATTTCAGATGCAAACAACAAGGACTTATGTAAAGCTTTCAACCGCGATCCAAAAACGTGGACAAACTATGACAATGCGCAATTGCAAAGAGTACCTTTGATGTTTTACATGCCAGGCTATACGCAAGGGAAAATCATGCACGAATATGGTGGGGAAATTGACGTTTTACCGACACTGTACCATCTTTTAGGTGTCGATGATAAAAATTATATCCATTTTGGCACGGACCTTTTATCTCCTCAATATAAACAAGTGGTTCCTTTTAGAAATGGCGATTTTGTAACGCCTCAATTTTCTTATCTAGGTGGGGAAATCTACAATAATCAAGGAAAAAAATTAGACCAAGTTCCAGCAGATTTAAAAGCAGAAGTCACGAAAGATAACGATTGGGTGAAAAAATCGTTAAGTTTATCTGACAAATTAAATCAGGAAAACCTTTTACGTTTTTATAAACCACAAGGATTCCAAGAAGTGCAACCAAAGGACTACAACTATGATGTGGCTTTTGAAAAAAACAAAGTCTTAGAAGTAGAAAAACAAAAAAATGCACAATCAACTAGCTTGTTTAGTCAAAATGGCAATCAAACGACAGTCCAAAATTATCCGACTACGCCATAGATCATTTAAGAAGGATAATTTTTGGAAGGGAAAGAGAATCATATATGAAGTGAAGGAGGTCAGAACAGAGCCGTTTATTTTCGAAGGAATTGGTTCTGTTCCCGCCATTTATCAGGTTTTGAGCCTGGAACAAAAATCCAAAGTGATTTTTGTCCCAGGCTTTTTCGCTCTTTTATTGAGTAAGAAGTCAGTTTAGAATTTATATTAAGTTTCGCTGTACATTTTAAAATTATCATCAACAGAAAATACAACAGGCGAATTTTTAGATAAAAAAATTAGTAAAACAAGTATTAAATAAATAGTATTTTTGAGGATAAAGTAAGAGAAATGTTGTTTTTTTAATAGTTGTTAACGGAAAACAAAATTATTTTATAGCCATAAAATATATTTTTATTATAATTATATTATAAAATAATGAGCATATGATTTGCAGATAAGTTTTTCAGGGCCTATTCTGAATAGGAACTTAGCTATAAAAATAAAAGAGGAGAGTGGTTTTGATGAGAAAAAATCAGAAGATTGTGCCAATTGTGACAGCTTCAGACGAAAATTATGCTCCTTATTTGAATGTAATGATGACAACTGTTTTAGAAAATTGTCATGCGGAGAGACCTGTTCATTTTTATGTGATTGATGATGGGCTGTCGCTATCTAGCAAAAAAGCACTCCGAGAAACGGTTAGTAGTAACTCACAAAATGCAACTGTTGAATTTCTAACAGCAGACAAAGAAGTCTATCAAAATTTTTTAGTGAGTGATCATATTACAACGACCGCATACTTACGCATTTCTTTACCGTCACTTTTACAAAAATATAGCTATAAAAAGGTTCTTTATTTAGATGCAGATACGCTGGTTTTAGATGATGTTGTCCAGTTGTATGATACGCCATTAGTGAACCAAACGATTGGCGCGGTTATTGATCCTGGGCAAGCATATGCCTTGAAACGTTTGGGCATCGATTCCTCCGATTATTATTTTAATTCAGGAGTTATGATTATTGATATTGACCGATGGAACGAGAAAGCAATCACCCAAAAAACAATTCAGTATCTAGAAGAAAATGGGGACCGCATAGTTTATCATGATCAAGATGCTTTAAACGCTGTTCTTTATGAAGATTGGCTAGCTCTAGAACCAAGATGGAATATGCAGACGTCTTTAGTTTTTAATCGTCATGAAGCGCCTAATGAAGCCTATCAAAAATTATATACAGCGGGAAATCAAGAGCCAGCGATTATTCATTTTACTGGACACGATAAACCTTGGAATACGTTAGAAAATCATCCTTATACAGCTCTTTATCTAAACAAGTTAAAGAAAGTAGGTGCAAGAAATGGAAAATAGAAAAGAATTAGCGATTGTCTCCTGTTGCAATACCAACTTTGTACCGCATCTTGCTGCTATGTTTGTTTCAATTTTAGAAAATAGTCCTTCAGCGGCAGCTGTTCATTTTTATGTGATTGATGACAATATCAATTTTGAAAGCAAGCAACTACTGTATTTTACGATTAAACATACCCAAATCAATGCAGAGTTAACATTTTTAAAAATCAACCCCCATTTTTTCAAAAATGTTGTAACCAGTGAACGAATTCCCAAAACAGCTTACTACAGGATTGCTATTCCAGAGCTGTTTAGAGGAAGCCAGATCGAACGGCTGTTGTATATGGATTGTGACATGATTGCCTTAGATGATGTCGCAAAATTATGGACAGTTGATTTAGGTGAAAATATCATCGCCGCTGTTGAAGATGCAGGGTTCCATCAACGTTTGGAAAAAATGGCGATTCCTGCAGAATCTATGTGTTATTTTAACTCAGGCTTGTTGCTAATCGATGTTAAAAAATGGTTGAATTTAGATGTAACCACTAAAGTCTTAAGATTTATTGAAGAAAATCCAGATAAATTACGTTTCCATGATCAAGATGCATTGAATGCGGTTTTACACGACTGTTGGACCCTGTTGCATCCTAAGTGGAACGCCCAAGGTTATATTCTGTCAAAAGCGAAAAAACATCCAACTATTTATGGAGAAAAACAATATGAAGAAACGAGAAGAGCACCATCCATTATCCACTTTACTGGCCATGTCAAACCTTGGACGAAAGAATTTCAGTGGTATACCAAGCGTTATTATGATCAATATGCGAATAGGACGGCCTTTCGTTGTGTCAACACATTCAATCAATATTTATCTTATACGAAAATTAGCAGAAGGATTGAATATGCTCAATAATGAATATTGTCATGGATTTCGTAAAATCAGTTACTTGTTAGTTGTTGCCAGAACCAAACAATAGAAACGAAGAAGTCGGGATAGAACTGTTTTTCAGATTTTGAGTATGAGACAAAAATCTAAAGTGATTTTTGTCTCATACTCTTTTTTGTCTATTTAAAATAAAGCCAACAACTGGTATCATATTTAAGGATGGTTTTTTATAAAAAAATGATTTCTTTAGGAAAAAAATATTACAATAAAGAAAAATAAAAAAATGTAAACGTTATCATTTCAAGGTTATAGCGGTATGAAGATATTTATTAATACTTTTTATTGACAAAATAAAAAAAACCACCGTACTATTGGTTTGTGGTTATAACCAGTTAGGGTAAAGGAGAAAGTTATGGAAAATGCCTTTAAAAACAAAGCTTTGTATCATCAACTTGTTGATTTGCTGCAGGAACGAATCGAAACATGCATGATTCCTCATGACAAGTTGCCCTCTGAACGTGAATTGACTGCACAATATGGAGTGAGTCGGACGACGGTCCGGTTAGCGCTACAAGAACTAGAAAATAGAGGTTCCATCTATCGTCGTCATGGCAAAGGAACATTTGTTTCAGATATAAAAAAAGAGGCCGCTGATTTAGCTGGCGCATATAGTTTTACAGAACAAATGAAAGGGCTGGGTCGAAAACCACATACCCGTATATTATCCTTCGAAAAATTGGAAGCGGATAAATTTATTTGTCAGCATTTGAATCTTTCGTTAGGAGAGGCAGTTTTTAAATTAAGTCGGTTGCGGATTGCTGATAACGAGCCATTAATGGTTGAAGACACATACTTGCCTGTGAAATTTTTCTTATCACTCACGGATCAATTACTACGTAGCAAACCATTATATGATCTATTTTCGGAAGATTTTAAGCAAACCGTTCGTTTAGCTGATGAAGAATTATACGCTAGCATTGCTTCAAAAGAAGATGCCAAATTATTGATGATTCCAGAAGGAGCGCCAGTCCTTCATTTAGCACGCCAGACATATAACATGAAAAATGAAATTATTGAATTTACGTTGAGTGTGGCGCGAGCAGATCAATTTCATTATCAGATACGCCATATTCGGAATAGTTAGGAGAGTTAAGTATGTTTACAGCAGAAAAAGAAGAACTAGAACAACTAGGAGCGGAAATCACGACACGTGAAATTCGTCAGCAACCTGAGCTTTGGCAAGAAACCGTGACACTTTATCATGAAAATCAAACAGCTTTGGAAAACTTTTTAAAAGAAGTCCAAGCTAAAGCGCAAGGAAAACGCACAAGAGTAATTTTTACAGGAGCAGGCACTTCGCAATATGTCGGTGATACTGTTGTACCTTATCTCCGAGCACACGGCGACACACAAGCCTTTTCATTCGAAAGTATTGGGACAACGGATATTGTAGCCAAACCAGAAGATTATCTGATTAAAGACGAACCAACATTGCTAGTTTCGTTTGCAAGAAGTGGAAATAGTCCTGAAAGTTTAGCGGCAGTTGAAGTAGCTAATCAAGTGGTTGAAACAATTCATCATTTAGCGATTACTTGTGCCGAAGAAGGACAACTGGCACAAATAAGCCAAAAAGAAGAAAACAGCTTTTTATTCTTAATGCCAACACGTTCCAATGATGGTGGTTTTGCGATGACTGGTAGCTTTTCTTGCATGACCTTGGGTACATTACTACTCTTTGATCAAACAGCCTTTGAGCAAAAACAAGATTATGTAACCGCTCTAATTAAATTAGGTGAAGAAGTGCTATCCCGTGAAGAAGAATTAAATGAAATTGTTAACCTTGATTTTGAACGAATTGTTTATGTTGGTTCTGGAAGTTTAGCTGGTTTGACAAGAGAAGCGCAATTGAAAATTTTAGAACTAACAGCCGGCAAAGTTGCCACAATTTTTGACTCTTCTATGGGCTTCCGTCATGGACCAAAATCATTTATTAATGAAAAAACAATAATGTTTGGTTTTGTTAATAATACACCATACACAAGAGATTATGACTTGGATATCTTAGAAGAAGTTCACGGTGACGAAATTGCGGCGGGTGTTTTTGCGATTGCTCAACCTGGCAAACGTAATTTCTCAGGTTCAACTATTGAATATTCCGCAGAAACTGCTCTATTACCTGATGGCTATTTAGCATTAGCAGATATCATGGTAGCTCAAACAGTCGCACTTTTAACATCTATTAAAGTTGGAAATAAACCGGATACCCCTTCACCGACAGGTACAGTGAATCGTGTGGTTAAAGGCGTAACGATTTATGACTATAAATAATACAACATTTGGAGGAGGAACTATGCTTACGTTAACAGCTGGAAAAAAAGCGGCAATGGATCGTTTGTCAACCCAAGAAGGAATCATTAGCGCATTAGCCATTGATCAACGAGGTGCCTTGAAAAAAATGATCAAAGCACTAGATGTAGAGCCAACCGATGCACAAATTGAAACGTTTAAAGAATTAGTCTCGAAAGAATTGACACCTTATGCGTCTGCCATTTTATTGGATCCAGAATATGGATTGCCTGCTGCAAAAGCACGCGATACCGAGGCTGGATTGTTACTCGCTTATGAAAAAACGGGCTATGATGCAACAACTCCGGGACGATTGCCTGATTTACTAGCAGATTGGTCTGTTTTACGCTTGAAAGAAGAAGGCGCAGATGCGATTAAATTTTTACTATACTATGATGTGGATGAGGATCCAGAAATCAATCATCAAAAACATGTATTCATTGAACGCTTAGGAAGTGAATGTGCAGAAGAAGACCTACCATTTTACTTAGAATTAGTTTCTTACGATGCACAAACAGCAGATGCGACTTCTTTAGAATATGCAAAAGTTAAACCGCATAAAGTGAATGAAATGATGAAAGAATTTTCTAAACCCCAATATAAAGTAGATGTATTGAAAGTGGAAGTTCCAGTTAATATGAATTTTGTAGAAGGTTTTGCGCCGGCTGAAACAGCGTATACAAAAGAGGAAGCGGCGAATTATTTCTTAGAACAAAGTCAAGCCACTGATTTACCATTTATCTTTTTAAGTGCCGGTGTCTCAACAGAGCTATTCCAAGAAACACTACGTTTCGCTAAAGGAGCTGGTTCAACATTTAATGGTGTTTTATGTGGCCGTGCTACGTGGAAAAATGGCGTGAAACCTTTCGTTGAAGCAGGAGAAACTGCGGCTTGTGATTGGTTAAAAACAGAAGGCCGAGAAAACATTGAAAGTTTAAATGAAGTCATCGCGGCAACCGCCAGCTCTTGGCATGCAAAAGTTCAAGTAAACGAAGGGTAATTGGGAGGCATAGCTGTGATAGTAACAGTAACAATGAATCCGTCAATTGATATCTCCTACCTATTAGATCATCTAAAGCTTGATACCGTTAATCGGACCAGTCAGGTGACCAAAACCCCTGGTGGCAAAGGACTAAATGTCACTCGCGTTATTCATGATTTAGGTGGAGATGTTATCGCTACCGGCGTTCTTGGTGGTTTTCATGGGGCGTTTATTGCAAACGAGTTAAAGAAAGCAAACATCCCCCAAGCATTTACGTCAATCAAAGAAGAAACACGTGATTCGATTGCGATTTTGCACGAAGGGAATCAAACTGAAATTTTAGAAGCTGGACCGACTGTTTCCCCAGAAGAAATCAGTAACTTCCTTGAAAATTTCGATCAATTAATTAAGCAAGCAGAAATTGTCACAATTTCTGGCAGTTTAGCGAAAGGATTACCATCAAATTTTTATCAAGAATTAGTTCAAAAAGCTCACGCACAAGAGGTTAAAGTACTACTAGATACTTCTGGTGATAGTTTAAGGCAAGTTCTTCAAGGATCATGGAAACCGTATTTAATTAAACCTAATTTAGAGGAACTAGAAGGATTGCTAGAGCAAGATTTTTCAGAAAATCCATTAACAGCTGTACAAACAGCTTTAACAAAACCAATGTTTGCGGGAATTGAATGGATTGTCATATCTTTAGGAAAAGATGGTGCAATTGCCAAACATCACGATCAATTCTATCGTGTAAAAATTCCAACGATTCAAGCTAAAAATCCTGTTGGTTCAGGAGATGCAACCATTGCTGGTCTTGCCTATGGACTAGCCAAGGATGCCCCAGCTGCCGAACTGCTAAAATGGGGCATGGCGGCTGGAATGGCTAATGCCCAAGAAAGAATGACTGGGCATGTAGACGTAGAGAACGTGAAGAAACATCTTATGAACATCCAAGTAGTTGAAATTGCTAAATAAAGAGCTTTCTTTATTTAGCAATTATCCAGTAATTGAAAGCGTTTACTAGAAAGGGTGGCAATGTGGACAGATTTGAAATTAAAGAGGAGTTTCTTTTAAATGGTCAACCATTTAAAATTTTATCAGGCGCCATTCATTATTTTCGTGTAGATCCCTCAGATTGGTATCATTCACTTTATAACTTGAAAGCTTTAGGCTTTAATACAGTTGAGACATATGTACCATGGAATTTACATGAACCGCAAAAAGGAACATTTCATTTTGAGGGAATATTAGATTTGGAGCGCTTTTTAAAATTAGCACAAGAACTTGGACTATATGCGATTGTGCGGCCGTCTCCTTATATTTGTGCAGAATGGGAGTTTGGCGGTTTTCCAGCCTGGCTATTAAATGAACCAGGACGGATGCGTTCGAATAATCCAACCTATCTGAAGCATGTTGCGGAATATTATGATGTTTTAATGGAAAAAATTGTTCCGCATCAACTTGCTAACGGTGGCAATATTTTAATGATTCAAATCGAAAACGAATATGGTTCATTTGGCGAAGAAAAAGCGTATTTACGGGCGATTCGCGATTTGATGATTGCACGCGGCGTGACAGCACCATTTTTTACTTCTGACGGGCCATGGCGCGCAACATTGCGGGCAGGCAGCATGATTGAAGATGATATTTTAGTAACCGGAAATTTTGGCTCAAAAGCCAAAGAAAATTTCGGTATGATGCAAGCCTTTTTTGAAGAACATGGTAAAAAATGGCCGCTAATGTGTATGGAATTTTGGGATGGCTGGTTTAATCGTTGGAAAGAGCCAATTATTAAACGAGATCCGCAAGAATTGGCTGAATCAGTTAGAGAAGCATTAGCATTAGGCAGTATCAACTTATATATGTTTCATGGCGGCACCAATTTTGGGTTTATGAATGGCTGCTCCGCACGAGGAACCATTGATTTACCACAAATCACTTCCTATGATTATGATGCGCCTCTTGATGAACAAGGGAACCCAACCGAAAAGTATTTTGCGTTACAAAAAATGCTTCACGAAGAGTACCCTGCGTTACCACAAGCTGAACCATTAGTAAAAGATTCTTTTGCGCAAACAGCAATTCCTTTAACCAACAAAGTGAGTTTGTTTGCGACTTTAGAAACGATTAGTCAGCCAGTGGTCAGCGTTTATCCGCAAACCATGGAACAATTAGGACAAAATACCGGCTATCTTCTTTACCGAACAAGCATTGAAAAAGATGCTGCAGAAGAAAAGCTAAGAGTGATTGACGGTCGTGATCGTCTGCAATTATTTGTCAATCAGGTACATCAAGCAACGCAATATCAAACGGAAATTGGCGAAGATATTTACGTTACACTGCCGCAAGAGAATAATCAAATCGATATTTTAATGGAAAATATGGGTCGTGTCAATTACGGGCATAAACTATTTGCAGATACTCAGAAAAAAGGGATTCGAACGGGTGTCATGGCAGATTTACATTTTATGACGCAATGGCAACAATATTGTTTACCTATGACAAGCTGTGAACAGGTAGACTATTCAAGAGAATGGCAGCCTGATCAACCAAGCTTTTACCAGTATCATGTGGAGTTAGCAGAAGTGAAAGATACATTTATTGATGTTTCTAAATTCGGCAAAGGAATTGTTTTTGTTAACCAAACCAATCTTGGTCGTTTCTGGAATGTTGGTCCGACGCTTTCCTTATATATTCCCAAAGGATTATTAAAAGAAGGGCAAAATGAGATCGTCATTTTTGAAACGGAAGGAACGTACCAACCAGAAATTCAGTTAGTAAAAGAACCACTATATAAAGAAATGAAAGAGGGATTACAATGAGTATTATTGGCGTAAGAATTGATGGACGTTTGATTCATGGACAAGTGGCAAATTTATGGGCGACAAAATTGAATATTTCCAGAATTATGGTCGTTGATGATGAGGTTGCAGGGAATGCCATTGAAAAAAGTGGCTTGAAATTAGCAACACCAGCTGGCGTGAAACTAAGCGTGTTACCAGTTGAAAAAGCTGCTCAAAATATTTTAGCAGGAAAATACGACTCACAACGTTTACTAATTGTGGTACGGAAACCAGATCGTTTATTAAAACTAGTAGAACTTGGGGTGCCGATTAAAGAAATCAATGTTGGGAACATGTCACAAACAAACGAAACACGGTCGATTACTAAGTCAATCAATGTGGTCGATCAAGATATTGAGGTTTTTAAAGAGTTAAATGCTAAAGGCGTCCATCTGATTGCTCAAATGGTGCCAAGTGACAAAGCGGAAGACTTTATGAGTTTGATAACAAAATAGGAGGGAACAAAAAATGAATATCTTATGGTGGCAGATCTTATTATTAACATTATACGCAGGATACCAAATTTTAGATGAATTACAAATTTATTCTTCATTAAGTGCGCCAGTGTTTGCAGGTCTTTTTGCAGGATTAGTGATGGGGGATATTAAAGCAGGACTTATTATTGGTGGAAGTATGCAATTAACTGTATTAGGAGTTGGGACTTTCGGGGGTGCCTCCAAAATTGATGCTAACTCAGGCACGATTCTTGCCACAGCATTTTCTGTGTCTTTAGGAATGAACCCTGAACAAGCAATCGCTGCTATTGCAGTACCAGTTGCTAGTTTAATGATTCAATTAGACATTTTGGCTCGTTTTGCGAATACCTACTTTGCACATCGGATTGATAAAATGGTCGAAGATATGAACTACAAAGGAATTGAACGTAACTTCTTAATGGGTGCCTTACCTTGGTCTCTTTCTCGAATGATTCCAGTCTTCTTAGCACTTGCTTTTGGTGGTGGTTTAGTACAAAAAGTTGTATCTGTCCTAAATGGCGATTTGAAATGGTTAGGTGATGGCTTGTCTGTTGCTGGGGCGGTCTTACCAGCGGTCGGTTTTGCAATTTTACTACGTTACTTACCAGTGAAAAAACATTTCCCTTATTTAATTCTTGGTTTCACTGTAACTGCTTTACTAGGAACAATCTTTACAAACATGCAACTTTTAGGAACATCTGTTGCGAGCGTTGTGAAAGACTTCAGTGGTGTATTTAACGCACTACCAATGTTAGCAGTCGCTTTAATTGGTTTCGCTTTAGCCGCAATTAGCTACAAAAATGGTCAAATGATTCCGAGTGGGCCAGCAGCCAAAAAAGAACATGCAGCGAATGATTCAGACGAAGGAGAGATTGAAGATGACGAAATCTAATTATAAATTGACGAAAGAAGATTTTAAACAAATTAATCGCAGAAGCTTGTTTACTTTCCAATTAGGTTGGAACTACGAAAGAATGCAAGGATCAGGTTACTTGTATACGATTTTGCCACAATTGCGTAAAATTTATGGGGATGATACGCCTGAATTAAAAGAAGTAATGAAAACACACACGCAATTTTTCAATACTTCAAACTTCTTTAATACAATTATTACAGGGATCGATTTGGCCATTGAAGAAAAAGAAGGCATTGCTGGAAAACAAACAGTTTCAGGTTTGAAAACTGGTTTAATGGGACCGTTTGCAGCAATTGGGGATTCAATTTTCGCAGCTTTAATTCCAACTATTTTTGGGGCGCTAGCTGCCAACATGGCGATTAATGGCAACCCAACTGGTATCTTTATCTGGATTGTTGCTCAAATTGCCGTGATGGTCTTCCGTTGGAAACAATTGGAATTTGCGTATCGCGAAGGAATTTCTTTGGTAACAACTATGCAACACCGCTTAACTGCCTTAACAGACGCTGCAACTTTACTAGGGGTCTTCATGGTTGGCGCTTTAGTGGCAACAATGGTTAATGTCAAACTATCATGGGCACCAAGTATTGGGGATGTAACACTTAACATGCAAAATAACTTGGATATGATTTTACCACGTCTACTTCCTGCAGGAATTGTCGGTGGCGTTTATTGGATGCTAGGTAAAAAGAATATGACGTCTACTAAAGCCATTTTTATCGTATTAATTGTCTGTGTCGCATTGTCTGCGTTAGGTGTTATTTCAAAATAAGTAAGACAGGAGAAAATCGATGAGTGAACATTTAGTTTTAGTAAGTCATGGCCGTTTTTGCGAGGAATTGAAAAAAAGTGCGGAGATGATTATGGGACCGCAAGAAACAATTTCCACTGTTGCTTTATTACCAGAAGAAGGTGAAGCTGACTTTTTAGAAAAATTTGAAGCGATTACGGAATCGTTAGAAGATTTTGTTGTCTTTGCTGATCTATTAGGGGGGACACCTTGTAATATTTTATCGAAAAAAATTATGCAAGGTGCTTCGTTTGACTTATATACTGGGATGAATTTACCGATGGTTATCAGCTATGTAAATGCAAGTTTATTAGCAATCGAAGGTGACTATGTTAAGGAATCAGCAGAAAGTATTGTGAAAGTCAACGAATTGCTGCTAAATGTTGCAGTAGATGACGAGGATGAATAATTCTGACTTGTTGTCGTAAGTAATTAAAGTTTTTAAGAGAATGATTTAGAGATGGACGTTCCAAAAATAAAAGAATTTATTTTTGGAACGCCCCTTTAATTGTTAATAATGAAAGCGTGTTCAAAAATGTTAGGGGGCTGATTTATCAGATGAAACATGGAAAAATAAAACGATTTAGTACATTGACACTATTGGCAAGCGCAACGATTTTAGTACCATTAAGTACGTCTGCAGAAGAAACAACAAACAGCAGCACTGAAACAAGCTCATCAATGGTGGAACCTACCGCAACAGAAGAAAAATTGTGGCAATCTGATTTTCCAGGAGGGAAAATTGGTGAGTGGCAAGATGTGATTGGTAAAACAAATCGAGAATTAGCAGGAGAGTCATTGGCGATTTCACGAGATGCAGCAGCAGGTAATAATGCCGTATCTTTAAATTTAGATTCCCCTAAATTAGCTGATGGTGAAGTAGAAACAAGGTTTAAATACACTGCTGGAAGCGGTCGGACGGGTGTGATTATTCGTGGTAATACCAAAGATAGCTGGGTTTTTGTAGGCTATAACGCGAATGGCAAATGGTTAGTTGAAAGCCCTAATTCGTGGAATGATTCAATTTCTGGGCCAACGTTAAATGAAGATACGAATTATTTGTTGAAAGTACGTTATGTTGGTGAAAAAATTACTATCTGGCTTAACACCACGTTGATTTACGAAGGAGAACCTGTTTTGGCCAATGGAGACAAAATTCCAACAGAAGCCGGACATGTGGGTGTCCGTTTGTGGTACGACAAAAAAATTGTCAATTATGACTATTTTAAAAATGGCCCCGTAGATAGCATTCCAGAAATTGTGCCAGAAGTGACCCAAATTGCGCCAGTCAAAGTTTTTACAAAAATTGGTGTCGCACCAAAATTACCGAAACAAGTAAAAGTGACCTATAATACTGGTAAAGAAGCCAATGAAGCAGTCCGTTGGGATGAAATCGATCCTGCTGCATACAAAGAACCAGGAACTTTTGAAGTCGACGGTACTTTGGAAAATACAAACATCAAAGCAAAAGCCAGCATTGTTGTTGCTAAAGACAATGAAGCTGAAAAAGGCGACAAAATCTCTTCCGCAGATTTAACAGCCGTGGTTGATCCACAATTTCCACGAATTATTCGCTACGAAGACCCTCAGAGTAATCAAGTGATTTTTAATGGCCAACACGAGAAAATTGACCAAGTAATGATTGATGGCAAAGCATATAAAGCAACTGCTGAAAAACAAAAGAGTGAAGCAAATCAAGCCGTTTATAACGTAGCTGTCCCAGAAATTGGTCTGCGTTTCACAACAACATTGACTGTTTCCGAAGGCCAAGAATTAGCTATGAAACTCTCAGATATTCGTGAAGAAGGAACCAAAATACACACAATTTCAATTCCAAATCAAGGCTTGATTTCTGTCAATAGTACAGATGAAGGGGCGACTTTTGCTGGCGTTGTGATGAATACTGGGACAAATGCAAATAACGGAAATAAAAATGGTGATACTATCCAAGATTTAACTACAACAAGCCAAGAAGAAACGAAAAAATATATGTATGGTTTCTTAAATACGGCGAATTATGCTGCAAGTTTTTGGACGAACGCCTATGGAGACGGCTCTGTCGATGGTAGTGACAACAATCGAATCCATAAACAAACAAAAGAAGCGGCGACTGGTTTTGTAACAACCTTGTCAAGTGGGGCATGGACCTATCGACCATTTGATGCACCGGAAGATTACACAACTGGAGAAACACCAGAAGTGAAAGTTAAATTCTCAAAAGATAGCAACGACGACAATCGGGTGGATTGGCAAGATGCGGCAATTGGGTTCCGTTCAATTATGAATAACCCAATGGGCGCGGAAAAAGTCCCTGAATTAGTCAACCAACGGATTCCTTTTAACTTTGCTAGTCAGGCGACAAATCCATTCTTAGTGACGTTAGACGAATCAAAACGTATTTACAATTTAACAGATGGATTAGGACAAATGAATTTACTAAAAGGGTATCAAAATGAAGGACATGATTCTGCGCATCCAGATTACGGTGCTATTGGTCAGCGACCTGGTGGGGAACAAGCGTTGAATCAATTAATTGATGAAGGACATAAATTAAATGCCGTTTTCGGTGTGCATATTAATGACACCGAGTCTTACCCAGAAGCAAAAGGATTTAATGAGGAATTAGTTGATCCAACGAAGCGTGGCTGGGATTGGTTAGATCCGTCTTATTTTATTAAACAAAGATCCGATGCATTGAGTGGTCGTCGCTATGAGCGCTTTAAAGAATTAAAACAAAAAGCACCGAATCTAGATTATATTTATGTTGATGTTTGGGGCAATCAAGGCGAATCAGGTTGGGCAAGTCGTCAACTAAGTAAAGAAATTAATTCACTCGGTTGGTTTACAACCAATGAATTTCCGAATGCTTTAGAGTATGACTCGGTTTGGAACCATTGGTCTGCAGAAAAAGATTACGGCGGTACAACAACGAAAGGCTTTAACAGTACAATCGTTCGTTTTATTCGGAATCATCAAAAAGACACTTGGATTATTTCCGACAACCCTTTGTTAGGTGGAGCTGAATTTGAAGCCTATGAAGGTTGGGTGGGTAAAACCAATTTTAATACCTATCGCCAAAAAACTTTTGCCATTAATGTCCCAACTAAGTTCTTACAACATTACCAAATTACAAACTGGGAAACTACAACAGCAGCAGATGGTCAAATCTATGGCACAATTAAATTAGCGAACGGTGCTGAAAAAGTGACCGTTACTCAAGCAGATGCTAATTCGCCAAGAAGCATTACGTTAAATGAGACAGAAGTTCTAAAAGGTGATGCGTATCTACTGCCTTGGAATGTCAATGGTCAAGACAAACTATATCACTGGAATCCAAAAGGCGGTACCAGCACTTGGTCATTGGATAAGAAAATGCAAGGAAAAACGAATTTACATTTATATGAATTAACAGATCAAGGGCGTATTGACAAAGGCGCAATTGCCACTACAAATAACCAAGTGACCATCCAAGCCGAGGCTAATACACCGTATGTCATTGCTGAACCTGACAGTATTGAACCGATGACATTTGGAACAGGAACACCATTTAAAGATCCTGGATTTAATGAAGCCAATACCTTAAAAAATAACTGGAAAGTTTTCCGAGGTGATGGAGAGGTTAAAAAAGATGCTAACGGTGATTATGTCTTTAGTTCAGAAAAAGAAAGAACCGAAATCAAACAAGACATCAATCTTCCTAAACCAGGAAAATATAGTTTGTATTTAAACACAGAAACACATGATCGCAAAGCCACAGTAACTGTTAAAATTGGTGGTAAAAAATATACGCGGACAGTGAATAATTCGGTTGCCCAAAACTACATTCAGGCAGATATTAACCATACAAGCAGGAAAAATCCGCAGTATATGCAAAATATGCGAATTGATTTTGAAATCCCAGATAATGCCAAAAAAGGCTCGGTGACATTAGCGGTTGATAAAGGCAATTCCGTTACAAAATTTGATGATTTACGAATTGTTGAGCGTCAAACGGATATCATGAACCCAGACAAACAAACAGTTATTAAGCAAGATTTTGAAGACACACAAGCAGTTGGGTTATATCCGTTTGTTAAAGGCTCAGCTGGTGGTGTAGAAGATCCACGGATTCATTTATCAGAAAGAAATGAACCTTACACACAATATGGTTGGAATGGAAACCTTGTTTCAGATGTATTAGAAGGCAACTGGTCCTTGAAAGCCCATAAACAAGGAGCAGGATTGATGCTTCAAACAATTCCGCAAAATATTAAATTTGAACCGAACAAGAAATATACGGTCCAATTTGATTATCAAACTGATGGTGAAAATGTCTTTACTGCTGGGACCATTAATGGGGAGTTGAAAAATAACAATGACTTTAAGCCAGTCGGTGAGTTGACTTCGACAGCAGCAGATGGTCAAACCAAGCATTATGAAGCAGAAATAATTGGGGATGCTTCAGGAAACACTACGTTTGGTATTTTTACAACAGGTGCCGATAAAGATTTCATTATGGATAACTTTACGGTCACAGTGGAATCGAAAAAATAAATTTAGTCTATCTAAGCAACTTGGTCTACAAGTTAAACGTACTTGTAGCCCAAGTTGCTTCTTTTATGAAAAGAAGAAAGGCCTAGTGCCTCATTTTTATACTGCAGAATAAACCGACACATTTTTTAAAGTGTCAGGCTTCTTTGTGTATTTCATCAAGAACGAATGGACAAACTTGCCTTTTGCCACAAATCGTTTACAATTACAATGATAGGCATAATTTATTTAGAGGTGAAGTGATTGAAGAAATACAATGTTGATTGGAATTACTGGGTTGTCCGCTTTTTATTTGTAATGGCGCTGATTGTTGGCTATTTATTAATCACGAATTATCAGCACTTTGTCCATAGCGTTTCGGGTTTGTTAGGCATCTTATCCCCATTCATTACTGGGTTCGTGATTGCTTATTTATTGAGTGGAAGTCAAAAAAAAATCGAGGGATTACTAGAAAGAGTACCTTTACCAGTCGTTAAAAAAGCGAAACACGGCTTGAGTGTACTCCTTTTGTACCTGATTATTTTGTTTATTTTTGTTTTGACATTAAACTATATCGTTCCGCTACTCATTAGTAATTTAGTAGATTTAGCAAACTCTTTACCCACTTTTTATGATCACATGGTTCAGTTTGTGATGAGTTTAGAAGATAAAGGGATTTTAAAAACAGCCGCGATTGAAAAATATTTAAATAGTGTCCTTAAAGATTTGTCGCCGGAACGTTTTTTAAATCAATGGACACAAGCGTTATTTTCATTAGGAACGTTGACTAAAAATGTTTCCTCATTCTTTTTAAATGCATTTTTAACGTTGATTATCTCAATATATGCGCTGGTATTTAAGCAATCTATTTTGACATTTGTTGAAAAGGCTGCCCACAAATTGCTGTCTGAAAAAGTGTACAAGCAAACACAAACCTGGTTAAATACAACGAATAAAATTTTCTATAAATTTATCAGTTGCCAATTTCTTGATGCCTGTATAATTGGCGTTTCATCAACGATTTTGTTAAGTATTTTGAATGTGAAATTTGCTGTGACTTTGGGGATTTTATTAGGTATTTGTAATATGATTCCTTATTTTGGTTCGATTTTTGCGTCAATTGTTGCTGGTGTGATTACGCTTTTCACAGGTGGTGTTACTCAAGCCATTACGGTGTTACTAGTTTTATTAATTTTACAACAAATTGACGGCAATATTATTGGTCCTCGAATTATGGGAGATGCCCTAAATGTCAATCCGATTTTAATTATTGTTTCAATCACGATTGGGGGAGCGTACTTCGGCGTCTTAGGGATGTTTTTAGCAGTTCCTGTTGCTGCAATCATTAAAATTATTGTCTCGGAGTGGCTAAATGAATCAAAAGAAAATGATAAGATTGTAGATTCTATTGAATCCTAAAGTAAAACTTTTCGTCTCGCGTTGACGAAAAGTTTTTTAGTGAGAAAGAAAGTTTCATTATTTGGAATTTTTGATATGCTATACTTGAAGTAAATAGAAAATCAAAATTGAGGTGAATAGATGCAGTTTTTAAAAAAATATGGCGGCTATTTTTTAGTTTTAGGGGTCTTACTTGATTTTTTTACACCTTATTATGTCGGATTCAAAGATCAAGGTTACAATCAATTGACAGAAGTAATTAGCTTATTAGGTGATGTGAATAGTCCAGTTAGGGAAAACTTTAATCGGTTAACTATCATTGCGGGAATGTTGATGTTAGCAAGTTTACCTAGGATATATGCTATTTTTTCCAGAAAAACGAAAAAAGGGGCTTGGTTAGTAGTGGCAATGATTGGCGCTTATGGTTTATTTGATTGTATTTTCAGTGGGCTCTTCAGCGTAGACACTTCAAGCGCTGGCACAGTTGCTGCCGCGCTTCATAACGGAGGATCAGCAGTCGGTTATACAGGCTTTTTGTTGTTATCAGGCGTCTTAACCATTATCTACAGTAAATACGGTTCGCAAAAAAATAAAAAACTTTTTGGCTTTTTGTTTATTTTATGTATGCTTGCAGCCGGCTTATATGGCTTAGCAAGGATTCCACAGCTACAACAGGTAAAACCATTTAATTATTTAGGCTTATGGCAAAGAGTGAGTTCATTTTGTAATTATCTACCAATGCTGGCACTGTGTTTACAAACTAAAACCAATGACAAATTTGATTGAACATTTGTCATTGGTTTTTTACTAGTTAAAATTGTCTGGTAATAACTTAATTATTGGCTACGGTGACTTCACCAGTAACAGTGGCACCATCTTTTTCTAAGTCAGCAGAATCTTTGTATTCTTGTTTATCAAAAGTAATATTGCCATTAACTTTGGTACCATTTAAAGTAAAGCCATTTGCTTTCACCTCAATATCACCTTTGACAGTCCCGTGAACGATGTTGAAATTTTCAGAAGAAACGATTAGCTTAGGAACCGTGATTTCATATTCAGCAGTTACTTTTTTATTATCATCTTGGGAATAAAGTGCTAATTTACGATAGACATCGTTGGAATCTTTCCCCTTATCATGGAAAGTACCAGCAACTGTTACCTCTTTATCAAAAGTGACATTGTCAGTAGCTGCGACAATCCAATTTCCTTTATCACTTAACGCCATTTCGAGCTCTTCAGGCTTGGCACTAATTGAAGCACCAGAGACTACTTCTGTACTTGAATTAGCTGTTTCTTTGCTACTAGAACTACTATCTGTTTTTTTATCAGATGAACAAGCACTAAGCAACACAAGAGCAGCAGTTGCCGTCAAAACAGTGGTGAGTACTTTAGACATTTTCATGAAAATCCCTCCAAAAAATTTATTTATTTCTTCCTTTATCATAACTGATTCAAAGGGAAATGAGTAATCATACACTCAAAGATTGAGAAGTTTGGCCGACGGGAAATTAGGTTTATTCTCTCAAGAATGTTCAGGAAATATTCAAAGTAATCATTTCTTTTTCAAATGTTCCTTTTCTGTAGTAAGCTAGTAATAGACAGAATTTAAGGAGGAGATTTTGATGCCTTGGAATATGAATGATTATCCTACATCAATGAAAAATTTAGCACCTTTGATTCGGAAAAAAGCGATAGATATTGGCAATGCGTTGCTTGCGGATGGCTACCCTGATGATCGCGCCATTCCAATTGCGATTAGTCAAGCGGAGAAATGGTATCAAGAGGCAAGTGCAGCAGACAAAAAGGCCTTCGAACAAGAAGCAAATCCTACGAAACAAGATTCGCATAAACAGGATAAACATGCGGGAAAATTATTAACGGCGGCTGTCAACGTTAAATATAAAGACGGCCAATGGTTGGTGATTTCAGACAGCGCTGAAAAAGCAAGTAATACATTTACCCACAAACAAGAGGCGGTTGAACGAGCTCAAGAAATTGCTCGGAATAAGCAAACAAAGCTGAAAATCTATAAGCAAGATGGTACGTTACAAGAAACCAAAGAATATACTGAATAATTTTTCGAAACCTTGATATTCCGTTGCAATTCAAGAAACGGTTATCAAGGTTTTTTTTGCGAGGGAGAAATGGACAAGTAAGAAAAAATAACAAAAGTTAAGAATGAGAATAAGACTTGCTTTTCTAGTTTTTGGTGGGTACAATTACACTAATTAAGATAAAAAATCAAAATAATTGAGGTGCTACGACAATGGAAAAAGCCAATCTTGATTGGAATAATTTAGGATTTTCTTACATTAAAACGCCCTTTCGTTATATTAGTTATTGGCGAGATGGCAAGTGGGAAGAAGGCACGCTAACAGATAACAATCAGTTAACGATTAGTGAAGGTTCGCCTGCTCTACATTATGGCCAACAATGTTTTGAAGGATTAAAAGCGTATCAATGTGCAGATGGTTCTGTCAATTTGTTTCGTCCAGATGAAAATGCCAAACGGCTACAAAAAAGTTGTGCGCGTCTACTGATGCCACAAGTACCAGTAGAAACCTTTGTTTCTGCATGCCAAGAAGTGGTGAAAGCCAACCTTGCTTATTTACCGCCATATGGAACGGGCGGTACGTTGTATCTTCGCCCTTATATGATTGGTGTCGGCGATAATATTGGCGTAGCACCTGCCAAAGAATACATTTTTTCTATTTTTTGCGTGCCGGTTGGTTCCTATTTTAAAAATGGTTTAGCACCAACGAACTTTATTGTTTCTGACTATGATCGAGCGGCGGGTCGAGGAACTGGGGCCGCTAAAGTGGGGGGCAATTATGCAGCTAGTCTTTTACCAGGTGCAGAAGCACATGAGAAAGAATTTAGTGATTGCATTTATTTAGATCCGTATACGCATACGAAAATTGAAGAAGTTGGTGCAGCCAATTTCTTTGGCATAACCAAAGATGGTACTTTTATTACGCCGAAATCAGCGTCTATTTTGCCAAGTATTACTAAATATTCATTATTGACGCTAGCAAAAGAACGTTTAGGGATGACGGCGCTTGAAGGAGACGTTTACATTGATCGATTAGCGGACTTCTCCGAAGCGGGTGCTTGTGGCACAGCGGCGATTATTTCTCCTATTGGTGGGATTCAAAACGGCACAGATTTTCATGTATTTTATAGTGAAACGGAAGTTGGACCAGTGACTAAGCAACTATATGATGAACTGGTTGGCATACAGTTTGGTGACAAAGAAGCGCCAGAAGGTTGGATTGTAAAAGTTTAAAGAGACAAAAAAGAGAGAATTCATGCTCTCTTTTTTTTTGTGTAGAATATTCAGAATTTTCTATAAAAAGATTGACTTTGATTCTATTTAAAGGAATAATGGAAGATACAAGATTTAAAAAAGGAGGGAAAGCTATTGCTTATTAAATCAGCAGAATCAGAAGAAATGACGATTTTTTTTGATAAAGAAAACCAACCAAATGCACAAGTTCAAATGGGCGTTATTACATTACAACCTGGTGAAAAACGGCCTTTAGCTGGATATGCTCGCCATGAACAGGATGAATATTCTTATGTGATTTCTGGCGAAGCACATACGATTTTAGAAGATGGTCAAGACTTAGTTGGAAAAGCTGGACAAGCCCAATTAATTGAAGCTGGTGAGGGGCACATTAATTATAATGATGGGTTGGAGCCAGCGGTCGTTGTCTGGATGCTTGTGGAAAGGACAAAATAAAAGGGGAGCTGTCTTTCTGTAAGTAAGAGCATAAAAAAATGAAGAGTTATAGGAGAAAGAAGATGAAAAAGTATTTAAAAATCATAATGGTTTGTATTTTATTGGTAGGATTTTTAGCTGGGTGTACCAATAAAAATGAAAATAAAAAGAAACAGAAAAATACCAAAGAAGCCGTTCAACTGATGTCACCTTCAGAATTAACAACGCTCAACACCTCTGTATTATTGGATTTTCCAGATGCTATTGTCCAAACAGCAGCGTTTGAAGGGTTATATAGTTTAGATGAACAAGACCAATTGGTACCAGCCGTAGCAAAAGCATTGCCGACGATTTCAGAAGATGGAAAAACCTACACGATTTCTTTGAGAAAAGAAGCGGTTTGGAGTAACGATGATCCTGTCACGGCACATGATTTTGAATATGCTTGGAAAAAAATGATTGATCCTAAAAACGGCTTTGTCTATAGTTTCCTCATCGTTGAAACAATTCAAAATGGTGCAGAAATCTCAGCTGGGAAATTAGCACCCAATGAACTAGGTGTCACAGCTGTGGATGATTATACATTAAAGGTGACGCTCAAAGAGCCAAAACCGTACTTTACGTCCTTGTTAGCTTTTCCGACATTTTTCCCGCAAAATCAAAAAGTAGTCGAACAATTTGGTGCGGACTATGGAACTGCTAGTGATAAAGTCGTCTATAATGGTCCGTTCGTGGTAAAAGATTGGCAGCAAACAAAGATGGACTGGCAACTAGCAAAAAATAATCGCTATTGGGATCACCAGAACGTGCGCTCAGACATTATCAATTATACGGTTATCAAAGAAACATCTACCGCATTGAATCTTTTTGAAGATGGACAATTAGATGTGGCTACACTAAGTGGTGAATTGGCGCAACAGAATAAAAATAATACGTTGTATCATTCGTACCCAACAGCGACAATGAACTATTTGCGCTTAAATCAAAAACGGAAAGGGCAAGCAACGCCGCTTGCAAACGAAAACCTGCGTAAAGCGTTGGCTTTAGGCATAGATAAAGAAAATCTAGTCAATAATATTATTGCAGATGGTTCTAAAGCGCTACATGGTGCGATTACGGAAGGCTTTGTGGCGAATCCCACAACGGGCCTCGATTTTCGTCAAGAAGCAGGTAATTTAATGGTTTATAACAAAGAAAAAGCGCAAAGTTATTGGAAAAAAGCACAAGCAGAATTAGGAGAAAAGGTTAACGTTGAATTGATGGTAACAGATGATGGTTCTTACAAAAAAATTGGTGAAAGTTTGCAAGGCTCGCTACAAGAACTGTTTCCTGGTTTGACAATAGAGCTAACCGCATTGCCGACCGAAGCTGCATTGAACTTTGGGCGAGAAAGTGATTATGATTTATTCTTAATTTACTGGACACCAGACTATCAAGATCCTATTTCTACCCTGATGACTTTATACAAGGGCAATGATCGCAATTATCAGAACCCTGTCTATGACAAATTATTAGATGAAGCAGCCACAACCTATGCCTTAGAGCCAGAAAAAAGATGGGCGACACTGATTGCAGCTGAAAAAGAAGTGATTGAAACGACTGCTGGCATGATTCCACTTAGCCAAAATGAACAAACAGTCCTGCAAAATGATAAAGTCAAAGGCTTGAATTTTCATACCTTTGGCGCTCCATTAACGTTAAAAAATGTTTATAAGGAAAAATAAAAAGAGAGCCTGGGCTGAAAATCGCTTTTGATTTTCGGCCCAGGCTTAAATCCTGCTTTTTAACCCAAAATTTGTCACCATTTAGCCTTTTCGGGTTTTATCTCGAACGCTTCTGTTCTAATAGTTCAGAATCAGGTGCAGTGTGGGGCTGGGCATATTTTTTCATATATGTCGGCAAGGCTTGACTAATCTTCGTTGGTAAAACAACATAGTCAGTTTTGGCCAAATCATCTCCAATGAGACTGTGTAAGTAGACGGCGCCAGCAATGGTTTCAATTGTCGGCTTAAACTGAGCTAAAAAACCAGCAATGATGCCAGCCAAGGTATCCCCAGTTCCGCCAGTAGCCATCCCAGGGTTGCCGCCTGTATTTTGAAAAGGTTCTCCTGCGTGGAAAATTGTGGTGTGATGACTTTTTAAAACAATCGTACTGCCTAATTTTGCTTGTTGGCGCTGGTTATTTGCCAGTGTTTGTTGCTCGATAGGTAAGTGACTCAAACGTTGCCATTCCATTTGATGAGGTGTGAAAACAACTTTTTCAGGATAGGTAAGGGAAAAATTACCTTGGCTAAACAGGGTAATTGCTGAGCCATCGATAATTAACCATTGTTGTTTTTGATGTTGGGCGAGTACCATCTTTAATATTTGTTGTGCAGTAGCATCTAAGCCTAAACCTGGACCAATTAAAATAACCTCCGCTTGCTCTACGACGTCCGTCAGAAGGGCTGTTTCTTCAAAGCCCACGACCATCGCTTCTGGGCATCTTGCATGTAAAGGCCCGTGATTTTTAACATCAGTAATCACAGTGGTGAGACCAGCGCCACTATTGATACACGCTTCGGTACTCATGATGATGGCTCCGCCGTATTGACGGTTTCCTCCGATTAATACGACACGCCCAAAATTGCTTTTATAAGAGTCGGAGGGGCGTTGAGTGATGACTTCCTCTAAAATGTCCTTGCTTAAATAGCGCATTCTATCACTCCTTTTCTTGGGATTTCTTTGTTCTCAGTATACTACAAGAGCCCCGAAAAAATCAGTTTATTTAATGTTAAAAGTTACTCTATTGAAGGCAATGAGGTGTATAATAAGGACCAGATAAATGAGTTAGGAGAGTGAAACAGATGGAAGAGAAAAAAACATTTTATATGAGTGGCTACGTAGGAATTGCGAGCTTATTAGTTATTTTAATTGCGGGAATTGGTTTATTTATTTATGGAGCAAGTCATACCAATGGAGTTCTTGTTGTTTTAGGTATTATTTTGTTAGTTGGGGCTATTTTATTTTTAAGTTCCTTAACCATTGTTAGTCCCAATCAGGCGAAAGCTATTTTATTTTTTGGTCGCTACTTAGGTACGATTAAAGAAAATGGGTTGTTTATTACCATTCCATTTACGCAAAAAATGAACATTTCTTTGAAAGTGCGAAATTTCAATAGTTCTCTATTAAAAGTCAATGACTCTGACGGGAATCCAATCGAAATCTCTGCGGTCATTGTTTTTCGGGTAGTCGATACAGCTAAGGCGTTATTTAATGTCGATTATTATCAAGACTTTGTGGAAATTCAAAGCGAAACGGCAATCCGGCATGTAGCAACACAATATCCTTATGACACTTTTTCAGATAATGATGTAACTCTGCGAGGAAATACCGAACAAATTTCCGAGGAGTTAACCAAAGAATTGCAAGAACGCTTAGCAGTGGCTGGTGTAGAGGTTATCGAAACACGGTTGAATCATTTAGCTTATGCAACTGAAATTGCTAGCTCCATGTTGCAAAGACAGCAAGCAAAAGCAATCTTAGCGGCTCGACAAACAATTGTTGAAGGTGCGGTAAGCATGACACAAATGGCCTTAGAACAGATTGAAGAAGGGCAAGAAATTAATTTTACCGATGAACGAAAAGTACAACTTATTAATAATTTACTAGTCTCAATCATTACTGATAAGGGCACACAACCAGTTATTAATACAGGCGACGTTTCTTCTTAAAGAGGAAGCAACGCTAAAAATAGCAAAAAAGAGTCATCTTTCCGATGACTCTTTTTTTGATAAACACGAACATTATATAATTTTAATCTATAATATTTCGGTTTTTCTTTGACATCTCTTTTTCTCATTGTTAGAATAACAGTGAAAAAAGGCGGAAGGAGTTATTACATTCATGAAACCATTAGTCGCTGTGATTATGGGAAGTACCTCAGACTGGGCAACGATGAAAGCTGCTTGTCTTGTGTTGGAAGAGTTGGAAATTCCTTATGAAAAACGAGTGATATCAGCACATAGGACCCCTGATTTGATGTTTCGTTTTGCAGAGGAATCACGAACAAAAGGATTGAAGGTTATTATCGCTGGCGCTGGTGGAGCGGCCCATTTACCAGGGATGGTAGCTGCAAAGACAACCTTACCTGTCATTGGTGTTCCAGTTAAAACACGAACATTAAACGGTATTGATTCACTGTTGTCTATTGTGCAGATGCCAGGGGGAGTTCCTGTAGCAACAACTGCGATTGGCTCAGCAGGTGCTACCAATGCTGGGTTATTAGCTGCAGAAATACTAAGTATTGATGATTTACAGTTAGCAGAAAGAATCCAAGCAAGACGACAATCATTGGAAAAAGCGGTTATGGAAAGTGGGGAACAACTTGAATAAACCTTTAAAAGTCGGAGCAACTATTGGCATTATAGGTGGGGGACAGTTAGGGCGAATGCTAGTCATGAGTGGTAAAAAAATGGGTTTCCAAATGATTGTGTTGGACCCAACGCTCAATAGTCCAGCTGGTCAAGTAGCTGACCGTCAAATTGTGGCAGCCTTTGATCAGACACCTGCTTTAACTGAACTAGCAGAGTTATGCGATGTGATCACCTATGAATTTGAAAATATTGAAGTGGCCTCCCTAGAAAAGGCCATTCCACTAGAAAAGTTGCCACAAGGAACAGAATTGTTAAAAATTACTCAAAATCGATTGCTTGAAAAAACGTTTCTTCAATCGATTGGCTGTAAGATTGCCCCTTTTGCGGAAGTAAAAAGTCAGAAAGAGCTGCCACAAGCAACAGAAAAGATTGGTTTTCCATGTGTCTTAAAAACTATTCAAGGTGGATACGATGGAAAAGGACAAGTCGTCTTAAAATGCGAAGAGGATTTCTCCCAAGCGACTGAATTATTAGCTAACGCCACTTGTGAATTAGAAAAGTGGGTGCCTTTCACTAAAGAACTTTCAATCATCGTTGCAGGGAATAAGCATGGTTACCAAAGCTTTCCTGTATCTGAAAACATTCATCGAAAGAATATCTTGCATGAATCAATTGTGCCCGCTCGAATTTCTGAGAATGTGCAACAAAAAGCAGCGGAATTGGCGCAACACATTGCTGAGGAATTAAATTTATCTGGGGTTTTAGCTATCGAACTGTTTTTAACGGATTCAGAAGAGTTGTACGTCAATGAATTAGCGCCACGGCCTCATAACTCAGGTCATTACTCTATTGAAGCTTGCTCATTTAGTCAATTTGATGCGCATATTCGAGGGATTAGCAATTGGGGCATTGGGTTACCCCAGTTACTTCAACCAGTGGTTATGGTGAATCTCTTAGGTGAACACTTAGAAAAAAGCTACCAGTTATGCACGTCAAAACCCACTTGGCAAGTCCATTACTATGGAAAAGCCGAATCAAAAGTTGGCAGAAAAATGGGCCACGTCACCATTACAACACCTTGTTTATCAGAAACGTTAAAGGAAATTGAGACTGTTGGTATTTGGAATGTAACTTAATAAATGCTTGCTCCAAGCAAGTTTTTTATTTTTACATTCGATAAACACGAACGATTATTGTTTTTTTTGTAACTAATGTAAGTCTTTGTCTGATGTAAATCGGCTGGCTTAGAAAGAATAGGGTTCATGAAGCTAACGAGAAGAGGGAAAGAATGGAAAAGAAAGCACTTGTGTATACAGGAAAAGCGAAGAAGTTGTATCAAACAGAAAATGCAGCGGTTCTTTTTGTGGAATATCTTGATCAAGCAACAGCTTTAAACGGTCAAAAAAAAGACAAAGTTCTTGGGAAAGGCGCTTTAAATAATCAAATCACTAGTCTAATTTTTGAACATTTACAGCAACAGAAGATTCCCAATCATTTTATCAAAAAAGTATCTGAACACGAACAATTAATTCAGGCCGTAGAAATGATTCCTTTGGAAGTTGTCGTACGTAATTATGCGGCAGGAAGTTTTTCAAAACGTTTAGCGATTGAAGAGGGCACTAAATTAGTGACGCCCATTATTGAATTTTATTACAAAGAAGATCGTCTGGATGATCCTTTTATTAACGAAGACCATATTCAATTTCTAAAAGTAGCCACTCCTGCTGAAATTGTGGAGATTAAAGCATTGGCTTTACAAATTAATCAGGCGCTTAGTCAACTCTTTCAACGCCTCAATATTTGTTTGATCGATTTTAAAATCGAGATTGGTCGGACGAAGGCCAATCAATTGTTACTGGCAGATGAAATTTCTCCAGACACCTGTCGTCTATGGGATTTAAACACAAACGAACATCTGGATAAAGATGTTTATCGCCGTGAATTAGGAGAAATAGTTCCTGTATATGAAGAAGTTTTACAACGTTTACTAACAGCTAATTGAGGAGGAAGCGCGTATGTATTTTGTCAAAGTCTATGTTACGTATAAAGAATCAATTTTGGATCCCCAAGGTGAAGCGGTTAAGGAAGCAGTCCATCGGCTTGGTTTTACAGAAGTAGCCGAAATCCGTGTCGGTAAGTATTTTGAAATGCACGTCCAGCAGACAGAAGCAATTGAAGAGAAAATTGAACAAATTTGTGATCAACTATTAGCCAATGTAAATATGGAATCCTATCGTTTTGAAATTTTATCTTTGGAGGAAATTTAAATGAAATTGGCAGTGATTGTTTTTCCAGGATCCAATTGTGATGCAGACTTATTCTGGGCTGTCAAAGAGGTGATGGGCGTCGATGCAGAATTTGTCCGACACGATGCCACTTCTTTAGCAAAATTTGATGGCGTATTGTTGCCTGGTGGTTTTTCTTATGGCGATTACTTACGTTGTGGTGCAATTGCTCGGTTTTCGCCAATTATCAATGAGGTGATTCGCTTTGCTACAGAAGGCAAAATGGTTTTTGGTACTTGTAATGGCTTTCAAATTTTAACAGAAATTGGCTTACTTCCTGGCACGTTGCTAAGAAATGATTCGCTTCGTTTTATTTGTAAAAGTGTCCCATTGAAAGTGAATACGCACACAAAGTTTACAAGCGAGTATCCTGAAAATGTTTCGATACATTTACCAGTAGCGCATGGCGAAGGGAATTACTATTGTGATGAAAAAACGTTGAAAGAGCTGAAAGAAAAGAACCAAATTGTTTTTACGTATCAAGAAAAGGTGAACGGGAGTCTTGCGAATATTGCTGGTATTTGTAATGAACAGGGCAATGTTCTAGGAATGATGCCTCATCCGGAACGAGCGATGGAAGAATTGTTAGGTTCAACAGATGGACGCAGCTTTTTTGCTTCAATCATTAAAAACTTTGGAAAGGAATTAAGCCAATGATGAATGAACCAACACCAAAAGAAATCAAGGAGACACGGTTGTATGCAGAATGGGGACTAACAGATGAAGAATATCATCAGATTGAGACCATTTTGCAAAGAGAACCTAATTATACAGAAACTGGCTTATTCTCCGTGATGTGGAGTGAACATTGCTCTTACAAAAATTCCAAGCCCGTTTTAAAAAAGTTTCCGACGGAAGGGCCACAAGTGCTTCAAGGCCCTGGTGAAGGAGCTGGGATTGTCGATATTGGTGACGGATTAGCTGTTGTTTTTAAAGCAGAGAGCCATAATCATCCTTCTGCAGTGGAACCTTACGAAGGAGCAGCTACAGGCGTTGGTGGAATTATTCGCGATATTTTCAGTATGGGGGCGCGGCCGATTGCTTTACTGGATTCGTTAAGATTTGGCGAACTGACGGATGCACGAACACGTTATTTGTTTCAAGAAGTTGTGGCGGGGATTAGCGGTTATGGAAATTGTATTGGTATTCCAACCGTTGGCGGCGAAATTGCTTTTGAGCCATGTTATCAAGGAAACCCACTTGTCAATGCTATGTGTGTGGGATTGATTCGTCATGATGAGATTCAAAAAGGCCAAGCAAAAGGCGTCGGAAATAGCATTCTTTACGTAGGTGCGAAAACAGGACGTGATGGAATTCATGGTGCGACCTTTGCTTCAGAAGAATTTAGTGAAGGTGAAGAACAGCAACGATCTGCGGTACAAGTAGGTGATCCGTTTATGGAAAAATTATTATTGGAAGCTTGTCTTGATTTAATCAAAAATCATCAAGATATTTTAATCGGCATCCAAGATATGGGGGCGGCTGGCTTGGTTTCTTCAAGTGCTGAAATGGCATCAAAAGCAGGTTCAGGCTTGATTCTAGAGCTGGATAAAGTTCCGCAGAGAGAGACGCTGATGAGCCCCTATGAAATGCTCTTGTCTGAGTCCCAAGAACGGATGTTAATCTGTGTGGAAAAAGGAGCAGAACAGCAAGTTTGTGAATTGTTTCAAACGTATGACTTAGAAGCGGTAGCGATTGGATCCGTAACAGATGATGGACAGTATCGTGTCTTTCACGGTGGCAAAATAGTCGCAGATGTACCAGTAGATGCTTTGGCAGAAGAAGCCCCTGTCTACCAGAAAGCCTATCAAGAACCAGAGCGGATGCGTGCTTTTAAAAAATTAGCGCCCTTCATTCCAGAAATTACGAATAGCACGGAATTATTAAAACGCCTATTGCAACAGCCAACGATTGCATCAAAAAAATCAGTTTACGAAACCTATGATAGTCAAGTACAAACGAATACAGTGGTGCAACCAGGAAGTGATGCAGCTGTTTTAAGAGTGCGGGGCACCAATAAAGCCTTAGCGATGACGACAGATTGTAATAGCCGTTATTTGTATTTAAATCCTGAAATAGGTGGGCAAATTGCGGTTGCAGAAGCAGCCCGTAATATTGTAGCAAGTGGAGCACAACCTTTGGCTATCACTGATTGTTTGAATTATGGTTCCCCTGATAAACCAGAAAGTTTTTGGGAATTATGGACGTCAGCGGATGGAATCGCCGCAGCCTGCCGTCAGCTAGGAACACCCGTGATTTCAGGGAACGTCTCTCTTTACAATGAAACAGATGGTCAAGCCATTTATCCAACGCCAATGATCGGCATGGTGGGCGTGATTGAAGATGTTTCACAAATTACCACACAAGCGTTAAAACAAGTGGATGACTTAATTTATCTCATCGGTGAAACCCACGCAGATTTTAACGGCTCAGAAATTCAAAAAATGCAACTGGGTCGAATTGAAGGGCAATTACGCTCATTTGATTTAAAAGAGGAAAAAGCAAACCAAGAATTAGTTTTAAAAGCAATTCAAGCAGGCCTAGTTGCTAGCGCGCATGATTGCGCTGAAGGTGGCGTTGCCGTTGCTTTAGCCGAGTCGGCTTTTGCTAACGAACTGGGGTTACAGGTGACACTGCCATTAACAAAAGAATATCTATTTGCGGAGACGCAATCCCGTTTTATTCTTTCAGTTAGTCCCCAGCATCAAGAAGCATTTGAAACACTTATCGGAAGAAAAGCTCAACATATTGGGAAAGTGACTGAAACTGGTTTGATCATTCATGCGTTAGATGATGTGATCGATTGTTCAACAAAAGAAGCCAAAGCCTTATGGGAGGATGCGATTCCATGTCTTATGAAGCAAAAAGCTTAAATGAAGAGTGTGGTATTTTTGGTATTTGGGGTCATCCTGATGCGGCACAAGTGACCTATTTTGGTTTACACAGCTTACAGCATCGAGGCCAAGAAGGCGCGGGAATTGTGGCGAACAATTCTGGGAAATTAGATGGCCACCGTGATTTAGGTTTATTAGCAGAAGTATTCCAAAAGCAAGAACAACTGAATGCGTTAGAAGGAACGGCGGCTATTGGTCATGTACGCTATGCAACCGCTGGTACGAGTAGCGTGGATAATATTCAGCCATTTTTATTTAAATTTTATGATAGTCAAATTGGGTTAGCACACAATGGCAATTTGACAAATGCCAAGCGTTTACGAAAACAACTAGAAAGAGAAGGAGCTATTTTTCATTCCAATTCAGACACTGAAATTTTAATGCACTTGATTCGAAAAAGCACTGCTGTCTCGTTTCTCGATAAACTAAAAGAGAGCTTGAATTTGGTTAAGGGGGGCTTTGCTTATCTTTTATTAACAGAAACGATGATGATTGCTGCACTGGATCCCAACGGCTTTCGCCCTCTCTCCATCGGACAAATGAACAATGGGGCGTACGTTGTGGCATCCGAAACGTGTGCATTAGAAACAGTTGGGGCTCGCTTTATTCAAGATGTGGCGCCTGGTGAAGTAGTCATCATTTCTGATGAAGGCTTGAAAATAGAGGTTTTCACTACGGAAGTCCAACCGGCAATTTGTGCAATGGAATATATTTATTTTGCACGACCAGATTCAAATATTGCTGGAGTTAATGTGCATACAGCTCGTAAAAGAATGGGGAAGAACTTGGCGATCGAAAGTCCAGTCGCAGCTGATATGGTAGTTGGGGTACCGAACTCGTCATTGTCTGCAGCTAGCGGCTATGCAGAAGAAGCACAGATACCTTACGAACTAGGTTTAGTAAAAAATCAATATGTCGCTCGAACATTCATCCAGCCGACACAAGAATTAAGAGAACAAGGTGTCCGTATGAAACTATCGGCAGTTCGTGGCGTGGTCAAAGGAAAAAAAGTCGTTTTAGTAGATGATTCGATTGTTCGCGGAACCACTATTCGGCGCATTATCCATTTATTAAAAGAAGCAGAAGCGCAAGAAGTTCATGTCAGAATTGCTTCACCACCATTAAAATATCCGTGTTTTTATGGCATTGATATACAGACGCGGGACGAACTAATTGCGGCAAACTATTCAATTGAAGAAATCAAAGAGCAGATTGGCGCAGATTCGCTGGCTTTTTTGAGTGAAGCAGGGCTGATTGATGGGATTCAATTAAATTACGATGCTCCTTATTCTGGGCTGTGTATGGCTTACTTTAATGGAGACTATCCAACGCCTTTGTATGATTATGAAGAACAATATCAAGCATCCTTGAAAAAAGAAACTAGGAGGAATTGACATGGAAAATGCCTATTCAAAAGCTGGCGTAAATGTTGAGGCAGGATACGAAGTAGTGGAACGAATTCAAAAGCATAGCCAAAAGACACAACGGACGGGAACGTTGGGCATGCTTGGTGGTTTTGGTGGTTGTTTTGATTTAAGTAGTTACAAGCTTAAAGAACCAGTTTTGGTATCAGGAACGGATGGCGTAGGCACAAAGTTACTCTTGGCAATTGAAGAACAGAAACACGAGACAATCGGAATTGATTGTGTAGCAATGTGTGTCAATGATGTCGTCGCACAAGGCGCCGAACCGTTATATTTTTTAGATTATTTAGCGTTAGGGACCGTTAACCCAGCTAAAGTTGAAGCAATTGTTGCGGGTGTTGCGGCTGGCTGTTGTGAGGCGAATGCAGCCTTAATTGGGGGCGAAACAGCTGAAATGCCTGATATGTATGAAGCAGATGCTTATGACGTGGCTGGTTTTGCCGTGGGTATTGCTGAGAAAAGTCAACTCTTGACTCCAAGTAACGTAAAAGAAGGCGATTTCTTGATTGGTCTTCCTTCAAGTGGTCTTCATTCTAATGGTTACTCTTTAGTAAGAAATGTTTTTTTTAAGAAACATTCGTTTAAAACAACGGACAAGCTTCCAGAATTGGCACCCAAAACGTTAGGGGAAGAATTATTAACACCAACAAAAATTTACGTCAAGGAATTATTGCCATTGTTAAAAGCAGGACTCGTGCATGGGGCTGCGCATATTACTGGCGGCGGGTTTTTAGAAAATCTACCAAGAATGTTTTCTTCCGCATTAGCTGCAGAGATTCAATTAAATAGTTGGCCAGTGCTACCAATTTTTAAATTGATTCAAAAATACGGTGAAATTCCACCTGAAGAAATGTATGAAATTTTCAATATGGGCTTAGGGATGATTTTAGCGGTGAGTCCAGAGCATGTTGAAAAAGTTCAGGAGCTTTTGCCAGAAGCTTTTGAAATTGGTCGTTTGGTACCTAGGAAAACGAAAGCCGTTATTTTTAAGGAAGCCTTATGAAGATAGCTGTTTTTGCATCTGGCAATGGTAGCAATTTTGAGGCGATTGCTGCAGCTTTTTCCCAGAAAAAAATTGCAGGGCAGTTGAGCTTAGTCTTTTGTGACCAGCCTGAAGCCTATGTATTGACCCGTGCCCAAAAACGCAAGATTCCCGTTGTTTGCTTTTCACCATCTGATTTTCCATCTCGTGGGCAGTATGAAGAACAAGTATTGAAACATTTAAAAGAGCATCAGATCGATTTAATCGTGTTAGCTGGTTATTTGAGAATTATCGGCAAGACTTTACTGGAGGCTTATCCAAAGAGAATCGTCAATATTCATCCTTCTCTGTTACCTAGTTTTCCAGGTCTTCACGGAATTGAAGAGGCATTTCATTATGGAGTGAAAATAACAGGAATCACTATCCATTATGTTGACTCTGGGGTTGATACAGGACCGATTATTTTTCAAACAACAACCAAGATTGATACTGAAGATACATTGGACACATTAGCAGAGAAAATTCATGCTCTTGAGCACGAATGGTACCCAAAAATAATTTCACAAATTGTAAAGGAGACAATGAAATGACCAAAAGAGCATTGATTAGCGTTTCAGACAAAACAGGAGTGACAACATTTGCAGCAGGCTTAGTTGCAAATGGTTTTGAAATTATCTCCACTGGGGGTACAAGGAGTGTCTTAGAAGAAGCGGGGGTACCGACACTTGCTATTGACGACATCACTGGCTTTCCAGAAATGTTAGATGGCCGTGTCAAAACGTTACATCCGAATATCCATGGCGGACTTTTGGCAAAAAGGGGAAACCAAGCGCATCAAAAAGCACTGACTGAACAAGGCATTCAATTTATTGACCTTGTAGTAGTGAATCTTTATCCATTTAAAGAAACAATTTTAAAACCAGCGATCTCTGAAGCAGAAGCGATTGAAATGATTGATATTGGCGGTCCTAGCATGTTACGTTCAGCGGCAAAAAATTATCAAGACGTAACAGCAGTGGTTGATCCTAGTGATTATGAACAGGTATTAAGTGAAATTAGCAGCACTGGAACTAGCCAGTTAGCCACTAGAAAAAGATTAGCAGCAAAAGTCTTTCGTCATACCGCTGCTTATGACGCGCTTATCGCTGACTATTTAACGACGCAAGTGGGTGAAACTGAGCCAGAGAAACAAACGCTTACTTATGAACGTAAGCAAACATTGCGCTATGGTGAAAATAGCCATCAACAAGCCACCTTTTATCAATCCGTTGTACCTGTATCATTATCCATTGCTTCCGCTCGACAACTTCATGGCAAAGAACTTTCATATAATAATATTCGAGATGCTGATGCAGCGCTCCGGATTGCTAGCGAGTTTACAGAACCAACGGTCGTCGCTGTTAAACATATGAACCCATGTGGAATTGGAACAGGAAAAACGATTTTGGCAGCCTATCGTCAGGCATTTGAAGCAGATCCAGTTTCAATTTTTGGTGGCATTGTTGTTTTGAATCGTCCAGTGGACCAAGCGACTGCGGCTGAAATGCATCAAATCTTTTTAGAGATAATTATTGCGCCTAGTTTTGAAGAAGAAGCTCTGGCACTGTTATCTCAGAAAAAGAATCTTCGTTTGTTAACGTTAGATTTTCATGCTCAAGAAAAAAAAGCGGTGGAATTAGTTTCTGTTATGGGCGGGTTATTAATTCAAGAACAAGATACAGTTGTTGAAAATGACCAAGCATGGCAAGTTGTTACAGAGCGCAAACCCACACCAGCTGAAAGAGACGCATTGAACTTTGCTTGGAAAGCAGTCAAGCATGTAAAATCAAACGCTATTGTTTTAGCCAATGAAAGCCAAACGGTGGGGATTGGCGCTGGTCAAATGAATCGAATTGGGTCAGTAAAAATTGCAGTTGATCAAGCCCAAGCAGCTGGAAAATTACAAGGGGCCGTCTTAGCAAGTGATGCCTTTTTCCCCATGGCAGATAGCGTGGAATATGCTGCACAACATGGCATTCAAGCAATTATTCAGCCAGGCGGGAGCATTAAAGACCAAGCATCAATCGATCTAGCGAATCATTATGGTATTGCGATGATTTTTACTGGGACTCGTCATTTCAAACATTAATTTTTAAAGGAGAAACCGATGAATATATTAGTGATTGGGCGTGGTGGTCGTGAACATGCAATCGCCAAAAAATTACAGCGAGAAGACAAAGTCAAGACTGTTTATTGTGCACCAGGTAATCCTGGTATGAGTGGTGATAATATTCGGACTGTACCTATCGGTGAAGAGCAGCAAACGGAACTAATTCAATTTGCGAAGGATAATCAGATTGATTGGACATTCGTCGGACCAGAAACGCCATTAATTGAAGGGATTGTAGATGCCTTTCAAGCAGCGGGATTACTGATTTTTGGCCCGACAAAAGCAGCTGCAATAATTGAAGGTTCAAAAAGTTTTGCGAAAGATTTTATGCAAAAATACCAGATTCCAACGGCGGAATATCGGGTCTTTCGACGTTTGGCACCTGCCTTAGAATATATTGAACAGCAAGGAGTACCAATTGTTATTAAGGCGGATGGTTTGGCAGCTGGAAAAGGAGTAGTAGTTGCCGAAACAAAAGCAGCCGCAAAACGGGCGCTAGTTGCGATGATGGAGGATCAACAATTTGGAGTAAGCGGTCAAACGGTTGTAATCGAAGAATTTTTGCAAGGAGAAGAATTTTCCTTAATGGCTTTTGTTTCTAATGAGAAGGTATATCCGATGGTGATTGCTCAAGATCATAAGCGGATTTTCGATGGGGATGCTGGTCCGAATACAGGGGGGATGGGTGCTTACACACCAGTGCCTCAGATCCCAGAAGAAGCGGTTCAGCAAGCCATTAGCCAAGTCCTGAAACCGACTGCTAAAGGAATGGTGGCTGAAAAACGTCCGTTTCAAGGGATTTTATATGCTGGTTTAATCCAAACAGCAACTGGCCCCAAGGTTATTGAATTTAATGCTCGATTTGGGGATCCAGAAACACAAGTTGTGTTGGCACGTTTAGAGAGTCCCCTTTCAGAAATAATTTCTTCATTGCTGGTGAAAGAGCAACCAACGATTGCATGGAATGAGTTAGCGAGTGTTGGTGTTGTTGTAGCAGCAGAAGGCTATCCTAATCAATACAAGACAAATCTACCATTGCCAGAAATGTCTGGTGAAACCATCTATTATGCAGGGGTAACTCGTTCAGAACAGGCTCTGGTTTCGGCTGGCGGACGAATCTTTTTAGCAGAAGCAACTGCTTCGACTCTTGAAGAAGCCCGCAAAAAAGTTTATCAAACATTGGATAATTACTCATTTCCTGGAATGTACTATCGAAAAGATATAGGTGTGAAAGGCTTGATTTAAGGTTTTTAAAAACAGAGGCAAGGACATTTAATCGAATGTTTCCTTGTCTTTTTTTTATTGCAAATTCAGATAGGGAGGCATAAACTGAAAGTATATCTATCATTAAATAGAGGAGAAAACTAAGATAATGAGAAACAAGCAGATTGAAAAAGTTAGTCAACGGTTGTTTATTGTTACAAGTGTCTTGGCAGTCAGTTTACTGTTATTAAGTGTGGTGGTTTATCCTGATTTACCAGCTCATGTGCCCATTCATGTGAATTTTTTGGGCGAGGGTAATTCGTTTGGCCCAAGATCTAGTATATTTATGTGGCCAGCGGTCCTGTTTGGCTTGAGTATTTATCAACGAAGTTATCAATCAGTACAACCATATGGCAGATGGCTGAAGGTATTATTAATCATTGTTAATCTTGGCGCTTTGTTTAGTATTCTGCGTCTATTTATTCATTTGTTGGTTTGAAGGGGTCGAAAGGTGAGAGAATGAGAAAGTTAATTTTGGTTTTTGTGGGCTGTGCCATGGCCTTTTGTTTATGGCCTAATCAAGCGGCGGCTGTAGCTGGTGGCTATGGCGGCGGACGTGTAGAAAGTCCTAGCGGAGGTAATCCCTCGAATGGTTTTTCGCCAAGCGGTGATGGATCAAGAAGTTATGTTCATCATAACGAGACCGGGACCAGCAACACAACGCCACTGGAAGGCTTAATTTCAACAGTGTTTTTTGTTCTTTTTGGGGGCGCGATGATTTGGCAAAGACGCCGTAGAAATCAACCAGTCGATGAAGGTGCTTTTCAAGAAATGTGGGCAGCATTACCTGGAACATCAAAAGAAAAAAAGGCACTCTTAAAAGAAATACAACAAACGTTTTTAGAAATACAACAAGCGTGGGATCAAGAAAATTTGTCTGTAGTCAAAGATAACTATACAGAAAAACTTTATCAAAAACATCTTGCAGTATTACAAGCAAATCAACAAGCGGGCATCAGAAATCATGTAAAAAAAGTGAAAGTAGCGCCAGCTTCGAATTATCATCCTATTAGTGAAACCAGTTTTTCACTGATGCTTCATTTTTCTTGTATTGACTACGAGGAAGATACTCAAAGCGGTCGTGTTTTATCGGGATACAAGCATCAAAAACAATATTTTTCACAACTTTGGTATTTTGATTACAATCCATCTCTTGGAAAATGGCAAGCAGACTTCATTCAACCTAAAGGATAGTGCTAAAAAGCGCTTGGGGTTTAAACCCCAAGCGCTTTTTTATTCTTCGATGCGTTTTACAAGCTGTATTTTTTTATTTAATACGTAAATCAGAATACCGCCGACGGTCATTGAAAGAAGTTCACCAAGTCCAACGGTCAACCATGTGTACCAAAAAGGTAACTGATAAAAGAACGTTAAGGGTCCGGCGACAGTGAACATGGACAAAGCAAAAAGAATGGCCGTCAGCATTAGTTTAATCAATAAATTTTGCTGATTTTTTGTCGCAAAATAGGCAATCCATAAGACTGCGCACGTTCCAGCGCTACCGATGACTATATCGATGATACCAAGAGGCGAAGCGGCGTTGGCAATCGCAACCCCTAACGTAATGGACCAGATATATCGCTTGTTAAAAACGCCTAAATAATTAAATAATTCGGCAAGACGAAGCTGTATCGGACCAAAACTAAGCGGAGCGAGAAGTACAGTGACAACGACATACAAAGCGGTAACCAGCGCCATTTTAGCCAAAGCCGTAGCTGACCACGTACTGGTTTGTGGATTTGATGAATGATTCATTTAAGATTCTCCTTTATAAAACAACGACGTGTTTTAGTGATAACCATAACCAAAGGAAGGGCAGCAAAGCCAACTGAAGTGTTATGGTGTGAGTTGCCTCACTGTGTTACATGTTACTGAAGAACAGACACTCTGTAAAGTCTTTTTATTTCATGGTCCAACCACCATCAATGGTCATAACTGTGCCATGGATATAATCAGCGTCATCACTAGCTAGAAATAATGAAAGTTTTGCTACCTCTTGTGGCTGTGCCCAACGGCCCGCGGGTGTTTCACGTGCTACCCAAGTAGCCATTTCACCTTCTCCTGCAAAATCAGCTGCGTTCATGGGTGTTTGGATGGCACCTGGCGCAATCGCATTTGCTCGAATGCCTAATTTGGCATAATCGTAGGAAAGTTGTTTTGTATACCCGATGATTGCGTGTTTAGAGGCAGTGTACGCTGCGCCGCCGCCCCCAGCTACTAAGCCAGCGATAGATGCCATGTTAACGATTACTCCTTTTTTTTGTTGGAGGAAATAAGGTAATAGAGCATTGGTCACTAAAAAGACACTTTTTAAATTGGTTGCTAAAATTTGATCCCATAAAGCTTCCGAAGTTTCTAGAGAAGGACGATAATCATCTAAAATACCTGCCGTATTTAATAAAATATCAATTTGGCCGTTGTCTTTCACAATTTGTTTCATCGTGGCTTGCACAAATGAGGGAGAAGACACATCACCGACAAAATAAGTAAATGGCTTAGTAGAATCTAGGTTAACCAGTGCGGCTGTCTGCTTTAACCCCGTTTCGTCTAGGTCGATGCCAATAACTTCAGCACCTTGCTCAGCAAAGGCAATTGCTTGTGCTTGGCCAATCCCTGAAGCTGCACCGGTTACAAGCACCCGTTTTGTTTCAAATTCTTTTGGCATAAGAAAAACTCCTTTAAACATTTAAAAATTAAGGTCTGGAAGAACGAGCAATCGCCGTAATCTGCCAGACCTTATGTGTGTAGTTATGCTTCAACAATCACCCAATCTTCTGCTAAGACATCACAAGGTGTTGGTGAAAACATGCTGTAGCCTTCATCAGAAGTTTTGATTAAAAAATACGGGGTAACTTGTAAAAATTCACCTTCGGAGGTGCCAATTTCATCACGTAATTCAATAAAAAGTTCAAAACCGCTCCAGCCTTTACGTACGGCTTTTTTTCCTGCTTTAATCTGTGGCAATACTTCTTCAAATGTCATTTGCTTGTGCTCCTTTTTCGTTAAATGGTAGTTCGTGATAGCTTGTTGCGCCTTTTTCAATTGTCAACTGGCCGTTAAGTAGATCCGTCATTTCAGCTATAAATGTTTCTGTTGCTTGTTCATCTACTAAACAAATTAACTGAATAGACTCTGTGTAAATAGTTTCTTTAAGCGTGTAGGGACTATGTTCCAAAAAGGCTTGGACTTTTCCTAATAAAGGATAGGCGATCGTAATCAATAGTTCTTGTTGTAATTTGCCAATGACTAAACCAATTTCATCTAAAGTGTGGGAAAGAGCATGACTATATGCTCGGATTAAACCACCAGTGCCTAATTTTATTCCGCCAAAATAACGAGTGACAACAGCCACTACGTTGATTAACTCTTTTTTCTTTAAGACTTCCAGCATTGGAACACCAGCAGTGCCACTAGGTTCGCCGTCATCGCTGCTCCGCTGAATGTCATTTTTTTCGCCGATCACAAAAGCACTACAATTATGATTGGCTTTCCAATGTTCTTTTTTTATTGCGGCGATAAAGGCTTTTGCTTCTTCTTCTGATGTTACGCGCTTTACAGAACAGATAAACCGCGATTTCTTGATTTCAATCTCGCTGAAACCATCTTGTTTGACTGTAATATAGCTTTCTAACATATGGGTATCCTTTTCTCTCGTAATAAAGTCAGTATAAAAAAGAATCAACTGAATAGCAACTTTTTCTCTCATCTTTTTTGTGAGATTTTTGGAAAAAAACGTTATAATAAGGTATGATAGAGAAAAGGGAGGCGCTGGAAAATGGTACATACACGACAGAAAAAATATGATACAATTACTCATTATTTGAAAACGAATGGCGGTTCCCAAGTTACTTTGACCTTTACTCAGTTTGATGAATTGTTATTCCCTCATTCTGGTTTACCAAAAACTGCTAAGACAGATGTCGATTGGTGGGCAAACGATTATAAGCATCCAGAAAAGGGCGCTTATGGTTGGTTGAATGCGAGTTATCAAGTAGTTCAAGTGAATTTGGAAAAAGAATATGTGGTATTTAATAAATTACTGAAATCAGCATGGTACGTTTAAACCAAGATTGTATCCGCTTTAAAAAACAAGAATGATTGACAAAAATTAACTTTACACTATAATATTTTTAATAGATAATGTTGAAAATTGAAAAAGGCAATGGTAAAAGGGGCTGTTAAAATGTCAAAAAAAACAATTATGTTAGTTTGCTCCGCAGGAATGAGTACTAGTTTACTTGTTACAAAAATGCAAAAAGCAGCATTTAATCAAGGCTTAGATGCCCATATATTTGCGGCTTCTGCATCGGAAGCAGAAACAAATTTAGAAAATAATCCAGTCGATGTGTTATTGTTAGGTCCACAAGTTCGTTATATGAAGAGTGATTTTGAAAAGCGTCTATCACCAAAAGGTATCCCAACAGATGTCATTAGCATGTCTGATTACGGCTTAATGAACGGGGAAAAAGTGTTGGAACAAGCCTTGGATTTGTTAGCACAAGCAGATAAAAAAGAGTAAAAACAAGTTGTTTTTTCGAGAATCTTCGAAAAAGCAACTTGTCTTTTTTTATGACTTTAGTTAATTGGAATTGAGCTGAAGCAGTCATTCTGGTTTATCAGTTCCATAAATTATAGAGCCGAAATTAGTCCTGTGAGCTAGAGAAAGACAACTGTCTTTAATTTTTTACTTTAATCTAGATACTAAAAAAACATACTTAACAATCTATTTTCTGAATAATGAACGCCTTTTTCCGTAGTCTGAAAGTAGTAATTCAAAGAATGATTAACAATATTATTATATACGAGTCATTATAGTATGGCATAAGCAATTCGAATAACAGACTTATTCAGCAAATAAATGAGAGAGAATTCTGTTTTTGTTGTTTAAAAATAATGAGGTTATTTCATAAGGCATACTTTCTTCATACGTGATTTCTAAAGGACTATCTTTATCAAAAGAAATAATTTGTGAGTCAGGCATTGCAAGTAATATAGGTGAATGAGAGACAATAATAAACTGAGACCCCTCATCAATTAGTTTTTTTATAGATATCATTAAGGCTAGTTGGCGTTGAGGTGAGAGAGCCGCTTCAGGTTCATCTAACAGGTACAGACCATTTCCTCTAAACCGATGGTTCACCAGATTCAAAAAACTTTCGCCGTGTGATTGATGATGTAGGGATTTATCGCCATATTCAGAAAAATCTAAGTCTATATTTTCTGCATATGTAGCAACATTGTAGAAACTTTCAGCTCTTAAAAAGAAGCCATCCTTAGCACGCTTTACACTTTTTCCAACAGTTAAATAATTATGTAAATCCAAGTGAGTATCGTTTGTAGAGAAATTAAAATTAATACTACCGCCTTCAGGATTAAATCCCCAATTGACTGCGATTGCTTCTAATAAAGTGGATTTTCCAGTTCCATTTTCACCTGAAAAAAAAGTAATAGGTTTTTTAAAATTTAGTGAATTAAATTTATTCAGCCCTTCAATTTTTGAAAAAACAGAATCTTCTTCAAAAGCTTTGAGTTCTAGTCTTTTTAAAAAAATATTTTCCATGATAAAGCTTGCTCCTCTCTAGTCTTTTCAAATTAAAGCTTGAATTACTAGATATACTTTAACATTAATTTTTCTTTAAAGGTAGATAAATTTGTTATAAAAAATCTGCATATAGGTAAGTCGAAAGTGGAAGATTCGTGTAAACAATAAAGCGTATCAAGAGTTTGTTTAGTAGGTAACGACTAGATAAGAATAGAAAGATAACGGTGGGAGATTTCCTTTTTCGCAAAAAAGCTAGAGAAATGCGTATTTTATAAATGAGGTGGTTAACATGGAAGATTTGCATGGACGTAAAATAATTATTGAAGAAACAGAACGTTCAATACAGACAAAACTGGTTTATTTACCAACAATGTTAGAGCGTTCACCCCTAACAATTCAATGTCAGCGGTGCGGGGAAGTCGTATCCAAAAAAGAAAACAGACTGGCGACAAATGTATACTACTGTCATGCATGCATTCAATTAGGCCGTGTGACTTCTTGTCAAAAATTTTGTCATTTACCAGAAAGGCCCAATAGCCCAAGAACTGTCTTTTTTGAGTGGTCTGGACAATTAACAAAGGGACAGCAAGCGATCTCGGTTGAACTTTGTGAGACGGTAAAAATAAGGGAGAATCGCTTAGTGTGGGCAGTTACAGGTGCAGGCAAAACAGAAATGTTATTTGCTGTTTTGCACCAAACCTTACAAGAAGGGGGGCGGATTGCGCTGGCTTCGCCGCGTGTCGATGTTTGCTTAGAACTGTTTCCCAGAATCCAAGCGGTTTTTCCTCATGAAGCAATTGCTTTACTTCATGGAAACAGTCAAGAACCGTATCGTTATACGAAACTAGTGATTTGCACCACCCATCAATTATTGAAATTCCATCAAGCATTTGATTTACTTATCGTTGATGAAGTCGACTCTTTTCCTTTTGTTAATAACGAGCATCTTTATTATGGAGTGCGTAACGCACGAAAAAAAAGAAGTAGCTTGGTGTACTTAACAGCAACGCCTACGAAAGAATTGCGGAAGCTTTTACAGCAAAAGAAGTTAGCAGCCAGTATTTTGCCAGCAAGATATCACCGTAGGCCATTACCTGTGCCACGCCGATTTTGGGTTCAGTCGTGGCAACGTATTTCTAGCAAAAATATTAAAATCATTGCACATCATTTGAAACGTTTATTGGTGCGTAATTCAGTTTTACTATTTTGCCCAAGCATTTCATTAATTCACCAATTGCATGCATTAATAGCTGAGCGATTTTCCGACAAAGAAGTTGTCGCCGTTTATGGTAGTGATGAGCTTCGCCTGGAAAAAGTTCAAGCAATGCGTCAGCAGAAAACGGATATTTTGATCACTACAACCATTTTAGAACGTGGTGTGACTTTTGATGCAGTCTCAGTTATTGTTTATGGTGCCAATCATCGAGTCTTCACTTCTTCAACACTTGTCCAAATTGCGGGCCGAGTCGATCGAAGACAAGAATTCAATTACGGCGAAGTTTTATTTTTACATGATGGGGAAACAAGAGACATGAAAGAGGCAATTCGGCAAATAAAGCAAATGAATCGCTTGGCTAGCAAACGAGGGATGTTAGATGGATTGTAAAAATTGCGCAAGCCCCATTCGTTTGGAGATAACATTAAAAATGCTCTTACGTTTTAAAAAATGGGCGAGGCCTTCACTTTGCCAGCACTGCCAAGCAAAGTTCCAGAAACTGCCAATGACAGGCACTTGTTTTGGTTGTAGTCGCGTCAGCCAAGAGCATTATTGTTTTGATTGTCAAAGGTGGCAGCTGCTTTATCCAGAGTATTCTTTTCATAATGCAGCGTTGTTTCATTATGATGAAGGAATGCAAGAGTGGATGGAACGCTATAAATTTCAAGGAGACTATCGCTTAAGAATGTGTTTTAACGAGGAAATCAACTTTTACTTTCAGCAACAATCTGCGGACTATATTATTCCGGTGCCCTTATCCGAAAAGCGAATGCAAGAACGAGGCTTCAACCAAGTAATTGGCTTACTAGAAGCGGCTGATGTTCCGTACAGCCCTTTTTTAATTAGAAAAGAGGAAAATGTTCCGCAATCTAAGAAAACTAGAAAGGAAAGGATGCAGTTGCAACAACCATTTGCCATCCAAAAAGAAAACCAAAAAAAATTAAAAAATTGTTCTATTATTTTGGTGGATGACATCTATACCACTGGACGAACTCTTTTCCACGCAGCTGCTGTTATCAATGACTGTTATCCTAAAAGTTTGAATACGTTTACTCTCGCGCGGTAAAAAGAAAAGAATTCATAAATTTGATGACTATTTTGTTGGCAAAACCCAGATTATTCGATATAATGAAATTAAGAAGAAGGGAATTAAAGAGTGGTCCTTTAATCTTTTCTTTACTGGTAGATGAAAGGGGTAATTGTTATGTTTAGATATAATGTACGTGGAGAAAATATCGAGGTAACCGAAGCGATTCGAGACTATGTTGAGAAAAAAGTCGGTAAATTAGAAAGATATTTCAGCGATTCACCTGAAGCAACGGTTCACGTGAATTTGAAAGTGTACACTGAAAAAACAGCCAAAGTCGAGGTTACTATTCCTCTTCCTTATCTAGTTTTACGAGCTGAAGAAACGTCACCTGATTTATACGCAAGTATTGATTTGGTTGTCGATAAATTAGAACGACAAATTCGTAAATTTAAAACAAAAATCAACAGAAAATCTCGTGAAACAGGACGTAACAATACAAAAGCCGCTGTCTTCTTAGTTGGTGAAGAAACAGAAGAAACACCTTCAGAATTAGACATCGTTCGTACAAAACGTCTATCATTAAAACCGATGGACAGTGAAGAAGCTGTTTTACAAATGAACATGTTAGGACACAACTTCTTCATTTTTGAAGATGCTGAAACAAATGGAACAAGCATTGTTTACCGTCGTAAAGATGGCAAATATGGCTTGATTGAAACAGACTAAAGCTTAAAATAAGAGCTGAAATGCCTTCGTGCATTTCAGCTCTTTAAACATCTTTAAAGCACGGAGTAAAGAAAAAATAAAGAAATACATAAAATAACTTTAAAAGTTCCTCTTTTAAAGGAAAATGTCTGTAAAATAGAGAGAAATGGTTTTCTTTCTCGTCAAGTAATGATAAAATAAAACGGATAGATTGTGCTTCTTGTACAAAAAGGATACAAAAATAAAAAGAGGTAATTGAAAGGAACACAGATACCAATGGCAAATTTTTTGAAAAAAATGATTGAAAACGATAAAAAAGAATTAAGACGATTAGAAAAAATCGCCGATAAAATTGATGCACATGCAAGTGCAATGGAACAACTAAGCGATGAACAATTACGTGAAAAAACAGATGAATTTAAAGCCCGTTATCAAAAAGGGGAAACCTTAGACGAACTATTACCAGAAGCGTTTGCGGTTGTCCGTGAAGCTGCTAAACGAGTACTAGGTTTATTCCCATACCGTGTCCAATTAATGGGTGGGATTGTGCTTCATGACGGGAACATCCCTGAAATGAGAACAGGTGAAGGGAAAACCTTGACTGCCACAATGCCTGTATACTTGAATGCACTATCTGGCGAAGGAGTACACGTTGTTACAGTTAATGAATACTTAGCAACCCGTGACTCTAACGAAATGGGAGAATTATATAATTTCTTAGGCTTAAGCGTTGGCTTAAACATTAACTCTAAATCTTCTGATGAAAAACGTGAAGCGTATAACTGTGATATCACTTATAGTACAAATAACGAATTAGGATTTGACTATTTGCGTGATAACATGGTTGTTTATCGCAGCCAAATGGTTCAACGTCCATTAAACTATGCAATTGTCGATGAAGTGGATTCAATCTTAATTGATGAAGCAAGAACCCCATTAATTATTTCTGGACAAGCTGAAAAATCGACAGCACTCTATACGCGTGCCGATAATTTTGTCAAACGCTTAAAAGAAGACGAAGATTACAAAATTGATATTCAGTCTAAAACAATTGGTTTAACAGAAGCAGGTATTGAAAAAGCTGAACAAACTTTCGGATTGGATAACCTTTACGATATTGAAAATACAGCATTAACGCACCATTTAGATCAAGCGTTACGGGCAAACTATATCATGTTATTAGACATTGATTACGTGGTTCAAGACAATAAAGTCTTAATTGTTGACCAATTTACTGGTCGTATCATGGATGGTCGTCGTTATTCTGATGGCTTGCATCAAGCGATTGAAGCAAAAGAAGGCGTCGAAATTGAAGATGAAACAAAAACAATGGCGACGATTACGTTCCAAAACTACTTCCGGATGTACAAAAAACTAGCCGGGATGACTGGTACTGCTAAAACAGAAGAAGAAGAATTCCGTGAAATTTACAATATTCAAGTCATTCAAATTCCAACCAATCGTCCAATTATCCGTGACGATCGTCCAGATTTACTTTATCCAACCTTAGAAAGTAAATTTAATGCAGTGGTGGAAGATATTAAAGAACGTTACCACAAAGGACAACCAGTGTTGGTGGGGACTGTTGCGGTAGAAACGTCAGAATTACTTTCTGATAAATTAAACGCAGCTAAAATTCCTCATGAAGTATTAAATGCGAAAAATCACTTTAAAGAAGCCGAAATCATTATGAATGCCGGTCAAAAAGGCGCAGTTACAATTGCAACAAATATGGCTGGTCGTGGAACGGATATTAAACTTGGTTTAGGTGTACTTGAACTAGGTGGTCTAGCGGTTATCGGGACAGAACGTCATGAGTCACGTCGTATTGATAATCAGTTGCGTGGACGTGCAGGACGTCAAGGGGATCCAGGGGTTTCACAATTTTATTTATCTTTAGAAGATGACTTAATGAAACGCTTTGGTTCAGAACGAATTAAAACATTCTTAGAACGAATGAATGTGCAAGAAGAAGATGCAGTTATTCAAAGTAAAATGTTTACTCGCCAAGTAGAGTCTGCTCAAAAACGTGTGGAAGGAAATAACTATGACACACGTAAAAATGTCTTACAATACGATGACGTGATGCGCGAGCAACGTGAAGTTATTTATGCGCAACGACAAGAAGTAATTATGGAAGAAAATGACTTGTCTGATGTATTGATGGGCATGGTAAAACGGACGATTGGCCGAGTGGTGGATAGCCATACACAATTAGAAAAAGAAGAATGGAATTTAGATGGGATTGTCGATTTTGCAGCCTCAACACTTGTCCATGAAGATACGATTTCTAAAAAAGATTTAGAAAATAAATCAGCTGAAGAAATCAAAGACTACTTAGTGGCACGTGCGCAAGAAGTATTTGAAGAAAAATCTCAACAATTGAATGGCCAAGAACAATTGCTAGAATTTGAAAAAGTAGTCATCTTGCGTGTTGTCGATACTAAATGGACAGATCACATTGATGCAATGGATCAATTACGCCAATCTGTCGGCTTACGTGCGTACGGTCAAAACAACCCATTAGTAGAATATCAAACAGAAGGTTATTCTATGTATAACAATATGGTGGGTTCAATCGAATATGAAGTAACACGTTTATTCATGAAATCGGAAATTCGCCAAAATGTCCAACGTGAGCAAGTAGCTCAAGGACAAGCGGAACATCCAGAAACAGAACAAGATGCAGCTGCACAAAGCAACACAAGTGCGAAGCGTCAACCTGTGCGTGTAGATAAAAAAGTGGGCCGTAATGATTTATGCCCATGCGGAAGTGGCAAAAAATTCAAAAATTGTCATGGAAGAAACGCTTAATTAAAGAAAAAACGCAGGGTGGGGCAATTTGTCCCGCCTTTGCTCTTTTTACAATAAAGAGAAAGAAGGAATCATTTTGGAAAACCCAGAAATTCGTACATTATTAGACGAAATGACACAAAAAATTACTAGCTTCAGGAGGTCTCTTTGACTTAGACCAGTTAGAAGAAGACATTGCCGAGGCGGAAAATCGGATGGGAGAACCTGGTTTTTGGGACAACACAGAAACGGCTCAAAAGCTAATTAACGAAACCAATAGTTTGAAAGAAAAATATCAACAATTTCATCAGCTCTCTGAGGAACTTGACGAATTAACGGTGATGTTTGAATTACAACAAGAAGAATATGATGCAGAGATTCAAGAAGAATTGGAAGAAAGAATTCATCTCTTGCAAGAACGTTTAACAACGTATGAGCTATCCTTACTACTAAATGAGCCATATGATCATAATAACGCCCTAATTGAATTACACCCTGGTGCCGGTGGTACTGAATCACAAGATTGGGGAAGTATGCTTTTACGAATGTACACACGTTGGGCAGAAAGTCACGGTTTCCAAGTTGAAACGTTGGATTACCAAGCTGGAGATGAAGCAGGGATTAAAAGTGTCACCTTATTAATCAAAGGTTACAATGCTTATGGTTACCTAAAATCTGAAAAAGGTGTCCATCGTCTTGTGCGGATTTCGCCCTTTGATTCCGCCAAACGCCGTCATACTTCGTTTTGTTCAGTTGATGTAATGCCTGAATTAGACGATACAATAGAGATTGCGATCAATCCAGATGACTTAAAAATTGATACCTATCGAGCAAGTGGTGCTGGTGGTCAGCATATTAATAAAACAGAATCGGCTGTTCGAATTACACATATTCCAACAGGCACCGTTGTCGCAAGCCAAGCACAACGTTCTCAATTAAAAAACCGTGAGCAAGCAATGAGTATGTTAAAAGCCAAATTATATCAATTGGAAATGGAAAAGAAAGCTCAAGAAGCAGCAAGTTTACGTGGTGAACAAATGGAAATTGGTTGGGGCTCACAAATCCGTTCTTACGTGTTCCATCCGTATTCAATGGTCAAAGACCATCGGACAAATTACGAAACCGGCAATGTACAAGCTGTGATGGATGGAGACCTTGATGGTTTCATTGATGCCTACTTAAAACAGCGCTTAAGTTAAGCTCTTCATTAAATTGAAATAAAAATGTAACTTAATGCAAGAAGTTTGCAATATTGACATGTTATAATGAGTAGGATTGAAGAAAAAAGAGATGGAGAGAACGCCATGATTGAAATGAAAGATGTAATGAAGAAATATTCGAATGGTACAACAGCGATTCGAAATATTTCAGTAGAGATTGACCAAGGCGAGTTCGTCTATGTGGTTGGTCCCTCAGGTGCAGGGAAATCAACCTTTATTAGATTAATGTATCGTGAAGAAAAAGCAACAAAAGGTAATTTGACAGTTGCAGGTCATGATTTAATGAAAATAAAAAATAAAGAAGTTCCTTATTTACGTCGTGAAATCGGCATCGTTTTCCAAGACTATAAACTATTACCAAAGAAAACTGTGTATGAGAACGTGGCCTATGCGATGCAAGTTATCGGACGGCGTCCTCGCGAAATCAAAAAACGCGTGATGGAAGTTTTAGATTTAGTCGGTCTAAAACATAAGGTACGTGTTTTTCCAAGCGAACTTTCTGGTGGGGAACAGCAACGGGTATCCATTGCACGAGCAATCGTAAATACACCGAAAGTTTTAATTGCCGATGAACCAACTGGGAACTTAGATCCAGAGAATTCATGGGAAATCATGAAATTGTTGGACCGGATTAACGCACAAGGAACAACAGTCGTGATGGCAACGCATAATAGTACAATTGTAAATACGATTCGTCACCGTGTTATTGCCATTGAAAATGGTCGCATTATCCGTGACCAAGTGGAAGGAGAATACGGCTACGATGATTAGAACATTCTTTTCTCATTTATTTGAAAGTATCAAAAGTTTAAAACGGAACGGTTGGATGACTGTTGCCTCAGCAAGTGCGGTTACAATTACATTAGTTTTAGTTGGTATTTTTATGGGCGTTATTTTTAATGCAACGAAACTTGCTGATGATGTCGAAAAAAACGTGACAGTGTCAGTTTTTGTCGATATTGGTACAAAACAAAATGAAATGAAAACATTAGAAAAACAACTTAAAGGATTAGACAATGTTGAAGATATTTCTTATTCAAACAAAGATCAACAATTGAAAAAAATCCAAGAACAAATGGGGGATGCCTGGAATCTTTTCGAAGGCGACAGTAACCCATTATACGACGTGTATTATGTCCGTGCAAAAACACCAGAAGACACGAAAGATATTGCGAAACAAGCAGCTAAATTCCCAAGTGTTTTTAAAGCCGATTACGGTGGTGTAAACTCAGACAAAATCTTTAAAATCGCTCAAACCGTTCGAACTTGGGGCTTAGCAGCTGCTGCATTACTTTTATTCGTTGCAGTGTTCTTAATTTCCAACACCATTCGGATTACGATTTTATCTCGTCAAAAAGAAATCCAAATTATGCGTCTTGTAGGAGCGAAAAACAGTTTCATTCGTTGGCCGTTCTTCTTAGAAGGTGCTTGGATTGGGTTGATTGGCGCAATCGTGCCAGTCATCATTATGACGTTAGGCTACCATCAAGTTTATAACATGTTTAACCCGCAGTTATTGCGTTCGAATTATTCATTAATTCGTCCAGAAGATTTTATCTGGAAAGTTAATCTATTAATGATTGCAACAGGAATGATTATTGGATCACTAGGTTCAGTTATTTCAATGCGTCGTTTCTTGAAAATTTAAACGAAAAAAAGCTCTCCATTTTGGAGAGCTTTTTTTGTTTTAGTTTTAAAATACTTGTTATTTAATTTAAGAGTTTTCTCAGTTGTACCAACAAATTGATAACTTATAATTTTCAAGTCCTACATATAATGGTAAAATAGAATAGATTGAAATTAATTGGAGGAATAATGAATCGATGAAAAAAAGATTGCTATTATTTATTGGTTTGGCAAGTATACTTACTTTGACAGGATGTGCAAAATGGATTGATCGTGGTGAATCCATCACAGCGGTAGGCTCATCAGCTTTACAACCATTAGTAGAGACAGCGAGTGAGGAATATCAAAGTCAAAATCCGGGAAGATTTATTAATGTCCAAGGGGGCGGAAGCGGAACAGGTCTGAGTCAAGTCCAATCTGGTGCGGTAGACATTGGTAATTCTGATTTATTTGCAGAAGAGAAAAAGGGCATCAAAGCGGAAGACTTAATTGATCATAAAGTTGCTGTTGTTGGGATTACACCAATCGTTAACAAAAATGTCGGTGTCAAAGATATCTCAATGGAAAATTTAAAGAAAATCTTTTTAGGTGAAGTAACAAACTGGAAAGAACTTGGCGGGAAAGATCAAAAAATTGTTATTTTGAACAGAGCGGCCGGTAGTGGTACGCGTGCGACTTTTGAAAAGTGGGTCTTGGGAGATAAAACAGCCATTCGTGCGCAAGAACAAGATTCCAGCGGCATGGTTCGTTCCATTGTTTCTGATACACCAGGAGCGATTAGTTATACCGCATTTTCATATGTTACTGATGAAGTAGCTACGTTAAGTATTGATGGTGTTCAGCCAACAGATGAAAATGTAATGAACAATAAATGGATTATTTGGTCTTATGAACACATGTACACTCGTAAAAATCCAAGTGATTTAACCAAAGAGTTTTTAGACTTTATGTTGTCAGATGATATCCAAGAACGTGTGATTGGTCAATTAGGGTATATTCCTGTTTCAAAAATGGAAATTGAACGGGATTGGCAAGGAAATGTCATTAAATAATTCTCTTAACACAAAATTTACAAACTTAACATAAAATTTACATGTTATTAAAAACAAATTGATGTAAAAAAGGTACACTATTTTTATCTGTAAAAGTTGGATTGTTTGAGGAGGAAATATTCTTGGAAGATGTACAGAAAAAATTATTAACAAAATCGAAAAGAGCCAAGATGGAGCAACGAGGGAAATTTATTAGTTTCCTATGTATTGCCTTAATTGTAGCAGTGGTTGTTTCAATTTTCTATTTTGTTGCAAGTAAAGGACTTGCTACATTCTTTAAAGATAAGATTAACGTGTTTGATTTCTTATTTGGAACAAACTGGAACCCAAGTGATATCGGTGCAGACGGTAAACCCATGGTTGGGGCTTTACCGATGATTGCGGGTTCCTTTATTGTAACGTTTTTGTCAGCGATTGTTGCGACACCATTTGCGATTGGAGCGGCTGTTTTTATGACAGAAATTTCACCTAAAAAAGGAGCAAAATTTTTACAACCAGTTATTGAATTACTTGTAGGGATTCCCTCTGTTGTTTATGGATTTATTGGTTTATCTGTCATTGTTCCTTTTGTCCGTTCAATCTTTGGCGGAACTGGCTTCGGTATTTTAGCTGGTACGTTTGTGCTATTTGTCATGATTTTACCAACGGTTACTACGATGACCGTAGATGCATTAAAAGCTGTGCCTCGACATTATCGTGAAGCGTCGTTGGCGCTTGGTGCTACGCGTTGGCAAACGATTTATAAAGTTGTCTTGCGGGCAGCTGTGCCTGGTATTTTAACTGCGGTTGTCTTTGGTATGGCTCGTGCGTTTGGTGAAGCCTTAGCAATCCAAATGGTAATCGGAAATGCAGCTGTGATGCCAACTAGTTTGACAACACCAGCTTCGACACTAACAAGTATTTTGACAATGGGGATTGGGAATACAATTATGGGAACAGTTGAAAACAACGTTCTTTGGTCTTTAGCCTTGATTCTATTGTTGATGTCTTTACTATTCAACATTGTTATCCGAATTATCGGTAAGAGAGGAGCCTTAAAATAATGAATGCAAAAAAAGCAGATAAAATCGCAACAGGTATCTTATATGCCGTATCTGGCGTCATTGTTTTAATTTTGGCGGCCTTACTGATTTACATTTTAGCTAGAGGAATTCCACATATTTCGTGGGAATTTTTAACACAACCATCCAGAGCTTATCAAGTTGGTGGTGGGATTGGTATTCAGCTTTTTAACTCACTATATTTACTATTGATTACAATGATTATTAGTATTCCAATTTCATTGGGTGCTGGAATTTACTTATCGGAATATGCGAAAAAGAATTGGTTAACTGATTTAATTCGTACCTCAATTGAAATTTTAAGTTCATTGCCTTCCGTTGTTGTCGGGCTGTTCGGCTTCTTGATTTTCGTTGTACAAATCGGATATGGCTTTTCAATCTTATCAGGTGCGTTAGCATTAACATTTTTTAACTTACCATTATTGACTAGAAATGTTGAGGAATCTTTGAAAGCCATTCATTATACACAGCGTGAAGCGGGGTTAGCCTTAGGTCTTTCACGTTGGGAAACAGTTAAAAAAGTTATTTTGCCAGAAGCGTTACCAGGAATTTTGACAGGTGTTATTTTGAGTTCTGGTCGGATTTTCGGTGAAGCCGCTGCGTTAATTTATACAGCAGGACAAAGCGCACCTGCCTTAGATTTCAGTAATTGGAATCCGTTGAGCGTTTCAAGTCCGATTAGTATTTTCCGTCAAGCGGAAACGTTGGCTGTGCATATTTGGAAAATTAATACCGAAGGAACGATGCCAGATGGCGCTGCGGTCTCAGCAGGTGCCTCCGCTGTGTTAATTTTAGTAGTTTTACTTTTCAATTTCGGCGCTCGTTTTATCGGCAACCGTCTTTATAAGAGAATGACATCAGCTTAATGTTAGGGGAATTAGCATGAAAGAATACAATTTAAATGATACCCATTTACTTCAACTAGATAGCCAAAAAGACCCGATTGCGTTACACACGGAAGACTTACATGTCTTTTACGGGGACAATGAGGCTATCAAAGGTGTTGATTTACAATTTGAAAAGAACAAAATAACCGCCTTAATTGGACCTTCTGGTTGCGGTAAATCCACGTATTTACGTTCGCTAAATCGTATGAACGATGGCATTGCCAATTCACGTGTTACTGGAAAAATCATGTATAAAGATGTCGATGTCAATACGAAAGAAGTTGACGTCTACGAAATGAGAAAACGCATTGGCATGGTTTTTCAGCGGCCCAATCCATTTAGTAAATCTATCTATGAAAATATCACATTCGCATTGAAACAGCATGGTGAAAAGGATAAGAAAAAATTAGATGAAATCGTTGAAACAAGTTTGAAGCAAGCCGCACTTTGGGATCAAGTGAAAGATAACTTAAACAAAAGCGCCTTAGCTCTGTCTGGTGGGCAACAACAACGTTTGTGTATCGCTCGGGCAATTGCGATGAAACCAGATATTTTATTGTTAGATGAACCGGCAAGCGCGTTAGATCCGATTTCAACAGGAACGGTTGAAGAAACGTTAGTGAATTTAAAAGATGATTACACGATCATCATTGTGACACATAACATGCAACAAGCGGCGCGGATTAGTGACTATACAGCTTTCTTCTATATGGGTAAAGTCATTGAATACGACCATACAAGAAAAATCTTTACACGACCAAAAATTCAAGCAACGGAAGACTACGTTTCAGGACATTTTGGTTAGGAGGAGCAAGATGGGCAAAGAAATTATTTCATCAAAAGATTTACATTTATATTACGGGAAAAAAGAAGCATTGAAAGGCATTGATTTAACTTTTAATCAAGGAGAATTAACTGCCATGATTGGTCCTTCTGGTTGCGGGAAGTCAACGTATTTACGTTGCTTGAATCGTATGAATGATTTAATCCCAGACGTAACTATTACTGGAAGTGTCGTCTATAAAGGAAAAGATATTTATGGACCGAAAACAGATAACGTTGAATTACGTAAAGAAATTGGCATGGTTTTCCAACAACCTAATCCATTTCCGTTTTCAGTTTATGAAAATGTGATTTATGGCTTGCGCCTAAAAGGAGTCAAAGACAAGCAAGTCTTAGATGAAGCAGTTGAAACCAGTTTGAAAGCAGCTGCCGTTTGGGAGGATGTCAAAGATAAACTTCACAAAAGTGCACTTTCACTTTCTGGTGGACAACAACAGCGGGTTTGTATCGCTCGTGTTTTAGCTGTGGAACCAGATATTATTTTATTAGATGAACCAACTAGCGCCTTGGACCCAGTTTCTAGTGGTAAAATTGAAAACATGCTGTTAACATTAAAAGAGAAATATACCATGATTATGGTGACACATAATATGTCGCAAGCATCACGGATCTCTGATAAAACGGCCTTCTTTTTACAAGGTGATTTAATTGAATTTAATGACACGAAAAAAGTATTTTTAAATCCAAAAGAAAAACAAACAGAAGATTACATTTCTGGTAAATTTGGTTAAAAGGGGGAAAAAGAATGTTACGGACACAATTTGAAGAAGAACTATTAAATCTGCACAATCAATTTTATGAAATGGGTATGATGGTTAGTAGTGCCGTCCATAAATCCGTGAAGGCATATATTAATCATGATAAAAAATTGGCTCAAGAAGTGATTGATCGCGATATTGAAATTAATGATATGGAAGTCAAACTTGAGAAAAAGAGTTTTGAAATGATTGCGTTACAACAACCAGTGACAACAGACTTACGTATGATTATTACTGTTATGAAAGCTAGTTCGGATTTAGAAAGAATGGCGGACCATGCCGTTTCAATTGCTAAATCAACGATTCGCTTAAAAGGAGAAACACGTATTCCTGAAATCGAAAAAGAAATTTCAGATATGTCTGATTATGTGAAAAAAATGGTGGATAATGTTTTAATCGCCTATGTTAAAACGGATCAAAAAGATGCACGAATGATTGCACAAATGGATGATCGTACTAATGAATATTTCGATAGTATTTACAAACATGCCGTAGAAGCAATGAAAGCTAATCCAGAAACGGTCATTAGCGGAACTGATTATCTACATGTGGCACAATACTTGGAAAGAATTGGCGACTATGTCACAAATATTTGTGAGTGGATTGTTTACTTGGCAACTGGTAAAATTACCGAATTGAATAGTAATCGTGACGAACAATTTTAAGAAAAACAAATAAAAAAAACTAGGAGACGGCCTTTTTTAGACCAATTCCTAGTTTTTTTAGCGTAAAATGAACTGATTTTATAAAACTAGTCCTTACTAATGAGAAGAAATCGTTCTTAAGTCCTATGACAAATGATCAAAAACAAGGCATAATAATGCATGTAAGGAAAACACTATTGAGTGAAAAATTTGCTAAGGAGGCAATATCCATGAAAGAAAGAGAACGCGTATTAGAATTAGTGAAAAAAGGTATTCTAACGTCAGAAGAAGCGTTAATTTTATTAGAAAATATGGCAACTGAAAAAGATGAAAAACAAATCGAAAAAGCTGCTGAAAAAGTTGATACACAAAATATTGGAACAACAAATAAAGAAGATCAAGTCGCAGATTTAATGGATGCATTAGAAAAAGGCGAATCAGAAGGACCTACTGTTGATTCGTTTGAAGAAAATACACAGGACAGTGCAGAAAAAGATCGTGAAAACTTAGAAAGAATTCTTGATGAGTTAGCAACAAAAGCCAATCGCGCTTCGGCTGAATTGGACGAAGTCAACGCAGAAATTGCCGGCATCAAAGAAGAAATTAAAGAAGTCGCAGAAGAAATTGGAACATTAGATACAAAAGAAGAATTAGATGCATTAACAGAAGATGAACAAGTTCAACGAAAAGACTTGCACGTTTTACTTGCACAATTAGAAGAAAAATTAGCGACTCAAAGTACTGAAAAAACAGCACTGGAAGAAGAACTAAAAAACATTCGCAAAGAACAATGGAAAGGTCAATGGAATGATACAAAAGAAAAAGTTTCTTCTCAATTCTCTGAAGAGTGGAAAGATCAAGCCACAGACACCTTTAACCAAGTCGGCGGCAAAGTTGCCGAAGTTGGCGGTCAAGTGGGAGAATTCTTGAAAAAAACATTTAATTCTTTCAGTGATACCATGAATGATAATGTGGAATGGAAAGACATTAAAATGAAAGTTCCTGGTGTGGCAACAACTAAGTTTGAACATGAGTTTAACTATCCAAATCCACAAGCAAGTTTAATTGATGTCAAGGTAGCAAATGGTACCGTGGTTTTCAAAACTTGGGATCAAGAAGATGTGAAAGTCGAAGCAAAAATCAAATTATATGGTAAAATGGCAGGAGATTCACCAATGGAAGCTTTCTTAGAACGAAGTGACATTGATGTGGATGATGAAACAATTTCTTTCCAAGTGCCAAACAAACGAGTGAAAGCAGATTTAACGTTCTATTTACCAAAACGCACTTACGATCATGTATCTGTTAAATTATTAAACGGAAATGTCTTAGTAGAAGAGTTAACAGCGAAAGATGTTTACACAAAATCAACGAATGGGACGATTACGTTTAAAAAAATTGATGCAACTATGTTAGAAATTGAAGGCGTGAATGGTGAAATTAAAGTCCTAGAAGGAACGATTTTAGATAACATTATTGAAACAGTCAATGGTGATGTGTCTATTTCCGCGGCACCAGAAAGTCTAAGTGTTTCTCTGATTAATGGAGATATCCGCATTACAGCTAAAGAAAAAACGCTTCGCCGTGTTGAAGCAAGCTCTGCAAATGGGAATATCAAATTGGCCTTGCCAAATGACTTAGGTGTTGAAGGGCAAGTGAAAACTAATTTAGGTAGTATTAACAGCCGTTTAACAGATATTGAAGTTGTTCGTGAAAAGAAAGATCGCGGCAATCAACAATTACATTTTAGACGTGTACTGGAAGAATCAATGGCTCAAATTAATGCTTCTACAACAACGGGAAGTATTTTCCTAAAAGATACGGATAAATAATTAATAATTTTAAGCTAGATGGGCTGACGAATCAGCCTTTCTAGTGTAAAATTTAGTAGACGAGGTGAAAACATATGAAAAGAAAACTAACAAAATCTCCGAATAACGTGGTTTTAACAGGAAGCTTAGCTGGGATTGCTGATTGGCTAGGAATTGACCCAACAATTATTCGTGTCGTTTATGTCTTGCTCAGCTTTTTCTCAGCAGGATTTCCAGGCATTCTCTTATACATTGCCTTAGCAGTCTTGATCCCTTCTGGAAGAACAGGAAGCGATCGCGGCTACGGCCATCAAAATCCTTATAATAGAAATGTTCGCAATGAAAATCCTTATGCTGCCAATAAAAAGCAACGTAAAGAAGCGGAAAAAATTGATGATGACGAATGGAGTGACTTTTAATGACATATTTTCAGCGATTGGTTGTTAATACACTGACATTCATTTCTTTATCAGTTGTTTTTCCTGGCATGATTCATGTGAGAGGCATAATGCCTGCAATTATTGCCGCCTTTGTTCTCTCAATCCTAAATATGTTGGTGAAACCAGTCTTAACAATCTTGTCGCTCCCATTTACTTTATTAACGTTTGGTCTATTTAGCTTTGTTGTCAATGCAGCGATTTTACAAATGACCTCGTTTTTTGTGGGGGAAATGAACTTTGGCTTCTCAAGTTTTTGGGCAGCGGTGCTAATGGCTGTAATTATGTCAATTGTCAATACGATCGTTACGGATCACAATTTATCGAAATATGAATAAAAAAAGCCTGAAGAGCGCAGCATAAAATGCGTTCTTCAGGCTTTTTCGATGGTTAAATTTTCTAGGTGACATTCTGGATGGCGGCTGATATAGCCATATAAAATGTTTAAAAAATCAACTTGTTGCTTCGAGTAATGCTCAATTGTTTTCGGTGGTTTTTTGGGCATGATTTTTTTTGCTAGTTCAAGCGGTGAATATTTTTGAAACGTTTGTTTAGTTACAACACGTGTTGCTACCACCAAGCCTTGGTAAATTAAATAGTATTTGATTTTTTTCTGACAAGGTAACCACATCAGTTGCCAATCTCGTTGGTTAGCTTGACTAATTCGTTGATTTTGGTTTGCAAAGCGCGTCAGAAAGAGCCAATCTTCCTTGAGTTTTGCCGCTTTTTCGAAGGCTTGTTTTTCAGCAGCCTCTTGCATTTGTTGAGCAATTCGTTTGATTGGTTCTCGTCCTTGATTATGGAAAAAGTCGAACAATTCTTGTTGAAATAGTTCGGTCGGAATGGCACTCTCTTTTTGAAAGGTTTGATGCCAATAGTTGGTTGGGACGAGATCGTAGATACTATCCAAAATTATTTTTAAACGGTTTAATTTTCGGCGAATCGAATAAGGACCAAAACAGTTCTCTTTAGTGGGAATATTTAAGAGTTTAATCTCTAATTGCCGCTCATTAACGGCTACCGATACATAAGAATATTGTTCATAAGCATTCATTTGGCGATTGTAGCGCGGCCGATACTGTTGAATCAGTTGACATTCTAGGAGGAGTGCATCCAATTCTGTGTCAGTATGGAGAACATCGAAGTCTATAATTTGTTTGACTAAACGCATCGTCTTTCGAGAATGTTGATTACTATTAATAAAATAGCTCGACACGCGATTTTTTAATTTTTTGGCTTTACCCACATAAATAATTGTGTCGGTTGCGTCTTTCATTAAATAAACACCAGGCGTTAACGGTAATTGATGGGCTTTTTCCTTTAAATATTCTTTCATAAGTTTCCTCTTTTCTTAAAAGGATCGGCTTCAAGTATACAAAGTTTTCTGAAATAGTCAAGTGACAGAAATAGCATAGATAATTTCAAAGAAAAATAGTTTCATTTTTTTGAAATATGATAATTCTAGGAATTATCTAGTGAATAGCTAGAAACTTGTATTTTTAAATGATAAAATATAACAAGTAGCAGAAAGGACTGACATTCGATATGACAGAAGTGGTAAAGATTTATCAACTGGTAGAAAATCTTTCTTTAGAAGTAGTATACGGAGATGAAGAAAGCTTAAATAGAACAATTAAAACTGGTGAAATTTCCCGGCCAGGCTTAGAATTAACTGGGTATTTTAATTATTATTCCCATGATCGTTTACAATTATTTGGGAGCAAAGAAATTACCTTTGCGGAACGAATGATGCCTGAAGAGCGTTTATTAGTGATGCGCCGTTTATGTGCGAAAGATACTCCAGCCTTTATAGTATCCAGAGGACTAGAAATCCCCGAAGAATTGATTACAGCAGCAAAAGAAAATGGGGTTTCTGTATTACGTTCACCGATTTCAACTTCCCGTTTACTAGGGGAACTATCCAGTTATTTAGATGGCCGTTTAGCTGTTCGGACAAGTGTCCATGGGGTTTTAGTTGATGTTTATGGACTTGGTGTTTTGATTCAAGGAGATAGCGGTATTGGTAAAAGTGAAACAGCTTTAGAGCTTATTAAACGTGGACATCGGCTAATCGCAGACGATCGTGTCGATGTTTATCAGCAAGATGAATTAACCGTGGTTGGAGAGCCGCCAAAAATTTTGCAGCATTTAATTGAAATTCGTGGTATTGGAATTATTGACGTCATGAACCTGTTTGGAGCTAGTGCGGTCCGTGGCTTTATGCAAGTTCAACTGGTCGTTTATTTAGAGGCATGGGAAAAAGACAAGAAATATGATCGTCTTGGTAGTGATGATGCAATGGTTGAAATAGCTAACGTTGATGTCCCTCAGATTCGTATTCCTGTTAAGACCGGCCGAAATGTGGCCATTATCATTGAAGTAGCAGCAATGAACTTCCGCGCGAAAACAATGGGCTATGATGCAACAAAAACGTTCGAAGAGCGCTTAACCCGTTTGATTGAAGAAAATTCAGGAGAATAGAAGGAGAAGATGTGATGATGTTAGCTCAAGTAAATTCAATTGCATTTCGCCTTTTCGGTATTCCCGTCTATTGGTATGCAATTATTATTGTTTCAGGGATTGCTTTAGCTGTTTGGCTAAGTAGTCGTGAAGCCGTTCGTGTTGGTTTAAAAGAAGATGATGTCTTTGACTTTATGCTCTGGGGATTACCTGCAGCAATTGTTGGCGCGCGCTTGTATTACGTCGCTTTTCAATGGCAAGATTATGTAGATAATCCGATTGAAATTTTCTTTACTCGAAATGGTGGCTTAGCGATTTATGGTGGTCTTATTGGTGGGGGACTGGCGCTGTTTTTCTTTACGCGTCATCGTTTCATTTCTACATGGACTTTTTTAGATATTGCCGCACCAAGTGTGATTTTAGCGCAAGCAATTGGTCGCTGGGGCAACTTTATGAATCATGAAGCCTATGGGCCAGCGACCACCAGACAATTTTTAGAAAATCTCCATTTACCAACGTTTATCATTGATAACATGAATATCAACGGAACGTATCATCAACCAACATTTTTATATGAATCTGTCTGGAATGTTTTAGGCTTTATCGTTTTAGTGTTATTACGCAAAAAGCCACACTTTTTAAAAGAAGGCGAAGTCTTTTTAGGTTATATAATATGGTATTCTTTCGGCCGTTTCTTCATCGAAGGCTTACGGATGGACAGTTTGTATGCGTTTAGTAACATTCGTGTCTCACAATTGTTGTCTTTAGTGATGTTCGTGGCAGCAATTGTTATTGTGATCGTTCGTAGAAGAAATCCCAATTTGAAATTTTACAATCGGGAGAAACAAAAGAAAAAAATAACAACTTCTTAATCCAACTTGATCGAAGAATATGGTAAACTAAAGAAGTAACGTTGTTTAGCGAAAGGAGAGTTTCACCGATGAAACAAAAAGTCGCTGTTTTAGGTCCAGGTTCCTGGGGGACAGCTTTAGCTCAAGTATTAGCCGAAAATGGACACGAGGTCTGTATTTGGGGAAATAAACCAGAGCAAATCGATGAAATAAATACAAAACACACCAACAAACATTATTTACCAGAATTAATCTTACCTACTTCAATTCAGGCAACCACTGATTTAGCCACTGCTTTAGTAGATGTGGATGCGGTACTGTTTGTGGTACCAACTAAAGCCATTCGTTCAGTAGCACAAGAAGTGGCCCAACATTTAAAAACAAAACCAATTATTATTCATGCAAGTAAAGGGCTCGAGCAAGGTACACATAAGCGGATTTCAGAAGTGATAGCAGAAGAGATTCCAGCAGAAAAACGGCAAGGGATTGTGGTTTTATCTGGTCCAAGCCATGCAGAAGAAGTCGCTGTTCATGACATCACAACCATTACAGCAGCAAGCGAAAATTTAGCAGACGCTGTGTATGTGCAAGAGTTGTTTATGAATGATTACTTTAGAATTTATACGAACGATGATGTGATTGGTGTAGAAACAGGGGCGGCCTTAAAAAATATTATTGCTTTGGGCGCCGGAGCGATTCATGGCTTAGGCTTTGGTGATAATGCCAAAGCGGCAATTATGACTCGTGGTTTAGCAGAAATTAGTCGTTTAGGGGTTGCGATGGGAGCAAACCCATTAACATTTATTGGTTTAAGTGGTGTTGGGGATTTAATTGTTACTTGTACAAGTGTCCATTCTCGAAATTGGCGTGCGGGTAATTTATTAGGAAAAGGCCATAAGTTAGATGAAGTCTTAGAAAACATGGGTATGATTGTGGAAGGTGTTTCAACAACTAAAGCAGCCTATGAATTGGCACAACAACTAGAAGTTGAAATGCCAATCACAGAAACAATCTACAATGTCTTATACAATGACGAAGATGTGCAACAAGCAGCAAAAGAAATCATGTTGCGCGATGGCAAAACCGAAAACGAATTTACACTTGATTTTTAGGAGGAAAAAAGATGAAAGTTAAAAAGGCAGTTATTCCAGCAGCTGGGTTAGGAACACGTTTCTTGCCGGCTACCAAAGCGATGGCAAAAGAAATGTTACCGATTGTTGATAAACCAACGATTCAATTTATTGTAGAAGAAGCACTAGCTTCAGGAATCGAAGATATTTTAATTGTGACAGGCAAAGCCAAACGTCCGATTGAAGATCATTTCGATTCAAATGTTGAACTAGAAAATAATTTAAAAGAAAAAAATAAAACCGATTTATTGAAATTAGTCGAAGAAACAACGGATGTTAATTTACATTTTATTCGTCAATCCCATCCGAAAGGCTTAGGACACGCTGTTTTACAAGCGAAAGCATTTGTTGGCAATGAACCTTTTGTCGTGATGTTAGGCGACGATTTAATGGAAGATAAAGTGCCATTAACGAAACAATTAATGGATGATTACGAACAAACACATGCTTCGACAATTGCGGTAATGAAAGTACCCCATGAAGATACTTCAAAATATGGTATTATCAATCCAGAAAAAGAAATCGAAAAAGGACTATACAATGTCGAGAACTTTGTTGAAAAACCAAAACCTGAGGAAGCACCAAGTGATTTAGCGATTATCGGCCGTTATTTATTAACCCCTGAAATTTTTGATGTACTTGAAAATCAAAAACCAGGCGCTGGTAACGAAATTCAGTTAACAGATGCGATTGACACTTTAAATAAAACACAACGCGTTTTTGCTCGTGAGTTTAAAGGAGAACGTTACGACGTTGGCGATAAATTTGGGTTTATGAAAACAAGCATTGAATATGGTTTGACTCATCCAGAAGTAAAAGATAATTTACGAGAATACATTATTAATTTAGGTGCTCAATTAGCGAAAAAAGAGCAACCAAAAGAAAAATAAATAAAAATAAGCGTAAAATTTCAATTCGTTAGAAGGAAATTTTACGCTTATTTTCTTAAAGAAAAGGGCATGAGAATTTTATAAAATAAATTGTCATTCTTAGCTTTATGAGTTGTGAAAAATATAAGTTGGTGTTATCCTAAGATTATAAATAAAATTTCAGAGGGGAGTAATGATATGTCAGGTGGGGAAATTGCTGCCTTAATTGCAGCGGTAGCATTTGTTGTTTTAGTCATCTTTTTAGTACTTGTGTTATATAAAGTTTCTCAAGTTGTTTCAAAAATTGAAGATACAATTGATGAAACAAATACAACAATCAAAGTCGTGACTAGCGATGTGAATGTATTGAGTCGCCAAGTGGAAGGCTTGCTTGTTAAAAGCAATGAACTATTGACAGATGTGAATCAAAAAGTGGCAACGATTGATCCGTTGTTTACGGCCGTTGCTGATTTAAGCGAAAGTGTCTCTGAATTGAACACCTCAAGTAAACATTTGATTACGAAGGTAGGAACCGTAGGGAAAGGCACAGCGAAAGCTGGTTTAGTGAGTAAAGTAGGCGGTTCTGCTTTTAGAGCAATGCGTTCAAAAAATAAAAAAACAAATAACTAATTGGAGGAGATTTTTATGGCTAAAAAAGGCGGATTTTTCTTAGGAGCAGTAATTGGTGGAACAGCAGCAGCCGTTGCCGCATTATTACTTGCACCAAAATCAGGTAAAGAATTACGTGATGATTTATCAAATCAAACAGATGATTTAAAAAACAAAGCGCAAGATTACACAGATTATGCTGTTCAAAAAGGAACAGAATTAACAGAAATCGCAAAACAAAAAGCCGGCGTTTTATCAGATCAAGCCTCTGATTTGGCAGGTTCTGTCAAAGAAAAAACAAAAGATTCATTGTATAAAGCACAAGGTGTTTCTGGCGACATGCTTGATAACTTTAAAAAACAAACAGGTGATTTATCTGATCAATTTAAAAAAGCAGCTGACGATGCTCAAGATCACGCAGAAGATTTAGGTGAAATTGCCGAAGATGCAGCAGAAGATATCTATATTGACGTTAAAGATTCTGCGGCAGCGGCCAAAGAAACTGTTTCTGCTGGTGTCGATGAAGCAAAAGAAACCACCAAAGATGTTCCTGAAAAAGCTGCAGAAGCAAAAGAAGATGTTAAAGATGCAGCGAAAGACGTAAAAAAAGAATTTAAAGGGTAACAAGCGTTTAGCTTATGAAAGTTAGCAACGGATCGTGTTGCTTTTGTTCAGCGGCTTACCTTAAAATTTAGAAATGAGGCCATCAGTCCGGTTGACTGATGGCCTCATTTTATTTTTATGCTATTCAATAATTTGCAATTCTTTGGTTGTCTTAGTGAATGGTTCGGATCCTGTTTTCGTTACGTGTAAACAATCTTCAATACGAACGCCTACTTTTCCAGGAATGTAAATACCGGGCTCAATAGAGAAACACATACCTTCTTCAATGACTAAATCATTGCCATGAACCAGCGATGGGTATTCATGGACAGTGGTTCCAATGCCATGGCCTAAGCGATGGTTAAAGTATTCACCATAACCAGCTTTTGTAATTACACCTCGGGCAATATCATCTAATTCGCCTGCTGTAACACCAGGTTTCACCGCTTCAGTTGCTGCTAATTGTGCTTCTAAAACAATTCCATAAATTTCTTTTTGGAAATCAGAAGGTTCCAAGTAGCTGACTGTTCGTGTGGCATCACTACAATAGCCATTATGAACGACACCTAAATCAAATAACACTAAGTCATGGGGCTCAATTTTTGTTTCGCCAGGTACCCCGTGAGGACTAGCTCCGTTTTTTCCTGTTAAGACTAACGTATCAAAACTCATTGAGCGAATACCTTGACGTTTTAATTGATACTCGATTTCTGCAACAATTTCTTGTTCCGCAACGCCTGCTTGAATTGCTTTGAAGCCAATCTCAAAAGCGACATCAGCCCAACTACCAGCTTCTAGTAAACGTTGAATTTCAGGTTCTGTTTTAATTAATTGAAGTTTTTCAATTAAAGGCGTAACATCATGCGAAAAATCGCTAGCTGGGAAATAGGTTTTCAATTGATCGAAACGAGCTAAAGAAAGAGCTTGTTTTTCTAAAGCAAAGCGTGGTGTGCCTTGTGTTCGTTTATTTAATAAAGCCGCAATTTTTTCCCAAGGATTTTCGCTATCTAAATAACCATAAACGGGATAAGTCCAACTACTCTTTTCGGCATCTTCGACTTCCAATGCAGGTGTAAATAAAAATGATTGGTCGTCCGCAGCGATAAACAAAGCTAACACGCGTTCATGAGGTTCGCTTTCGTAACCGGAAAAGTAAGCGATATGACCAGGATCACTAATATAAGTGAAGTCAATCTTTTCTTGGTGCATCCAATTTTTTAAATCGGCAATTTTTTCTTGATTCATAAAACATCCTTCTTTCTTTTATTCTGAAGTGAATCACAGTACTATCATAACATGAAATGACAAAAAGTTCCTTTTGAAATGGAAAGTAAATTTTCATGAAAAAACGATAAAACGGTTGCAAAAATAGAAGAATTTTGATATTCTAGGCTAGGAAAGAAATGTAAACAGTGTTTTCAGAAAATGAGAACAAATTCATATTTATAGGAGAAGAAACATGGAAAAACAAACAATTACAATTTATGATGTTGCTAGAGAGGCAAATGTATCTATGGCTACTGTTTCTCGTGTTGTCAATGGTAATCCCAATGTAAAACCAGCAACGCGTAAAAAAGTCTTAGAAGTGATTGATCGCTTAGATTACCGTCCTAACGCAGTCGCACGTGGTTTAGCAAGTAAAAAAACGACAACAGTGGGTGTCATTATTCCAGATGTTAGTAATGCATTTTTTGCTTCATTAGCACGTGGCATTGACGACGTGGCTACAATGTATAAATACAATATCATTTTAGCTAATTCAGATGGAGACGATCAAAAAGAAGTTACTGTATTAAACAATTTACTTGCCAAGCAAGTAGATGGGATTATCTTTATGGGTCATCGCATTACAGATGATATTCGTGGTGAATTTTCACGTTCAAAAACACCTGTTGTCTTAGCAGGTTCAATTGATCCAGATGAACAAGTCGGTAGCGTTAATATTGATTACACAGAAGCAACAAAAGATGCAACAGCGACTTTAGCGAAAAATGGGAACAAAAAAATTGCTTTTGTTAGTGGTGCATTAATCGATCCAATTAATGGTCAAAACCGAATGAAAGGCTACAAAGAAGCTTTAGCGGAAAATGGCTTGTCTTATAATGAAGGCTTAGTTTTTGAATCTGAATATAAATTTAAAGCAGGGATTAATTTGGCTGAGCGTGTCCGTAATAGTGGGGCAACTGCTGCCTTTGTTACAGATGATGAGCTAGCGATTGGTTTATTAGATGGGATGCTAGATGCTGGTGTGAAAGTTCCAGAAGAATTTGAAATCATTACAAGCAATAACTCATTGCTTACAGAAGTCTCTCGTCCACGTCTATCAAGTATTACACAACCTTTATATGATATCGGTGCCGTGTCAATGCGCTTATTAACAAAACTAATGAACAAAGAAGAAATTGAAGAAAAAACAGTTGTTTTACCTTATGGAATTGATCAAAAAGGTTCAACAAAATAAGAGAAAATTCTACTAGAAATGCAAAAAAGTACAAGAAGAAATCATTTTCATGATTTCTTCTTGTACTTTTTTGCATTCTGCTATTAATACACAGTAAGACTGAAAATTAAAATAAGATTAAGTTGATTAGAAAATCGGTCGGTAAAGCATTGCTTATGGTATCTTTAGATTAAAAAAAGAGGTGTTTCTATGAAGGTAAAAGAATTAACTGTCGAGTATGGTAATAGAACAATTATAAAAAATTTATCTATGCAAGCTGAATTTGGTGAAATAATTGGCTTAGTTGCTCCTAATGGAACTGGAAAAACCACGTTCTTTAATGCTATATCTGGTTTAATCCCTAGAAAAAATGGAAATATTAGTTTAAATAAGATTGATTACAATAGTAGAAGTGCAACGTATTTAAAAGAACTATTTTTTCTTGAAAGTAGTAAAAATTTATATGATTATTTGACGCCGAAAGAACATCTTGAATATATTAAAGCCGCTTGGAAAAGTAATAGCGATATAGAGCATATTTTTGAACAATTAAAGATGAAAGAATATCAAAATAGAATAATAAAAAAATTATCTCTCGGAATGAAACAACATGTATTATTAGCGATGTACCTAGCAAGTGATGCAACAATACTTTTGTTAGACGAACCTTTTAATGGCTTGGATCCTACTAGTGTTAGTTTATTCATAATGTGCTTAAAAGAAATAGTTTCCAAAGATAAAATAGTTATTTTATCTTCTCATGATTTGTATAATGTTGAACACACATGTACACGTATTTTATTTATGAAAAATAAAAAGCTGGTTGAGAATGATCAACGTAACCTTTCTTTACGTGAACAATATGATAACTTATATTTAAGAGGAGAAGAAAGAAATGCTTAAGATAGAAACGATAAAAATATTGAAAGAGAAGAGTCTGTGGTTTGTGTTTGTAGCCTTTATTTTAATGTTAATTTATCCGCTGCTAGCTCAACCCCAACAACTTTCTTTTAAAGAAATGCAATATGAAAACCGAATCAAAAATAACGAACAAGCGAAAGAAAAAATGAAAAATGAACCTGCAGCAAAAGAAACTTTAAATGAGATAGAAGATGAAAGTGAGCAATTAAGGAAAGCAATTAATGCCATCAAAATTGGTGATGAATGGGCTTTATTAGAAGCTGAGAAAAAATTGGAAGAAAGTAATTTAAACGCAATGTTAAAAGGAACGTTGTACAGTATACCAATTATTGAGCAACAAAAAAGAGTCAAAGAATTGCAATATTTATCTGAAAACAGGATCAAACAAGTGGATTCTTCTGAAGTTGCTAAAATGCCTGCTTTGAATTACCTAGGTTTTCTTTTATCGATGGATTTTCCATATACATTATTATTAATTATCCCTAGTTTAATGATTATAGCGCTCGCAACTTTAGAAAAAAGAAAAAATACTGTTTCTTTATGGAATGGCCTTCCCTTAAAACTATGGAAAAAATATTCTATTAAAATAAGTAGTATTTTGTTTACAGTCGGATTGGTTTCTTATCTGTCAATCTTTCTTTCTGTAATCAGTGCATTTTTCAAAAATGGTCTGGGAAACCCTGATTATCCAGTCGCGATTATTGAAAAGGGACAAAGTGTTACAATCATTTCTCTTTCTAACTATTTGTCGAGAAGCCTAATTATGTTTGGTATGCTGTTATTAGCATTGACAGTATTCAGTTTCTTGCTTTCACTATTTACTGGAAATTTGATTGTTCATAGCTTGCTAATTGTTGGTGTGGTATTATCTTCAGGATTTAGCATGCTTTCCAATAAATTTTTCTTTACATCTTATATGAATTTTCCCAAAATTATTAATGGAGGAAATGGGTATGAGCCGATGGATGAGATAGGTCTCACATTTGATTTTTCTTTAAAGATGATAGTTGTCTATGTATTAATAAGTTTAATAGTATCTGCTATTGTTTTGAGAAACAGAAAGGGATTATTTTAGTTAAAATAGGTTGATTGCTGCATATTATTTCATTAAATGTAGGAGCTATTTTTGAATAGCTCGAGCTAGTATCGATGGTAAAGAATAAGAGAAACAATAAAAGTAGAGACGTAATTCATCAATTGATGGATTACGTCTCTACTTTTTTACATAATTTTGGTTACAAGCTTAACTTACCAAATTCTTTAGTTGTTCTTTTTATTATCGTTGTTTTTATTGTTGTTGTTGTTATTATTTGTAGTGGCACGTGGAGCAAGATTTCCCCAGTAAGAAGCGTAATTGCTGTCTGTTCCACCGATCCCAAATTTATAGGTACTTTGTGGTGCACCATCTTTGGCATAGTATGAAGTCGTTGTTTTGCCAGGTGTGTTGAACTTGGCACCATTATAGGTAATTGAGCCAGGTTTTTCACCAGTAAATTCAGAAACTTTTGATTTAATAACACTTGGGTCTAATTCAAATTTTTGACCAATGCCAAACAATTCTGGATTCGCATAGTACAGCGCGTTAGCTAAGTTCGCCATATAATTCCCGTTATTGTCGCCGCTGGTCGTCGTCATTGGCGCTGGTAGATCATGTCCTGACCAAGAACTTAGTGTCACAGTCGGGGTAGAGACAATTAGCCATGAATCTTTATAGTCATTAGTTGTCCCAGTTTTTCCGACCCAATCAGCACTGGCTAAATGAGGATTCAAGCCAGCTAATGTTGGTTTGAATTTTGTCGTATTCGCAGAATCCACTACTGAGCGCAACAAGTCATTCATAATAGAAGCGGTCGCCGGTGAATAAACTTGCGTTCCTTCATCTTTGTGTTCGTAGACCACATGTCCACTATTGTCTGTGATTTTTTCAATCATGTAGGCTTTTTGATATTTACCTTTGTTAGCAAGCGCTTGGAAGCCGTTTGTTTGTGTTACAACATTTGTTTCTACTGAACCCAATGGCGCAGATTCGTAAGCCCAAGCATCTGAAGCTGGATAGTTCATTTTACTTAAGTAGTGATTGTAAGAGAAATTATCATCACCCATTTTTTTCCTTAGCTCATTATTAACATGAACGACAGGGATATTGAAAGACCAATTCAAGGCATTTCGAACAGTCACGAATTGATTTAAATCCACATTTGTGGAATTAACAAATTCTGTACCATCAGCATAAGTCGTTGGGTAGTTGGCCAGACGACTTTCAGAACCAATGAGTCCTTGATCAATCGCAGGGCCATAGACAGAAATTGGTTTAATCGTAGAACCAACTTGACGATCGGCATTAAAGGCATGGTTGTTTTGATTAATATCGAAGTTTCTGCCGCCGATAAAACCGAGGATACGACCAGTAGCGTTATCCATTAAAATATTGCCAGTTTCAATCATTGTATTCCCATTGACATCTGCAGTTCCATCATCAAGCAAATAACCATAATTTGCGACAGCGGTTTGCATCGTGTTATAAATGTTCTGATCAATGGTCGATTGGATTGTATAGCCTTGCGACTGGATTTCGCGACGTGCTTGTTCTTCATATTGATCTAAACCAACTTGATCTAAATCATCACGATTAACTTTAGCTTTTTTCATATCTAAATCCATGACAATCTCAACTGCTTTATCTAACACCGTGTAGTATAGATAGCCTTCTGTATTGACATTGGCCTGTTCAGTTGGTAAAAAGTCTTTTTTCAAGTCGTAAGCTTTGGCTTCTTCATATTCCTTTTGTGAAATAGCTTTTTCTCGGTACATACTGAAAAGAACAAAATCTTTTCTCTTCATTCCTAAAGACAAATCGTCTTTCAAGGCACCAGTGTTAGTATAGGGCGTGTAAACAATGGGACTTTGGGGAAGTCCTGCGATAAAGGCCGCTTGAGGAAGATTCAAGTCCTTGGCACTTTTACCAAAGAGTCCTTTGGCTGCTTCTTCCACGCCTGCAATATTTTCACCTTTGTTATTACGACCAAAAGGGGAGACATTTAGATAAGTTGTCACGATTTCGTCCTTAGAAAAGTATTTTTCAATGCGTAAAGCTAATAAAATTTCGTTGGCTTTCCGTTTAAAGGTCGTTTCATCAGTTAAAATCTGTTGCTTGACCAATTGCTGAGTCAGTGTTGAACCACCAGAAGAACCGCCGATACCTGTCGCATCAGAAATTAACGCTCGAACTAGCGCTTTTGGTACCACCCCATGATGTTCTTCAAAATATTCATCTTCTGTTGAAATAATGGCTTTTTTTAGCAATGGAGACATTTGATCGCCATTAATTCGTGTCCGAATTAAATCTGATTTGATGTTAGCAATCGGAGTACCATCTGCGTAAGTCATTTTTGACACTTCGGTAATATCACTGATTTCTTTTTGCAATTCTTCCTTCGTTGGGGGCTGTGTATCTTCAACTAGAAAAGCAAAATAGCCCATTCCGATACCTAAGCCAAGAGAGCCACCTAAGACAATCAGAATAACCCCAAAAACCACTAATGACTGAAAAACGCGAATAATGACATTTAAAATAAGTAAAAAGACATTGCCGCCAGAAGAGGTCTTTGGTTTTTGCTTATTGTTACTTGAATTATTTTTCAAAAGCTTCACCTCAATAAAATGATACATTCTGTGTTATTATAGCAAAAAAAAGCTTCTATGAATAGTTTCTACACCAATTGCCATTTTTTGTTGAAAAAACTTAAGAGAAAATAGGTAAATCTCATTTTTTGACTTTTCAAGTGTGACAGAATCGGTTACTATGAATAGGGGAATTTGATCTATTATTATGTTTTACTATAGGAGGAAAATCATGAATTCAGCTTTTTTTGAAGAATTAAAAGCCCGTGGGTTGGTCTACCAAGTCACAGATGAAGAAGCCTTACAAAAACAATTAAATGAAGAATCTGTTAAATTATATATCGGCTTTGATCCAACGGCAGACAGTTTACACATCGGGCATCTACTGCCGATTCTTATGTTACGTCGTTTCCAACAAAATGGTCATGTGCCCATTGCTTTAGTTGGTGGCGGAACAGGCATGATTGGTGATCCATCATTCAAAGATGCAGAACGTAGTTTAAACACACTTGATACAGTGAAAGCTTGGTCTGAAAGTATTAAGGGCCAGTTGTCACGTTTTATCGATTTTGAAGATGAAAAAAATCCAGCGATTCTAGCAAATAACTATGATTGGCTTGGAGAGCTTTCGTTAATTGATTTCTTACGTGATGTTGGAAAAAACTTTACAATTAACTATATGATGAGTAAAGAAAGCGTGAAACGCCGAATCGAAACAGGAATTTCTTATACTGAATTTGCGTATCAATTATTACAAGCGTATGATTTCTTGAAATTGTACGAAACAGAAGGCTGTTTATTGCAATTAGGCGGCAGTGATCAATGGGGGAACATTACTTCAGGGATTGAATTATTACGCCGAGAACAAGAAGTTCAAGGATTCGGCTTAACCATGCCTTTAATTACAAAAGCAGATGGTACCAAATTTGGTAAAACAGAAGGAAACGCAGTTTGGCTAGATGCGGAAAAAACTTCGCCATATGAATTTTATCAATTCTGGATTAACACAGATGATCGTGATGTCGTGAAATTCTTGAAATACTTTACTTTCTTAACATTGGATGAAATTGCAACAATTGAAGAAGAATTTACAGCGAACCCAGGTCAACGTGCTGCGCAAAAAGCGTTAGCCAAAGAAGTGACTACTTTAGTCCACGGTGAAGCAGCCTATCATCAAGCGGTTAAAATTTCAGAAGCTTTATTCAGCGGAGATATCCAAAGCTTAACAGCAGAAGAAATTAAACAAGGCTTTAAAGATGTACCAACGTATGAGGTGCAACCAGAGGATCAATTAAGTTTAGTTGACTTATTAGTTACCTCAAAAATAGAACCATCCAAACGTCAAGCCCGTGAAGATGTTCAAAATGGAGCGATTTACGTCAATGGAGAACGTAGACAAGATTTAGCAGCTGAATTGACAGAAACTGATAAAATCGAAGGACAATTTACTGTGATTCGTCGCGGGAAGAAAAAATATTTCTTGTTAAAATACTAATAAGAAGTACGACTGTTGGTATACATGTTTTTTTGAAATATTGAATACCAAATTGAATACCAAATTTTAAAAATTAGCATAATTTGACAACTTATCAATTGCTTTTCTTTCAGAAGACTTGGTTACATGAGTGTAAATATCCATCGTGGTATTAACGTTAGTGTGGCCAAGTCTTTTCTGCACATCTTTAATTGTAGCTCCCGATTCGAATAACAAAGAAGCATGAGTATGTCTAAATGAGTGAGGGGATAGAGATGTTTTCATTTCCGATGACAAAAGAAAATTAATGTGTTCTGGATAATGTAAAGTGTTATTCTTTCTATGAAAAATAAGCTGTTTATCATTACTTTTAGTTTTAAAACCATATTTTAACAATTCTTGCTTTTGATGTTTTTTCCAGACAATTAATTCAGATACAGTTGTATCATCAAGGCCTATGGTTCTATTAGAAGCTTTTGTCTTAGGAGTCGATATAATGTATTCCTTGCCTATTCTTGTAAGTGTTTTATTTACGGTTAATTGTTTGTATGAAATGTTAATATCTTCCCATGTTAAGGCGTATAATTCTCCTTTTCTGATTCCTGTAAATGCTAAGACACGGAATATTAAATAGTCTTGAAAGTTTAGTGTTTCTTTCGCTTCCGCAAGAAAATCTTTTAGTTCGGATAGTTCTAAAAACTGTTTCTTTTTTGTTTCATTTGTTTTATCTTTTTTTGGCATTACAACATATTGCATGGGGTTAATATCTATAATATCCTGAGCAACAGCATAGTGTAACATTTTTTGGGTTATTGATTTTAGTAGATGAAATGCTGAATATTCTTTACTCCATTTATTGACCGCTTTTTGACACATTAGTTTTGTTAATTTATTAATTTTAATGTTGCCAAACTCTGGCAAGATGTGAAGCCTAAACATACGCTCTGTATGGCCTGCTGTGATAGGTTTAACTGTATTTACATATTGGGCATACCAAAGCTCGTATACGTCTTTAAACGTGCTGTAATTCTGTTTTACGAAACCTTTGGAATCCACTTCAAGTTCTAGCCTAGATAATGCCAACTTTGCTTCTTTCTGTGTTCTAAAACCACGACGTGTGGTGCGTCTGCTTTTACCCGTTACTGGATCAACACCTAAATACGCGTTGAACATATAGGCTGTTGATCCATCTTTTTTTGTATATTTTTTTATTGAAGCCATATCTAGCAACTCCTTTATTCAAATTTCATTGTGGAAATATTATCTAAAAATATTTCTAATCTTACTCTCCAATATCTTTTAGTTGTAAAAATAATTTGGCATAGTCGAATTTTAGCTCTTGATACTCTTCTTCAGTGAATCTATAACTTGGACCAGTACGAAGGTTTAAGTGTATATAGTCAATGTTCAATTCTTCGCATAATCGTTTTTCTACTTCATATTTATTCATATTGATCCTCCTTGGGGAATGTATGTTCTTGTGTGGCTGAAAAGAAAAGCCCGAAGGCTAATCTTTATACTGTTGCTTTGAATTTTGCAGCTTTTTCAAATGATACAATAGGGCTAAATTGAATTTCTATTTCTCCAGGTTGATTTAACCCGAAGTGGGCAATACAGTCCATTTCTTTTCCAGAAGCTACCGATCCCATCGTGTTGTCATTCGGATACGTTTCGGCTTTTTTGTTATCAGAGCCGTATACTTCAATATCCATACCCACTGGAATATCTTTATCGCCGTTGTTTTTAACAATATATGAAACTTTAACAACCTGTGCAGGTTGTTTTTCAGTAAATTCATTACGTTCTTCTGTAAGTTCCACTCCCGTTAGGGTATATTCTGCATTTCCTACTTTGACTGTATCGCCGATATTATAAAATTTATTTTCCTCTTTTTTATCTTTTGATTTTGAATTTTTGCTTGTTGATGATTGATTAACTTTTTCTCCACCGTTAGAAGAATCTTTTTTGTCATTACCACCAAGCGATCCTCCAATAATTATTAAAACAATAACAGCCAATACCCAAAACCAAATTTTTTTATAAAAAGGTTTTTTCTCTTTCATAGTATAAGTTTTACCGTCTTCGCCTATCACTTTTTTTGCCATTTTTTCTCCTCTTTCTGATATAATTTTTTTATACTCATAGCTCTCTATAAGAGAAATGCCCGTGTTAGCGCACGGGACTTTTTATATAATTACACGTCCGATTACATATAGATCATCTAATTCGTCAGCGTAAAAATCAGGATATAATCGATTTCCATCTTCATCTAATTCGGTATTTAGAGACACCAAACGTAGCCTAGTTCCTTCTAGGTACATTTTTTTAATAAATGCTTCGCCATTTATTTCAATTGCCCCAATCTGTCCATTATAGATATCCATAGTTTCTTTTACAAAAACAATTTCACCATCTTGAAAAGTAGGGTACATACTGTCTCCACAAACTTGGAATGCTAAATCATACTGCGAAGGAGCTGAGCCTACTTCAACAATTTCTATACAACCTTTGTCATTAAATGCACCTCCACCAGCTGATAATCTGCCTGAAAGTTCTATAGTAGTTGTATTTGTTGGCATGAAAGCAATAACTTTATTATTAGATGTATTTCTTTTTTGCTCTTCTAATTGATGCTCGGCATACCTACATACTTTCTGCTTTCTTGTAGTATCTAACTTATTATAGATAGCTTCTATCGAAGAAAAATCATTCGAAGTGTTCCAGCCCATCAATTCTTCGGGAGTTGTTTTTAGAATTTTAGCAATAGTTATCAATCTCTCTGTAGGTAGTTTTTCGATATCGCCTTTTTCATATCTAAAAATTGTTGAACGTGATACACCAAGTTCATTAGCGATTTTATCAGCGCTAATATTCAATTCTTTTCTTCTTAATTTCATGCGTTCGCCTACATTCATTTTATCACCTCCAATAATTATTATATATTGCATGTTGCATAATTGCAACAAAAATAATTGCATAAATGCAACTTTTTTGTTGACTGATAACATTCAAGGTGGTATATTACAAATATCAAGTCGCATAAATGCGATTTTAGAGAGAGGTGTTATAATGATTAATGTTGCTAAATTAAAAGGCCTAATTGTTGAAAGAGGAACGACCCAACAAGCTGTAGCTGATTCTATTGGTATAGACAGAAGTACTTTCTACAGAAAAATGAAAAAAGGTGGAGATTTTTCTATAGAAGAGGCAAAAGGCATTAAAGAACAGATTCCGTTATCAGATGCAGAAGCGATAGAAATTTTTTTTGGTAAAGAAGTCGCATTTACGCTACAAAGAAAAGGTTTAGGGGTGGGAACTGATGACCACGTTTGAAGAAGCGCTAAAACCATTGTTTGATCAGTGGTTAGAGGAAGCATTGCCAGAAATAGGGTGTAGGTTTAGACAGGAGATTGAATTGGAGCTAGATGCTAAAAACCAACAAACATTATTCAATCAAACGGAAATGGCGAAACGGCAAGGTGTTTCTGTAGAAACATTTAGAAAATGGCGGAAAGCTGGCTTGCAAGCAGAACCTAATCCTACTGGTAAATTGTTATTTGATTTAAATAAAGTTAATAACTGGCGAAAAGATAATGCTGCTAAGAAAGAACTTTAACTAGATAAGGAGGCAGAACATGAATAAAAATAATGTAAAGCAAGACTTAACCACTCAAGAAATTGCAAAATTGATTATGGAAATCAAACTTGGAATTTTACAACAATTAGAAAAAGCGCTTGACCAGGCTATAAAAGAGAAAAACTCCACAATGGTTGCAGCCATTGCAGAGATTTTGAAAAGTTATTGATTTTCATTTGTTAAATTTTCAGGCAATTCGTTATTTGTAATAGTCTTGAAAAAGTCTAGATAGGCTTGAGCAACTTCTTTAGTTGTAACAGGATTACCTTTCACAGAAGTTCGGCCAATTTCATTTGATATTTCAGAATTATGTGCTAACCATGCGACTACAAGGTCAACAGCTAATTCGTTTTTTCTTTTATTAGTCTGTTCCAATATTTTCACCACCTTATGAATTATTTCAGCAGACCATTTGCTGATAAGAAAATTATACCAGAAAGGAAATAAACAAATGAGTGAATTAAAACCATACTATGCAGAAATGTCTAAAGAAGAGTTAATCAAAATAATTGAGCATCAACATCAGGAACTTCTAATTATTGATGCGATAAAAAATGAATACAAAAAGCATTTAGAGCAAGTGATTGTTTATCATTCAGTAGAAAATTATCGTGATACAGTCCGAAAAAATAGAGAAGTAGCTGTAACTACTCCTCAAAAAAACTAACCGTGATGACAAGGTTTACAACAATAATAACAACCATCGAACTTAAACCCTCTGCCAGCGTTGGCTTCTTCAAGCGACTGAATAGCTGCATGGCAAGAAGAATATTCGCCCACTACCAATTGTCGTTCTGTAGATGGTAGGTATTTACATGTTGAAACATGCACTTCGTGTAACCCCTTATCGTCTGCTTGTTTGTTACAAATATAAGTAAACATAATATTTTTCACCTCGCTTTCAAAATAATTATACCAGAAAGGAAGTAAACCAAATGACAAATTTAGTAATTATGAAAAACCAGCAAGCAGTAACAAGTAGTTTACAAGTTGCAGAAACTTTCGGAAAAGAACACAAAGTTGTTCTAAAAGCCATTGATGAATTAAAAGAGGGGGTGGCACAAAATTATGCCGACCTATTTTACGAAGATACCTACATTCATCCACAAAACAAACAATCTTATCGCCAAGTTATTATGAATCGCGACGGCTTCACTTTGTTAGCAATGGGGTTCACTGGTCAAAAAGCTTTGCAATTTAAATTGAAATATATTGAAGCTTTTAATCAAATGGAAAAAGAAATTCAACAGCCTAAACTTCCAACCTCGCAAAGACAATTGGCGATGCTTGCTTTATCAGCAAATGAAGAAACAAATGAGCGTGTAGATGTAATTGAAAAAGAAGTAGCCGACTTAAAAGACAATCAAAAAATCGGTGCAGATGATTATGGCTACTTATCACGTCGAGTTCATCAACGAGTAGCAGAAGTTGCAAGAGGATTTGGAAAAATCACAAAGGAACAGCGTGGCAAGCTTTACAAAGATATTAATTCAGGTATTAAGCAAATCACAGGTGTGGGTACCCGATCACAATTAAGAGAAAAACATTATCCAATGGTAATTGAGTATATCAATGACTGGGAGCCGTCTACAGCCACAAAAACAGTTGTAAGACAAATGAGTTTTGACTTAAATGACATAGCGTAGGGAGAATGTTATGGCTTATACAACTGAACAAGAAAGCTGGATACTCAACCAAATCAAAAAAGAGCGTAAACAGCTACAAGATGATAGAGCAGCGCTTAGACAATCAGAACAACTGACCGAAGGAAAAGCATATCAAATTGAAAAAGAACTCGAATTTTTAAGATATTTAGAAATTCAAAATAGAATCCATGTGTAGGAGGTTAATCATGAAAGCAATACGTGAAGCACGATTGATAGGGATGTTTTTATTGATGATAGCGCTAGGTACATTGTTGAAAAGTCACTTTTCAATGTCAGTGTTAGCAACATTAAGCGTTCCATTCTTTATCCATTGGTTCTTCAATTGGGATGAAGCGAAGTATCAATATTTTGAAAAAAAGGGGTTAAGAAATGACAAGAAAAGACAAAGATGAACTATTGAGAGAACAGAAAAAAACAAACGAATTGCTCCAAACTATAGTTAGTAATCAAGGGGATTTAGATCAAAAAAGAGAAGTAGCAAGAACTACTCCTCAAGATAGCGATGGAAATATTTATAGCGTAGATGAAATTTGTATCCCAAACCTTAATTAAAAATATTGTTATTAATGTATCCCCATTGTTTTTCTGTCAACCAGCCTTGTTTGTTATTGACTATTTCAACAATAAAAAATTTATCACCTTTGTCAATATAAGGCTTTAATTTGTCAATCATTTGGTTGGGTGTCAAATCAGATTTAATTAGATACGATGATTTCCAATAACAACACCAAGCACCTGTTGAAAGTTCTTCTTTGATAGTTGTTATAACCTCGTCGTATCTTTGGCCCGGACTATTCAAATCATAAGTTATCATATAAGGTTTGCGCATCTGTAGGTACCTCCTTCTTAATTATTTCAGCAGACCACTTGCTGATAAATAATATTATACCAGAGAAAGGAATAAAAAGAATGACCAGAATAGAAAAACTAGAGCAAACGAAAAAACTTGCTGATTTATGGTACCAGCAACAAAAAAATCAAATATACATTATTCAACAAAAAGAGAGAAGGAAATTTAGATGTTTAAAGCAGTAGGAAAAGATAGTTTGAAAATTTACGTGGTTGAGGATACGAAAGCCCTGGTATTTCAAAAGCTTAAAGAAAAATATCCAGGCACTGCGATAAATAAGGCAGTATTTCCAGAAGCGTTATTTATCCAAGAAACAAAAAAGTGACTTCCGCCGGCAAGCAAAAAGTCACAAACAAAATTAATTGATAGGAGAATTATAGCATGAGAGTGGAAGTGGATTCAATGCAAAGAATTGTCTTAATTGATAATCATTCACCTTATGGATCACTGATTTTTGAAAAGGATGCTATTAATAATCATGTTGCTGTTTACCAAGATAGCGAAGATGAAGAAGTTAGAACAGTATTCGAGAGTTTAGATGAAAGTGCTTATTTTAATCAACTTGAATTAATCAAAGGACTTCAAAAAGTTATTTCATTACTGAAAGAAGGGGAATAAATGAACGAGAACAGTGAAAATTTAAAAGAATTGTTTGATGGGATGTATAAGCTAAAAAGCAAATTAATTCAACCAAGATTTGACGCAGAAGTGGCCTACTCAACGAAAAAAGGTCCAATGAATTTCCAATATGCAACTCTAAAAGTGATTGAAGAAGCAATTAGAAAAGCTGCACAAGAATCCGAAAGCGGAATTGATTTTCAACAAAATGTCGTCAATGAGAATAATGCGTTAAAAGTCACAACAATTATTACTCATGTTAGCGGTCAATATATAGTTCATGGACCTTTTGAATTTCCAAACAGCGGGACAAATCCTCAAGGATTAGGAAGTTTAACGACATATGCAAGACGTTACTCGCTTTCGGCAGCGTTTGGAATTGCAGCAGATAAAGACGACGATGGCCAAACGGCAGCTGAAAAGAACAATGATACATCGAAAGTTAATTTGATTAGCGGTAAACAGTTAGCCACGTTAAACGATCATATCAGACAACTTTCTGAGTTATCGAATTCTGAACTTGACTATGTGCGGAATGAACTAAGTAAAGAATTGAATGTTGATGTCAATGAAAACATGCCGTCTAGTATGTTCAATAAAGCTGTTGAAGTTCTGAAACAATGGATACAACAATTCCAGCCACAACCAGAAGAAAACATTACATGGGGGCAAAGCTAATGACAAACGAATTAACAACAGAATTGCAGTTTAATGTTGATTTTAAAGCTAGTAAAATCACTATCCAAAATGAAGCACAGTTGTCTGAGATGGTTGAGAGCGCAGTTAAGCACTATTCAACAATGATTTTCACAGATGAAAACATTCCTGAAGCTAAAAAAGCAAGAGCAGACTTAAATAAAGTTGTAACGTTGCTAGATGATCAACGTAAAGAAGTTAAAAATCAATATGATAAGCCGTTAAAAGATTTTGAGGAAAAAATAAAAAAATATACTGAAAAAATAAGTGAAGTTAGTTCAGAAATTAACGAAAGCATCAAATCATACGAAGAAGCAGAGAAGCAGAAACGAAGCAAAAAGCTTCAAAAAGTGATTGCTGAAATGTCTGAAAACTACAATGTATCCATTGACGAAATTGAAATTCCTAGTTCGTGGACTAATAAAACAGCTTTCACAGTTAAAGGTGAACCAAATAAGAAAACTATTGAGGAAATAGCGGCATCGATGGTAGCAGTTGCATCTGAAAAAGAACGTATAAAAAACGATAAGCTCATTGTTGAAAATTATGCTAAGGCAGTTGGCCTTGACTCGTTTTCTTGGGTCGCATTAATTGATAAAGGGTCTACTGCACCAGAGCTGATGAAAGAAATTGATTCCGCCGTTGCTTTAAAAAAAGAACAAGAAGAACGTGAAAGAGCAAAAAAAGAACACGACGAAGCCATTGCTGCTTTGAAAACTGAAACAATCAACAATAAAACAGTTGACACTGAAACAGGCGAAATCATCACAGAAGAAGTACCAAAAACCAGCAGAAAACAACAAGAGAAAACAGTTACGTTAAGACTAACAGCAGAACATCAAAAGTTAGTTGCTCTAAACAATTTTATTATTAATAACGGGATTCAAGTGGAAGTGATTGAATGAACCTAAACAATGTTTATTCTGCTGTTATTAAGAGTTTGAAAGACAACTCAATAACAGCAGTAATAAACGAAGCAATAAATATTGAACGATTAAAAACCATGTATTTTGATTATACAGGGCCAAGAGAAGTTGAAATAAGATTTATTGATCCGAGAAAATTTAGTGTTGCCCAACGTCGATTTATCTTTGCAATGCTAGAGGACATATTCTCTTTCACAGGGCAAGAAACAGAAGTGTTAAAGGAAATGTTCTATCTCAGATTTGAAGCGTTACAGGGCTATGAAATTAGCCTCAGAAACGACTCAACAAACACAATGGACGATGCAACCATTTTAGCGAACATTATTTTGAATTTCATTTTTGAAAATAATATTCCTTTCAAAAAAGGGTACGACATTTTACCAGCAAATCAAGAATATTACTTTTACAAATGTATCACTAACCGAGTTTGTTGCATTTGTGGCAAAACTGGTGCAGATATTGACCATTTCGATAAAGCGCTAGGTCGACGCAAAAGAAAAAGCGTTGACCATACAGAATACACTTACGCTGGTTTATGTCGATGCCATCACACAGAAAAACACAACATTGGTATTACAGCATTTAAGAAAAAATATCATGTTAAAGGGATTAAATTAAATCAAGAGACAATAAAGAAATTGAATATCAGCGGTTAAAGAAAGAGTGGGTTAATCCCACTCCACCAATTCATCATCGCCTTTTAAAACGACTTTATTCTCACCAAATTCAATAGTTTCAATTTCTGAATAAGTTGGCGCTTCTTCATCGGAAGTTGAATCTAATTTAGTTTTGATTCGCAATTTAACAGTTGCATTTTCATCCATTTTTTCTAAATGTTTTATTAACTCTTTAACTAACATAATAAAGTGCACCTCATTTAATTTTTACTTTAAATATACAGAATTCTAGACTAAAAGGAAAGGGGAACGTACGTTGTCAGATAAACAGAAAAAGCGTTATTACTGGCTTAAATTGAAAGAAAACTTTTTTGAAGAAGACACAATCGAATGGTTAGAAGAACAACCCAACGGAAAAGAGTACTGCTTAATATATCTAAAATTATGTTTGAAATCTTTAAAAACTGATGGGGTGTTAGTAAGGAACGTTGGCAGCATGTTAATCCCTTACGATGCCGAGACACTCGCTAGGGTCACAAATTCCACCGTCGACACTGTAAAAGTTGCGATGGATTTATTTAAGAAAATAGGACTAATACAGTTGCTCGATACTGGTGAAATATATATCAATCAACTTAATGAACTAGTTGGATCTGAGACAGAAGCAGCCAAACAAAAACGCTTGCAAAGGTCAAAGGTGGACAATGTCCCTAAATTGTCCTCTGAATGTCCTGAAAATGTCGCCCAGAGTATAGAGTTAGAGTATAGAGATAAGAGTATAGAGAAAGATAATAAAGAAGAGCCAAAGAAATCTCCTTGTAAATATTCTGACGAACATTTACGTCTTGCTCAAAAATTACAAAATAATTTAATCAATGATTTTCCGAGTGAAATGAAAAGAGTGAACATTGAAAAGTGGGCTGACACGTTTAGGCTAATCGAAGAACGAGATCAACAAACTATTGCAGCAATTGACTATGTTCTTGATTGGTTACCGACAAATTCATTCTGGTTTGGAAACATTAGAAGTGCTTCTAAGCTAAGAGCGCAGTTTGAAAAACTAAAATTTGAAATCAAGAATGAAAAAGAACGGGGCCAACAACGAACGACTTACCAACGTCAAAATGTTAGAACTGAAAGTTTACCAGAATGGGCAAAAGAATCAAATAACCAGCAAGAAGAAAAGTTATCGCCAGAAGAGCAAGCGGAACTTGATAGACAAATAAAAGAATTCATGGAGGGAAAATGATGAACGAATTAGTTAAATTAGTAGAAGAATGGGCGAAAGAAAAGCATTTAGATAAAGCAGAGCCAGAAAAGCAAATGTTAAAAGTGATTGAGGAAGTCGGAGAAGTTGGCGCTGCATTGGCAAGAAATAATGAAAATGATTTAAGAGATGGTATAGGTGATGTGGTTGTGACGTTAATTATTCTCGCTATGCAAAATAACATGGACTTATACGAATGCTTAAATCAAGCATATAGCGAAATCAAAAATCGCCAAGGGGAAATGGTAAACGGAGTATTCGTCAAAGAAGCCGATTTGTAAGGTTCGAGGTGGAAGAGATGCGAATTATTCTACCGATTGAACCTAAGCCACAAAGTCGCCCAAGATTCGCAAGGCGTGGAAATTATGTTCAAACATACGAAGATAGCGCTATGAAAGAATACAAAAATCAAGTGAAGAATTATCTTCGTAAATCAAGAGCAAAGTTGATTGAAAAAGGGCCAATTTCCGCTCATGTGACGTTTTACATCCATACGCCTAAATCTGCCTTAAGTAATAAACAGAAACGCTTAGAAGTGGAATTAGAGCGGAAATATTGCGATAAAAAGCCTGATTTGGACAACTATTTTAAAGCAGTCACAGATGCTGCTGAAGGCATTTTGTACAAAAATGACGGTCAAATAGCTGTGATGGTTTGCCAAAAGCTCTATAGCTTAAACCCACGAACAGAAATTGAAATCATGAGATTGGAGGGGGAATAATGGCAAACAATATACTCAAAGCAAAAAAACAAGCCATTCGACATAAAATTCTTTCTCTGACAGGCGACGACGATACTTGGATGAACAATCCAGAAATCGTGAGAGAGGTCCAGCGGTTGTCTACGTTATTAAATTCTGATCGCATAGGTGATAAGCGACCGTTGCCAAGGCTAGATCCTGATAAGCTGACGAAAGAAGAATACCAACGCTTGTTGGATTTGGGCTATCAAGTAAAAGACATTAAGAAAGCCCTAGGGCTAGGCACAACAACCTTTCAAAATTGGCGAATGGCGAATGAAATAGAAAATAAAATTAAGAGAAAACAAAATAACAAAGTAGAGGAGACAAAACACATGAAATTTAACATCAATACAGCAAGTTTATTATTACCAGGAACATTTGGAGCAGAAGGAAAAGAGTGTATTACGATTTCAAAAAGCGGGTTGGCTTTGAGCGGTCCAGTTGTGAGACGACTCAACAAACCTGAATGGGTTCAATTGTATTTAGACGAATCAAGATTAGCATTGTTTGTCATTCCCTGTAAAGCAACGGACGAAGGCGCTAGAAGTTGTGTAAATCCGAAGTCAAAAAAGAAAGCAGGGTATCGTAAAAGCTGGTCAGGTAGCATTCTAGAGAAGGTAGCAAAAGCCAGCAAGATGGATATTGAAAATCATCGTTATCATGTTGAACCAGAAAGCGTTGAAGGATACTCAACTGCTCTTGGTTTTGATTTAACGAAAGCCGTAAAAAATTAATTCTAAATTGTTGAGGGTGAAAAAATGAAATTAACTAGTGTGACATTTAAGCCGTCGGCTGAACGTTTTCCGCCACTTGTGGCAATAGATTTAGACCAATTAACACCAGATGAATACGTGACACTTAGAAATTTAGGTTATGACACGCAACTTTCCAAAATTACAAAAAGGACCTTTGAAGAGTTGGAAGATCATTTAGAAGTCAAAGGAAATGTTGCAAAGAAAAATGGGTTTTATGTATTAATCAAATAATCAGAAGGGAGTGGAGTTTGTGGCCACAGTAAAGAATTCTTTACTCCTTTGAAATTATGAAATTTTTAGACTTATTTGCAGGTATTGGCGGTTTCCGTTTAGGTATGGAATCAGCCGGTCATGAATGCATAGGTTTTTGTGAAATAGATAAGTTCGCACGAACTAGTTATAAAGCAATACATGACACAACAGGAGAGGTGGAAATGCATGACATCACAACAATATCAGATGAATTTATTCGAGGAATCGGAAGTGTTGACGTTATCTGTGGAGGATTTCCGTGCCAAGCTTTCTCGATTGCAGGAAAACGAAAAGGTTTTGAAGATACTAGAGGAACTCTCTTCTTTGAAATTGCAAGGTTCGCATCTATTCTCAGACCACGCTATTTATTCCTTGAGAACGTCAAAGGATTGCTTAACCACGAAGGAGGGGCTACGTTCGAGACAATCCTCAGAGCCTTGGATGAACTCGGGTATGATGTGGAATGGCAAGTGCTTAACTCTAAAGACTACGTTCCACAGAACAGAGAGCGAGTATTCATTATCGGACATCTTAGAGGAGAACGTACCAGAAAAGTTTTTCCTTTCAAAAAAAACGACAGAGCGTTTACTAAATTACAAGGACAACAAATTTACGCCAATACACTCACAACAAGAATCGAAGCTCAAGGAACAGGAACGTATGTTGTTGAACGTGAACAACATGAAGAAAAAATAGCAATACCTGTACTAACACTAACACCAGATAGACTTGAAAAACGACAAAATGGAAGACGGTTTAAAGATGATGGTGAAGAAATGTTTACGTTAACTGCACAAGTTAAACATGGAGTAGCTATTATTCAGAAATCTCGTGGTTATAACGATGGAGGTATATATAAAGTTGCCCCAACTGTAACATCTAATAGTTGGCATGAAAATAACTTTTTAAAAGATAGTATTAGAATCCGCAAACTAACACCTCGTGAGTGTTGGCGACTTCAAGGGTTTCCTGACTGGGCGTTTGATAAAGCAAAAGAAGTAAACAGCGATAGTCAATTATATAAGCAAGCTGGAAATAGTGTAACAGTGCCAGTTATTGCTGATATTGCCAGTAGATTTGAAAGCGAGTGAAGAAGATGATTCCAAAGTTTAGAGCATATTCAGTAGAAGAAAACATAATGTATTATCCAGATGACGATAAAAATGTAGAATGGACTATTGATGATGATACAGGATTTATAGCGCCTCTTATTAATCTAGAAAATGGCATGTGGGGAATGATTGATAAATATGTTCTTATGCAATCAACAGGCTTGAAAGACAAGAACGGCGTTGAAATTTTTGAGGGTGATGTATTATATTACATTCCTTTCGAATCGCATATAAATGATAGCATCGTTGTATTTGAAAAAGGTTCATTCTGCAAAAAAATGTTAAGAAATGGAAAATTAACATCTGTTAGATTCATTGACAGCGAAGAATATGAAGTTATCGGAAATGTCTACGAGAACCCAGAACTATTGGAGGTCGCAGAATGAGTAAAAAAGCCGTTTGGTTATCAGATATTGAATTCATTGAGATGCATAGTAGCGATTGGGAAAGATTGGAAAGTGAAGCATTTGAGGCAGATGAAAGTGTACAGGCGCAGCTCAACGAAAGTCAGCAGATTGTGCTGGATTGGTTGAAAAATGACATGCTAGACGATTCCGATTTTTACAACACAATATATAATTCTAGGTTCTTACATGTTAATGGAGAGCCGCACCGAAAAGAAAATATAGCATTCATGAAATTGAAAAACAAAGAGTTGGCACAAGTTATCCAAGCATTTAGCCAGTGGGCCTTGGAACAGGAGGAAGAGTGATGTTTATTGAACTTACAGCGATGGATGGGAATGTTGAGTTTGTAAATGTCAACCACATCAAGTGTATTTGTAACTCTAATATGCCAGGGGTAGGATCAATTATCGAATGGACGCATGCTCCAGCTTGGAATAATAATCCTACGGACTATAACTCCTATTACAAAGAAACTCCGAAAGAAGTATTTAATAAAATATATTATGCGAGTCATGAAGAAGGACGTTAGCTATTAGATTGGAGGAAGCGGAATGAAACTATATCGATATGAAAGTTCAAATACTGGACATTGGACAGAAAGCTTAATTGATGCAATTAAAGAATACGAAGGAGAAAAAGACTATCTAATGTCAAATGATCCAGATGAAGATGAAACAGTAAAAATAGTCTCAATTGAGATACCAGATGAATTGATAGATGAACTAGAAGATGAATCCAAAGTGTTGAAAGAGGCCATATTAATGCATGATCCAGATCGTTTAGAAGAAAACCCAAGAGAAGATGGCTATGACTTTGATTATTATGCTGCTTGGTCCGATGATATAGCGAAACGCAAGGAGGGAAACAGCGATGAATAAACAAGAATTGATTGAAGAGTTAGAATGCTTAGAAGTTCCTACAGATAGCCTTGATTATTTGAAAGGTGCTAACTATGCTGTCGAAAAAGCAATTAGCTTAGCAAAACAACTAGACGAACCGAAAAAAGTCGTTGTTCCGAAGTTCGTGGCAGAATGGATTGAGTTATGCAAAGGATTAGAGTGCACTCTGTATTGCTCAGCAACAAGTAAGCTTAGAGATACGATGCATATAGAAAAAGCTAAAGAAGTATCAGACTGGCTTGATACTTTTGAAAATCATGAGTTGTTTGCTCACGCATGGCTTGACGGCTACGAAGTCGAGAAGGGACCTTTATATCACGTTTTATTACCAGACAAAGGGGCGACTAACACAGGATATACTTTTTTAAATTTAGCGGGAGCAATTGATTTTACGACATGTAAGGAAAAGGTGGATATGTTAACAGAACAAGAAATCAAAGCAGTTGATGAGCGCTATTGGCCGTTTGCTGTGAAGGTGGATGGTGAATAAATGAAACGCAACTGGAAAAGAGTAATAAATAAAGTTAGTGGCATTGCAATAATGATTCTTGTAGCCAAAGCAACCGTGAGCTATTTCGTGTATGGCAATGACATAACAAGCAGTGACCTTGTTTATTTCCTTTCATGCTCGTTTATTTTGGGATTAGGGCTATATTTAGGGGGTTCCAGCGTATGAGTTATCCAGAAGTTTTTATCTTAGGAAGGCAAGTTGATGGAGTGTATGTTGAGTACTTACATGGAGCAGAGAAAGCCGATTTATTTTTCGATTATACGATAGCTCGTGATGAAAGAAATCATATGAATAAAACCAATACAAAAGATGGCGAATGGAGAATTTTAAAATACGGGAGGCCAATTACATTGGAGTTTTAACTTATTGCAACTTTTTTACAATAACTAGCCGATTTTTTGCAAACAAAAAGCCAGCCGACCAATGGCTGACTAATGTGGTAGTTAGCACTTTTCCCAAGTAAAGTGCTAATAGTGCCAACAAATAAGGTTGACATTGTGTCTCTGGTGGAGACAGGAACTATCGATAACTGTTTTCCGCCAGTTATCATAGAAAAGGAGAAATTTATTTCAGAAATAAAATCCCCAAGAAAGTTAATATGATTATATCATGAGTAAATGTATTTGAAAATACTATCTCATAGTACGTATTGTAAAAAGTTTATTTAGTAGAAAATAAAAAAAGCCAGATTGCTCCGGCTGTGAGAAATATTTTCGACATAGTTATTATACCACAAAAGGAGCGATTCCACTTGATTCAATTGCTAAAAGAAGTAGATTTTCGACAAACAAAAGCGAATGCCAGAAATGTGTTGAAGAATTTTAGACGTTTAGAGCGAATAGCTGGTCGCTCTTTGATAGATTTAAAATCACCAATTATTACAGATATGCCTAAAAGCCAAAGTCATGGGAACAAAGCAGAAGATGCGCTAGTACAATTAGCAGATGCAGAAGCAGAAAGAGACGCAATTTTATCTGGGCTTATGGCATTAAGCCTAACTAGCAGACAAATTTTGCACTATAGTTTCTGTGTGCAGGACCATTACTCTAATTACAAGATTGCTAGAGAAGTCGGCTATTCCGAAAGAAGTATTCAAAGAATGAAATCAGAAGCTTTGATTGAATTCGCAGAAGCTTACCGCAATGGAAAAATAATTGCCTATAAATAAAATTTTGGCGGTTTTTTGGCGGAAAGTTGGCGGTTTTTATACGAATTTGAGTGCTAATATAGTAACATCGAAAGTCAAAGAAATGGACACATTACACAACACTTTCTGGTTTAGTCACCGTTTGATTTGACTTTCGATGGTCACTTGCAGACATACGTTCTCAATAAAATGAAGTGAGGTGAATAACCTCCTCTTTTTTCTACAAGTTTGCAAGGGATATATTTGGCGATTGCTAGCATATGCAAAAAAAGACAGACAGAAAGGAAGATTTATATGTTATTGCAAATTGATAAGTTTAATAAAAAAGAATTAGAAGGTAAAGAAGCAGCGAAACTTTTAGTGGACTATATCGGAGGGGTTTCAGGGACTTCTTGTGATAGTAATGCAGTTAAAGTTTTTAACATGAGTAACCCGATTATCATTACATTTGGTAAGGAGCAAACAACTGCAATTAACCTGCCATATTACGAAGATTTTAAAATTGTTGCAGTATGGCTCTTAAATGATGAAGGTAAAACACTTCGTAAATTAATATAAAATAAGCAGTCCGTTAAAAGACTGCTTATAAATAATTATTTTCTATACTTTGTATTATCACATCTAGGACATGGCGGCAGTGTATCTGTTTTGTCATCTAATACAACTTGCTGACCGCAATTAGTACAAGTATAGGTGCCTTTGCCTGGCTTTTCACCTGTAGAATAAGTCATGTTATCACCTCCTTACTTGAAGTATACACCTTAGAATATAATTAACAATAGGAAGTGACATTTTGATGGAATATAGCTCAGTTGGTAGAGCATACGACTGTTAATCGTAGGATCATGAGTTCGAGTCTCGTTATTCCAGTAAGTAGCTATGCTACTTAAATAAAAAAATCGTCAATAAGTCAAATGTAACTACCTTTACGATCAGATGACGGTTAAGATTTTCCTTCCTATCTAAGGCTGCACTTTCACCGTGCAGTCTTTTTTTATACGTAAAAAAACCACTAGACTATGGAATCTAGTGGATAGGTAGCAGACTATATTACAAAAAGATGGGTTTTCTAGGTGTAAATAACTGTTTCAGCATTTAAGGAGTTGCTACCCAAAAGCATTATAGCAAATTAATAGTGATAGACATTATCCAATTTATGTAAGAAATGACATATTTAGTACATAAAATTAATTAAGAATGTCTCTTTTAGTATGTAAAAAACCGCTAATATCGGAAAATTAGCGGATAGGCAGTTATAGTAAGACTTGTTGATAGAATTTTAAATCGCAAAATCTAAATTCATCAAGAAGGAATTCCTGCCTGTAAAAATTCTAACAAATATTAAAAAAATTGTAAAACATTTATGTGTTTGTTTTTTTACATTAATTGCAATCGAGCTTCAGATGATGAGTTAGTAACTATGTTTACTGAACAACAAAAAAACCACCAGTGAAATTAATCATGGGTGGTTAGGTAGCTAGTACGATATGAGGAATTTCATGTGCAAGAAATTTTCTAAGGTATGTCGCTACCCGTAAATAAATTATAGCAAATCATTCATTAATTGTCTTGTCTGATGCATATAAAAACCGCTAGTGGTGACATACTAGCGGTTAGGTAGCAAATTATGTGTCTTTTCATTGAATTATGAATTACATAAGGTGTTGATTAAAAATAAAAGGAGTTGCTACCTAATAAAATTATAACAAATAAGAATGAAGAATAAAAGAGATTGCCTTGATGGCTTCTTTTTTTGTTTGGAGGGAATGAAGGATGGATAATTATTGGTACATATCTCTGAACCACCATTATCCGAAACCCATGAAAAACCAACATAAACGGGTAGTAATGTCGGTGCAGATTAAGAAAGACTATTCCATCATTGAGATGACACGAGAAGCTACACCACAAGAAATTGACTATTGCAAGTTGCTATATTGCGGTCATGGGTGTTGGAATGACAAGCATGTACAAGAGAATATAAGTAAATACAGATGAATTACAAAACGAACACAGATGGCGAGGTGGTGTAAAATGTATGTCTAGAGCTAGAAATCCAAATAGAGAAAAGGCAAAACATCTTTGGTTAGAATCTGAAGGAACAAAGAAATTAAAAGATATCGCAATTGAATTAGGTGTTACAGATTCCACTATTAGAAAATGGAAATCTCAAGATAAGTGGGACACTACAATGAAACGGAGCGCTCCGATTGAAACGGAACGTTACGATACGCTTAAAGGCAATAAAAATGCCCAAGGGAATAAAGGCGGTTCGCCCCCTAAGGGGAATAAGAACGCAGTTAAACACGGAATTTTTGCTAAGTGGATGCCGGAAGAGACAATAGAAATAATGGAGACCGTTTCCCAATCAGAACCGGCAGATATTCTTTGGAATAACATTATGATTCAATATACAGCCATTATCCGATCACAACAGATTATGTACGTCAATGATGTCGGAGATATCTCAAAAGAGGAGTCGGGTTGGTCATCTGGCGAAAGTGGAAGCAGTTCTACTATGCAAGTTCAATACGCGTGGGATAAACAAGCGAACTTTTTAGCCGCCCAATCTCGAGCAATGGGAACACTATCAAATTTAATTAAACAATTTGTAGCTATCGCAGACGAAGCCGATGAACGAAGAGCAAAATTAAGCTTGATAACTGCGAAGATGGAAAAAACACAAGCAGAAGCGAAAATACTTACGAATCAGGCCGATAAGTTAACTGCTGGAGGCAAAGCGAACGAATTGTTAGAAGCTTTGCTCAACGTTAAATCACGAGGTGTGAACAATGACAATTAATTTTAGTGATAAGCAAGCAGCGAATATTAATTTCAACACAAGCAAAGTGACCTTTGAATTAAACGAAGGTACTCCTCGTAGCGGAAAAACCACCAGTGATATATTTAAAATGGCAGACTTCTATTTACGCTCACCAGACCAGAACCATCTTGTGACTGCTTATAATCAAGAACAAGCTTTCCGAATGTTTATGGACGGTGACGGTTTAGGCTTAATGCATATCTTTGATGGTGTTTCAGATATTCGACATGATGAGCATGGGGACCATTTGCTTTTATATGCACCTAACGGAGAAAAAAAGATTTATTACAAAGGCGGCGGCAAAATCAATTCGGTTGGTGCTATTACGGGTATGTCGTTAGGCTCAGTTACTTTCTTAGAATTTAACTTGCTGCATAAAGATTTCATTAATGAGTGCTTTAGACGTACTTTTGCTGCAGAATGGCGCTATCATTTAGGCGAACAGAATCCGCCAGCACCGAATCACCCTAATTTAGAATTGTTAGAACGTTTTGAGAAATCAGGACGTTTTTTATTTCGTCATTGGACACCAGATGATAATCCAATCTTAAGTGAATCAAGAAAGCAGCAGTTATACGATGAGTTATCAAGTAGCGAATATCTTTTAGAACGTGACTGGTATGGTCATAGAGTGCTACCACAAGGTGTTATTTACTCGATGTTCGGTAAGAACAACAAGGCAACCGAAATAAAAGGAAACATCATTGAAACGTTTTTTACTGCTGATGGTGGCCAAGCTGATGCAACTACCTGTGCATTTTGGGTTGTCACCTTCTATGCTGGGAAATTTTATCTGTATCGTTTAGCAAACTACTATCATAGCGGAACGGATACGGGAGAAACAAAAGCGATGTCAATTTATGCAAAAGAGATTAAACAGTTTGTTGAGTGGTGTTATACAAAATGGAACCATTTGCCACACTGGAATTATTTCTTTGTCGATCCTGCCTGTAAAACGTTACGTTCTGAGCTTGACTTAATAGGGATTATTACAGATAAAGCTGATAACAATAGCTCCGATAAAGTTTCAAGTAATGGTTTAAAGATAGAGGTTGGAATAGAACGACTACAAAACACCATGATAAGTGGCCAATTTATAGTTTTAGAATGTGGAGAAGAATTTGACCACTATAATTTTGAAAAAGAAATCTCTATGTATGTGAGAAATGATAATGGATTGCCCGTAGATAAATATAATCATGCACTTGATGAAGCAAGGTATGGTAATAATTACTTTTATAAAACCTATATCGCCTAGAAAAGAGGTGTTTACATGTTTGACAAATTAAAAGCGATGTTCAGGATTGGAGGTGCAAAAATAGGTATGGTAGAAACACTTAATAGAATTACAGATCATCCAAAAATCGGAGTAAATACTGCTGAAATCGATAGAATAATAGACAACAAACGCATATATAAAAATAAGTTTCCTGATGTGAGCTACGTTAATAGTGATGGTATGCGTATGCACAGGGCTTTTCATTCATTAAATGTATCAAAAGTAGTTTCTCGCAAATTAGCTAAGCTAGTCTTTAATGACGGGTGTGCGATAAGCATTGATAATGATGAAGCGGACCAGTTTTTACAATCAGTTTTTAACGATAATAAGTTTCGTAAGAACTTTGGTGAAGAGCTGGAAGCAGGATATGCAATAGGAGGGCTTGTCCTACGTCCCTATGTAGATACAAAGACAAACAAAATAAAAATATCCTTTTGCCGAGCTGATACTTTTTACCCTTTACAGTCCAACACTAATGATATATCTGAAGCAGCTATTGCTACGATTACACAACAGAATGAAGGTAAGAAAAATGTTTATTACACACTTTTAGAATTTCATGAGTGGGAAAATAGCACTTACTATATCAGAAACGAATTGTATCGTTCAGAAGAACAATCTCAAACAGGTGTTAGGGTACCATTACCGACATTAGACAAGTACAAGGAACTAAAAGAGGAGACTGCTTTAGTCGGATTTACTCGACCATTATTTGTCTATATAAAACTAGCTGGAAAAAACAACATAGATATCGATAGTCCATTGAGTTTAGGTATTATTGACAACGCGAAGCGCCAATTGATTGATATTAACGAAAAATACGATGAATTTATGAATGAAGTTGAAGAAGCGAGAAGAAAAATATTAGCTTCAGATCATTTCTTCAAAGTTAGATATGATGAAAAAGGGAATCCTATAAAACGATTTGACAGTAAGACATCTGTATATCAACGGTTGAAATCAGACGATCCTTTTATTAGTGAATTTGTTCCTACGTTACGGTCACAGGAATTTATTGAGACAATCAATTTTATTTTACGAATTGTTGAATTACAAACCGGTTTTTCAAGTGGAACATTTAGCTTTGATGGACAATCAGTCAAAACAGCTACGGAAATCATCAGCGAAAATTCTGAGACTTTTTCTACCCGTTCAGATAATGTCTTAATTGTGGAAGAAGCATTAAAAGAATTAATTACAACTATATTCGAATTGGCCGCAGCATTTAATCTATTCAAATATTCAAAAGAACTAGGCATTAATATAGATTTTGATGACGGTGTTTTTCAATCTCAAGATGCCAAAGCTGATTATTACTCTAAATTAGTTACAGCTGGTCTTTCATCAAAACTAAGCGCTATTCAGAAATTAACGGGTGTGACTGAAAAAGAGGCCAAAAAAATAGTTTACGAGATTAGAGCAGAAACGTTAGAAATGGACTACCCAGAACAAGAAAGAATATCGGCGGAAAATGAACTAGGAGATGAGGAATAATGATTACACCTCATCAATTAGATTTATGGTCCTCTAATATGTCACACCTCTACCAATCGTTAGAGGGCGAATTAATACGAATCATCGCTAAGCGTTTAAAAAACGGTAACGAGAATATTTTAGATTGGCAAAGAGAAAAGCTTCAAGAGTTACATTTGTTTAACAAAGAAACCGCAAAAGTCATTTCTCAAGTAACAGGAATTGCTGAATCTGAAATAGAGCGAATGTTTGAAAGTACCGGGCAAAAAATTGTAAAAGATATTGATAAAGAATTACCTTATGATCCAAAGCCTATGCCAACAGATTTAGACAATATTATGAAAGCCTATCACGACCAAGTGTGGTCTGATATTAACAACTATGTAAATCAAACGTTGTTATCCACTAACTTCGGTTATGGAACAGCCACCAGCCAAATGTACAATGAAATCATTAATAAGACAGTCGCTACATTTAACAGCGGGTTATTTACATTTGACGAAGCGTTAGAACGTACTATACAAAGTTGGGCACAGAAAGGGATTAAGTCAACATTTGTAGATAAAGGCGGTCATACGTGGAGCTTGGAACGTTACGTTCGAACCGTTTTAAAGTCTACATTAGGTAACACCTATGATAAGTTACGAAAAGACCGTATGAGCGAGTATGACGTTCACACGGTACTGGTCACTAGCCATATGGGGGCTAGAAAAGCTTGTTCTAAGATTCAAGGACACGTTGCCGATTTACGTGAATCTGTTTCAAGTAATGAAAAGTATAAGAGTATTTACGACCCTTATTGGGGCGCAGAATATGGAACTGCTGGCGGGCATAGAGGGATTAACTGCAATCATTTACACATTCCTTTTATCCCTGGTATCAATACAAATAATCAACCTAAAATTGATGCAAAGGAAAATGAAAAAGTTGCTGAATTGACGAAACGTCAACGGCAATTAGAGCGCCAAGTAGTCAAATTTAAAAAGAATCAAATGGTTTCCGAAGCATTAGATCATACTGACAATGCCAAGCAATGGAAACAGAAAGTAAGAGCAAACCAAGCGAAACTACGAGAACTAGTAGATTCTAATGAGTATTTAGGCAGAAATTATGCCCGTGAAAAAGTTTACACCCCAGTTAATACGTTGCTAAAAGATTTTCGTTACGACGATTTTTAGAGAATGGAGAGAAATACAATGAAAATACCAACTAAAATAAAAGTAGGAGCCATAAACTATCAAGTTGAGTTAGTTTCATATCTTCCAACTGAAGACGGAGGCCAAAAGTGGGGCGAATGCGACTATCAAACGTCTGTGATTAAAATATGGGATAAATTGTCTGTTGAGAAACAAGAACAAACATTTATCCATGAATTAACGCATGCTATAGCTCATGAGGCTGGTATAGACAATCAAGACGAAGATATCGTGAATCGATTTGCTTTAGTTGCTTATATGGTTATTCGTGATTTTCCGTTAATTGAAACAGTAACAGACGAAGTGGGATTTTATGATTTATAAAATAAAAAAAGAGGTGTTTCTATGCTAATAAAATTTATCGCCATTGTGATTGGATTGCCAGTCATTGGTTTATCACTAGCAATCACTATCGCTTTTATTAGATATGGGTTTCGCGTGAATATGGAGACAAAGGAAGATCCTTACGATCGATTGGATGCCGATTACGAAGAATATTTAAAAAGAGAAGAAAACAGGTCTAACTATCGTTAGGCTTTTTATTTTATACCTAGACCTGCTCGGAAGTCTCAAAAAGACGGCTCACAGTGGGAGTTGCCACTCAAAAAACACTTAGGAGGAACAGATTTATGAAAAAAGAGGATTTAATCGCATTAGGCATTGAGGAAGAAACAGCGAAGTCTATCATGGCTTTACATGGTAAGACGGTCACGCAACTAAATGCGCAAGTTGCTACTGCAGAGAGTGAACGTGACAGCGCTAAGCAAGAACTAGAAGCTAACCAAGAAGAATTGACGGCCTTAAAAGAATCAGCACAAGGAAACGATGATTTAACGCAAAAATTAGCTGATTTACAAACAAAGTTTGATGAAGCGAAAAATAATTCTGAAAAACAGTTAGCTGAACAACAAAAAGATTTCGCAATTAAATTAGCATTAAAAGAAGCGAATGCGCTTGATGAAGAAATCTTACTTGGTCAACTAGATAAAGACACTATTAAAGTTGTCGACGGTAATTTACAAGGTTTTGAAGAACAATTAAAGGGACTACAAGAAAATAAAGCCTTTTTGTTTCAAACTGATAAAGACCAAGCTTCAAAGCCGCAAATCGTTAACCCTGGAAATCCTAAAAATGATAAAGGAAACACAGACGTGTTTGCAGCAGCAGTTGAAAAATATATTTAAGAAGGAGAAATAAATTATGTCAATCAAATATTACACTAAACAATATGCAGGTATTTTGCCAGAACTGTTTGCTAAAAAAGCAGTATTTTTACGTGCTTTCGGAGGTACTTTACAGACAAAAGACGGAGTCTCTCAAAACGATACATTTCTAGATTTGAAAGTTACAGATACGGACGTTGTTATTCAAGCATATTCGACAGATGAAAATGTAGGATTTGGAACAGGGACAGGCAGCTCAAGCCGTTTTGGTAAACGTAAAGAAGTTAAATCAGTCAATAAACAAGTTAAATATGAAGCGCCACTTTCAATTCATGAAGGTGTCGATCAGTTTACTGTAAATGATATTCCTGATCAAGTTGTAGCAGAGCGCTTAGCTTTGCATGCTGTTGCCTGGGCGCAACATGTGGATAACTTGTTAGGCAAAGCATTATCTGACAATGCAAGTGAAGAACTAACCACTACATTAGATGAAGCTGGTATTACAAAACTATTTTCTAATGCTCATAAGAAATTTGTTAATAACAATGTTTCTCAAAACGTTGCATGGGTTGCCTATGTTAATTCAGACGTTTACGACTTATTAATTGATTCAAAACTTGCAACAACTTCTAAAAATTCATCCGCTAATGTTGATGAACAAACTTTATACAAATTTAAAGGGTTTGTTTTAGAAGAGTTACCAGATGAAAAATTTCAACCAAATGAGGTAGCAATTTTTTCAGCTGATAACGTAGGTGTAGCTGGCGTAGGTATTCAAGTAGCACGTGCTATGGATTCAGAAGATTTCGCAGGCACAGCGTTACAAGCGGCAGGTAAGTATGGCAAATATATCCCTGAAAAAAATGCTAAAGCGATTATTAAAGGTGTTGCCCCAAAAGTGTAGCCCCGAAAGTTGGTAAACTAACGCCGACAACAAGCGGGGTTGTTATTGAAATGGAAGAAGGAGCTTAGTCTCCTTCTTTTTTTAGGAGGAATCTAAGATGTCCTATATTGATTTTGAAGAGTTTAAAGAGCTTACAGGCGCCGCAGATGAATATAAAGATAACTTTGACAAATATTTAGTAAAAGCCACCGCAGCGATTGATAACGTAACGAATTACTTTTATCAGTTCAATGATATAATGAAAGATTCTAGGCAATTTAGAGTGAAACAGTTTAAACTCGCTCTGTGTGCGCAAATAATGTATTTTGTCGATGTTGGTGCGGATACGTATGAAAGTATCAACAATGCCCCTCAAAGCTTTTCAGCAGGCCGTACGAGTATTTCTAATGCCAGTCGCTACAATCCTTCTGGAAATAACGAAAGTAAGTCGTTAACTGCCGAAGACGTTTATTTGTATCTGGAAGGTACAGGTTTGTTATATCGAGGTGTTTCGTCATGCTAATGCCAAAGCCACCCAAAAAATTCTTAGTTGATTCCTTTGAGTATAAAGAGTACTTAGGGGAGGGCGATTGGAACAAGCCAGTATACAAGGAACCAATTCTTATTGAATATTGCCGAATTGACAGAGGAAGCCAATATACTTTTTCATCAAGTGGCAAACAGTTGCTTTATAACGGATTAATTTTCTGTTATCACGGATTGACTACGCCTTTTCCTGAATTCAAAGAACAATCATTGATTATTTACGATGGGAAAGAACACGTAATCACTAAAATTGATACTGTCATAGAAGCCTATCAAGCAGCCACCGTTTACTCTTATGAGATTGAGGTAGTCTAATGGGGGTTAAGGTAAATTTAAGCGGTGTAAGAACCAAAGTAAGCTCTGATGCAATGAGACGAGGTAGATATGCATTAGGTAATCAAGCGATGGCAGATATGAACCAATTTGTACCACGAAAGAATAATATTTTAAGGCAAAGCGTTCATTTATCAAGCAATGGTGAAAAGATTATTTACGACACGAAATACGCGAAACGTCAATTTTATTTGAACGGGAAAAAATATACCACACCAGGTACTGGGCCAAGATGGGATTTAAAAGCAAAAGGCGCTTATCTAAATGCGTGGAAACGGGCTTTTCTGAAAGGAGCAGGTATTAAGTAATGGATTTTCTTGATTGTTTAAATGAAAAGATAAATCAGATTCCTAATTTGCCGTTAAATATTCGGAAAGGATACCTTTCAGCGCTAGAAAGCTTAGTGATTTACCCATTACCGGGCGGTAAGGTAGAAACCGAATATTATGACGGAATCAAAGACGAGTTGTTAAACTATGAAATTGCCATGAAATCAAAAGACGGTGCTAAGATAGAGCGGACATTATGGCTACTATCGGATGTTTTAGAAAACATTGAAGAACTACCAAGTAAAGATAGCTCTTTTGAGTATAACAATTTAACAATAACGAACAGACCTTTCATCAATGAAGCAGATGAACAAGGTTGGTTCGTTTTTTTATTAGATTTTCAAGCAAAATTAACCACATTCAAGGGGGAAAAATAATGTTATTAAAAATGGATATCCAAATGTTTGCACGTGAAAAAAATGCGAAACGTGAACACTATATCGCTGAATATACACCAGGGAAAGAAACAGCTCCTACAGAAGATACGGAATGGTTACGACTAGCTAAATATATCTCTACCATTGGTGACGATTCAGACGAAGAAACAGACGACACAGGTTTTTATGACGGTGATGGTACACCTGAAACAACGGTGGTATCAGTATCTGGTACGTATACACCAGAAGGCATGTACGATGCAGAAGACCCAGCACAACAATTAATTGCAAGTAAAAAATACAAATTAGGTGACGGCCGTAAAATCTGGCATAAAGTCGTACAAACCAATGGTGATGTTTATATTGGACGTGCAACAGTTACAGGCATTAAGGCAGGTTCTGGCGATGCGACAGCATACGAAGAATTCGGCTGCTCAATTAAATTTGACACGTTGCCAGAAATCAGCCCAAAAGCGTAGCCCCAGTAGTCGACAAAATAACGCCGACTACAACTGGGGTCATCATAGATATGAAAGAAGGAATCTAACATGGCGAGAGAATATATCGTTTATAAAGGTGAGGAAGTCGTTGTTCCGGCTAGTCCAAGCCCTTTAGAAATTATAGGCATTGAGCCCAATACGGATGTTCCAGCAGGAACGTACCAAGTAGGGTTTGTAGACGGTGGAGAGAAAGTAGATGTACCGGCATTTAAGACGTTACCGATTGCTGTAACTGGCTTAGAGTTTTCTCCTAAAACATCAACAGCAGATGCGGGTACTGCAGGTAGCCGACAAATCACAGCAACTGTCTTGCCTGAAAATGCAACCAACAAAAAAGCAACCTATGAGATTACGCCTGAAACAGAAGGTCTTGCTGTCTCTGAAACAGGAAATATTACTTGGACAGAAGCGGTACCGGCTGGTGTTTATACCACAACAGGAACAACAGAGGATGGTAAAAAAACAGCTCAACACACCTTAACATTGAATAATCAATCATAAATACGAAAATAAAGGGCAGCTATTTGGCTGTCCTTTTCTTATGGAGGTAATTAAATGAAAGCATTAGAAATTAACGTAAAACGCACAGGTTTCCCAGTCATTTTAGCAGGACATGAATTTTTCTTTGATAGTTCACCAGAACATTTAATCGAGGTACAAAAAAACTATGAAGCGTTTGAAAAAGAAGTAGATTCGATTGAAGGACCCAATGAAGACGATGCAGATAGCTTGGACTTAGAGCCGTACAAAGAGTTGTTAGCAAAAGGGTATGACGTCATGTTAGGCGAAGGGACATTCGATACGTTGTATGCGGATATTCCAGACATCAACGCATGGCTAAACGCTTTCTTTGATTTATACAACGGGATTGCCGATCAATTGGACGAATTCAAAGAGGAACAAACTAAAAATTCCCAACGCTTAAAACAGAAGTACTTGAAAAAAGTTAGTAAGAAAGGGTGAGCGCAATGCGGTTAAACGATCCGCTGCCCTCTTTTTTTGAGTTTGAAGAGAAAGAGTATCCTCTAAATCTTGCTTTTGATCGTGTGTTGGATGTTTTCGACGTGCTGTCTGATGACGGGATGAATCTTCCAGACAAGGTAGAGACTTGTATAAAGATTTTAGTTGGTGATGTAGGACTAGATATTGTATCTCAATTTGAGATGTTCAGAGAACTATACGATACCTATCTCGTCTTTGGTAAAAAATCAGAAGTGGTAACCGATGAATTAGGAAATGTTATGCCGATGAAACCAGTCAGTAAAGATATGGACATTGTATTAGATGCAAAATACATTTATGCCTCTTTTCGACAAATAGGTATCAATTTATTTGAGGAACAGGGCCGTTTGTCTTGGGAAGAATTTCAAGTATTGCTAGAATCGTTGCCAGATGACACACCTATTCAAAAAATTAAAAGTATCCGTAACTGGAAACCGCAAAAAGGAGAAAGTACTGAACACAAGGAACAAATGAGAGAACTTCAAAGGCGTTATGCATTACCAAATTACGTAAGGGAGGAGGAAGAAGATGGCTGATGGAAGTGTAGTAATTGATGTCGACGTGAATGGGAAGGACGTCACAGGGCTAAATAATCAATTAGACCAATTGGAAGGCAAGTCCGCCAAAGCAAGTCGAGGCATTGGAGACATGGTCAAAGCGATGGGGCTCGTTAAGTTGGGCAGTGCAGCATTTGATGTTTTAAAAGGCTCAATTGAAGGAGCAGTTACACGTTTTGACAAGTTGAACCAGTTTCCTAAAGTTTTAACAGCTATGGGAGCTAGTACAGATGATGCTACCCGTGCAACGAATAAGTTGAAAGAAGGAATTGATGGGCTACCAACGAAATTGCAAGATGTGAGTGACACTACGCAACAAATGTATAGTGTTTTTAAAGATGCCGATTTAGCGGCTGACAGTACACTTGCTTTAAACAATGCTTTACTTGCTAGTGGTTCTAGTGGCGAAAAAGCACAACGTGGGACAGAGCAATACATGAAAATCTTACGTACGGGGAAAGTTGAACTTGATTCCTATACGACTTTACAAGAAACCATGGGTTTTGGCTTAGATAAGTTAGCAGAAAAATTTGGCTTTACAGGCAAATCTGCGCAACAAGATTTGTACAAAGCCTTACAAAGTGGTCAGGTTACCGTTGAACAGTTCAACCAAGGGTTAATTGATATTCAAGATGGCTTAGGCGGAACAAAAGAAGTCGCTCGAAAAACTACAGAAGGGATAGCTACCTCTTTTTCAAACTTAAAAAACTCTATAACCAATGGAATGGCAAATGTGTTAACTAAATTTGATGAGATCGTAACGAAAGTTTCTGGAAAAAGTATTGCAGCTAATCTGAATAGCTTAAAAGGCATTGTAAATAATACATTTTCAGCGATTACAAAATCCATGGACGGCTTAATTCCTGTTATTGATTCAATAAAAAAAGCTTTTGCTGATAATCAATCAATAATAAAAATCTTTTCTGATACATTCGATCAAGCTTTTAAAATAATAGGATTTATTGTATATGACGTAATAAATATTCTTCAACGATTTTGGGGAGAGATATCGAAAAGTAGTGAAAGTTCAAGTTTAATTGATATCTTATCAAATGTGTTTACTACCTTGAAAGATGTTGTGTTAGATGTATTAGAAAATATTCAATACTTTTTTGATATTCTAGGTTCTGTTGATGTTCCTGAAAAATTAGGAGCTGCATTTAATAATTTAAAAGATATTTTGTTCGATTCTGTTGAAGCAGTTTCCAATTTCTTTGGTAGTTTTAATCTAGGAGAAACAAGTACTTCTATTACTGAGACTTTGATAGATACTGTTCTATTGCTAGTAGATACTTTTTTTAAAGTAACCGAAAAAGCTAAAGATTTTATCAAATGGATTGATAGCGGATCGACTGCATCAGATGTTTTTAAAGGGGTAATAGTGGCATTAGGTGTCGCTATATCTGGCGTTGTTCTGTATTACAAAGCCTGGCAAACATATATCAATCTAGTAGTTAAAGCTCAGAAAGCTTGGAACTTAATTACTAAAATTGGAACAGGAATACAAACGGCGTTTAATGCGGTTATGTCTGTTAATCCAATTTTTTTAATAGTAGGAGCCATTGCAGCATTAGTTGCTGGATTAGTTTATTGGATAACCAAAACTAAGTCTGGTCAAAAAGCATGGAAAGCCTTCACAGACTGGCTTGTAAAGGCTTGGGAAGGTATGGTCGATTTCTTCAAAGGAGTTTGGGAAGGAATAACAGATATTTTTGATTCTGCAGTTAAAACGGTTAAAGAGCTCTGGAAGGGTACTCTGGATTTTTTCAAAAAGCTAGGGGAAGATATAACGTCTATCTTTAAATCTAGTATAGAAACAGTGAAAGATTTATGGAGCGGTGTAACAGAATTTTTCCAAAGTTTATTAGATGGAATTGTTTCGGCATTTAATACGTCTGTTGAATTTTTGAAAGGTATTTGGCAGTCTGCAGTTGATATATTTAACGCTATTTGGGAAACGATAGGGCCAACAGTGATGATTATTGTTGATGGCATTGTAGAACTCTGGAATAATTTCACAGAAACAATTACTGGTATATGGGAAGGAATTAAAACGACTGCGGAAGGCGTTTGGGAATTGATTAAATCTGTAATTATGGGCCCTATACTACTTTTGATTGATTTGATAACTGGTGATTGGGAACAATTAAAGGAAGACTTATCAATGATATGGGAAAGTATTAAAGAAGCCGGTAGTATGATCTGGGACGGCATACAACAGATAATTGGTTCATATGTTGAAGGCGTAGTCAATTTTGTAAAAACAGTTTGGGAAACTGGAAAAAACTTCTTAAGTGATATATGGGAAGGGATTAGCAATATAGCTTCTATTGTATGGGATGCAATTACCAGTACAATTTCAAATTTGGCACAAAGTGCGCTTGATGGTGCTAAAAACGCATGGAGTGGAGCGAAACAGTGGGCATCCGATACTTGGGAAAGTGTTAAGCAAACTTCTGCCGAAACATGGGACGGAATAAAAACGACAGTATCAGAATCTGCAAAGAACGCTCTAGAATGGGCTAAAAGCGCATGGAGTGGAGCGAAACAGTGGGCATTCGATACTTGGGAAGGTGTAAAACAAGCCACTGCAGAAAAATGGGAAAATACTAAATCAACAGTAGCCAATCTTGCAGATGCTACATTAAGAGGAATGGAAAGTGCTTGGAGTACAGCAAAAAGCATTGCATCAGATATATGGGAAGGTGTAAAAGAAACTGTAAAAGCTGCTATGGATTTTGATCTATTTGCGGCTGGTCGAGCAATTATGGAAAGTTTCACTGATGGGCTTAAACATGCATGGGAAGCGACGAAAGAGTTTGTCAGTGGTATTGGTGATTGGATACGAGAACATAAAGGGCCTATTAGTTACGATAGAAAACTTTTAATTCCAGCTGGTAAAGCGATTATGGGTGGTTTAAATGAAAGTTTACAAGCGAGTTTTAAATCTGTCCAAAAAACAATTAAGCCTATGGCTAATCAAATTGCGGATACACTTTCATTTGACAATGCTTTTTCAAATTTTAACTTTACTAGCCCCGAATTAGCATTAAACACTAATATGATGGGCGCTGCTAATTTAGGTAGCCAAATTGTAAACAATAGCAACCATGCAAAAACTTATAGTCCTACAATCAATATAAACATTGAACATGCAGATCTTTCTAATGAAAAATCAATTGAAGAAACTTCTCAACAATTGGCAACACTCACAGAACGACAAACAAGGGGGCGGTTATAATGGATTTAACGAATTATCCATATTTTCAATTTAGAGGAAAAAAATCGAATGAATTCTCTATGCGAATAAGAAACGAAATGATGTTTACTATTCCAGAGGCCGCTCTGCAGTTTACAGAAATTGACGGAAGAAATTCCGATGTCATATACGATAAAGGAAAATATAACGACATTGAGAAAGTCTTTCCGGTAAGACTTTATAAACAACCAGATACAACCATTGCTGCGCAGTTAAGGGATATAGCTGCGTGGCTTTATTTATCGAAAGATTATGCCCCACTTATTTTTAGTGAATACAGCGAGTACTATTATAAAGCGCTAGGCTACAGCAAAGTAGATGCAGCAGACAAAACAAGAAGTTGGTTAGATGTTGATTTTGTTTTTAAGTGCCAGCCGTTCGTTTTTCGTCTTGATGGTGATGATGAAAGAGATATAAAAAGTGGAGGTGGTATTAGGAATCCAGAAGCTTTTTCTAGTCTGCCAATTATAACTTTCAATAAAACTAGTAGTACACAAGATAGTAATATTTATATTAATGGCCAACAATTCAGGATTGCAAAAGAAGCTGGAACAGGAAAAATTACGCTAGATTGCGAAGAAGGCATTGCTTATAAAGATGGTGGCCTTAATATCACAAAATATTGCTTTTTAAATACAGATGGTTATAACCCAATCACTCTGCCCCCAGGCGAAAGCATTATCAATTATACCTATATCACTGATTTTAAAATTAAGCCAAAATGGAGGACTTTAGCCGTATGAGCACGATTATTTTACATGATAAGAAAAATAACAATTGGAACTCCCTAGGCATAGGTCCTTTACAAGATGCAATAAATCCTCTTTCTACAAGGGAACGTAATGGTATTTATGATATGACATTCCAGTATCCAGTGGTAGGGAATTTGTTTCATGAGCTGAAAGTAGGAAGATGGATAGTCGCTGATGCTGGACCGACATTGGTCGCTAAAAGTCAACGGTTTGAAATTGCACAAATTACAAAACCAATCAAAGGGATTGTCACTGTTTACTGTGAGCATTATCGCTATAAATTGTTGCGCACAATGGTAAAAATCGGTTCCAAATATTCTAATATTTCGGCACAAACAGCATTGAATCAATTAAGAAGTCAGATGGAGCCTAAAAGTGATTTTACTTTTTACAGTGATGTGGGGACTACATCTTCAATTGATTTTACAGACCCCGCAAAATATAAAAATGCGCAAGAAGTTTTAGGCGGTGTCGCTGGTTCAATTTTAGATAATTTCGGTGGGGAATATCTTTTTAATAATAATCAAGTTCGCTTGTTAGCAAAAGCCGGTACCGATACGAATGTAGTCATTGCCTACGGTAAAAATTTAACAGATATTAATCAAGAGGAATCCATTGAAAATACGTATACTTCAATATATGGCTGGGCTAAAATTGGTAATGGCGATGATGAAAAAGTAATCACTCTACCAGAAATATATATTGATAGTGACTATGTCAGTAATTATACGGAACGTAGAATACAAATGGTTGATTTTAGTGATAAAGAGCCAAAAGATGTTGAAGCTTTACGCGGCATGGTTAAATCGTTTATTAAGTCTAATAATGTGGGGATTCCTCGTGTGAGTATAAAAGCTAGTTATGTAGACTTAGCGAGTTCCGTCTCAGATGAACAACTTAAAAGCCTTGAGGTTGTAGATTTATGTGATTGGGTAACGGTTGCGTTTAATCAATTAAACATTAATACAACGGCACAAATTGTAAAAACTGTGTGGAATATTTCTTTAGATCAATATGAGTCAATCGAATTAGGTGAAGCGAGAACTGATTTTGCTAAGGTAATTGAAGACTCAAAAGAAAATATTAATGATTTGTCAGACAAAATAGATTGGCTTGAACAAGCGCAAAAAGAAGCATCTGATATTATCAAAAATCCAGGAAAAGGTCATGTGCTCATATATCCGTCGCTTGCAGATCCTCAAGAACTATTAATTATGGATACGACAAGTATAAATACTGCTAGAAAAGTCTGGCGATGGAATATTGGAGGGCTGGGATTTAGCTCAACTGGATATAACGGTAACTATGAGTTAGCAATGACAAATAATGGGCTAATTGTTGCAGACAGGATGGCTACAGGAACATTGAGAGCTATTAACATTATAGGTGTGACAATTACAGGTAGTGACATTACAAGTGAAAGTGGCTATAACAAAATTATAATGTCAAAGGGAGCTATCAAGAACTACTATAATAATGTTTTAAAATCAACAATGGATGCTAACAAATTTTCAATATATGATTCTAGAGAAATTGAATTGATGCAACTAAATTCTGATGGTGTGCGATTTAACAAAGAAGGCACTTTAAATAAGTTAGGAGGTCTGGGTAGAGCATTTTCTACTTCTTTAGGCAAAGAAGAAATCCATATTTATTCTGAACCAGGAGTGTTAGCAAGTGTCGGAGCAAAAAAAGTCTCAGGGAACGATGTTGCGAGACATTTTACAGTTTTTGACGCAGGGGTTCAAATATCAAATTTAAACATGGGTGGAAGTTATGTTGGAGGATCTGGAGAAATAAAAAATTCAACATTGGTAAATACTAGTGTTAGTACAAAATTTACAGTGAATAACAATGTTAACTTAGGATTTTACTCTAATTTAAACATGAATGGTTTTTCAATTCTAAATCAATCAGATGTTCGGCTAAAGGAGAATATAACAGATACGAAGATTGATGGTATCAAAGAAACCAAAAAGTTAAACTTTGTGGAATTTGATAGAAAGCAAAACTATAAAAGTAATAATCCAATAGAACAGCCTTCTAATAAAAGAGAACTTGGGCTAATTGCTCAATATTCACCATTTTTAAGTGTTAAACATAATGAAGACCACTATTTAAGTTTAGATATGAATAAACAAGTGATGCTTAACAGTTTAACTAATAAACAGCTTATTGAAAAAATTGAACAATTAGAAAAAAAAATAAACAAGCCTAACAAGAATAGAAGAAAATATCATAGAGGAGGGATTTGATGGCGAATAAGATATTAAATCTCGATTTTTCAAAGGATCCAATCATGCCACCGATTATTTATGGACGCGTCGGCGATGAAAAAATGCAAACAATTACTGTGAAAATTTCTCGACGAGATGAGATACCAGATTTATCGGGTGGAATCATTACCTTTGAGGGAGAACCTGCAGGCGGAAAAGTGAAAGTTTTTGATTCTGAAAACGTCTCTTCTAATAACGCTGGATTGCAAAAAGGAACATTTGAATACACGTTTCCTAGTGCAGCGTTTAGCGTAGAAGGGACGTACAAAAGGGCATATTTTTCGTTTCAAAAAGATGGGAAAAGAGATACTACGGGAGACTTTAAAATCATTGTTAAAGGAAATGCTGACATTGATGCCGGAGAAGCTGAAACAATTATTACTGAATACAATAAACTTGTAAAAGCTTTGAATGAAGCATATCAAGCTACACTAAATAAAATGAATACTGATTATGATGATGTTGAAAAACGTATTGAAGCGATCAAGGTAGATTTAAATACGCTAAAAAAACAAATAACAGATATATTGGTGGATGCAGAAGGTCGCATTTCAGCCATTGGGAAGTCAGTAACAGATGAAGTTGATGCAGCACTTGAAAAGTTTAAAGAGGGAAACTTCTATACGAAACAGGAAGCTGATAATAGATTTTTAAGTAAAACGGAAAACCTTGACATTCAAAATAAAAAGTTAACTAATGATGATGGTTCAGGTCTACCTTTGCCAAAGGGAGTAACTTCATTTAAAGAATTATCAGGTTATGCTGGTTTTTATTATCTAAATGCTACAGTTGCGGGAACAATGACTGACAAAGCAGATTTGCCACCTGAATTTAAATATTCTGCTCTATATGTTTATCAACATGCCATTGCGGGCACTGCAGGATCTATGTATCAAGAAATTAGAATGAATTCGTTAGCAACACCTTTAATTGCATTTAGAACGACTTCTCCTAATTCTTCTCAAAATAGTCCGTTCAAAGTTTTGGCTACTACAGATAGTGTTGTTAATTTATCGAATAATCAAGAAATCGCAGGTGTAAAGAATTTTTCAGACGGACTACAAATATCAGGTAAGAATTTAACCGATTCTTTAATGGAAATGTTATTAAACGTAGGGAAAAAAATCTGGGAAGGCGCAGCCTATCTAAATGAGACTCAGTCTGTGAAACCAAGTATACCTTTAGACAAATGTTTTACAGGTTGGGTCGCATTGTACCAACCCTATGATAGTAATACGGGAAAAGCGCAGCCATGGGATTTGAATTATATGTTTATTCCCAAAACTCATGCGGTGGATTATTCGGGTGTGGCTATTGTTCATCATTTGGAGACTTTAAATGGTGCGAAATTCAATAAGTATATTTATGTAACAAATACAGAAATTAAAGGACATAAGAATAATGGAACTGCAGCGAAAGATTATGTGATTACAAAACTTTATTCTGTGTAATAAGAATATGAATAAGCCGTTTAGCGAAAGCTAGGCGGTTTTTATTATTGGAAGGTGGAACTTATGACGATGTTTGATTACTTTAGACATTTTTTAGAAACAGAAGACACGAAAATTTTATTCATTTTAGCATTAATTTGCACGGCGATGGTCATTGACTTTTTTACAGGAACCTTTGCGGCAAAAATCAACCCAGATATTGAATTTAAATCAAAAATAGGCATTAACGGCATTTTACGAAAACTAACGAGTATTTTCCTACTCGTATTTTTTATTCCATTGTCGGTTATTGTGCCCGGGGGTGCAGGAGTTGCTTTATTATACACGCTTTACCTTGGTTACTTATTAATGGAAATAAAATCCATCATGGAAAACTACCAAAAGATAGGCGGAAAAACGGATTTATTTCAGCGGTTTATTGACAGTTTTAAACCATCAGATAGAGAGGACGATGACAAATGACACTAACAGAAAAAGCGCAAGAGATCGTTTTGGTGTTAGAAAAAGAAGATCTTTCAAATCAAACAAAAAAAAGAATGGCTGTCGCAAAAATGAATGAGTGGGCATTGGCTACAAAAACAGAAGTAACAAATGAAGAAATCGAAAAAGAGATAGAAGGTGCTTACAATGGGCTTAAATAATCAATTGAGTGTGGAATGGTTCTTAGAGAGAGTCGGAAAAATAACCTATTCTATGGTTGGTTCTCGTAATGGAGCTGATGGAACAGCGGATTGTTCAGGATCAATGACGCAGTCTATTAAAGATTCTGGAGGAGTAAACTATGACTACTTGTATTCAACGGTAACACTAGGAAACTATTTAGATAAAAACGGGTATCAACGTATTTCGGTGAATCAAGATTGGCACGCACAAAAAGGAGATGTTGTTCTCATGAGTTGGGGAGCTGATATGTCTTCAAGCGGCGGAGCTGGCGGCCACGTTGGTGTCATGATGAACGCTACTGATTTTATTAGTTGTGATTATTGGACCGGAGGACAACCAGGAACAGCGATTACTCAGCATAATTGGGATGAGTATTATGCGGCTACCAAGCCAAATTACATTGAGGTTTGGCGATTTCAGAACAATCAACCCACTCCACCAGTTCCTCCAGCACCTAAGCCAACTAAGCGACGTTATGGATACCGAGTAGATGACTTACAGTTCGTGAACGGACTTTGGCAAGTAAGAAATGATGTGTTGGGACAGCCAGATTTTGACTGGACAGAAAACGGGATTAACGTTGCCTATATTGATAAAATCAATCCAGCAACAGGAGAGAATACACCGGATCAAGAATTAAAAGTCGGCGACTACTTTTCTTTTCAACCGTCATCCGTAGGGATTATTACCGAACAACACTCTTTGAATGGAAAAACAATTTCACATGTGCAATTCCCTGACGAGTTTATTTGGTTGTACACAGAAAGTGTTGAAAAATTAATTTATGGATAAAAAATTCTTGTCTGAAAGTAAAAATAATAGTATATTAGACCTACAATAAAGGAGTCATTCACTTAAACCGTCCTTGCCAAGGGACGGTTTTTGTTTTACAGAAAAAATCCTATATAGTATGATTTATTCAGTGATGACATTCACTATTGAATCTCAATTAATGGCAAAATCTCCCACCATCATACGACAGATTGTGGGCGATTTTGTTTTCAGGACCATTAGCTCAGCTGGTTAGAGCAAACGGCTCATAACCGTTCGGTCACAGGTTCGAGTCCTGTATGGTCCATAACGAAAGCCTCGCTCCTAGATAAGAGTGAGGCTTATTTTTTATGCATTTACTAAAGATTTTCTTACAAGCATTTTATCAATTACAAGTTGATTTCTTTTATTCAAATGACCATAGACAGCTAGTTCAGATTGTTCAGGTAACATTAGTAGCGTATTTGCCAGTTCGTATTTGGAGACGATACAGTTTATAGTTTCGTCCTGTGTTACTAATGAGAATCGAACTAGCATTTTTGGGTGCATACTTAACATTCTAATCTTTTCAACTACTCCTACATAATTAGTTTTCATGATATCGTCCTCCTATTGATCTTATTATACCGAATGTATGTTCTTATTGTCTATCATTTTACAAAACTGTAATATTTGACTACCATTTGAATACCATAATGGTGTGAAAAGTTGTGGAACATTTGTAGTTGAATAAAACATAAACGGCTTTGTATCAGCGTTTATTTGTGTTTTAGTGAGTAATTTGTACTTGTGATTTATTTCTTGTTAAAATACTAAAAAAATGAAAGCTTGGGACGAAGGTCGTTTAGACAACAGGTTCCAAGCTTTCGCTTTTAAAAAAGATAAATTGGGATTAATTCTGTTACAAAAAACTCTTTTTTACTATTGGGCATATTCAATTACAGATAACTTGTGCTATGCTAGAATAAAAAGTGCAGTCGCTATAAGGAGTAGGTTATGAAATCAATTGTCGAAAAGTTAAACTTAACGAAGTATCAGCAACTAGTTATTTTAAATAGACCACAGGGAGAGTATCTATCTGAATTTGCTTCAGCCGCGCAGCAATTACCCTCAGAACCAGTTGAGCTGATTTTTGCATTTGTGAAAACGATGGCGGAATTTCAAGAGATTGTTTCAATGGTGATTGAAGGTCAACATTTAGTAGAAAATGGGTTGTTATATGTGGCTTATCCGAAAAAAGGCAATAAAATGTATCCAACCTTTGTCCACCGAGATGAAATTTTTCCAACATTACAAGTAAACGAGGCAGATGGGTATATTAAAGGCTCAACCTTAAAATTTAATCGCATGGTTAGTTTAGATGAGACTTTTACGGTTGTCGGCATGAAGAATGTTCTTAAAAAGCCAGCGAAGAATCAGACCAGTTCTGCTGTTGGGGATTATGTTCAATATTTACCAGAAATTGAAGCGTTGGTACAAACAGAACCAGCTGCTGCAGCGACATTCGCTGCATTAACGCCTGGTTATCAAAAAGAGTGGGCGCGGTATGTATTTAGTGCAAAGCGAGCGGAGACACGGAAAAAGCGGCAAACTGAAATGTTAGTCATTTTAAAAGAAGGCTATAAAACCAAAGCGCTTTATCAGCAAAGGAAGAAATAATGGCGCAGTCAATTGAAACAGTTACAGCATACATCGAAACAGTTGAACCAAACTGGCGAATTGCTTATCAGCAAGTATTAGATGTCGTTTCGCAAAATTTGCCAGCAGGATTTGAATTAACAATGCAATATGGCATGCCAACCTTTGTTGTGCCGCTTTCAGTATTTCCAGAAGGCTATCTTAACCGTGGTGATGAACCGTTACTATTTATCAGCTTAGGCGCTACTAAAAGGCAAGTAGCTTTATATCACATGGGATTAATGGGAAATGAAGCCGTCCGAAGTTGGTTTCAAGAAGCCTATCAGGAACAAGTGTCAACAAAGCTAAACATGGGGAAAAGTTGTCTTCGCTTCACTAATCCTAAGCGAATACCCTATGAACTAATTGGCGAATTAGTAACAAAAATCACGCTAGAAGAATGGCTGCAACAGTATCAACACTACCAAAAGAAAAAGAAGAATTATTAGGAGGAACCACATGTTATTAGGATCACACGTTAGTATGAGTGGCAAGAAAATGCTATTAGGCTCTGCCGAGGAAGCGGCTAGTTATGGCTCAACAACCTTTATGATTTATACAGGTGCGCCACAAAACACGCGTCGGAAACCGATTGAAGAAATGAATATTGAAGCTGGGCAAGCTTTTATGAAGGAACACAATTTAAGTAATATCGTCGTTCATGCCCCGTATATTATTAATTTAGGTAATACAATTAAAACGGAAAATTTCGGTTTTGCCGTAGACTTTTTGCGTCAAGAAATTGAGCGAGCACAAGCGTTGGGAGCAACGCAAATCACGTTACACCCAGGTGCGCATGTTGGTGCAGGTCCAGAAGCCGGCATTAAACAAATTGTTAAAGGTCTAAACGAAGTCTTGTGGAAAGAGCAAATCCCTCAAATCGCTTTAGAAACCATGGCTGGTAAAGGAACCGAAATCGGCCGTACGTTTGACGAACTAGCTGCGATTATTGACGGAGTTACGCTAAATGATAAGCTTTCTGTCACTCTGGATACTTGCCACATTAATGATGCAGGGTATAATGTAAAAGATGATTTTGATGGCGTATTAGTTGAATTTGATAAAATTATCGGATTGGATCGTTTAAAAGTTATTCATGTGAATGATTCTAAAAATCCTATGGGCTCACATAAAGATCGTCATGCCAATATTGGCTTTGGCACTATTGGTTTTGAAGCTTTAAACGGTGTGGTTCACCATGAAAAATTAACTGCTTTACCAAAAATTTTAGAAACACCTTATGTCGGAGAAGACAAAAAAAATAAAAAGGCCCCTTACGGCTTTGAAATTGCGATGTTAAAAAATCAAACATTTGATCCAGAATTATTAGAAAAAATTCAAGGACAAAACTAAAGCAACAATCGCTCTTAAAGGTCCTATTGACATTTAAGAGCGTATATTTTTAACTTTTAATCACTATTTTGCAAAAAAATCAGACTTTTTTCATTATTTAAGAGAAATCCCGCAAAAAGAACTTTTCTTTTTTTGCTATTTCTAGTAAAATAATTCATTGAGAGCAAAACTATACGGAGAGGAGAGAGTTTCAATGGCAACAGGTTGGGTAGTATTAATCGCAGTAATCGCTTTATTAGTAGGCGCTGCAGGGGGCTTTTTCCTTGCACGCAAATATATGCAAGATTATTTCAAAAAAAATCCTCCCGTTAATGAGGATATGTTACGCATGATGATGGCATCAATGGGTCAAAAACCGTCAGAGAAAAAGGTTAGACAAATGATGCAACAAATGAAAAACCAAGGAAAATAGTAAAGGTTATTCAGGTAATCATGAATAAGTGTAAAAACGGGCTGATTTTCAGTCCGTTTTTTTGTTGTTTTGCGGGAGAATAGGATAATCTAGGAGGAAAAGAGCGAAACGTTTAATCAAAAACAACAATAACGAAGAAACCTTCTAGCTCGAAAGTAGTCTTCGTAGAACAACAAAGTAAAAGGAGGGACAACTGAATGTCCATATTCAAAAAATTAGGCTGGTTTTTTAAGCAAGAGAAAAAAAGTTATATTATTGGGGTTTTCTCATTAATGATGGTCGCTCTTGTTCAATTAGTCCCGCCCAAAGTTATTGGCGTCGTTGTAGATGAAATCGTTAACAAAGAAATTCGCTTAACGAAAATTATCGTGTGGGTTGCACTCTTGATTGGTGCTGGGCTTGCCCAATATCTTTTTCGCTATATTTGGCGGATGCATATTTGGGGGAGTGCGGCTCGTTTGGAAAAAGAGCTACGGACTCAATTATTTCATCATTTCACAAAAATGGATAGCATCTTTTATCAGAAATATCGGACAGGTGACTTGATGGCGCATGCAACCAATGATTTAAATGCCATCCAAAATGTGGCTGGAGCTGGGATTTTAACGTTTGCCGACTCTGTGATTACGGGAGGAACAACGATTATCGCAATGGTTCTATTTGTCGATTGGCGCTTAACATTAATTGCTTTATTACCGCTGCCTTTATTAGCCGTCACTTCACGAGTTTTAGGTTCTAAGTTGCATGATGCCTTTCGAGATTCACAAGCTGCTTTTTCAGCGATTAATGATAAAACACAAGAAAGTATCACTGGAATTAAAGTCATTAAAACATTTGGGCAAGAAAAAGAAGATCTTGCTGATTTTACAGAGAAAATTGATGATGCTATCGTCAAAAATAAACGAACGAACTTTTTAGATGCACTATTTGATCCGTTTATTACGCTGATTATTGGTGTTTCTTATGTTTTGACAATTATTATTGGTGGTCGTTTCATCATGGAAGGAACGATTAGTTTAGGTCAGTTGGTCTCTTTCATTGCCTATATTGGGATGCTAGTTTGGCCAATGTTTGCGATTGGGCGCTTATTTAATGTGTTAGAACGTGGGAATGCTAGTTACGATCGTGTGAACGAATTATTACATGAAAAAACGCATATTATCGAACGAAAAGATGCCATCAAAACAATGGCGCAAGGGACAATTTCAATGAAGATTGATTCTTTTTCTTATCCAAAAGAAGAGACGGTGGCGTTGGAAAATATCCAATTTTCGTTGCAAGAAGGAGAAACCTTGGGGATTGTTGGCAAAACAGGCGCTGGTAAAACCACTATTTTGAAATTGTTGATGCGTGAATATGACCAATACCAAGGAACGATTTCCTTTGGAAAACATAACATTAAAAATTACACATTAGATGCATTGATGGGTGCAATGGGATACGTGCCACAGGACCATTTTCTCTTTTCCATGACGGTACGAGATAACATTCGTTTTGCTAAACCACACTTGGAACAAGCAGCAGTTGAACAAGCGGCAGCATTAGCATTTATTAACCAAGAAATTAAAGCATTCCCTGAAGGCTATGACACAATGGTTGGGGAACGTGGCGTTTCGCTTTCTGGAGGACAAAAACAACGGATTTCTATTGCACGGGCCTTGATTGTTGAACCAGAATTGTTAATTTTAGACGATGCCTTATCTGCAGTCGATGCGAAGACTGAAGAGGCGATTTTATCAAATCTAAAAGAAACGCGCCAAGAAAAAACCACTATTATTACAGCGCATCGTTTAAGTAGTGTCATGCATGCAAAAGAAATCTTAGTGTTGGATGAAGGGAAAATTATTGAACGGGGGACACATCAGGAGTTACTGACTCAGAAGGGTTGGTATCAGCGGATGTGGGAAAAACAGCAATTAGAAGCGAAAATTGAAGGGAGTGAGAGTTAATGGAAGAAAAGTATCAATCCGAATGGTCCAGAGAGTTACCGCTGAAAGAACAATTAACGATTGTTCAGCGTTTGTTTCGTTTTGCCAAACCGTTTCGACGCATGTTTTACACAGCTATTCTCTTTGCATTTGGCTTATCAATTATCAATATTCTTTTGCCTAGAGTCATTCAAGTTTTTATGGATAATTATTTAACGCCTAAAACGGCTACAATGCAAGTGATTCTAACTTTTGCTGCTATTTATTTCTTTGGTGTCATTGTCAAAAGTATTGTTTGGTTTTTCCAATGGTATTTGTATTCGATGGCTTCTTTAAAAACGTATCAATATATACGAGTGAAATTATTTGAAAAATTACACACTTTAGGTATGCGTTATTTTGATCAAACACCAGCGGGTTCGACGGTGTCTCGTGTTACAAATGACACAGAAACATTGTTTGAATTCTGGTATGTATTCCTAATGGTGATTACAGGAATTTTTGCCGTAATCTCGTCATTTTTTGCAATGTTTCAACTCAGTCCAGAAATTTCATTTTATTGTCTAATTTTCTTGCCAATTTTATTAGTTGTAATTTGGTATTACCAAAAATTTAGTTCAAAATTATATCGCAGTATGCGGGAAAAATTAAGTCAATTAAACACCAAACTAAATGAATACATCTCTGGTATGCAAATCATTCAACAATTTCGCCAAGAAAAGCGTTTGGAAAAAGAATTTGAGGAAACCAATGATGATTATTTAAAAACACGAGTAGCAATGATTCGTATGAATTCGTTATTATTAAGTCCTATCATTAATTTGTTGTATACGTTGGCGATTGCATTGGCCTTAACTATGTTTGGCATCGATGCTTTACATTCTCCTGTAGAAGCGGGGATGATTTATGCTTTTGTAACGTATGTCCAAGCTTTTTTTAATCCGATGACACAAATGATGGACTTCCTAAGTATCTTTACAGATGGGATTGTCGCAGGTAGTCGTATTTTAAAAATTATGGATACGGAAGAATTAACGCCGCAACAATCAGTAGGTGCGAATGGGGAAATTATTCGCGGGAAAATTGAATTTCGCAATGTTACTTTTTCTTATGACGGCAAAAACGAAGTATTGAAAAATATTAGCTTTGTCGCAAATCCCGGGGAAACCGTCGCTTTAGTCGGTCATACAGGAAGTGGTAAAAGTTCAATTATTAATGTACTCATGCGTTTCTATGAATTTTATGAAGGGCAGATTTTAATTGATGATCGTGACATTCGTGATTTTCCCATGACAGAATTACGGGAAAAGATGGGCTTAGTATTACAGGACGCTTTCATGTTTTATGGAGATATTGCTGGAAATATCCGTTTACTGAATCCAACTATCACAGATGAACAAATTAAACAGGCTGCGGAATTTGTTCAGGCGGATAAATTTATCCACACGTTACCCAATACCTATCATGCGAAAGTCATTGAACGAGGAGCTAGTTATTCTAGCGGACAACGTCAATTAATTTCGTTTGCACGAACGATTGTGACTGATCCCAAAATTTTAGTTTTAGATGAAGCAACCGCTAATATTGATACAGAAACAGAAGGATTGATTCAAGAAGGATTAGCCAAAATGCGTCAAGGGAGAACGACAATTGCGATTGCGCATCGCCTTTCGACGATTCGTGACGCAAACTTGATTTTAGTTTTAGACAAAGGGCAGATTGTAGAACGAGGAACGCACGAAACGTTACTGGCAGAAGGTGGCCTTTATGCGGATATGTATCAGTTACAAAGTACGGAAGTTTAACGTAACAACAGAAAGAGTTAAATAACCTAAACAAAGGCATTTAGTGTTAGGAAATTCCTAATTCTAGGTGTCTTTGTAGCTCTTTAAATTGCAAAAAAGAAGAGAAATGGTATGATATGAAGAGAGAAAAACAAACGAGGAAGTTAGGTGGAACTGTGAAGCCAGTTATAGTCAAAAATGTGCGAATAGGTGAAGGGAATCCCAAAATTGTGGTGCCCATTGTTGCTCCAACAGCCGAGGATATTTTGGCCGAAGCAACGGCGAGCCAAACACTAGATTGTGATTTGGTGGAATGGCGTTTAGACTATTATGAAAATGTCGCTGATTTTTCCGATGTATGTAATCTTTCACAACAAGTAATGGAACGGTTGGGGCAAAAACCGTTATTGTTAACTTTTCGTACACAAAAAGAAGGCGGCGAAATGGCTTTTTCTGAGGAAAATTATTTTGCTTTGTATCATGAATTAGTGAAAAAAGGTGCCTTGGATTTATTAGATATTGAATTATTTGCGAATCCGCTGGCGGCAGATACGTTAATTCACGAAGCTAAAAAGATGGGGATTAAAATTGTTCTCTGTAATCACGACTTTCAGAAAACACCGTCGCAAGAGGAGATTGTCGCGCGGTTACGCCAAATGCAAATGCGTCAGGCGGATATTTGTAAAATAGCTGTGATGCCACGAGATGCGACAGATGTACTTACGTTACTTTCAGCAACCAATGAAATGTACACCCATTATGCATCCGTCCCAATCGTTACTATGTCAATGGGACAGTTAGGGATGATTAGTCGCGTAACAGGTCAACTGTTCGGGTCGGCACTAACTTTTGGCTCAGCCCAGCAAGCGTCTGCACCAGGCCAACTATCCGTACAAGTATTAAGAAATTATTTAAAGACATTCGAACAAAACAAGTGATTCAGAAGGTGAAAAAAGTGGCAAAGAAAAAAACACAACAAAAAACGAATGCGATGCGCATGGTGGAACAACATAAAGTACCATATAAAGAATATGAATTCGCTTGGAGTGAAGATCATTTAAGTGCAGAAAGTGTCGCTGAAAGTTTAGGTATTGAAAAAGGACGAATTTTTAAAACCTTGGTTACAGTAGGTAATAAAACAGGTCCAGTCGTGGCTGTCATTCCTGGTAATCAAGAATTAGATTTGAAAAAATTAGCGAAAGCTAGTGGCAACAAAAAGGTAGAAATGCTTCACTTAAAAGATTTAGAAGCAACCACAGGCTATATTCGTGGGGGCTGTTCACCAATTGGGATGAAAAAACAATTTCCCACCTATTTGGCTGAAGAAGCTCAACAATATTCTGCAATTATTGTTTCTGCAGGCAAACGTGGCATGCAAATTGAATTAGCTCCTGAAGCAATCCTTTCGCTAACCAATGGACAATTTGCGGAAATAACGACAAAAGAATAAGTGGCTATAAGAAGAAGTCGAGACAGAACCGTTTATCTGTTTTTAAACGTGGAGCAAAAATCACTAGGGATTTTTGCTCCACGTGTTTAATTATCAAATTAATAAAGGAAAAGCATTAAGTAGACAGTGCTACTTTTTATTGGGATAAAATTTTTGTAATGCTTGCCGTGCGAGCATATCGGCCGCTTTGTTTTGACTTTCAGGTAGCCATTTGATTAAGAGCAAAGGGAAATTCTTTTCTAGTTGTTGATATTCTGCTAAATAAGGCTGGTACTTTTCATTTTTAGCATATTTTTTTTCAATTGTTTGGACAACAATTTTACTATCTGAGTGGAGAAGAACGGTTTGTTGATTGTCTTCATTGGCAATCGCTTGTTTTAAAGCTTCAATCAGCACTTTAAATTCGGCTTCGTGATTACTAACAATGCCTAAAGGCACATGCAATTGTTGCCGCGATTGGTCGGTGAGGTAAACGATACCGCCGCCAGATTCACCTGGATTGCCTTTTGTTGCAGCATCTACATAAATTCTTAACATAAAATTACTCCTAATTTCTTTTTGTTCTTAAAAAAAGTATGTTACTATTATAACATATTTAAATTTAGCGGCGTTGATCCAGAAGTAGTGAGGGCACTTTATGAAAAAACAGAAATTCTATTGGCAGCCAGAATTAGCATCAACAATTATTTACTGGTCTTGCACATTTTGTATATTATTTATTAGTTTAATTTTAGCATTGGAAAATAATGGTCCTTACTTGATTAGTAATCTGGTGATGGTTCCATTTTTTGTGTTTGCGTATCTAGGAATTGCGCGGTCTTTTAACATGACAGAAACATCTTTAATTGTCAGAGATGTTTTATGGTTCCGCAAAAAAGCACTTCCGCTTTCTCAGATAGAAAAAGTAACCTACAATGAAAAAAGCATCGAAATTTTTTCCTCAGAATTTAAGGAAGGCTCAAAAGTCTTTTTAATGAAAAAGAAAACGATTCCGTTATTTCTTGAGGCACTTAAGGTAAAAAAGCCTGAATTGAAGGTAGCAGAAGATCATTCTTTGGGCCTTCATAAAAAAGAAGAAAAAAACAAGAGTGAGTCATAAGTCGAAACGACTGGTGACCCACTCTCAAAATCTTAAAATAATCAGCTGAAACAAACGCTACGTTTACTTACTTTTTGGAGCAAAGCGTTGTTGGTTCAGCTTTTTTAGTTATCTATTTTTTTGACATGTGCTGCTTGTAGCCCACGATTGCCTTCCATTATCTCGAACTCTACAGATTGATTCTCATCAAGTGATTTGAATCCGTCACCTTCTATAGCAGTGAAGTGGACAAAAATCTCATCTTCTTCGTTGTAAACGATAAAACCATAACCTTTTCTGTTATCGAACCATTTGACAATTCCTTTTTGCATCCAATTCACGCTCCTTTTAGATTTGTAAAGACACTTTCATTATACGAGAAAAGGCTACCAAACGTCAATGGTTGGGTTGTTTAAAAAAGGTTATTCTAGCCATTCTATTCAATACAAGCTATAATTTAAAAGAAACAATGTGTCACAAAGACGATAAAGAATTGAAAAGGGGTCCGTTATGAAGACAGATATTAACATTGCACAAGCAGCAACATTAAAACCTATTCAAGAGATTGCCGAAACAATCGGTCTTTCAGAAGATTCGCTCGAACTTTATGGAAAATACAAAGCGAAAATAGATTTTCCAACGCTTCAATCCTTAGAAGCGCAACCAGAAGGTAAATTAATCCTCGTTACATCGATTAATCCAACACCAGCAGGAGAAGGAAAGTCAACCGTGACCATTGGTTTAGGAGATGCATTAAATCAAATCAATAAAAAAACAGTTATTGCCCTAAGAGAACCATCATTAGGTCCTGTGATGGGGATTAAAGGTGGCGCAACAGGTGGTGGTTACGCACAAGTATTACCAATGGAAGAAATTAATTTGCATTTTACTGGTGATATGCATGCGATTACGACAGCCAATAATGCCTTAGCTGCGTTACTAGATAATCATTTACAGCAAGGAAATGAATTAAAGATTGATTCTCGACGGGTGATTTGGAAACGGGCAGTGGATCTAAATGATCGTGCGCTCAGACAGGTCGTTGTTGGTTTAGGCGGTCCTTTCCAAGGTGTACCAAGAGAAGACGGTTTCGATATTACTGTGGCGAGCGAAATTATGGCGATTCTTTGTTTAGCGCAAAATTTAACGGACTTAAAAGAACGCTTAAGTCGGATTATTGTCGCCTATAATGACCAAAGAGAGCCGGTGACGGTTAAAGATTTAAACGTGGCAGGTGCCCTGACTTTATTATTAAAAGACGCCTTAAAACCTAATTTAGTTCAAACGATTGAAGGAACTCCAGCTTTTGTTCACGGTGGTCCTTTTGCCAATATCGCTCATGGATGTAACAGTATTTTAGCGACAAAAACAGCTTTGCATCTAGGGGATTATGTCGTAACAGAAGCAGGTTTTGGTGGCGACTTGGGTGGCGAAAAATTTTTAGATATTAAAGTACCTTCTTTAGGAAAAGCACCCGATGCCGTTGTGATTGTGGCAACGATTCGCGCGTTGAAAATGCATGGCGGTTTGGCGAAAGATCAGTTAGCAGAAGAAAATTTACCAGCGTTACAAAAAGGCTTTACCAACTTAGAAAAACATATTCAAAACATGCAACGTTATGATGTACCAGTAGTTGTTGCAATTAATGAATTTACACAGGATACAGAGAAGGAAATTCAACTGTTGAAAGAAGCCTGCCAAGCGTTAGGCGTGCCCGTCGAGTTAACAAGTGTTTGGGCGCAAGGTGGCGCAGGTGGCACGAATCTAGCGAAAACAGTAGTAGCAGAGATTGAAGCCAATACAAAGCAGTTTCAACCTTTATATAACCCTCGCCAAACAATTGAAGAAAAAATTCAAGCCATTGTACAAACGATTTACGGCGGGGAACAGGCGATTTTTTCTCCGAAAGCGCAAAAACAAATCGCAGATTTTACAAAAAATGGTTGGGATCAATTACCAATTTGCATGGCGAAGACACAGTATTCACTTTCTGACGATCCTCAAAAATTAGGACGGCCAGAAGGATTTACGATTACAATTCGTGAACTAGTTCCAAAAATCGGTGCGGGGTTTATCGTGGCGTTAACGGGTGACATTTTAACGATGCCTGGCTTGCCGAAAGTTCCTGCTGCGTTAAATATGGATGTGGACGAAACGGGTCAAGCGAGCGGTCTCTTTTAAAGCCGCTCTTTCCTGAGACCTATTTTTAGTATATACTTGAAAGTAGCTCAATAAAAAATAATGACGGAAATTTATTGCGTAGTTTATTATAAGGAGCAACGACTATGGGGGAACGAGCAGATACATTTTTAGCACACTTTAATCGCATTGAAAAGTGGATGAGAGAGAGACTGAACAATCCTGTCAATATGGGATTCAGTGAAATGACAAGACGTCTTTCCCGAAAAGAAAAAGGACAGATTGCTCAATTTGAAGAGGATTTGCTTCAAATGGCTCAGTTAAGAAATGCCATCGTTCATGAGCGAATTGCTGATGATTTTGTAATTGCAGAGCCAAACGAATGGGCAGTTCAACGAATTGAAACGATTGAACAAGCTTTAACAAAACCAGAAAAAGTAGTGCCTAAATTTGCGAAACGTGTTACAGCTTTTGAAATCACCACTTCTTTAGAAACGTTATTAACGATTATTGCAAAAAAACAATATTCCCAATTTCCGATTTATGAAAAAGGTGTATTTAAAGGATTAATCACGGTTCGAGGGATTGGTGTATGGTTTGCCATTGAGAGCACCAAAGGCGAAGTTCACATTGCCAACCGAACGGTGCGAGAATTGTTGGCATCAAATTATAAACGCAGCAACTATCAATTTGTTTCAATTGAAGCAACCGTTTTTGAAGTTGAACAAATGTTTCGGGAGCAGCCACGCTTAGAAGCTGTGCTTATTAGTAAAAGTGGCCATCCTAATGGTGAGTTAGTAGGCATTGTTCGACCAAGAGATTTAGCAAGTATTCATAGAGAAAAGGAATGACGCGATTGTTAGTAGTATATTTTTTAATCAGTGCCTTATTAGTAGGGCTTGACCAATGGAGCAAATATTTGACGGTCCAAAACATTTCTTTGGGTGAAACAAAAGAATTCATTCCTGGATTTTTGTCGCTGACCCATTTAAGAAATACCGGAGCCGCTTGGAGCTTATTAGAAGGAAAGATGATATTCTTTTATGTCATCACAGTAATTGTTAGTGTCGTGATTATTTATTTATTAATTAAGAATTATAAAAAAAGTATCTGGTATTCTGTAGGTTTATCTTTTGTCTTAGCAGGTGCCATTGGGAATTTTATTGATCGTGTACGTTTAGGCTACGTGGTGGACATGCTCCAAACGGATTTTATGAATTTTCCTATTTTTAATGTTGCAGATAGTACGTTAGTGGTCGGCGTTATTTGTATATTTATTTATTTGATTTTAGATGAAAAAGCAGCAAAGGAAGGCAAAAATGGAACAAATTAACGTAACGATTCAAACAGAAAAAGGCCGGATTGACAAAGTATTAAGTGAACATTTACCCAATCATTCCCGCTCGCAAATTCAACAATGGTTAAAAGAAAAACACGTAACAGTTAACGGTGAAACGGTCCGCGCAAATTACAAAGTTACAGCAGGCGATGAAATTGTTGTAACAATTCCTGAACCAGAAGTGCTAGATATGGTAGCAGAGGATATTCCTTTGACCATTGTTTATGAAGACAATGATGTGATTGTTGTCAACAAACCTCAAGGCATGGTCGTTCATCCTTCGGCAGGGCATCCCAAGGGTACATTAGTGAACGCGTTACTTCATCATGCGGATCACTTATCGGCGATTAATGATGTGGTGCGACCGGGAATTGTTCATCGAATTGATAAAGATACTTCGGGGCTATTGATGGTGGCTAAAAATGATCAAGCCCATGAATCATTAGCGAAACAGCTAAAAGAAAAAACATCATTACGTAAATACGTTGCCTTGGTCCACGGTGTTATTCCTCACGATAAGGGAGAGATAAATGCGCCTATTGGTCGTTCCAAGGTTGACCGCAAAATGCAAGCGGTCATTGAAGGCGGTAAAGAAGCAGTCACGCATTTTACTGTTTTAGAGCGTTTTGATGCATTTACCTTAGTTGAATTACAACTAGAAACAGGCCGGACACATCAAATCCGTGTTCACATGAAATATATCGGTTATCCATTAGCTGGAGATCCATTATATGGACCGAAAAAAACATTGCCTGGCAATGGACAATTTTTACATGCGAAGTTATTAGGCTTTACACATCCTACTACAGGTGAACAATTAGTCTTTGAAGCACCTTTACCAGAAGTTTTTGAAAAAACTTTACACCAATTAAGAAATAATCATTGATTTTTTTCTGAAGAAGAGGTAAACTCTTTTTTAAGAAGAAAAATAACTAAATAACTGTAACCTTTAAGTTTAGTCCCGTGAGGCTAAGAAGGAATCATGCAAAAGAACACTAGGTGCGCTTAGTTAGTAAGTTGTGTGGGCTACATGGTACCCTTGTACCTTTTTAAACTGTAACCAACATCCTCCTATCCTCATACGGGTAGGAGGATTTTTTGTTGGAAAAAATAACAGGACAATTTCAATAAAAATCCACTTATTTTTCAGCTGCTCAATTGAAGGAAGAATCGCTGACCCCAAGACAGCGAGGACGTAGATAAAAAAGAAATGAGGAGGAAATTATTATGCCAAAGAAAGAAGTTGTTGACGCAGTCACAATGAAACGAGCGCTTACTCGAATCTCGTATGAAATTATTGAAAGAAACAAAGGAATTCAAGACATTGTTTTAGTAGGAATTAAAACGCGTGGGATATACATTGCACAACGTCTAGCCGAACGCTTAAAACAATTAGAAGATATTGACGTGCCAGTTGGTGAATTAGATATTACTTTGTATCGTGATGATGTGAAAGATATGGAGGAACCTGAATTACATTCTTCTGACGTACCAGTCTCAATTGAAGGTAAAGAAGTTATTTTAGTGGATGATGTCTTGTACACGGGCAGGACCATTCGTGCTGCGATGGACGCTGTTATGGATTTAGGTCGTCCGAGAAAAATCTCTTTAGCAGTCTTAGTAGATCGTGGGCATCGGGAACTACCGATTCGTGCCGATTATGTAGGAAAAAATATTCCAACATCAAAAACTGAGGAAATTATTGTGGAAATGGAAGAGCGTGACGGCGCAGATCGTATTATGATCAGTAAAGGAAACGAATAAAAAGGAGTGAACAACGTTGTCAGAAAAAGAATTTCGAAATGAGGATGCAGTCTTAGATATTAAAGACAGACCGCAAGCTTTTCACTGGGTTGGCCTAAGTTTACAACATTTATTTACGATGTTTGGTGCAACGGTTTTAGTACCAATCTTAGTGGGAATTGACCCAGGGATTGCGTTAGTCAGTTCAGGATTAGGAACAATGGTCTATCTGATTACTACAAAAGGAAAAATCCCCGCCTATCTTGGCAGTAGCTTTGCTTTTATTGCAGCGATGCAGATGTTAATGAAGAGTGATGGTTATCCAGCCATTGCCCAAGGTGCTATGACAACCGGCTTGGTATACCTAATCGTTTCATTAATCATTAAAAAAATTGGTTCCGACTGGTTGGATAAAATTTTACCGCCTATCGTTGTAGGACCTGTCGTGATGGTTATCGGTTTAGGCTTGGCAGCTAATGCCGCAAATAACGCAATGTATAACAACAACGTTTATGATTTTAAATATATTGCCGTAGCCTTAATTACTTTAGGCTTAACCATTTTTTACAACATGTTTTTCAAAGGCTTCCTAGGATTAATTCCAATTCTTTTGGGAATTGTCAGTGGGTACCTAGTCGCTTTAGCTTTCGGAATTATTGACTTAACCCCTATTAAAGAAGCTGCGTGGTTTGCTTTACCGAATTTTGAAGTACCTTTTGTTCAATATGAACCGAAATTGTATTTAAATGCCATTACAACAATGGCACCAATTGCTTTTGTAACAATGACAGAACATATTGGTCATTTAATGGTCTTGAATAAATTAACCAAGCGCAACTTTTTCCAAGACCCAGGCTTATCTAAAACTTTAATGGGAGATGGCTTAGCGCAAATTGTAGCAGGTTTTGTTGGTGGACCGCCAGTTACAAGTTATGGTGAAAATATCGGCGTGTTGGCAATTACAAGAGTACACAGTGTCTTCGTGATTGGTGGAGCCGCGGTGTTCGCTGTAGCTTTAGGCTTTGTTGGAAAATTAAGTGCCTTGATTCTAAGTATCCCAGGACCAGTTATTTCAGGAATTAGTTTCGTCTTGTTCGGTGTGATTGCCGCAAGTGGTTTGAAAATCTTAATCGATAATAAGATTAATTTTGATAAGAAAAAGAATTTATTGATTGCTTCAGTAATTTTAGTCATCGGCATTGGTGGCTTAGTCTTCAAAGTAGGAACCTTTGAATTGTCTTCAATGGCATTAGCAACCGTCTTAGGAATTGTTTTGAATTTAATTTTACCGGAAAACGCACGTAGCGAAGAACAGTAGGAGGACTGGACGAATGATTATTACATCTGAACGAATTAGTTTAAAACATCTTTTAACTGCTGAGGCTTTAACCGACCGTGAAGTCATGGGGTTAATCCGTCGCGCAGGAGAATTTAAACAGGGGGCAAAATGGCACCCAGAAGAACGTCAATATTTTGCAACAAACTTGTTTTTTGAAAATAGTACTCGAACACATAAAAGTTTTGAGGTAGCTGAGAAAAAATTAGGCTTAGAAGTGATTGAGTTTGAAGCAAGTAGAAGTTCTGTTCAAAAAGGAGAAACGTTATACGACACAGTACTAACGATGTCGGCAATTGGTGTAGATGTAGCAGTCATTCGTCATGGTAAAGAAAATTATTACGATGAATTGATTCAAAGTAAAACGATTCAATGTTCTATTATTAACGGTGGGGACGGGAGTGGACAACACCCTACACAATGTTTATTGGATCTGATGACTATTTATGAAGAATTTGGTGGATTTGAAGGCTTGAAAGTGGCGATTGTGGGAGATATTACACATTCTCGCGTTGCTAAATCAAATATGCAGTTATTAAACCGTTTAGGCGCTGAAATTTATTTTTCAGGTCCAGAAGAGTGGTACGATCATCAGTTTGATGTCTATGGACAATATGTGCCATTAGATGAAATTGTTGAAAAAGTCGATGTGATGATGTTGCTTCGCGTGCAGCACGAACGTCATGATGGTAAGGAAAGTTTTTCAAAAGAAGGCTATCATTTGGAATATGGTTTAACCAACGAACGGGCAACTCGTTTACAGAAACACGCAATTATTATGCATCCAGCGCCAGTCAATCGGGATGTTGAACTGGCAGATGAATTAGTGGAAAGTCTGCAATCAAGAATCGTCGCGCAAATGAGTAACGGAGTCTTTATGCGCATGGCAATTTTGGAAGCAATTTTACATGGAAAGGCCTAGGTGGAGAAATGAAGACGTTAATTAAGAATGGAAAAATCATCAAAAAAGAGAATCAATTGATTGAGGCAGCACTTTGGCTAGAAAATGGTGTGATTCACGCAATCGGAGAATCGTTTGACGAAGCAGATTTTGAGCAAGTGTTTGATGCGAAAGGGCAACTAATCACGCCAGGCTTGGTGGATGTGCATGTTCACTTTAGAGAACCAGGCTTTACGTATAAAGAAACGATTAAAACGGGTAGTAAAGCTGCTGCTCGCGGTGGTTTTACTACGGTTTGCGCAATGCCCAATTTGAATCCAGTACCAGATACGGCTGAAAAATTAAGTGAGGTTTACGACTTAATTCAAAAAGATGCAGTCGTGAAAGTTTTACAATATGCCCCCATTACAGAAGAGCTACGGAGTGAAGTTTTAACCAATCAGAAGGCCTTAAAAGAAGCGGGCGCCTTTGCATTTACGAATGATGGTGTTGGTGTCCAAACGGCAGGAACGATGTACTTAGCCATGAAAGAAGCGGCTGCATTAAATATGGCACTTGTTGCGCACACGGAAGATGAATCTTTATTATTTGGTGGTGTGATGCATGAAGGAGAAGTTTCTAAGAAATTAGGCCTACCAGGGATTTTAAGTGCAACGGAAGCTTCACAAATTGCTCGGGATATTACTTTAGCAAAAGAAACAGGCGTTCATTATCATGTTTGTCATGTTTCAACAGAAGAAAGCGTGCGCGTTATTCGAGATGCTAAAAAAGCAGGGATTCACGTAACAGCCGAAGTTTCGCCGCACCATTTAATTTTAGTCGATGAGGATATTCCTGGTGACGAAGGGTTTTGGAAAATGAACCCGCCATTACGTGGTTTAGCAGATCGACAAGCATTGATTGACGGCTTGTTAGATGGCACGATTGACTGTATTGCTACCGACCATGCGCCCCATGGTTTAGAAGAAAAACAACAATCATTTTTAAACGCACCTTTTGGTATTGTCGGTAGTGAAACGGCCTTCCAATTGATTTATACGAACTTTGTCGAAACAGGCATTTTCACATTAGAACAAGTGATTGATTGGATGGCAGTGAAACCGGCAGAAATTTTTGGATTAAACGCAGGAACACTAACAATTGGTGCACCAGCAGATATTGCAGTTTTTGACTTAGCAACAGCTGCACCAATTGATGCAGAAGCATTTGAATCAATGGCTGTCAATACACCATTTACAGGGTGGACAGTCAAAGGAAAGACACTTATGACATTTGTTGACGGAGCATTAGCTTGGTCGGAGGAGGCGCAGTAGGTTTGAAAAGGTTATTGATTTTAGAAGACGGAACAGTATTTGAAGGAAAAGCGTTTGGTGCAGAAGGCAATGTAGTAGGAGAAGTTGTTTTTACTACTGGCATGACAGGTTACCAAGAAGCAATTACTGACCAAAGTTTTAATGGACAAATGATTACTTTTACGTATCCATTAGTTGGAAATTACGGGGTCAACCGAGATGATTATGAATCCATTGCACCAACCTGTAAAGGTGTCATCGTTAAAGAGCATGCGCGGGTTGCTTCAAATTGGCGTCAACAAATGACCTTGGATGAATTTTTAAAGCGCAAAGGGATTCCGGGAATTTCAGGAATTGATACCCGTGCGCTGACTCGTAAGTTACGATCAGCTGGAACAATGAAAGGGAGCATCATTGATGCCGTGGATGATTTGCCGCATGCATTTGATCAATTAAAAGCGACAGTCATGCCGAAAAATCAAGTGGCACAAGTCTCCACCACTAAGCCTTATCCGAGTCCAGGTATTGGGCGTAATGTAGTCGTCGTTGATTTCGGGTTGAAACATAGTATTTTGCGAGAATTATCAAAACGGCAATGCAACTTAACTGTGTTGCCTTATAATACAACGGCCGAAGAGATTTTAGAATTAAGTCCCGATGGTGTCATGTTGACAAATGGGCCTGGAGATCCCAAAGATGTGCCTGAAGCTATTGAAATGATTCAAGCAATCCAAGGAAAAGTTCCAATTTTCGGCATCTGCTTAGGTCATCAGTTATTTTCATTAGCAAATGGTGCGGATACGTATAAGATGAAGTTTGGACATCGCGGTTTGAATCATCCTGTACGAGAAATTGCAACAGGACGCATTGATTTCACTTCACAAAATCACGGATATGCCGTGGATGAAGCAACAATTGATCCAGAAAAATTACTTGTGACCCACGTGGAAGTCAATGATGGAACGGTTGAAGGCGTGCGTCATCGAGATTATCCTGCTTTTACTGTGCAATATCACCCAGATGCGGCTCCAGGACCGCACGATGGTCTTCATTTATTTGACGAATTTATGGAATTAATGGATGCATGGAAGGAGCAAAACTAATGCCAAAACGAACGGACATCAAGAAAATCATGGTGATTGGTTCAGGACCAATCATTATTGGACAAGCAGCAGAATTTGACTATGCAGGCACACAAGCCTGTTTAGCGCTAAAAGAAGAAGGGTATGAAGTTGTCTTAGTAAACTCAAATCCAGCGACTATCATGACCGATAAGGAAATCGCGGATCATGTTTATATTGAACCGATTACTTTAGAATTTGTTTCAAGAATTTTGCGAAAAGAACGTCCTGATGCTCTTCTACCAACATTAGGTGGTCAAACTGGATTAAATATGGCGATGGAATTATCGGAATCAGGAATTTTAGATGAGCTAAATGTAGAATTGCTAGGAACAAAGCTCAGTGCGATTGACCAAGCGGAAGACCGTGATTTATTTAAACAATTGATGGAAGAATTAGAACAACCGATTCCAGAAAGTGAAATTGTCAATACGGTGGAACAAGCCGTGGCTTTTGCCAAACGAATTGGCTATCCAATTATCGTTCGTCCCGCATTTACTTTAGGTGGAACAGGCGGCGGCATGTGTGATACAGAAGAAGAACTCCGTCAGATTGCCGAAAACGGTCTGAAATTATCACCAGTTACACAATGTTTAATTGAAAAAAGTATTGCTGGTTTTAAAGAAATTGAATATGAAGTAATGCGTGATTCGGCTGATAATGCGATTGTGGTTTGTAACATGGAAAACTTTGATCCTGTCGGCATTCACACTGGGGATTCGATTGTTTTTGCTCCGAGTCAAACTTTATCAGATTATGAATACCAAATGTTACGAGATGCGTCCTTGAAAATTATTCGTGCATTAAAAATTGAAGGTGGCTGTAATGTTCAATTAGCTTTGGACCCGCATAGCTTTAATTATTATGTGATTGAAGTTAATCCTCGTGTTTCTCGCTCATCTGCACTTGCTAGTAAAGCCACAGGGTATCCCATTGCGAAGTTAGCTGCAAAAATTGCTGTTGGTTTAACATTAGATGAAATGAAAAATCCAGTTACTGGAACCACTTATGCCGAATTTGAACCGGCTTTGGACTATGTTGTTTCCAAAATTCCTCGTTGGCCTTTTGACAAATTTGAAAAAGGTGCTCGAGAACTAGGAACGCAAATGAAAGCAACCGGGGAAGTCATGGCAATTGGCCGCAATATTGAAGAATCCTTATTAAAAGCAGTTCGTTCTTTAGAAATTGGTGCTTATCACAACGAGTTAGCAGAACTAAGTCATGTCAGTGATTTGGAATTAACGAAGAAAATGGTCCATGCGCAAGATGATCGATTGTTCTACTTATCAGAAGCCATTCGCAGAGGATATAGCATTGAAGAATTACAAAGTTTAACGAAAATTGATTTATTCTTCTTGGATAAACTTTTACACATTATCGAAATTGAAACGACCCTTGAAAGTCACGTGGACAACGTAGCTGTCTTGAAAGAAGCCAAACAAAATGGCTTTTCTGATCGGAAAATCGCAGCACTTTGGGGACAAACAGAACAAGCCATCGCTGACTTCCGCAGAGCCAATCAAATTGTGCCCGTCTATAAAATGGTGGATACGTGTGCTGCAGAGTTTGAATCACATACGCCTTATTTTTATAGCACGTATGAAGTGGAAAACGAAAGCAATGTTTCGAAAAAGCCTTCTGTACTAGTATTAGGTTCTGGTCCCATTCGCATTGGTCAAGGGGTCGAGTTTGATTATGCAACGGTTCATTCTGTCAAAGCGATCCAAGCGGCTGGTTATGAAGCAATTATTATGAATAGTAATCCTGAAACAGTTTCAACAGATTTCTCTGTTTCTGATAAATTATACTTTGAGCCATTAACTTTAGAAGACGTCATGAATGTGATTGATTTAGAAAATCCGATTGGCGTGATCGTCCAATTTGGTGGACAAACAGCGATTAATTTAGCTGAGCCGCTCACAAAACAAGGCGTTAAAATTCTTGGAACAACGATTGAAGATTTAGATCGTGCGGAAAATCGTGATTTATTTGAACAAGCTTTGCAAGAGTTAGAGATTCCTCAACCACCAGGAGATACGGCCACAAGTGCAGAAGAAGCAGTCGTGATTGCTGATCGTATCGGCTATCCCGTTTTAGTGCGTCCAAGTTATGTTTTAGGTGGTCGTGCAATGGAAATTGTCGAAAATCAAAAGGATTTGGAAGATTATATGCGACATGCAGTCAAAGCTTCTCCAGAACATCCTGTCTTGGTTGATAGCTATTTATTGGGACAAGAATGTGAAGTTGATGCCATTTGTGATGGTGAAACAGTACTAATTCCAGGGATTATGGAACATATTGAACGAGCTGGCGTGCATTCTGGTGATTCAATGGCGGTTTATCCACCGCAGTATCTTTCTCAAGAAATTCAAGCAACGATTGCCGATTATACAAAAAAACTGGCACTTGGTTTAAACTGTGTAGGCATGATGAATATTCAATTTGTTATTCATGAAAATCGTGTTTATGTGATTGAAGTGAATCCTCGTGCGAGTCGAACAGTTCCTTTCTTAAGTAAAATCACAGGGATTCCGATGGCCCAAGTTGCTACAAAAGCGATTCTTGGTGAGAAACTGACTGACCTAGGATATCAAGATGGGTTATACCCTGAAAGTAAACAAGTTCATGTGAAAGCTCCTGTATTCTCCTTTACGAAACTACAAAAAGTAGATACGTACTTAGGGCCTGAAATGAAATCAACTGGGGAAGTTATGGGTAGTGATTATTATTTAGAAAAAGCCTTGTATAAAGCCTTTGAAGCATCTGGCTTGCATTTGCCAAGTTATGGGGCTGTACTTTTCACCATTGCTGATGAAACAAAAGAAGAGGCGTTAGAAATTGCTAAGCGTTTTTCAGCAATTGGCTATAGTTTAGTCGCAACGGAAGGAACCGCTGACTTTTTAGCGAAGCATCAGTTGCCTGTTAAGAAAGTGACGAAAATTTCTAATCCTGAAGGGGAAACCGTGCTGGATGTCATTCGCAATGGGAATGCGCAAGTGGTAATCAATACCATGGATAAAAATCGTTCCAGTGCCAACCAAGATGGGTTTTCAATCCGTCGGGAAGCAGTCGAACATGGGATTCCGTTGTTTACCTCACTTGACACAGCGAATGCGATTTTAAAAGTTTTAGAATCAAGAGCCTTTACGACAGAAGCCATTTAAGCAAAAATCTGGAACAATCGTCTGAGGAGGACTGTTCCAGATTCTTTTACGAAGAAATAGAAAATCATTTATAGGGGAATCAGAGAATAAAGGAGTGAAGGATACTGATGCAGAGAAAGCAAGAAATGATGACCATTGTAGCTCAAAAACAGTTAGCGCCACGGATTTATCAGTTAGACTTACAAGGCGAGTTAGTGAAAGAGATGACACGACCTGGACAGTTTGTGCATATCAAGGTTCCGCGTGCAGATTTACTTTTGCGGCGACCGATTAGCATCAACCAAATTGATCATTCGAATGAAACCTGTCGTTTGATTTATCGAGTCGAAGGCGCTGGAACGGAAGTGTTTGCTGCCATGAAGGCTGGTGAACAATTAGATATTTTAGGTCCTTTAGGAAACGGCTTTGATATAACTACCGTAGCAGCTGGTCAAACTGCTTTTATCGTTGGTGGAGGAATCGGGATTCCCCCATTGTATGAATTATCAAAACAACTCAATGAAAAAGGCGTGAAAGTGATTCATTTTCTTGGTTATGCATCAAAAGAGGTTGCTTATTACCAACAAGAATTTATGGCATTAGGAGAAACACATTTTGCCACAGATGACGGCTCGTTTGGCGCTCATGGCAACGTGGGCCGTTTATTGTCAGAAGCGTTAGCAAAAGGACGGATCCCTGATGCAGTGTATGCTTGTGGTGCGAATGGTATGTTAAAAGCAATTGATTCTTTATTTCCAACACATCCACACGTTTACCTTTCTTTAGAAGAACGGATGGCCTGTGGAATTGGGGCTTGCTATGCCTGCGTTTGCCATAAAAAAGGAGACACTACTGGAGCAAAAAGTGTCAAGGTCTGTGATGAAGGTCCGATTTTTAAAGCAAGTGAGGTTATCTTATGATGAAAAATCCTTTAGCCGTTTCAATTCCAGGTTTAACATTAAAAAATCCAATTATTCCCGCCAGTGGTTGCTTTGGGTTCGGGGAAGAATATGCTAACTATTATGACCTTGATCAATTAGGTTCAATTATGATTAAGGCAACAACGCCCCAAGCACGATATGGAAATCCCACACCACGTGTAGCTGAAACACCTAGTGGTATGCTAAATGCCATTGGATTGCAGAATCCAGGCTTAGACGTGGTTATGCAAGAAAAATTACCAAAATTAGAAAAATACCCTAACTTACCGATTATCGCAAATGTTGCAGGTGCTTGCGAAGAGGACTATGTGGCTGTTTGCGCAAAAATTGGGCAAGCGCCTAATATCAAAGCAATTGAACTGAATATTTCCTGTCCCAATGTGAAACATGGCGGCATAGCTTTTGGTACAGATCCAGAAGTTGCTTTTCAATTAACACAAGCAGTCAAAAAAGTCGCCTCTGTTCCGATTTATGTTAAACTATCACCAAACGTAACGGACATTGTGCCGATCGCCCAAGCAATTGAAGCAGGGGGCGCAGACGGCTTTTCTATGATTAATACATTGCTCGGGATGCGCATTGACTTAAAAACGAGAAAACCTATTTTAGCCAATCAAACTGGTGGACTATCTGGCCCAGCCATTAAACCTGTTGCTATTCGCTTAATCCGACAAGTCGCCAGTGTTTCTCAGTTGCCAATTATTGGAATGGGCGGTGTTCAAACAGTGGACGATGTCTTGGAAATGTTCATGGCAGGTGCTAGCGCTGTCGGGGTTGGTACGGCCAACTTTACAGATCCATACATTTGTCCGAAGTTGATTGACGGATTACCTAAGCGAATGGAAGAGTTAGGCATTGAATCGTTGGAACAATTAATTAAAGAAGTGAGAGAGGGGCAGCAAAATGCACGATAGACCAATTATTGCGTTAGATTTTCCCACGCAAAAAGAAGTGGCTGTTTTTTTAGAAAAATTTCCTAAGGAAGAAGCCTTGTTTGTTAAAGTGGGGATGGAACTTTTTTACGCAGAAGGACCAGCGATTGTTCGCTGGCTTAAAGAACAAGGACACGATGTTTTCTTGGATTTAAAATTACATGATATTCCGAATACTGTGGAAAAAGCGATGACAAATTTAGCAAAATTAGGCGTTGCCATTACCAATGTCCATGCAGCAGGGGGCGTTCGAATGATGCAAGCAGCTAAGGAAGGTCTAATCAAAGGGACTCAGCCAGGCGCTAAGGTTCCTGAGTTAATTGCTGTAACCCAGTTGACTTCTACTAGTGAAGAAGAGATGCACCATGATCAATTAATCAACGTTCCTTTAGAGACAAGTGTCATTCATTATGCTAAATGTGCGGAAAAAGCGGGTCTGGATGGCGTGGTTTGTTCAGCATTAGAAGCACGTGGTATTCAAGAAGCAACCAAGCAGACGTTTATTTGCTTAACACCTGGTATTCGTCCAGCAGGAAGTGCAGTAGGTGACCAACAACGGGTCGTTACGCCGCAACATGCTCGCGAAATCGGGTCCACATATATCGTTGTTGGCCGACCTATTACCCAAGCAGAAAATCCTTATGAAGCCTATCAAGAAATCAAAAAAGACTGGAGCGGAAAGTAACATGACAAAAGTAGCAAAAAAGATTGCCAAAGATTTATTAGAGATTGAAGCGGTATTTTTAAACCCTAATGAGCCTTTTACTTGGGCTAGTGGCATAAAAAGCCCGATTTATTGTGATAACCGTATCACGATGAGTTATCCTGCTGTGCGTAAAGAAATTGCAGAAGGCTTAGCGGCAAAAATTAAAGAGACTTTCCCAGAAGTCGAAGTGATTGCTGGGACAGCTACCGCAGGGATTCCACATGCGGCATGGGTAGCCGATATTTTAGGATTACCAATGGTTTATATCCGCAGTAAAGCCAAAGACCACGGCAAAGGGAATCAAATTGAAGGCCGAATTTCTGAAGGACAAAAAATGGTAGTTATCGAAGATTTAATTTCAACCGGCGGTAGCGTGTTAGAAGCGGCAGAAGCGGCGGAACGTGAAGAAGCAACGGTTTTAGGCGTTGCGGCAATCTTCACTTATGAGTTACCCAAAGGAACGGCAAATTTTGCAGATAAACAGATGACGTTACTAACGTTAACCAATTATTCAACTTTAATTGATGCTGCATTAGAAGCAAATTATATCGAAGAAAAAGATGTTACCTTATTACAAGAATGGAAAAAAGATCCTGAAAACTGGGGCAAATAACCGTTGAACTAAAGACGGTTCTTGTCGTCTGATTTTTAGTGTCATTTTCAGTAACCAGATTTAACGGTAGGAGAACTTAGGTCATTTGCCGAGGAGCGTAATGATCTAAGTTCTTTTGTTTGACGTAGAAAAGATGTTAGGATAGAGTTTTAACATGAGTTTTACCTGATTACTATGTGGAAATGAAGGAAGAGTGTATGAAAAAAATAAAAAATATGGACGTTGAATGGAGCTATACAGGCAACGATGGACCAGAACATTGGCATACGCTATGTGACTGGTTTGCAGAAGGTGCTAAGTTTGCTTATCAATCGCCAATTGCTTTAGAAAAAGAAAGTGCTGAGACAGTAAATTCTCAGATTACGTTTCATTATAAAAAAGAAGAATTCACTGAAAAGGAATTCAAAAATACGTTTCATTTTGTACCACCAAATACGGAAAGTTACGTAATGTTTGAAAATGTTGCGTATCATTTAACCGATATCCATTTTCATATGCCTAGCGAACATTTGCTATCGGGAAAGCAGTATCCGCTAGAATTCCATTTGGTTCATATGAACGATGCTGGCGAAAATTTAGTTGTCGGTTGCCTGTTTACCATCACAGAGGAAGAAAATCGTTTTTCAGAAGCGAATCATCCGATGGACTGGGAAAACGGCACGCACCAACAATGGTTTAATCCGTCAATCTTTTTACCAGAGGAGCGTCTACACTACCATTATGTAGGCTCGTTAACAACACCGCCAACTAAGGGTCCAGTGAAATGGTTTGTATTTGATACCATTCAAAAAATGGATCAAGCCTTTTTAAATAAGATCAAGGAAGGCATGTTGGCCTTTAACAATCGGCCCCTTCAGCCGTTGAATGGGCGTAAGATTTATTTTTCAAATGATTAGTGTGTGGAGGAAAAAGTGTTGAATATTCAACAAATGAAGTATGTTGCTGCCATAGCTAACAATGGGAGTTTTCGGGAAGCAGCCAAAAAACTATTTATTACACAACCTAGCTTGTCAAATAGTATTCGAGAATTAGAAGAAGAACTAGGTATTTCCCTCTTTTTACGTACCAATAAGGGCGCTTTTTTAACAGAAGAAGGAATGGTTTTTTTAGAACAAGCAGAGAAAGTCTTAGTTCAAATGGAGTTATTGGAAAATCGCTATCGCGAGACAGTGACCAGCGAACGATTCTCCATCTCTTCGCAACATTACGATTTTTTAGGTGAGGTAATTGCCAAAGTTCTTAAAAAGTATGGGGATCAATATAAAGATTTTCGTGTCTTTGAAACCACAACCTTAAAAGTAATTGAAGACGTCAAAGGATTTCACAGTGAGTTGGGGATTATTTATTTAAATGAACAAAATAGTGTCAGTATTGAACGGTATTTAGAACAAGCTAATCTAGCCTACGAGGTAATTAGTACCTTTAATACACACATTTTTTTAGGTAATCATCATCCTTTAGCCAAGCAAAAAGAAATTCATTTAGAGGAATTAGTTCCCTATCCACAAGTTCGCTTTAATCAAGAAGGAAGCAATTTTTCCTATTTTTCTGAAGATTTAGTTGAAATTCCTGAACAGGAATCGGTCATTCATACTACGGATCGTGGAACCTTGATGAATTTGTTGGTAGAAACCAATGCTTATGCTTCTGGTTCAGGTGTCGTAACGGGTTTTACGAAGAAAGAAATTCGGTTAGTGCCATTGGCGCCAGCTTTGGAAAATCGTATTTGTTTACTCTTTCCCAAAAATCGGGAAATCAGTCCGATTGGTCGCTACTTTATCAAAGAACTAAAAGCGTTGTTTAAAAAAGAGGTAGATACCAAAACGTTTAGCACTAAGGAATAAAAAGAAGGGACTATCAGTGATTTGACTGATAGTCCCTTCTTTTTTTGCTCATTTTGAAACAGTAGCAATGGTTTCTCTTTCAATTAATGTGACAGGCACTTGAATGTCTTCTATGATTTGAAGGTCTTGTTGCATCGTTTGTAATAACACTTCGCCAGCTAGTTTTCCCATTTCTTTAAAGTCTTGCGCCATGGTTGTTAATGGAGGTTCGACAAATGCTGCTGCTTGAATATCGTCAAAACCAATAATCGATAATTCTTCTGGTACATGAATACCTAGGTTTTTACAGTTTCGTAAACAATGTAACGCGCTGAAGTCATTATCGCAGACCACGGCTGTGAGTTGGTGCGCCTCAAAATACTGTTTAAAGTTGTGTTCATCTAAGAGATTTGTTTCTGTGATTGCTGTATGAAATGCCAGATGGGCTTCTTTTAAAGCTTGGAGATAACCTAAATAACGTTGCCGAACGGATTGTAGGGCCGGACTTCCTGAAAGGATATATCCAATTTTCGTATGTCCTAAGCCAATTAAGCGTTCGGTTGCTGTTTTACCACCAGCAAAGTTGTCTGATTGAATGGTTGCAAAAGGCAAATCATGGATCTTTTTATCCAAGACAACGACTGGAAAATTCATCAAAGCCAACTCGAACAGTAAGTCGAGGTAGTCATTACTAGTAGCAGCATAATAGACAAGCCCGGCAAACTCATTCACAATGTCCGCAGCATTTTTCTCTCTCAAAAAATTAGGCGAGGTCATAAAGACTTCTAAACCAGCAGCTTGAATAGTAGGGGCTAAACCGCTATAGAAATTTCCTACTGATAAATCGTCTGCAAAAGGCAATAAAAAAAGAACTTTATTTAAAGAGGTATGGAGAGGGTGCTTTGGTGCTTGCACAAAACTTCCTTTTCCTTGGTGACGTTGGATTACGCCTTGCGTTTCCAACTCAGTTAGCGCTCGTTTGGACGTAATTCTACTGACGTTAAACTGAGCCGATAATTCTTTTTCGGTAGGCACTTGCGCTCCAACAGGCAATCGCCCAGAATCAATTTCATTTTGTAAATAATCAATAATTTGTTGATATAATGGTTGCTTCATTCATTTCACCTCACAATAAGATATATCTTATTTATAGTTTACCATAAATTAATTGGTTTTAAAATGAAAAAAATGATCGAAATCACTAGACAAATTGAAATGTAAACGCTATAATTCAATTGTTAAATGATATATCAAATTTAAGAGGTGACGAGAATGGTTTATACAGAAGTTCCAAAATCCGTAGCAACATTTATGGAGACAATTACAGAAAAATGCGGTGAAGCACATCAAGATTGGGCAAAAAACTTTCAGGCGGCCTTTGCCAATACTTTACTAACAACAGTGAAACGTCAAGAAGATGGTACTACCTTTTTATTAACAGGCGATATTCCAGCAATGTGGTTGAGAGACTCAACAGCGCAAGTTCGTCCCTATTTAGTGATTGCGAAAGAAGACGAAGACCTTGCTCAAATGATTGCTGGGTTGGTTAAGCGCCAGTTTCGTTATATTTGCATTGATCCTTATGCCAATGCGTTTAATGAAACAGATAATCATGCAGGCCATCAAACTGATAAGACCGAAATGAATGGCTGGATTTGGGAACGGAAATATGAAATTGATTCATTATGTTACCCGGTCCAATTAGCCTATTTACTTTATAAAAATACTGGGATGACCGAACAATTTAATTCAGATTTTGTGGAAGGCGTCAAAAAAATTCTCAACGTTTTCACAACAGAACAAGATCACGCACAGTCACCTTATTTATTTGAACGAGATACGTGGCGTCAAGAAGATACGTTGGTTGAAGCAGGGAAAGGAACACCAGTTGGCAAAACAGGGATGACATGGTCAGGCTTCCGTCCTAGTGATGATGCCTGCCAATATGGTTACTTAGTTCCTTCTAACATGTTTGCAGTCGTAATTTTAGGCTATATTCAAGAAATTTTCTCTGATGTTTTAGAAGATGCTACGATTGTGGCGATTGCTAAAAAATTACAAGAAGAGATTGAAGAAGGCATCCAAACATTTGGACGAACAAAAAATCAAAATAACGAAACGATTTATGCGTATGAAGTGGATGGCTTAGGCAATGCAAGCGTGATGGATGACAGTAATGTTCCCAATTTAGTAGCAGCCCCTTATCTGGGTTATTGTTCAACAGAGGATGAACAATATTTAACAACCCGTCAAACCTTATTAAGTAAAGAAAATCCTTACTTCTATGAAGGTAAATACGCGAAAGGGATTGGTAGCTCGCATACACCAGAAAATTACGTGTGGCCGATTGCTTTAGCAATGGAAGGAATGACAACCAAAGATAAAGCAGAAAAAGAACGGATTTTAGATTTATTAGTTGCCACAGATGCGGGGACTCATTTGATGCATGAAGGTTTTGACGTAGATAATCCTGAAAATTATACAAGAGAATGGTTTTCATGGGCTAATATGATGTTTTGTGAATTAGTTATGGATTATTTTGACATCCGAGTGGAAAAATAGGAGGAAAAGTGATGACAAAGAAAAAAGTCTATATTGTTTCCCATAGTCATTGGGATCGTGAATGGTATCTTCCTTATGAAGAACATCATATGCGCTTAATTGAATTAGTGGATAATGTATTAGATTTAATTGAAAATGATCCAGAGTTTAACAGTTTCCATTTAGATGGACAAACGATTATCTTAGACGACTATTTACAAGTTCGCCCAGAGAAAAAAGAAGCCGTGAAAAAAGCTGTCCAAGCAGGCAAACTAAAAATCGGACCATTTTATATTTTACAAGATGACTTTTTAATTAGCTCTGAATCCAATGTTCGAAACATGCTGATTGGGCATTTAGAAAGTCAAAAATGGGGAGCACCAGTTCAATTAGGTTACTTCCCGGATACATTTGGGAATATGGGTCAAACACCTCAAATGATGCAATTAGCAAATCTGCCTGCGGCTGCCTTTGGACGTGGGGTGAAACCGATTGGCTTTGATAATCAAGTCTTAGAAAGCGACTATAGCTCACAATATTCTGAAATGTGGTGGGAAGGTCCTGATCAAACGAAAATTTTCGGCTTGCTTTTTGCGAACTGGTATAGTAACGGGAACGAAATTCCTTCAGAAAAAGAAGCGGCAATCGCTTTTTGGAAACAAAAATTGGCTGATGTGGAACGTTACGCTTCCACAAACCATTTATTAATGATGAATGGGGTCGACCACCAACCGGTACAAAGAGATATTACTAAGGCCATCGCTTTAGCCAATGAACTATTCCCAGAATATGAATTTATTCATTCCAATTTCGATGACTATTTGAAAGCTGTTCAAGAGGAGTTACCAGAAGATTTAGGAACAGTAACAGGCGAATTAACGAGTCAAGAAACGGACGGCTGGTACACATTAGCCAATACTTCTTCTGCTCGCGTCTATTTAAAACAGTGGAACACAAAAGTCCAACGCCAATTAGAAAATATCGCAGAACCTTTAGCAGCGATGGCTTACGAAGTAACTGGCGACTACCCACATGACCAATTTGATTATGCTTGGAAAACATTGCTTCAAAACCATCCGCACGATAGTATTTGTGGCTGTTCTGTCGACGAGGTTCACCGAGGCATGATGACTCGCTTTGAAAATGCCAATGATGTCGGGCATTTCTTAGCAGATGAAGCAACACGACAATTAACAGAAGCAATTGATACAAGTGTTTTCCCAGAAAAAGCGCACCCGTTTGTTTTATTTAATACTAGTGGCTATCAGAAAACGGAGGTTGTCACTGTGGAAGTGGAGATTGAACGATTGCCATTTTATACAGGAAAACCTGAAGATCTTTATCATGAATTAAAACAAAAAGCCACCCCAGATTATCAAGTGATTGATCCAACTGGAAAAGCCGTTGCAAGCCGTATTGTCAAAGAAGATGTTCGTTTTGGTTACGATTTACCTAAAGATGCTTTCCGTCAACCGTACATGGCTAAATACTTAACGGTCGAATTATCTGTCAAAGAAATGGCGCCATTCTCTTGGGATAGCTTTGCATTGATTCAAGGAAAAACGAAAGCTTTTGAAGGAAGTCTTTTGGCTCAACCAGCAATAAATGAAATGGAAAACGAATTTATTCAAGTGAAAATTGAAAACAATGGTAGCTTAACCATTGCTGACAAAAAAACAGGAGAAACATTTTCAAAATTGTTAACATTTGAAGATACTGGCGACATTGGGAATGAATATATCTTTTTCAAACCGACCGAAGACCAAGGAATTACAACCGAAAATGTAACGGCTGAAATTACGAATAAAGAAAATTCCCCTGTAAAAGCAAGTTATCAAATTAAACAAACCGTCATGTTACCAGTTTCAGCAGATGAACGATTAGAAGAAGAACAAAAGGCTGTTCGTGAGTTTAGAGAACGCCAAGCACAACGTTCAACGACGCTTCGCCCGTTCGAAATAACGACAGTGGTTACAATGATCAAAGAAAGTAACCAATTATTCTTTGAAACAACCATTAATAATCAAATCAAAGATCATCGTTTACGCGTGCTTTTCCCAACTGGCATGGTCACAGAAACACACGAAGCGGATAGTATTTATGAAGTCGTGACACGACCAAATCAAGTAAGCGACGCATGGGAAAATCCAACAAACCCGCAGCACCAACAAGCGTTTGTGAATGTTCATGACCAAAATAAAGGCGTGACTATCTTCAATGAAGGCTTAAATGAGTATGAAGTATTGGCAGATGGAACCATTGCGGTCACATTAATTCGTTGTGTTGGCGAACTAGGTGATTGGGGCTATTTTGCGACACCAGAAGCACAATGCCAAGGAGAATATACCTTTAAATATGGTTTGTCATTGCATGGAAAACCAGAAGAACGCTTTGCTACGTATCAACAAGCCTATAGTGCACAAATTCCTTTTACTGCAGCTACTACTACGCGTCATGAAGGTAAACTAGCACCGAACCATGTCTATTTGACAACGGCAGAAGGACCAATTGGTTGGACAGCCGTTAAACGTCAAGAGCAAACAAATCATTTAGTCGTTCGTGGCTTTAATCTAACAGCGCAAAATATTCCTTGTGAACTTCACAAAGAGACACAACCAGCGACTTGTTTAACAAATGTATTAGAAGAACCGTTGACACCAGCGATAGAAGTTGATGCACCATTACGTCCGTTTGAAATTCGGACATGGCGTTTCGAAAAATAAATAAATAGGAGAACTTTGTTGAAAAGGACAAAGTTCTCCTATTTTCTTCTCTGTCGTTTTTTTGAGATATTTATAATAAAAATCTAGCGAAACAATGAGAAAATCATTCATTTTACGGTCAATTTGTGCTACTATAACGTCAACTGAAGGAGTGAAGCTAAATGGATTTAACCAATCGTTTTAATCGTCAAGTAAATAAAATTGCTGTTTCTTTAATTCGTCAATTTGACGAACAAGTCTCAGGAATTGAAGGTATTTTAAAATTAACGCTAGGAGAGCCGGATTTTAACACACCTGAGCATGTCAAAAAAGCAGCCAAAGAAGCAATTGATGCGAATTTTTCTCATTATACAGGGATGTCTGGTTTATTAGATGTCCGTGAAGCAGCCGCTTATTTTATGAAAGAAAAGTACCATTTGACTTACCAGCCTGGGACAGAAATTTTAGTAACAGTTGGAGCAACAGAAGCGATTTCAGCTTCGTTATTAGCAATTTTAGAACAAGGTGACAAAGTGCTATTGCCAGCACCTATTTACCCAGGGTATGAACCAATTATTACATTGGCGGGGGCGGAACCGGTATATTTGGATACACGAGGCAACGATTTTGTCTTGACCCCTGAAATGATTGAAGCGGCAATGGCCGAGCATGGGGAACAAGTCAAAGCAATTATTTTAAATTATCCTAGCAACCCAACTGGTGTCACCTATAACCGCCAAGAGTTGCAAGCAATTGCTGATGTTCTAAAAAAATACGACATTTTTGTGGTTAGCGATGAAATTTATAGTGAGTTAACTTATGATGAGAGTCATGTTTCGATTGCTGAAATGTTACGTGACCAAACGATTTTAATTAACGGTTTGTCGAAATCACATGCCATGACAGGCTGGCGGATTGGCTTTATTTTTGCACCAGCGATTTTAACAGCGGAGATCATTAAAGTTCATCAGTATTTAGTTACTGCGGCTGCAACTGTGTCTCAAAAAGCGGCTGTTCGTGCCCTAATCGAAGGAATGCATGATGCTGAAATTATGAAAGAAGAGTATCGGAAACGGCGCGATTTTGTTTATGAACAGATGACTCAATTGGGGTTTGAAGTTGCGCGTCCAAATGGCGCCTTTTATATTTTTGCTAAGATTCCTACTGGTTATGAACAAGATTCTATGAAATTTTGTATTGATTTAGCGCAAAAAGAAGCAGTAGCGTTGATTCCAGGTATTTCTTTTGGTCCAGAAGCAGAAGGATACGTCCGAATTAGTTATGCATCCGATATGGATAAATTAACAACGGCCATGGAACGAATTGCACATTACATGGCGACACAACGCGTAACGCACTAGCCTTTATAGATTCTTTACACACCTTTACCTTTTATTTACATTTAATTGAAACAGAATTAACAGAGTCTTGGTAGACTAAACTTGTAACTAATTGAAAAGGAAGTGCAAAGATGAAAAAACGTGTAATTGCAGCAACTATGCTGAGTCTAGGGTTATTATTAACTGGGTGCGGAGCTCAAGGAGGCACAACTGAAAAATCCAGCGAAGCGGATAGTAACAAACCAGTTAAAATTGTCGCTGTTGGTTCCACCGCTTTACAACCGTTAGTAGATGCTGCGAAAGATCAATTTACACAAGAACATCCCAATTATACAGTTTCTGTCCAAGGTGGCGGCAGCGGAACAGGACTTTCGCAAGTTGCAGATGGCGCAGTGACCATTGGAAATTCCGATGTGTTTGCCGAAGAGAAAGATGGCGTGGATGCCTCTAAATTAGTTGATCATCGGGTGGCCGTGGTTGGTATGGGACCAGTGGTCAACAAAGAAGTCGGCGTGAAGAATTTAACGAAGCAACAATTGATTGATGTCTTTACTGGCAAAGTCAAAAACTGGAAAGAAGTGGGCGGCAAAGATCAAGAAATCGTCGTAATAAATCGCGCAAACGGAAGTGGCACCCGAGCAACATTTGAAAAATGGGGCTTAGATGGAGCTAAACCAGTTCAATCACAAGAACAAGATTCTTCGGGAACAGTTCGTAAAATTGTTGAACAAACACCAGGAGCAATCAGCTATTTAGCTTTTTCTTATATGGATGATTCCACCGTTGCCTTAAGCATTGATGGTGTTGAACCAAAAGAAGAACACGTGAAAGACAATTCATGGAAAATCTGGTCTTATGAACATATGTATACAAAAGGGGAGCCTAATAAAGAAGTAAAAGCCTTCTTAGACTATATGGTCACCGATGATGTTCAAAAGACAATTGTCAAAGACTTAGGTTATTTAGCCATCACAGACATGCAAGTAGAACGTGATGTAAATGGAAAAGTAACTGAAAAATAAACAAAAAAACTCAGCCAATAAACAGGATTGGCTGAGTTTTTTTAGGCTTCTTTTTTTGTTAAAGGCAAGGTGATTGTAAAAGTGGTCCCTAAGCCTAAGTGACTATCAATGGCGATTTTACCGCCTAATAATTCTGTGTAATTTTGGACAATAGCTAGACCTAGACCGGTGCCACCAGAATGACGGCTACGTGCTTTATCGACACGATAGAACCGTTCAAAGATCCGTTCTTGGTCTTTTTGACTAATGCCAATGCCAGTATCTTGAACAGATAAACGTAATTGCTGATTTTCTATAGCATAATAAATAGTAATCTGACCATTTTCTTGGGAATACTGAATGGCATTTTCAATTAGATTCTTCACGATTGGATAAAACAATTCGTATTTGGTGAAAAACTGGCTCTCTGGCAGACCATGAACGACTGTTTTCAGCTGTTTTGCTGCCAATTGTTGCTGATAAGAACCGAGAATTTCTGTAATAAATTTTTCTAAAGTAATTTCTTGTTCTGCATAAGGAATTGTCGCGCTGCCCCGAGAAAGTTCTAAAATTTCTTGAATTAATTGTTGCAGACGCTGGGCATCTTTTTGCATGATGTGCAAAAATTGATTAAGGACTTCCGGATCTTCTTTGGCACCGTCTATGAGTGTCTCGGTAAAGCCCAAAAGAGAAGTGACAGGCGTTTTTAATTCATGAGACACGTTTGATACAAAATCTTTTTGCATTTTTTCTAGTTGGCGAACGCGCGTTAAATCATAGGCAATTCCTAACACTTGATAATCATTGGCGCTTTGATCATCCAAGTAACGAAGAGAAAGATCTAATCGTAAAGGTGTTGGTCCTTGTGTCACAGTGATTTCTTGATGTAAACTGTTTTTTTCAGCGACGACTTGATGGATTAAATGAATCAAATCGGCGTCTTGAATCACTTCGAGATAATTGCTTTGCATATTTTTAGCAGAGAGTCCTAACATTTCCTGCATTTTAGGGTTCAACAGACGAAGCCGTCCTTGCGTATCAATGATAAAGACACCAATCATCAACTCATCTAAAAGTTCGTGAAATTGCTCATCCGCAGACGTATACGCTTTATACGTTTGACTTACTTGTTGACTCAGTAGGTTAATAGTTTCGTAAAGTTCATTCCATTCAGAAGATTGCTGGATAATGGATCGATTTTCATCTGGATGTTTAAGCATTCGTTTCAGAATCGGTAAGACAGTCACTAGCGGTTGATTTTTTTGCCGTAACAATAAAAAGATAAACAAGGTAATTAGTAGGAACAAGATGCCAAATGTAAAGATAATATAGCGACGAAAAGATTGAATATTTTTAGAAAATAGCGCGGTTTGTTCCGAAATCCGAATAATGCCAACGATTTCTCCTGATTTTAAAACAGGCGTGGCAACGTACAGAAGTTCTTTATTTAACGTTTTACTCTTTCGTAAAGCTGAACCATAGGTAGCTCCTGATAGAACCGCAGCGATTTCAGGTCGTTTTTTGTGCGACTCTAGCGGTTCATTTTGGCTGCTGTCAAAAAAGACGGTACCATTTTTTTGCAACAAAGTTACCCGTTCTTCTGCATCATCTAACGCATGGGTGACAAGGAGTTGTTGTTGGTTTGTCAGTTGCCCTTTTTCGAAAACGGAAGGGGGCAACTGGTCTGTTAAAAGGGTATTTTTTCTTCTTAAATAGGTTTCTTGCTGAGCAACCATTTCTTTTTGAAAGAAAAAATTGGTCGCTGCAATACTCCCGACAAATAATAAAAGCATGACTGCCGCAACTAAAAAATATTCAATCCGCAGTCTCTTTTTCATCGTTTTGGCTCCTGAAAACGGTAGCCAAAGCCACGGACAGTTACTAAGTAAACGGGCCGTTTGGGATCGGGCTCGATTTTATCACGTAAATGACTAATGTGGACATCGACGATGCGACTTTGTCCAGCGAAGTCATATTGCCAAATTCGTTCCAACAAGGTTTCCCGATTAATGACCCGATCTTTGCGTTTCATAAAGTAAACGAGTAATTCAAATTCTTTCGGTGTTAGTTCAATGGGCTGATTGCGCACAAAGACTTCATAATTTTGTTCATCCACACGAATCTCGCCAATCACAAGCGGAGCTTTAGGTGTGTCCTCTTGAAGCGGTTCGGTCGTGGTAGGTTTTAAACGACGAAAAATAGCTTTCATGCGTGCTAGGACTTCTCTGGGACTAAAAGGTTTTGTTAAATAATCATCTGCCCCAATTTCTAAGCCGATGATTTTATCTACTTGTTCATCTTTGGCAGTTAAAATCAAAATAGGCGTGTCAATTTTTTCTCGACGAAGTGCTTTGGTAATTTCTAAGCCATCCATACCAGGAAGCATTACATCTAAAATTATAAAATCATATTGATTAGACAAAGCTAATTCGAAGCCGTTTTTACCATCTTCGGAAGTAGTCACCTGATAGCCTTCTTTTTCCAAATTAAAGGTTAACAAAGTTAAAATCGATGGTTCATCATCGACGACAAGAACTTTTTTCATTTACATAACTCCTTCAAGAAATTTCTGAAAATAAGTGTATATTTCACTATTGTTAGTTTAACATATTTTTAGAGGAAGAACGTACTTTAAAGTAAGCGAGAATGCTACTTTTGAGAAAAGTCAACTCATGGTATAATAGAGAAATGAAATGAGGAGAAGCGAATGATTGGTATTAGTAGTTGCTTAGGTGGGATTTGTTGCCGTTACGATGGAAAATCTCAAGAACAAGAAGCGTTAAAACAACTTGTAACTAATGGAAAAGCAATAATGATTTGTCCCGAAGTTTTAGGAGAGTTGCCTATTCCACGTCCGCCAGCAGAAATCATTGGCGGGGATGGCTTTGATGTTTGGGCGAATACTGCTTATGTATATACGGATAACGGGGAAGATGTGACTGAGGCATTTAAAGCAGGGGCACAACGCGCGTATCAAAAATTAAAAACTCAACAAATTACAACCTTGATTTTGAAAGAAAAAAGTCCCAGCTGTGGCAGCCAGCTGATTTATGATGGACAATTTTCTGGCATTAAAAAAGCTGGAGTTGGAGTCGCAACTGCTTATTTTATTCAACAAGGAATGACCGTTTATTCTGAAGAAACATGGCAACTTGCGGACATTTCTTTTTAAAAGGTAAAAACTTAGTAAAAAAAGATTGACTATTCCCTATGAAATCGGTAACCTATAAGGGATTGAAGATGGGAGCACGGCTCATGGAAATGGAAAAAACAAACCGCATGAATGCGTTATTTGAATTTTATTCGACATTATTAACGGAAAAGCAGATGAATTATATGGAGCTTTACTATGCTGATGACTTTTCTTTAGGAGAAATTGCGGAAGAATATGAGGTTAGTCGCCAAGCGGTTTATGATAACATTAAACGAACCGAAAAAATTTTAGAAGAATACGAAAAAAAGTTACATCTTTATTCAAACTATGTTGTACGGAAAGAATATCTTGAACAACTACAGCAGTATGTTCAAGAAACTTATCCCAAAGATAGTGAAATCAAAAAATATATTGAACAAATTCAAGAAATAGAGGAATGAAACTATGGCTTTTGAGAGTTTAACAAACCGCCTACAACAGGCAATGAGTAAAATCCGTCGTAAGGGAAAAGTTTCCGAAGCCGACGTAAAAGAAATGATGCGAGAAATCCGTTTGGCTTTATTAGAAGCCGACGTTAATTTACAAGTGGTCAAAGATTTCACAAAACGCGTCAGAGAACGGGCAGTAGGAGTCGAAGTATTAGAAAGCTTATCACCAGCCCAACAAATTGTAAAAATTGTTGATGAAGAATTAACGAAAACGTTAGGTTCAGAAACGGTTGAACTGAATAAATCTCCAAAAATCCCGACAGTGATTATGATGACAGGGTTACAAGGGGCTGGTAAAACAACTTTTACTGGTAAATTAGCAAAACACTTAATGAAAACTGAAAACGCTCGTCCGCTTTTAATCGCTGGTGACGTTTATCGTCCAGCAGCGATTGATCAGTTGAAGGTTTTAGGTCAACAATTAGAAGTTCCCGTTTTTGATATGGGAACAGATGCTAATCCAGTGGAAATTGTTCGTCAAGGGTTAGCATTAGCAAAAGAAAAGAAAAATGATTATGTCTTAATTGATACGGCCGGCCGTTTACACATTGATGAAGCTTTAATGGACGAATTGAAACAAATTAAAGAGTTGGCTAATCCCAATGAAATTCTGTTAGTTGTTGATGCGATGACGGGGCAAGATGCTGTCAACGTTGCAGATAGTTTTAATGAACAGCTTGGAATTACTGGGGTTGTTATTACCAAAATGGACGGCGATACTCGTGGGGGGGCTGCGCTGTCAATTCGGGCAGTAACGGGCGCTCCGATTAAATTTGTCGGTTCTGGTGAAAAATTAACTGATTTAGAAATTTTCCATCCCGATCGTATGTCGAGTCGTATCCTAGGTATGGGGGACATGTTGACGCTAATTGAAAAAGCGCAACAAGATTACGATGAGAAAAAAGCAGAAGAACTTGCTCAAAAAATGAAAGAAAACAGTTTTGACTTTAACGATTTTATTGAGCAATTGGATCAAGTTATGGGCATGGGACCGATTGAAGACTTATTAAAAATGATCCCTGGAATGAGTAACATGCCTGGTATTGAAAATGTCAAAGTCGATCCAAAAGATGTGGCACGGAAACGGGCGATGGTTTTATCAATGACCCCTGCAGAACGTGAAAATCCTGATCTATTAAATCCTAGTCGCCGCCGCAGAATTGCAGCTGGTTCAGGAAATAGTGTGGTTGAAGTCAATCGTATGATTAAACAATTTAAAGAATCCAAAAAAATGATGCAACAAATGTCCAAAGGGGATATGAACATTCCTGGTATGGATCAAATGCTAGGTGGCGGCGTTAAAGGCAAGCTAGGTAAAATGGCCATGAATCGTATGATGAAGAAAAACAAAAAGAAGAAAAAGAAAAAAAGATAAACAGGCTTTAGTTAATTATCGTAAGAAACAGAAAGTGCGCCATCAGTCTCTTCGACTGATGGCGCACTTTCTGTTTAAGCGTAGTTTTGGATAATTGCGTTTAACGCTTCGGCAAAACCAGCGCCGTGTTGTTCATAATATGACGTAAATCGTTCATCGCCAACATACATAAGGCCTAACCCTTTGTGTGCTTCTGGCGAATAGCTTGACCAAGAGTACATTAACCAATCTTTGTGTAATTGGAAAATTTCTTGCGCAAGTTGACTAGTCAACTTGGGTGATTTTTGATACATGGCTAACTTAGAAAATAAATCTTTTTCCACGTTCTGCATTGCTTGCATGTCTTTTTCCGTCAAGTTTAAATATTTTTTGTTGGCTTGTTCAATCGTTTCGTTGCCATATTTTTCCCGAATTTCTTTACCATATTTTTCTTCGTTTTCTTGAACTTTTTGTTGTTTGAATGCTTCGAATTTTTGCTGATCTGACATGTTTATCTCTCCTTTGTAATGGTGTAAGGTTTGTTGAACAGAGGCTAAAAGACGATCAATTTCATTGCGCTTTTCCAATAGTTTTTGTTGATGCTCGTATAAAGCCTGTTCAACATTAAAGTCAGGTTGCTCCAAAATTTCTTTAATTTCATCTAGTTTCAGATCCAATTCACGGTAAAAAAGAATTTGTTGCAAACGATTCACCTCGGCTTGCCCGTAAATTCGATAACCAGAAGAATTAATTCTGGCTGGTTGAAGAAGACCAATTTCATCATAATATCGTAACGTCCGTGCACTGACGCCAGATAGTGAAGCCATTTTTTTAATTGTATATTCCATCATTCATTCCTCCTGACAAAATCTATCATAAACCTTTACGTAACGAGAGGGTCAAGTAAAAAAATAAAAAAAGTGAGACAACCTGTAAAAAGTTGCCTCACTTTTTCTCGATTGATTCAATTAGGCAGTTAAGCGATTAAAGAAATCCACGTAAGCATCTACAATTGATTGTAAGAAACCAACAGTGCCATCAATAATTTTACCATCTTCACCAATTAAGTTCGTAATACCGCCAATATAGGCTTCAGGTTGTTGTAAAGTTGGAACATTTAAGAAGACTAATGATTGTCTTAAATGATGGTTTGCACCAAATCCGCTAATTGCACCTGGTGAAACACTCACCACAAGTCCGGGTTTTTTATCCCAAACGCTTTCGCCATACGGACGTGAACCGACATCCAATGCATTTTTTAAAACAGCTGGTACTGAACGGTTATATTCTGGTGTTACAAACATCACGCCATCTACTTGTTTAACTTCTTCACGGAATGTTGTCCAAGCTTCGGTGGGGGTTCCTTCATCATCCAAATCTTGATTGTATAATTCTAAATCACCTATGTTAATGAAAACAGGTTCGAAATCAGCTGGAAATAAGTCCGCCATTGTTTTTGCTACCAATTTGTTAAATGAATCTTTTCTTAAACTCCCTATAAAAATACCAATTTTTTTTGTCATGTAAATCCCTCCATTTTTTTTACTTACTTTATGATAGTACTTTTTCAAAAAAAGCGCAAACGTTTTATCCTTGTACATTGTTGAACTTCGTAACTTCACGTATAATAGCTAGTAAAAGGATGAGTAAAGGAGCAACTGCTTGAATAAAAAAATAAATTGGCGCCGACAGTTAACACAGTTGGAGAAACAAACATTGACTGAATTAAAAAACAAGGAATTGATTAAACAAGGAACTTTTTATAAATTGGAACAAACATTTCCTGAGGAATCAGCTTATACTTATTATGGTTTATACAGGAAGGAACAAACCATACAAGCGTATATCGTAGGGTATTGTTTTGATGGGGAAACCTTGGAAGCGACGATTGTTGCGCCAAATGTAGGGCCATTTTTTGAAGAACTTGTTCAAGAACTCGAAAAGCAAGCAGCTTTGTGGGGAATGAAAGAAGTCTTTCTCGTGATGGACGACAAGCAATCTGTTGGCCTGAATTATTTTAATAGACAAGGAATTGTGCCAGCTTTTTCAGAACAGTATCTGGTTTTTCAAAGAGAAACTTACTCACAGGATTTGGCGAAGCTGACACTTCTCCGACCACAAGTGGCTGATTTGCATTCCTTGGCTAGGTTACTAGAAGGTACGCCTTTGCCGGAGGACCTTCAACGAACACTTATTTATAAAGAAAACAATCAACTTTTAGCCACGCTACGTTTGGATCATTTTGAAAACGAATGGGGGATTTATGGTTTTGTTGTGACAAAAACGCAACGAGGTCGCGGTCTTGGCCGTCAAGTGTTACAGTCTGCGCTCCGAATGATTTTAGAAAATTCAGCTTCAGCGACTATTTTTTTAGAAGTTGAAACAGAAAATCAAGCAGCGCTTCATCTCTATCAAACAGAAGGCTTTCAAGTGAGAAACCAGTACAACTATTATCAAATTTTGTAAAAATTCTTCATTATTTCGTTTGTTTTCCTGCAAATTGGCTAAAAAAATTGGAAAAAAGTAAAGGTGTCAAGAAAAAACTCTTTACAGGTTGTTGTTAATCTGTTAAACTAACTCTTGTGATTAAGTTAATGGAGGTGTATTTAATAATGGCAGTTAAAATTCGTTTAAAACGTATGGGTTCTAAAAAGAGTCCTTTTTACCGTATTGTAGTAGCTGATTCTCGTTCTCCTCGTGATGGACGTTTCATCGAAACTGTAGGTACTTACAACCCTTTGAAAGACCCAGCAGAAGTAGTTTTAAAAGAAGATTTAGTTTTAGATTGGTTATCTAAAGGTGCGCAACCTTCTGATACAGTTCGTAACATCCTTTCAAAAGAAGGCGTTATGAAAAAACATCATGAAGCTAAAAACGTTAAGAAATAAGGTGATTGAATATGGCAGATGTGAAAGAGTTAATTTTAACTATTGTCCGTCCGTTAGTCAGTCAACCTGAAGCAGTCTCATTAGAAATTGAGGAATCAACTGATTTCCTCGAGTATAATTTGACTGTGGCCAAAGAAGATATTGGACGTATCATCGGTAAACAAGGGCGTGTTGCAAAAGCAATTCGGACAATTGTTTATAGTGTACGTATCGATGGTCCGAAAAAGGTCCGTTTAAATATTCTTGATGGTAAATAAGCATTAACAAGGAGGTAGCCTAGCTATCTTCTTTTTTTTACATAACCAAAAAGTTTTCATTGCTAGAGACAGGCCTTTCTTGCTAAAATAGATGTATCCAGAATAAAGGAGCGATTTGTATGGCAAAACGAATTATCATTATGAACTTTGATATTGAAAGTAAATCGTACCAAGCATTTTCCGAAATAAAAAAGATGCAGGCAGAAAGACAGCTTAAAGGTGAGCAAATGGCGGTTGTTACGCATGTTAATGATGGCCAGCATCAATTTAAAATCAATGATTTTATCGATTTTACAGGCAACAATCATACATCAAAAGATAGCATGATTGGAATGCTAGTAGGCATATTAGGTGGTCCTCTGGGCATTCTTTTTGGCTGGTTTGCTGGAAGTATGTATGGTGCAAGCAAAGACGCCAAAGAAATTCAAGAAGCACAAACGGTTTTTGAACATGTGATTCAAAAGATTGATGAAGGACAAACGGGATTGTTATTAATTGCAGAAGAAGAAGACAACCGTCCACTCAATCAGTTGGTTATGTTTGACTTAGGTGGCGAAATCACGCGGCTTGATTTAGAGGAAGTCCAACAAGAAATTAACGATGCGAACGAAGTTGCAAATGAAGCGAAACAATCGTGGCAAGCAAAAAAAGAACAACATAAAGAAGCGACATCGAAAGAAGAATAAGGAGCAAAGACTGTTTTCTGAATAAAGGGAAACAGTCTTTTAAAATACTAAGAAATCACGGTTTTTTATGGTAGTTTGCTAATTTTTTGTTATTTTATCGTAAAATACGGTAAAATAAGAAGAAAACTTTGAGAAAATAGATAAATTATTATTTGCTAAAGGAGCAAACTTCTTCTAAAATAAAAAGGAAGTTTAAAAGAAAGTATGGTAGCAGATGGAAATACAATTTTTAGGAACTGGCGCTGGTGTACCAGCAAAACATCGCAATGTCACAGGAATTGCGTTGAAATTATTAGATGAACGAAATGCAGTTTGGCTCTTTGATTGTGGTGAAGGGACGCAATTGCAAATTTTAAAAAGTAGTATTCGCCCAAGAAAAATTGAAAAGATTTTTATTACACATTTACATGGGGATCATATTTTTGGTTTACCTGGTTTGTTAAGTAGTCGTTCTTTTCAGGGCGGGACAGAACCTTTAGAAATCTATGGACCAGTTGGGGTTGCTGACTTTGTCAAGACTTCTTTACGGGTCTCGCAATCGCGGTTGTCCTATCCACTGAAATTTATTGAATTAACGAAAGAAAATGACGTTATTTTTAAAGATAAACAATTCACTGTTCGCTGTAATATCTTGGACCATGGCATCACGAGCTTTGGCTATCGAATTGAGGAAGCAGCGCATGAAGGAGAATTACAAGTAGAGAAACTTCAAGCTTTAGGGATTCCTTCTGGACCATTGTATGGCAAACTCAAACGTGGTGAAACGATTGTTTTTGATGGACAGGAAATTAATGGACAAGCGTTTGTGGGAGAGCGTAAACCTGGGCGAATCGTGACGATTTTAGGAGACACTCGCAAAACCAAAAATAGTGTAACTTTAGCACGACGAGCGGATGTTTTAGTCCATGAAAGTACGTTTAATAAACACGAAGCAAAAATGGCAAAAGCCTACTTCCACTCAACCAGTCAACAAGCAGCTGAAGTTGCAAAAGAAGCGCAAGTAAAACAACTTATCTTAACGCATATTAGTGCCCGTTATTTAACCAAAGAGGCCTATCAGCTTCAAGAAGAAGCCCAAGAAATTTTCCCCAATACAAAAATCGTGAAAGATATGGATATCATTGAGATTCCATTTGCCAATGAAGGAGGAGCTTAGATGGATTTAACAAATAAAGTCGTTGTCGTAACTGGAGGTTCAGCTGGTTTAGGTGAACAAATTTGTTATGAAGCAGCTAAACAAGGAGCGGTCGTCGTTGTCTGCGCCCGCAGAATTAATTTGATTGGTAAAGTTCGCGAGCAGTGTGCTGTTTTAAGCGGACGAGAAGCATTTTCTTATCAATTAGATATTGCCGATCCAGAAAGTGTTGAACGTGTGGTTGAAGCTATTTCAGCAGAAGTTGGTCCTATAGATGTTTTAGTCAACAATGCTGGTTTTGGCTTGTTTGAAAATTTTGTTGAAATTGACTTGGCTGTTGCACGCCAAATGTTTGATGTCAACGTTCTAGGAATGATGACGTTTACTCAAAAAGTAGCTATTAAAATGATTGAAGCTGGGCAAGGACATATTATCAACGTTGCTTCAATGGCTGGGAAGATGGCTACAGCTAAATCAACCGTTTATTCTGCAACAAAATTTGCTGTGTTAGGTTTTTCAAATGCTTTACGTTTAGAATTGAAACCGTTGGGTGTAGCAGTAACGACTGTCAATCCAGGACCAATCCAAACAGAATTCTTTGATAAAGCGGACCCGACAGGCACATATCTAGCTGCGGTGGATAAAATTGTTTTGGACCCTACGAAATTAGCGAAAGAAGTGGTTGGGAGTATGGGGACTTCTCGACGTGAGATTAATCGTCCGTTTGTCATGGAAGCAGCTGCCCGCTTTTATACATTGTTTCCACATTTAGGAGATTTCATAGCGGGAAATATTTTAAATAAAAAATAAAGGAGTCGATCAAGTCATGAAAAATCAATGGCGTGTTATTTTGGGCCTTGTGTTGGTCTTAATTGTTGTTATTTTTGCTGTTTTAAATAATCAAGCTGTTCCAGTAAACTTTGGTTTTACTAAAATTAGTGGACCGTTAATCTTAATTATTTTAGGTTCTGCAATTATTGGCGCACTAGTTGGGTTACTAACCTCCACAACCACCATTTGGAACCAACGTAAGGAATTAAAAGCTGTACAAAAAGAGTTGGATATTTATAAAAATGATATGGATAAATTAGTCAAAGAAGAAACGGAAAAAGTTCAACGTTCTTTTGATAATCAATTGGCTGATTTGCAAGCCAAACAAGCGGCAGCACCACAAGTCGCAGAACCAGTGGTCAACGAACAAACATCAAACACAGAAGTAGATGCAACGCCTGTGTCAGGTAGTCGTATTGATCGTTATGTGAAACCTCGTGTGAATGAAGAGGAACAAAAATAAGGAAGAGACTTTATCGCTAAGTTTCTTTTAAAATAAAACTGTGATATCTGCTATTTATCTAACAGATATCACAGTTTTTTTCTCAGATTTAAAAAAATGCTTTCTTTAGTTTTTGGAAAAATTTTGCTATAATTACTTGGTTAGGAGTGACGTCGTGAAAAAATCAAACTATCAATGGCAGTTACAGACAAAGACAGAATTACCTGTAGAATTTATAGAACAATTAAAAAAAGAAGAAATTAATCCATTAATTGGCCAACTTTTATGGCACCGCAATATCCGGACAGAAGAAGCATTACGTAAGTTTCTACATCCGGCTATCGAAGATATTTATGATCCGTTCTTAATGCATGATATGGAGAAAGCGGTAGCCCGCATCCAGCAAGCCGTCGAAGCGGGTGAACAAATCCTTGTCTATGGGGATTATGATGCAGATGGCATCACTAGTACCACGGTTATGAAAGAAGCAATCGAATTAGTCGGTGGCATGGTTCAGTACTTTCTACCGAATCGTTTTCTTCATGGCTATGGGCCTAATAAAGACGTATTTGCTGAACAAATTGAACAAGGAGTCCAATTAATTGTAACCGTTGATAATGGTGTAGCCGGCCATGAAGCAATTAGCTACGCTATGGCTCAAGGGGTAGATGTAATCGTTACTGACCATCATGAATTGCCTGAACAATTACCAGAAGCCTATGCGATTGTCCACCCTAGACATCCACAAGGAGCCTATCCTTTTGGAGATTTAGCTGGTGTTGGCGTGGCTTTCAAAGTCGCTACTGCGTTACTTGGTGAATTGCCAATTGAGTTATTAGATTTGGTAGCAATTGGGACGATTGCTGACTTGGTTTCATTAACCGATGAAAATAGAACGTTTGTCAAAATGGGCCTTCAAATGATTCAAACTGGTGATCGAATTGGTTTAGACGTTTTACTACAAGAAGCGGGTGTGAAAAAGGAAGCTGTTTCAGAAGAATCAATTGGCTTTACCATTGGACCTCGTTTAAACGCATTAGGTCGATTAGGGGAAGCCGCACCAGGTGTTGAATTGATGACTACATTTGATGAAGAACAAGCGCTGGAAATCGCTAAATATATCGATCAACAAAACAATGAACGAAAAGACATTGTAACGACGATTGCCAAAGAAGCCCTGGATTTAATCGACCCGAATGCGCCGGTCCATATTTTAGCGAAACAAGGCTGGCATGAAGGCGTCTTAGGGATTGTCGCGGGCCGCATTATGCAAGAAACGGGGAAACCAACCATTATTTTAGCAATAGATGAATCTGGTACGACCGCTAAAGGCTCTGGACGTAGCATTAGCGCATTGAATCTCTATGAGGCGTTGAACGAAGTGCGTGAGCAATTCACTCATTTTGGTGGGCATCATATGGCAGCGGGAATGACTTTACCTGTTGAAAATATTCCTTTTGTTCAAGAACATTTGGCACACTTTATTGAAAAAAATCAAATTGATATGGCTAATGGACAAGAGTTGCTCATTAGTGAGAGCTTAGCGGTTTCGCAGGCAACGACTACTTTTATTGATCAATTGCGTATTTTGGCGCCTTTTGGGACTGATAATACTGTTCCAACTTTTGTATTTAAGGAAATCACGCCTACGCAAATTCGTCAAATTGGTGCAGATAATGCACATCTGAAATTTCAAATGAATCAAGAAGGGGCACAATTGGATGCAATTGCTTTTCAAATGGGGCCTCAAGCGGATGAACTAGCACAAGGAACCGCCGATGTGGCAGGCCAACTTTCCATCAATGAATGGAATGGTCGTAAGAAACCACAATTAATGGTGACTGATTTTGCTGTATCGGGAAGACAATTATTTGATTTTCGTGGCAAAAATAATCAAACGAAACCAATTCCTTCAGAAGCAACAGCTTATCTTTTGTTTGATGAAAAAAATCAAAAATTCATTTCAGATCCAACCGCTAATATTATTGTTTGGTCAAACCAAGAAGAATTGGTGGAAGCTGTTTCTCAAAATCAAATCGAACAACTGGTTTTTGTCGACTGTCCTGTGGAAGCAATCACGGTTAAAGAAATTGTTGAAGCGACTGAGATACAACGTATATACATGATGTTTATTTCACCAGAAGAAGCTTATTTAAACGGTATGGCTTCACGTGAACAATTTGCAACATTGTATAAATTTATTTTGCAGCAAAAAGAAGTAAATCTACGTTCCCAGCTATCGAAGGTGGCAAATTACTTAAATATCCAAGAAAAATTATTAATTTTCATGATACAGGTGTTTTTTGACTTAGGATTTGTTACAATAGAAAGCGGTGTTTTAAACAGTATTGAGAAACCCGACAATCGACCATTGACTGAAAGTCAAGTGTACCAACAACGATTGAAAAAAATAAAAACAGAAGAATTTCTACTTTACAGTGATTGTCAAACAATACAACAATGGCTGTGGAATGAGGAGGACAAATAAAAATGGATTTAAGAGATTACATTGCAAGCATTCCAGATTATCCTGAGAAAGGGATCGTGTTCCGTGACATTTCTCCATTAATGGCTAATGGGGATGCCTACCGTGAAGCAACGAAACAAATCGTGGATTACGCGAAAGAAAAAAGAATTGATATGGTTGTAGGACCGGAAGCTCGTGGCTTTATTGTCGGCTGTCCAGTGGCTTATGAACTAGGGGTTGGCTTTGCTCCGGTTCGTAAAAAAGGAAAACTTCCTCGTGAAACCATCGAAGTGACTTATGACTTAGAATATGGTTCAGATACATTAACGTTGCACAAAGATGCCATCACACCAGGTCAACGTGTGTTGATTTGTGATGACTTGTTAGCAACTGGTGGTACAATTAAAGCAACCATCGAATTAGTCGAACAATTAGGTGGTATTGTGGTTGGTTGTGCGTTCCTAATTGAATTAATGGATTTACATGGCCGCGATAAAATTGATGGCTACGATATTGTTACCTTAATGGAATACTAATCTAATTTAATTAGAAAGAGCGAAGGATTTAATCCTTCGCTCTTTCTTTGACATATTTATAAAAACGGAGCATAGCTTGGGGGGGACACACCGTTTTATTATTTATTAAGGGAACTTACGATAAACGTATCTTGCTTGCTGTTGTTTACGTGTACGTGTATAACGCTTCTCATCCCATGACATAAACCAAAGAATAAATAACGGCGTCACGATCATAAAAGCAAGACGTAATCCTAATGTTCCCAAAAAAATACCTATAACCAATACAAAAAATAAAAATCCAACACGACGAATTGCTTCCATGTGTATCACCTCTTCATTTGATTCGAACGAGTGTTCGTATTGTTATTATACGAATGTATGTTCGTTTTGTAAAGTCTTTTCTACTAATTTATGTTAAAATAATTCGAAAAGAAGAATAATCCTTTATAATAAAGAGATTTAGGGCAATAAAAGAACACGATGCTTTGAGCATCGTGTTCTTATTGTGCTGTGATTACGTATAAAAGAGAACAGAAAAATACATGAGGATCGCTGCAAGCATGACGAACAAGTGCCAAACCACATGCATAAACCGCACATTTTTCAATGAATAGAAGGCTGCACCTAATGTGTAAGACACACCCCCTGCGACCAATAACGCTGTTCCTGTAAACCCAAGAGATTCATATAACGGACGAGCAGCGATGATACAGAGCCAACCTAAAACAATATAAATAATCGTTGAAATGTTTTTCACTGTTTCTTGTTTATGCAACGTGAGGGATTTATAGACAATACCGACGATGGCGATTAACCAGACTAAACTAAATAAGGTCCAACCTAACCAACCGCCAATACTAATTAAGCAAAACGGCGTATAGCTGCCAGCAATCAATAAGAAAATAGAACTATGATCGAAGACCTGAAAGACCTTTTTGGCTCTTGTAAAAATTAAACTATGAAATAACGTTGAAGATAAAAAAAGTAGAATCAACATGGAGCCATAAATAGCATAAGATACCACGTGAATCGGTGAGCCTAAACGAGCTCCTTTAACAAGTAAAATGACTAAGCCAGCAATACTTAAACCTGCGCCTATGCCATGTGTAACTGCATTCAAGACTTCGTTCACGATTAGGTATTTTTTTGAGAAATGCGTTTTTTCCAATAAATTCACTTCCTTTATTTTAATTTGATGAAAAATTCGGCAGTGTCTGTTATACTATAACTAGATAATTAACCGTTTAATGGTATTCTACCATGAAAACAGGTTCCTTTTAAAGAAAGAGTGATAAATTTATGACAAACGTTAAAATCGTAACGGATTCTTCATGTACGATGGAAAAAAGTCTTAGAGATGAATTAAATATCCATATGATGCCTTTATCAATTATGGTTGATGGCGTTGTTTATCCAGATGATGATCATTTGCCAGGCGAAAAATTTATGGACATGATGGCTAATGCGAAGGCCTTACCCAAAACGAGTCAACCACCAATTGGTGAATTTGTAGAATTATATGATCGCTTAGGTGAAGATGGCAGTGAAGTAATTTCGATTCACATGACAAAAGGCTTAAGTGGAACGGTTGAAGCGGCCCGTCAAGCTAGCAACTTATCATCAAGTAAAGTAACGGTGATTGATAGCGATTTTACAGACCAAGGTTTGTCTTTCCAAGTCATTCAAGCAGCAAAATTGGCACAAGCGGGAGCGGGTGTTCCAGAAATTTTAGCTGAAATTGAACGCGTCAAACAAAATACTAAATTATACATTGGCATTTCAACATTAGATAATTTGGTTAAAGGTGGACGAATCAGCCGTACAACAGGATTATTATCAAACATTTTTAATATGAAAGTTGTCATGGACTTTGAAAATACGGAATTGATTCCTGTAGCGAAAGGCCGCGGCGTTAAAACGTTTAATAAATGGTTTGACGAATTGAAATCAGAATTAAGTAAGATTCCAAATGTTCGACAAATTGGCATTTCTCATGCGGATGGGCTAGAACTAGCAAATGGATTCAAAGAAGGATTACAAGCAATCTTTAAAGACATGGATATTCCCGTATTACATACGAATCCAGTCATTGCAACCCATACAGGAAAAAATGCCTTTGCTATTATGTACTATACAGACTAAGAAATAACGAGGTTGGGTCTCACTCTTAAATGAGTAGACGCAACCTCTTTCTAACAAGAAAAGGAAAATTTCTTGTTAGTTTATTTAAAAGGAAGTGACGAAGATGAAAAAACAAACACAGCATATTTTGCTGACCGTCTTAACACCTATCCTCATTGCGCTAGGTGTTTTTACATTGTTAAGTGTGGCCATCCCCAAAGCAAAGCCACTATTAAAGCAAGAGAAAGTGGCCACAACTGCTCAAAAAAATCAAAAAGAAGTCATTCATTATACAGCAATCGGTGATTCTTTAACTGAAGGAATTGGCGATTTGACGAATAGTGGAGGTTTTGTTCCCATTGTGGCAGATGATTTAAAAGAACACTACAACTTGAACGGTGTTCAAACAGACAATTTTGGGAAAAATGGGGATCGTAGTGACCAAATTTTAAAACGAATCAAAGAAAAACCTGAAATTCAAAAGGGCCTTGCCTCTGCGGACGTGATTACGCTAACGGTTGGTGGAAATGACTTAATGAAAGTAATTAGTAGTAATATTTTCGACTTGAAAGTCAGCTCGTTCAATCGTCCACAAAAAGCCTATCAACGCCGAGTAAGACGATTACTTGAAGAAATCCGAGAATACAACGAGAAAGCCCCTATTTATGTCTTAGGAATTTACAATCCCTTCTACTTAAACTTTTCCGAAATTACAGAAATGCAAGAAATCGTTGATAACTGGAATCAAGCAACCGAAGAAATGGTTCAAGAGCAAAAACGAGCCTATTTCATTCCTATCAATGATTTACTCTATAAAGGTCGTGGCGATGAAGTTGGCGTAACTGGTGGCGACTCAGAAACTACAGGAAGTAGTGCTAGCAAAGAGGATTTAAACAATTTGTTATATGAAGAAGATCGCTTCCATCCGAATAATCTTGGCTACCAAATTATGGCCGGAGCTGTCCGGAATGAAATGGTCAAGACAGAGAAAGAATGGATAACCAAATCAGAAGGTAGTGAATAAAATGAATGAAGAAAAGCCAAAAACAAGTAAATCAATTAAAAAGACACAACCAACCAATCTTAAACGAAATCCCTGGAAAATCGCTTTTCTTGTTCTAGTGGGTTTAGTCATTGGTAGTGTAGCTTTCGTGACATTTCGAGCAACACAAGTTCGCGAACCAGATTTAAAGAAAATACCAGCAATTGTTGAAAAAGAAGGCGAGCCAGTGGTCACCATTCAGTCAAAAAAACAACAAGTGAACAAACTGATTGACTTTTATTTAGCCGACTTTCAAAAAGGTTCGGAGATCAAATATAAATTTTATTTAGAAAATGATGCTTTATTAAATGGAACATTTCAGGTGTTAGGGCATGACATTCCTTTTTACTTATATTTTGATCCTTACGTGATGGCGAATGGTAATGTACAATTAAAAGCAAAAAGTTTATCTATAGGAACGTTAGGCTTGCCAATTAAAGAAGTATTGAAATTTGCTAAACGTTCTTACAAACTACCTAAATGGGTTGAAATCAATCCAGATGATCAAACTGTTTTATTACGTTTAGATCAGTTTAGAATGCAAAATGGTCTATTTGTTCGAGCAGAAAAGATTAATTTAGTTGACGATGACATTCGAATGAATATATACTTGCCAAAAGAGAAATAAAAAAGGAGTGTTAGAGATGGAAGAAAAAGCAATTTTTGCAGGCGGCTGTTTCTGGTGTATGGTGCAGCCTTTTGATACACAACCAGGGATTATCTCAGTTGTTTCGGGTTATACAGGTGGGCACGTGCCTAATCCAACATATGAACAGGTTCTAACACACACAACAGGCCATACGGAAGCAGTAGAAATCACTTTTGATCCAGCGATTATTTCTTACGAACAATTAGTGGAGATTTATTGGCAACAAACAGATCCTACTGATGCTTTCGGTCAGTTTCAAGACCGCGGCGATAATTATCGGCCAGTTATTTTTTATCGTTCCCAAGAACAAAAAGAAATTGCTGAGAAAAGTAAAGAACGTCTAGCTAATAGTGGTCGTTTTACAGAACCAATTGTTACCACCATCGAACCAGCAGCACCATTTTATCCTGCTGAAGAATACCATCAAGACTTTTATAAAAAAGACGCTTTGCGTTATGGATTGTCCCATCAACGTAGAAGTGAATTTATCGAAGAAAAATGGAGTGATTAATTTACATGAGACGAAGCTTTTACCATTACTTAATGACATTAAAAGGTCCGGCTAAAGATTCTGAAACTGATTTTGCCAATGAAGCGGCCAAAGATATTCAGTTTCCAAAACAAACCGAGGATTATCATGAACTTTCTTCTTATTTAGAAATGAATGCTGACTATTTAAGCAACATGGACATCTTTGATGAGTTATGGGAAAAGTACCTTGAAAACAATAAATAAATCCAGAGGAAAAGCAAACAAAGCTTTTCCTCTTTTTTCATTCATGTTATAGTAAACAAAAGTAGTGACGAATTTGTTAGAAATGAGATGAAATCTATGAAGAACAAACGAACTGTTCCTTTTTATCAATATATTATTTCGCTCCTCTGTGTCGCATTTTTAGCTGGAGGAAGTAGTTATATTTATTTTGATCATCGTGTTAAAAAGATGAGTCAAGAAGGGGCAATTACCAATGCTGATTTAAGCAAAGTGCAGGATTTATATAATGAAATTAGTACCAATTATGTAGGTGAAGTAGATAAAAATGAATTAGTTGAAGGCGCCTTAAAAGGCATGTCTGAAGCTATTGGAGACCCATACTCAACTTATCTAAATGAATCTGCTGCCAATGATTTAAACGAAAGCTTATCTGGCGATTTTGAAGGAATTGGTGCCACTATGACAATGAAAGATGGCGAACCAGTTGTAGCAGAGGCCCCTGTAGCAGATTCCCCAGCTGAAAAAGCGGGAATCAAAGAAGGCGATATTATTGAAAAAGTTGATGGTACAGCTACAAAAGGGATGAAACTAGCAGAAGTCGTCTCAAAAGTCCGAGGTAAAAAAGGAACTTCCGTTGAATTGACTATCCAAAGAGAGGGAGAAACTAAAAATATCTCAATCAAACGTGGGAAAATTCCCGTTAAAACAGTGACTGGTGAGTTAGACAAAAAAGATGCACAAATTGGCTCGATTAAAATTACGTCCTTTGGTAAAAAAACATATCAAGAATTGAAAGAAACAATCACGAATTTACGAGACAAAGGAGCTAAATCCTTTGTAATTGATGTACGCCAAAATCCTGGTGGACTGCTAGATCAAGCAGAGCGAATGGCCAGTATGTTTTTAAAAAATGGCGAAACAATTGTTCAATTTGAAGACAAAAAAGGACGTACGATGAAAGAAGTTGCTTCCAAAGAATTAGACGGCGGCTTTAAAGTAAAAGAACCTGTTGCAGTTATCATTGATGGCAATAGTGCCAGTGCATCCGAAATTTTTGCTGCAGCACTGCATGAATCTGCGAATGTCCCATTAATTGGAACGAAAACATTTGGCAAAGGAACGGTCCAAACGGTGAAGGATTTAAATGACCAAACCGAAATAAAATTGACTGTTTTAAAATGGTTAACACCAAAAGGCGAATGGATCAACGAAAAAGGAATTGAACCAACCATCAAAGCTGATTACCCCGAGTATGCCTATTTAAAATTGATTCCTCGCGATAAAACGCTAAAAGAAGGAGATCAATCTGAAGATATTCAGAACTTAAATGCTATTTTAGCTGTATTAGCGTATCCTGTTGATGAAAACAATGCAAACTACACCGCAGAAACAAAAGCAGCGGTTAGCGATCTTCAACAGAAAAATGGCTTGCCTGTAACTGGAGAAATCGACAATGAAACAGCCACAAAAATTGAAGCCACTTTAGGTAAATTAATTCTTGAAAATGACGCTGCCTACGATACAGCAGTCAAAGAAATTCAAAAAAACTAGAAAAAAGGTGGCACGAAGTTGAAGAAGAAACGTGATTATGTTGGGTATTTAATGTACTTTCTGAAAATTTTAGTACCAGCAATCGTAGCCGTTTTTATTTTAAGAGGATTTTTCCTGATTCCTGTTCGGGTGGATGGCCATTCCATGCAAAAAACCTTGAATCAAGGAGATATGATTGTGATGGAAAAATTCTCCGCCATTAAACGGTTTGATGTGGTGGTCTTTAAAACAGACACAGGATCGATTCTGATTAAACGTGTGATTGGTTTACCAGGAGAAGCTGTGCGTTACGAAAACGATCAATTATATGTCAATAATCAGCCAATCGCTGAACCCTATTTAACTAAAAACAGAAAAAAAGATCATGAAACGATGCCTTACACTACGAATTTTGATTCAAAAGAATTGTTAATGCAAGAAAAATTACCTAAAGATAGCTATTTTGTACTTGGTGATAATCGCCGTATGTCCAAAGACAGCCGTTCTTTTGGTGCAATACATGCAGATCAAATCTTAGGGAAAGCACAATTTGTTTATTACCCACTCACTCATATGAAGATCATTCCTAAATAAGTAAGACCACTAGTTCGTTTATTTAAATAACGACTAGTGGTCTTTTCTAATCTGAAAAATTGTTCTCTTAGCTGAAAAATGTTAAGGTTAAAGTAATGATAGATGTAGGAGGTCATGCAAATGATTAGAAAAACAATTTTAGCAAGTTCTATCTTAGGCGTTGGGTTGCTAATTGGTGCATGTGGGAATCAAACCCAAACTCAAATGAATTCAACTAATACCAGTGAATCATCACAGCCTAAAGTAACCGAATCAAGTCGCAAGTCATCTGAAAGTGCGTCTAATAACGAAGGTGTATCAAGCGATTCTAGTAAATCCACAAGTTCCACTACAGAATCAGAAATCTTAAAAGGTCTGGCGGAAGAAAAAACGCTAAAAGAAAAAATCCCGTCCTTAAATCAAACAACGATTAAGAAAGTCACTGATAATGAGTATAAACGCATTCTTGTGATGGAAGAAAAGGCTACAGGAACGACCTATAAAAGTATTTTGATAAAAAAACAAAATCGCTTAAAAATTGTCAACGAAACAACCGATGAATTGTTATACAATGGAACCCTATAAGAATGAAACCATTCAATAAACTCAAAAGTATAGCCATTGTTTTCAAAGAAAAATTTCTTTGGAAACAATGGTTTTTTTATTGACAAAAGAATTTCTAGGATATATAGTTAGTTACATAAGTAGTTAACCATTTAAGCGAGGTGTAAAAATGGAATTTAATTTTTCGGGGGAAAAGCCTTTATTTCAGCAAGTAGCCGATCAGATTGCCGAAGGAATTTTTAATGGCGCTTACTTAGAAGGCGAACAAATTCCCTCAACCACAGAAATATCAAAAAGTTATCAAATCAATCCAGCCACCGTTTTAAAAGGAATGAATTTATTAGTAGAACGACAGTTGATTGAAAAGAAACGGGGGATTGGCATGTTTGTTTTACCAGGCGCTCAAGAGAGAGTAAGAAGTGCACGGAAAGAAGAATTTTTAAATAAAGAAGTCTTAGAAGTTGTCGCAGAAGCTAAAAAATTAGGGATTACAGCTGAACAATTAAAACAACTAATTGAAAGAGGGTATGACGCATGAGTTTGCGGGTGGAATCAGTAAGTAAAAAATATCATCAAAAAAAAGCACTAGATAATATTTCAATTACTTTTGAAAAAGAAACGATTTATGGGCTCTTAGGCAGAAACGGGGCTGGTAAAAGTACGTTATTAAATATCATTAATAATCGAAGTTTTGCCACTTCAGGTTCCGTTCAATTGGCGGGAGAAACAGTGACCGATAATGAGACTGCTTTGAATCATATTTACTTAATGAGTGAAGATAATTTATTTCCTCCTCAGTTAAAAATTAAAGATATTTTTAAAACGACTGAAGGTTTTTATGGATCCTTTGACTGGTCTTTAGCCAAACAAATGTTAAGCGATTTTGATTTAGATGGTAAAAAGACATTCAAAAAATTATCAACTGGTTATCGGAGTATTGCTAAACTAATAGTGGCGCTATCCGTCCCCTGTGAGTATATTTTTTTAGATGAGCCAGTCTTAGGTTTAGACGCCAATCATCGGGAATTATTTTATACTTATTTAATTGAGACATACCAAGAACGTCCCCGTACGTTTGTGATTTCCACCCATTTGATTGAAGAAATTGCGAATTTATTAGAAGATATTATCATCATTGATCAAGGAAAATTGATTCGCGCAGAATCCATTGAAACAATTTTGAAAAACGGTCGCATTATTTCTGGGCCGAAAGAACAAGTAGAGCGCTATACTCAGTCATTGGAAATCTTAGGCATGGACACTTTAGGTGGGGCAGTTACGGCTTACGTGTACGGCGACTTGCCGACTGAAAAAGCAGAGGTTCAAATTGCGCCGCTAAATTTACAAACATATTTTGTACAATTAACCAATAGAAAGAAGGAAAAGTAAAATGAAATTTAAAACAGCTTTGCGGTATCGTGTTATTTATCAAGTCCGTTCCTTAGCAATTTATTTTGGCTTTTATGCTTTGTTCGGCATTCTTTTTCCTCTTATTGGGTTGCTCTTTTCTAACGACGTGAATACTGTCAGCTCTGATGCAGTAATTCCTTGTCTGGTTTTTATGGGGATACTATCATTTTTGGGAATGAACACAGATTTTAAACTGTTTATTCAAAACGGGCTTTCCCGCTGGACAATTTTTTTGGTGAATTTTGTAAGTAATGCTATTTTATCTTTGGTTGGATCCTTGGCTGTACTTGTACTGATTAAAGTATTTAGCGGCAATTTCATTTCTCATTTTCAATTATCAATGAAATTAATTGATGTCTATGCGCAAGGAAACTTTTTCATGTCGTGGTTGCTCTTTTTTATCTTACTAATGCTTAGCGGCTCACTTGGCTTGTTAGCAGGTGTCTTTAATGATCGGATAGATGGCGTAAAAAAACTCATTGTTTTATTGCTGTTATTAATGATTCCTATTTTACTGGGCACGATTGCACAATTAGGGGGGGCACCAATGCGCCTGAGAATGCTCCATGTCTTGCAAGCAATGGTTGGTTATCAATCCACTGGTTTTACTGTCCTACCACTTCTTCTGACAATCAGTTGCTTTGTTGGCATTAATCTTGGTTTGGCCTATTTATTGAATAAACATCGTGAAATTAAACGCGTAAATGCATAACTAATTAATAAGAACATGTTCAATGAGGTGAATTTGGAACATGTTCTTATTGTTTTAATTGAGAGATACATCGGAAGTACCATGACAAAGGAAAGGGCTTCCGTCAAAATAGAAAGAGAAGAAAGGAGTATGAAAAGAGTAAAAAACTTTGTAAATAAGTAAACGACAAAGAATGAAAAATGGAGGGGTAACATGGCGGTAATTGAAGCAAAAAATATTAAAAAAAGTTATGGAAAGAACGAAACAAAATTTGATGCGTTAAAAGGTGTTGATTTAAAAGTTGAAAAAGGTGAATCTGTGGCCATAATTGGTAAAAGTGGCTCTGGGAAATCAACATTTATGCACATTTTGGCATTGTTAGATCAACCAACTTCAGGAGATATTTATTTAAATGGTAAAAATGTTACTAGTATTAGAAAGAAAGTGCTGAATAAAACGAGAAATGAAGAATTTGGTTTTGTTTTTCAACAATTCTTTATGAATGCCAAGGATACAGTTTTAAATAATGTTCTTTTACCATTAAAAATTGGTGGGATTTCCGGTAGCAAGAGGAAAAAGATGGCTTTAGATGCGTTAAAAGCAGTCGGTTTGGAAGATAAAGTTCAAAATAAAGCGAATAATTTATCTGGTGGCCAAAAACAACGGGTATGTATAGCGCGTGCTTTAGTTAATAATCCGCAAATTATTTTTGCAGATGAACCTACAGGGAATTTAGATTCTGCCACTGGGAAGAAAATTGAAGAATTGTTATTTGATTTAAATAAAAATAAAGGAATTACCTTAATTATTGTGACACATGATCCAGACTTAGCAGCACGTTGTGATCGGCAAGTTCATGTTCGAGACGGCTTGATTGTAGGAGGAGATGAGTAAATGAAATTTAGAGATATTTTAAAATCAGCTAGTACCAATTTAATGCGTAATAAAGGTCGAACCGTATTGACCATTATTGCAATCTTTATTGGAGCATTTACCATAGCTTTAACTACAGGAGTCAATATTGGTGTAAATGATTATATTGACAAACAAGTCGGCAGTGTCGGTGGTGCAAATCAGCTATTTATTCAGCCAAAAATGGAGATGAATGTTGGTAACGGAACAGAACCAAGTAAATATAATCCAGAGAAAAAAACCAGTACGATTCAACAACAAAGTATGCTTGCTGAAAAAGATATTGAGAAGATTAAAAAAATCTCGGATGTTACATCAGTGGAACCAATGAAATCCGTTGCTATCGATTATATAAAAGGAGCAGATAAGTATAAATATGTATTTTCAGCTACTTCTGCGCTAGATGAGATGACCATTGATTTAGCGGCTGGCCGTAAAGTTTCGCAAACGAGCCAGGACTTCGAAATTAATTTGTCACCAGAATATGTAAAAGCGCTCGGCTATACATCTAGTAAAGCTGCCGTGGGAGAAACAGTTCAATTAGGTATCTCAAGTTCCTTGAAAGGACAAGAGCAAGTTATTGAAGCAAAAATTGTTGGCGTTAGAAATGCCAGTGTCATTCAAAATGGGCTCTCGTTGATGAATAAAGCATTGATTGATAAAGTTGTCTCAATCAATCAAGCAGATCTTCCAGAACATTTAAAAAATCAATACGCGATGATTATTGCTGAAGTTAAAAAAGACAGCACGCCAGAGCAGATTAAGGACATCAAAAAAGATTTAGACAAAGCTGGCTATTTAGCGACTACTGTCGAAGATGAAATTGGCATGATTCGTAATATAATCAATGCAATCACTGGCGTTTTAACCATGTTTGGTGCAATTGCCTTGTTAGCTGCAAGCTTTGGCATTATTAACACGCTGTATATGTCTGTCCAAGAAAGAACGCGAGAAATTGGTTTAATGAAAGCCATGGGACTTAGCAACGGGAAAGTCTTTACAATTTTTAGTGTTGAGGCGGCTTTAATTGGCTTTTTTGGCTCAATATTAGGCATTTTAGGAGCTGTTGGGGTTGGAAATTTAGTTAATCGTTTAGCAACGGATTCTTTTTTAAAGGCTTTAACAGGATTTAAATTAATTCAATTTTCATTGCCATCTTCACTAACGATTATCTTAGTTATTATGTTTATTGCTTTTTTAGCAGGAACTTTACCAGCTCGAAGAGCAGCAAAATTAGATCCAATTGAATCTTTACGTTATGAATAATAGACTAAAAACAGCCACTTTCTCTCAATTTAACTAAAGCATATTCTTATATAAAAAGAAGGCAATAGGCGTATACTAAAAGTGTGAAAAATGAAACAAATGAGAGGAAGTTGGTTTATGAAAGCTGTTGTGATTAATCAGTACGGAAGTAAAGAGGTACTTGAAGAAGCAGAAGTAACACTACCGAAATTATCGGAACATCAAGTGTTGGTAAAAGAATACGCGACATCAATTAATCCGATTGATTGGAAATTGCGTGAAGGATATTTAAAACAGATGTTTGATTGGTCCTTTCCGATTATTCTTGGTTGGGATGTCGCTGGTGTGATTACAGAGGTGGGGAGTCAAGTAACGGATTGGCAAGTTGGCGATAAAGTTTTTGCTCGTCCTGAAACTACTCGTTTTGGTACCTATGCAGAAGTAACGATTGTGGATGATCATTTATTAGCAAAAATCCCTGAAACAATTAGTTTTGAAGAAGCTGCTGCCGTTCCGTTGGCTGGTTTAACCGCTTGGCAAGCATTGTTTGATCATGGTCACCTTAAAGAAGGAGAAACTGTTTTAATTCATGCTGGTGCAGGTGGGGTCGGTACTTATGCGATTCAACTAGCAAAAGAAGCGGGCGCACATGTCATCACGACCGCTAGCGCAAAAAATCATGCCTTACTGAAAAAAATTGGTGCAGATGAAGTGATTGATTATCATACAACGAATTTTGCAGAGGTATTAGCTGATGTTGATTTGGTTTTTGATACAATGGGTGGTGAGGTTCAAAAAAATAGTTTTGACGTCTTAAAACCAAACACAGGTCGTCTTGTTTCAATTGTGGGCATTGAAGATAAACAATTGGCAGCCGAAAAAAATATTACTGCTGAAAGTATTTGGCTTCAACCAAATGGAGAACAATTACAAAAAATTGCTGATTTGATGGCAGCTGGAAAAGTGAAATCAATTATTGGTGAAGTTTTCCCTTTTTCTAGACAAGGGATTTATGATGCACATGCACTCAGTGAAACGCACCATGCAGTTGGTAAAATAGTTGTTCAAATGGCAGAATAAAAAGAAGCTCAGACAGTGAATTATCTTAAAATAGAAAAAGTGGGTCCTAAGTCATTTCGACTTAGGACCCACTTTTTTGTTAAGAGGACAGATGTGCCAACCAAGTTTGTGTTTCCTTAATTTCTTGATAAGTTAATTGATGACTTTGTGTCCAAACCTCTTGTACGGTTGCTCCATGATTCTGAAATAATTGAATCACACGCATACTCTCAGGAAGTGGGACAATCGGGTCATGCTCTCCTAGAGATAATAAAACAGAAGTGTCGGTCAAGTCTGGTTGATTGGTCAATTCAACAGGAAACATGGGATGATAGAGGACAGCTTGATGGTAACTATCGGGATGAGTAAGCAATAATTGAATAGCGATATTGGCCCCATTTGAATAGCCAATAAAAATAATTTTATCCAATGAAAATTGATGCTCGTTAGCGGCTTGTTGAATAAACTTATGAAGCGCCTCGCCGCGTTTTTCTAGATCTTCTAAGTCATAATGACCTTCCGCTAGGCGCTTAAAATAACGATTCATTCCATTTTCTGAAACATCACCACGAATACTTAGCACAGTAGCTTGTTTATTTAGTTCTTGGGCAATTGGTAGGAGAGATGTTTCATCACCACCTGTACCGTGAAGTAGCACAAAGACAGGTGCTTCAGGATGTCCTTTTTTAAAAATTGAATGCATGTTTTTTCCTCCTTAGGCTCGTTTTGTATTGAACGGCTTGATAACACTCTCAATATACTCACGACGGTTTTCTAAAAATGGCGCAAGAGATAACTTTTCTCCTAATGTTTCGTAAGGTTCGTCCCCCATAAATCCTGGTTCATCGGTGGCTAATTCGACTAAAATATGTCCAATGCGAACATACAATGATTCAAAGTAATAACGATCGACATAGCCAGAGTTTTGTAAGCCTAAATGATCAAAGAGCGCTTGCCAAGTCCCAAGTGATTTACGATCCGCTAGGCGGAATGCAACGTGATGTACTTCACCATATCCTTGTTGCGCTTGTGAGCTAGTATCATCGTCTACCAAAATGACTTGAGCACCATTGCCACCTTGGCCAACTTCTAGTAAATAGCGATTGCCTTCTTGTGCCACTACGTGAAAGCCTAGAATTTCTTCAAAGACTTCTTTGAATTCATGAAAATAGGAAATAGCTATTTCGACAGGTCCTAAGCCATAAATCGCAAATTCTGTTGGAACAGGTCCTTTTTTCCAAGGGATGCCCGCTGCAACGCCCTGATTTAATTCATCAGAGATTAATTGATACGCTTGATCATCAAAATCCCAAAAGCGAAGGACCTTTTTCCCGAATTCTTCAGAAATACCTGTGTGTTTGACAGCAAATTCATTGAAGCGATTTTCATAATAAGTCAAAGCTGCATCTGAAGGAACCCGGAACCCTGTTCTTGAAATTGTATTGGTTCCTTTTAATCCTTTAGGGTTATTGGGAAAATCGAAAAAGGTCATGGTTGTACCTGGTGTACCCAAATCATCGGCAAAATAGGTGTGGTAAGTATAGATATCATCTTGATTCACTGTTTTTTTGACTAAACGCATCCCTAAAACATCTGTAAAGAAGTGATAGTTTTTTTCTGCATCACTTGTCATAGCTGTAACGTGGTGGATTCCTAATAATTGATCTTCTTTTTTCATCATTATTTCCTCATTTCGTTTCATTTGTTATTTTTCGTAAAGTTTTTTGAAGAAGTGTTAATTCTTCGGAAGAGAGTTGTTCAAATGCTTCTGCAATTCGCTTTGCATGCGTCGGGAAAATTTCTTCAATTAATGTTTTTCCAGCTTCTGTTAATTCAACGTAAGTAATGCGTCGGTCTTTTTCACTGGGGGTGCGCGTTACATAGCCTTTTTTATGTAATTGGTCAATAACATAAGTGGTGCTACTGCTAGCGATTAAAATTTTCTCCTTGATTTTTTGGATGGTCTGAGGACCTTTATGGAGTAACAGCTCTAATACTGAAAATTCTGTAATGTTTAAGTCATAACAAGTGACATCTTGCTTGGCAAGTTGCTCTAGTCGATGGCTGGTTCTTAATAAACCGATATAGGCTTTTAAAGCTTCTTGCTGTTGGGTCATTGTTTCACCTCTTTTTATTTCGAATTCGAGATAAATATAACTTACTTTTGGTAAGTAATCAATTAATATGCTTAAAAAGACAGCCAGCAAAAAATGTGAATTTTTGCTGGCTGTCTTTTTTGTTTAATTTAGAAGATCGTTGGAACTAAGCCGCCATCGATTCTTAAGGCTTCGCCTGAGAAAGAAGAAGAATCTGGGCTGGCCACAAAGGTAACAAAACGACCAATTTCTTCTGGTCGAATGAGCCGTTGGATTTGTGAACGAGAACGATGATTTTTCATGAAATCTTTTTCCCAATCCTCTTTGGGAATGTCTGAATCAGCGTACATATCTTCCAACATTTTTTCTACACCTTCGGTAAGGGTTGAGCCAGGCATAACCGTGTTAACGGTGACATGTGTGCCGACAGTTAAGTTGGATAAACTTTTAGCTAAGGAAAGATTCATCGTTTTTGTCATGCTATATTGGGGCATTTCGCCAGAAGGCATCACCGCTTCTTCGCTAGCAATGAAGATAATGCGACCAAAATCTTGTGCAAGCATTTTAGGTAGATAAGCTTTTGCTAATGCATTGCCTGACAACACGTTCACAGTAAAAAATTTTTCCCAAGTGGCGTCATCGATATCCCAGTATTCCATTGGTTCAAAAATCCCCATATTATTCACTAAAATGTCGACTTTAGGGAATTTTTCAAGCAAAGTAGCTCGTTGACTTTCAATGGAAATATCGGCAGTCCCTGCTTGAGGATGAGTGTCTGGAAACATTGTTTGTATTTCTTTAACAACTTTAGTTACTTCGGCTTCATTGCGCCCATTGATAATGACATCGGTCCCTTCACGAGCCATTTCAATCGCAATTGCTTTGCCAATTCCTTTGGTTGAACCAGTAATTAATGCTAATTTATTCGTTAAGTGTAAATCCATTTAAATCCCTCCAACGTTTGTCTATCTCTAGTGTAGGTCTTTTTCTGGACTTTTAAAAGGAAAAAGTTTTTTCGGCCCGCGAGAAACAAGCCCCAATAATTACTTAACAGCTGAATTTTCACTTTTTGGGCGTAAAACGAGTAATTATTGTCAGTAAAAAAGCGTCACTTTTTTGATAGAATAACTAGAGACGAAATTGGCTAAGACCAATTTTGTAAAATTGTACATAAAAAAGAAGAGTGGGAATGCTATGAAGAAACAATATTACTGGAATATACCCGATAACTTACTAAACTCGTTAAAACAGCGAAAAAAGTTATACAACTTTTATAAAAATGAACAAAATAAGGCAAGAGAATTAGTAGAGAATTGTCAGTCGGTTCTTTTTCCTGAATTAGTTGCTTCGCTGAATAAAATAGATGAGCGGATTAAATTATTGATATTCTATCAAAATTTAGAAGATTGTGAGCTTTCAGAAGAAGAAATTATTACTGTGATTGAGCGAGAATATTTTGTGACTTTTTATGAAACAATTGAAGAACCGACCACTGAAATTATTAGTAGTCATTCTATGTATTATTTATTGCAACAGCCGACTAAAGAAATGCTTTGGGATTTAGACTTTAGTAACATGTTAAAACAAGGTCAGTTAGTTGATTTAATGGATTATCAAAAATTGACCAAATGTTATCAAAAGTTGCAGAATCAAGCTAAAAATTTGATTGAAAAATTAAATAAAGAAACATTTTACACATTCTATAGTCAACTTTTATTGATTGATTGCCAATGCAAATTATTAATAGAAGAGGCGCTTCTGAAAGAAGAATCATTGATGACGGTCGATGAATGCTTAATAGCCATTAAGCAAGAAATTCGAAAAATTCATTTTGAACAATTTAAATACCAACATTATTTATTTGAAGATTTATCTTTGCGGTACCAGGTTTAACGAAAGTGACAAAAAGAATGGTTGAATCTAACAAGAATGTTCGTTGTTTTCTGTTATATAAAAAGATATGATAGTTTCTGTAGAAAAAATAAAGGAGACGATTCATGAACGCAAATCGCTTAAAGTTATTGATGATGGGGTTAATGGTTCTTGACCATATTAGTTATTTTGTTCCGCCAGAATGGGCACTGATTTTTCATGTAATTACTCGTTGTGTCGGTGTGTTTTTTGGTTACATGGCTGTAGAAGGGTTCAACTATACACGGAATGTTTATCGCTACAATGGTCGTTTGTATATTTGGGCAGCAATCATGTTTGTTGGAAATACGCTTCTAAATCATTTAGTGAATAATCCAGCTGTCGCTGTTCACAACAATATTTTCTTCACCTTAGCCCTTGGTGTCAGTATGTTAATTGTGACAAAAGCGATGCTAGAGATGCCAAAAATCAGCTTAAAAATTGTTTTATTGATTAGTATATTAGCAATTTTAGGAATAGGAGCAATGTTTGCTGAAGGTGGCATTGTGATGTTACCTTTTATGTTGATTACGTATCTAGCCAGAAAGAGACTTGTCTTACGGAACTGTTTATATGGTGCATTAGCGCTCTTTTTCTTAGTTACAAGTTTTCAATGGTTGGGAGATTGGCCAACGACAATTGAAATGTTAGCTTATAATTCTGATTTTATGTTTATCACTGTGTTACCATTTATATCGCTTTACAATGGTGAGAGAGGGAGCAAAGCACCATTTTTCAAATATTTATTTTACGGATTCTATCCGCTCCATTTATGGCTGATTGCATTGATAGCCAATTACGTTCATTAAACCTTTTTATATTAAAAGAATAAAAACAGCGACTCACAAAAATGTGAGTCGCTGTTTTTTTAGATGGGTAAGATACTGATTCCTAAAAGAAGAGTGACAAGTAGAAAAACAAAAAGCACAATTCGCTTATCATGAACCAGTAAGGCAATGTATTCTCGGATTAGAGCAGTTGGTAAAAAATATAAGGCAGTTGGCGCCCCGACACCTTCAGCTTTTAAGCCGACACGATGGGCATACATAGCTCCTCGTAAGACATGATAGTTATTTGTTGAAAAAATAACAGAGGGTTGTTTAGAATCAGACGGCATCTTTTGCCAATCTGCCTGAATTATTGCTTTAGAAAACAACATATTTTCATAAGTGGTTGTGGATTGGTCCTCCATCAAAATTGCTTCTGCAGGAATATTTTGTGAAAGCAAATATTTTTTCATTGCGAAAGCTTCGGCCACAGGTTCGTCAGGACCTTGACCACCGCTGACTACAAATTTAGCGGTGGGATTTTTTTCATAATATTCAATCCCTTTATCTAACCGACTCTTCAAAAGTGGAGGTACTTCCTCGCTACGAATTCCCGAACCTAAAACAATGATATAATCAACCGCTTTTTTTAAAGGAATCATTTGGTACATCCATGAATACAAGACGTAAGCAGCAAATAGAAAGGTCAGCAAAAGATCCATTAACAATAGAAAAAGTAAGAACAGAAAAAGCATATAAGGTATTTGCGCTGTGCCAACTGATAATAAATATAGAAAGGCTGGTAAAGCAATTAATAAGTTCAGCCCTAAGCCCGCCGACAATTTAGCCGTGACACTTTTGCCTTCTTTCGTTTGCATCGTACGTGAGTTAAAAATAAAGTAAAGGCAAATGCCGATAAACACAGCGGGAATTAATAGATAAGCAATGGCCAAAGTAATTAGGTCGCCATTCTTAAAATGTAAATAAATTTTGTCTAGTCCGATAAATAGTAAGGTGACTAATGACATTAAGGTGCCAGAAGCCAGAGTGATACCGCCGAGGATACTGCGGTTATTAATTTTTAATATACCAAATCCTAGTAGGGCGATAAACAAAAAGAATAGTAGTAGTGCCATTTAATTCCTCCTAAAAATAAGTATCTAAAGTATAACATGCTTTAGAATCTGACATAAATAAACAGCTGTGCCGAAGCATAAGTTTTCCTTTCATTCTTAGAAAAGAAGTTTTTTCATGAAAAGTAAATTAGATAACAATTGTTTAGAGAAAGAAAAGCTTGATTTACTAAGCTTTTCCTTCTCTATAAAAAATATTAATAAGGACATAAAAATTAACAATTTGTATGCGCTTACATACTGAGGTAGATTTAAAGTGTAAAGAAGAAAAATGAGGTGAGAAAATGATCACTGTTTCAATTGCAGGAGGTTCACAACCAGAGATTTTACAGCTAGTTAAAAAAGCGCTAAAAGAAGCCGAGCAACCGTTGCAGTTTATTGTATTTGATACAAATGAAAATCTTGATACTGAAAATCTCTGGAAATATGTTCATTGCTCAGATGAGGCCGCGGTAGCACAGGAAGCTGTCAGTTTAGTTGCAACCGGTCAAGCACAAATTTTATTGAAAGGAATTATTCAGACCCACACATTACTAAAAGAAATGTTGAAAAGTGAGCATCAATTAAAAAATAAACCGATTCTTTCCCATGTAGCAATGGTGGAGCTGCCTGCGGGAAAAACCTTCTTGTTAACCGATTGTGCGATGAATATCGCCCCCACTCAAGCGACCCTCATTGAAATTGTTGAAAATGCTAAAGAAGTCGCCCAAAAATTGGGACTGCACCACCCGAAAATTGCTTTGTTAAGCGCAGCGGAAAATTTCAATCCTAAAATGCCTTCGTCTGTTTTAGCAAAAGAAGTCACGGCACATTTTAATAATCAACAAGAGGCTACGGTTTTTGGTCCACTTTCGCTTGATTTAGCGACCTCTGAAGAAGCGGTTGCGCATAAACGTTACAGCGGTCCTATCATGGGGGATGCAGATATTTTAGTGGTTCCAACTATTGATGTTGGAAATTGTTTATACAAATCATTAACCTTGTTTGGGCACGCCAAGGTGGGAGGAACGATTGTTGGCACAAAAGTCCCAGTCGTTTTAACATCTAGAAGCGATTCGACAGAAAGCAAATTCCATTCATTAAGATTTGCCATGAGACAAGTTTAAAAAAAGGAGCAGAAAACAATGGAAACAGTATTGGTTATTAATCCTGGCTCGACCTCCACTAAGTTAGCGCTTTTTGCTAATCATGATTGCTTGGCGGAAGAAACGCTTAGACATAGCGTCCAAGAATTGGCACCTTTTGAAAATGTTGTCAGTCAAACACCATTTCGAAAACAAATGATCGCGGAATTTTTAGAAACACATAACATCACACAATTAGCCGCTGTCGTAGGGCGTGGTGGTTTGCTTAAGCCTATTCCTGGCGGTACGTATCTTGTCGATCAACAAATGCTAGAAGACTTGCGGACAGAACGCTTTAATACCCATGCTTCAAATTTAGGGGCGATTTTAGCTAATGAGTTTGCAGAAAAATATCACGTGTCAGCCTTTATTGTCGATCCTGTTGTTGTAGATGAGCTACAGCCATTAGCCAGGATTTCCGGATTAAAAGGCATTCACCGACGTAGCGTTGGTCACGCCTTAAATCAAAAAGCGGTCGCTCGAAAAATCGCTGAGGATTTAGGGAAAACATATGAGCAAAGCAATTTTATCGTTGTTCATTTAGGTGGGGGCATTAGCTTGGGGGCGCATCAAAAAGGCCGCATGGTGGATGTGGTAAATGGGCTTGATGGTGAAGGTCCTTATACGCCTGAACGCAGTGGTGCCTTACCGCTTGTTGAATTTGCGCAATGGATACTTGAACAGGAGTTGACGATTAGCCAAGTGAAAAAGCTAATTGCGGGTAATAGCGGACTTAAATCATACCTAGGTGAAACAGATTTACGGCATATCCAAGCACAAATAGCTGCAGGTGATCAAACAGCAAATTACTATTTAAAAGGAATGTGTTACCAAATCGCAAAAAGTATTGGCGAGATGGCCGTGGTTCTTGAAGGCGCAATTGATGCAATTATTTTAACAGGGGGCGCAGCCTATTCGCAAACCGTTGTTCAAGAAATTAGTCAAAAAGTCACTTGGATTGCACCAATTAAGGTTTACCCAGGTGAAATGGAGATGGCTGCTTTATATGAAGGCGTCAATCGGGTATTAACAGGGGAAGAACAAGCTTTAAATTATAGTAAAGCAAAAATTGAGCAGGAGTGATCAAAATGGCGGAACAAACAGATTTACTGATTTTAGGTGGCGGAACAGGAGGCTATGTAGCAGCAATTCGAGCCGCACAAAAAGGGCTAAACGTCACAATTGTTGAAAAATACAAATTAGGTGGCACTTGTTTGCACAAAGGCTGTATCCCTACAAAAGCTTTATTAAGAAGCGCAGAAGTTTTTGATACCTTAAAACAAGCGGCTTCTTTTGGGATTGAAACAGAGGCAGCGTCCATTGATTTTTCTAAAATACAACAACGGAAAGAAGGAATTGTTGAGCAGTTGCACAAAGGTGTTGAAGGCTTATGCAAGAAAAATAAAATCAAAATTTTAGCAGGCGAAGGTGCGATTTTAGGTCCCTCCATTTTTTCACCAGTCTCTGGCGCAGTGGCAGTTACGTTTAATGATCCAACACGGGAAGAAGAAATTATCGTTCCTAAAAATGTCATTATTGCGACAGGTTCTAGTCCTAAAACATTACCTAATTTGCCACTGGATGAAGAATTTATCTTATCTTCTGATGGGATGCTTGAATTAGAAGAATTACCAGAATCAATTGCAATTATTGGTGGTGGCGTTATTGGTGTCGAGTGGGCTTCTTTATTAAATAGTTTAGGTGTCAACGTAACTATCATTGAATTTTTGGATCGTTTACTTATAAATGAGAGTGCAACAATTTCTAAAGAATTAAAGAAACGTTTAGAGCAACGAGGAATCAACATTTTATTAGGTAGCAAAGTCCAAGAAGCGAAAGTTACCGGGCAGAAGGTTCAAATAGAAGTTGTAGGACAAGAAAGCCTCGCTGTTGACAAAGTCATGGTAGCAATTGGGCGTCAACCCAATATCAATAAGTTAGGGTTACAGAATACCTCAGTGAAATATACTGACAAAGGCATTGAAGTAAATGAATTTTATCAAACCACAGAAGGACATATTTATGCGATCGGTGATTGTATCGATACACTCCAACTAGCACATGTGGCTATGAAAGAAGGAGAGTTAGCTGTTCAGCATCTTTTAGGCGAGACAGTTGAACCTTTAAATTATACAAACGTGCCTCGAGGTGTTTATACAAATCCTGAAATAGCAAGTGTCGGCTATACTAGAGAAACTTTACCAGCAGATAAAGAAGTAGTGATTGGTACCTTTAATTTTAATGGTAATGGTAAATCACTTGTTTATGGAGAAACAGATGGCTTTATAGAAGTAATTCGTGACAAGAAGACCGATGATTTATTAGGGGTTTCTATGATTGGGCCACATGTCACGGATTTAATTGCCGAAGCAAGTACTGCCATGTATTTAGATGCCGCGCCCATTGAAATTGGTGAAGCAATCCATGCGCATCCAACAATGACAGAAGTATTGCAAGAAGCAGCCTTAGATACTTATGGCTTAGCGATTCACAAATAGAGAAAGGTTGATGAAAATGAAAGCGCTTAAAAAATCAGGTTTATCAAAAGAAGAATTGATTCAGGCATATCGTCAAGTACTAAGAGGACGTCGTTTAGACGAACGGTTGTGGCAATTAACAAGGATTGGTAAGACCTCTTTCAATATTTCTGGTCAAGGGGCAGAAGTTGCACAAGTAGCGATGGCGATGGCTTTTGATCCTCAAAAAGATTATTTTTTACCGTATTATCGTGATATGACCGCGTGCTTGGTTTGGGGCATGACCTCAAAAGATATTTTAATGGGTTCTTTTGGAAAAGAAGCGGATCCTTCTTCCCATGGTCGTCAAATGCCGAATCATTATGGTTCAAAAGAGCATAATATTGTTTCCTTCTCTTCAACAGTAAGTACACAAATGCCATTAGCGACAGGTGTTGGTTATGCAGCGCAACTTCAAAAAGCTGATTTTGTTGCATTGACCACCACTGGGGAAGGCTCTGCCAATCAAGGAGAAGTCCAAGAAGCTATGAACTTTGCAGGCGTAAAAAAATTACCAGTCATTTTTGTTGTTGAAAATAATGAATATGCGATTTCTGTCCCAATTGAAGAACAGTATGCCAATAAACGAATGGCCGATCGCGCGAAAGCTTATGGCTTTGAAGGTGTAACCGTTGATGGTAGTGATTTTACTGAAGTCTATCTAGCATTTAAAGAAGCAGTAAAAGCGGCTCGCGGGAAAAAAGGACCAAAATTGATTGAATTAATGGTTTCGCGCTTGACTTCTCATTCCGCTGACGATGATCAATCTGTTTATCGTTCAAAAGAAGAAATTGAAGAAATGAAAAAGAACGATGCAGTGAAGCTTTTTGAAAAACAATTATTAGAAGAGGGCTATTTAACAGACGAAGACATTGCCAAAATTGATGAAGAAATTCGTGCAGAAATCAATCAAGCAACGGATGAAGCAGAAGCAATGCCAGATCCTGTACCGACATCAATTTTAGAAGAAGTGTATGCAAAATAAGAGAAGAGGAGAAGAAATATAATGGCTGAGATGACTTATTTAGAAGCAATTAACTTAGGAATTTCTGAAGAAATGGCTCGTGATGAAAAAGTAGTTATTTTTGGAGAAGATGTCGGCGGCGACAAAGGCGGCGTGTTTGGTGTAACAAAGGGCTTGGCTGCTAAATACGGTGACGAGCGTTGTTTTAATACACCGTTAACAGAAGGCTTAATTGGTGGTTTAGCTGTCGGCTTAGGTTTAATGGGCTATCGCGCAATTGGTGAATTTCAATTTGCGGATTACATTTTGCCTGCAACCAATCAATTGTTATCAGAGGCTCGGACAATGCGCTATAGAACAAAAGGCGATTGGACTGCGCCAATCGTTTATCGGACACCTTATGGCGGCGGTGTTCGTGGTGGGCTGTATCATTCTCAGTCTACAGAAAAAGTTTTTTGTGGACAACCAGGATTAAGAGTGGTGACCCCCTCTAATCCTTATGATGCAAAAGGGATGATTAAAGCAGCGATTCGTTCCGATGATCCAGTCATTTTTTACGAACATAAGCGTTTATATCGTTTACTAAAAGATGAAGTGCCTGCAGATGATTATATCGTACCAATTGACAAAGCCAATGTCGTTAGAACGGGTAGTGATTTAACCGTGATTAGTTATGGCATGACCTTGCAATTAGCTTTAGCTGCGGCGGAAAAACTAGCCGCTGAAGGAATTGATGCCGAAATCGTCGATGTTCGCTCATTATATCCTTTAGATCGCGAAACATTAGTGGCTGCAGCTAAGAAAACGGGGAAGGTTTTACTCGTAACAGAAGACAATAAAGAAGGCAGCGTGATGAGTGAAATTGCGGCAATGATTTCAGAAGATGCTCTCTTTGATTTAGATGCACCGATTCAACGACTTGCAGGACCTGATTGTCCAAGCATGCCTTATGCATTACCTTTAGAAAGAGAATTTTTAATCAATGAAGAGCAAGTATTAGCAGCAATGAAAGAATTAGCAGAATTTTAATTGAAGCAAGGAGGAAAAAATAAATGGCCACAAAAGAAATCAAAATGCCTCATCTAGGCGAAAGTGTCACAGAGGCAGCCATTGTCCAATGGTTAGTTAAACCAGGAGATTCAGTGAAACGCTATGATCCCTTAATGGAAGTCGTTTCTGATAAAGTCACCACGGAAGTCCCATCAGATTTTGATGGTGTAGTAAAAGAATTTCTGATTTCTCTAGATACAGATGTGCCCATCGGAACAGCGGTGATGACGTTAGAGACAGAAGAAACAACCGAAAAAACAGAAGAAGCTACTTTAGCGCCAGTGAAAGAAGCAAGTGCGGAACAAGCGCAAGAACATGAAACGGTTGCAACAACAAGCACTGCGACGTCTCATCAAAAAAATAATGGTCGTTATTCCCCAGCAGTCCTTAAAATTGCCCAAGAAAAAAAGATTGATTTAACACAAGTTACAGGGACAGGTCGTGATGGTCGAATTACTAGAAAAGATGTTACAAACTTTACACCAACACAGGCAAGAACACCTAAGCAAGCAGTGAGTCCAGGAACTAGCCCTTCAATTTCAGAGGAGCCAGTTGCTTCGCAAAATGAAAGCGCCGCAATAGCTAGTCCAACTGAAACAACCACAGATAAAATTGTCTCTGCAGATCCTGTACGTAAAGCAATTGCTAAAAAAATGGTCCAAAGTGTCAACGAAATCCCTCACGCTTGGTTAATGGTGGAAGCGGATGTGACCAACTTAGTCCAACTTAGAAATTCATTAAAAGATGAATTTAAACAACAAGAAGGCCTGTCTCTAAGCTTCTTCCCATTTTTTGCCAAAGCAGTCATTCAAGCGTTAAAGAAAAATCCAAAAATCAATACATCTTGGGATGATGGCTCAATTATTTATCATAAAGATGTTAATTTATCCATAGCTGTAACGACAGACGAGCATCTTTACGTGCCAGTGATTCAACAAGCGGATAACTATTCGATTGCAGGGCTAGCTAAAGAAATCAATCGCTTGGCACAAGAAGTCCGACAAGGAACGCTAGCAAGCAAAGAAATGCAAGGAGGGACCTTTACTCTTAATAATACTGGAACACTAGGTTCCGTCCAATCGATGGGAATTATTAACCATCCACAAGCTGCGATATTACAAGTAGAGTCAATTAATAAACGCCTTGTGCCAACCGCAGATGGAGGCTTTAAAGTGGCAGATATGGTTAATTTATGTCTTTCTATTGATCATCGAATTTTAGATGGACAACAAGCAGGTAAGTTCTTGCGAGATGTTAAAGATAATTTAGCGAAATATAATGCGGATACGGATGTATATTAAAAATCGTTCCTTGCTTTAGTTAAATAAAAAGCGCCTCAAAGAAATAAGCGCTCTTCTTTGAGGCCGCTCTTTATCTAACAGAAAGTTCAATCATTCTCAAACTTGTTTTAAAAAAACAAAAATAATCAATAGGAGTGTTGAAAATGCCCACTGATAAACTGGATGCTCAATTAACCCCAAGAATATTTTTTAACAAAGTGTTAGCTGGAACAGCTTCCGGCACCATTATCGCCTTAATTCCCAATGCTGTATTAGGAGCCATTTTAAAATATTTTGCAGAATACAAGATTATCGAAATGATTATTCATGCGGCGCAAATTTTCCAACTAGCCACCCCTTTAATTATTGGTGGACTGATTGCTTTTCAATTTGGCTTAACGCCACAAAAAATGATGATTGCTGGCGGTGCAGCATTTGCTGGCTCTGGCGTGATTAAATTTAATTCAGAAGTGAAAGGCTTTATTGGTGCAGGCACTGGTGACATCATTAATATTATGATTACCGCTTCTGTTGCAGTCTTACTTTTATTAGTCATCGATAAAAAATTCGGTTCAGTGGAAATCATTGCTTTACCGATCGTTGTTGGAGTAGGTGCAGGCTTGTTTGGCATGTTGATTTACCCATATGTGACACAAATCACGGTCGCCATCGGGAAAGTGATTAACAATTTTACTGATTTTCAGCCAATTATCATGAGTATTTTAATTGCTTGTTCATTTGCTGCACTGATTATTTCACCAATCACTACTGTGGCAATCGGTTTGGCGATTCAGTTGAATGGCTTGTCTGCAGGTGCTGCCGCAATGGGAATTGCAGCCACAACTGTTGTTCTTGTGATTAATTCTTGGAATGTCAACCAATCGGGAGTGACACTGGCTGTCTCTTTGGGCGGTATGAAAATGATGATGCCTAACTTATTTAAATACCCAATTATTTTAATTCCTTGTTTATTTACAGCGACTATTTCAGCAATTCCTGTGGTTCTATTCAACATTTCAGGAACCCCACAATCGGCTGGATTTGGCTTGGTTGGACTCGTGGGGCCACTTGCTTCATTGGATGCGGGCTTAGGGATCTTACCCTTACTCTTTTCTTGGTTTGTTGTTCCAATTGTCGCGGGTTTATTCTCAAAATTCTTATTTGAAAAAGTGTTGAAACTTTATGATAGTAAAGTCGTCTTTGCTTATCAAGGCTAGATTATCCATTAATTTTCTTTAATGATTTGGATAAAATCTCTAACATCTTCTGTCATACTAAAATCGCGGCGCAAAGCAATGCCGATGGGGAAATAGTCAAACTTATCTTTTAAAGGAATCCATTTCAGTCCCTGACTTTTTCCCACTTCATAATATTCAATCGGCAGCAAACAAATCGAATTATTTTTTTGTAAACTATAAAGAAGTACTTGTAAATCATCGTTATGCAAAATGATATTCGGCTCATAACCGAAGCTCCGAGTCCGATCTAGTAGTAGGCGACCAATCATAAAATTATCACTTAACGATGAAAATCGTTGATCTTTCAAATCTTTAAAAGTTAATTTTTCATATTGGGAGAGAGGATTTGATTCTGGTACTACGACATAAACATGGTAGCCTTTGGTAGTCGTTTCTAAAGGTTCAATATGAATAATTTCAGGTAAGGTATTTGGGAAAGAAATTAGTCCCATATCAATTTCTTTATTTGCTAACATCGTTTGTAATTTTGGCGAGCCATCTTGCTGTAATATTAAATTCACATGTGGATGGGTTGTTAAAAATCGTGAAATTTCTTTCATAAATTGTACAGCAAATAAAGTAGTTAAGCCTAAACGCAATTGCTTTTTAACTGGTTTCTGGTTCATTTCACGAATATCTGTTACCAATTGATCGAATTGAAAAACAACTTCTTGGCCATGTTCATATAAATAAAGACCTGTATCGGTTAATTGAAACGGTTGATCAGAATGATCAAACAACGCTGTGCCTAACTCAGATTCCATTTTTTTCAATGCTAAAGAAAGTGTTGGTTGGGTGACAAATAAATTGCGAGCGGCCGCCGATAAACTGCGGGTATTAACAATTTCAATGAAGTACTTTAAAAGCTGAATATTCATCAGAAACTCCCCTTCTTTTTAAAAGCGCTTACAAAAATGCGCTTGGATAAAAAATAACAAATAGATCACTTATAATATAACATATGTTTTGCCTTTTTATGGTTATAAAAGTAAGAGATAGAGATTTTCTTAGCAGATTTTTATCTAAAAATAAAAAATTGAACGGAGGAAAAGAAATGAAGATTATTATCGCAGGTGCTGGCGCTATGGGCAGTCGCTTTGGACTAATGTTACATCAAGCAGGAAATGACGTTATTTTTGTTGATGGTTGGCCAGAACATATTGAAGCAATAAGAAAAAACGGGTTAGTTGCTGATTTTAATGGCGAAGTGGTGACCGCTAAAATTCCTATTTATCCTCAGACAGAAGTAGCAAGCATCGATTTTACAGCAGACTTAGTTATCCTATTTACAAAAGCAATGCAACTGGCAGGAATGCTTGAAGCATTAGAACATTTCCTTAATAAAAATACGAAAGTTTTATGCTTGTTAAATGGAATTGGTCACGAAGATATTATCAAAAAATACGTGCCTTACGAAAATATTTTATTAGGAAACACAATGTGGACCGCTGGGTTAGAAGGACCTGGCAAAGTAAAATTATTTGGCAATGGTTCGATTGATTTACAAAATTTAGGAGCGCAAAGTGAACAAGCAGCAGAAGCAGTCATTAAGGTATTAAATAACGCTGGCTTAAATGCTCGTTATTCTGAGAATATTTTATCATCCATTTATAAGAAGGCCTGTGTGAATGGAACAATGAATGGTTTATGTACTTTGTTGGATTGTAATATGGCAGACTTTGGCGAAACAGAGCAAGCAGATCAAATTGTTCAACAAATAGTTAATGAATTTTTAGCAGTCGCTGAAGTGGAACAAGTTACGTTAGATAAACAAGCAGTTCTTCAACAAATCCGCTCATGTTATAATCGAGAAACAATTGGTTTGCACCACCCATCGATGTATCAGGACTTAATAACCAATCATCGTTTAACCGAAATTGATTATATCAATGGAGCAATTGTTCGCAAAGGGAAAGCCTATGGGATTGCTACACCGTACTGTCAGTTTTTAACAGAGTTAATTCATTGTAAAGAAAATTTACTTCATGCTAAATAACAAGTAAAAACAGAAATACTCTTGAGTCAGTCTTGAGAAGAGCTTGACCTACTAATTTCTATACTTTGCCAGTGTACAAGGCTGAGACAAAATCCAAAGTGAGTTTGGCTCAGCTTTTTTGTTTTTTTAAGAACACTACAGAAAATAAATCAAATCCGTGAAAAATATGTTAAACTAGAGAAGGTGTTTTTTCGCAAGAATCTACGCGGAACACAGGACTCGTTGAAGAATTGAATCAAAGAAACAATGTGTTAAAGAAGGGATTTGAACAGATTATGACCATTCAATGGTTTCCCGGCCATATGGCCAAAGCAAGAAGAGAAGTTTCTGAAAAAATCAAATATGTCGATATTGTATTTGAACTAGTTGATGCGCGGTTACCGCTTTCTTCCCGTAACCCAATGATGGACCAAATTGTCCAACAAAAACCACGATTAGTCCTTTTAAATAAAGGGGACTTAGCAGATAACGACCAAAATAAAAAATGGCAACATTACTTTCAAAAGAAAGGGTACCAAACCCTAGTCATCAATGCCCAACAAAATAAAGGAATCAATAAAATTGTGCCAGCAGCCAAGGAAGCGTTAAAAGAAAAATTGGCTCGTGAACAGGCGAAAGGCTTGAAACCGCGTGCGATTCGCGCAATGTGTATTGGGATCCCCAATGTTGGTAAGTCAACCTTAATGAATCGTTTAGTCGGAAAAAAAATTGCGCAAACTGGGAACAAGCCAGGCGTGACAAAAGGACAACAATGGTTACGCTCTGGTTCCCAATTGGAATTACTGGATACACCAGGGATTCTCTGGCCAAAATTTGAAGATGGGGAAATTGGGAAAAAATTAGCTTTAACTGGCGCTATAAAAGATCAATTATTGCATCTAGATGATTTGGCGATTTATGGACTAGAATTTTTTGCACGTTTTTATCCGCAACGTTTGATGGAACGATATGGTTTAACAGAAGAAGAGCTATTTTTACCTGCTCCAGAACAGTTGATGTTAATTAGCCAAAAACGTGGTTTTAGAGATGATTATAATCGAGCCAGCGAAATGATTATTTTAGAAATTCGCAGTGGAAAATTAGGTACGTATACTTTGGACCGCTGGGAAGAACTAGGAGACGAATAACATGGCAAAAGAGTCGATTCAGGCAATCAAAGAAGCGCTGTTAACTGTCACTGATGCAACCGATGAACGATTAGCAAGCTGGCGAGAAGATGAACGTTCAGGAGTGCAACAAGCGATCAAACAATGGGAACGTCACCAGTTAGCCAAAGAAAAAGAATGGCAACTTTTTAAAGAAATGAGTCAATTTGAGGAAGCGGCCTATAAAAAAGGCCATCGTTTAATTGCGGGAATTGATGAAGTAGGCCGCGGACCATTAGCTGGTCCCGTTGTGACAGCAGCAGTTATTTTGCCGAAAGATTGTCAATTATTAGGCTTAAATGATTCAAAAAAACTATCTGCTAAAAAACGGGAAACGTTATATAACCAGATTCAAGAACAGGCTGTCGCTATCGGGTTAGGTATCGCTGATCAAGGAGTCATTGATCAAATTAATATTTATCAAGCAACTAAACAAGCGATGAAAATGGCAATTGACGATTTAGCTTTTACACCAGATTATTTATTAATTGATGCAATGCAGTTAGACGTTCCCCAACCACAAGAAAGTTTGATTAAAGGGGATGCACGCTCCATTTCAATTGCAGCAGCCAGTATTATTGCAAAAGTAACAAGAGATCGATTAATGGAAGAATATGATGAATTATATCCTGGATATGGATTTAAAAACAATGCAGGCTATGGAACAAAAGAACATCTTCTCGGGTTAGAAAAATACGGTGTAACACCCATTCATCGACGTACGTTTGCGCCAATAAAAGATATGATTTAAAAATAAAACACTTTTTTTACGTATTCTTATTTTAAGAAGATGTGAAAGAGGTGTTTTTTGTTGGAAATTTTACAACGACAATTATTATTTAAATTAGCGGTATGCCAAGGAATTGGCAATTTAGGTATCTTAAAAGTGTTACAAGAAGCTATCGCACAAAAGCGTGTTGATTTTTCCAGTACAGAAATTATTAGAATTGCTGAAATCAAGAAATATCGTGAATTATTTGAACAATCTTGGTTACACCATACGATTCATAGTGAAGCGTTATATATACGACAATGCCAACACCAATTTATGACAATTTTAGATGCCGTCTATCCTAAATTATTACGAGAAATTTATAATCCACCAGCAATTCTTTTTTATAGAGGAAATTTACAATTGTTAAGTAGAAGGAAAATTGGCATCGTCGGCGCTCGCTATGCCACTTCGTATGGGTTAAGAGTGACTGAAGCTCTGGTTCCTAAAATAGTCAAAGAAGGATTCACAATCGTTAGTGGTCTTGCCAAAGGCATTGATAGTCGTAGCCATGAGATGGCCATCCAGAACGGGGGTCAGACAATTGGAATTTTAGGCACTGGATTAGATGTATATTATCCGTATGAAAAGAAAGAATTACAGCAAACTATGAAGCAGAATCAGCTTGTTTTAACAGAATATGTGAATGGGAGTGGGCCGAAAAAATATCATTTTCCTGCACGTAATCGCATTATTGCTGGATTATCTTTAGGGGTCTGCGTGATGGAAGCTCGTAAGAATAGTGGCTCTTTAATTACTGCACAAGCGGCGATGGATTACGGGCGCGAGGTATTTGCCGTACCGGGAAGTATTTTCCAGTCTTTTTCAACAGGCTGCCATGAATTAATTCAGGACGGCGCTAAATGTGTTCAGACAATTGATGATATTTGTGAAGAATTGTGACTTTTACTAATTGTGAATTGACAACCTACGTTCACTTCGGTACTATTTAATCAGATTTTAATCTTTTGGTTGGTAGTTAGGAGTGTCTAAATGGAAACGGTTGTTAGAAAAAGATGGTTGTTTGGTATGCAGCTACTGGGCTTTTTGATTTTGGATCAAATTCCTTTGATGATGGTCTCAGTTGTTCAATTTTCTACAGAAAATTTTTGGTTTCGCTTTGTTAGTGGATTAGTGGCTGTTGGACTTGGTGCCTATTTCGTCTATCTATTTGTTGCTTTTTTGAAAAAGAAAAAGCTCATAACTTGGACTTTTTTAGGAATCAAAGAAACCTTGCCAGTGGTCTTGTTAGGTTTGGTGATAATCTTTTGTGTGGGAATATTTGGTGATTTCTTATTACGTCTGGAAGGATTAGAGACGACCTCTAACCAACAAAGTGTTGAAGAAATTGTCCAATCTATTCCTAAAGGGCTTATACTTATTTTTGCAGGTGTGATTGGGCCAATTTTCGAAGAGGGAATTTTTCGTGTCGGGATTCAAGCGTTTTTCAAGCCAGCTTCAAAAATAGGCATACTCGTTTCTTCTATTTTATTTGCACTTGTGCACACGCCGACAGATATAGGTAGTTTTGTTATTTATTGGGGCATGGGTTTAGCTTTAAGTTGGGTATATCTACGCACGGGTCGCTTTGAAGCTGCTGTCTTGACTCATTTTATTTGGAATGTTATAGGTATTTTAATGCTTTAGGATAAAATCTATAAATCATAGGCATTTTTTATTTATAAATTCGGACAGTCAAACAGAAATGACAGAAATGTTAGAAAGCCTAGTCTTGACAAACCTATTCTATATAGCATATGATGTATTACGATTTGTGCGTTTTTTACATATATTATATAGTAGGAAAGCGAACGCGAAAGGAGCTAATTGAATGGCCTATAAGTATCTCGTGATTGTAGAATCACCTGCCAAAGCCAAAACAATTGAAAAATATCTAGGAAGAAACTACAAGGTGGTTGCCAGTGTTGGTCACATTCGCGATTTACCAAAAAGTAAAATGGGGATTGATATTGAAAATAATTATGAACCTCATTATATTTCGATTCGCGGAAAAGGCGATGTCATCAAAAGTTTAAAAGCGGCTGCAAAAAAAGCTGAAAAAGTCTATCTCGCAGCCGATCCGGACCGAGAAGGTGAAGCAATTGCTTGGCATTTAGCTTATCTTCTTGGCCTTGATTTAAAAGATAAAAACCGTGTGGTATTCAATGAGATCACTAAAGAAGCGGTAAAAGCGGCATTTAAAGAACCTAGAACCATCAACGTTGATTTAGTTGATGCGCAACAAGCACGGCGCATTTTAGACCGTTTAGTTGGATACTCGATTAGTCCTATTTTATGGCGTAAAGTCAAAAAAGGTTTGAGTGCTGGTCGTGTGCAATCTGTTGCTTTAAAAATGATTATTGATCGAGAAAATGAAATTCGAGAATTTAAACCTGAAGAATATTGGAGCATTGATGGGAATTTCCAAAAAGGTCGCAAGAAATTCAAAGCAAATTTCTGGGGCGTAGATGGTAAAAAGAAAAAATTACCAAATGCAGAAGCGGTGAAAGAAATCACTTCTCGGATTGACGGTAAAGATTACGATGTTACAAAAGTTGAGAAAAAAGAACGGAAACGTAATCCTGCATTACCTTTTACAACCAGTAGTTTACAACAAGAAGCGGCACGTAAATTAAATTTCCGTACCCGTAAAACCATGATGGTTGCGCAACAATTGTATGAGGGAATTGCTTTAGGGAAACAAGGCACTGTGGGGCTGATTACCTACATGCGTACAGACTCAACCAGAATTGCCGATTCCGCCAAAGCAGAAGCTGCTGAATTCATTGAAAAGACCTACGGAGATGAGTTCTCAGCACATGGCGGCCGCAAAGCAAAAAATACGCAAGGTGCACAAGATGCCCATGAAGCGGTTCGTCCGTCAAGCGTTTTAAGAACACCTGATGAAATGAAGAAGTATTTAGATAAAGATCAATTAAAATTATATACTCTTATTTGGTCGCGATTTGTAGCTAGTCAAATGACACCAGCGATTTTAGATACCATGAAGGTCACGCTTCAACAAAACGGCGTAACGTTTATTGCCAATGGCTCCAAAGTGAAATTTAAAGGGTTTATGCAAGTATATGTTGAAGGTCGCGATGATGGTAAAGAAGACAAGGAAAATATTTTACCTGAATTAGTGGAAGGTAACGTTGTTAAATCGGTCGATATCGAACCGAAACAACACTTTACTCAACCACCGGCTCGTTTTAGTGAAGCCACGTTAATCCGGACTTTAGAAGAAAATGGTGTGGGCCGACCATCAACGTATGCGCCAACATTAGAAACCATTCAACGGCGTTATTACGTGAAGCTAACCAATAAACGGTTTGAACCAACGGAATTAGGTGAAATTGTGAATTCTCTAGTTTCAGAGTTTTTCCCACAAATTGTCGATACACATTTTACAGCGACAATGGAAACGGACTTAGATAAAGTCGGTGAAGGCCAAGAAAAATGGGTTGAAGTTGTCGATCGTTTCTACAAGCCCTTCGAAAAAGAATTAACAAATGCCGAAGAAAAGATTGAAAAAATCCAAATTAAAGATGAACCAGCAGGCTTTGACTGCGAACTATGTGGACATCCAATGGTGATTAAACTGGGTCGCTACGGAAAATTTTATGCATGTAGTAATTTCCCAGATTGTCGGAATACAAAAGCGATCGTTAAAGAAATTGGCGTGACGTGTCCTGTGTGTCACGAAGGACAAGTTATCGAACGCAAATCAAAGAAAAATCGGATTTTCTATGGCTGTAGTCGGTACCCAGAGTGTGACTTCACTTCTTGGGACAAACCAGTAGGCCGACCATGTCCAAAATGTGGGCAATATTTAGTAGAGAAAAAAGTTAAAGGCGGCAAACAAGTCGTTTGTATCAATGGCGATTATGAAGAAAACGTCCAAAAATAAGAAAAATTGAGACCGAAGAATTTACTTCGGTCTTCTCTTTTAGTAAAATGAATTGAGTTTGTAAGAGACAGCTCTTAACTTCTTGACATAGAAAGGAATTTTTATACATGACAAAAAAAGTCACAATTATTGGTGCCGGTTTAGCCGGAAGTGAATCGGCATGGCAAGTGGCCAATGCTGGTGTACCAGTTGATTTATATGAAATGCGCCCTGTCAAAAAGACACCAGCGCATCAAACAGAAAATTTTGCAGAGTTAGTTTGTTCTAATTCATTACGTGGAAACAGTTTAACCAATGCGGTAGGTGTTTTGAAAGAAGAAATGCGCCGTTTAAATTCAATCATTATTGGTAGTGCAGATCAAACCGCTGTACCAGCTGGCGGCGCCTTAGCAGTTGACCGTGATTCTTTTTCTGAAACAATCACTGAAAAAATTAAAAGTCATCCATTAATTACAATCAAAAATGAAGAAATCACTGATATTCCGGAAGGGATTGTAATTATTGCAACGGGTCCCTTAACCTCTGAAAGCTTATCTCAAAAAATTCAAGAATTTAATGGTTCTGAAGGCTTTTATTTTTACGATGCAGCAGCACCAATTATTGATAAATCAACAATTGACATGGATAAAGTTTATTTAAAATCTCGTTATAACAAGGGCGAAGCGGCTTACTTAAACTGTCCGATGACTGAAGAAGAATTCAATGCTTTTCATGAAGCGCTAGTCAATGCAGAAGTGGTTCCTTTACGCACGTTTGAAAAAGAGAAGTTTTTCGAAGGCTGTATGCCCATTGAAGTAATGGCGCAACGTGGCATTAAAACCATGTTGTTTGGCCCAATGAAACCTGTCGGACTAGAAGACCCTAAAACAGGTAAACGCCCTTATGCTGTAATTCAATTACGTCAAGACAATGCTGCAGCTTCTTTATACAATATTGTTGGTTTCCAAACGCATTTAAAATGGGGCGAACAAAAACGAGTATTCCGTATGATTCCAGGATTAGAAAATGCTGAATTTGTTCGCTATGGCGTCATGCATCGTAATAGTTTTATGAATTCTCCAGAGTTGCTAAAACCAACCTACCAATCAAAAAAACGTGACGATCTGTTTTTTGCTGGACAAATGACTGGTGTTGAAGGATATGTTGAAAGCGCGGCAAGTGGTTTACTTGCAGGTATTAACGCAGCTCGTCTTGCCAAAGGGGAAGAGCCGATTGAATTCCCTCGCGAAACGACTTTAGGAAGTATGGCTTATTATATTACACATGCAGAAGGCAAACATTTCCAACCAATGAATGCAAACTTTGGGCTTTTCCCAGAGTTACCTGAACGAATTCGTGACAAAAAAGAACGCTATGAAGCAATTGCTAATCGGGCCTTAGATGTCCAAGCTCAAGTTATCCAATCTTTAGACTAAATTAGAAAAAATATGAGAAAAGACCGAGCATCATTGCTAAGAAATGTGATGATACTCAGTCTTTTAATTTTTAGAAAAAAATAACAAAAGCTAAAGAATAGTTAAAATTGTGAACATATTTAGAAATATTGATTAAATTCTGACAACTTAATTGTCTTTTGAAAAAGGTTATGCTAAAGTTACTTTGTAATCGAATGAGGAGGGCTATCACATGGAAGAAAAGAATTGGCCTGAGTTATTTGCTCGTTATCTTATTGTCGAAAGAGGCTATTCAGAAAAAACAAAAAAAGCATATCAAGAAGATATACAACATTTTTTTTCGTTTTTAAAGACTTCAGGTAATGACAATTATTTGACTGTGGAACATTTGGATGTTCGGGCTTATTTGAGCGAATTATACGATCAGGAATATAGCCGCAATTCGATTAGTCGAAAAATTGCCAGTTTGCGTTCTTTTTATCAATTCTTATTAAAAAATGAAGCAATCCAAGAAAATCCTTTTTCCTATGTTCATATGAAAAAGAAGCAGTTACGGTTGCCCCGTTTTTTTTATGAAAAAGAAATGGATGCATTATTTGAGAGCGCACAAGGCGAGCAACCGCTTGATTTGAGAAATCAAGCGTTGCTAGAAGTTCTGTATGGGACTGGCATTCGGGTCAGTGAATGTGCGAACTTAACGGTGGACGCAGTTGACTTTCAAGCTTCTGTTTTATTGGTTCACGGAAAAGGAAATAAAGATCGCTATGTGCCTTTTGGTTCATTTGCACAAGACGCCTTAAAGGATTACTTAGAGAATGGCCGCGCGCTATTAATGACAAAATATCAAAAAAAACATCCGTATGTCTTTGTTAATCATCATGGTGAACAAATCACGCCAACAGGGATTGAATATGTCTTAAACCAACTAATTAAAAAAAGTTCATTAAATGCGGAAATTCATCCCCACATGTTACGCCATACATTTGCGACACACTTATTAAATAATGGCGCCGATATGCGGACAGTTCAAGAATTATTAGGACATGCTAATTTATCCACAACTCAGATATATGCGCATGTGACAAAAGAAAGTTTACAAAAAAATTATCGAACGTTTCATCCTCGTGCATAATGGAGGTAAACGTCTAGGAGGAACAATAATGGTTGAATCACAATTTCACTCTACAACAATTTGTGCAGTCGAAAAAGATGGAAAATTTGCAATGGCTGGTGACGGCCAAGTAACAATGGGCGAATCTGTCGTTATGAAAGGTACGGCCAAAAAAGTGCGCCGTATTTACAATGATGAAGTCGTTGTCGGTTTTGCAGGGAGTGTGGCAGATGCCTTTACATTAGAAGAAAAGTTTGAAGGAAAATTAAATGAATACAACGGAAACTTAACGAGAGCTGCGGTTGAGTTAGCCCAAGAGTGGCGTACACAACAGTCTATGCAAAAATTAGAAGCTATGCTGATTGTGATGAATAAGGAAGAAATGCTCTTAGTTTCAGGAACTGGGGAAGTCATCACACCAGACGATGGTATTTTAGCAATTGGTTCAGGCGGTAATTTTGCTTTGTCCGCTGCAAGAGCCATGAAAAACTTTGGCGATAAAGAAATGCCAGCGAAAGAGATTGCTAAAAATGCCTTAAATATTGCTGCAGATATCTGTGTATTTACGAATCATAATATCATTGTAGAAGAATTATAAGCGAGGGAAAATCCATGAATGAATTAAACAAAACACCAAAAGAAATAGTCAAAGAACTAGATCAATATATTGTTGGACAGCAAGCTGCCAAAAAATCAGTGGCGGTAGCTTTACGTAACCGCTATCGTCGCTTGCAATTAGAAGAAAATATGCAACAAGATATTACGCCTAAAAACTTACTAATGATTGGACCAACAGGTGTTGGTAAAACTGAGATTGCTCGTCGTCTCGCAAAAATTGTCAATGCGCCTTTTGTAAAAGTTGAAGCAACCAAATTTACAGAAGTAGGCTATGTCGGTCGGGATGTCGAATCAATGGTTCGAGATTTAGTAGAAAATGCGATCCAAATTGTTGAAAAACAACAATACAGTCGCGTGTACGCGCAAGCGTTGAAAAAGGCCAATCAACGTTTAGTCAAAGTATTAGTGCCTGGAATTAAAAAAGAACAAAAACAGGCTGGCGGTAATCAATTTGAACAAATGATGAACATGTTTAACATGGCTCAGCAACAGCAAGAAGCACAAGAAGAAGTAACGGAAGATATTCGAACGAATCGCCGAACAATTTTGGAACAGCTGGAAAAAGGTCTATTAGATAATCGTGAAGTAACAATTGAAATTGAAGAACCGAAGAAAACGATGCCAGCTATGAACAATGGCCTAGAACAAATGGGTATCGACTTAAATGAAACGTTAGGCGCTCTGTCACCAAAGAAAAAAATCGAACGTACTGTAACGGTGAAAGAAGCACAAGAATTATTAGTGAAAGAAGAATCAGCAAAAATTGTCAATGACGCTGATATCCATAGTGAAGCTATTCGTTTAGCTGAATCAAGCGGAATTATTTTTATCGATGAGATTGATAAAATCACCTCCAAAAGTCAACAAAATTCGGGCGAAGTCTCTCGTGAAGGAGTACAAAGAGACATTTTGCCGATTGTTGAAGGCTCCCAAGTTAACACGAAGTATGGTCCTTTACAAACAGATCACATTTTATTTATCGCTTCAGGTGCTTTCCACTTGTCAAAACCAAGTGACTTGATTCCAGAATTACAAGGCCGCTTCCCAATTCGAGTTGAATTAGATGATTTAACGGCTGATGACTTCGTAAGTATCTTAACTGAGCCAAACAATGCTTTAATTAAACAATATGTAGCATTAATCGGTACAGAAAATGTTTCAGTCATCTTTACCAAAGAAGCAATTGAACGGTTAGCACACATCGCTTATGATGTAAACCGTGATACAGATAATATCGGGGCGCGTCGTTTACACACAATTTTAGAACGTTTATTAGAAGATTTATTATATGAAGCACCAGATATGCAAATGGGTGAAATTACGATTACCGAAGCATATGTCAATGAAAAATTGAATGACATTGTTCAAAATGAAGATTTAAGTCGTTATATCTTATAAAAAAGGCTGGAGGAGAAAAGATGGCTACATTATTAGAAAAAACACGTCAAGTGAACGAGCTTTTGCAAAAAAACAATCTGTTTGACGTACAAGCAGAACTTCCGTACAACAAAATGGCAATGATTTTAGGGGATATTTTAGAAAGTAATGCGTATATTATTAGCAGTTCAGGGGATTTGTTGGGGTATACTGAAAAATTAGATGTTAATAATGCCCGTATCAAAAATATGTTTAAAGAGAAAAAATTTCCTCAAGGATACACCGAGGCCGTGGATATGCTCAAAGTAACCGAAGCAAATATTCCAATAGATAGTGATTTAACTGCATTTCCTTTTGAATCACGAGAGCTGTATCCGTTTGGGTTAACCACTATTGTGCCTTTGTACGGTGCTGGCAAACGCTTGGGTACGATTATTTTAGCGCGTGTTGAAAAATCCTTTAACGAGGATGATTTAGTGTTAGCTGAATATAGTGCGACCGTTGTCGGCATGCAAATTTTGTATCATCAATCCAGAACAATTGAAGCAGAAGTTCGCAGTGCGACTGCCGTGCAAATGGCCATCAACACTCTTTCCTATAGTGAATTAAAAGCCGTCCATGCCATTTTTGAAGCCTTAGATGGCGAAGAAGGTCGTTTAACTGCTTCAAGTATTGCAGATGAAATAGGCATTACTCGTTCCGTAATTGTGAATGCCTTAAGAAAATTAGAATCAGCTGGAATTATTGAATCACGTTCTCTTGGTATGAAAGGGACTTATTTAAAAGTGTTAAATCAACAATTTATTAAAGAGTTGGAAAAATAAGCAATTGCTCGTATCAACTAGGAGGACAACGCAATGACTGTACAAATTGAAAATGAATTTCTAATCGCAACATTTGCTGAAGAAGGAGCAGAATTAGTAAGTTTACAATCAAAAGAAACCGGCATTGAATATATTTGGCAAGGAAATCCTGAATTTTGGGCCCGCCATGCGCCCGTACTTTTTCCGATTGTCGGTCGTCTAAAAGAAGATACGTATATGTACCAAAATCAAGCGTATCATTTAACTCAACATGGTTTTGCTCGTGATCAAGTATTTGATGTGATTGAAAAAGGTGGAGAAGAAGTTTCTTTTTCACTAAAATCAACAAAAGAAACCAAGAAGAAGTATCCTTTTGATTTTGAACTAGTGATTACTTATACATTAGAACATCAAGAATTGACTGTAAACTACCAAGTAGAAAACACAGGGAAAGAAGAGATGTATTTTGGGATTGGTGGTCATCCAGCCTTTAATGTACCTTTAGAATCTTCACTAACGTTTGAAGATTATTATCTAAGTTTTTCACCTAAAAAATCACGGACACAGATTCCCTTAGCAGGCCCGTTTATTGATTTAGCGAATAAAACGCTAGCCCAAACGAATACCAGCTTTGACTTAACGCATCAATTATTTGAAAATGATGCAATGATTTTTGAAACAAAAGGTCAAACAGCAATTACGATTGCCACAGACGAAAGTGACCATCAAGTCACTTTGAGTTATCCAGAAATGCCTTTTGTGGGGATTTGGTCACCGACACCGAAAGAAGCGCCTTTTGTCTGTATCGAACCTTGGTGCGGGATTGCTGATGCTGTCGACGCAACTGGCCAACTCGCTGAAAAATTTGGCATCAATAAGTTACCAGCTAACGAACTATTTAAAACACAGTATATGATTAGTGTAAAATAAAGAAAAAGGCTGTGAACATTATTTGTTCACAGCCTTTTTCTTTATTTTTTTGCACGTAAGCCAAAAGAAAGGCGACTTTCTGTTCCATTTTTAATTCGCTGAATGTTTTCACGATGACGGACAAAGATAAAAGTAGTCAAAGCAATCGCAATCACGGTTAATAACCAGTTAAATGTTGGTAAAATAGCTGGGACAGTGAAAGGCAAAATAATAGTAGAAAGTGTAATTAGTACAGCGCTAATCATACTTGTTAAACTCACCATACTGGTTAGATACAGACAAATCACAAAAATAAGAGCAGAATAAATAAAAAATGTGGGGCTGTATGCTAATAACATGCCAGCGCTAGTGGCTACGGCTTTACCACCTTTGAAATTGGCAAAAATAGGGAAGGTATGCCCTAAAACAGCTGCTACCCCAAAGAAGAGCGGATTCACGCCTTGTAAACCAAACAAATAGGGTAATGAAGTGGCTAACGTTCCTTTCAAGATATCCATTAATAATACCGTAATTCCGGCAGGTTTCCCTAAGACACGAAATGTATTGGTTGTTCCTGTATTCCCACTCCCAAATTGGCGTATATCTTTTTTAAAGAAAAGTTTACCAATCCAAACACCTGAGGGAATCGAACCTAATAAATAGGCAACAAGTAACAAAATGACGATTTTCATCAAGTTAACCTCTTTCTTATTCAAACTAGGATTTATTTTATCATGAATAGAAAAACGGAACAACGTCTAATAACTAAAACAAGAAAAGTTTTTCTTTTGCTTGAGGAAGCGTTGACAAATGATTGATAACCGTTATAATAAATGTGTGTCATTAGACAAAGACGTCTAATCACTGGTTTGAAAATTAGTTATCAACGAAGATACAATATATATGTACTTATGAAGTGTCAGGGAAAGAGGTGCGAATCCTCTACAGACCTACCTACTGTATGGTGGATGAAACCAATAAGACCACAGATTATTCTGGAAGGATTGGGAGTAAGAAGAAGCTAAGTCAGGATACCGGCTTGATAAGTCTAATCATTCTTTTGTAGGAAAAAGAAGGGGCTTTGAAGATAACTGGCTGAGTATATCATTAGCATAGTTAAGTGACTGCTTTTTTTCTATTGGAGAAAAAAGTGGTTTTTTTGTATTGTTTTGACGTTGAGACAAAGGAGGTTCATTTCAGAAAATTTTCCCCAAAATAAAATAGACGAATGCGAGGATGAAAAAATGAAAAAATTTACTTTAACAATGATGACTTTAGGTTTAGTAGCAACACTTGGCTTAGCAGGATGTGGTAAACAGGAAAAGAAAGCAACTACCTCTTCTGAAAAAACAGAAGTAACGTTACCAACCAAAGACCGTAGCGGTAAAGAAATTACTTTACCCAAAGAAGCAACCAAAATTATTTCCCTAGTACCATCAACAACAGAAGTGATTGAAGACTTAGGTAAAACCGACCAATTAATCGCAGTTGATACTCAAAGTAGTACAATGATGACTGATTTAAAAAAATTACCACAAATGGATATGATGGCTGTCGATGCCGAAAAATTGATTGCCTTGAAACCACAAATTGTTTATGTGAATGACATCAATTTAGCTAGCTCAGAAAGTGTTTGGAAACAAGTGGAAGATGCTGGAATTACAGTCGTTAATATCCCCACTAGTACAAGTATCAAAGCAATCAAAGAAGACGTCCAATTCATCGCGGATAGCTTATCTGAACATGAAAAAGGACAAAAGTTAATCAAAACAATGGATCAAGAAATCGACGAAGTAGCCAAAATTGGTAAAACCATTAAAAAACCAAAAACTGTTTTGTTTGAAGTAGCTGCCTTACCAGACATTTATAGCTTTGGTAATGGGACATTTTTAAATGAAATGATTGAAACAATTGGGGCAAAAAATGTTTTGGCAAATGAAAAAGGCTGGTTACCAGTGACAGAAGAAGCGGCCGTTGCTGCAAAACCAGAAGTCATTTTAACCAATGTTAACTATATGAAAGATCCCGCCAAAGAAATTTTAGCTCGTAAAAACTGGGAAAACGTTCCTGCAGTTCAAAACAAAGAAGTTTTCGAAATTGATAACATGTCTAGCTCTTTACCAAATAACCACATTACCAAAGCATTAAAACAAATGGCAAAAGCTGTTTATCCAGAGGAATACAAGGATTTAAAAGATGAGTAAAAAAACGTGTCTCATACTGATGCTCTTGATCAGTATGAGCATGCTCTTTTTGGGTATTAAAATTGGAAGTGTTCAGATTTCGTTAACGGATTTGCTTCAAATTTTAGTGAAAAAGACGGTTTCAGAAGACGGGATTTTAGAGGGAATCATCTGGAATGTTCGGTTACCGCGTGTCGTGATGGCCTATCTCGTGGGCGCAGGCTTAGCAGTAAGTGGCACGGTGATGCAATCGCTCTTAGGTAATCCTTTAGCTTCTTCGTATACTTTGGGCGTATCAGCGGGAGCATCCTTAGGCGCTGCGTTAATCATGGTAACTGGAGTAACTGCTTCGATCTTAGGGGCATTTTTATTGCCTTTAACTGGTTTTATCTTTGGCTTAGCAACGGTCTTTTTAGTTTTGTTATTTACGCAAACAATGGATAGTCAAATGTCCAATCAAACAGTTGTTTTAGTGGGAATGATTATGACCTTGTTTGTCGGTGCTATTTTGACGTTGATTACAGCACTTTTCCAAGATTATTTGAAACAATTAGTCTTTTGGCAAATGGGTAGTTTTTCTGGCAGTAATTGGCAAAAAATTGCTATTTATTGTCCAATCTTGCTTGTCAGCAGTCTGTTTCTTTGGTTTGATGCCAACGCATTGGATGTTCTCGGTTTAGGAGAAGAACATGCGATGTTAGCGGGAGTAGAAGTCAAAACAGCAAAACTACGCATTATTCTTTTGGCTAGTTTATTGGCAGGAAGTGCGGTTTCATTTGTCGGTGTGATTGGTTTTGTTGATTTAATAGCACCACATATTGTCCGTCGCTATCTAGGGGCGACTCATCGCTGGCTGATTCCCGGTTCGGCAATTTTAGGTGGGACCATCATGGTAATAGGGGACACAATTGCCCGCACGATTTTATCACCAAGAGAAATTCCCATCGGGGCCGTAACAGCCTTGATTGGAGCGCCATTCTTCTTGTATATTTACTTTAAAAAAAGGGGCGTTGCTGCATGATTGAATTAAAAAAAACAGCTGTAACACTCCAACAAACCCCCATTTTAAAAGATATTTCTCTCGTTTTTCCGACAGGTAGTAAAACTTGTATTTTAGGTCCAAATGGTTGCGGTAAAACGACACTTTTAAAAACGATTGCCGGACTTGTCCCTTATAGTGGTTCTGTTTTAATTGATGGTCAAGAAGTTCATGGACAAAAGCGGAAGGAATTGGCAACGAAAGTAGCGATGATGAGTCAATTCACGACAGTTGCTTTTGATTATACGGTTTACGAAACAGTTTTGATGGGGGCGTATCGACAACAAGCACAACGTTTTTTACCTATTGTTTCTAAACAAGAAAAAGAACGAGTCCTTTATTATTTAGAACGCACGGGTTTATTGCCTTTAAAAGATAAAGTTGTCAATCAGCTTTCAGGAGGACAACAACAACGAGTATTTTTGGCTAAATTATTTGTACAAGATCCAGAAATTATTTTATTGGATGAACCCAATAATCATTTGGATATTCGTTATCAACAAGAATTGATTCAGCAGTTAAATGAGTGGAGTGCGCAAGAAGGGAAAACGTTAATCGGGGTGTTTCATGATATCCGTTTAGCGTTAACGCTAAGTGAAAAAATTGTGTTTATGAAGCAAGGGAAAGTGGCCGCGCAAGGTGATTTTCAAACGTTGGCTTCCAAAGAATTTTTACAAACAATTTTTGAAACAGATATTGTCTCCTATTTTCAGAAACAACATAAAGTTTGGGAAACTATTCAATAATTTTGACAAGTTTTTTGGAAACAGGTAAGATAAAGGCAAAGAATCAGAAACACAATGGCGTGTTTTAACAAATCGGCAAAGGAGCCCAAGACTAAGTACGTGATGGTACTTGCTTTGGGCTCCTTTTTTATGGAGGTAGCGATGAAACGAATCATTTTAATGGGAGCTATCGGTTGTGGCAAAACCACGTTATGTCAAGCTCTGCAAGGCAAAGAATTAATTTATGATAAAACACAGGCGGTGGAATTTCATACAGAAATGATTGATACACCAGGCGAGTTTATTTTGCATCGACAATATTATAATGCATTAAACGTCACAGCGGCAGAAGCAGATGTGATCGGTTTGGTTCAAAGTGCTGTAGAAACACAACAAGTTTTTTCACCAGGATTTGGTAGTATTTTCCCGAAAGAAATCATTGGTATTTTAACCAAGATTGATTTAGCACAAGATTCTCAGCAGTTAGAGATTGTTCGGCAACAATTAAAAAGTGCGGGTGCAACAAGAATTTTTGAAATTTCTTCTGTTGAAAAAATTGGCTTGCAAGAATTAGTAGATTATTTAGAGGAGGATGAAGCAGAATGAAAATTTATACAAAAACTGGCGATAAGGGAATGACGAAATTAGTCGGCAGCTCAACCGTCGCTAAGGATTCTGATCGAGTTGAAAGTTATGGAACGATTGATGAATTGAATTCTTGGGTCGGCTATATTATCAGCCAACTTCCACAAGAAAATCAAGAAATTAAAGAAGAACTAGAAGCTTTACAACATTTACTTTTTGATGCGGGAACAGATTTGTCAACACCGATTGAAGCACAACGACCATTTAAATTACAAAAGGAAAGTGTGCATTGGCTAGAACAGCGGATTGATTTCTACACTGCACAATCACCAGATATTGATCGTTTTATTTTACCTGGCGGAACCTCAGCAGCCAGTATGGTTCATGTGGCTCGGACGATTGCACGGCGCGCAGAACGCATCATTGTTCGTTTAAATTGGACAGCCAAAATTAACGAAGAGGTATTAATTTTTACCAATCGTTTATCAGATTATTTTTATGCGTTGGCTCGCTATTTAAATGTTCAAGCACAACGACCTGATGTTTTTTATGAACGAAGCGAAAAGGTTTTCCATAAAATTAAAGAAGATGGATTGTAAACAGTTGCTTTTCTAAAAAACTTATGGTAAATTTCAGATAGATTAAACGAATATTTTATGAAAAATATGAATGGAAGCCAGTGAGAATCTGGCACGGTCCCGCCACTGTGAAGAAGCAAGGTTGCTTTTAAGTCAGGTCTTTTCATTTTCTCATTATTGGGCATGCTGTTTCGAGGCAAAACAGGATGTTTCTTAACAACGCTTGTGTTGAAAATCCAGCCCAAGATATTTGTATTAATCCAATTAATGGCACGAGGAAGTGCTTTTGGGAATTTTGGGCTGGTCTTTCAATGTTGAAGGAGATTTCAGGTACAATGACGTACTGCTATATTCCCTTTTTTTATTGACAATTAATTAAAGGCGTTGTACTCTATGGATAAGGTTTCGTGTACAATGGCGTATACATAAGGAAGCAAAGACGCTTCAGACAGATGATTTTTCGTTTGTTTGAAGTGTCTTTTTGTATTTTATTAAGGAGGAATTGAGATGAAAACAATTCATTTCCCTACCGAACTATGGGTAGGAGAAGGCGCATTAGCCAATTTGGAAACACTTCATGATAGACGTGTTTTCATTGTCACAGATCCATTCATGGTTGACTCTGGATTTGTGAATGAAGTGACAAAGCATTTAACAAAAAGTGAATGGCAAATTTTTAGTGATATCATCCCCGATCCACCAATTGATAAGATTGCTGCGGGAATTAAGCAGTTAGCGACATTTCAAGGAGATACGATATTAGCTTTAGGTGGGGGATCCGCTATTGATGCGGCCAAAGCAATGAAATTTTTTGGCAAACGTACTTTGCAAACTCAGATTGCTGAGTTTATTGCGGTTCCTACAACTAGTGGAACTGGTTCAGAAGTTACGAATTTTTCAGTGATTACGGTTGCTGAAACTGGCACCAAAATCCCGCTTGTAACAGATGAAATTCAACCAGAAATTGCGATTTTAGATACAAATTTAGTGATGAGTGTGCCACCAAAAATCACAGCGGATACAGGAATGGACGTCTTAACGCATGTTATTGAAGCGTATGTTTCAACAGAAGCAAATCCGATTTCAGATGCGTTGTGCGAAAAAGTCGTTCGCTTAGTATTCGACAATTTAGAAATAGCCTTTAATGAGGGTAGCAACCAACAAGCCCGTGAAAATATGCATTTAGCTTCATGTATGGCAGGGATGGCGTTTAATGTTACTTCGTTAGGCTTGAATCACGGTATTGCTCATGCGGCCGGTGCGCGTTTACATGTGCCACATGGACGAATGAATGCAATGCTCTTACCTGAAGTCATTGCATATAACAGTGGCTTAGCGAATGGCAAAGTCACCAACGAACCAACAGCTAAACGTTATGCGCAGTTAGCAAATTGTCTAAATGATACACAGACAACCAATGCACGGATTGGTGTTCAACAATTTATTCGACAAATCAAGCAACTCCGTCAAAAATTAAACATGCCTGCCACTTTTAGTGATTATGGTTTACCAAAAGAAGAGGTCCAAGCTGCGATCCAAAAAATAACTGAAGGCGCATTGATGGATGGCTGCACCAAAACAAATCCTGTCCAACCAACAGCAGCAGAAGTGACAAAAATTTTAAATTCTATCTTATAAGCGATTGACAGGATGAAATCGATAACATATAATGTGGGTAGCACAACGGCGTGCTTCAAAATTTAAGAGCAAAGAAGCTCCTTAGTAGAAAGCGAAAGTGGAACCTTTACGTTTTTTATTGAGGATTTTTTATTTGCTAAATTAAAGGAGCGAGTCTGGTTGGAAGAAAAACAACGAATGATTCAAGAATATGTTCCTGGGAAACAAGTAACGTTAGCGCACATCATTGCTAGTCCTAATAAAGAAATTTATACAAAATTAGGGTTGCCAGAAGGCACCAGCAATGCACTAGGTATTTTGACAATCACTCCGAGCGAAGCGGCAATTATCGCTGTTGATATTGCGACTAAAAGCGGAGATATCCAAATCGGTTTTATTGATCGTTTTTCTGGATCGGTAGTCATTTCTGGTGACGTAAGCTCAGTGGAAGCAGCCTTACAAGCGGTGATTGAAGGTTTACAACAGATTTTAAACTTTTCTGTAACTTGTAAAATTACCAGAACATAGCGTTGAAAGGACAAGGGCGTGAAGAAAATGGATGGACGAATTGTAATAGTCGATGATGAACCTATTACGAGACTCGATATTCGTGATATTGTGATAGAAGCAGGGTACGAAGTAGTCGGTGAAGCAGCTGATGGTTTTGAAGCAATTGAAGTATGTAAAAAAACACAACCTGACCTAGTATTAATGGACATTCAAATGCCAATTTTAGATGGTCTAAAAGCAGGTAAAAAAATTGTTCAAGACCAACTAGCCAGTAGTATTGTCTTTTTATCTGCATACAGTGACGTACAAAATACGGACAAGGCTAAAAAATTAGGTGCACTGGGTTATTTAGTTAAACCTCTAGATGAAAAATCATTAATACCTACAATTGAAATGAGCATTGAACGAGGCAAACAAACGCAGCTGTTACTAAATCAAATCGATAAATTAAGTTTAAAATTAGAAGAACGTAAAATTATCGAAAAAGCCAAAGGTATTCTTGTAAAAGAAAATCATATATCGGAAGAAGAAGCCTACCAAATGTTGCGTACGTTAAGTATGAACAAACGCGCACGTATGAGTGAAATTGCAGAATTGATTGTAATGGATGATGAATAAATGAAACGATTAGAGCAATTATGTCACCAATATACCAATCTTTCAGAATCAGACATTAAAGAATTACAACGTACAGCACGTTATCTTTCTTCGACGACACTCTATCAAAGTGCAGATGTTTTTATTGATGTGTATAAGGAAATGTCACAGCAAGCACTAGTCGTTTATCATAAGCCGCCTGCGAAGACAACTTCTTTATATAGCGGAGATGTCGTCGGGATGGAAGCTTTATTAAAAAATGAACCTGGTGTTCTGCGTACCATGCAAACTAGCTTAAATAGCATTGGTTTGTTAGCAGTGACTCAGGAAAATCGTTTGATTAAGCAAAATATCTATCCCATTCGCAATGAACATCGAACGATTGGTGTCATTATTGTCGAGATTGCGGCAGATGAAGAGATTCAAGCGGACTTACAAAAAGAGGAGCTAAATAACTGCCAGTTAGCAAAAGTAGCGAAATCAACTAGTCAAGTCGACGCATTATTTATTGATCAATTGGCAGAAGCCGTTTTGATTTTTGATGCGGCAGGTCACTTATTAATTACCAATCACAATGCACAAGAGCTTTATCGCAAACTTGGTTATCGGGATAATATCATTGGAATGAGTTATGACAATTTGTCCATCGATTATACAACTTTTGAATATGTGTTGTATCAAATGAAATATAAAATGAGTAATCAACCAATTGAAAGCAAAACGACCTACCTTAATTATTATTTTAAGGTTCGGAAAGTGTGGTTGGCATCAGAAGAACAACTGATTATGATTATTCAAGACAATACAGAATTTAAAGAAAAAGAAGCGGAAATTATTTCCAAATCTGTTGCGATTCGTGAAATTCATCATCGTGTTAAAAATAACTTGCAATCGGTGGTTTCCTTATTGCGTATTCAAGAACGGCGAACGCAAAGCCCCGAAGCAAAAAAAGTCCTTCATGAAAGTGTCAATCGAATTATGGCGATTGCAGCCACCCATGAATTGCTGTCAAAACAAGTCAAAGATGACGTTGCTTTACGGCAAACATTGGAAGCAGTGATGTATAATTTTAGACATCTTTTTCAAGGCGCACAACCCATTGAGATGATGATGGATGTTGATCCAGCCATTATGGTTTCTAGCGAACAAATGGTCACCATTTCCCTTGTTGTCAACGAACTATTACAAAATATTTTTGATCACGCATTTGAGCCACAAACAAGTGGCGTTGTTAAACTTAGTGGAACATTAGATAATAAAATGATTACCATTACTGTTACAGATAATGGTAAAGGCTATGACGTTCATCAAAGTAACGAGACCAGTTTAGGTTTGATGATTGTCAAAAGCTACGTAAAAGATAAATTAAAAGGAAAAATTACAATTGAATCCAATAAACAGGGAACTAAAACCTGTTTCTATTTCGAACAGAACACCAGTGATGTTGTTCATTGATTAAGCAAAGGCGCTTAAAGAAAAGTAGAAAGAAATTTTCTAACGATTCTTTAAGTGCCTTTTTGTATGCAAAAGGAGGCGAGTCAGGCGATGTCGAAGGAAACACTTTTAACCGTGGGGATTGATTTAGGGACGTCTACAACCCAATTAGTCTTGTCAGAATTAACTGTTGAAAATTTTGCCTCTGCGTTTACAGTACCACGTATCAGCATTTCTGATAAAAAAGTCATTTACCGAAGTGACATTATCTTTACACCCTTACTTAACCAATCAGAAATTGATGCAGAACCTATCAAAGCGTTTGTAGCGGAGCAATATCGCCAAGCAGGCATTCATAAACAAGATATTCAAATGGGTGCGGTAATTATCACAGGTGAAACTGCTCGAAAAAGCAATGCCAACAATGTGCTACGAGCACTTAGTGGCTACGCAGGTGATTTTGTCGTTGCTACGGCTGGTCCCGATTTAGAAAGTATCATTGCCGGAAAAGGCGCTGGCGCTCAAACTTATTCTGAAACGAAACGCAAACCAGTGGTTAATTTAGACATTGGTGGTGGAACGACAAATTTAGCTGTCTTTAAAGATGGTGAAGTGAATGATACGGCTTGTTTTGACATTGGCGGACGCTTAATTAAATTAGATCAACAACAAAAAATCACCTATATAGCTCCGAAGATTCAAGAAATTATAAATAAAAAAGGGCTAACCTTGCACCTTGGTGACCAAGCCACCGAACAAAACTTACTGCCAATTATTTCGGAATTAGTTGCCGTGTTAGAAAATAGCATTGGCTTGGGGACACAAAGTCCGTTCTACCAGTTATTAGTAACCAACCATCCACTACGAAAAGGTGAGGAATTACCAATTGTAACATTTTCTGGTGGTGTGGCTGATTGCTTAAATACGACAAGTACGAATCTCTTTAAATATGGGGACATCGGCTTACTTTTAGGAAAATATCTGAGAAAGTCACTGATTTTTTCGGAAAAAGAAGTCTTAGAAAGCGCAGAAACAATCCGAGCGACGGTCGTCGGAGCAGGTTCACACACTGCTGAAATTAGCGGAAGCACGATCGCTTACCGTGAGCAAATTTTGCCGGTAAAAAATATCCCAATTCTAAAATTAGCGCAAGAGGATGAAACCCTTACTGTGACAGAACTAGGCCAGCGAATCCAAGAAAAACTCAATTGGCATCGTATTGAAGAAACACCCCAGATTGCCCTAGCAATTAGAGGTATGAGCAATCCAACATTTGCTGATATTCAACGCTATGGTCAAGGGATTGTGGAAGGATTAGCTAGTTTAGTTGCTGAACAAATTCCCATTATTGTTATGGTGGATGAAGACATGGCGAAAGCTTTAGGGCATGCCTTAAGTGCCCATCTGCCAAAAGACTATCCGTTTATCTGTCTTGATTCGGTCAAAGTAGAAAACGGTGATTATGTAGATATCGGTTTACCAGTGGCAGAAGGAGCCGTCCTTCCAGTCATTGTTAAGACCTTAGTATTTAATTAAAAAGGAGCGACACAAAGATGATTTTAAAAACCAAACTATTTGGCAAAGTCTATCAATTTACATCCGTTAAAGAAGTCTTAGCCAAAGCCAATGAAGAAAAGTCTGGCGACAAGTTAGCTGGCGTAGCTGCTAATTCAGCCGAAGAACGCGTGGCAGCGAAAGTCGTTTTATCGGAATTGTCCTTAAATGACTTGTTTAACAATCCCGTTGTTGATTATGACGAAGACGAAGTGACACGCATTATTATTGACCAAGTCAATATGCGAATTTTTGAAAGTATTAAACATTGGACAGTTGCAGAATTACGAGAATTTATCTTATCTTCGGAAACAACCGATTTTGATATCAAACGAATTTCCCGTGGACTCACTTCAGAAATGATTGCTGCTGTCTGTAAATTAATGTCCAACATGGATCTAATTGTTGGCGCAAAAAAAATCAATATTGAAAAAACCGCCAACACAACGATTGGCCGTCCCGGAACTTTTTCAAATCGTTTACAGCCAAACCATCCAACCGATAATGTCGATGGCATTATGGCATCAGTTATGGAAGGTCTTTCTTATGGCGCCGGTGATGCGTTAATTGGTTTGAATCCTGTTGATGATTCTACAGAAAGTGTTAAACGGATCTTAAACAAATTTGAAGAGTTCCGCAGCGAATGGGAAATTCCAACACAAACTTGCGTGCTTGCTCACGTAACGACACAAATGGAAGCCATGCGTCAAGGCGCGCCAACTGGCTTAGTCTTTCAATCCATCGCTGGTTCAGAAAAAGGGAACACAGCATTTGGTTTAAATGCAGAAATTTTAGCTGAAGCACAAGATTTAGCGCTTCACAGTGGTCAAGCAGCTGGTCCTAATGTGATGTATTTTGAAACAGGTCAAGGCTCAGAACTTTCTTCTGAAGCAAACTTTGGCGCAGACCAAGTGACAATGGAAGCGCGTTGTTATGGCTTAGCCAAAAAATTTGATCCGTATATTGTAAATACCGTTGTCGGCTTTATTGGACCAGAATATCTTTACGATTCAAAACAAGTCATCCGCGCTGGTTTAGAAGATCATTTCATGGGCAAATTAACAGGAATTTCAATGGGTTGTGATGTCTGCTACACCAACCATATGAAAGCTGATCAAAATGATATGGAAAACTTAGCAATGTTATTAGCAACAGCTGGTTGTACGTATATCATGGGGATTCCTCATGGCGATGATGTCATGTTAAATTATCAAACAACTGGGTTCCATGAAACTGCGACGATTCGTGAAACATTAGGCTTACGTCCAATTAAAGAATTTGAAGAATGGATGGAAAAAATGGGCTTAATGGAAAACGGAAAATTAACAAGTCGCGCTGGCGATGCATCTGTATTTATTAAATAAACGAGGTGAGAATACAAATGAACGAAAAAGAATTAAAAGAAATGATTGCCGGAATTTTAACAGAAATGGTCGCTGACAATCAAGCGGTTTCGACTGCCACTGTGACTGCTGAAGAAAAACCAGTCACAACACACGTCACTGAAACGACAGAAATTGAAGAAGGCCTAATTCCTGACATTACTGAAGTAGATTTACGTAAACAATTACTATTGAAAAATGCCGTAGATCCTGAAGCACTATTAAAAATGAAAGCTTTCTCGCCAGCTCGTTTAGGCGTTGGTCGTGCAGGGACGCGTTATATGACTAGTTCAACATTACGTTTCCGAGCAGACCATGCGGCAGCACAAGATGCAGTCTTTTCAGACGTAAGCGAAGACTTGGTAAAAGAAATGAATTTTATTTCTACAAAAACAATCTGTAACAGTAAAGATGAATATTTAACACGTCCAGATTATGGTCGTCAATTTGATGAAGAAAATAGTGAAATCATTCGGAAAAATACGACACCAAAAGCCAAAATCCAAATGGTCGTAGGGGATGGCCTTAGTTCAGCTGCTATCGAAGCGAATATTAAAGAAGTCCTACCAGCAATTAAACAAGGATTAAACATGTACAACTTAGATTTCGACAATGTAGTTTTTGTTAAATATTGTCGCGTGCCAGCAATGGATAAAATTGGTGAAATCACTGACGCTGATGTTGTTTGCTTGCTAGTTGGCGAACGTCCTGGTTTAGTAACAGCTGAATCTATGAGTGCCTACATTGCTTACAAACCAACTGTCGGTATGCCAGAAGCACGGCGGACAGTTATTTCAAATATTCACAAAGGTGGGACACCGGCTGTTGAAGCAGGGGCCTACATTGCCGAAATTATTAAAAAAATGTTAGACAAGAAAAAATCTGGTATTGATTTAAAAGAAGCTGAATAAAGGAGGATTTCTCATGAAAAATGATCGTCTAGGCGCAAATGTCCTAAGTATGAAAGTCATTCCCAATGTCGATCCGGCATTAGCAAAAGAATTATCATTGAAACCAGAACATCGCTCATTAGGAATTGTTACTTCCGATTGTGATGATGTCACTTATGTTGCATTAGATGAAGCAACCAAAGCCGCCGATGTTACTGTAGTTTACGGTAAAAGTATGTATGCTGGCGCAGCAAATGCTTCAACCAAATTAGCCGGTGAAGTGATTGGCATTATTGCTGGTCCGAGTCCTGCCGAAGTCAATAGTGGCTTGAGTGTCATTACGCAAGTCATTGAAGAAGAAGCCAGCTTCTATAGTGCTAACGAAGATGACAGCATTGTTTATTTTGCACATGTAGTATCAAGAACGGGTAGCTTTTTATCTGAACAAGCGAATATTCCTGAAGGTGAAGCGATTGCTTATCTGATTGCACCACCGCTAGAAGCAATGGTTGGCTTAGATGCAGCAATGAAAGCTGCCGATGTTCAAATGGGTGTCTTTTATGGCCCACCTTCTGAAACGAACTTTGGCGGCGCCTTATTGACAGGTAGTCAATCTGCATGTAAAGCTGCTTGCAGTGCGTTTGAACAAGTCATTCAAAATATCGCTGACAATCCGTTGAGTTATTAAGGATGTGACCTGAATGAAAGCATTAGGAATGGTCGAAGTCAAAGGATTTTTAGGTGCCATTAGTGTGGCCGATGCGGCATTGAAAGCCGCCGACGTTACTTTGTTAAAAGCTGAAATTATTAATGGCGGTTTAACAACTGTGGAACTGATTGGTGACGTTGCCGCGGTTCAAGCTGCCGTTGAAGTAGGCACGGAAGTAGCTAAAGAATTAAATTGTTTAATTGCTCATCATGTGATCTCACGGGCTGATGCTCAAACGGAAGTGATTTTATCAGATCCAGAACCCAAGTCAGCACCTGAACCGATGGAACAAGTAGAAGTAATTGAAGAAGAGATTGAAACACCAGATTTGGAAGAACACACAGGCACACGCCAAAAATTAGAAACACAACGCGTGGTTGATTTACGCAAACAAGCCTACAAAATGAACCTAAGTAGTTTAAAGAAAAGTGAGATTAAATTTGCCAATAAAGAAGCTTTAATTCAAGCAATCATGGCTGAAATAGAAAGAAGTGAAGACGAGTGGAATTAGTAGATAAAGACTTACGTTCCATCCAAGAAACAAGAAATTTAATCAGAAAAGCCAAAGAGGCACAGCAAGTATTAGCAACATTTTCGCAAAAACAAATCGATGCGATTGTCCAAGCAGTTTCAGAGGCTACATTTAACCAACGAGAAAAGTTAGCGAAAATGGCCAATGAAGAAACAGGATTTGGTATCTATGAAGATAAAATCATCAAAAATGCTTTCGCTTCAAAAGTAGTATATGACGAAATGAAGGACAAAGCTACAGTTGGTGTGATCCATGATGATGCTGCCAAAAAAGTCACTGAAATTGCTGTCCCAGTTGGTGTAATTGCAGGATTAATTCCTTCTACCAACCCGACATCAACAGTCATTTACAAAGCATTAATTTCATTAAAAGCTGCCAACAGCATTGTTTTTTCACCACATCCCAATGCGTTGAAATCGATTATTGAAACAGTAGAAATTATCCAAAAAGCGGCTATTGCTGCAGGGGCACCAGAAGGTTGTGTCTCGGTCATCAAAACGCCAACCATGCAAGCGACCAGCGAATTAATGAAAAATAAAGAAACAAATTTAATTTTAGCTACTGGTGGAAACGCAATGGTTAAAGCAGCGTACTCTTCTGGAACACCAGCAATCGGTGTTGGGCCTGGTAATGGACCAGCCTACATCGAACGAAGCGCAAATGTTCCTCATGCAGTGAAACAAATAATGGATTCAAAAACTTTCGATAACGGTACAATTTGTGCATCGGAACAATCAATTATTGTTGAAACTGTCAACCGTGAAGCGGTCAAAGAAGAGTTAATTAAGCAGGGAGCGTATTTCTTAAGTCCAGCCGAAGCCGACAAATTAGCTAAATTTATTTTACGACCAAACGGTACAATGAACCCGCAAATCGTGGGTCGTTCCGTTCAACATATTGCTTCATTAGTTGGTTTATCTATTCCAAAAGATCGCCGCTTAATTGTTGCCGAGGAAACACATGTAGGCTTGAAATATCCATTTTCAAGAGAAAAATTGGCACCGATTATTGCTTTCTATACAGTTGAAAACTGGGAAGCAGCTTGCGCGTTATCAATTGAAATTTTGAAAGGTGAAGGTGCGGGTCATACAATGGGCATTCACACAGAAAACAAAGAAGTCATTCGTGAATTTGGCTTAAGAAAACCCGTCTCTCGTTTGCTTGTTAACACCTCTGGTACACTTGGCGGCATTGGTGCTTCAACTAACTTAGTGCCAGCATTAACACTTGGCTGTGGCGCAGTTGGTGGCAGCTCAACTTCTGATAATATTGGGGTTGAAAATCTGTTCAATTTACGTCGTGTTGCATATGGCGTGCGTGATTTAGAAGAGATTCGTCAAGAATTTGGTCAAACATCAACCACATCTGTGGCTACTTCTTGCGAAACAACCAATCAAGAAGAACTAGTAAATGCCGTGGTGGCTCAAGTTTTAGCTCGCTTAAACTAACAAGAAACGAGCGAGTAAGAGTAAAACAAATGAATTATTGGATTTAGGGTTTGGGACCTAAGTCAAATTGCTAATTGTCCCAAATTTTTAAAAATAAAACATACATCTTAGGAGGAAATTATAATGTCAAGTACAAATGCTTTAGGAATGATCGAAACTCGTGGTTTAGTAGGTGCTGTTGAAGCAGCCGATGCAATGGTGAAAGCGGCAAACGTTACTTTAATTGGAAAAGAACAAGTCGGTGGCGGTTTAGTTACAGTAATGGTTCGCGGTGACGTTGGTGCTGTAAAAGCAGCAACAGATGCTGGTGCTGCCGCAGCAGAACGTGTTGGCGAATTATTATCTGTCCATGTAATTCCACGTCCACATACAGAAGTAGACGCTATTTTACCACACGCAACAACTGAATTATAATTTTGATTTTTTGGGGCAGAGGTAGGTTCATTACTTCTGTCCTAAACTTTCATTGAGGAGGGGTGTTATGACAGTTATTACAGAAGATATGCTTCGCAACAAAAGGCTTAAAAAAGAACTAGAAGATGGCACGGATTTTGTGTTTCCTGTAGGCAGTTTTCTGACGCCAGCCGCCAAAAGCTATCTACGCGAGCATCGGATTAATAGCAGCTTCTCTTCAACAAACCCATTGCTTTCTGAGGTTCATTCAGTGAAGGCCTCCTCACAAAAACAAAAACAAGAACATTTATCAAAAGAAACAATTTATGAGATTCGGCACTTAAGCCATCTATTGTATTTGCCTTTCTTAACGAATGAAGCGTTATCAACAGAAGGTTGGTTATATTTCGAACAACAACAACAGTGGTTAGAGAAGTTTATTTTAGAACAGTCGATTGTAATGGAACCAGTCATTTTGGAATCAAAGGTAACTATTCTAACTAACCAACAGAGACAATGGCGCTATTCCTCAAAAGAAATTCAATTACAACTAGATAAAATTATTCTCCAGTTAAAAGGAGAATCACAACTGTTCGGCCTTTTTCAATCTTGGGCTACAGAATTAATTAGCACCATGGCTGAAATATCACGAAACTAGGAGATGAACAAATTGGATTCAATGAATGAAATTGTTGAAGAAGTTGTTAAACGAATTCAGCAACAACAACAAAATACTTTTGAAGTTGAAGCTTCTGGCCGACATGTTCATTTGTCTCGTCAAGAGATTGATGCATTATTTGGACCAGGATATCAACTAACAAAAGTGAAAGATTTATCACAACCTGGACAGTTCGTTTGTAAAGAACGAATTACGGTTGCTGGACCTAAAGGACTTTTTCAAAATGTGGTTATTTTAGGCCCTGAACGTAGCGAATCACAAGTCGAAGTTTCTATGACGGATACGCGTATTTTAGGAATTAATGCCCCAGTTAGAGAGAGTGGCAAGACAGAAGGGACACCTGGCGTCACGCTGATGAACGGATCAGCAGTTGTGACATTAAGTCACGGCTTAATTGTTGCCAAACGTCATATTCACATGACACCAGAAGATGCCTTAAAAAATAAAGTAAGCAATAGCCAAATTGTGCAAGTCAAAGTGGAAGGCACACGTCCGTTAATCTTTGATGATGTGGTTGTGCGAATCAGTCCGCGATTTGCAACGTACATGCACATTGACTACGATGAAGCCAACGCTTGCGGCTTAACCAAAGGAGCTCGTGGCTATATTCTTAAGTAAAAGGAGGAAGGACAATGAACGTTTCTGAAATGGAAAATTTGATTCAACAGATTACTGATCGAATTTGCCAACAATTGCTGTCGTCGTCTTATTCAGTGGCTTTAGCAGAAGCAAAAGAAGCATTTCCTGAAGAAATGTTTGTTCGTTTTCCTGATGTAAATTGGGTAACCAAGGAGCAGAAGCTAGCACGAGGCTTGGTTGTAAAGAGGCTAACGATTTCCCAAGTAAATGCGATTGCGCATTTACAGGAAACGGATGAATTAGTCAAAAACATCTTAGCATTCTTATTTGAAGGTAAGCCGGTATTGGTTTTAACCCCAATACCTTCAGTGACTAAAAATTCACGATTGAAGTATCGTTTGAAACAAACGATTCAGGAAAACGTGGACATGTGCCAACAGTTTGGGCTGATTTTTTATCATGATTCAGAAAATTACGCTGTGTTTCAGGCGGCCTGTCAAAAACAACTTCGTTCTTTGGCTGAGACCAAACGAACCTACATTACTGAAAAACAATTGATAAGAATGACAGAATCAGGTGTTTCTTTAAGTAAAAACGCCTATTTAACCCCGTTAGCGAAAGATTATGCTAGGAAACATCAATTGCTGACGTAAGGAGGAAAAACGATGCTTTTAGGAAAAGTGACTGGTAGCCTTTGGTCAACAAGAAAAGATGAAAAATTAAATGGCTGGAAATTTATGATGGTTGATATTTTGAATCAAGAGGACGAAAAGCAAGGATTTTTAATTGCTGCTGACAACGCTGGAGCTGGTGTCGGGGACAAAGTGTTAATTAGTCAAGGCAATGCTGCCCGTATTTCGGCAGAAGATCCGAATGTCCCAATTGATGCAATGATTGTTGGTGTCATTGATTCTACAGAGGAAGAATAGGGAGGACGAGACATGAGCATTAATGAAATTATTATGTATATTATGGTTCTTTTCATGATTATTGGAGGAATCGATAAATGTATTGGCAACAAACTAGGTTTAGGGGAGCAATTTGAGGAAGGGATTATGGCTATGGGTTCTCTAGCGCTTTCTATGGTAGGGATTATCACTTTAGCGCCTGTCTTAGCCAATCTTTTAAGTCCGATTGTCGTTCCTGTCTATGAATTACTAGGGGCTGATCCAGCAATGTTTGCCACAACCTTATTGGCCAATGATATGGGCGGCTTTGCGTTAGCGCAACAATTAGCCAATGATCCGCAAGCTGGTTTATTTGCGGGGGCAATCTTAGGTGCAATGATGGGACCAACGTTAGTCTTTACAATTCCAGTAGCGCTTGGCATTATCCAAAAAGACGACCAACAATTCTTAGCAACAGGTGTTTTGAGCGGGATTATTACAATTCCTTTTGGTTTATTAGCAGGTGGTTTAACAGCGGGCATGCCATTGTCATTGATTATTCCTAACTTAATCCCAATTATTATTGTTGCTGCTTTAATTATTTTAGGTTTATGGTTAGCGCCAAAAGGCATGATTAAAGGCTTCCAAATTTTTGGTCAAGGCGTAGTGATTGTCGCTATCTTTGGTTTAGTTGTGGGGGCGATTCAACTATTATTAGGAATTACAGTGATTCCTGGTATTGCACCAGTTACTGAAGGAATTGAAGTCGTTGGTGGGATTGCTTTAACTTTAGCTGGCGCTTTCTGTTTAGTAGCAGTGATTACGAAAGTCTTTAATAAACCATTGATGAAACTAGGAAAAGTTTTAGGAATGAATGAAGTAGCGGCTGCAGGAATGGTTGCTACATTAGCTAACAATATTCCCATGTTCCAAATGTTAAAAGACATGGATAATCGAGGAAAAATTATTAATATCGCTTTTGCTGTTTCGGCTTCTTTCGTTTTAGGTGACCACCTTGGTTTTACTGCAGGCGTAGCAAAAGAAATGATTTTTCCAATGATTGTTGGCAAATTAGTTGGAGGGATTACCGCCATTTTTGTGGCTATCTTTATGGCAAATCGAATGCTAGGGAAACCCGAAACAGAAGTGAAATAATGAGGTGTAAATATGACAGAATTAAATCGTGAAATGATTGAAACGCTTGTTCGACAAATTGTCACAGAAAAATTAATGCCGACTAAACAAGTGGATCCAAGTGGAATTATGTCCATCAAATTACCCGAAATCGACGTAACAGAAGACGATCGCTTAGATACAGGCAACCCAGCGGACATTGTTTACACAAAAGATCTGTTTTCTTTAGAAGAAAGCCCGCGCCTTGGTTGCGGTTTAATGGTGATGAAAGATACCACCTTCGATTGGACACTAGAATACGATGAAATTGATTATATTATTTCAGGACAACTAGATATACTGATTGACGGACGTAAAATTTCTGCAACAGCCGGCGAAATTATTTTAATCCCGAAAAGTAGCAAAATTCAATTTTCAGTGACGGGTGATGCCCGCTTTGTCTACGTGACTTATCCAGCAGATTGGCAAAGCCAATAATTATTTTACCGGTATTCAGAGAATAATTTTGCCAAAACCCTTTACTCAGCGTTATAATAAATAAGAACGAAAAAAAGGGGTTGAGTGAATGACATTTGAGAATCCAAGTCAAAATCAAATTTTTGATATTTTAAAACAAGCAAAAAATATTGCGGTAGTTGGTTTGAGTAACAAGCCCGACCGCACGAGTTACAAAATTGCGGAAATTTTACAGCAACATGGCTATCGTGTATTGCCTGTCAATCCAGTTTTAAAAGGTGAAACGGTGCTTGGCGAAACGGTTTATGGGGCATTAACAGAGATTCCTGAAAAGATTGATATTGTTGACGTCTTTCGGCGGAGTGAATTTTTGCCAGAAGTGGCCGCAGAAACATTGAAAACAGAAGCGCCTGTCTTTTGGGCCCAACTAGGTTTGGAAAATGAAGAGGCAGCGAACTTGTTATTAAATGAAGGTCGTCAAGTTATTATGAACCGTTGTATTAAAATTGAATTGGCAAAAATGGCAGATGCTGAATAAACACGTGTAATTTTATAAAGAAAGAGCGTCCTGAACGGAAAGCTCTTTTTTTTTTGACCCAGATAGAGTATTATTGTAATGATGGTTTTAGAAGGAGCGAACGGAAAACGCAAGAAACCCGCTCACTCTTCTTCTAATTCTTTAAGAAATAGTTAATGTACGCTTATTAACTAAACGAGAATCTAAGTATAAGGAGTTTTTTCTTTGGCTAAAAAAATTAACAATGAGTACAATGATGCCTCTATCCAAGTCCTAGAAGGATTGGAAGCAGTGAGGAAAAGACCTGGTATGTATATCGGTTCAACCGATAGCCGTGGACTCCATCACTTAGTCTATGAAATTGTCGATAACGCAGTCGATGAAGCGTTATCTGGCTACGGGAATGAAATCAACGTAACTATCCAAAAAGATAATAGTATTTGTGTTGCAGACTCTGGCCGCGGAATGCCAACAGGGATGCATGCTTCTGGTATCCCAACAGTAGAAGTAATTTTTACTGTCTTACATGCGGGTGGTAAGTTTGGCCAAGGTGGCTATAAAACTTCAGGCGGACTCCATGGGGTGGGTGCCAGTGTTGTTAATGCCTTATCTAAGTGGTTAGAAGTTCATATTGTTCGTGATGGCGTAGAATACATGGAACGATTTGAGGACGGCGGTAAACCAGTTGGTACCTTAAAAAAAATCGGCAAAACAAAAAAACGCAACGGTACCTCCGTTACTTTTTTACCTGACGACACCATTTTCTCTACGACAAATTTTTCTTACGAAATTTTAGCAGAACGTTTGAGAGAATCAGCTTTCTTATTAAAAGGCGTCAAAATTACTTTAACAGATGAACGTGGGGAAGAACCCAAAGAAGAAGTCTTCCACTACGAAGAAGGCATTAAAGAATTTGTTGCCTATCTAAATGAAGAAAAAGATACATTAACACCCGTTGTTTATTTTTCAGGAGCCAAAGAAGGTATTGAAGTTGAATTAGCTTACCAATACAACGATGGCTATTCTGAAAATGTTTTATCTTTCGTTAACAATGTCCGCACAAAAGATGGCGGTACCCACGAAGTCGGTATGAAAACGTCAATGACAAAGGCGTACAATGAATATGCACGTAAAGTAGGACTATTAAAAGAAAAAGATAAAAATTTAGAAGGTAGCGACTTCCGTGAAGGCTTAGCAGCCGTCCTTTCTATTCGAGTACCAGAAAACTTACTACAGTTCGAGGGCCAAACCAAAGGGAAATTAGGTACACCTTTAGCAAGAACCGTTGTCGATAACGTCGTAGGCGAACAAATGGGCTTCTATTTACAAGAAAACAGTGAAATGAGTCAATCATTAATTCGGAAAGCGATTAAAGCCCGTGAAGCCCGTGAAGCGGCTCGTAAAGCCCGTGAAGAAAGCCGGAACGGTAAAAAACGGAAAAAAGGCGAATCGTTACTTTCTGGAAAATTAACCCCGGCTCAATCCAGAAATCCTAAGAAAAATGAACTATATCTTGTCGAAGGAGACTCGGCCGGTGGCTCAGCAAAACAAGGACGCGACCGGAAGTTTCAAGCCATTTTACCGCTACGAGGAAAAGTCATTAATACGGAAAAAGCGAAAATGCAAGACATCTTGAAAAATGAAGAAATCAATACTATGATCTATACGATTGGCGCAGGCGTTGGTCCTGAATTTTCAATTGAAGATTGTAATTATGATAAAATCATCATCATGACCGATGCGGATACCGATGGTGCCCATATTCAAGTGTTACTATTAACGTTCTTCTATCGTTATATGAAACCATTAATTGAAGCCGGCAAAGTCTACATTGCCTTACCACCTCTTTATAAAGTTTCTAAAGGAACTGGAAAAAAATCAGTCATTGAGTATGCTTGGACCGATGGTGAATTGGCAGAAGTGATTGATAAAGTTGGTAAAGGCTATATGCTCCAACGCTATAAAGGTTTGGGTGAAATGAATGCAGAACAACTTTGGGAAACAACGATGGATCCTGAAACTAGAACCTTAATTCGTGTTCGGATTGATGATGCAGCTCAAGCAGAACGCCGTGTGACCACATTAATGGGCGACAAAGTCGAACCTCGTCGAAAATGGATTGAACAACATGTTCAATTTACGTTGGAAGAAGATGGCAGTATTTTAGATCGTTCAGAAGAAGACACTTCTGCACCAACAGGAGAAAGTCTTCTAGATGCGGAAAAAACAAAAGAAGCAGAACAAACCGATGACACTGAAATCAGTTTGTTTGACATAGAGTAGGGAGTGACAATTTTGGAAAAACGCCAAGAAGTTCAAGAATTAACCCTTGAAGAAGTAATGGGCGATCGTTTTGGAAGATATTCCAAATACATCATTCAAGAACGGGCCCTACCAGATATTCGAGATGGGCTAAAACCAGTACAACGCCGCATTCTCTTTTCAATGAATAAAGATGGCAATACCTTTGATAAAGGCTTTCGTAAATCAGCAAAATCTGTCGGAAACATTATGGGGAATTATCATCCCCATGGCGACAGCAGTATTTATGAAGCGATGGTCCGTCTAAGTCAAGACTGGAAATTACGGGAAGTACTAATTGAAATGCACGGAAACAACGGAAGTATGGATGGCGACCCGCCAGCGGCGATGCGTTATACAGAAGCTCGTTTATCACAGTTAAGTGGTGAGTTGTTAAAAGATATCGACAAAAATACCGTCGATTTCGTCTGGAATTTTGACGATACAGAAAAAGAACCCACTGTTTTACCAGCCAAATATCCTAATTTATTGGTAAACGGCTCAACGGGGATTTCAGCAGGCTATGCAACAGAAATTCCTACGCATAATTTAGCGGAAATCATTGATGGAACTGTGTATTTAATTGATCATCCTAATGCAAGTTTAGAGAAATTAATGGAATACATTCCAGGACCAGATTTCCCAACAGGTGGGATCCTACAAGGAAAAGCAGAAATTAAAAAAGCCTACGAAACCGGCCGTGGTAAAGTAATTTTACGTGCGAAGACAAAGATTGAGCCCTTAAAAGGCGGCAAACAACAAATTGTCATTTCTGAAATTCCTTATGAAGTCAACAAAGCAACGCTAGTGAAGAAGATGGATGAAATCCGTTTAAATAAAAAAGTAGACGGCATTGCCGAAGTTCGTGACGAAAGTGACAGAACTGGCTTGCAAATTGTTGTTGAACTAAAAAAAGATGTCAATGCAGAAGGTATTTTAAATTATCTATTTAAAAACACTGAATTGCAAATCAATTACAACTTTAACATGGTAGCCATTGACAACATGACCCCGCAACAAGTGGGACTAAAACGGATTTTAGAAAGTTACATTACGCATCGCAAATCAGTTATCATTAACCGTTGTCAATTTGAGTTGGACAAAGCTCGCAAACGTGAGCATATTGTTGCTGGTTTAATTAAAGCATTGTCTATCTTAGATAAAGTGATTGCAACAATCCGTGGCAGTAAAGATAAAAAAGATGCGAAGAAGAACTTAGTATCCGACTATGCGTTTACTGAAGAACAAGCTGAAGCAATCGTTACTTTACAACTATACCGTTTAACTAATACAGATATTACTGATTTACAAGAAGAAGCGAAAACTTTAGAACAACAAATTGCTGAGTTATTGAACATTTTAAACAATGAAAAAGAACTATTCTCAGTCATGAAAAAAGAACTTCGCGAAGTTAAAAAGCAATATGGCAATCCGCGCTTAACTCAAATTGAAGAGGAAATCCAAGAAATCAAGATTGAAACAGCCGTGTTAGTTGCGCAGGAAGACGTGGTCGTAACCGTGACGCACGAAGGCTATATCAAGCGGAGTAGTATTCGTTCTTATACAGCATCAAAACCAGAAGAAATCGGCATGAAAGAAGGCGACTTTTTATTATATGCTGGCGAAGTCAATACATTAGATCATCTTTTACTAGTAACAAATAAAGGGAATATGATCTATCGCCCCGTCCATGAGTTGCCAGATTTACGCTGGAAAGAAATTGGCGAACATATTTCTCAAACCATTTTAAATCTTGCTATCGATGAATCGATTATTGCTGTATATCCTTATAAAGAGTTAAGTCCGACAAAAACCTTTGTTTTCATTACAAAAGCTGGCATGATTAAACAAACCAAAATGGCTGATTTTGAGCCTTGGCGCACTTATAAGAGCCGCCCGACATCTTGTATGAAATTAAAATCAGACCAAGATGAAATTACCAATGTTTATTTAACAAATGATCAAGACTTATTGGATGTTTTCCTCGTTAGCAATCGCGGTTTTGGCTTACGTTATCCATTATATGAAGTACCAGTCGTGGGTAGTAAAGCGGCTGGAGTTAAATCAATGAACCTCAAAGAAGACGATTATGTCGTTAATGGTTTGCTGGTTCATTCTGAAGGGGATACACCGATTGTCATCGTTACCCAACGTGGCGGTGTTAAACGCATGTTAGCCCAAGAATTAACACAATTAGGACGAGCAAAACGTGGATTAATGGTCTTACGGGAATTGAAGAAAAATCCACATCGTGTTGTCTTTATGTCTGAAAGTACCGATTTAGATTTATTAGTTACTACGCAAAAAGGCACACAAGAAGTTATTCAGTCGAAAAACTATCCAATCAGTGAACGAACATCCAACGGTTCCTTTGTCATCGATGAACAAAAAGATGGCCAAGTAATGGAAGTCCACGAGATGCATTCTGCAGTGATTGAAGAAGAACAAACAAACTAAACTGTGTTATAAATATCTCCACAGCAGCCATCTGTATTAATACAGATGGCTGCTGTTTTTAATACAGAAGTACATTTTTCACAAGTGATAACAACTATAAATCGTTCTTATTTTCACAAGTATAAATGTTTATATATCAGCATTTAGAATCTTTGCTCCCCATTTATTTATTAAGAAAGTGCAATAAATAATAAAAAAACGCTTGCATCTAAAAGGTTATGTGTTATACTAATCACATAAAGCTGTTACATACAATCAAGTAGCAGTTAACTAAGGAGGCAAACACTTCATGAAACAATGGGAAGGCTTTAAAGGCGACAAATGGAGAACAAGCGTTGACACTCGTGATTTTATTCAAAACAACTACACAGAGTACAAAGGCGACGACAGTTTCTTAGAACCAATCGCTCCGAGCACTGACAAATTATGGACAAAACTACAAGAATTATTTGAAATCCAACATGAAAAAAATGGCGTTTATGACATGGATAGCGATATCCCAGCAACTATTACGTCACATGAACCTGGTTACTTAATCAAAGAAGAAGAAAAAATTGTCGGTTTACAAACAGATGTACCATTAAAACAAGCATTTATGCCATTCGGTGGTATTAAAATGGCGAACAATGCCTTAGTTTCAAATGGTTATGAAACTGACGAAGAAATGACAAAAATCTTCACAGAATACAGAAAAACACATAACCAAGGTGTTTTTGATGCCTACACAGCTGAAATGCGTTTAGCACGTAAAAACAAAATCATTACTGGTCTTCCAGATGCTTATGGCCGTGGCCGTATTATCGGTGACTATCGTCGTATCGCATTATATGGTATCGACTACTTAATGGAACAAAAGAAAAAAGATCATGATAACACTGGTAACAAAGAAATGACAGACGATGTTATTCGCTTACGTGAAGAAATTTCTGAACAATACCGTGCGTTAAATGACTTAAAACAAATGGCTGCTTCTTATGGTTTCGATATTTCTCGTCCTGCTGCAAATGCGCAAGAAGCAATCCAATGGTTATACTTTGGTTACCTAGGTGCCATTAAATCTCAAAATGGTGCGGCAATGTCAATTGGTCGTATCTCAGCATTCTTAGATATCTATATCCAACGTGACTTAGAAGCTGGTTTAATCACTGAATTCGAAGCACAAGAAATGATTGACCATTTAATCATGAAATTACGTATGGTTAAATTTGCACGGACACCAGAATACAACCAATTATTCTCTGGTTATCCAATTTGGGCAACATTATCTATTGCTGGTATGGGTATTGACGGTCGTTCATTAGTTACCAAAAATGACTTCCGTATCTTACACACATTAACAAACATGGGACCATCTCCAGAACCTAACTTAACTGTATTATATTCTTCTCACTTACCAGAAGGCTTCAGAACATATGCAGCTAAAATCGCGAAAGAAAGCTCATCTATCCAATTTGAAAACGATGACTTATTACGTGAAAACTGGGGTTCTGACGACTGTGCAATCGCATGTTGTGTTTCTGCAACAGTTATGGGTAAAGATATGCAATTCTTCGGCGCTCGTGCGAACTTAGCGAAAGCTGTTCTTTATGCAATTAACGGCGGGGTCGACGAAAAAACTAAAATGCAAGTAGCACCAAAATATCGTCCAATGACTGGTGACAAATTAGATTACCACGAATTCATGGAACGCTATAAAGACATCTTAGACTGGTTAGCTGAATTGTATGTTAACACATTAAACATTATTCATTACATGCATGATAAATATGCATATGAAGCACCACAATTAGCTTTAATGGATACTGATTTACAACGGACATTCGCAACTGGTATTGCCGGAATCTCTCATGCGACTGATAGTATCATGGCAATTAAACACGGTGAAGTAGAAGTAATCCGTGACGAAGATGGTATGGCAATTGATTATGTACCAACAAAAGAATTCCCAACATACGGAAACGATAACGAAGAAGCCGATGCAATGGCTAACTGGATTTTAGATTACTTTATGACACAAATTAAACGTCAACACACATACCGTAACTCTAAACCAACGACTTCATTATTAACAATCACTTCAAACGTTGTTTATGGTAAAGCAACAGGGAACACGCCTGACGGACGTCGTGCTGGCAAACCTCTTGCACCAGGTGCGAACCCAAGTTATCAAGACGGTAAATTCTTAGGTGAGAAAAATGGCTTATTAGCTTCATTAAACTCAACAGCTCGTTTAGAATATACAATCGCTTTAGATGGTATTTCTAATACACAAACCATCAACCCTAATGGTTTAGGTAAAGACGACGACACAAGAATTAACAACTTACGTAACGTATTAGATGGCTACTTCGATAAAGGTGGTTACCACTTAAACGTAAACGTATTTACAAACGAATTATTATTAGATGCACAAGCACATCCAGAAAAATATCCAAACTTAACTATCCGTGTATCTGGATATGCCGTGAAATTCCGTGACTTAACTCCTGAACAACAAGCAGACGTTATTTCAAGAACTTCACACGACAGACTATAAAAAACATTTACATTATTTAACTGAAAGGGTGACATTTAACGTGTCATCCTTTTCGTTTGAAAGAAGAGGGATCATTATGACAACACCAGTTACAGGTAGAATTCATTCAACAGAAAATTTTGGTACCGTTGATGGCCCAGGTGTCCGTTTTATCGTATTTACACAAGGGTGTCGCATGAGATGTCAATTCTGTCATAATCCAGATACTTGGAAAATTGGTTCCGGTGGTCGTGTGGTGACGACTGACGAAGTATTAGAGGAAGCATTACGTTTTCGCTCTTATTGGGGCGAAAAGGGTGGTATCACTGTCAGTGGTGGTGAGCCGCTATTGCAAATGGACTTTTTGATCGATTTATTTAAAAAAGCCAAAGCACAAGGCATTCATACAACCTTAGATACGTGTGGCAAGCCTTTTACTCGGGAAGAACCCTTCATTAGTCAATTTGATGAATTGATGAAGTATACAGATTTACTCTTATTTGACATCAAACATATTGATAACGAGCAACATAAACTGTTAACAACGCAATCAAATGATAATATTTTAGAGATGGCTACCTATTTATCTGAAATTGACAAACCTGTTTGGATTCGCCACGTATTGGTGCCTCAACGTAGTGATTACGACGAATATTTAATCCGTCTGGATGCCTTCATAAAAACATTAAACAATGTAGATAAAGTTGAAGTGCTTCCTTACCATACGATGGGCAAGTACAAATGGGAAGAACTAGGTATTCCTTATCCATTAGAAGGAATTGAGCCTCCTAAAAATGATCGTGTTGAAAATGCGAAAAAACTACTACATGTCGAGGACTATCAAGGTTATCTAGCACGTTAACAAACGAAAAAATAGAAAAGAAGACAATTTTTTTGTTGTTTCTTTTCTATTTTTTGTTATCATTAAGAGTGAATCAAAACCAAGGAGTGTGTATTATGTCAAAAATTTTAGTTTTTGGACACCAAAATCCTGATACAGATGCTATCGGAGCAGCAATTAGTTTTGCTTACTTACAAAAAGAATTAGGAAAAGAGACAGAAGCTGTCGCTTTAGGAACACCAAGTGAAGAAACTCAATATGCCTTAGATTATTTTAATATTGAAGCACCACGTGTTGTCACTGAAGCAGCTAGCGAAACAAACCAAGTCATGTTAGTGGATCATAACGAATTCCAACAAAGCATTTCAGATATCGCTGAAGTAAACATTTTAGCAGTAGTGGATCATCACCGGATTGCCAACTTCGAAACAGCAGATCCATTGTATTATCGTGCAGAACCAGTAGGGTGTACCAGTACAATCATCTATAAAATGTTTAAAGAAAATAACGTGACAATTCCAGCTCAAATTGCTGGTATGATGGTCTCAGCGATTATTTCTGATACATTATTATTTAAATCACCAACTTGCACACAAGAAGACATCGATGCAGCGCACGCCCTAGCTGATATTGCTGAAATCAATTTAGAAGGCTATGGTCTTGACTTATTAAAAGCAGGAACAAATTTAAGCGATAAATCAGCTGAAGTCCTTTTAGATTTAGATGCTAAGAGCTTCCCAATGAACGGCAAAACAGTTCGCGTTGCCCAAGTAAATACCGTCGATTTAGCAGAAGTTTTAGATCGTCAAGCTGAATTAGAAGCAGCTATGGCCGCAGAAAATGCAGCCAATAATTATGACTTGTTTGTCTTAATTATTACGAATATCTTAGACAGTGATTCTGAATTATTAGCGATTGGTGCGGAACAAGCCAAAATTGAAGCAGCGTTCAATGTAACACTAGTTAACAATCGTGCGTTCTTACCCGGCGTTGTTTCTCGTAAAAAACAAGTAGTACCACAATTAACAGAAGTCTTTAACTAAAACCGTAAGCGCCTAAGCAACGCGATAAATTCCTTGTTGCTTAGGCGCTTCAATAGTAAAGGGGCGTTAACATGAATGATTTAGCAATTTACTATCATTCTCCGCAACAAACGAAACAATACAATCATTTGCTCAACCAATCACTTTTTTTCCCTCTTGTTACTTTTATGTATGAACATCGGGAAGAAAGAATCATTTTAAGACAATTAAAAGCGGCCTTTGCAACAGAAGCCAAGTTAGAACAATTTTTATCAGAAATGATTGATTGTCAGTTAATCATTCGGGAAAATCGTCAATATCGTTTGAATTTTCCTATTTATACGGCAGCTGAAGTTGCGAGTTTGACCTTGGCTGAAGACGAACTTCCTAAGCTTAAAGGAACTGTAACAGAGCAATTATTTTGGCTAGCTGAATCTTTTTGGCCACAAGTGTTTCCAGAAGAGGCAGACTATTTTTTTGGCGTGAGCGGTGGCCCCTCATTTTATCAAAAACAAAGATTGGCCTCGGCACAACTATCTATAATTACGCTTGAAAAAGAAAAGACAGAGGTTCCAACAATGCCTCGTTATTTTGATTATTTGGGCAAAGAGGAAGCCTTGCCAGAAGCCTTCAGCGCTTTATATGACTTGCTAGGGGACGTAAATCCTGAATACTATCTTTCGCAAGCGAGAAGAGTCATTAAACAAGCTCTGCGAGGCCGCAAAGTCAGTACTGTGCCTACTAATATTTTTCAAGAAAGTTTGCACTTGACCCAAGTGATTACGATTGACCAGGACCACTTAAAACTCCTTTTACCAGTAGCAACGGAACAAGCTGAGCCTTTAGAAGCACAGTCGGATATTCTAGCATTTTATTATGAAAAAATTGCTAACCGATCGGCCATCGAACGCTTAGTTTTTATGCAACAATTGATTGAGCAACTAGGTACGAACTCTCTAAGTTATCTTAGAATAAATTAAAGTTACGATAATTTTATTATGTAAACTAAAAATCAATAACAAGAAATGACGCCGCTTCTTAGTGAGAAATGGCGTCATTTCTTTTGCGAACTTTTTTCGTCCAAAAACCACCGGAAATGAACTTAGGCTCATAGGAAATGATAAATGCTCTCGGCTCTAATTGATTGATTAATTTGTACAATGTACGTTCGTTTTTTCTTGGGGAAAGGATTTCTAAAACCATTCGTTCTCCTTCGCGTCCGTAGGCGACACTTTGCGTAACACCATAGCCGTGTTCACGAAGTGTTTCTGGTAAATGAAATTGTTCAGTAGTAGAAGGGAGGATAACCGATACCATAATATAACCCAAGGCCAAATAGTCTTCGATTTTAATTCCTACACTAATGCCAACAGCGTAACCAAGCGCATAAACAAGTAAATTTAAAGGATTGTCTAACCGATTCAGAACCATACTTAGCCCTAAGACATAAATTGTTATTTCAGCCATACTAACCAGCGGTGCAATAACCCGATAACCTTTCATCGTTAACATAAAACGAATAGTATTTAAGGTAATATACGCAAAATTAATGATAAAAATCATAGCTAACATTTTCAAATCAACGACCATAAAATAAGTACCTCTTTTCAAAATCTTTACATCCAGCCCTCATTATAGTACAGAAAAACTGAGAATCAAAGGCGAAACACTTATAGAAATGAATTCTTTTTTGAATACTCGCTCATATTATTCGCCTAATTTAACTGTTATTTGATATAATCTTAGTATGAAGTAAGAAGGAGGTAAGCGATGAAAATTTTTGTTTGGATTTTGTTATTTTTATTAGTAATTAACGTTATTGCTGCCTTAATTACTGTTTTTAGAAAACCTCGTAGTATTTCCAGCGTTTTAGCATGGATGATGACGTTGATTTTCTTGCCTGGTATCGGCTTTATTATTTACTTATTCTGTGGGCGAGGTATCGATGGACAAGAAGTTTTTAAATTGTCTGATGATGAAAAACAAATGGTTCAACGAATTAAAGAAAAAGTGGACGTTGATAACAAAAAAGCAGGGCGCGATAAACGTTATGATTTACTTTATGATGCGAAAGTTTTAAATCGTTATTTCCGGAATATGGACGCATCACCGTTGGCCAAAAGAAATAGTTTGCAATTATTCACAGATGGCCAAGAAAAATTCCAAGCATTATTTGAAGATATTCGTGCAGCGAAAGAAACCGTTCATGTGGAATATTATGCGTTTTTTAATGACACGATTGGCAATCAATTTTTAGATGTATTAATCGAAAAGTTGCATGAAGGCGTGGAAGTTTACTTAATTTACGATCCTTGGGGTTCACCCGGCGCAAATAAAAAGTTTTTTGCTCGTTACGTTGACGCTGGAGGAAAAGTAGCTCCCTTTATTACTTCACGCGATATGATCCGTAAAACACGTCTAAATTATCACTTGCATCGAAAAATTGTTGTCATCGATGGCAAAATTGGCTGGACCGGCGGGTTCAATGTTGGGGATCAATATTTGAATGTCACCGAAAAATTTGGTTACTGGCGAGATACCCATATTCGTTTGGTCGGGACGGCCGTATTTTCATTGCAAGAGATATTTATCATGGATTGGAATGCTTCAGTCAAATATCCTGAAGAACGTATGACGTATCATGAAAAATATTTTAAATTACCGGAAGATCATGAAGTGGAGAATTTGTCCTTACAAGTTGTTTCAGATGGTCCTGATTCAGAAGAAGAAATTTTGAAAAGCGGGTTTGTTCGGATGATTTTTTCTGCAGAAAAGAGTGTCTGGATTCAAACACCGTATTTAATCCCTGACGATAGTATGATTAATGCGTTGTTAGTGGCGGTTCGTTCAGGTGTCGACGTGCGAATTATGATTCCTTGTATGCCTGACCATCCCTTTATTTACCGCGCAACACAATATTACGCGAATTACTTACACAAACGCGGCATTAAAATTTATATTTATGATAGTGGGTTTATTCATGCAAAAACAATGGTGATTGATGATGAATTAGCTATGGTTGGGACAACAAACCAAGATATTCGCAGTTATTCATTGAATTTTGAGGTAAGTACGTTTATTTACAATCCTGACATTGCGTGGATGTTAGCGCAAGTCTTTGAAGAAGATATAGAAAAAAGTGTCTTACTAACCGACGAGATAATTAAAAAACAAGGGTACTGGCTACGCTTCAAGCAAAACTTTTCACGCTTGTTGTCCCCAGTCTTGTAAAAAATATCTTTTAAACAGCTGTACGCTAGTCAAAGAATGATTAACTAATAAAAAACTAAGAAATTAGATAAAAATCTAATTTCTTAGTTTTTTTTATCGTTTCATTTTTGCTATATCTGTCAATTTTTCTGGATTAAGGATGAGGTACTCTTGTTGCTCTTTTTGAATGAGGCCCTCTTTTTTAAATTGTGTAATGAGGCGTGTTAAATGACGATAACTAACGTTTAATGTAGTTGCACAAGTGGTTAGTTTACAATTGAAATAACTATTCTTTTGATGCGCTAAAATATATTTTGCTAAGCGAACATCAACAGGCTCTATCAAAGAGGAAGCCAGAAGTGCACCAGAGTTAAGTCGCTCACTTAAGGTAAGGCAAATGGTTTGTAAAAAAAGTAAATCATTCTGTAACACTGTGCGGTGTTCATTTAACGGAATACATAAACAAAGACACGCAGTATTAGCCAAAACATTACTTTTTGGTGATTTTTTCCATAAAGAAGAGGCTTCGCCTAAGAGCGCAATTGGGTGAGTATAGCTGATGCAAACTTTCTGGTCTTCTAATGTAGGCGTATAAATCATAACATTTCCTTCCAAAAGAAAGTATAAATGATTAGAGGATTGATCGAGTTCAATTAAATGTTCGGATTTTTCAAATGTTACTAATTGGCCAATTTCTGCTAATGGTGTATCCATGTAACTCTGCAATTGATATAAATCAATATATTCTTGTAATTTCTGTCTATTTTTCAAATATTTCATAAAAACTGTCAGCACCTTTATTTATTGTTAGCTTCATTATAAAATATTTCCAGATGAAAAACGAATATTTTTTTGTTATTTTTGTTAATTGTATGTAAAGAAAGTGTAAATAAGGACTTGTGTCTCTATTTAATACTTTAAAAGTTTGCTATGATTTTCTTTGTAAACGAAACATTTATTTTTAGGAGGAGAAAAAATGCGTTTAAAAAAAGTGACATCAATTGTTTTGGGAAGTTTACTTATTCTAGGATTAAGCGGTTGTGGCATGAGTCAAGCAAAGAAAAAAGAAGGAACATCAGATAAATTAGTCGTTCAATTTGTGCCTACGAATAATGATGGCAGTATGGAAGCGAAGACAAAACCTTTTGCAGAATATTTGTCAAAAAAATTAGATCGTGAAGTGGAAGTAACCTTAGCAACAGATTACTCGACGATTTCTGAAGCAATGGATTCTGGAAAAGTCGATTTAGGAATCATGCCACCTGCAGCCTACGTACGTGCAAAAGATATGCACGCGGCGGAAGCGATTTTAACTTCACAGTTGAAAGATTATGATCAAAAAACAGGTGAGCCTTTAGACGATGTTTTAGCGACAACCTTTAAAGGTGAAGTTTTAGTCCGTAATGATAGTAATTTAAAAGAATTAAAAGATTTAAAAAATAAAAAAATCGCGACATTGAATCCTAATTCTGCAAGCGGCTATATTTATCCTGTCGCTGAGTTAAAAGATTTAGGAATTGATCCCGTACAAGAAGCTACTTTAACGACGGTAAATGATATTCCTAGCGAAATTACTGCCGTTTTAAACGGCCAAATGGATGCCGCCTTTGTTTTTGAAGGAGCGCGAAATGTTTTTAATGCAGCCTTCCCAGAGAAAGATTTAACCAAAGAATTACGTGTCCTTTATTTAACAAAAGGTGATATCCCTAACGATGCCATTGCAGTCAATCCCAAAATGTCAACTGATCTAAAAGAAAAGATCAAAGAAACCTTTTTAGAGATGAAAAATGATCCTGAAGGAAAAGAAGCTATGAGTTTATGGGGACATTTAGGTTATGAAGAAGCAGCAGATGATGCATATAATACAATCCGTGCATATACAGAAAAAGCAGCAGAATAATCACTAAGACTAATCAATTAAAGGAGTATCAAAATGATTGTTTTTACTAATGTATCTAAAACCTATCCAAACGGGGTAAAAGGATTACAAAATGTTAACTTAACAATTAAGGAAGGCGAAATTGTTGCCATTATTGGTTTGAGCGGTGCTGGGAAAAGCACCTTTTTGAAATCGATTAATCGGCTAGTGGAAATAACGGAAGGTGAAATTCATATAAACAATCAGTCAATTACTCAGGCTAAGAAAAAAAAGCTGCGCTTGATTCGCCGACAAATTGGTCTTATTTCACAAAATTTTAATTTGGTAAAACGCAGCTCTGTACAAAAAAATGTTCTCTCTGGGCGTTTGGGCTATTACTCTACTTGGAGAAGTATCTTTGGCTTATTTACTAAGGATGACTATCAAAAAACAACGGCAGCTTTAAATGCTGTCGGACTTGTGGATAAACTGCATACACGTAGTGATGAATTAAGTGGCGGACAGCAACAACGTGTCTCTATTGCACGTGCGTTGGTTCAACAGGCGCCGATCATCTTGGCAGATGAACCCGTAGCTTCATTGGACCCTATTATGACAAAAAAAGTGATGAACGATTTACAAACGATTAATCAGACACTAGGGAAAACTATCGTTATAAATTTACATTCTGTTTCTTTAGCACGGGAGTATGCCACAAGAATTATTGCTTTAAAAAGTGGTGAAGTTGTTTTTGATGGGATTCCAGAACAATTGACTGATACTCGTTTAGAAGAAATTTACGGAATGGCAATCTTTGAAGAAGTAGAAATGGCGGAGAACAACGTATGAAGATAAAAGATACTATCCATTTTCTATGGTATAAAAAACTATTTATATTGTTTATTATATTTATTTGTATAGAAAGTAGTATTGCTGTTACTGGTGCGGATTTTACTGAAATTCTTACTAATTTCAGCCAAATTGGTCGCTTTTTGCAGCAATTTTTCCCACCAGACTTTTCATTTTTACCCAAAATTATTACACCTTTAATCAAGACATTGGAAATCTCTTTTTTAGGCACGATACTAGGATTCCTTTTAGCAGTTCCTTTTAGCTTTTTAGCCTCAAATGTTGTCACAAAAAACAGAATAGGGTTGTTAATATTAAGATTTTTTCTAAGTTTGATTCGGACAATTCCGACACTTTTACTTGCGGCATTAATGGTGGCGATTTTTGGTATTGGTGAAGCAACAGGTGTCCTGACAATTACCATCTTTACTTTTGGTATGTTATCACAATTAATGTTTCAGGCAATTGAAACAATTGATTTAGGGCCAATTGAAGCTACCGAAGCAACAGGAGCCACTCAATTACAAATTGCTGTATGGTCTATTTTCCCGCAAGTAGCCAGTCAATTTTTTGGGTATGCTTTTTACGCCTTTGAAGTAAATGTTCGTGCATCCACAGTATTGGGTTATGTAGGTGCTGGGGGCATTGGGATTATTTTAAACACCTCCCTTTCTTTAGCTAAATATGATCGCGTGGGTATCATCATTCTAGTCATATTGGTAATGGAAATAGTTGTTGATTGGTTGAGTGCATATGTTAGGAGAACGTTATTATGATCATAACAGAAATAAGTAAAAAGAAAATAGTATCAACAGTAGTACTAATTTTACTATTTTTCATTACACTTACACGAATCGATTATACAGGACTTCAAACATTTTCTTTAAAAATGGCGATAGATGTATTTATTGGATTGGGGCATCCAGATTGGTCCTTTGTCTACGATGGGAGTGGGGAAGATTTAGTAAGTTTACTTGTTTTAACGGTTGCAATTGCTTGTTTGGGTACTTCTTTTGCAACTGTATTAGCAATACCAGTAACTTTACTTAGTGCCGTTAATTTGTGGCCATCTGCACCTTTTTTAACAAAGTTTGGCAAGCTTGGTAGCCATATTTTACGCGCTTTTCCAGAATTAATTTTAGCAATTATTTTTGTAAAAGCCTTGGGGCCCGGCCCATTTGCTGGAGTAATGGCAATTGGTGTTCACCAAATTGGGATGTTGAGTAAGTTGTTCACAGAAGAATTAGAAAGTATGGATGAAAAATTGATCGAAAGTATGGATGCTGTGGGGGCAAATTTTTGGCAAAAGTTATTTTATGTGCGAATCCCTTCTTTACTACCTATTTATAGCTCTCTGATATTAAATCATGTTGAAATTGCTATTCGAAGTGCAGCTACTTTAGGCTTAGTAGGTGCTGGGGGCATTGGAGCACCATTAATTTTTGCGATCCAAACAAGAAATTGGAGTAAAGTGAGTATTCTATTAATAGGTGTTGTATTGACAATTTTTGTTTTAGATCAAGTAACAGAATTAATTAGAAAGAAATTGAGATAGTATGGATATTTTACATTTATCAGATATTCATTTTCGTAGAAATTATGAAAAAGCAAAAGATGGTTATAAAGGAATGTTAACCAAAATGGAAAATCCGTTGATTCGCTTAGAGTCCTCTTTAACCAGTCTATTAAAAATAAAAAAAATTGATTTAGTAATTATCAGTGGTGATCTCACAGAAGACGGTGAGCCAGAAGACTACGCTTTTTTAAAACAAAAGTTACAAACTATCTTACAGGGAATTCCGATGATTGTGACATTAGGAAATCATGATATAAAGAAAAACTTTCGAATTGGTTGGCTTAATCAAATAGGAACTGAACGACCATATAACATTGTACAAACTTATCCAGAATTTCACATTATTAGTCTAGATAATTCAGAACATGACAATCCTGATGGCCATATGAATAAGGAACAAAAAGATTGGTTACAAACAACTTTAAAAAAATTGTCAGATAAGCCTATCCTGTTAGTCATGCATCATCATTTGTTAAGGGAACAAAGTAGTATGCCGACATTGCCAGAAGCAGAGGAAACCATTCAATTATTAAAAGGTTCTGATATTTTAGGTGTATTAACTGGCCATACACATCATCCGTATTTACACCACATAAACGGGATTCCCTATTATACGGTAGCTGGCATGTCTTTTGTTGGCGAAGATGAAGGTCAGGGGATTGTAAGGTTTGAAGAAAATTATGGCTATAACCTATATTCTATTGACAAAGGTCGGCTTACCCATTTTCAAGTAAATTATTATAGAACAGACAAACTATTAGCTAAATTAAACATGCAGATAGATAGCTCTGTTTTATAATTACACAATAACATACCATAGTAACTGGTCATAAAAAATCAGTTTGCTATGGTATTTGCTATGTGGAAAAAGATTAAAATAGAGTGTAGTGCACGACAATTTCATCTTCATCTGCTTATCTTAGGTTCGTACACCTAATTCATTGATAATCCCTCTAAATAATGGTAAATTAAAAATAAATTCAATCAGCTATTCTATCGTGAGAAACATAGTTATTACGTAGATCAGATCAAAGGGACATTCACGACGAGCAAATATTGAGTGTGTTTGCTGAAACGTGCATGTGTGATTTGGTCTTTTTTATTGAGCTGTTATTTTATAGATAAGGAGTGGTCACCATGGACTACCAAGCAATAGCAAAAGAAATTTTGAAAGACGTAGGTGGCAAAGACAATATCGTGGATGTCACACATTGTTATACACGATTGCGTTTCGTATTGAAAGATACGAAACAAGCGAACAAAGAAGCCTTACTACAAACAGAAGGTGTCATTTCTGTTGTTGAAAGTGGCGGACAGTATCAAGTGGTTTTAGGCAATAAAGTCGCGCATGTTTATAATGCTCTAGAACCTTTGTTGGCTCAGCAACTTACGACCAAAACATCTACAAAAGAAAAAAATTCATTAGGTAATCGAATTTTAAATACTGTTGCCGCGATTTTCACGCCTGTCGTACCAGCAATTGCCGCTTCAGGCATGTTAAAAGGAATTCTAGCCATCGCTGTGATGGTCGCAAACAATTTTTACCAGGTCGATTTAAAACCTTTGAATACGTATATTATTTTAAGCGCCGCTTCCGATGCACTTTTTTATTTTATGCCAGTTATTTTAGGTTATTCAGCTGCTAAGGTTTTCAAAACAAACGAATATATCGCCATGGTAATTGGTGCCACCTTATGTTATCCAACCATCGTTTCATTAATGACTGAAGAATCAGCGGTTACCTTGTTTGGATTACATGTGACCAAAGCCAATTATGTTTCCACAGTAATTCCTATTATTCTTGCAATTTTTATGTTAGCTTATGTGCAACGCTTTTTGGAAAAAGTCATTCCAGAAGTTCTAAAAATTATTATGGTTCCTACGCTGTCATTACTTTTAATGATTCCAGCCACTTTATTATTATTTGGACCGATAGGGATTTATTTAGGCGACGGCGTGAATTGGTTGTATTATTATATAATGAATTTTAGTCCCATCTTGTTAGGCGGTTTTATCGGCGGAATTTGGTGTGTCTTAGTCATTTTTGGGGCTCACCGTGGGCTTGTGCCAATTGGGATTAATGATGTCGCTCGAACAGGACGGCAAAATTTGCTAGCGTTTGCTGGTGCAGCAAACTTTTCTCAAGCGGGCGCCGCATTTGGCGTGTTTGTCCGCACAAAAAATAAAGACTTGAAAGCTGTTGCTGCCTCTGCAACAGTGACTGCATTATTTGGTATCACAGAACCAGCTATTTATGGGGCAAACTTGCGGTTAAAAAAACCGATGATTTATGCGGTGGCTAGCGGAGCAGCAGGTGGGGCCTTAATGGGCTGGGGCGGTTCCTACGGGACAGCCTTCGCTAACCAAGGACTCTTGACCATCCCAGTTTATGCAGAAGCAGGAACCAAAGCCTTTATTTGTTATTTATTAGGTTGTGGCATTGCTTTTTTTGGTGCATTTCTATTAACGATTTTTCTAGGCTTTAATGATTTACCGCTTGACGAGTCACGTCAAGAACCCGGCTTAAAGACAGAGACAGGGACAGTCAAAGAAAAGCAACGGATTCAAGCACCTGTTCAAGGACAACTCGTATCTTTAGACCAAATCAACGATGAAGTCTTTGCTTCTCAACAAATGGGAAAAACGCTAGCTATTTATCCGACAGAGGAACAAATTGTTTCACCAGGAAATGGGCAAGTGACGGCTTTATATCCAACTCATCATGCAATTGGCTTAAAGTTAGACAATGGTGCTGAAATCCTCCTTCACATTGGAATCAATACAGTCGAATTAAAAGGACGAGGATTTGAGAGGTTCGTAAAAGCAGGAGAAAGGGTCAGACTAGGACAAAAACTGCTCTCTTTTGATAAACAAATCATCCAAGCTGCTGGTTATGATCCAACCGTCTTAGTCATCGTAACAAATACTGCGGAAATGGCTGTAATTGAGACAACCAAACAAACAGAGATTACACCACAAACAAATTTATTTTTCATGCAAGTAAAGGAGCAAAACTAATGGTTAAACAATTTAAGAACGATTTTTTATGGGGCGCTTCTTCCTCCGCTTTTCAAATTGAGGGCGCTTGGAATGAGGACGGCAAAGGCCTAACAGTCGCTGATTACAATTCTTTTAAAAAGTCAGCTGTACAAGCAGACACGAAAGTCGCCAGCGATTTTTACCATCGTTTCAAAGAGGACATTGCGTTAATGAAAGAATTAGGCTTAAAAACCTATCGTTTTTCTCTTTCATGGGCACGAATCATTCCAACAGGTGATGGCGAAATCAATCAAGCCGGCATCGATTTTTATAATGCTGTCATTGATACACTTTTAGAAAACGATATTTTGCCGTTTGTCACACTTTATCATTTTGATTTACCTTTTGCGTTGGTGGAAAAATACAATGGTTGGGCGGATCGTCGCTGCGTTTCCGCATTTCAACGCTATGCGCAAGTCTGTTATCAAGCGTTTGGTGATCGAGTCAAAAATTGGCAAGTTACAAACGAACAAAACTTAATGATTCGTGTCGATGAACGAATGAATATGTACGACGTTGCACCAGAAAATGCTGAAAAAATTCGTGCACAAATGGATTACCATATGTTTGTTGCCCATGCGTTAGCGACGAATGATTGTCACCAATTGGTTGCTGGGGGAAAAGTCGGTCCCTCTGTTTCCTCAACGATGACTTATCCTAGTTCTAATAAGCCTGAAGATGTTTGGGCGGCTCGTATGAATGATAACTTTAAAACGAATTACGCTCTAGAAATGTATTGTTTTGGCGAATACCCTGGTTACTATCAAGAGTATTTGACCAAATGCGGCATTTATCCCGAAACACAGCCAGAAGATCAAGCAATTTTGAAAGCCGCTAAACCAGATTTTATCGCTCTTAATTATTATCGGACGTTAGTCGCTAGCTATTTACCGACAGATGAGCAACACCCATTGGGTACGAAAGAAAAGGACATTGATTTTGATCTATACGGTTATTTTAAAATCGAAAAAAATCAACATTTAAAAACCTCTAAGTATGGCGCCCAAATTGATCCAACTGGTCTACGTTTAGTTTTAAATGATTATTATCGTCAATACCGTTTGCCGTTAATCATTACAGAAAACGGCTTAGGCACACCAGATCACCTAACAGAGGACGGAAAAATTCATGATGATTATCGAATTGCGTATTTGCATGATCATATTGCTGCTTGTCATGCGGCTATTTCTGACGGTGTTGAGTTGTTTGGCTATTGCCCTTGGTCGGTCATGGATATTTTAAGTTCTCATCAAGGATTCAAAAAACGCTACGGTTTTATTTACGTCAATCGTGAAGACCATGAGTTAAAAGATTTACGACGCATTAAAAAAGATAGTTTTTATTGGTACCAATCAGTTATTAAAAATAATGGGTTATCAGAAGAATAGTGCCCAAAAAAGGATCATCCATTGCATAAGCGGGTGATCCTTTTGTTTTCAAGTTCTCTCATTCCGTGTTAGGCTTAAGTTAATAAACCCATTAAAGGTGGTGAGAGAGATGAATAATTACGATTTATGGAAATGGGCTGCCGGGAAACGAACCGAAAAAAATAAAAATGAAACCTATAGCGCCAAAAATTGGTGGTATGTTTTACTAATGCTCGGTGTATTTGTAGGGATCATGTTGTTGTATTATTTAATCTCTGTGCTTTGGAATTAAGGGAAAATAGGCAAATGAGGAATTAAGAATAAAAAAAGACACCTGAAAAGGTGTCTTTTTTAACAGGATTCAGACAATGATAGCTGAATCGGAATAGGATAATTTTCCTCGAGTGCAACATCAGGATCCTTCATTCTACGAAGCAGTAAGTCAATCATAACGTCACACATCTCGTCGATTGGCTGCACAATGGTTGATAGTTGTGGGGCAATTCTTTTGATTAATTTTGTCCCATCATAACCAATTACTTTTAATTCTTCAGGAATGGATATCTTCAATTTTTGAGCAATATTCATAACTGTAATTGCTGTCAAATCATCGGTACAAAAGATGCCGTCTACAGTTTTATTTTGAAGCAAACGTTCGATTTCTAGATTTTTTAATGTTGTAGAGGTTCCATTATCAATTTGTAGAATCGTTTTTTCTGCGCCATATTTTTCCATCGTTTGTTTATAACCAGCCAATCGATAATCGCTAGGTGCGCCTGTGTTATTAGCACCAGTAATAATTGCAATCTTTTGTGCACCACTTGCAAATAAGGCTTCAGTGGCTTTTTGGCCACCTTGAAAGTTTTGCGAAGAGACAATTGGAATGCCAGGTGCCAAGAAACGGTCAAAGGAAACAATAGGTAGTGAAACATTTTCATATTCGTTAATAGCTAAGTTATGGCTACCAGTGATTACACCGTCCACTTTATTTGCAGCGAGCATTCGTAAATAGGCGCGCTCTTTTTCTGGATCTTTTTCACTATCACATAAAATCACTTTATATCCTTGAACAAAGAGCTTTCTTTCCAGTGTTTCAATTAATTCACCAAAAAATGGATGACTAACAGAAGGGAAGACTAAACCAATCAGCTGCGTACTTTTTCCTTGGAGGCTTCTGGCTAATCCATTAGGTTGATAATTTAATTCTTCCATCGCTTGATGAACTTTATCAATTGTTTTTTGACTAAGATAACCATAATTATTAATCACGCGGCTTACCGTTGTCGGGCTCACCCCAGCAAGCTTAGCTACATCCGTTAATTTAACCACCATCAAAATTCACCATCATTCCTAATTATTCGTATTTTCCAGCTCATAAAAACAAGCTTTTGCCGTCTTGGATAGATGAAGATACTGTTGCGCTTTATCTGGAAAGAAGCGACCAGTCATCGTTTTTTCACCTTTATTTACATAGATTTCTGCAACAGAACAATCAACAAAAATAGTTAACTGAACTGACTTATTTTTCCTAATTTTAGTTTCACGAATTGTGCCATACTTTTCAGCAAAAGGTTGGCCAGCAAATGTTCGATCAAGGGTTATTTTACCATGAATCGTATCAATTGTAATTAAAAGTCCTTTTGAACCCGTTTCGTTCGCTAAAAGCCGAATAAAAGCAATCTCATTTTTGGGAATATCCACTTCTAATTCAAAAGAAGCAGTAGATAAAAAATGGCAGCCATTTGATAAAGTAGTGGCGGATTGACGAAGCATTTCTGTTTCAGAAACTGGATATTGAAATAGTTTCCCGTTGTGAATTGTGAGTTCTTTAACCAGACTTAAGCCATTTGCCCAACCCTCCACATCACTTGGGTAAGTGATTTCTGGCAACCCAATCCAACTGACCGCAAGTGCACGACCATCTGGCGCATTAAAGGCTTGAGTGGCGTAGACATCAAATCCTTCATCTAAATTTTCAAAAGGCCCAGCCTGAACTAAAGAAAGATTCTCCAAATCAAACGTTTCGGCCAATGTGTACATATTCGGATAGATATTCTGATAACTTTTTACAGATGGAGATAGACCTTGTGGGCAAAATAATAAGACAGGCTGGCCATCAATAAATACCAAATTGGGGCATTCAACCATGTAGCCTAATTCTTGGTCGGTGAACGTCAATTCGCCAAGTTGATGAAAATTGTGTACGTTTCGATCTTTAGAAAAATAGACCACAATTTTTCCTTGTCCATTTAAATCACTAGCACCAATTAATAAAACAAGTCCTTCTTGATAAGGAAATACCATCGGATCACGAAAATGGGAAGAATAATTGGGGTCAATAGGTAGGAATGGTGTTGATTCCTTTGTGATCGCACCTAAAGAATTCAGCCATGCAATATTTTGATATGCAAATCGTTGCCAAGTTTGATCACGAACATTTCCTGTATAAAATAAACATAGTTGGTTATCTATTGGTAAAGCTGAGCCTGAATAGACGCCATGAGAATCATATTCAGAGTCGGGATAAAGGGCAATTCCTTCATAATCCCAGTGAATTAAGTCGGAGGAAGTTAAGTGGGCCCAACTTTTTAGTCCGTGAACACTCCCGAAAGGAAACGCTTGATAAAATAAATGCCACTGGTTATTGAAATACGAAAAACCGTTGGGATCATTTAGTAGTCCTGTCTGTGGTTGAATATGATACTTAAAACGCCAACTAGATTGCGCGATAATAGAAGTTAGATTTTCGAGGTGAGCAGATGTCCAAGAAGAATAAGGCGCATAACGTAATTCATCAGTCCATTGGTTCATGATGCTTGACATAAGTAATGTCTCCTTTGTTAGAAAATAGTAGTTAGTCTAATAGTATAAACAAATCAGAAAAAAGTCAAACGTATAACATATATAAATCTATTTAAATCAAAAGAATATTATAATTTACATTTATTTATGATAAACGTTTGACATATTACGCAAAAACGAGTATCATACAAAATGTAAAAACGGTTACAGAAAAAATTAACAGGACTAGTTTAAGAGTGAGGAGAACCAGAATGAACAGAAATTGGTGGCAAAAAGAAGTGGCCTATCAAATTTATCCACGTAGCTTTTCGGATAGTAATAATGACGGAATTGGTGATTTACAAGGCATTATTCAAAAAATGGATTACTTAGAAAATTTAGGAATTACGCTGATTTGGCTGAGTCCAATGTACCCGTCGCCAATGGCTGACAATGGATATGATATTTCAGACTATTATGGTATTTCTAGCGATTTTGGTACAATGGCAGACTTCGATGAACTCATTGAAGAAGCAAAAAAACGAAACATAAAAGTTATTTTAGATTTAGTGGTAAACCATACATCTGATGAACATGCTTGGTTTCAAGATGTTTTAAAAAATCCTCAAAGTCGTTTTCGAGACTTTTATATTATAAAAGAAGGACGAGAAGCACCTACAAATTGGCGGTCTAACTTCGGTGGTAGTGTTTGGGAAAAACTACCTGGGGAAGATGCCTACTACTTTCATGCCTTTCATAAAAAACAGCCGGATTTAAATTGGGAAAATCCTGAACTACGCAAAGAAATCTATCAAATGATTCGTTTTTGGTTAAACAAAGGAATTGCTGGTTTTCGTGTAGATGCGATTAATTTTATTAAGAAAGATTTGACTTGGACAAACTTACCTGCTGATGGGGCAGATCAATTAGCCAAAGTAACAAAAGCTAGTAGAAACATGCCAGGAATGAGTGACTTTCTGAACGAATTAAAAGAAAAAGCTTTTGCTGGCTTTGATATTGTCACAGTTGCCGAAGCGGCCGGCGTCAATTATCCAAATTTATCAGAATTTATTGGAGAAACAGGGTATTTCGACATGATTTTTGACTTCAAATGGGCTGATTTGGATGTGAAATCAGGAAGCGAATGGTTTTATAGAATCGATTGGTCTTGGAATGATTTACGCACATTAATTTTCAAACAGCAAGAAGCCATGCAAGAGGCTGGTTGGAGTGCAAATTTTATTGAAAATCATGATCAACCTCGAGCGACAACGAAATATTTAAAAGAACAGGCTCAACAGCCAAATGCGGTTAAAACATTCGGCGCCATGTATTTCTTTTTAAGGGGTACGCCTTTTATTTACCAAGGACAAGAATTAGGAATGACCAATTTTGAAAGGGGTTCGATTGATGAATTCGATGATATTTCTAGCATTGATCAATACTATCGAGCAATAAAAGAAGGATTTACACCCAAAGAAGCCTTGTCACTTGTCAATTTGCGTAGTCGAGACAATGCCCGCACACCTTTTCCATGGAATGATTCTATGTATGGCGGTTTTTCAAGCGTCAAACCTTGGTTAGGAATGGTGGATAATTATAAAGAAATCAATGCCGAAGCAGAAATAAAAAATAGTCAAAGTATTTTTCATTTCTATAAGCGGATGATTGCATTTCGTCAAAAGAGTCCCTATACAGACATCTTACTTTATGGAACATTTGAGGGACTATCAAATCTTCCAGATAATGTTATTGCTTATAAACGCAAATTAAATGAAAAAACAATTTACGCCTTTTTTAATTTTGGTGAGGCGGTTCCAATCCCTCATTATTTAGTTAATGGCACAGTTATTTTTGATACACAGTCTGAAGAACGAGAGCAGTTAGTTCAGCAGGGAACATTATTAAAAAGCTATCAAGGACTATTGATTACTATAAATGAGTAGCTAGGAGGAGTATAACATGGCAGAAAATTATCAGCAGGCAGCCAAAGACATTATTCAATTAATCGGTATGGATAACATTATATCGGTCACCCATTGTCAAACGCGGTTACGTTTTATTTTGAAGGACCACGAACAAGTAGATGGTAAACAACTAGAAAAAATTGATTTAGTAAAAGGTGTCTTTTATAATGGCGGTCAATACCAAGTGATTTTAGGAACTGGTATTGTGACTAAAGTGTATGATGAAATAGAAAAACTTGGAATCAATGTTGTGTCAAAAGCAGAGCAAACAGCAATTTTAAAAAATAATGAAACGGGCATGCGCAAAACAATGCGCATTTTAAGTGAAATATTCATTCCAATTGTTCCAGTAATTGCAGCAACAGGATTGTTCCTAGGGTTAAAAGGTGTTATTTTTAACGATACTTTTTTACAATTATTCGGAGCAAGTGTAGCCAATATTCCTGAAAGCTTTCAACAAATTGTCTCTGTCATTACAGATACCGTCTTTGCCTTTTTGCCAGCTTTGATTGTTTGGTCTACCTTTAAAGCATTTAATGCGACGCCTGTAATCGGGATTGTTATTGGTTTAATGATGGTATCACCCATTTTACCAAACGCTTATGCAGTTGCAACACCAGATTCTGGCGTGAAAGCTATTATGGCTTTTGGTTTTATCCCAGTTGTCGGTGCACAAGGATCCGTTTTAAGTGCAATTGCTGCTGGTATAATTGGCGCAAAGATTGAACTTTTTTTCCGAAAAAAGATGCCGAATATTCTCGATCAAATTTTTACACCCTTTATGACTATGTTAATTACTTTTTTAATCATGATTCTCGGAATTGGCCCAATTTTGCATACCGTTGAATTAGGCATGGTAGATGTTGTCCAATGGTTGATTGGGTTGCCCTTAGGACTAGGTGGTTTCGTGATTGGTGCCTCATATCCTTTAATGGTTTTGATTGGTATTCATCATACACTAACTATGGTAGAAACATCATTATTAGCAAATACAGGATTTAATGCATTGATTACAATATGTGCCATGTATGGGTTTGCTAACGTTGGCAGTTGTTTAGCCTTTGCGAAAAAAGCGCAAGATAGCAAAGTGAAGTCGACAGCCATTGGTTCTATGTTGTCTCAATTATTTGGAGTTAGTGAGCCTGTGTTATTTGGATTACTTATTCGTTGGAACTTAAAACCACTGCTATGTGTCTTGTTTACATCAGGTTTAGGCGGAGCAATTTTAGCTATTTTTCATATTCAATCAAATTCTTATGGCTTAGCCGTTATTCCTTCTTTCTTAATGTATATCTATAGTGCACATCAATTAGTGATCTATTTATTAGTCGCACTTTTATCTGTCGGTGTATGTTATGCATTAACCAGTCTATTTGCAATTCCGCAAGAGGTTTTGATTTCAGATAAAGTAATCGAAGAGGAAGAACGCGAAGTCTTTGAAATGCAACATAACACCTTAGATGAACAACTTTTTTCTCCGGTAAATGGTTACGCCATGAATCTTACTGCTGTTAATGACCCGGTATTTTCAAGCGAGATGATGGGCAAAGGTTTAGCAATCATGCCAACAGCGAACAAGGTTTACGCGCCTGCAGATGGTTTATTAAACTTGGTTGCAGAAACTGGACACGCTTATGGTATCCAAACGGACGCAGGAGCTGAAGTATTAATTCATATAGGAATTGATACTGTCACATTGGGGCAGGAGGTCTTTCAGACACAAGTAACCCAAGGTCACCGTGTTAAAAAAGGAGATCTTTTAGGAACGTTCGATCGAAAAGCCATTAAAGAAGCTGGGCTTGACTCAACTGTCATGGTTATCATTACAAATACTTCAAGTTATTTAAGCGTAGAGCCAATGATGTCAGATCATAATGAAATTACGCCGGAACAAATCATTTTAAATCTAAATACACCTAACTAAACAAAAGAACAGCAAGAAGTAGTTATCACTTCTTGCTGTTCTTTTTCTTAATAAAAAACCAATGATTTTCGGTTGTATTTGTCTGTCCGTTTGTAGTATCATTGAGTCAGTTTTAAAGGAAACATGCCAAGTATGGAAGACCATACTTGACACGCATTGACTAATTAAACATGGGGAACGTTGCCATAAGTTGATGTTCCAGTCAATAATGCAAGTAAATCAAACATAGCATGTACCTCCTTTAATTGATAATCAAAGTATAACATTTTTTAATGAATTTACATAATAATACAAGTGGAGGTCTGTTCGTGAAGGTAGCAGGAGACAAAATAAAACAAGCGAGAAAACTTAAAAAAATCACACAATCAGAGCTGGCTAACGGCATCTGTACGCAAGCAACAATTAGTAATATTGAAAACCGTAATCTATGTGACAGTTTAGATATTTTCTCATCTATTTGCCTCCGATTAGATTTAGAAGTAGAAGAATGCATGATGATTTCTGAAGAAAAGAAAATTGAAAATCTACTAAACAAAGTCGAGGATTTATCTTTACGGTTATTTCACTTAGAGGCCTACAATTTATTACAAGAAGTGCCTGAAGGTCTTATCTTATCTAATAATGAACTAACGACTAAATTGTTATATTATAAGGGAATTACTTGTTTATTAGGAAAAAAAGATAAAGCAGAGGCCTTGTTTTACCTATACCGGGGCGCGGAAATTGACCGTAAAGTCAATATTTACAACATTTTAAGCCTGAATGCGCTAGGTACGCTATACGAACTGGAAAAAGATATGAGAAAAGCGCAAGTGTATTACGAAAAATCATTACAAGAATTGGAACAATTTAAATTAGAATGTTCCTTGGAGCGTTGTAGAATTTATTATAATTCTGCTAAATTCTACTCGGAAATGAAAGACTACCAAAAAAGTGTCATTTTAAGCGAAAAAGGGATTCAGATTTGTCGTGACAAACACTCCATTTATTTGCTAGATTATCTTTTATATGAAAAAGCCTTTAACAAACAAATGCTCGGGGAAGACACAGCCGATGACTATCGTCAAGCCTATTATTTTACACAATTTTTTAGCAATACAGAAGTCCTACAATATATTGAGAAAGATATGAAAGCTTTTAATATTTCCTATTAATTTAAATCAAAAAGCCGATAAAAGCTGAAAACCCAGTTTTTATCGGCTTTTTGAAAAGTCTAGGCAAGTTGCTTTTAAAAATCAGCAGTCACGGTTACGATAAGCAAGACGAAGTATTTAGGAGGATTTAAAAATGAAAAGAGTAATGTGGTTTAGACGTGATTTACGATTACAGGATAATAAAGCATTAGCGCACGCGTTACAAAATTCTGCAGCTGATGAATTGATTTTATTATTCCAAATGAATCCTCAACAATTTATTCAAGAAAGTGCTAATCATAACGCTTTTTTTGCAAGTTTAGCCTCGTTTAAAGAACGAATCGATCAAGAGGCACATTTACAAATCATGGTCGGCGAACCATTAGATTTATTTTCACGTTTGAAACGCAAATTACCCGATTGGCAGGCCATTTATTTTAATGAAGATACTTGTGGCTTTGGGGCAAAGCGGGACCAGCAAGCTATGCGCTTTTTTGAAGAAAATAATATTCAGTCTTTCTCTTTTCAAGATGCCTATTTGCATGGCTCTGAAGAAATTAAGAAGAACGATGGCAGTAAGTACCAAGTGTTTACGCCCTATTACAATAAATGGAAAGAGGCGCCTAAAGAAACACCGATTCCTGTTTCCTATACAGCTGAAAAAATTTTTAGTGCGTGTCTTTTTCCAGAAGAGGAAGCAGCATATGGGGAACAGATTGCGAGGATTCCTTTAACACACTATAGTGTCGGCGAAAAAACAGCCAGAAGGTGCTTAAATACTTTTATTGATCAAAAACTTCAATCCTATGAAAATAATCGTGATTTTCCTTATCAGGATCAAACGAGTCATCTGTCTACTTTTTTAAGAACGGGAGAGCTTTCGATTCGCACCATTTGGCAAGAGCTTGCATCTGCGCCTTCTAGCTTAAGTAAAGAAACCTTCAAAAAAGAATTAGCTTGGCGTGACTTTTACAATATGATCTATAGTGCGTTTCCACAACAAAAAGAGGAAGCTATTCAAGAAAAATTTCGTTATATTCAATGGACAAATGACCCAGAAATGTTTGTCAAGTGGCAAAAAGGGGAGACGGGGTACCCTATAATTGATGCCGCAATGCGACAACTGAATCAAACTGGTTGGATGCACAACCGCTTAAGAATGATTACTGCCTCTTTTTTAGTTAAAAATTTACACATCGATTGGCGTTGGGGTGAAAAATACTTTCAAAAAATGTTGATTGATTATGATGCCGCCAATAATATCGGTGGCTGGCAATGGGCTGCTTCGACAGGAACGGACGCTGTCCCGTATTTTCGGATTTTTAATCCAATTATCCAGTCAAAAAAATTTGATAATGACGGCCAGTTCATCAAAAAATATGTTCCAGAACTTAAGCAAGTGCCACAAAAGTATATTCATCAACCAAATCTAATGAACGAAGCCTTACAAACGCAATATCATGTACATTTAGGAGAAAATTATCCAAAACCCATTGTCGATTATGCATCAAGTAAAAAACAAACATTGTTTCTATATGAAGCGAGCAAAGAAATTCATCAAGAAATGAACAATCCAACGTTTCAATAAACAGTAAACCCAACTAGCTTAGCAAACAACTTGTAAGGTTAGTTGGGTAAATTAATTAGTCGAAAGAGAAGTGCAATTTATCGGCTAAAGTTTTTTATTTTATTCTAGTTTACATAATATACATTATACAAAGTAGAATAAAAAGCATTGAAAAGCAAACAAACCCAGTCTTTAGTTTATCTAGACTGGGTTTGTCACGTACGTTATATAAATTATGCTTGTTGCTTGATGGCTTGTGCGACGCGTGCTCCATATTCTGGATTTACTCTAGTGAACAAATCAATTTGACGCGCGATGATTTCTTGATTTTTCACTTGACCTAAAGATGCCGCTATATTGTTAATTAAGTTTTCTTTTTCTTCGCTTGGCAGCAAATTATACAAAGCGTTTGCTTGTGTAAAGTGATCTTGATTATAGCTATAATTACCAACATTTCCCTCAACTTCAAAGGAACTAATTTTCGCCGTAGGATCTTCTTTTGGTGTTTCAGTATAACTATTTGGTTCGTAATTAATTTCGCTATTGCCATTGTCAAAACGCATATTGCCGTCTTTTTGGTAGTTATTTACAGGCGCTTTTGCTTGGTTGATCGGCAATTGGTGACTATTAGCGCCCACGCGATGACGATGTGCGTCCCCATAAGCGAACAAACGTCCTTGCAATAATTTATCTGGAGAAGCTTCAATACCAGGAACGAAATTCCCTGGTGAAAAGGTTACTTGTTCAACCTCTGCAAAATAATTCTCTGGATTTCTATTTAAAGTCATCGTGCCAACTTCAATCAGCGGATACTCTTTTTGAGAAACCGTTTTTGTTACATCAAAAAGAGTTTCTTTCATTGTTAACGCATCTGCATACGGGATAATTTGCACAGATAATGTCCAAGAAGGAAATTCTTGATTTTCAATTGCATTATGCAAATCTTCAATATGGAAATCTGGGTTTTTCCCAGCAATTTCTTCTGCTAATTGACTCTCTAGATTTTTGATTCCTTGATTCGTCTTGAAGTGATATTTAACAAAAAATACTTCTCCAGCAGCATTGACCCATTTGAATGTATGGCTACCAAAACCATGCATATGACGGAACGATAGCGGAATGCCACGATCACTCATTAAAATTGTTACTTGATGAAGGCTTTCCGGTGAATGAGACCAAAAATCCCAAACAGCTTCTGGACTTTTCAAATGCGTCCGTGGATTTCTTTTTTGGCTATGAATAAAATCTGGAAACTTAATTGCATCACGAATGAAAAAAATGGGCGTGTTATTGCCAACTAAGTCGTAATTTCCTTCATCTGTATAGAATTTAAGCGCAAAACCGCGAGGATCACGCAATGTATCTGATGAACCTAACTCTCCAGCTACTGTTGAAAAACGAGCGAATAAAGGTGTTTCTTTGCCAACTTCAGATAAAAAATCGGCTTTAGTATATTGTGCCATTGATTGGCTCACCTTGAAAATCCCATGAGCACCAGCACCTTTGGCATGAACAACCCGTTCTGGCACGCGCTCACGATTAAAATGAGCTAATTTTTCTAATAAATGAACGTCTTGGATTAGGACAGGACCAAATTCTCCTGCAGTTAGCGAATTTTGATTATCGCCAACAGGACTTCCTTGTGACGTAGTTAAATGTTGATTTTTCACCTAAAACACTCCTTCATCTAAAATTATACTCATTGTATAAAAAAACCACTCTGCATAACAAAAATAATGCTTAAAAACACTCAAAAACATTTGTTATTTAATAGAATGATTAAAAATAGCAGTAGAATTTAAATCAAAAACAAATGTATTAATTTTAAACTGTTTACACCACCAAAAATAACAACCAATAATTCAAAGAAAACTAAAATGCTGTTTTTTTATTCAAAAAAGACCTAGCATCCCAATCATGCTAGGTCTTTCGTTACTTTTTTTGAGGGACCGTTTTTATTGGTCATTCAGCGTTATTGATTGATCGCAACAGTCGTGTCTTCAGTCGATAGACCTGTCATAGAGGTGCTATCGGAAAATATTTTTTCAACTTCTTGTTCTGATAAAATATTTTCTTTCTTAGGCATTGAAATCGTCGCTTTTTTGGCTTTTTGTGTAATGCTAATTTTACTAGATAATGATTCAAGTCCCATGTCAACGTTCTTGTCTTGTTGCGGTTTTACATTGATCAACATATTTGTTTTATTTTCTTTTGTATTAACAGAAACTTTGGCAGAAACATCTTTAACTTTTTCGAAAGGATCTTGTTCTTTACCTTTCTCAGATGTTTCTGTCGTAATTTTGATTAACTTTTGTAATTCTTTTTTTGTAAACGTATGGGTAATGGTATCCCTTTTTTTCTCAAACGTATCCTTGTCTAATCCTTCTAAAAACTCTTTGTATTCCTTAGCAGACTGTTTTCGTTCTTTTTCCGATTCTTGATACTCTTTGATTGTATCTTGCCATTCTTTCGTACTTTCCTCGTTCATGGCTAAAAGATCAATGTATTTTCCTTTTAGTTTTTCTGTATCTAACTGAGAACTATCGATAGCACCGTCAGTCATTGAGTCTGCGACAGCGACAATATATTCCATCATATCTGTTGCTAAATAGAGTTTTGGCTCTTTGCCCTCGTTATCTAATGATCCAATCAATGAAATCGGTACATCCATGCCCATCGCTTTTAATTTCATCTCTAAGCTGAATGCTTTTTCTTTTTTGGCATCTACTTGAATCTTCCCAGAAAGCGATGCGTCTTTGATTTGCGTGATGAGCATCCCAATCATAGGATTCGTTTGTGCACCATCTTCTTGTGAAAATTTCATGTCACTAATTGACATAGAGAAATCCCAAACCCCAGATTCTTGTGCGTTTTGATTGCCAATCCCTTGAATGAACTCATCTTTCGCACTTTTGCCACAGCCTGTCAGTAACAAAGCTGAACAGAAAACGCCTGCGATAATCCCCACTTTTCTTTTTAACACACTTTTTCCCCCTCATTATATAAAAAATTAATTCCCTTTTATTAAGAATAGCAAACATTGCTTATAAATAGCAATGTTTAATTTTAGATTTTCTCTCTTTTAATAAGTGGGATTGATTTAATCTTTTAGGTTTGAATCATTAAGCTGTATTATTTTTAAAATAAAATTGCTTTTCGCCAAAAAATACTGGGAAAAGTTCTGCTAAACTGCCAGCTAAAGGACCTTCTCGCAATTCTTTTTCAGTGACCCAAAACAAGGGTTGTTCCGTTTCTTCTGGTAGTTCATCCGCTGTTTCTGCAATGAATAATGCGGCTAATTCCCGCGCACCCGAACAATCATTCAGCCATTCTGCAACACCTACTAATTGTGGTTTCAGCACTAATCCTGTTTCTTCAAGGAGTTCGCGAACCATGGCTGTTTCCATGCCCTCGTTTTTTTCAACATGTCCGCCAGGGAACGTCCAACCAGGCCAATCCTTTTTTTGTCGTTCTTGCACAAGGATTTCATTTTTCTGATTTCTAATCATACATAATGTTGTTAATTCCACTTCAAAATTCCGCTTCATTTGCACCTCATCATTTTTTCCTTTGTTAAGGTTACGATACAGAAAAACAGAGAAAGATTCAACTAAGAATTTTCTCTGTTTTATCATCTAGCTCTTTAATAAGTCGTATTGCGATTGATATAAATGATGATATAACGCATGTTTTGCCATTAGTTGATCATGAGATCCTTCTTCCACAATACGACCACCATCAATATAGAAAATTTTATCGCTATTTTTGATGGTAGAAAGCCGATGAGCAATAATAAACGATGTCCGTCCTTTTAGAAGTTGTTGTAGTCCTTCTTGTAACAATTCTTCTGTTTTTGTATCAATACTGGAGGTTGCTTCGTCTAAAATTAAAATTTTGGGATCTGCCAGTAAAGCACGAGCAAATGAAATTAATTGGCGTTGTCCTGCCGAGAGTGTACTACCCCGCTCTTCCACAACTGTTTCATAGCCATCTTTTAAATCCTTGATAAAATCGTGCGCACGAACAATTTTTGCGGCTTGGATGACTTCTTCCTCTGTGGCTGCTAAATTTCCGTACCGAATGTTCTCAATAATCGTTCCTGAAAAAATAAACGTATCTTGAAGCATTACCCCCATTTGTTTTCTTAACGAACGGAGTGTCACATCGCGAACATCATAACCATCAATTTTAACGGCCCCTTCATTCACATCATAAAAACGACTTAATAAATTGATGATTGTTGTTTTACCCGCACCTGTTGGCCCAACCAAGGCGATTGTTTGTCCTGGCTCAATATGAAAACTAACATCGGTCAAAATATTTTTTCCTTCTTCATAACGGAAATAAACATGCTGAAAGTCGACGGTTCCTTTAATTGGCGGCAACTCAATAGCTTGCGGCGCATCTTGAATTTCTGGAACAACATCCATCGTTTCAAAAATCCTTTCCAAATAGGCAGTTGCAGTAATCAGAGAATTGTAGAAGTTACCAATATTGATGACCGGATTCCAAAAGTTATTGATATAACCGATAAAAGCAATTAGCGTCCCAGTGGTAACGGACACACCTAATTGACGGATTCCTACGAAATAGATAAAACAAGTCGTAATAACGGATATATTTTGCACTGCTGGCCATAATAAATACTGGACACGTACAGCTTTCATAAAGGATTGACGATATTCTTCGCTTACCTCGTTAAAAATCTGGAAATTTTCATCTTCTCGTGCAAAAGATTGTGTAATTTTAATTCCTGAAATACTTTCATGAATATAGGCATTTAAGTTTGATTGTTTATTGCTAAGCTCTTGGTAAGCTTTCCGTTGTTTCCCTTGAATAAACAGAACCATCACGAACAACACAGGCAATAGCAGTAAACTGTATAAGGTTAATTTCACATCAATAAATAACATGAAAATTAAGGTGATAATCACATTAAATAAATCAGAAATTAAATTGATCAATCCGTTACTTAATAAATCACTTAACGTATTGATGTAATTGACCACCCGTATTAAGATTTTTCCATGCGGCCGACTGTCAAAATAAGAAAATGGTAATTTTTGTAGATGCTCAAAAATTGAAAAACGCATATCTTTTAAAATATCTTGTCCAATTTCTGTGATGGCATATATTCGATAACGCATACACCAACCAATAATCACCAAGGAAAATAGGAAAATAGCCCCTAGTATCAAGAGTAACGAGAGATTCTTTTGTGGAATTACTTGGTCAATCGCAATTTTAGTAAAGTAAGGGCCTAACATACTTGCCAGATTAGCTAATATGATGACAAACAATGTTTTAAAAACAGCTTTTTTGTAAGGCTTAATATAGGCGCCTAATCGTTTATAGTGAGACCAATTAAATTCTTTTTCTAAAGTCTCATCCACATCAAACGTATTTCTAGCCACGCGACTCACCTTCCTTTGTCAGACCTAATTGTTTTTGATATACGTCAAAATATTTGCCTTTTTGTTCGACTAATTCGCTATGCGTACCGCTTTCCACCACACGGCCTTTTTCCATCATCAAAATTAAATTGGCCTCTCTCACAGAAGAAATTCGGTGGGCAATAATAAATGTCGTTTTCTTTTCCGTCAAACGACCTAGTTCTTTTTGAATTTTTGATTCTGTTTCCATATCAACAGCAGAAGTTGTGTCATCTAAAATTAAAATAGCTGGATCTTTGGTTAAGGCACGGGCCAGTGAAATCCGCTGTTTTTGGCCACCAGATAGGCCAACGCCGCGTTCACCAACAATTGTTGCATAACCTTCGGGCATTCTGGAAATAAAGCTATGGGCATCGGCAATTTCAGCCATCATTTGCACTTGTTCCAAGTTAGCCAATGTATTACCAAAAGCAATGTTATCTTCTATCGTATTGGAAAAAAGAAAGACATCTTGCATAACCATGGAGATATTTTCTCGCAATTTACGAACAGAATAGCTTTTAGCATCTTTTCCATCAATATAAACAGTGCCTTTGGTTGGATCATAGAACCGAGCGATTAAGTTAACTAAAGTGGTTTTGCCTGAACCAGTTTCCCCTAAAATACCAATTGTTTCACCAGGTTTTGCTGAAAATGAAACATCCGATAAAATGGGGGTTTCTGGATCATCTGAAAAATGAAAGGACACGTGATCAAACGTCACATAGCCTTGGATCGGTTCTGCTTCTTTTTCCCGAGCAATGGGAATCTTCGGTTTCGTTGCTAATAACTGACGAATTTTAATGGACGATGCCGTAAAGCGTTGCACATCATTGATCAACCAGCCACTCATTCGCATTGGCATGTTCAACATCCAGAGAAAGCCGTTAAAGGCCACTAAATCACCAATTGTCATTCGACCTTGAATCACAAAGAGGCCACCAAGAACTAAGGCAATAACATTTAAACTACCTGCAAAACCGTCTAACCACGGTAAATATTTTTTAGAGACATCTGCGGAAGCCATATTCCATTTTTTATAGTCTTCATTGTGCTTGTTAAACTTTTCAATTTCATAAGGTTCTTGAGAAAAAGCTTTAACCACCCGATTTCCACCAATATTTTCTTCGACCATCGAATTTAACCGAGAAAAACTTTCCCGAATCTCAAAAAATACCGGATGCGATTCCTTCGACATTTTTTGTGTTAACAGAAAAATCAAAGGTGTAATTAAAATTAATGCTAGCATCAATTGCCAATTGATCGTCCCCATCACAATCACGGCTGCGATGAACCATAAAATACATTCTAAGAGGTTATAAGTGACCCAAGAAACAAAATGGCGGATAGCGTCTGTATCCCCTGTCATTCGCGCCATAATGTCACCAACACGTGTATGATTAAAGAAATCAAAATCTAATTCTTGAAGTTTGATATACATATCTTTTCTTAAGTCAAATAACGCAGATTGTCCGACCGATTCAAACAAGACTTGATAACTATAACGAACAACTGTCCGAATAACGGTCACCCCAATCATAATCCCAAGAATTGGGACAAGCTCTTCAGTTTTCCCCTGATTGATTACTTGGTCTACAATTCTGCCAGATAACAATGGAATAATAACAATTAAAATAGCGTTAATAACGACAAAAATAACAGCTAGCAGTAACTTATTCTTATTTTTTTTAGCATATTGCCAAATCCATTCAAAACTATTCATTTTCTCCCCTACTTTCTCTTGTTTTTATGGACGTGTATAAGATTACTGTTTTTTTATAGGAAAAGAAATGGGCATTCTTGTATATTTTGATGTACAATATAGTATAGAAAGCGGATACAAGTAGGAGTGATTTTTTATGAACTACACAAATAGTCGAACGTTTAATCCTGAAATTTTATATGCCTTTGATCCTTGGAACGAAGAGACCCACCCTTATAATTGTCATCATCATGAATTTCTGGAAATATCTATTCTTTTAGAAGGTGAATCTGAATATATTGTTCAAGGGCAACAGTACCATGCCACTGCTGGTACGGTGTTTCTTTTTAATCCGCGAACGGAACATGGTGAGCAACAAAAAGTAGGAACTTACTCACATCAACTACACATTGGCATTTCAAATCTCTATTTAGAAGGCTTAGCGCGAAACGTATTTCCAAATAAATCAGCTTTATTAGATTTAAGTCATTTACATGGTGCTTTTTTAGAAAAAGCTTGGCAAATTGTTCATGAATTAAACCATCAAGAAGTTGAATCAGCGTTACAAATTAAAGCATTAGTTATTGAACTATTGGTCTATATTTTAAGAAGTTTAGCAGTTGATCAAGAAAATAAAATTGAAACTCGGCTATCGAAAACGGAAAAAAGAAAACGAAATTTAGTCAATCATACGATTTATTATCTGGAAACGCACCATGACGAAGAAATTACTTTGGAACAGTTAGCTGAAATGTTATATGTTACCCCGACTTATTTGTCGAAAACCTTTAAAGCGGCCACAGGCGTTGGGCCAATCAATTATTTAATTCAAATCCGCTTAAACCATGCGAAAGAATTGTTGAAAAATGATTCCTTAAGTGTTAAAGAAGTGGCAAAAACGGTTGGTTACGAAGATGCCTATCATTTCAGTAAATTATTCAAAAAATATTATGGAAAATCTCCTTCACAATTTTAAGATAAAAAAACAAGGAATCGTCGGCTTCACTGCGTCCGTTTCCTTGTTTTTGCTTTACGTTGACTCTTTTAACTGTTTCGTCATTGTATAATCGGTATGGCGTTCATTTCCCATATAAAAATCATGTTCATCTGTTTTGACGAAGCCTAATGATTGATAAAATTTTTGCGCTGGATGATTATGTTCCCAAACACCTAACCAAACCGTCTCTTTTTCTGCTTCTTCCGCTAATTCAATTGCTTTCGTAATCAAATGTTTGCCTAAGCCTAAACGCTTAAAAGATTTACGAATATAAATGCGCTCAACTTGTAACGCTTGTGGATGTTGATAGGTAATCTGAGCATCACCGTGATTTAATTTCACATAACCTGCAAGTTCATTATTATAAAAAGCAAAGAAATATTGCGAATCTTTATGTAAGATTTCGCTTTCTAAAACTGCTGGACTAAATTTCCTCTCATAATGTGCCTGTAAATCCTCTTCGTTTTCGCCATCTCCATAAGTATCTGCAAAAGTCTCTTGGCAAATGGCCTCTAATTCTGGTACGTCTGCGACGGTACACTCTCTAATAAATACTGACATACTAAAACTCCTTTGTAGATTAAATCAACTGTTTAATTAAAATTAAACAAGGATTCCAAGCGTCCCATAATGTCGGAAAAACCTCAAGGCGCTTAAAACCCAATGATTCGTAAAAACGAATAGTATGATCGTACACGGAATAATTTCCTTCGTCAACTGTTTTGACTTGAATAAAAAAATAGTTATTTTTAGAATGCGTTTCCACGATTTCTATCAATAACTTGCCGATACCTTTGCGATGATACCGCTTTTTAACTGCCATACAATGGATTTCTACTGTATCTTTACTTGTTTCTGAAAGTGTTATAAAACCGAGTGTTTTATTCTCTACATCCTTTGCCACCCACATAGGTAAAGTGCTAGCTATATCGATATACTTTCGGGTCTCTTTTTCAAGGCCAAACCATTCTGGAAGATTAAACAATACTTCTTGTGCTGCCTGAGTCTTTTTATCTGCATTTTTTTCCCTTATAATTGTAAATTCTTTCAATTTACAACCTCCTTTTTGTTTACATAACAAAATTATTGTATACACAATCCTTTTTATTAAATAATAGCATAGGTAGTTCAAAAATGTAAGTTAGTCATTTATTCTTTATTATTTCCTTAAAACGACGCCTTTTCTCGCTAAATCTGCCCTTCCTTTGTTTTTTTCTGTTAAACTAAACGTATTAAGTCTATGAGGAGCGTGCGTATATGGATTATCTGAACACCTATAAGCGGTTGCTAGCATTGGCGGATGCAGGTCTTTTTTACGGGAAAGATGCTTTTGATCAAGAACGTTACCAAGAACTACGAGAACTTACGTTACAACTTATTAGCACAACCGGACACGAAGCGACTGTTTTGCCCGACTTAGAAAAAATCTTAACTAAAGAGGAAGGTTATCCAACACCGAAAGTAGATCTTCGCGGTTTGATAAAAAAAGAGAATCGTTTTTTATTAGTTGAAGATTTACGGACCAAAGAATGGTCATTACCTGGTGGCTATGCCGAAATTGGCTGCTCCCCTAAAGAAAATATTGAAAAAGAAGTATTGGAAGAAACTGGCTTAGTTGTTACAGCAAAAGAATTGCTTGCTGTTTATGATACAGATAAACGAAAAGACATTCCTCAACTATTTCAGTACTATAAAATGATCTTTTCTTGTGAGATTTTAGAAAATCATCCCTTTGAAAAAAACATTGAAACCTCGAATTGTGCTTATTTTTCTTTAGATAATCTCCCCCCTCTTTCTATCAAACGAACAACGAAAGAGCAATTAATGGCATTAATGAACCAAACAACTGGAGCGCTTAGTGACTAACAAAAAGGATGAAGAACTTCTGTTCTTCATCCTTTTTCTATCATTATTAATTACATATTTTCTAAAGCGGCTTGGGCTAATAAGTTTAAGTAGTTCCAAGGGCGATCAAAATGTGGTTGGAAGAAGAAATCAGAAATCGCTAAATCTTCGACAGTCATTTTATTTTGGACCGCTAATGATAAAGTATTGGCAGATTGTGTGATATCATATTTAGACATCAATTGACCACCAACAATGCGTTGTGTTCCTTTTTCATAGACTAATTCCATCAGAACTTTTTCAGTTGTTGGCATAAACTCTGGACGATAGTTATCTTCGAAAACAGTTGCTTCGACATCTAGTCCGTTTAATTTGGCACTTTCTTTTGTCACACCTGTTGAACCAATTTTCCAACCGAATAAATATAAGCCAGAAGTTCCCTGTGTGCCACGATAAGCCAATTTTTGTTCAGTCAAATTACGACCTACTAGCATACCTTGACGAACAGCATTCGTTGCTAATGGGATATAATTTTTTGTTTGACTTGGGTTGTAGTGAACAACTGCACTATCACCCGCAGCAAAAATATCAGGATTGCTTGTTTGCATATACTCATTGACTTCAATTGCACCATTTGGTAACATGTCAACTTTATCTTTTAATAATTCTGTATTTGGACGGAAACCAACACACATAATCACCATATCTGCTTCGAATTCTTGACTTGGTGTAATGACTTTTGCTACTTTTCCTTGCTCATCTGCTACGAATTGTTGGACATTTTCACCTAAAGCTAAATTAACGCCACGATCAACTAATTCTTTTTCTAGAACATCTGTGAATGGCTTATCTAAATATTTATTTAAAATGCGGTCTAACCCGTCAACTAAAGTGACTTCTTTACCAGATTCTACAAAAGCTTCTACTAATTCAATACCAATATAACCGCCACCAACGACAACGACACGTTTGGCATCTTTCGCTTTTTCGATGATCATGTTGGCTTGTGAATAGTTTTTACATAATAAAATATTTTCAGCATCAATTCCTGGAATTGGTGGAATAATTGGCCAAGAACCAGTTGTCATCACTAATTTATCATAAGAAACGGTCTCAGTTGCACCCGTTTGTAAGTTTTTCGCTGTAACAGTTTTGTCGTCCACGTTGATTTCTTCAACATTGTGTTCCATCTTCACTGTTGCTCCTAAAGAAGCCAGTTCTTCTGGATTTGAATAAAATAAATCAGCAGCATTTTTAACTACGCCTCCAACGTACAAGGCAATTCCGCAGGATAGGAAGGAAATATTGTCATTTCTTTCATATACAGTGACTTCCGCCTCCGGGTGATTTGCTAAAATACTTTTAACTGCTGAAGTTCCAGCATGGGTACATCCTACGACTACGACTTTCATGTTGTAAATCCCTTCTTTCACAATCTTTGTTTTGCAGAGGTGACGTCTCCCTCTGTCTGTTTAAAATATATCAGAGGAATCAAGCTTATTCGAGTTCTATGCTTGTGAATCGCATATAAAAAAATTCACAAACTGTTGCTAATTCTTAATAATAGCTAGTTAATTTTTTGTTTTTAAGAATTTAAAAGTCAATAACCACACAAAAAAACAAGCATAAGAGTGAAAACTCTTACGCTTGTGAAATTTGCCTAGACAAGTGACTTATCTTTTGATAAATTTTTAACAGTATGTAATTTTTTACACATTCTCCTGTTGTGCTTGTTGGCAATCTGGACATAATCCATATAATTCTAAACGATGTTCATTAATTTCGAAGCCTGTTAATTTACTAGCGGCCATTTCAACGTCCTCTAACCCTGGATAATGAAAATCAACGATTTTACCACATTTTTGACAAATCACGTGATAATGTTTCTTCGAACTAAAATCAAAACGACTAGATGCATCGCCATAACTCATTTCTTGAACGAAACCGATTTCAGTAAATAAACGTAGATTGTTGTAAACCGTTGCTACACTCATATTTGGAAAATGATCTTCTAGTGCGCGATAAATTTCATCAGCTGTTGGGTGTGTATGATTTTCGATTAAATATTCCAAGATAGCATAACGTTGCGGAGTAATTCGGATATTGGCTTCTTTTAATTCAGCGAGTGCATTTTTAACCAATACGTTGTCCATCTTTGTATCCCTCCCCTGTCTATCTTTCTTAAATAATACTATTTCTTATTACGATTGACAAGAATTATTGTAGGATTCTCGTGGAAAAAACGAGCATTTTACTAAACTAAGAGAAATGCTCGTTTTTTTGCGTGTTTTTTATTCTGGAAATTCGTAAAGAGCTGTCGAAAGATAACGTTCACCGTTATCTGGAACCAGCGCTAAGACACGTTTGCCTGCGCCTAATTCGACTGCCAAATCAATGGCCGCTTTAATTGCTGCCCCTGCTGAAATCCCCACAAGGATGCCTTCTTTTGGCCCCATTAAACGAGCAGTTTCTAACGCGTCTTCACTAGAAACAGCGGCAACTTTTTGATAAACGGTGGTGTCTAAAACGTCTGGGACAAAGCCAGCACCTATTCCTTGGATTTTATGTGGACCTGGTTCGCCACCTTCTAAAACAGGCGACTCCGTTGGTTCTACTGCAACAATTTCAATATCTGGAAAAATCCGTTTCAATTCATGGCCAACTCCTGTAACGGTTCCTCCAGTGCCAACACCAGAAACAAACGCATCTAAGCCACGTTTACCAAAGACATCAACAATTTCTTTTCCTGTTTTTTGTTCATGTACCATTGGATTAGCCGGATTATTAAATTGCAAAGGCATGAAGTACCCGTGTTCTTCTGCTAATGCTGTAGCTTTTGCAATTGCCCCTTTCATTCCTTCGGCACCAGGGGTTAATAATAAATCAGCCCCATATGCTTGCATTAATTTGCGGCGTTCAATACTCATAGTATCTGGCATCACAATCTTAACTGGATATCCCAACGCAGCACCTACCATTGCTAACCCAATGCCTGTATTACCACTAGTCGGCTCAATAATCGTTTGTCCAGGTTTTAGGCGACCATCTGCTTCGGCTTGTTGGATCATGCTTAAAGCAATTCGATCTTTCACACTGCCACCAGGATTAAAGAACTCTAGTTTAACAAAAACCTCTGCAGCTCCTTCTGGTACCATCCGTTTTAATTTCACAACTGGGCTTTGACCAATTAACTCTGTTACTGATTTTACATAACCTTTAGTCATAATCCTACATCCTCCAATTTTACAAACAATATAATAATTCTTTCTCTAAGCATAGCTCAAAAAAACGATTTCTACCAGAAAAACGAATTTTAGTTTGTGAAAAATTAAATAAAAAAACGGATTATACTCATCCAATAATTGCTGCTAGCACTACCTATTTTCACGATAAAAGACCTTACAAAAACTGCCGCTTTTGTAAGGTCCTTCTTCAACTAAATAATTGCAAAATTAACCGATTTGGATGGTTTGACCCACCGATAAAACAGAATCCAATGTTAATCCATTTAGTGACATTAAATTATCAACTGTCGTTCCAAAACGTGCAGCAATGTCCCACAATGTGTCGCCGTTTGCGACAGTGTAACTTTGACTAGCTACAGTTTCTGCTGTTGCTGTTGCAGAAGCCGCTGTATCGATTGTTGTATCAACGGTTCCCGTTGTATCTGAATAACTAGTAGTTTGAGCGACTGGTGCTCCCCAATCATATTGAGTTAAATTATATGCTTCAATTAACCAATTCAATTTTTCGGCATAGCCTGGATCAGTTGCATAACTTCCAGCTAAAGCGGCTGTTGCATCGCGATAACTGCTAGTATTACTCTTCCAAACGCCAGAATAATGGTATGTATCCCCAAAAGCAGTGGAACGAATAACATTGGCATGATCTTGGAACGATTCCGCATAAGAATTATAACTTCTAAATGCTGCTGTGACGGTCACCCATTGTCCGTCTAAATATTCTTTTGTTGGCATATAAACAGATTGTCCATTATAACTTCCTTTTACACCAAACAAGTTATAGTTCGGTGCAGATGCTAACCCAGAACTACCATAACTACTTTCTAGCAACGCTTGAGCAATCATGACGGAAGCATACATATCATTGCTATTGGCAACGGCTGCTGCTGAATTTCCGATTTCATTAATAAATGCTTGCTGGCTTGATTCTGCTTGGGCAGGTACCGCAGCACCAACCACAGGTGCTAAAATCATTGAAGTCCCCGCAACGGCGGTAGCACGTTTATAAGCTTTTTGCTTTTTAAGAGCTTTTTGAATATGTTTACTACTTCTTGTTAACTGTTCGCTCATTCATTTTTCCTCCTCACTGTCTCACTTTTCTATTTTACCGTTAATTTCCTATTGAAACAAGAAATAAACGTATTAAATTTTGAGTTTTAAAATTTCTGTAATGTAATTGAAATCTTGTTTGTATTTAATTAACCCTCTTCACACTTGTGAAAACAACCACTTCTTCTTTTCAATTTGATGAGATTTTTGTTATTTATCCTCTTACTTTTCTTTATTTATTGTGATAAAATTTTTAATGGACTTGTCACTTTTTGAACAAACTTTATAAGAGAAGTCTGTTTTTGTAGTCAAAAACAACTATTACCAAGTAGTTGTTGTATTACAAAATGAATTACATAGAAATGTAGGTGGTTAGATGAAGAAACAACAATCGGGTTTAACAAATCAAGTGACGTTTTTATTAGCGTTAACTTGCGGGGTCGTGGTCGCCAATATGTATTATATTCAACCAATTGGCACCCAAATTGCTCAGGCCTTTCAAGTCAGTATTGGTTCTATTGGTTTTGTTACTATGCTGACCCAATTAGGCTATGCGCTAGGATTACTTTTTCTTGTTCCATTAGGCGATGTCGTTGATCGTCGCAAATTAATCATTCGAGTAGCCGCGCTCTCCTCGCTGTCTCTAAGTGCTGCGTTTTTTGCACCAAGTTTTCTCCTTTTTGCACTCTCTTCTTTTTTTATCGGGCTGCTCTCTATTGTCGCCCAAATTATTATTCCTTATGCTGCGGTCATGGCGGGACCGGCGAACCGTGGTAAAGTAACAGGTCGAATGCTGGGCGGACTATTGACAGGAATTTTATTGTCTCGAACGATCTCGGGTTTCATTGCTAGTGCAGCTTCTTGGCGAACAGTCTACTTAATCGCCGTAATATTCGTGTTAGCATTGGTCGTTCTACTTCAATTAAAATTGCCCAAAACAGTGATACATACTCAAACTTCAAATCGATTAACTTATTTAGGTTCTTTGAAAAGTCTTCCTAAGCTAATCAAATCGCAACCTTTGTTAAGAGAAGCAACTGTCAATGGCTTTTTTATGTTTGCAACCTTTTCAATCTTTTGGTCTACATTAATTTTCTTTGTTAGTAGTCCAGCTTATTATTGGGGACCGAAAGAAGTCGGTATTTTAGCAATTTTTGGTTTATCGGGAGCATTCGTAGCACCCATCATTGGTCGTCTATCCGATTATTATCCAGAACGGAAGATTGTTTTGATTGGCCTGTTGATGCAGTTCGGTAGTTTTATCCTACTTTTTCTAGGTGGAACACATGTGGTCTTACTAATCTTAGCAATTATTGTTTTAGATATCGGTACTCAATTTGGGCAAGTAGCCAATCAAACACGCGTCCAAAATTTGGGAGAAGAAGCCAGCAATCGTAACAATACCGTCTTTATGTTTTTCTATTTCATCGGCGGTTCACTGGGTTCATTGATTGGTACATTAATGTGGCAAAATTATGGTTGGTCCGGTGTTACTTTAACTGGTATTGGGTTCCAATTGTTCGCATTATTTTCCACTTTATGCTCTTTGCTCCCAAAAAGAAATGAAGCAAAAAAACCTGAATGCTATCACAAGCATTCAGGTTTTTTAATCTTTATTTATAGTGATTTATAGGTATTAACCACATTTTCAGGAGTAAAGCCGAATTTTTCAAGAACTAGACCGCCAGGTGCAGAAGCGCCGAAGTGATCAATTGTGATTGTTTTGCCTTCTGTTCCTACATAGCGTTCCCAACCAAAGCTTGCTGCAGCTTCAATCGCCACACGTTTTGTCACAGCTTTAGGTAACACACTTTCTTTATATTCAGCAGATTGTTTTTCAAACAAATCAAAACTTGGCATTGACACGACAGATACATCGATGCCTTCTTCCGCTAATTTAGCTTGTGCTTCCACTGCTAGATTTACTTCAGAACCAGTCGCAATTAAAATCCCTGCTGGTTGTTCACCTTTTTGTGGTGACAATACATAAGCACCTTTTTGAACAGAATCAGAAGCGTGTTCTAACGTTCCTTCTAAAACAGGTAAGTTTTGACGACTTAGAACTAAAATAGTTGGTGTTTCCGTAGAAGTCATAGCAATTTTCCAAGCAGCAACAGTTTCATTGCCGTCTGCTGGACGAATCACATGAACATTTGGAATGCAACGAACACTTGCTAATTGCTCAATTGGTTCGTGTGTTGGCCCATCTTCACCCACCGCAACAGAGTCATGCGTTAAGACGTAAGTTACAGGAACTTTTTGTAAAGCGGCTAAACGGATTGCTGGACGTAAGTAGTCAGTAAAGACGAAGAATGTCCCGCCATAAACATGGCTACCACCGTGTAATTGAATCCCGTTCATTGCTGCAGCCATTGCAAATTCGCGAACACCAAACCAAATATTACGGCCTTCGTATTGACCAGGTTCGAAATCTTTTTCTGCAGCAACCATTGTATTATTTGAGGCAGATAAATCAGCTGAACCGCCCCAGAAACTTGGAACAACTTTTGAAATAGCTTGAATCGTTTCTTTACTTGTTACACGACTTGCGGCACTTGTTCCTAGTTCATATTTAGGTAATTCTTGTTCCCAACCTTCAGGTAATTGGTTGGCAAAAGCTTCTTTAAATTGTTTGGCTAATTCTGGATGCGCATGTTCATAGTTCTTAAACATCTCATTCCAAGCCGCTTCTGCTTTTTGGCCTTCGTCAATCATCGTTTCTTTAAAACGAGCAGCGACTTCCTCTGGCACAGTAAAGTCAGGATATTCCCAACCATAAACAGCTTTAGCCGCTGTAATGCCCTCTTCACCAATTGGCGCGCCGTGAACGGAAGAAGTTCCTTCTTTTGGTGCTCCGTAACCAATGACTGTTTTAACTTCAATCAATGTTGGTTTATCTGTTTCAGCTTTAGCCGCTTCAATAGCAGCCTCTATTTCATCTAAATCATTGCCATCTTTAACTAAAATATGTTGCCATCCGTATGCTTCATAACGAGCCCCAACATTTTCAGTAAAGGCTTTAGAAGTTGGTCCATCTAATGAGATGTCATTTGAATCGTACAAGACAATTAATTTACCTAATTTCATATGACCAGCCATTGAACTTGCTTCTTGAGAAACACCTTCCATTAAATCGCCGTCACCACAAATTGCGTACGTATAATGATCCATAATAGGGAAACTATCACGATTATAAGTTGCAGCTAAATGCGCTTCAGCCATTGCCATACCAACAGCCATAGCAATCCCTTGTCCTAGAGGTCCTGTTGTTGCTTCAACACCATCTGTGTGGTGCACTTCTGGATGCCCTGGTGTTTTACTATCCCATTGACGGAAATTTTTCAAATCGTCAATTGTTACGTTGTATCCTGATAGATGTAATAAGCTGTACAACATTGCAGAGCCGTGGCCTGCTGAAAGTACAAAACGATCACGATCAACCCAGTTTCTAGAAGTTGTTGGGTTCACCTTTAAATGTTTTGTCCAAAGTGCATACGCCATTGGGGCAGCACCCATTGGTAAACCAGGATGTCCTGAGTTCGCTTTTTGTACGGCTTCAATACTTAATGTCCGGATTGTATTAACGCCCAATTGATCTGTCTTGTCAAACAAAAAAATCATCTCCTAATTTAGGTTTTTTTTACCTTTATTCATAGTGTAGCTTATTTCGACAATGAAAGCAATTACTTTCTGTTGTGAAGTCCTTTTTCACGCTGAATTTTTTTTAGTTTTTCAGGAGTCACATCGGTCCCTTCTTGATCCACGACCTTCATTCCTTCGATATGGTGACGCATCCCTCCACGAAATGCTTCTAAATACTCTTTACGTAATTCTTGTTGTTCGACTTTTTCTTTCGCACTAAGTTCTTCCACTTTTGCTTTATTCGCTAATTCATTTATACGGGCAATTTTTTCTTTCGATAACATCAAAATCCCTCCTTACTCTCACTGTCTATATTATAAAAACTGCCTTAAAAAAACAACTATATTCTGATATTTATAAAACACGAACGCTTGTTTGATTTCGTTCGCATTTTATGGTACACTAATTTTATCAATTGAAAGAAGGTGCGGGTTTTGGCGAAACGTACAGAAACAAGACAATTAGAAGTACTTAAATATATATACGAACAAGTCGAATTAAAGGGCTATCCGCCAACCGTTCGCGAAATTGGGAAGGCTGTTGATTTATCCTCAACTTCTACCGTTCACGGACATTTAGCTCGTCTTGAAAAAAAGGGTCTAATCTTACGTGACCCAACAAAACCGCGAGCAATCGAATTAACACCAGAAGGCTTGGAAAAGATCGGAATTCAGCCGACAACTATTCCGATGTTAGGTGTCGTAACTGCTGGTGAACCAATTTTAGCGGTGGAAGAAGCATCAGATTTCTTCCCGTTACCTCCTGATTTACGTACAGAAGAAAATGCTTTATTTATGTTGACGATTCGAGGAGAAAGTATGATTAACGCAGGTATTCTAGATGGCGACCAAGTGATTGTTCGTAAGCAATCGAATGCCAATAATGGCGACATCGTAATCGCAATGACCGATGAAGATGAAGCAACCTGTAAACGATTCTTCCGAGAAGTAGATCATATCCGCTTGCAGCCTGAAAATGATGCATTAGCGCCTATTCTTTTAGATAACGTTACAATTTTAGGTAAAGTTGTTGGTTTATATCGCAATCATATTTAATAAAAAAAGGAAGTCACTCCGTTGAGCGGCTTCCTTTTTTGCTTGTTAACAAGTGAATAGCCTTTTGGGCTTCCTCGATAACCTCTTCTTCAGTTTCTACAGAAAGTAGATAATTTAAAGCTTCTAAACTTTGCTCGGGTTCTCTTTTTGCGAGCTGACCTAACGACCAAGCAGCTGTTCCGCGAATGACAGGACGCTGATCATTTAAACAGAGAATAATTTGTGGGATAGCTTCACGGCCGCCCAAATTCGCTAACGCAATTAAAGCATTCCGTTGCAATGGTTTTTTACCACGCCAAGAGCCTGCTAAGTGTCCGAATTGCTGTTTAAACTCTTTATTGGAAATAGTTAATAACGGTGCTAATTTGGGATAAACTTCTTCAATCTTTGGTTCCATCTCTTCATGAAAATGAAAATCTTTTCCTTTATTATAAGGGCAAACCAGCTGACAAATGTCGCAACCATAAATGACGTTACGCATTTTTTTCCGATAGTCTTCAGGCATCATGCCTTTTGTTTGCGTTTGATAAGACAAACATTTTTGAGCATTCATTCGACCGTCCCCTAACAAAGCCCCTGTAGGACACCCTGTGATACAACGAGTACAATCACCGCAACCATTTGGAACAGGTTCATCTGGTTCAAATTGAATATTGGTGGTCACCTCACCTAAATATACAAAGGAACCAAATTCTTCGGTAATCAGTAGACCATTTTTACCAATGAATCCTAAACCCGCCCGCTGAGCAACAGCGGTGTCAACATATTCGCCAGTATCTACTTGTGGCCGAAAGCGCCAGTGTTCTTTTTCTGCTTCAGTGGCAGCTTGCTCTTCAATAAAAGCAATTAATTTTTGCAACCGATCCTGCAAAATGTGATGATAATCAATTCCCCAAGAGGCTCGCGCAAATTGTCCACGCTTTTCATCTCTAGGCATTTTTTCCTGAGCTTTGGTGGGATAAGCTAAAGCAATGGAGATAATACTTTTAGGATGCTCAAACGTTTTTTCTGGGTAAATTCGTTCTTCCACATTTTGATGTTCAAATCCCGAGTTATATCCTCGCTCTCGTTGTTCATGCAGAGAATCTTCTAATTCAATAAATGGTTCAGCATGAGTAAAGCCGATTTTATCGATGCCTAAACGTTGACTCTCTTGAATAATTTTTTCTTTCAATGTCGGCATTGCTCATGACTCCCTTCATTTTATTATTTATCGTTTCGATGATACGTTTCATAGTCATGTGCATAGAGATTTTTCTCGTCCACGACGCCGGGAACAGTGGCAACTTTTTCCCAAACAGACCAGTCGATTTCTGGAAAGAAGGTGTCGCCTTCAAACGTTTCATGAATCATCGTCCGATATAAGACATCGCATGCGGGAATCAATTCTTTAAAAACGACAGAACCTCCACCAATAACGGTCACGCCTTCATACTTGTCAGCATACGCAAGAATTTCCTCTACGGAATGCATAACCAAAACGCCTTCAGCTTGGTAATCCGGATTACTGGTAAGAACAATCGTTGTTCGATTTGGTAACGGACGACATCCCATACCTTCGAAAGTTGCACGTCCTAAAACCAATGTATTATGAATTGTTTTTTCCTTGAAAAATTTCAAGTCGTTGGGTAAATGCCAAGGCAATTTGCCTTCTTTACCAATCACTCCTTGTTCATCTTGGGCCCAAATGGCTGCTAACATAGCTTCTCTCTCCTTTTTTATACGGCAATCGGCGCTTTAATCGTTGGATGTGGGTCATAGCCTTCTACTTTAATATCTTCCATATCAAAATCAAAAACAGAAGCCTTGTCTGGATTCAAAACGAGCGTTGGGAAAGAACGAACTTCTCGTGATAATTGTTCTTGCATTTGTTCCACATGATTTTGATATAAGTGGGCATCTCCTAGCGTGTGTACAAACTCCCCCACTTCTAAACCTGTTTCATGCGCAATCAGATGTGTCAATAAAGCATAGCTTGCAATGTTAAAAGGAACACCTAAAAAAACATCGGCACTGCGCTGATAAAGTTGACAGCTTAATTTTCCTTCATTTACATAAAATTGAAACATAGTGTGACAAGGCGGCAACGCCATTGAAGGCACATCTTCTGGATTCCAAGCGGAAACAATTAAACGGCGAGAATCAGGATTGGTTTTAATCATTTCAATCACATTAGCTAATTGATCGATAAAGCTACCATCTTTGGTTTCCCAGTGACGCCATTGTGCACCATAAATATTCCCTAATTCACCATATTTTTCTGCAAACTCTGCATCATTTAAAATGGCATCACAGAATTTTTGATGTTCTTCTTTGTATTGTTCTGCAAACGCTGGATCTTGTAAGACACGATGCCCAAAATCCGTCATGTCTGGTCCTTGATAATCTGCGCTTTTTACGTAACGTTCGAACGCCCATTCATCCCAAATATGATTATTTCGCTCTAACAAATAGCGAATATTCGTGTCGCCTTTTAAAAACCACAATAACTCACTTTTAATCAAGCCAAACGGTACTCGTTTGGTTGTTAGTAAGGGAAATCCTTTGGCCAAATCAAAACGCATTTGATAGCCAAATAAACTATACGTCCCAGTTCCTGTACGGTCTTCTTTAAAATGACCTTCTTCTAAAATCTTTTTTCCTAGCGCTAAGTATGCTTCTTCCATCTTATTCCCTCCGTCTCTTAATCCGCGTATTCACTCAAGTATTCCCAACGATTCATTTTTTCTTCTAACAATTGTTCCGTTGCTGTTACTGCTTCTTGCAATTCTTGTAAACGAACAAAATCATCACCCTGATGATTCATTTCTTCAGTTAATGTTTCTAATTTCGTTTCTAATTGTGTGATGTCTTCTTCAATTGTTGCCCACTCTTTTTGTTCCATATAAGTCAGCTTTGTTTTTTCTTTCTTTTCTGTCGATGCTTCTTTTACTGGTTTATTGAGCGGTTTTTCTTTGACCTTTTCTTGTTCTTTTTGGTTCGCCAAATATTCACTCATCGTGCCATAAAATGATAGGATCTGACCATTTCCTTGAAAAACTAACAATTTATCCATTGTTTTATCCAAGAAATAACGGTCATGAGAAACCGCAATTACCGCTCCTTTAAACGTTTGGATATAATCTTCTAAAATGGTCAACGTATCAATGTCCAAATCATTGGTTGGCTCATCCAATAATAACACGTTAGGCTGACTAATTAATAATTTTAAGAGATATAACCGGCGTTTTTCTCCACCAGACAGTTTGCCAATCAGTGTGCCATGCATAAAACGAGGAAATAAAAAGCGCTCTAACATTTCAGCGACCCCAACGCTGCTTCCATCACTGCGTTTCACTTCTTCTGCTGCTTCTTGCAAATAAGCAATCATCCGTTGATTAGGATCCATTTCTTCGTTTTGCTGGGTATAATAGCCAATTCGGACGGTTTCACCGATACTATATAGACCACTCTCTAAAGGAATGCGTCCAGCTAAAATATTTAATAATGTGGATTTGCCTGCACCGTTTTTACCAGTAATGCCAATTCGATCGTTTGCTTGAATGAGTAAATTAAAGTCTTTCAAAAGCTGTTTATGATCAATGGCATAATTTCCTTCCTTGATTTCCAGAACTTTTTTCCCTAAACGCTGCGTGGCAAAGTCTGCTTCTAAGGTGCCATTGGTTTGTACCTGATGCAAGTTTTCTTTTAAATCCTGAAACCGATCAATTCTTGCTTGTTGTTTCGTTCCTCGTGCTTGAACGCCTGCTCGCATCCACGCAAGTTCTTGTTTGAAGAGGCGTTTTCTTTTTTCTTCTTGTTCTACAGCGACACGTTCACGTTCGGCTTTTTCCATCACATACGTTTCATAGTTTCCTTTGTATTCATACAGTTTTCCAAAAGAAAGTTCGAAAATCCGATTGGTTACTCGATCTAAAAAGTAGCGGTCATGGGTCACCATTAAAACCGCGCCACGATAGTTATTTAAAAAGTTTTCCAGCCATTCAATCGTTTCATAATCCAGATGGTTCGTTGGTTCATCCAATAACAGTAAATCAGGCGCTTCAATTAAGACTTGCGCCAAGCTTACTCGTTTTAACTGCCCACCAGAAAGCTCACCTATTTTCTTTTCCAATGTGGGAATGCCTAATTTTTGTAAAATAATTTTTGCATTGGTATCTGCTGTCCAAGCATCTTGTTTATTCATGGCTTCTTCTGCTTGCGTGTAACGTCTTTGAACCCCTTCGTCTAAACCATTCTCACTTAAAGCAGCTAACGCTAATTCATAATTTTTGACCGCTTTTATGATCGGGCTGTCTCCCTGAAACACGGCTTCTGCAATCGTAATATTCTCGTCAAATGTTTGATTCTGGGAAAGGTACCCAATTTGATAATCACTTGGCTGCTGAATCGCAGCAAGATCACCATCACCGCTATCTACGCCAGCAATAATATTTAATAAACTGGTTTTCCCTGTGCCGTTAATCCCAATTAAACCAATGCGATCTTTTTCATGAATCAAAAAAGAAAGATGATCAAATAGTGTTTTTTCCCCATATGTTTTGGTTAAATCTGTTACTTTTAATTCTTTCACCGACACTACCAACTCCTTCTATTTTGGTCTTGCTTATTGTATCAAAAATTGGATTATAAAAAAAGTGCATGAGATAAAAATCGTCTTGGTTTCATCTCATACACTATTACTTATTCTTTATTAAAATTTTTAACAAATCGTTTCAGCGGAACATTATTCACTTCGCCGCTAATCGAATAACTCTCTAATAAATTGACATTTTTTCGTAACTCGTTCGCTTCGATAATTGAAATGCGTTCAGATTGTTCGTAATGATCAATCATCCGTCGTTCTTCTTGGAAGCCTAATAATAGGTCTTTGACATAGTCTGTCTCCGTATGAACAATATACGAATCAATAAATTCGCCTTTTTCAAACTTATGGGCTAAATCCAAGCGTCCGTCAATGAAGAAATCAATTAAATCATCATCATAGACACCGCGCAAATTATCTAAACTCTTCAGAATAACTTGAGAATTTCTTAGAAAAACTTGGCGAATATTTTCTAGTTCTTCATTTCGTAATTCTTTTTCTTCTTCAGAAGCTTCACCACGATTGAAAAATAGCTTAGGATGTAAAAGAATCGAAATGATTTGTCGAGCAAATAATAACCAAAAGCCTACAATCGATAATAATTGTTTGGCAATCGACCGTTGCATCCGTGTAATCAAGCGTTGATACATACGATAACTTCTGACACTAATTTCTCCTTGTTTCAGACTTTCTTCTAAGCCGTCTCGTTCAATGGACACAATTAACGTCCGCAACTCTTGCACTTCTTGTTTTCGTTCTGCACTTAGCTGCTCGGTATACAATTCTTTTAAACGATCTTGATAATTTTCAATGACCGCATTCATTTCACCACGAGGATTCTCTTCATTTTGCTGTTTTAAGACATCAATGACATCACGTAATAAATCAATTTCGACTGACTCTTCATTTTCCACTTCCGTCTCTGAATCAGTTAAAAATGGTAAAACTAGAATCCCGCCAATCAGAGTCACCAAAATAACACAAGCCGTAATGAATAGCAATAACGGTCGTTCTTTAAAATGCTCGCCGTTAATCGCTGTTGGCAAAATAAAGATGGTGGCTAAACTTACCGTCCCCTTAACACCGCCAAATGTTAAAATCAACATTTCATTCATTGCAGTTTTAACTTTTTTAAAACCATGTTGTAGCGTGTAAACACTGAAAATGGCTAAGAAACGAATTAAAAAGACGACACCACTAATAATTAAAACAACCATTAGTAGGAACCAGTTTGAATATTGTTGGTCAATCCAAATTGGCGAAAACACTTGAGAAAGTTCAATTCCTAAGAATAAGAAAACTAAGGCATTTAAAGTGAACTCAATCATACTCCAAATACTTTCGCCAACATTTGACAGCTCTGCTTCAAAAAGCGAAACTTTTTTCAAACTAGACGCTTGCATAATTCCAGCAATCACAGCGGCAATAATTCCAGAAACGCCAATCAACTCTGAAATTAAATAAGCAATAAATGGCAAGAGTAATTCAATCAACAAGTAGCCTGTAACATCTTTTGCCACCGCAGTTTCAAGTAAATGAACAATTTGCTGTTTTAATAGAACTAACACGATTCCGACTACCGCTCCACCAATACTGGAAATAACCAAGGTCCCTGCCGCTTCCACCGGCGAAAATGCCCCCGTTAATAAAGCCGCTAATGCAAATTGAAAGGCTGTAACGCCTGATGCATCATTAATGAGTCCTTCACCAGATAAAATGTTCATCGAACGTTCAGGAATGTCAATTCGACCTGATAACGAACCTACCGCCACCGCATCCGTTGGCCCTAGAGCCGCTCCAAAAGCGAAGCAAGCGGCTAATGGTAAAGTAGGCAAAATCATATGCAGGGTCCAGCCGACTCCGACTAAGGTAATTAACACACCAAAAAAGGCCAAGAAAAGAATCATCCCGAAATTTTTCATCATTGCTTTCAGATTGATTAGCTCCCCTTCTCTAAATAAAAGCGGTGCAATAATCATTACTAAAAACACTTCAGGCTCAAATTCAATTTCCTGCCCCATTTTAGTTAAACCAATTAGAACGCCTACAATAATTTGCACAATTGGCAGCGGAATGACGGGAACAATCCGGTTGAATATGTTTGAGAAGGTAATAGACAGTGCAAAAACAATGATTAGAAAGGTAAATTCCATCCTATCATTCCCTTCTATATTAAATTTTTATTGACTTACCGATCAAAACATTTAAGTAATTTTTTCTTTTTAAGAATAATTTTCTTTTCGACTTCTTCTAACTCAGAACTGCGTTCGCAAAGTTCCAATTGAGCGCGTCGTGCTTCTAAACGAAGAAGTTCTCCTTTAATTAATTCAATCTTTTTGTAGCGTAAGAAATTTTTCTTTTGCATACGTTCTGCAAAGTGTTGTCGTTTTTCTTCAGGGATTGCTTGATATTTCTTTTTCAAGTCAGCGACACACTTTTCAAATTCTTCACTCACCGAAACAACTTCCTTCCAAAATTTAATCTGACTAATTATAACAAATTTTACCAAAAGTACAAGCAAAATTGCTTTCTTTTTTTCAAAAGAAATTCAGACAAAACTTAACGCGGGAAAAGCTGATTTCTAGGAGCTGAACATGGTTAATCTTCATTAACAATAATATCAATTTCTGCCTCTTCATTCATCCGTGTTGAAAGAAAAAGAACCATTTCTTCTAGTGGCGCAGAAAAGCGTAAAACCACCCCTCTTCTGCCTTTTTTTAAATACCCTAAACGAATACCGTTCGACTTTTGAACAAGGACAATCTTTTCGATATCTTTAAAGGCCGTGCCCCGATTGTCAAAAGGATGCGTAATAATACAGTCCTCCGCAAAACCTCTTGCATCGTAAAGAAAACTGAAGATAATCAAAATATATAACACACTTCGAATCATTTCAATTTTATCTCCTGCCGAAAATGCATTGGCCAGAATCATTAAACTAAAAAAAGCAACTAGATATTTTGTTGTAGGATGTTTTGCAGCCGGAATTACAATACTTTTACGTACGAAGTAAAAGTAACCATACATAACGACGACAAATAAAAATAGCAATAACGTAAATCCATCGATAATCACAAACGACTCCTTTATTTCTTTTTCTTTTGAATATCTGTTAATATATCATTTATTTCTTTAATTTCTTTTTTTGATTCGTTAATCTTTTTGATAACCGCCTCACGGTTTTTTCCAGGCGGTAAGTCAATTGATTCTTGGTAGTAGTTTGCTAAAGCTTGAACTTTTTTCATTTTTTCGCTTTGCAACAAGGCTATATTTCTTTTCATTTAACCGCCTCCTCTTCCTTAGTATACATTACTTTGTAAGGAATTGCTTAATTTGCAAGATATTTTCTAATAAAAAGGAGTAATTTTACATTTTCTTATAAACAAAAAGTATTCGGCTGAGTAACAGCAGCAAACGACAAAATAATAGAATAAAAGATGAGACAGAAGTAGTTTACTTTTGTCTCATCTTTTATTATTGAGCTGAAATCGCTAAACCAATTGCTTTTTCCCCTAGGTGGGTCCCAATAACTGGACCAAAATGACCGATTTCAATTTCTGCATTTGGGTATAGCTTTTGTAATTTTGCTTGTTCTTTTTCAGCAACGATGCGGTTATTGGCATGAATCACGTACAGTTTAACTGGCGCTTCAATCCCTGCGTTTCGTTCACCAATAATCTTTTCTGCACGAGCAAAAGCTTTCTTTGTTGAACGGATTTTTTCAAATAATACAATCTTTCCATCTTCAAAAGTCAAGATAGGTTTAATCTTCAATAGTCCAGCAATCAACGCTGCGCCATTCGTTAAGCGACCGCCACGAACTAAGTTGTTCAGATCTTCTACAATTAGATATGCATACGTATTGTCACGAATTAAATCTAATTTGGCAAAAATTTCTTCTAAGCTGGCTTTTTCTTCTGTTAAATCTAAAGCAGCTTCTACCATGTGTCCCATTGGCATACTTGTAATTTTTGAGTCATATGGATACAAAGCAACGCCTGGGATTTCATCAGTAAGTCCGTGCAATGTATGAACAAAACCAGAGATTCCTGAAGAAAGATGAATGCTGATGATGGTGTCGTACCCTTGTTCAGCGATTGATTTGTAAAGCTCTAACACTTCTCCTAAAGCAGGTTGTGAAGTCGTCGGAAATTCTTTACTATTATTTAGCAATGCATAATATTCATCTGCTTCAATGTCAATGCCTTCGTTGTATATTTTTCCATCTAAAATGACTGGGATGGGAATTACAAAAAGATTCGGATGATCTTTAATGCGCTCGGGTAAATAAGCTGTACTATCTGTCACAATAGCAATTTTCATTTTGTAACCTCGTTTCACTAATTTTCCACGTTGTTTCTAATATAGCATAAAAAAGGATATTTTAAAATGCTTTCCTTATTCGTTCAGGAATTTTTCGATGGCGTCAGCATTTTTTTGTTCATCTACTTCTAAAATACTGCCTGCATAAGAGGATTCACCAAAATTCCAAGAATCTGGTACCGGAACCGATAATGACTCAACCCCTGCTTTTCCTTTAATCAACAATGATGGTCCATTCGTTAACATGAAACTAACAGGCACATCTGTCGACATATAGCCGACTAATTTCCCAAGTGATTCTGGGGTTCTTAATAAAGTCATTGGGTTTTTCATTTGGCTCATTACAGCTGACATAACTTGTTGTTGGCGACGAACCCGACCAAAGTCGCCTTCTTCATCCATCCTAAAGCGAGCGTATTGAAGTAAGACATGTCCATCCATGACCTGTTGCCCTTTTTCAATATCAACGCCATCTAAATTCAGTGATTTTTCTGCATCGATTTTGACACCTTTTGGAAACATAGAGTCAACAATTTTTTCAAATGATTGGAAATCTACCTTAGCATAATATTTCGTATCTAAATTAAAGTTTTGTTTTAACGTTTCACGAACCAATTCAGCACCGCCATAAGCGTATGCGGCATTAATTTTATTCGGCCCGACACCAGGAATGTCCACGAATGTATCACGCATAAATGAAATTAATTTCGGTTTTTTTGATGGTCCATTTAGTTGGAGAACCATTATTGTGTCGGCTCGTCCAGCATCTTCCCCACGTGTATCGCTGCCAAGAATTAAAATATTCTTAGCCCCGTTGCTACTTCTGACACCATTAAATGTTTCTACTTTTTCTTGAGGCAACGAGTCATCATGTTCTGCTGCAGATTTTCCTTTTAAAAACATGACTGTACTATAGGCAAATAACAGAATCAATAGGATCACTAGCCATTTGAAAAAGCGTTTTGTTTTTGATTTTTTACGTTTCTTTTTTGGTTTCTTGTCTTTTTTTCCGCGGGGTGGTTGGTCAGAACCGTTGCCACCACCTGAATCTGTTTGATGTCGCCTCTCACTTCTGCGACTGTCCTCAGTATAGCTGTCTTCGTAAACTGGCTCTTGAAGGCTTTCAGCTAGTTCTTCTGGTTCTTCTTCTCTATGTTCACCCATTGATTTTCGGGGATTAAAGGTCTTTTTATGCTCTGCTGGTCTCGATTTTTCATGAATATGTTTATAACGATCTACACGACTCATCGTGTCACTCCTTTACCTCTGTGTTTTATCACCTTTCTTAGGATACCTCATTTCGCAGGAAATTCCTATTACAAATATGTAATTTAATAAAAAATGAAACTCACTTTATCTAATAAGTAAGCTTCATTTTCATTTTTAACTCTTTAAAGTGTGGACAAAACATAGATCGGGTAATCCCCTAAAATTTTTATTTCTGCGCCAATGAGTTCCAGTTCTGTTAAGGCTGCTTCAATTAATTTTTCTGGTTGATCTTTCACTAAGTCCATTAAAAAGAAGTACTCTCCTAGCTTTGTTTTCAACGGCCGCGATTCTATTTTGCTAAGATTAATCCCTCGCCAACTGAACACGCTTAATGCTTTGTGTAAAGAGCCAGGAACATTACTTGGCATCGTAATCGCCAGCGTTATTTTTTTCTCAGATAGCGGGAAAGAAATCGCTAAATTTTCAGAACCAAGAACCCAAAATCGGGTTTGATTTACCGATAAATCTTGTATATTTTTTTCAACAATGGTCAAATCATACATTTCCGCAGAAAGTTTTGGTGCAATAGCTGCAAAAGGTAATTCTGGATGTTCTGCAATGTATTTGGCGGCGTAAGCTGTTGAAGGCGTTGCTTCTAAAATCGCTTCTGGAAAGTTTTTCGCTAGAAACATCTGCGATTGAGCTAATGCTTGCGGATGTGATAAAATTTTCTGACTTTGTTGCCAGATCGCTTGATTCTCTTTTGCCACCATTAATTGTTGTTGAATCGGTAAAACCAACTCTGCTTGGACAGGTAACTGCGCTTGATGATACAAATAATCTATCGATGCATTAACGGTTCCTTCAATCGTGTTTTCTATTGGGATAATGCTACATGCCACTTCTTGCTGTTCAATTGCTTTCAAGCAAGCTGGAATCGATGCGTACGGTATCAATGTAGCATCAGGAAAAGCAGCCAACGTTGCACTGTACGTAAAGGAACCAATCGGACCTAAATAACCAACTTTCATCGTTTCTCTACTCCTTTAATTGTTGCAGAATTTCATTGATAATTTCTTCTGGCGAGCGATTGGTCGTATCAATTGTCATCTTCGCACATTCTTCATAAAAATTTTTACGAGACTCAAATAAAGTAATGATTTCTTTTGAAGAACGTTCTATAGCTAAGGGTCGTTGGTTTTCAGTATCTTCTTTGATTCTTTTTAACAGCTCTTCTGGTGTTGCATGTAAATAAATCACTTGCTGAAAAGATTTCAATAAGCTACGATTTTCTGGTCCGATAACAATCCCGCCCCCAGTTGAAAGGACGGCTGTATTTTTTGACAGCTCCTTTAAAAGTTGGGTTTCCTGTTCTCGGAAAGCTGCTTCACCATATTTTTCGAAATAGTCAGGAATTGAGCGTCCTATTTTTTCAATTAACGCTGTATCTAAATCAAGATGAGGCATCTTTAGTTTATTGGCCAAACTTTGGCCGATAGTTGTTTTACCCGCACCCATGAAACCAATTAAAACAATGCTTTCCATGGTTCGTTATCCTCCTTCGTTAACAACTTAAACGTTCTAAGTCGTCAAAAAATGCTGGATAAGAAACTGAAACTGCTTCAGCCTTATCTAATTCAACAGTGCCTTCTTTTACAAGTAATGCAGCAATTTGTAACATCATCCCGATACGATGATCCCCATAACTGGTAACTCTTCCACCATGTAAAGAAGTTGGCCCATGTATAATTAAGCCATCATCAGTAGGCGTGATGTCGGCGCCTAAAATTGTTAATTCTTTCGCTACTGCATCAATCCGATTGGTTTCTTTGACTTTCAATTCTTCTGCATCTCGAATGATTGTCGTGCCAGTAGCCTGAGTAGCTAACAAAGCAATAATCGGTAACTCATCAATTAAACGTGGGATAATAGCGCCACCAATCTCTGTAGCTGTCAATTGACTCGTTTTTACAAGTAAATCGCCAGAGTGATTGGCCTCATCTTCATTTAAAATAGTGACGGAACCACCCATGTTTTTAATCACATCTAAAATACCTGTCCGCGTTTGATTTAAGCCAACATTTTTCAGAAGTATCTCGCTATCTGGGACTACTAAACCCGCAACTAAAAAGAAAGCTGCAGAAGAGATATCACCAGGAACTACCACATTTTGACCTGTTAATTGTTGCGGTCCAGTTAACATAATTTTTTTACCGTCTACTTCAAGTGTCCCACCAAATTGTCGAATCATCTCTTCTGTATGATCACGTGTCTTTTCTTTCTCAACCACTACAGAAGTGCCCTCGGCTTGCAAAGCGGCGAATAAAATAGCCGATTTCACTTGAGCACTCGCAACAGGCATTGTGTAGTCAATCGGTTGCAAATTTTGAGTCCCGCGAATAGAAATTGGCGGAAACTCCGTTTGCTGAACCCCTTGACATTCCGCTCCCATTTGGTTTAAAGGAAGCATCACACGATTCATCGGTCGTTTAGAAATAGACGCATCACCAGCTAGGCGCGTTTCAAAGGGACAGCCAGCTAAAATGCCCAGCATTAGGCGAATTGTTGTCCCTGAATTTCCAACATCAATTGTATTCTTCGCCTTTTTTAAACCTGCAAATCCTTGCCCCTCAACGGTGATTGTCGTCCCGTCATCTTCAATGTTCACACCCAAAGAACGAAACGCCGCTAAGGTACTTAAACAATCTTCGCCTCTTAGAAAATTTGTAATCGTCGTTTTTCCAGAAGAAATTGCTCCAAACATAATACTTCTATGGGAAATCGATTTGTCGCTAGGAACCATCAGAGTCCCTTGTAAATGTTTCACATTTGTACGTAGTTGCACCCTCATCACCTCTTATTTTTCATAACACGTATAGTTCGTTTCTTTAGATAAAATTTGTTTTGCAGCTTGGCAGTCTGGTTGATTTTTAAAAGACAATTGAAGAATCCCATAGATTTCTTCTCTCGTTTCTAAAATTTTAATATTTGTAAGAGAAAGGTCCGCTTCGCCTAAAATTTGCGTAATTTCAGCAATGATTCCTGGTTGATCTGGTACATCAACAAACAGATCATAGAAAGCTGGGATTACGCCTTCTTTATGAATGGGCAACTGAGCGCGTGTTTCTTTGGCCTTATCAAAAAAATTACGAATAGCTGGGGCATTTTTTTCTGTTAACCATTGGCAAACAGTAGTCATCTCTTTTTGCCAATTTTCTAGTAAGTCCAATAATACTAAGCGATTGCTTAATAAAATATCCGTCCACATCGTTACATCAGAGGAAGCAATTCGAGTAATATCTCTAAATCCTCCAGCCGCTAGCTGCTGTGCTCTAGGGTAAGTGGTATTCAGTTGCTGACTTTCGTTCACTAAAGCTGCGGCAACAATATGTGGCAAGTGACTTAGAGCACCAGTAATTTCATCATGTTCCTGTGCAGGCATCGTAATAAACTTCGCATGCGTTCCTTTTAGTAACGTTTGTAACTCCTGAATCTGTTTGTTTTTTTCGCCATGGTCATCGGTAAAAATATAGTAGGCATTTTCAAACAAACGTTCATCAGCGGCTGTTACGCCGGATTTATGTGAACCAGCCATTGGATGACCACCAATAAAATTTTTCATGTTAAGCTTTGTTGCTAACTGATTAATTTCCACCTTGGTACTACCCACATCTGTGATCAGAGCAGTTTCTAGTGATAATTGGTTTAATTCTTCTAGTTGTACTAAAGTTGCTTTAACTGGGGAACAAAGAAAAATAATCTCTGCTCGTCTTGCCCCACTTGTTAAAGATTCAGCTATCTCATCAATTAGACCCGTTTTCTTAGCAAATTCAGTTGACTCCGCTTGATTATCGAAACCGATAATCTCACTGTTTGGATGCCCTTTTTTGATACACAAAGCCAGTGAACTCCCGATTAGCCCTAATCCTACGATTAAAATACGTTTCTTCATTTTTCCCTCCATATACCTTGCGACTTTTTTCCATTAAAAGTTTTGAGTATATAGACGATAACGTTTCACTGCTTCTTTCATTTGTTCAAATGAGTCACTATCAAATTTTTCGAGCATAGCCTTCGCTACTTCCGTTGCAACAACGGCTTCACAAACAACGCTAGCGGCCGGTACCGCCGTGCTATCAGAGCGCTCAACGCTGGCCTTATAAGGCTCTTTTGTATCAATATTCACGCTTTGTAATGGTTTATAAAGGGTTGGAATAGGTTTCATGACACCACGAACGATGATTGGCATTCCGTTGGTCATTCCTCCTTCAAAACCGCCTAAATTGTTGGAAGTTCTGGTATAACCAGTACTTTCGTCCCAAACAATCTCGTCCATCACTTGACTACCAGGGCGTTGCGCCATTTCAAATCCAATGCCAAACTCAGCACCTTTAAAAGCATTGATGCTTACAACAGCTTGCGCAATTTTGGCATCTAGTTTACGATCCCATTGAACATAGCTACCTAAGCCAGCTGGAACGCCACCCACAAGTACTTCTACTACCCCACCAATTGTATCGCCATTTTTCTTGGTTTGGTCAATTAGTTCTTTCATTTTTTCTTCTACGGAAGGATCTAATACGCGAACGGCAGATTGTTCAGATCGTTCTTGAATTTCACGAATCGTTAAATTTTCAGGAATCGTAGCTTCAATCCCGCCTAACACCGCGACATGCCCAGCGACTTGGATATCCAGTTCAGCTAAGAGTTTTTTAGCAACCGCACCAATCGCCACACGCATCGTTGTTTCTCGTGCCGAAGACCGTTCTAAAACATTCCGTAAATCATCATGTTGATATTTCATGCCACCAACTAAATCAGCATGTCCTGGACGTGGTTTGCTGACGCGGCGGATTTTCTTTTGTTTTTCAGGAACTGGCTCTACTGACATCACGGAGGTCCAATTTTTCCAGTCTTTGTTTTCGACAATCAACGTTACTGGTGAGCCAAGTGTTTTACCATGCCGAATGCCCGAAGTAATACGTACTTGGTCTTTTTCAATTTTCATCCGTCCCCCACGACCGTAACCGCCTTGACGTCTTGCTAATTCTCGGTTAATCTCTTCGCTACTTAAAGGCAAGCCGGCTGGTAAGCCTTCAATAATAGCAGTTAATTCAGGTCCATGTGATTCGCCTGCTGTAATAAAGCGCATCTTAAATTCCTCCTTCTCTGTTTAAAAATGCTCGAATTTCTTCCGTTGGTAAAGAGACAATTTTCGCTTGACCAATTTTTTCTAAGACAATGATTTTAATCTGTCCCCCACGTGTTTTTTTATCATGTGTAATTGCTTGATAGAGACGTTCTTCTGGCCAACGATCTGTCGTTACTGGTAAATCGAACTTTTCTAGCATGGTGACCAACTCTTGGGTAGTCCCAAGTGGGGAAAGCCCTCGTTGTTCTGCGACTTGAGTTATTTGAATCATTCCTAAAGAAACGCCTTCACCGTGAGCAATCACCCCGTAACCAGCTGTATTTTCTAATGCGTGGCCAATCGTATGCCCAAAATTCAGAATCAAACGTAAGCCCAAATCTAATTCATCTTCTTCGACGACATCACGTTTAATCTTGCAACAGGCCGTGATAATTTCTTCTGCATGTGCCACTAAATCTTGTTCATTTTCCAAAGAGGATAAACGGTGCCACAATTCAACATCAGCGATAGCTGCTGATTTTACAATTTCTGCAATTCCTTCACGCACACGTCTAGGTTCTAATGTTTTAAGTGTATTAGGATCAATTAAAACCCCATCTGGTTGGGCAAAAGTACCGACAAGATTTTTGGCTTTTTTAGTATTAACCGCTGTTTTACCTCCAATGCTACTATCTACTTGTGCCAGTAAGGTTGTTGGTACTTGCAAAAAGTGAATACCTCGCATATAGGTTGAAGCGACAAATCCAGCTAGATCTCCCACAACGCCTCCACCTAAAGCAATTAGACCATCACTTCGAGTCAATTGCTGTTCCGCTAAAAAATCATAAAGCAGTTGAGCTGTTTCGAGGCTCTTACTTTGTTCACCTGCCGCTACAGCAATCAATGATGTTTCAAAACCAGCAGCTTGCAATTCTTTCTCAACAGCTGCGCCATATAATTTATTCACCGTTTCATCGGTAATAATCGCTACCCGTTGTGGCTGCCACAGGCTACGTACCCAGGTGCCAATTTTATCTAAGGCACCTGTTTCGATGGTTAAATCATATGAATGTGTAGGTAACGTTACGGTTAATTTCATGTCCTCTACTCCTCTGTCTTTACTAATCTTCTAAAGCATTAATTTCTTTCATTGCTTTTTCGATGATATGAACTTCTTTCATCATACGTAGGTAAGTTTTTTCATTCAAGGATTGTGGCCCATCTGACCACGCATTCGCTGGATCTGGGTGAATTTCTACAATCAAGCCGTCCGCACCTGAAGCAACACCTGCTCGGGCCATTGGCGGTACTAAATCCCAGATACCAACACCATGACTCGGATCAACAATAATTGGAAAATGACTTAATTTTTTAATTAAAGGCACCGCACTTAAATCAAGTGTATTGCGCGTAGCAGTTTCGTACGTACGAATCCCACGTTCAATGAAGATCACATTGAAATTCCCTTGCGCAGCAATGTATTCAGCTGCGTTTAGCCATTCATCAATCGTACCAGCAATCCCGCGTTTTAAGCCGATAGGTTTTCCAGTTTTACCAACCGCTTGTAATAACTTGAAATTTTGCATGTTGCGCGCACCGATTTGTAAAATGTCACTGTATTTTGCGACAAGTTCTAAATTCGCTTCATCCATCACTTCTGTAATGACTTGCATATCTAATTCATCAGCCGCTTGGCGAATGTATTTCAGTCCTTCTTCTTCTAGTCCTTGGAAAGCGTATGGCGACGTTCTAGGTTTGAATGCACCACCTCGTAAAATTGTTGCACCGCCAGCTTTAGCAATTCGCGCACATTCACGAATCTGATCTAAGCTTTCGATTGAACAAGGGCCCGCCATCATGGTCATACTGCCGTCACCGATTTTAACACCGTTCACATCAACCACTGTATTCTCTGGATGAAATAAACGACTCGTTAGTTTGTAAGACAACGAAATGCGAACACTTTTTTCCACGCCTTCTAATGCTGTTAACTCTGCTTCAACTAATTTTTCTGTATCACCAATCAAGCCTATCACTGTTTTTCCATTATCTTGACTTGTTTGAGTAGTTAAGCCTGCACCTGTTACTAAATCAATGACTTGTTTCATTTGCTTTTCGGTTGCATTTTCTTTCATAATTACGATCATTATATTCTCTCCTCATGCCTTTAAACGGCGCTCTTTTTATCTATTTTCAATTTTACGTTTTACGACTGATACAGGCATTTTTTGTCCTGTCCATTGTTCAAAAGCAGCAGCGCCTTGATAAAGTAGCATGTCCAAGCCGTTGCTTGTTTCTGCGCCACGTAAACGGGCTTCTTTTAATAACTGTGTTTCTCTGGGATTATAAATAGCATCATACACAAATAACTTCGGTTGAATCATTGCATAATTTTCTATAGGACTACTATGTGCATGTGGATGCATACCCACACTCGTTGCATTAACTAACAAGACGCTTTCAGCAACATCTTTTGCTAGTTTTTCAGTATCCGCTAAATCGTTTAAATGAATTACACAGTTGGTTCGTTCAGTGAAATTTGCCAGTTTTTTTTGACTGTCGTTAAACCCCGCGCTTTTCCTGTTGTAAACGGCGATTTCTTTCACGCCATCTAAAGCAGCTTGGGCAATGATTGATAAGGCTGCACCACCTGTTCCTAAGATGGTCATTTTATTCTGAAAAACGTCAACCTTTTTCTCTTTCAAACTCCACATAAAACCAGTACCATCCGTGCTGTCTCCGTAAAGTTTTCCATCTTTGTTGACAATCGTATTAATCGCGCCAACCAGTTGGGCGGTAGGACTTAGTTCATCCATATAACTTACAGCCGCCACTTTATTGGGCATTGATAAGTTGGCCCCTAACATGTGAAACGTTCGAATCGCTTCAATTGCTTGTGGCAATGTCTCTTGTCCAACGTCAAACGCCAGATACCGAGCATCAACTCCTAAATTTTGAAATGCTGTATTATGAATCAACGGTGAAATACTGTGTCGGCTGGGTTTCGCGAATAACCCAGCTAAACGAGTAGCTCCAGTTATTTCTTTCATCCTGTGTGCTCCTTTACGAAATTTTTTTAGTAAGTTTCTGAAATCCTAATTTTTGGCCAAACAAAAAGGATATTCACAGTAAATTTTAAGAAAAATCTACAGTGAATACCCTACAAAAAAGCAATATAAAAGCCACTATAGATTTTCTTAAATCTACATGGCTGAAAGTCATCTTAAATTTCCCTAGCCATTATAGATACAAACGTTTGTTGTCTGTACCCATAATGTTATGAATACAAACCTATCTAAAATAGCTAAAGTAAAAGTTATTCAGTTGTGTATGGTTTTTCTTCGTTGTTGTCATAAGAATCACTCCAAAACTGATTTAATTAAGAATTGTTAACAGTATACCGCTAGAAAAAACATGTGTCAACACTTATTCGCTTATTTTTTCGACTATTCCATTAAAACCAATGTTATTTTATTCGTCAAAAGACTGAAAAAAGCCACAGGAACCAGTCATTTCACTGATTCCTGTGGAGCAAAAATTATTTTAATTCTTCAGCGTATACATCATCAACTGTTTGTGTTGGGTCGATAACAATGTATAAGTTTTTAGTTTTTTCGCTGACTTTTGTAGATTGATAGATGTTATCCAAGCCCTCATCTGTTTTATCTTTGTAAGGGAAATAAACTAAATCTGGTGTGCCATTTTTGTAAAGAATTTCCATACGTTCGATATCTTCATATTTTAAAGCACGAGAGAACATCCCTAATTCTAAGCCACCTAAGTTAATATCGTGGGTTTGAACATGATCTCCTTCTTGGAAAATTTCAATTTTGAACCCTTCACATGGATGAATTTCAACAAATTCACTACCATGGATACGGCCAAAACTTGTTGTAATATGTTTGATCCATAAATCACCAATAAAACGACGATCAATCGTCCAAGTTTCACCATTTCTGAAATAAAATTTAAGTCCTGTCATTTCTCTAGCCATAGCACAAATCTCCTTACTTAAAAATAATTTCTTACATTATTAGTTTACCATACTTTTGATAAACGGTCACAAACTTTCGCTGTAGATTCTTAATCTTTTGTTATTCTTTTTAAAAAAGAATCAATCTCAACTACTGCACGTTGGTGAGAACCTTTGGCAATTTGTCGTTCTCCTTCATAAGCAACAAATTCATAGCGTATTTTGTGTGCAGTCTGTTCAATGCCGGTCATCGTAACAACGATTGTCGCCCCTACCGCGGATGGAAATAAGTGGCGCAATTCTAACACCGTTCCGACAGTTGTTTCCCCAACTGATAATTGGTCCTTCACAGCTTCTTTGGCTGTTTGTTCAATCATGGCAGCTAAAGCAGGGGTTCCTAAAACTTCTAAGTCACCAGAACCGAGCATTTTAGCCGTTTGTGATTCTTTCACCAAGAATTCTTTTGTAAACATTTCTGTTGGCATTATGCTTTCTCTCCTTTTGAACGTTGTTTTTTGGCAAACGAAAGCAGAACTTCTTGTTTATTCTCTAAGCTACCTTCAACAACGTGTTGCTCGATTTCAGCAATCAGTTCCCCTAACCATTTGCCTGGTGTTTCTTCTAAGACGGCTAAAAGGTCTTTTCCTGTGATGGCCAATTCATGTCTTTGATGGATGGGTAATGCCTTAACTAACTCTTTTGTTACTTGTACTTGACTCTCTTGTTGGTAATAATATAAAAGCCTTTCAACAAGTACTGCTGATTCTTCGCCTAATTCATAAAGCATCATTGGCTGCCAGTCGTTACTCAAGCGAAAACGCAAACCGCGTACTAATTGTGAAACGTTTTGAATTAATTGATTTGAAAGTTTCCAAGCCTTTAAGAAGGAGCGAATTTCTGCTTCTGGTAAATTCAACGATTGGATAAGTAACGTCCACGCTTCTGCTTCTGTTTCAATTTGACGAGCAGGCAAGTCCATTAAACGAAAAAGTCCAGCCCCTTGTTCTCGTAATTTTGGACAGTATTGATAGCATTCTGTTTCAATAAACGGAGCTAAGCCACCTTGTCGATTAACCCCTAAAAGCATTTTTACAAATTCAATTGTAATGCGTTCTACTGAAATTTTTTCTAATAAAGGATGAAATTCAGCGATAGCGGCTAAGGTTTTTTCTTCAATTTTAAAATCTAATTGGCTAGCAAAGCGTAAGCCCCGCATCATCCGCAGAGCATCTTCATGAAACCGCTCATGGGGATTACCGACTGCACGAATGGTTTGATTAGTTAAATCTTCGATACCATCAAATAAATCAATGATTTCGCCTGTGCTGTCAAGCGCCAAGGCATTAATCGTAAAATCTCGCCGTTTTAAGTCTTCTTTCAAGGAGCGAACAAAAGTGACTTCATCTGGTCGACGAAAGTCTTGATAAGTTGACTCGGTACGAAAGGTTGTTACTTCATACTGTTGGTCTTCCATCAATACAAGGACTGTACCATGTTCGATACCCACATCAACGGTTCGTTTAAAAATTTGCTTAATTTCTTCTGGATAGGCACTTGTCGCAATATCGACATCATGGATTGGTTTATTTAATAAAGCATCACGGACGCTGCCCCCGACAAAATACGCTTCAAAGCCCTGTGCATTGATTTCACGAATAACGGGAGCAGCTTCTTTAAATTCGTTTGGAATAGTTGTCAATTTCATAGCATCTGTTCCAATCCGTAAAGTAGTTCTGTTCTCTGTACCACTTGCCGACAAGCTAACGCTACTCCTGTCATGAATGAACGCCGATCATAAGAATCATGCCGAATAGTGAGCCCTTCACCTACACTGCCAAATTGGACTTGTTGGTGTGCCACTAAACCAGGTAAGCGGACACTATGGATTCGCAGACCCTCGAAATCAGCCCCGCGTGCCCCTGGTATTGATTCTACCTCTTGCGGATTCCCTTGTTTTTTTGCTGGCCGAACTTCTTGAATCATTTCTGCAGTTTTTATAGCCGTTCCACTCGGTGCATCCAATTTGTTATCATGATGTAATTCAATGATTTCCACATCTGGAAAATACTGCGCCGCTTTTTGGGCAAATTGCATCATTAAAACTGCCCCAATTGCAAAGTTTGGCGCAATTAAGCCGCCGATGGCTTTTTCTCGAGATAGGTTTGTCAATTCGTTGATTTGTTCTTCCGTAAAGCCTGTAGTCCCAACAACAGGCGCCATACCGTGTTCCAACGCAAAATGCGTATTTGGATAGGCGGCTTCGGGAACCGTAAAATCAATCCAAACATCTGGTTTGACAGCTAGGACTTCTTCTAAGCGCTGAAAAACGGGAATTGCTGTTTCATCATTGAAAGAAACAGTTTCTTGTGCTTCATGAGGATCATACACACCTACTAATTCAAAGTCTGCGGTTTCTAAGACCATTTGTGTAGCAGTACTGCCCATCCGTCCTTTAAACCCAGCGACAATTATTTTAATCATGTGTTTTCCCATCCTTTCTTTCAAAGCGATAGCGATCCCGCTTGTTAAATTTGGCCATATTTTCTTCAAAAACTTCGGTTAAATCAATCTCTAAAGAATTTGCCATGCTAATCAATACAAAAAAGACATCTCCAAGTTCCTCTGATACTGTCTTTGGTTTTTCGTCTGCTTTTTTCTGTTTTTCACCATAATAATGATTGACTTCACGGGCTAATTCTCCGACCTCTTCCGTCAAACGAGCCATTTGTCCTAATGGTGAAAAATAGCCTGTTTTAAACTGTTGAATATAATCATCAACTTCTGTTTGCATCGATTGCAAACTACGTTGTTCTGATTCTGACATTTTACCCCAACCTTTCTTACTCTACCTCCTACATCTTATCAAAAACTTGGCTATCTGGAAAGGTTCTACTTGTTGTTTTATATAGAGAATGATACAGTTTATACTGTAAAAGGACGTGATTAAATGGAAGAACAAAGATTTTATTTTAAAGATGTGTTATTTATTGTATTAGGAAGCTGTATCTATGCCTTTGGTTTGGTTACTTTCAATATTGCCAATGACCTGGCCGAAGGTGGTGTCACGGGGATTACTTTGATTTTAAGAGCCTTATTTCATTTTAACCCAGCATATACGACATTATTAATCAATATTCCGCTCTTATTAATTGGTGGGAAAATTTTAGGCAAACGTTCCCTCTATTATACGCTAATTGGTACCGTGTCGTTATCGGTATTTTTGTGGTTTTGGCAAAAATTTCCTGTTGAAATTAATTTAGATCATGATTTATTGATTGCTGCTCTCCTAGCTGGTTTGGCCGCAGGATTCGGGAGTGGCCTTGTTTACCGCGTAGGCGGAACCACTGGTGGGACCGACGTCATTGCCCGCATTTTCGAAAAATACTTTGGGATTAGCATGGGCCGTTCGTTGTTACTTTTTGATGTTGCAGTCTTACTCCTCTCGTTGACCTATATTGATGTCAAACGAATGATGTATACTTTAATTGTGTCCTTTGTTTTCAGTCGTGTTGTTGATTCTGTACTCGATGGAGCCTATGCTGCGAAAGGAATTTTAATTGTTTCCAATCATTCCGAAGAAATCGGTCAAAGTTTAATGGCTTCTTTAGAACGTGGGGTAACATATTTAAATGGTGAAGGTGCTTATTCACAAGTGGAAAAACGGGTTCTCTACACGGTAGTCAGTCCTCGAGAAATAATGGAAGTCAAACGGATTGCTAATGAAATAGATGAAAAAGCCTTTGTGTCCATCATTAACGTACATGAAGCAATTGGCGAAGGCTTTACTTATGCAAAACCCAGCAAACAACGGCGCTTTAAATTAAAACAATAAATAAAACCCAGCATTTATTAAAAATGCTGGGTTTTATTTATTGTTGTTTCAAACGATTTAATTCATCGGATAATTCTAAAAACGCTTCTTTGTTGCCTGTTTCTAAAGCATCATCAATTTGAGCTTTAAGTAATGCCATTCGTTGCGTTTGTTCTTCTTGCTTAAAGTATTGATCAATCGCTCTGGCAACTTCCTGATCCACTTGTTCATTCCATGGCGCAAACGGATTGTCTTCTAAAACAGATAAATACTGGCTCGTTTGCCAAGCCTCTGGAAATACACATTCTAAATAAAGAGCTTTCCGCCAATTCATCCGAATCTCGTGAAAAATTTGTTCCGGATCTGTAAATTCTTGTGCTTGGATAAAAAGCAATAACGGCTCCTTACCTAAACCATCCGCTACCACACGAATCCCCCGATCGGTTTTTTCTACGTTCTCAACAAAATGAACATTATTTAAAATCGCATCGTGCGTTAATAAGTAATTTAAAATCCACAGTACTTCTCTTCTTCCAAAAGGCACGGTATTCACTAACCAAGTTAAAAATTTTTTCTTTTCTGATAAACTAACAAACATCGTCGTTTCCTATCTTTCTTCCATATCTGCTAGCACAGATTGCATGTCGACATCACCAGGTTCATGTTCCAAATAGTGGTATAACAAGTGTTTTGCTTTTTCAAGTTCGCCTTCTTCTCGTAAGAACAATGCGTATTCTTTTAGAAATTCTGGTTCGTGAGACAATTCTTGCGCTGCTTGTTCATAATGAACTTTAGCGACGGCAAAGTCTTCTAATTCGTTGTACGCTTTTGCTAAGTTCCATTCAGCATAAGGATGATCCGTTTCCTCTAAATCATTTAAGATAGTAATTACTTCCTCAAAACGCTCTTCCGTAATGTAGAGATTACTTAAGGTCAAACGACTTTCATCTGTTTTCTCACCTAATTCCAAAGCTTTTAACAACCAATTTTCAGCACCAGCAATATCGTGTAAGCGATAGGCATTTTCAGAGGCAAATTGGTATAACTCTACTTGGAAGGGGTTTTCCGCAATTCCTTCTTCAATCACCGCTTTTGCTTCCTCTAATTGCTCTTCTTCTTGGAGCGCTTCCGCTAAATATAGATAAAGTGATTGATAATGTGGGTTTAGTGTTTTTAATTGCTGGAACAACGCAATGGCTTTTTGATTCTCATGTAACTGTAAATAAGTGAAAGCTAACTGGAATAAACGATCGTCTGTTTGTTCTTCTTTGACCGCGGCTTCCAAATAAGGAACTGCTTCTTCAAAATCACCTAACATGCTGTAACTACTTCCTAAGCGTTCATTCAAGGAAATAGCAGAGATTTGTGCTGTCCCACTTTCTACAATGCTTTGATAACGAGTAATAGCCTCGACAAATTGACCATTTGTAAAATATAGTTCTCCCAAAGCAAATTGAATTAACGGCTCTTCTGGCATAAGATTGGCTGCTTCTTTTAATTTCGCTTCACTGACTTCTGGAATCCCTAAAACTTGGTACAAATCCGCAGTAACTAAGAGACTTTGGACATAACTGTCACTAGTTTCTGGAATTTTTTCTAAATAGATGAATGCGTCATCTATTTCATTATTTTCAATGGCGATTTCTGCTAATGGAATGTTTAAGCCATCTGCATCGGGAAATTGTTCCAACAACTGTTGGAAAATTTGTTTGGCTTCTTCTAGAAAACCTAAAGATAATAACGTTTCCCCTAAATCAGCTAAGGTATTTTCATCATCTTTCTTTAATGCTTCTTCAAACATTAACTGTGCTTCTGCTAAATTTTCAGCTTGTAATGCTTGAACCATTTTTTCACTATATGACATAATTTCCCCTCAAATCTCTTTTAAAATTTCTTGGTATCTTTCAATCGTTGTTAACAGTTGATCGGGCGTTGGCTTTAAAGCTGCTCCTAGTTGACCGATTTTTTCCAACACCATAGGAGGACCTTGTGTTTCTGTGTGAGCCAAGACTTGTTCTGCGTAATCAGCACTTAAAATTTCTTTTGGAAACGCCACCGGAAAACCTAAGCGAATAAACCAAACGATAAAATTTTTAAATTGAAAGTCAAAGTGATTGACTTGCTGGCTCCATAAAACTTGTAACAATAATCCCAATAATCGTCTCATGGGACCTGATAACAAATGGCCATTTTCGGTTGTAGCAAAGGCCGCTTCAAAAACTCGGCCAAATTGATCCACTTTTTCCCCTGCTTGTTCATAAAAAGATAACAACTCGTCTAAAATACCATTAAATGACGTTTGATTCAACCGTTTTTTATCTGGATACGTTTGGTATAGCATTTGTAAATAAGCATAATCACAGACAAGACCCGCTCGAATAAAAACGAGCAAATCAATTAAAGGAGCGGCACCTTTTTTATTGGTCAAGGTACTATCAAACAAAATTTCTTCTGAATGATTTTCTATATGCATGGTTGCATGCTGTGCTTGCTGAATTGTGACACTTGGTAAAAGTCCTTGCCGTAACGCTTGAACAGACACAGGCATCAGCCAACATTTGGAGGAACACTTACTTACTTGGTGCAAAAATGCGGTTAATTGTAGTACCCCTTCATTACCCAAACCAATCAATAAAACATCCTGATTTTCTGGCCAATCAGCTAAGAAACGTAACACACTTTCTAATTCTGATAAGTCATTGCAATGAACATCATTGCGACAAATATACCAGTTTAATCCCAACTGTTCCCCAAAGGCATAATTAATCTTCTCCGAAAAAAGATCATAGTAACGCTGATTCGCCAAAACAACGATTGACTCCGTCGTTACTGGTCGTTTTTTTAGGACGGAAGCAAATGTTTCTCCATAAATAATAGCGACCTTGTTTTCCCCTCTAGAATAGTTGTATTTCATTGATTCACCACCTTAAGACTGTTTCCTCTTCCTTCAACCCAAGTCTAGCATAACCACTAAAAAACAGCTACTGGCAACAACTTATTTTTGTCCTTCATTCATAAATCTTTCTCTTTTTATCAAAAAAGCAAGGAGCGAGTGTCGAACCGTTCCCGCTTGATTCTCGGAGCGAAGCACGTTTTTCTCACCCAAGGCTCGTTACAATTTAGCCTTTTAGCGTACTGTTTCGACCACCTCTTAAAATAACATTTTTTATGTATGATTCAAAAAAGAACCCTTGGAAACCAAGGGTTCTAATTGTCTGTCTTATTTCACTGCATCTTTCAATGCTTTACCTGGTTTGAATGCAGGTACTTTGCTTGCAGCGATTTGAATTTCTTGTCCAGTTTGTGGGTTACGTCCTTTACGAGCTGCGCGTTCGCGAACTTCAAAGTTACCAAAACCGATTAATTGAACTTTTTCACCTTTAGCAAGAGTTTCTTGAATTGTTGAAAAGACAGCGTCTACTGCTGCAGTAGCATCTTTTTTAGTTAAACCAGTTGAAGATGCAACGTTTTCGATTAATTCTGCTTTATTTGCCATGGATCATTTCACCTCCTCTATAAGAGATACGATGTTTTTACACACCTAAAGTTCCGTCTATTTTTGAGTGGTCCAAAAACAGACAGCAAATATTGATCTGGTTCAATATTCTGTTAACAAGATAGCATAAGAAAGTTGTAATAGCAAGGTTTTTAGTGTATTTTAACCAGTTTTTTCAAAAAATAATCATTTTTTCTCAAAGTTGATAAATTTATTTGAATATCTAAAAAAAGTATGGTAGAATGCACTATTTTCGGCGTCGCGGAATGATTTTAATCGGCGTGCCCTCAAACGTAAATGCTTTTCTGATTTGATTTTCTAAAAACCGGGCATAAGAAAAGTGCATTAGTTCTTCTTCGTTGACAAAAATAACAAATGTAGGTGGTTTGACTGCCACTTGTGTTGCATAAAAAATCTTCAAACGTTTTCCTTTATCGGTTGGTGTTGGATTAATTGCTACAGCATCCATTACAACGTCATTTAACAACGCTGAAGGAATCCGTAAGTTTTGATTCATACTTACTGTTTCAATTAGTTCAGGCAGTTTGTTTAAACGTTGTTTGGTTAATGCAGACACAAAAATAATGGGTGCATAATCTAAATATTGGAATTCATCACGAATTTCCGCTTCAAAATCACGCATTGTATTTGTATCTTTTTTGACTGTATCCCATTTGTTGACCACGATAATAATACCGCGACCTGCTTCATGGGCATAGCCCGCCACACGCTTGTCTTGCTCACGAATACCTTCTTCTGCATTCAAGACCATTAAAACAATGTCTGAGCGTTCAATCGCCCGCATTGCGCGCATGACGCTATATTTTTCAGTTGATTCGTATACTTTCCCACGTTTACGCATACCAGCCGTATCAATCATTAAGAACTTTTGACCTTCTTCAGATTCAAAATACGTATCGATTGCATCTCGCGTTGTTCCTTCAATATCTGAAACAATCACGCGATCCTCACCAAGAATAGCATTAATCAATGATGATTTACCGACATTTGGACGCCCGATTAAACTGAATTTAATTGTATCTTCGTCCTCTTCTTCTGAAGTGTTAGGAAAATGTTTAACTGCTTCGTCTAACACATCGCCAATGCCTAAACCATGACTACCAGAAACTGGGAAAGGATCCCCTAGTCCTAAAGCATAAAATTCATAAATATCATTACGCATTTCAGGATTGTCAACTTTATTAACAGCTAAGATCACTGGTTTATTACTACGATATAAAATTTTTGCTACTAACTCATCTGCATCAGTAATTCCTTCACGACCACTAGCAACAAAGATAATCACATCTGCTTCATCAATCGCAATTTCTGCTTGGTGTTTGATTTGATCCATAAATGGTTCGTCACCTAAATCAATCCCACCTGTATCAATAATACTAAATTCACGCCCTAACCATTCTCCAGTTGTATAAATACGGTCGCGTGTTACGCCAGGAGTATCTTCTACAATCGAGATACGCTCACCGGCAATGCGGTTAAAAATAGTCGATTTACCGACATTCGGTCTACCGACAATCGCAATAGTTGGATTTGCCATTTGATTCCCTCCTTGAGAATTTCAATCCTTACTAGTTTACCTAATCAAACCTTAAAGTGCAAGAAAAGTTTTAGTTTCTGCTGATTTTCTAACCAATTCAAGAAAAAATGAGTTTGACATAGCCGATCTGTTTACGGCTATGTCAAACTCATAAATTTCAAGAAAGTAACGTGTTATTCCTCTTCTTTCGCATCAGATAAAGCGTCACCTAAAATATCGCCCATGGTAAAGCCAGTATTTTCTTCAGGCAATTCATATTCCTGTTCTTCTTTTGGTTCTTCTTGAGACTCAGGTTTTGGTTCTAACGCTTTGATACTTAAAGCAATACGATGTTCCTCTGGATTAACTTCTAAAACTTTCACTTGTACTTGATCCCCTTCATGAAGAACTTCATGAGGCGTTGCAATATGCTTGTGAGAAATTTGAGAAATATGCACTAATCCTTCCACACCAGGGAAAACTTCCACAAAGGCACCGAAGCTTGTTAGGCGTTTCACTGTTCCATCTAAAACAGTCCCAGCGGCTGCTTTTGTTTCGATATCTGTCCATGGTCCAGGCAATGTTTCTTTAATAGATAAAGAAATACGTCCTTCTTCTGGATTAATTGAAAGAATTTTTACTTGAACGTCTTCGCCAACAGTTAACGCATCACTTGGTTTGCCCACATGCTGATGAGCAATTTCAGAAACATGAACTAAACCATCCACGCCACCTAAATCAATGAATGCGCCGAAATCTGTTAAACGAGCTACTTTCCCTTCAACAACGTCTCCGTCATGTAAAGAAGAAAGTAATTCTTCTTTTTTCGATTCTTTTTCAGCTTCAACAACTGCTTTATGTGAAAGAATTAAGCGGTTTTCTGAAGGTTCGATTTCAATAATTTTAAATGCTAGTGTTTGACCTTTATATTCAGAAAAATCTGCAACAAAATGATCTTCAACCATTGAGGCAGGAACAAATCCGCGAACACCGACATCAACAACCAAACCACCTTTAACAACATTTGTAACAGGTGCTTCGATTACTTTGCCCGCTTGGAAATCTTGTTCAATTTCTTCCCAAACTTTTTTAGCATCTAAACGGCGTTTTGACAGTAAATAACTGCCGTTTTCTTTATCTTTGCCAATTGATGTGATAACAACTAAATCTAACACATCACCGACTTTCACAAGTTCGTGTACATCTTCAACTGGTAAAGTCGATAATTCCTTTGCAGGAACAACGCCTTCAACGCCCGCTCCTTCAATGCCGACAACAACTTGTTTGTCTTCAATGGCTAAAACTTCGCCTTTAACAATATCGCCAACACTGACTTCTTGAACGCTGTTCATTGCATCTTCCATTGTTTCGTTGTTTGCTACTTGTTTGTCTTCAAAATCTGTCATGCCTCTTATCCTCCTATGCCAACAAAAATTCCAAAACTTAGCTATATATACTTACATAGTACGAGATTTTTGTAAAAAAATAAAGCGATTTCTTCTATTTTTCTTAAAATTCTTTAAAAAAGTTCAAAACCTTTTTGTTTAATCACATTTTGTATGGCGGCGACGACTTCTTCAATCGTCAACCCTGTTGTATCGATTTTCACAGCATCACTTGCTTGGACAAGGGGTGATACTTCTCTGGTTGAATCTAAATAATCCCGACGTTCAATCTCCGCCTTCAAGGTTTCAAAATCCGTCTCAATCCCTTTTTCTTGATTTTCTTTAAAACGACGTTCTGCACGTTCTTCAACGCTAGCCACCAAGAATATCTTTACTTCGGCCTTTGGTAAAACTGCAGTACCAATATCTCGACCATCCATGACAACTCCGCCGGCTTGACCAATTTTCTGTTGTAACGCCACCATTTCTTCTCTAACTTTTGCATGTTTTGAAACAGCTGAAACAGCATTCGTTACATCTGGCTGGCGAATCGCTTCGGTCACTTCATGACCGTCGATAAAAACACGTTGGCCATTCTCTGCTTGCTGAAAAGAAATAGTGTGGTTGACACAAAGCGCTACTAATGGCTCTTCCGCTTGAATGTCGATTTGATTTTGCAAGGCCAGATACGTAATCGCTCGGTACATGGCACCCGTGTCACAATACACATAATTCAATTGTTTTGCTAAAATTTTTGCAACTGTACTTTTGCCTGACGAAGCTGGTCCGTCAATAGCAATACTGATTTTCCCCATGAAAAAACTCCTTAACTGATATGCATCCTTTAAAATGCGCTTCTTCTTTTATATTAAAATCAGAAGAAAAGAACTTGGATTTAAACTGATGACGAGTTTCTAACGAAAAAGCAATAAGCCGAAATCCCTCGAAAGACGCAAACCATCTTTCGGAAATTTCTGCTTATTGGCATTCTCATGTAATCATCCGTCGCGGTTTAGCCTTGAAAGTGCTGTCCAAACCTCTTTTTCTGGATTATTTAATACGTAATGGTTGTCCTGGATAAAACACAGATGTATCAATCCCAGGATTTAACGCTAAAATTTGTTCTAATGTCATTCCGTTACGTTCGGCAACTTGACGTGCCCCTTCGCCACTTTGAACGGTATCATAAACAGGTTGTTGGTTCTGCGCTTGTTGCTGTTGTTGATTTTGAGCTTCTTGTTGTTGCTGCTCTTGTTGTTGCTGTTGTTGTGCTTGTTGGTCCTGTTGTTGCTGTGCAGCAGCATCAGAACTTGAAGGTGTTGTATTTTCAGCTGGTTGGCTGCTTGCTGGTTCTGAGCTTTCCACTGATTTTGACGTACTTTCTTTTTTCTTCTCTTTTGATGATGATTGGACTAATGAAGAAGATGGCTGGCTATTTTTGCTAGCACTTTCGTTCGGTTTCTTGTCTTGCATCATCCATAAGAAAGTCCCAATTGGAATGGCAATAATTAATAATAGCAAAATAACTAAAACAGTTAGAAATAATGAATTTCCTCGTTGCTGTTGGCGTTTTGCTAAACGAGAACCACCACCATTTTGATCAGGTTCATAAATTGATTGTTCCCATGGCTCACGAGCTTGGTTTTTCTTTTTGTCCTTTTTACTCACTGCTAATTTCCTCCTAAACTTCTCTCGCTTGTTATTATATCATAGCTTTTGCCAACTGCCGACTAAAAAAATGAATTAATCACGTTCTTTAAATAATTTTAGAAATTTAGAACGCCAACCTCCTTCATTTTGATTGCTGGTCTTGTTCGATTTTACTATTGAATCTTGGTAAATGTCAAAGAATAACGCACAATTATCACAACAAGTTTCCGGTGATTGTTTGACAATCGGTTCTTGAAAATAAGTTTGAATCAACGTTCTTCGACAGGTTGTGGTTTCAATATACGTCAGCATCCCTCTTAATTGCGCTTGACGATCTTTTTCTTTCTCCTCTAAACGATGCTCTAGCTCTTCAAAAGAATAATCCTTGGCTAAATAGCCTTGAACCCATTTTTGTTGTAACTCGGTGGCATTTTCTAACAAACCTGCTTGTTCTTCTCCTTCAATCAGCGATTTTAATGTCGCTCGATTCGCTCTTGTCTCTTCTAAGAAAAACCGATGAATAAATTCATCCCCTTTTTTATACAATAATAGCGCCCAACTTTTTTGACCATCACGTCCAGCTCGCCCGATTTCTTGCAGGTAATTTTCTAAGCTATCAGGCAAATCAAAATGAATCACTCCACGAACATCAGGTTTGTCGATTCCCATCCCAAAAGCATTCGTTGCACAAAGAATATCGATTTGATTATCAATAAATTGTTCTTGCAAGCGACTACGTTCACTAGCCTCCAAGCCCCCATGATAATAGGCTACTTTAAAACTGGTTTTCGCCTGAATAAGTTGACTGATTTGTTCTGTTTTGTTGCGCGTGGCGCAATAGATAATGATTTTACCAGCCGTTTTAGATAAGTAATCTAGTAATACTTCTTCTTTTTCTGACGTTTCCTTCACGAACAAGCCAATATTTTTTCGATTCACTGAAGAAAGAACTTCTTGATAGCTACCATGAGAAAATAATTGTTTTATAATTGCGTGCTGTACAACGGGTGTCGCTGTGGCAGTTAACGCCAAGGTCAAAGGAAAGTCTAGCTGTTTTTGGACCAGATCTAATTTACTATATTCAGGGCGAAAATCGACGCCCCACTGATAAACACAATGGGCTTCATCCACCACAAATAATGCAATTTTTTGGCGTTGTAACACACTAAGTACTTCTTGCTGCAAAAGCATTTCTGGGCTTAAAAACAGATAATCGTATTGGAACATTTTCGCTAAAATATAACGCTTTTCTGAATACTGTAACGTACTGTTTAAGGCAACCGCACCTTTAATTCCTTGTCTTTGTAATTGACGCACCTGATCTTCCATTAACGAAAGTAAGGGAGAAACAATTACCGTTAGTCCCTCTAACTTTTGGCCCACAAATTGATAACACAATGATTTGCCAGTGCCTGTTGGCAAAACAGCCAATGTATTCATACCGTCAAGTAAGTTTGTAATCACTTCTTTTTGACCAGGCTTAAATGCTGCATAACCAAATTGAGTGAATAATTCTTGTTCTAATGTCAACAACACTCACTCCTTTTCTTGCCAAATTTGTTGGATTTGATATAAGCGGAAATCTAAATAAGAAAGCGTCGCTTCTTGCGCTCGCCAATCCCGATACACCCACAACCGCGGATTTTGTTCTGTTTGAGCCAAGTTTTGGAGTATTGCCTCCTTTTCAAGATAAACAGACGCCTGCAGCTGCCCTTGAATAGCCAACTCTAATAGATGATCATGAATGGTACTCAGTTTTATTTTTCGCTGCTCAGCAATTTCTTGAAGCGTCTTGCCTTCCGTTAACAATCGTTGGGTTTCTTGCATACTTTGGTTTAGATTTTTTTCTAGATACGGCCATACAAGCGTTTGTAAAGCAGGATAGTTTCCTCCGTACATTATCAACTGCAGTAAATGATGAACCGCTTGCGTATGCCATAAACGCTGTTCAAGAGCTGTCTTATGGCTTGTTAATTGCTGAGGAACTTTGCCAGTTTGCTGATAACCAGAAAGTTGCGCAACCAAATAGTCGCTTTCTGCTTCAGGTAGTAACTCAAACCCTCGCAACAGTTCTTCTTTGATTGATTGAATGCGCTGCTCTTTCTTGTCTTGTTGTAACCATCGTTTCAAATATAGTTGCGGAATCGGTGTTGATAAAAGTGGAATATACTGTTTTTCCTCAAATGATAAATACGAAGTCACTTGCACGGCAAATTGAATGAGTTGCCAACTTTCTCGATCACTTCTGCCAAAACGATAAAGATCAATTGCAGGATAATCCAGCAACGAAAAATGGTGCTCCTTTAAAAATAGTTGCCCTTCTTTTGTTAGTTGAATCTCATTTGTCTCTTTGTGATACTGAATTTGTTTCGCCTTCGAAAGTTTTTCAAGAAATTGAAAAAAGGCTTGTTCGGAAATCGTTGGCCACCAGCCAATGAACCGTAAACAATCATATAAAAAACCATAAATCAAAACAGAGCTAGTCCGTTTGCCTTTTAAAAGATGATACAAAGTTGATGCACGTACCTTGTATCCATGAGATAATAACGCTAAAATAAAAGTTGCTTCCATAGTAAACCTCTTTTAGATAGGATGTGTCACTGTTTATGCAATCACGTTTAGTTCCTGAAAAATGTATTGCTTGTGGACTTTGTCAAGTTTATGCGCCCAATATATTTGATTATGATGATCATGGAATTGTCCTTTTTAAAGACGAGCCGCATGCTCGACAACAATTTATTCCAGAAAACGAACGCGAGAATGTGTTAAAAGCGTACCGCAAATGTCCCACGCGTGCAATAGAAATAAGCAAAATGAGTGCTAAATAATTTAGCACTCATTTTTGCTTAGAGTATTTTTTCGAGCCAAGCAAGTGTTTGCTCATCTATCGAAACAAACTGTAATTGTCCTTCTTTTAGCGGTTCTTTGACTAGATGAATTTGATCATTTAGGCCATTGATCCATTCATAACGAAGACCATTTTCTTTTGCTTTAGAATTTTTAGCTTCTAAATAATAATTGACATGGTAATTTTCTTTACCATCCAATTGTAGCGTATTAATGGTCACTTCAAAATCTGGTGAAACATCGGTCGATTTCTTTTCACGTAATCGTTCAAGTGATTCTATAAAAGAAGGAAATTGAGGATTATTTTCCCCACCAACGAGATATTTTTTAGCAAATTCTGTACTATCCGTATGACTTTTCACTTGTTTGGCAAATGCTTGATAAAAGGTTTCTAGCGCTTTGCGGGCATCATAGTCGCTAGCTAACGGAAAATTCAATTGTAGCGTTGGATTATCGGAGAGCGCTTCGACAAAATCATTTTCACCAATCGTTTCTTTTGATGTTTGAATTTCTTCTCCATTAATCGTCTTTTTAAGTTGAATCGTCATCCCTTTGGACCAGAACAAAGGGCCAATCGTTTTGCTTCCATTCGTTAGCGTACCAACTTTCCGATCATTAATATAAATATCTGCGTCTGGCAGATTGCTTTCCACAACAAAATTCATTCGTTTAAAATCTAAAGGAATACTAGAAATATAATTTTCCTCTTCTAATAAACGATACTCTTCTGTGATAACAGGTTCGCCGGTGCTATCTTTTACTGTGGCTGTAAAAGTATATTGTCCTGGCGCTAAGGGTCCCAATTCCTTTTGATAAGTGGTTGAGTCGGAAGTGCCCACTTCCCGCCCGTTCATTGCCAGCGTCACACCGCGCTGATTCGTCGTTAACTGAACAGAAACAGGCGTTAAAATGAATTGATAACGGTGAAAGAAAAATGCTGTTTGACTTGTTTCACGAATAGTTAAACCATGTAGCTTTTTATCCTTTAATAGCGCTTTTTCTAATTTTTTTAGCTCAGTTGGATTTTTTTGATAATAAGTGATTAAAGGCTTAATGCTTTGCGGATTCACTTGAAATTCAGACTCGTTCGTCCTCATTTTTTTACTTAATTCTTGGGCATCACCATTCTCAATCGCTTCAATAAAATGAGAAATTTGTTGTTCCTTAGAAAAATAATGCGTCCCGAGAAAATAGCTACCCGCTCCAAGAACGATGAACACAAAAAGAAACACCCAGATCCAGCTTCTTTTTGATCTGAGAGGAGTAGATTCGTTCCCTTTATTCATTGATGGTTGTGCTTGGTTTTCCTCTTGATGCATTAATTCATTCATTAGCGGAGCGCCACATTCTTCACAAAAGGACTCCGTATCACGATTCACGTGACGACAATTTTTACACTTTTTCACTCAGGAAAACTCCTCTTTCTTTGATGATTTCTATCATACCAAGGGAAAGTTAAAATTACAATGCAGATGGTTTAGTATTTTTTAACAGAATGATGACAGATTATGACAACCTCTTTTCTTTTAGGCGTAAATTTTAAAAACCCACTGTCAAACATTGTTCAACAGCAGGTTTTTTATCATTTATTTTGTTAACGGTGTTTTTTTCTGAATAGTATGTTGTTTTTTTGATAGCCATGGCAATAACTTCGCATGTAGTACTAGAAAAACACCACTGACTAAGAGGCCTTTAATAAGGTTGAATGGCACAATACCAATCGCCACATAGCTTGCTAAAGATGTTCCTAAAAATTGTTGTGTGGTCACACCATATAATTGTAAGTAAATGGGCGTAATGACAAAATAATTCGCAATACTCATGAAAATTGTCAAGGCTAAGATCCCACTTACTAAGCCCACTATCCGATTTGTACGGATATTTTTCTTTTTACCAAAGAAATAAAAAATTGGCAAGGTGAAGATACTACTTGCTAAAAAGCTAGCGAAATCTCCCACCATATTTTGCGGTGCTAGTCCGGTTAAGAACAGGTGTAGCAACGAACGAACAAAAGCAGTAATTACTCCTGCTAACGGTCCGTACAAGAACATTCCGAGTAGAATCGGAATATCACTAAAATCGATTTTCAAAAAACTAAACGCCGGCATAATCGGAAATGCCACAAATTGTAATACTGTACCGATTGCGGCCAACATTGCAATGCTGACCATTTTTTGTACCTTGTTGTTCATCTGAAATCCTCCAATTAAGGACCCATCTTCAACGAACTTTTTGATTCGCTTCTTTGTCATACAAAAAAACCCTATTTTTCTGCAGGGAAAAATAGAGTAGGATTATCTGATGAAAAAGCGTCTCAAATAAGCCCTATCTTCTTTATCCAGACTATACTGTCGGTATTGGAATTACACCAATTCAATCGTTAAAAACGAGTCGTGGACTATAACCACCGGTCGGGAATTACACCCTGCCCCTGAAGACGAACCTTGTATTATATTTTTTTACTTACTTAGTGTAACCGATTTGAACAATGAATGCAACTAACTAAGCTTTTTTATTAAATTTCATTGATTGTTTCATTTCTCAAAAAAAAACAATCCCTTCGCCATAAGCGCGAAGAGATCGAGTCATTTTATCTTATTTAGCTTGATTTAATAATTGACTGATTTCTTTTTTAGTTAAATCACGATATTGCCCTGGTCGCAAACCTTGTAAGGTCAACTCACCGTAACGTTCACGTTTTAATTTTTGAACAGGGAAACCAACAGCTTGAAACATTTTCTTCACTTGATGATTACGTCCTTCATGAATCGTTAATTCCACGACACTGCTACCTGTTTTAATATCCGCTGAAAGAATTTGAAAATTGGCTGGTGCTGTGCGTTTGCCATCAATGCGAATGCCTTTGGCTAATGGCAATAGATCCCGTTTAGTAGGTACACCTTTAATTTTTGCTACGTAGACTTTATCTACTTCATGTTTAGGATGGGTTAATTTTTGTGAAAAACTTCCATCATTCGTTAAAAGTAACAACCCAGAAGTATCATAATCCAGACGACCGACTGGATAAATTCGCTCAGTAACATCTGTAAAATAATCCGTTACTACTTTACGGCCTTTATCGTCAGACACCGCAGAAATAACCCCTCTTGGTTTATAGAATAAATAATAACCATATTCTTCTTGATAAATTGGTACACCATCAACTTCAACGGTATCTTGTTTACTTACTTGTGTTCCTAATTCTTTGACCACTTGGCCGTTGACTTTTACGCGACCTTTGACAATTAATTCCTCTGCTTTGCGACGCGAAGTCACCCCAGCATGAGCAATTGCTTTTTGTAATCTTTCCATTGTTTAAGCTTCCTCGCCTTCTGTTGTTTCAGACATTGGGTTCGTTTCTTGATAACGATCAAAAAATAGATCCATTGGTAGTTCTTCTTCTAATTCATCTTCCATTTGTTGGATATCTGGTAATTCATCTAAACTTTTCAACCCAAAGTAATCCATAAAATACTTCGTTGTGCCATACAAAATCGCTCTACCAGGACCATCGACGCGGCCTTTTTCTTCTATCAACTGACGGGCAACTAACTTTTGGATAGAGCCAGAAGTCTGTACGCCACGAATTTCATCAATTTCAATACGCGAAATTGGTTGCTTATAAGCAATAATGGATAATGTTTCTAGCGCCGCTTGTGATAAGGCGTTCGACATAGGCGATTGCGCATATTTTTTTAGTAATGAGGCATATTTTTTCTTCGTTGTTAAGACAAAATGATTGCCGACTTCTAAAATATTTAACGCCGATTTATTGTCAGAAGCATAATGTTCTTTCAATTTCGTTAATTCTTCATAGGTTTTTGCTGTTGACTTCTCTAATAAGTACGCCAGCTCTTCCAAGCCAATTCCTTCTTCGCCAACCACAAATAAAATTGCTTCAATTTGACTAACTAATGTCACTGTGTTTCCTCCACCTCTGTTGTATCTTCCTGCTGGGTTTCTGTATTAAATAACAAAATTTCACTATAATTATTTTCTTGTTCAGCATAAATCACGCCTGTTTTCATTAATTCTAAAAGAGCCATGAACGTTGTCACAATTTCTTGTTTGGAATAAGAATCGAAGAAAGAATCAAACGACACTGCCTTCCCTTTCTGTACTTGACGCATACGCTCTGAAATAGCGGTGATTTTTTCTTCGATGGAAACATCGTCACTAGCAACAGTTGTTTCAACAGGCTGGCGATTTTTTTTCTTTTCTAACATGGCGTGAAAGGCTAGAAATAAATCAATTGTATTGATTTGATTAGGCGGTAGTGTTGTATCTTCCTCTTTATAATCATCCATATCCATTGGTTCTTTTGTATAATAGAGTTTACGTTCTTCTTCTTTTTCATGTAAAACAGTCGCTGCATATTTAAATTTCCGATACTCCAATAACTGAGCTACTAAAGCTTCCCGTGGGTCTTCCTCTTCAAAAAAATTTTCATCATCAATGATTTCAAGCTCTTGTTTTGGAAGCAACATCTGACTTTTAATAGCCATTAAGGTGGCAGCCATGACTAGATATTCTCCAGCGACTTCTAACTCTAAGGTTTGCATCGCATGAATATAAGACATGTATTGTTCAGTTACTGCTGTAATGGGAATGTCATAGATATCGATTTCTAATTTTTGAATTAAATGTAGTAGAAGATCCAGTGGTCCTTCAAAGACATCTAGTTTTAAATTAATTTCTTGCAAAAACGACACCTACTTTCTTTTCTCGACTTCCTAGTTTACCATAAATTTATTCGTTTGTGGGCATTCTCGCAAATTAAGCCCGAGGAAAATGTTCCTTATAAACATCTGCCATTCGTTGTTTGGTAATATGTGTATAAATTTGTGTCGTGGAGATATCTGCATGTCCTAATAATTCTTGCACGATTCTAAGGTCTGCGCCATTTTCCAACAAATGTGTCGCAAAGCTATGCCGTAATGTATGCGGCGTAATATTTTTCTCTATCCGGGCTTCTCGGACAATCTGTTTTAAATTTTTCCAAATGCCCTGTCTAGATAACGGTTCGCCATGATGATTAACGAACAGGTGTGTTTCATTCGGATGGTTTTTAATCAATTGAGGTCTGGCTTCGTTCATATAGCGCTCAATCCATTGAATCGCATAATCGCCTAAAGGAATAATTCGTTCTTTGTCCCCTTTTCCGATTGTTTGCAATAAACCAATGGATAAATGCAGATCCCCTAATTTTATTTCAATTAGTTCACTAACTCGCAGGCCCGTTGCATACATCACTTCTAAAATAGCACGATTCCGCATACCTAGTGGTTTACTTGTATCAGGCGTTTCAATTAATCGAGTCACTTCGTCAACAGATAATGTACTTGGCAATTTTTGAACTTTCTTGGGGGAGTCAATATGTTGCATCGGATTATGTTCGCTTAAGCGTTCTTGACGTAAAAATTGATGAAATCCTCTCAAACTAGAAATCATCCGAATCACACTTGCTGAAGCTTGCTGTTCTTCGTGAAGGGATTGCAAAAATTCTGTAATCATGTAACGGTCAACTTCGTCCCAAGAATGCAGGCCTTGTTCTTGTAAAAAGGCTACGTATTTTTTTAAATCTCGTTCGTAACTCCGTCGTGTGTTATTTGATAAGCCCCGCTCTATTTGTAAATAGTGTAAATAATCGACTAATTGTTCTTCCATTATCCTTCCCTCATTTCTAGTACTATCCTATCAGATTATGCCCTAGATTGCATGGGTAAATTCCAACTTATTAAAAAAAATCAACTGACAACAAAAGACTTGTTCACTAAGTCGTTAACTTAAGAACAAGTCTTTTGTTGTTGCTACTATTAGTAAAGAATAAATTTGTTATTTTATATATTTATCTAGAAAAGCAGCTACTGTTTCCTTATATTTTTCTGGGTTTTTATTATAAGCTTTCGCATGCTCTGCTCCAGGCACGACATATTTCTCTTTAGGTCCTTGGGTTGCATTATAAACTTCGTCTAACATACTAAACGGCACAAACGTATCATTTTCACCATGAATAAAGAGCATTGGTAAATGATTCTTTTGCAATTGCTTAACAGCACTTGCTTCCCCAAAGAAATAGCCAGCTCTAAGTTTCGTAATCCCGCTAGTAACATTAACTAATGGGAAACTTGGTAAATTGAAAAGCTCTTTCAATTGATATTGCAACTCCTGATTGACTGTAGAATAGCCACAATCTTCCACAATGGCTTTCACGTTATCTGGTAATTTTTCCCCGCTCGTCATCATGACTGTAGCAGCACCCATACTGACACCGTATAAAGTGATTTGTTCTTGCTGACCATTTTCGGTTAAAACTTTCTCAATCCATTGGACATAATCTTTACGATCGGGCCAGCCGAACCCAATATAATCTCCTTGACTTTTCCCGTGACCACGCGCATCTGGCGCTAACACATTGTAGCCCCAATCATGATACATTTTCGCAAAGACAGACATCGTTTCTGCCGAACCCATATAACCATGCGCCATAATAACGGTACGATTACTTTTTTTGTCGGCTGGTAAATAAATGGCCTTTAGACGTAGCCCATCTTCCGAAGTAATTGACCATTCTTGTCGATTTTTGTCATCTTTAAACCACGCGCCTTCAGGTGTCTGGACCACTTTTGACCCTGGGGTATTCTCATTTATAAAGTCTTTCTTTCCTGGAACTACTGCATAATTATAAAAATATAAGCCTGCCGCAATTAAACCAATTGCAATTACTACAATAAGCGCAATCAAAATTTTTAACCATCGATTCATCTACGTACTCCTTTTATTTAAACTGTATGATTCATTATAAGTTGTCGCCCTTTTTTTGACAACCACCATTCAAAGATTCAACCATCTTTCTTTACCACTACAATGAGACAATTTTGTTGCGACAAAAAAAGCATAGCACAAAAATATTACCTTTTACGCTATGCTCCACTTATCTATTTATAGGAAACTAAAAATTATTTATTTTCAATAAGTTTAAAACTTGACCATGGTTTCAAAAATTCTAATAAGAAACGTTCGTCATCAGAAATACGACCAACCACATTTACACGGCCATCATTTTTCATTTCTTTTAAAGCAATTTGTGTTTCCCCTTTGTATTGTCCATAGCCAACGTTGTCAATCAAGACATCGCCTCGAACAATATCTCTCGTTGTATGAGCTGGGAAAGGACGATCTTTATAGTAAACACGTGTCATTGTTGAACGCAAAACGTAATCAGAACGATCTCCACGATAACTGTGTAAGTTATCGAACAATGCAATTCTTTCATCTTCTGTGATTTCTGGTTCTGTATCCACTTTGATCGAAGGATACGGTGCATGAAAGGCTTCTGCCATTGCTGCTAATTCTGCTTCTGAGGCATAAGCATTTCCGACAGAAATATCATCGATTAATCCTGTTAAAACTAAATGCTTAACTTGCGTTGCAATTTCTAAATCGCGGTGGTCTTCCAAAGAACATAACCCATCTTGTGTCGGCCATGGCCCAAATGTAGCATCGTGTGAGTTCACAAACGCCATCGTATTTAAATTATATTTTCTAAATTTTTCTGAACAATAAACAAAATGCTCATAGCCTAAGCCTGTATAACGATGTGGATAGAAATTATGTGAGCCTAGTAAATTTTCTGTGTTTGGTGAGTAGGCCATAATATTATCTACATAACTTGTCCCTGAACTCATATTAATTTCAATTTTAATGCCATAAGGGTTTCTTGTCATATTCGCCTCTTCTTGCCCAGTAAAACCAAGATCTAAACGAATACCGTAAGCGCCCATATCATGGAAAAATGATAAATCATCATAAGAGATGCCTAATTGTTCGAACAATGCAGGATTAATATCGACCATCACTTCCATACCTAATTGGTTGGCGTAATCTACGACTTTTTTAAACTCTGCTAATACCTTTTCCCGATCATCATTGATTTGCAATAAACTAGTAAAGACACGCTTAAAGCCGTATTTATGAGCCAAATCCAAATATGCTTTGTCCTTTTCAAATGTTGAACGTTCTGGATAAATTGAAATACCTAATTTTCCCATGTGATTGCCTCCTAAATTGTAAAACATAATAATGTATCTGCTTACATTGTAACAAAAAAAACAAAAGTGGTCTACACCTTTCCTATAGGAAATCTTATAAAAATTCCACTGGTTTGTTATCTTCTCTTTTGTTATGATAAAAAAGAACCTAATTGTCAGTGTGAAAGGAAGAGGAAAACAGATGAAACATAAGAAAATGCTTGCTGTTGCTTCAGTTGCAGCATTCACCTTGCTTTTAGCAGGCTGTAACACAACCAATAATAAAGGCACGACCGCAACGAGTGATTCTGTCGCTAAATCCAGTGAAAGCAAAACAAAGGATTCGGTCGACTTAAATTCACTAGATTTACCACAACTAGATGACAAAGTTGCCGAAGATCAAGACTTAGTCCAAATGGTTACTTCAATGGGAAATATTGAAATCAAACTATTTCCTAAACAGGCTCCAAAAACTGTCGAGAACTTTATGAAACATGCCAAAGATGGCTATTATGATGGCTTGACTTTCCACCGCGTCATCAATAACTTTATGATCCAAGGTGGCGATCCTAGCGGTGATGGAACTGGCGGAAACAGCATCTGGAATAAACCATTTGAAGATGAATTTTCAAACCAGTTATATAACATTCGTGGCGCATTATCAATGGCGAATGCAGGACCTAACACTAACGGCAGTCAGTTCTTTATTGTCCAAAATACAGATGATCAATCTGATGGTCTTTTATATGATGATTATCCAAAAGCAATCATTGATGCTTACAAAAAAGGCGGCTATCCTTCTCTTGATAAAAAACATACTGTTTTCGGTCAAGTTACCAAAGGAATGGATATTGTCGATAAAATTGCCAAAGTCGAAGTTGGTGCCAACGATAAACCAAAAACTGATGTTAAAATTGAAAAAATCAATATTCTTCAAGAAGCAAAAAAATAACAAAAAGTCAGAACGTATCTTCAGCGTACGTTCTGACTTTTTGTTATTTTTGAATCGCTTGTAATGCCTTTTCTGGTACTTGGTCTTGATTGACCTCTTCATACGTATTGATGTGGGCCCCTTTATTTGAGACTTTTAGATAATGATCTGTTTTTAATTCATGGTCCGCTGTGAAAGTTATTTCTCGCGTTTTGCCTTCCTCATCTGCGGCTACTTGCGTATAACTAGCAATTCCATAGCCATTAACGCTATCGGCTTTCTTTGTTTTAACATACACATTTCCTTCTTTAACCAATGGATTTAATTGATCTAACACACCAGCTAATTCGCCAGAGTTCTTCTCTGCGTAAAACTTGGCCCCAAATAAACCACCACCAATAACAATTGCTGTCACCACTAAAAATTTAATAAATTTCATCACATAAATCCTCCCGAGTAATTATTCTCTGTTACTTCTTCCAAAGTATAGCAAGTTTTAAACAATCCTTCCTCGGGCGCAACGACCAGTTTTTTCTCAGACTTATGTCGTATTTTTGTTATTTTGAATAAATAACAAAACACTACTCTTCTATCAATAATTGACTTAATAATTGAATTTCTTGATTCTTAGTTAAGTCAATTGTTTTCATTGTAACCGCTGTGGCTAAACCTAAATAGATTACCACCATTTTAGGAAATAATTCGACAAATTTTCCTTTGTCCATTTGTACATATTTTTTATCCAATAATAAACGCTCTTCAAAAAAAGTTTGAAGCATTTGCTGCAATTCTTCTTCATAACCATGTGCTTTCATAAATAACGCCGTATAGATTTTTTGATGTTTTTGGGCAAATAATATAAAGTTCAGACCCAATGCAATCACTGGGTCTGAGGCACCGACATCTGCTTTATAAAATAATTGCATACGATGAAATAACGATTTAATTAAGGTTCGTTTTAAATCGTCCATGTTGACAAATTCTAAATAAATTGGCTGCGTAGAAATCCCCATAGTATCTGCAATATTTCTAGCAGTTAAATTAGAAAAACCTTTATCTACTAAAATTTTTTCAGCTACGTTTAAGATTTTTTCCTTTGTATATACCTTCGTTCTAACCATTTTCATACCCCTTTTCTCTTTTAGTTAACAATAACTTTATTATGTTCACACAAAAGAAAACCATTTTCATTATATATATAATATTTTACACTTTTTTATGCGTTTCTTTTCTCAAAATTTTCTATACATTTCAAAAAAATTGAGAATTTTCATCGCCTATAAACAAATAGGTCCAGAACAAAAGGTCATCACCTTTTGTTCTGGACACTAAACGGCTGCACTCTTTATTCTTCTATTTGTTTGCCTTGTTCTTTGGCAAGCTCATTTTTATCATAAGCTACAAAGAACGGATAGTAAATCAAGATGGCCACTAGAATTAAAACAATATTCAAAACAGCAGCACGCCAATCGCCGCCTGTCGCCATAAAGGCGCCAATTGGTCCTGGTAAGGTCCAAGGAGCGGTAAAGACAACTTCACTTACTAAACCTAATTTTGTGGCAAACCAAGCAATCGTTGCTAAAACCATTGGTGCAAAGATAAAAGGAATCATTAAAATCGGATTTAAGACAATCGGTACACCGAAAATAACTGGCTCATTAATATTAAAAATAGACGGTGCTAAAATAGCTTTTCCTAGTTTTGAACCATATTCTGATTTTGCCCGGAAGGCTAATAATATAGCTAAACCAATTGTGGCTCCAGCACCACCAATCCAAATAAACCATTGGTAAAAAGGTTCTGCCGCAATCCGAGGTAATGCTTCGCCAGCTGCTTTAGCAGTCGTGTTTTCCTCTAATAGTTGTAGCCATAGAGGACGCGCCAACGATCCTACGATTGAAGCGCCGTGAATCCCAAAGAACCAGAAAAATGTGGTTAAAAAGACTAACAGCAAGACACTCAATAAAGAGTCCGCTGCTTGAACTAGTGGTCCCACTAAGTTCCCTACAAATGTGTGCCAATCAAAGCCTAAATAATAAGTGATTGAACCAATCAATAACATGACAATTAACGTCGGAGTCAATGATTCAAATGAACGAGCAACAGCAGGTGGAACGTTATCAGGCATTGTAATTTTGAACTTAGACTTATCTGTCACTCGATAGATTTCGACAGCAATAATTGACGTCACAATCCCGACAAACATCCCTGCACCACCCAAATTAGCCATTGGTAAAACAAACCCAGAAACGCCAGCTGCTTTACTGGCTTCTTCAGGAATCGCTACAGGTACTAATGTTAATAAAAAAGCAATCGTAGCCAAAATCCCTCCAGAGACTTGATCAAGATTATATGATTTCGCTAAACTAGCGCCAATGCCAAAAGTCGCATATAACGCCATAATGTACATTGTCATTCGGTAAGGCAATAAGATTGTAGCAGCATTACTTGTTAAAAATTGAGTAATGCCCCAAGATTCTGGTAACGGCGGAAACGCAATAATTAGAAAAAAAGAACCGACAATAATTAAAGGTAATGTCGCAATAATCCCATCCCGCACCGCACGTAAATGGCGCTGATTGGCAATTTTAGCCATTGGTCCAGCTAGATGATTTTCAATCCAAACAGTCAGTTTATCTAACATAAATAACACTCTCCTCTGTTTTTCTCTTAAAAAATAACTCCTTTAATCAGCCATAAATAAGAGATAAGCTCTAATAAAATAAGAGAAATTAAAAACAACCAAATAAAACGCTTACAAAAACCTGTTTTCGTTTCAATAAAATAATGACTATACGCTAACGCAAAAGCAATCCCAACAGGCAAAAAAATCATGGCACCAATATTAAACGGCAGATTGAAAGTCCATAATAAAACACTCGGCAACAGGACACCACATAAGAGCCCCATACTAAAAAGAAAACCGGCACTTTTAACTGAAAACTTAGGAACCATTGCTTGATTGTTTTCCATTTCAATTTCGCTCCTTTCGTTTGTTATTTTGTTACATTTAAAATTATAAGCTATTAAAAATATTATTTCAATCTATTCGCTAATTTAATACTAATTTTAAAATAAAAAACCAGTTCACTGAGTGAACTGGTTTTATGCTTATTCGACAAATTCAAATTCAAAATTACCAATCCGAACAATGTCGCCGTCTTTCGCGCCACGTGCTCGTAATGCCTCATCGACACCCATACCACGTAATTGACGTGCAAAACGCATTACTGTTTCATCATGATCGAAATTCGTCATTTCAAATAATTTTTCTAATTTTTCACCAGATAAAACCCATGAAGCATCTGGTTCACGATCAATCGTAAATTCTGGACCTTCTGGTTGGAAGCCATAACGAACGGTTTCTTCCTCTACCACTTCATCTTCATATAATGGGAATTCAGGCGTTACTTCCAACAAGTCAGCTGTTGCATTTAATAAAGGTTCAATACCTTTACGAGTAACCCCAGAAATTGGGAAAATAGGTAGCTCATCGGCATACTCATCGGTGCGTTCCTTCGCAAGTTGCTCTTTAAATTTCGCTAAATTCTCTTCTGCTTCAGGCATGTCCATTTTATTGGCAACAATAATTTGAGGTCGCTCCATCAAACGTAAATTGTGTGAAGCCAATTCTTTATTGATTGCCAAATAATCTTCGTAGGGATCGCGTCCTTCCATGCCACTCATATCAATGACATGTAAAATAACACGCGTCCGTTCAATGTGGCGTAAGAATTGTGTTCCTAAGCCGACACCTTGAGAAGCTCCTTCAATTAAGCCTGGCAAATCTGCTGCAGCAAAGCTTCGACCATCACTAGTAGTCACCATCCCTAAGTTTGGAACTAACGTCGTAAAATGATAGGCACCAATTTTCGGACGAGCGGACGAGATAACAGAGAGTAATGTTGATTTTCCTACAGAAGGAAACCCAACTAAGCCAACATCTGCTAAAACTTTTAATTCTAATTCGATTTTACGTTCTTGACCCGGTTCGCCGTTTTCGGCAATTTCTGGTGCAGGGTTTCTTGGGGAAGCAAAGCGAATATTCCCGCGACCACCGCGTCCGCCTTTTGCTACTACTAAGGTCTGACCATTCTCAATTAAATCCCCAATTAAAGCTCCAGTTTCTGCATCACGAACTGTTGTACCTGGTGGAACTTTGACAAGTAAATCTTCTGAACCACGACCGTGCATTCCTTTACTCATACCATTTTCTCCAGGTGTCGCTTTAAAATGACGATTAAACCGGAAATCCATTAATGTGCGTAATCCTTCTTCAACAACTAAAACAACGTCGCCACCGCGACCGCCATCACCACCAGCGGGACCCCCGTCTGGTACATATTTTTCTCTACGGAAAGCAACCATTCCGTCGCCGCCTTTACCAGCTTTGACATCAATCGTCACTTGATCTAAAAACATGGACATATAATTTGTCCTCCTATTCTACTTCTACTATCTTTAATCACCTCAAAAAGCGTGATTCGAAAGTCTTTATTATTGTATCGGGAAAACAACCGTTTGTCTAGCAATTCTAGTTAGTTATCGTTGGAAAAAGCAAAATTTCTCATGAATCTTTCGCTTTCTTTTTGTCGCTTCGCTATCAGTCTTTTGACAAAAAAATTTTAGAGGTTCATACTATAGATAGTTGAAGAAAATCACTTTTTCAGCAAGGGTCCAAAGAAACACAAACATCTAAAGGAGGAATTTTTGTTATGACAGTCAAAGTAGGAATTAACGGTTTTGGAAGAATTGGTCGTTTAGCCTTTCGCCGAATAAAAGAAGTTTCTGATGATATTGAAGTTGTGGCTATCAATGATTTGACTAGCCCAACAATGTTGGCTCACTTATTACAATTTGACTCTACGCATGGCACCTATCCTGGCACCGTGACAGCCACTGAAAATGGCATTGTGGTTGACGGCGAAGAAACCCGTGTCTACGCAGAACCAGATGCAAGTAAAATCCCTTGGGTTAAAGAAAACGGAGTAGACATTGTCCTTGAATGTACAGGTTTTTATACCTCTGAAGAAAAAGCACAAGCTCATTTAGATGCAGGTGTGAAACGTGTGGTTATCTCTGCTCCTGCAGGCGCAATGAAAACAATCGTTTACAACGTCAATGATGATACACTTGATGCCAACGATAAAATCATTTCTGCTGGTTCATGTACGACAAACTGTCTAGCACCGATGGCTTACTTCTTAAATAATGAATTCGGTATTGAAGTTGGTACCATGACAACTGTCCATGCCTACACATCAACACAAATGCTATTAGATGGCCCTGTTCGTGGCGGAAATCTTCGTGCGGCACGCTCTGCTGCAGACAATACTATTCCCCATTCAACTGGTGCTGCTAAAGCAATTGGCTTAGTTATTCCAGAACTTAATGGAAAATTACAAGGCCATGCCCAACGTGTTCCCGTTGTGGATGGATCCTTAACAGAATTAGTTAGCATTTTAAAAACAAAAGTAACAGCTGATCAAGTAAATGAAGCAATGAAAAAACACACCATTGATAACCCTTCTTTCGGTTATGATGATCGTGAAATTGTTTCTGGGGACATAATCGGCACGACAGAAGGTTCGATTTTTGACCCAACGCAAACAGAAGTAACGACAGCTGGCGATTTCCAATTAGTGAAAACTGTGGCTTGGTATGACAATGAATATGGTTTTACTTGCCAAATGATTCGCTTATTGGAAAAATTCGCTAATTTATAATGCCAATAAATAAAAAACTGCCTTGCATAAATTAATGCAAGGCAGTTTTTTTAATGTTTACTTTGACAACTTTGACAAATACCATGAAAAGTTAAGCGATGATCTTTGACTAAAAAATGATACCGACTTTCAACAATTTGCTCTACTTCACCAAGCAAGTCTTCTTCCACTTCCTCAATTGTGCCACATTCTAAACATAACAAATGGTGGTGAAAGTGTTTGGCGCCTTCTTTTCTTAAATCATAGCGAGCTAAACCATCGTTAAAGCTCACTTTATCAACGACTTTTAAGTCTGTTAAAATTTCTAGCGTTCGATAGACTGTTGCTAGACCAATTTCCGGACTTTTTTGTTTTACCAAGAAGTAAATTTCTTCTGCTGATAAATGATCTTTTTCATTTTCCAATAATACAAGTACGGTTGCTTCCCGTTGTGGTGTTAATTTAAAGCCTGATTCATGTAATTGTTTTTTTGTCTTTTTTAAAGCAGCAGTCGAATCCATTATTACAGCTCCTTGTTTAGAATGATTATAAATTAAGAAACTTAATTTATCAATCAAATTAAAATAATTATAAAAGAAATAACTGTAATTTGCAAGATATTCTCAATTAGCTACCTTAATTTTTTTCTTTTGATTGTTCCAACGAGCCAATTAGAATTGTTTTACCATCTTCTTGTTTAATTAATTTTTGTTTCATTAAATGGCCTAAGGCGCGTTTAAATTGAGCTTTACTAATGCCAAAGGTTTGTTTAATTTCATCAGGGCTTGATTTATCGGTGAAAGGAATTTGGTGATCGTTTGCTCTTTCTAAGAAAGTTAGAATCATTAACGCATCATCGCTGATTACTTCATGACTTCTTGGTTTTAATGAAAGATTCAATACGCCGTCCGGCCGCACGCCAATCACACGCCCCACTACTTTTTCACCTAAACGTGGTTCCTGGAATCGTTCAGAAGGATGGATAAATCCAATGTATAAATCATCAGTTAAAATATACGTTCCTGCAAGTTTCAGACGATATACATGCCCGGTTAAGTTTTGGTTTTGCATTTCAGCATTCCCACGTTTTGCCATTGCTTTAAAGACTTTTTCATCTGCTAATTCGCCCCAAATGCGGTCTTTACTGTCCACTTTTAAAGTAACCATTACTCGGTCTTCTTTTTTAGGCCAAAGTTCCCGCATAGTTGGTAATTCATCCAACGAAATAACGACATCTTTATCTGGTAAGCCAACGTCTACAAAGACACCTAAATCACGTCTCGTTCCTGTGACAGTACCAAAGCCATAGCTACCAATGCGCACAGTAGGAATTGTAGTTGTCAGTGCTGGCTCTTGTTTTTGATTTAAATAACCAAACCCTTCTACAGCCTCCCCTATAGCATGCGTACCTTCTTTTTTTAAACGGAATGTGATGCCATTTTTTTGAACAAAATAAAATTGTTCATTTTCATCGACCACAATGCCGGTAAATGTTGTTGCTAGTAATTCTCTCATTTATCATTAACTCCTCAAGGAAAATCAATCGAACAAAAGATTTCCGCTTTTGTTCGATTGTTTCTATTTTCTTTTATTGCCCTGCATTACGAGAAGCGTTCCCTTTGAACCAACCTGTTTTAGCATTGATTGTAACTAAATACATGTGAACATTTTTCTCTGTAGTACCTTCTAATAATTTTGATTGATTGTTTGTTGCATAAAGATTGTAGTAACCTTCGCCATTCACAATTTTGGCAGGTTCTAAAGAATATCCGCCAGGAACCACATAGCCACGAGCAATCACTGTGTCTAAGACTTTTTCTTTCACACCTGGTGCCCATGTCCACGCTGGATTGCTACTATCAGCGATATCGGCAGCATCTGGCGCATAAAGCGGACTAGTGTAAACCCCGTCACTATTCGGCGCCGTGTAGCCATTCGCTTCTGTTTTTGCTGTTTCTTCCTTCTTAGCGTTCTCTTTTTTCGCGGCAGCAGCTTGTTTCGCTTGTTCTTCTGCTTGTTTTGCTTGCTCTGCGGCAGCTTGTTCTTCTGCAATTCTTTTCTGTTCTTCTTCAACCTTGGTTAACGCTTGGTCAGCTGTCGTGACTTGTTTGACCAGTTCTTTTTTCAGCTTATCACTTGTTACTTTATCTACTTCTGACTTAGCAGCTTGATACGTGTCTCGATTCAGCTGATTGGTAGTTTTTCCATCTTTATAAATGACCTCAACCGCTTTTTTAGCTTTTTGTAATTGGTTGTATTGTTGGTTCGCTTGATCGATTGCTTGGTTCATCAATTGGTCAAATGGATCATTTCCTGTTAATTTCTTTACGGAAATTGGTTGATCAGCAGCTAAAATCGCCGGTTTCAACTCATTGCCATTGACAATCGGCGCCTCAAATAATTGGTTGATTTGTTGAATGGTTAGTTGCTTCTCTTTCAATGTTTGAATTTGTTTATTTAATTGAGAATACTCTTCTGAATCTTTAATTTCCGCGACTTGTTTTGAGAGTTTTTCTGGACTAACAGTCACCATATCTGGTTTAATAAAAACTTGCTCCTTCGTGGTATAAAAGGCTGCTAGTTCATCTTTCAGCGTATCTGTTTTCTTGGTTAGTGCCGCCGCCTCTTGTGCGGCAGCTTTTTGCGTTTGATCATGATACGCCCAAGCACTACCTCCAGCTAATAAAACAACCGCAAGCGCAACGAAAGCCACTTTTTTTGATGGTTTCTTCGGAGCAGGCGCTGGTTGAGCATTCCCAGTTTCATTCATCGGTGGTATCACACCTGAATTTGAAACTTTTTCCTCGGTTACGTCAGCTTCGCTCGGTTCCTCTAGCGACGCTGCACTTGTTAACCCTTCTTCAGAATCTGAAATGGATTCAGTTGGTGTTTCGGCTTGGGTTAATACTGCCTCACCGCTGTTTTCTAACTCTTGGGTCTCTGCTGTTTCTTCTAATGGATTTTCAGACATTTCTGTATCTGCTCGATGCGCTTGAATATAAGCTTGCAAAGTTTCGTTTGGTGTTACATCTTGATCTTCTATCGGTGGTTGTGAAAAAATTTCTTCTTCAGAAGTAGTAGAGATAACTTCAGTTCCTGAAATCTCTGTTAAAGCTTCCTCTTCTGACTTCACTGTCTCAGATACCTCAGCTGTTTCTGCTTCAACAGTAGTTGTTTCTTCCGTTGTTTCTTCTGTTGTTTCCTCTAAATTAACTGCTTCGTCCGTTGCTAGTTCTTCTTCTGTTGAATGAGTAGGCGTCTCTTCTATCGCTGGTATCGACTCCTCCACCGAATCATGAGTCTCCTCACTAGCCCCTTCTTGAAGCGATGTTTCTAGACCAGAAACATGCTCTGAATCAGAGACTATTAAGTTATCATCTGTTGACTCCTCTTTTTTGTCATCATTACTTTCTTCTTCTGGTGATTCGCCAAACAGTTCCATCACATGGCCTAAGCTCATATCTTTTAACTCAGACCATTCAATATTCTCATTTAATTGATCTTCATGTTGTTCATTTTCCTGTGTTTCAAAATCTATATTTGTTGAAGTCGTTTCCGCTTCTTCTTTATCAACTGTTGTGTCAGTTAGTGAATAGCCACATGTTGGGCAGGTCGTTAATTCTGCATCGAATTCGTTCCCGCACTTCGGACATTTTTTTGTCATTCTTCCGCCTCACATTCTGCTAATATTCCATTACTTCTAATTTACCACAACTTGCGCCTTCTTCCAATAACTAGCAATGACATTTAGAGACTTTTTAAAAATCAAAAGCGGCTCTTCTCGCATGCACGAAAAGAGCCGCTAAACGGTATGTTTATTCTAAAAAGTCTTTTAATTGTTTTGAACGAGAAGGATGTCTTAGTTTTCTTAACGCTTTTGCTTCAATTTGACGAATACGTTCGCGAGTGACACCGAAAACTTTTCCGACTTCTTCTAGAGTACGTGTCCGACCATCATCTAAACCAAAACGTAAACGTAAAACATTTTCTTCACGGTCTGTTAAAGTATCCAGAACATCTTCTAGTTGTTCTTTTAACAATTCGTAAGCTGCATGTTCAGCAGGACTGGTAGCATCTTGGTCTTCAATGAAATCACCTAAATGTGAATCATCTTCTTCACCAATTGGTGTTTCTAAAGAGACTGGCTCTTGTGCGATTTTTAGGATTTCACGAACTTTTTCTGTTGGTAAATCCATTTCCGCACCAATTTCTTCTGGCGTTGGTTCTCTACCTAAATCTTGCAATAGTTGGCGTTGAATCCGAATCAATTTATTGATTGTCTCAACCATGTGAACAGGAATTCGAATCGTTCTAGCTTGGTCCGCAATTGCCCGCGTAATCGCTTGACGAATCCACCACGTAGCATACGTAGAGAATTTGAACCCTTTACGGTAGTCAAATTTTTCAACAGCTTTCATTAAGCCCATATTACCTTCTTGAATTAAATCCAAGAATTGCATACCACGACCTACATATCGTTTGGCAATTGAAACAACCAAACGTAAGTTGGCTTCTGCTAAACGTTGTTTTGCTTCTTGATCGCCTTCTTCAATTTTAAGTGCCAATTCAACTTCTTCTGCGGCAGTTAACAATTGAACGCGCCCAATTTCTTTTAGGTACATACGCACGGGATCATTAATTTTAACACCTGTTGGCGCAGATAAGTCTTCTGCTTGGGCCTTTTCCGCTTCTTTTTCATCTTTTTTCAAGCTATGTTCACTTGGGTCTCCATTTTCATCGACCACGCTGATACCAGCATCTTCAACTTTTTGGATCAATTTTTCCATAGCTTCTGCATCCAAAGTATACGGTGTGGCTAATTGATTCGCTAAATCATCATAAACCACTGTTCCTTTAGGCTTGTTTTCTTTGATAAATGCTGCCACTGCAGCTTCATATTTTTTACTTGTTTCTTTTTCCATGAAAGAAGGCCCCCTTCATTTTTCGGTTCACGCTTGAAATAACTGATAAATCACTGGGACTTATCAAAATAAAATGAACAAAACGCTTAGTTCTATTCATTTATTGCTTAAGTAAATGTTCGTTGAGCTTTAAGCTGTCGAGCCAATTGGATAATCTCCATTGTTAATTCGGCTTCAAGCTGTTGGTTGCCCACTCGTTTTGCTTCTTGCTGTTGAATCTTTTTCTGCTCAATTGCCTCTGCAATACTTGATAAGGCAATTACATGTAATAAATCGGCAACTTCTCGCTCAGAGCTTTCTTCCGATAAATTCTGATACGCAATTTCAATTGCTAATTGTTTGGTTTGATTATCTTGCAAGAAATTAATAAAATCGGCAATGTCGAAACTTTGATGCAGTGTCGCATAACTTTCTAGCAAGAAATATAATTCTTGGTATTCATCATGAGCGAACGAAAAATCTGGCAATTGTTGAACGGTTTGCCGTACTCCTTGTTCATTCATTAAACGAAATAATAAAGAACGTTCTGCTTTTTGAACTTGTGTTAACGGTAACTTGTTTTGGACGTGATTCTCTTCAAAAACAGGTTCTTCCATTGGTGGTGGCATCATTTCATCTTGATAAAATTGTTGCCTTTCTTGCCGTTGGACTGAACGTTGCTCTTGCTTCAATTGATTGAATTGTTCTTCTAAACTATGAACAGAAAGTTGAAATTCCTGAGCAATTTGGTTTAAATAACGATCACGTTCCAAGGGAGATTGAACATTGGTTAACTCCCGTAACAATTCGTTCACATAATCCAATTGTTCTTTTTCGTTATTCATGTTTCTAGTTAACCGATGATAATTCATTTTAAAACTAAAAACTGTTTCTCGGCCATGATTGGCTAAATTTTGAAAAGCTTCTGCGCCATATTTCCGCACATATTCATCAGGATCCAGCTTTTCAGGGATGCTGACAATACTCAAGTCAAAATGACTGTTTTCTTGCAATAATTGAATCGCACGGTTTGTGGCTTGAACACCGGCATTATCGCCATCGTAACAAATAACTACTTCCTTAGCGACCCGTTCCAAACGCCGAATTTGTTCATTGGTCAAACTAGTCCCCATTGAAGCCACCCCGCTTTTTACGCCTGATTGCCAAGCAGCGATAACATCCATGAATCCTTCAAAAAGCAAGACTGTATTTTCTTTACGAATTTCTTTTCTGGCTTTATCAAAGTTAAACAGCGTTTCTCGCTTATTAAAAAGTGTTGTTTCAGGACTATTCAAGTATTTAGGCATCTCATCCCCTGGAAAATCAGCTGTTTTTAACAAGCGACCAGAAAAGGCGATGATATTGCCTTGGGGATCATTAATTGGAAACATGATTCGTTGATAGAAACGATCCAAAAACGTACCGTTATCTCTTTGGACAAACAGCCCAGAAGGCTCAAAAAGCGTTTCATCCAGTTGTTCATTTTTAAAAACTTGACTTAAGAAATCACGTTTTTGCGGCGCAAATCCAATTTGAAAGGTCTCAATTAGTTCTTGTGTTAACCCCCGCTCTAATAAATAGTTTAATGCGGGTTCGCCAATTTTAGTATTCACTAAAATATGATGGTAAAGTTCTGCGGCTTTACTATGCAGTTGTAACAAACTCCGTCTTTGTTGGTTTTCTGGGGTATCCGCTACTTCACGCGGCTCTGACCAATCAAAGTCCACAGATAAATGTTCCAAATCTGCAACACGTTTCACGGATTCTGGAAAACTAATGCCTTCAATTTCTTGCAAGAAATTAAAAACAGTTCCACCTTTCCCGCAGCCAAAACAGTGAAAAATTTGTTTGTCTTCTGCTACTGAAAATGAAGGGGAACGTTCTTCGTGAAACGGACATAAACCCATATAATTTTTACCGGATTTTTTTAACTGGACATACTGCCCAATAATATCTACTATATTCGTTCGGTGACGAACTTCCTCAATGACTTCCTGAGGAATGCGTTGTGCCATTGTCCTCACCTCCTAAGAATAGCATTGTGCTAACTCATGTGATTGACCGTTTAAAAAACGCACTGTCATTTCAGTGCGAATTCCAATGGACACATTTACACATGATTTATTGTATCACATAATCGCTGTTTTTCAAGTATCTTGTTTCAACTCAACAAAAAAAGAAAGTATCTAGGACAAAAGTCATCCTGACTCCTGCCCCAGACACTAACTCTTAAAATAATCAGTTAAACATCAAGCTTGCTCCGACTTCCTTCAAGATTTAAAGAAGAACTGCATTTCTGGAGACGAATGCTTTTAGATCAACCTCTGCTTTTTATAAATCTTTAATTGTTTTTCCAGCACGTTTCATTTGTACGAAACCAATTGTTACACGCACCACAATATTAATGGCCATCATAATAAAGAAGAGACCCATTGTTTGCGAAGTTAAGAAACCAATTTCTAAAATGTTGTGGAATAACATAGCTGCTACATAAATACCAATAATGGTACTGAAAACCAAGAAAATGCGTAATGGATTTAAAGGCAGACATGCTCGAACAACAGCCATACAGCTAATTCCAACTAATAAATAATACATTAACGTCGTGGTGTCTAAAGAAGAAAATCCTTGATTTTGTCCAATCAGATAAACAGCAATGATATTCACTACAACTAAAAGCGCATTAACAGACGCATTTTTCAAAGCCGTTGGTAAAAACTTCCCGACAACTTTTCGTTTGTCCCCTTCGAAAGATAAGAAGAAAGCAGGATACCCTTCAATTGCTAAATCAATCAAGGTCACTTGAATCGGAATGAACGGGAACGCAATGGCCGTTAAGGCACAAATGATTGAGAGAATAAACGAATAAATCGTTTTAATGAAGAAAACGCTGGAAACTCGGGTTACATTATTTACCACACGTCGTCCTTCAAACAAGACATCTGGTAACGTTGTAAAATCAGAATCTAGCAAAACTAGATTAGAAATTTGCCGAGTAGCGCCATCTCCCTCTGCCATGGCGATACTACAATCCGCTTCTCGTAACGCTAAAACATCGTTGACGCCATCGCCGGTCATCGCCACCACATGCTCTGTGTCTTTCAACTCACGTACAATGGTCCGTTTTTGCTGAGGCGATACACGTCCGAACACTGTGTATTGCTGAACTGCTTCACGCACTTCTGCTTCTGTCGTTTTGGTCGACAAATCAATATAAGACTCATAACCGGGTAGCCCAGCACGACGAGCAATATTTGAAACAGTCACCGGATTATCACCAGAAATTACTTTTAAGTCGATTCCTTCTTCTTTTAGATAAGCCAGTGTTTCTTTGGCATTTTGGCGAATTGGATCATCAATTTCTAGAATTGCTAATGGCTCTAAGTAAGGCATTTTGGTTTCGTTTAACGGTTGTTGTTCCGCAATGGCTAACATCAAGACGCGATACCCATTCTCTTGTGCTGTAAAAACAGCTTCTGGCAACCGACTATCGTCTACCAAACGCTCAGGAGCCCCTAAATAAACTGTCCCAATTTCTGGAAATTCAATAGCCCCCCATTTTCGTTCAGAAGAAAAAGCCAAGACTTCTTTTGCGCCAAATCGATTGGATACTTCATAATGATCACGAATTGCTTGCATTGTAATATTATTATCCGTACTTTCAGATAGGTAGCTTCCGATAATCTGTGGGAAGAGTTCTTCATATTTGTCATGCAAGATAATCGCCTTTTGCACTTTCATTTTACCTTCTGTAATCGTTCCAGTTTTATCTAAACACAAAGTATCCACATGGGCCAATGTTTCAATTGAGTACATATCTTGTACTAGAATACGTTTTTTGGCTAACTTAATGACACCTGTTGTCAGCGCAATACTAATTAATAGTACTAATCCTTTTGGTAACATCCCTAACAAAGCAGCTGCAGAAGCAACAACAGATGTTTTAATGCCAGCATCTCTTAGCCAAAAAGCTTCAACAAATAAAATAATCCCTAGAGGAATAATCACCCAACTTGTAAATTTAGAGACTTTACGAATCGAATTGACTAACTCTGATTGAATTGGTTTATGCACTTTAGCTTCTTGGGTGATTTTCACAGCATAGTTTTCGGCACCAACGTGGATAACACGGGCATAGGCTTGTCCGCTAACAATGAAACTTCCAGAAAGCAAGGTATCGCCGATTTCCTTTTCAATTAAATCTGATTCGCCTGTTAACAACGCTTCATTCGCTTCGACTTTACCGTCGATAACTTCCATATCAGAAGGAACTTGTTCCCCTGCAGAGATAATAACAATATCTTCCATAACTAGTTCTTTTGTATCAATTTCTTGTTGTACGCCATTTCGAACAACATGAACATTTTCTTTTGCCACAATAGATAATTTTTGAACTAAATTACGGGCATGAATTTCTTGGAAAATCCCGATTGACATGTTCACAATAATAATCGCTAAGAAAGCCAGATTGGAATACGCTCCGACAAATAGTAAACAAACAGCGATTGCAAAGTTTAAAAAGTTGAATAACGTCATGACGTTATCAAAAATAATATCTTTTGTAGATTTTGCTACATTTTCCTCATAATTATTTTGAAGGCCTAACTCTTTCTGCTTGGCAACTTCTTCTGTACTTAACCCTTTTTTCAGGTCGACTTTATTCAACATCCAGCTCTTTCCCTACCTTTTCAATTAATCAGTTACATCCCTTCTAGTTTACTTGCATTTTCATGAAACTGCAAGAAAAGCCTAAAAAATTCCTGTAAGTTGAAAGAATTCTTTAGACTTTTCTCGTTTTAATTTAACTTTTCAATAAACCAACGATTCATTTTGACAATTTCCGCATAGAACATATTGCCACCATTTTGATAAAGGTAACCACCATTGTAAACTAACGCTTGCCAACGATAATAACGATATTTCGTATTTTGGTCATTCCCTAGCAACGGTGAAAGGACTTCTCTTGAATATTCTTCTGCTAACTCTGTCGTGTGTTTCCCGCCGCGTTCTTTAACAAACTGAATATAATCCAGTCCATAATTATATGCTTGTACGCCTGTCCACTCATCACAGCCAGCTTCTTTTGCTTTCGCTAACGCTTCCGCGAGAAATTTTACGCCATGCGCGATACTTTCTTCTGGTGTTTCAATCACTTCTTGTTGTCCATAAACACTTTCACTGCTCTGCATAATATCGCCAGATTTCCCTTTAGATTCTGTATAGATAATCGCTAAAGCTAATGTTTTGTATTCAGGTATTTTATTTTTTTTGACTTCTGCTTCTACTTGTTTTTCAAAGGTCATTACCGTTTCAACATTTTGATGTATTTTATAGCCAAGATAGCCAAGACCAGCAACTAAACCAACAAACAAAAGTAGCATGATTTTATAAATTATTTTTCTTACTCTACGCATCGAATCATCCAAACTTTTTCTTTTAAGATACGTTCTATGTTACTTGAAATAACTGAAAAAAGCGAAGTTTTTGTTACTTCTTTAGTTTTATTTAATAAAAGTAACTTTTTTGTGAACAAACCGTAACTTCGCAAGATTGAACGTTTTCACCTAGAATAGAATAACAAGTAATTTTGTTCTATTGGCGCTTATTTATTGCATCAAAAAAGCCCAGATAAGAATGAACAAAATTCTTTTCTAGGCTTGACTTTATACAACTTATCTATTCTTTTAACAAACAGTCAATTGTTTTATGGAATTTTTTTCCCAGTCATTTCTTCATAGTCTCTACTCATCATTCTCCAAGCTTTTTCAATATCTTCATTCAATCCAAACAATCCGCTTCTACCAACAATATAAATATCAGGTCCTGCAGCATCAATTCGCTTAAATGAATTTCTATTCGATGAGCCGTCCATTTCAATTACATAACGATACCCTTTTTCTTTACGTAAATTACGAAGAGCAACAATTTTATCAAGTGTTCCTTCAATAAATCGCTGGCCAGCAAAGCCTGGATCAACGGTCATGATTGTGATTTTATCCAACAATTCAATATATGGAAAGATTGATTCAATAGGCGTTTCGGGATTAAGGACGATCCCTGCTTTAAGATTAGCATTGTGAATTTGGTCAATTAGGCGAAATGCTAGACCATCTAAAACCTCTGCATGCATACAAATCCATTCACATTTGATATCTACTAGTTGTTGTACCCAAAAGCTTGGATTCGTAACCATTAGATGGGCAGATACTGGGAGCTTCGAAATTTTTCTTAACTCCTCAATAAACCACGGAGATAATGTAATGTTTGGCACATAGTGACCATCCATAATGTCTATATGATACGAAGCAACATGATCATTCAAAAAGGTGATTTGTTGTTTAAACTTGTCCAAATCCATCGTCATTAATGACGGAGAAAATTCAACTTTGTTCATTCTAATTTTCAACTCTTTCTATCTGATTATTTGTTTGATGTTTTTGAAAATTTTTCTAACTCGTTATATTCAGACGTTGATTCATCTCTGATAGGCAATATAAATTGCATTAATTTTGTTACGCTTTTTCATTTTGTTTAGAAAATCTGAATATCTTCCAAGTTTATCTCCTCTTCTTCTTTTTCTACTAAAGCTTCCATATCTTTCTCAGTTATATCTTTCTTAATAATAGCTAAAACTAAACCGGTAACCACAGCGTTTACAACAATTGCAATAATGCCAGCCAGCGGTTTACTCATTGTTGGAATCATTAAAACACCGCCAAATGGAACTGTCGCATCTGCCCCTAAGATCATTGTTGTTGCGCCACCCACGAAGCCTCCAATCGCTGTAGCAATGACTCCTCGGACAATATCATTCATAACTAAAGGAATAACACCTTCAACAATGTTAATCACGCCCATTGGTACGGCAGACTTTAACGTTTCAACTTCTAATTTTGTATAAATATTTTTTCTAAATAATTTAGCAAAGAAGAAAGCTAATCCAAAGCCTATTGGCGTTGCTGTATTTACTAATTGCAATGCTGTAATTGGTCCATTAAGTCCTTCCGCTTGCATTGTCAAAACAAAGGCAAAAACAGTTTTGTTAATGGGTCCGCCATAGTCTATACCACTTAATAAACCAATTACACCACCAAAAATTAATAATGACGAGTTACCTAAGCTATCTAAAAAGTTCGTTAATAATGAAGTAAATGCCGTTATTGGGGTCCCGATAATATATATCATGATTAATCCACCAGTAATTGAGGTTAAAAATGGAATAATTAATGTTGGCATTAACCCTTTCGCCCAATTGGGTAATTTCACATATTTCAAAATAGCTAATACAAGATATCCTGCCAAGTAACCACCTAAGATACCACCAATAAAGCCGGCACCAACTGCATTCGCAGTTAAACCAATAATAAAGCCTGGAGCAATTCCAGGTTTACCGGCGATTGAAAAAGAAATGCCAGTAGATATAACAACCGGCAGTAAGCCTAAGCCAGCGCCACCCATAGTAGCTAAAGCATCCCAAAGCGAAAATTCACCTGGTACCAAGGTTCCTTGACTTGAGCCACCAAACCCCATACCAATTGCAATTAAAAAGCCAGCACCACAGACAATTGGAATTAAATATGAGATTGCTGTTAATAAATGACCTTTAAGATTTAACTCTTTTAGTTTTTTCATTTTTATCCTCCTAAACATTGTTCTTTTCATTTTATTTTCTATTTAAAAAAATTACTGTTGTGGATTCTTCTGTAGAAAATATCCACAATATGCTGTCTCAGTAATTTCATTAAGAGAATGCCTTCACTACATCCTCTGGCGATTTTGATTGAAGGAATTCTCTCACTACTTCATCATTTCCGAGTTTTCTGGCAAACAATGATAATAGTTTAAGATGGCTAGTTGTTTCTTTATGATCATTACCCACAGCAAAAAGAATGATTCCTTTTACGCCATTATCATCTAAAGATTCCCAAGGAATTTCTGTACTGTTAATACCAATGGCCACGCCTATTTTTTTTACATACGCACTTTTGCCATGTGGAATGGCTAGATAGTTTCCGATGCCTGTTTGGCCTTCCGCCTCTCTAACATAGATATCTTTTATAAAGCCTTTTTCCTCTGAAATATTGCCATTTTCAAGCAAAAGATTGGCTAATTCTTTTAACGCTTCCTCTTTTGTATTTACATTCATATTCGTTTTAACGGTTTTTAAGTCAATGATATCCTTTACTTCCATTACAATTCCTCCTAGAAGGTTACTTTTCTTGTGTCATAACTTCTTCTGCTTTTTCAATTAGTTTAGTGGGTGATTTTACAGCAACTTCTGTAGGTACTTGAATGATTCGTTTCCCATCAAAACGCTCTCTTCCAGAAATTTTTACATCAATGGCTAATATAACAATGTCCGCTTCCTTAATTTGTTCATCCGTTAGTTTGTTTTCAATCCCAATGGTCCCTTGTGTTTCTATATGGATCTCAACTCCTGCTTTTTTTGCAGCGTTCTCCAATTTTTCTTGTGCGATATATGTGTGAGCAATTCCTACTGTGCAGGCTGCTACGCCGACTATCTTCATTATTTTTCCTCCTCAAATTTTTCTATATTTTTATAAAAATCTGTTTCTGTTTTTAAACGCAACAACTTTTCTAAGAAGTCTTCATTTGCTAATTTTCTAGTAAATCGACTGATTTCTTTTTTTACTTTTAACTGTTCATTTTCTTTTAGTAATATGACAATAATTAATTTCACTTGCTTAATGTCTGCCGTCCATTCTTGGATTTCTGTTTTTAAGCCAATCAGATATATTTCACTTTTTTTCAAGAGTGCATTCTCTAAATGTGGCAAGACAACTTGCTCTGCAATCTGATTACTTCCCATCTTCTCACGATTTACCAAAGATTCCTCAATCTGCTTTTTTTCTTCGGGCGTTAACCAAGGTGCTGCTGTTTCTGCAATGAATTGATATACTTGCTGTTTTGAAAGAAGTTCTTGGTTTAGGAAAACTTGGTATAAAGGATTAACGTTCATGATAGATTTCCTCAACTTTTCTTTGTAATCGATACTGATCATCCATTGTAAACATGGCACTTACCAACAATGATTTAATGGGGACCTTTTCCTGTAAATGAATCGTTGTAAGAATCAATTCAATATCAGAATAATCTTTTAATGATTTCTTTATATTTCGTGTGGCAATAATTTCAACAATTTGTAATTCAGGGAATTTCTTTTCAACTTTTACTCTCAATAGTTCTGAAGTTCCAATTCCAGTGGTACACATAATCAAAGTACGAATAGGTAACTGATTGGTTTCAATCATTCGCGCAAAATACAATGTAATAAACCCATTCTCGTCTTCGTTTATAGCCGGTAGTTGATAGTTTTTACTTACTTGCTTAGAAACTTGCACAATTTTTCTGAAAATTGTTTCATACGTCATTTTTATTTGATCCAATAAACTATTCTTAACATGTATGCCGTTTTCAAGACGATTTATCATTGGTTTTATATGACTAGCCAATTCAAGAAGTAGCTGATCATTATCAGTTAAAATTTTTAGTTGTGCACTCATTTCCTCTAAATAAAATTGAGTAATTTGCATTACTTTGAAAGAAAAATTAGTTACTTTACTAAATGAACCTTGCATCCTAGAAGAAACCAAATATTGATATAAGTAATAAATTTCAACGTTAGGCAGTCTCTTATTTAAATAAGTTTCAATCTGTTGAATCGTTGTTTGCGCGACCTTTTTGAGTACTAAGTCCTTTGTTAATTCTTGTTCATCTTCGTTAGATAATTGGTATTTTTCAGAAATAGCTACTTTTCGTGAACGACTAATTAAGATATAAAGATGCGAAAAGATGTTTACGTTATATGGATGTGGAATAGTAATATCCAGTTTTTTTTCAATGTTCCTGACTTGATCTAACGTAAAAAGGACATCATAATTATTAAAATTTAATGCTTTGTTGTTTCGAAGATCCTCAATATCGATAATGTTCAACAGTTGTATTCTATCGGAAATGGCTTTCCTGATAGCTCTTTCCTCACCGATAATTGCCAACGTTCGATTTTTCCGTTTGAGTGTTAAATCATATTTCTTTAAATCTTCGGATAATTGTTGTTCATCGCTAAATATCACAGAATCGCCAACATAATATCTTGCAAATAATTCATAAACATTTTTAGCTTGTGGAGAAGCTAACAACAATTCCTCCAGAATTCGATTGCGTCTTTCCCTTGGCGAAAAATCACTTTCTTTTTCGACTAAATGTCGATTCTGTTCCATAAATCGTTCATAGTCTAGCTTGTATCCTCGTCCTTTCTCAGATAATATGAGTGAACCTTCTGAAAATTCATCGTTAATTTTTTTTATCAAACGATAAACTGTCTTAGGAGAAGTACTTAGGCAGTTTGCCAATTCTTCTGCAGTCATATAATCTTGTTTTTTTGAGAGAAGTAACAACAATTTTTGTCCACGTTCTTTTTTCGAACTCATAGCAACCCCTCCTTGATATATTTATTATAATCCATATAAAAGAAAACGCTTCCTTGTTTTCTGTCCGTTACATTGGCCATTTTTGTGAGTGGTTAAAGTGTTCAATTATGCGAAACTTTCTAAGGCTATTTATAAATAAAAATCTGTAGAGCAAGCGATTTTGAATTACTGGCTCTACAGACACTAATACTTTCAAAGAATACAAAAAAGGGCTGCCTTACGGCTAGCCCTTTTTTACTTTTATTTTACGGTAACATTTCCGATTACATCATTCATTGAAGTCGTTTGACCTGCTTTTTGTAAATCGTATTGAGCAACGATATCTTGATTTGTGAAAACAACAATTAAATCTGATTTTTTGCCAGCTTGTTCTAATGCCGCTAAATCAATGGTTGCAATTTTATCGCCTTGTTTTACAACTTGGCCTTCTTCAACATGTAATGTAAATGGTCCACCTTGTAACTCAACAGTATCTAGACCCATGTGTAATAATACTTCAATGCCTGAATCTGTTTGGATACCTAACGCATGTTTTGTTGGGAAAATGCTAGTAATTTTACCAGCAACGGGTGTTGAAACTTCGCCGTCTGTTGGTACGACAGCAAAACCGTCACCCATCATTTTTGCTGAGAAAACATCATCTGGTACTTCAGAAATAGGAATAACTTTCCCATTCGCTACAGAATATAATTCAGTTTCTTTTGTTGAAACTGGTGCTTTTTCTTCAACAACTGGTTTAGAAACAGGTGTTTCTTTGGCTGGTGTTGCTGGCGCTTGGTGGTTATATAATCGTTGCATTTCGTCAGCAACAAATTGTACTTCCGTACCAACGATCACTTGGATATTGGTGTCATCAATGACTTTCACACCTGGAACCCCAGTTGCTTTAATTTTTGCTTGATCCACTTTGCCTGTATCTTTCACTGTTAAGCGTAAACGAGTTGTACAGTTATCAATAGAAGTTACATTAGCATCAGCGCCTAAACCATCATAAATACGACGAGCTAGAGAAGCAAATTTGTTGTCACCTTCTGCAACATCTGGCGTTTCTTCGCCATCGCCTTCTTCACGTCCTGGTGTCATTAAGTTAAACTTAGTGATTGCAAAACGGAAACCGAAGTAGTAAATTGCCGCAAAGACAAGTCCTTGAACCACCAACATCATTGGGTGATTTGCGACTGGGTTTTTCAAACTTAAGAAGAAGTCTACAAAACCTGCACTAAAGGCAAAGCCAGCTGTCCAATGCATAAACGCAGCGAATGCTAAAGAAATACCTGTAAAGACCGCATGTAAAACATATAAAGGCCAAGCAACGAACATAAATGAGAACTCTAAAGGTTCAGTTACGCCTGTAAAGAAAGCCGCAAAACCAGCAGCTAACATTAATGAAGCTGTAACTTTTTTCTTCTCAGGACGTGCACATTGATAAATTGCAAACGCACCTGCTGGTAAACCAAACATCATTACTGGGAAGAAACCAGCTTGATACATCCCTGTTTGTCCTACAATTGCTTTACCAGTATCTAACGCTTGTTGACCAGCTAAAAAGTTCCCAATATCATTGATACCAGCAACATCAAACCAGAAAACAGAATTCAAAGCATGGTGTAAGCCTGTTGGAATTAATAGTCGGTTAAAGAAACCATACAAGCCAGCTCCTACGAAACCTAAGCTAGAGATTCCTTTACCAAAAGCAACTAATCCGTTATAAACAACTGGCCAGAAGAAGAATAAGACAGCTGAGATTGCTAACATCGAAATAGCTGACATAATAGGAACTAAACGTTTTCCACTAAAGAATGATAAAGCCATTGGCAATTTCACACCAGAGAAACGATTATACATTGCCGCGGCAACTAAACCAGCGACAATCCCGACAAAGACATTGTTGTCCATGCTGTTGAAGGCTGGGTTTACTTCAGCAATATCCTTGAAGCCTTTAATGGCTTGGATAGAAGCAGGCGCTAAAACAGTTTTTGGCACTAAATAAGCGACTAAACCAGCTAATGCTGCCGATCCATCTTTATCTTTTGACATTCCTAACGCTAAACCAACCGCAAATAATAATGCTAAGTTGTTTAAGATAGCCAAACCACCATTCATTAGAAAAGTTGTGGCTGGACTAGCGCCGATTGTTCCCACGATCCAGTTGGCAATACCGACTAATAAAGAAGCCGCCGGTAATACAGCAACTGGTAACATTAACGAACGTCCCATTCTTTGCATATACGCTTTCATTATACGTAACTCCTCACATAAACTATTTAATTTTTATTATTTGGTCATTCTTAATCGTTCAATGTGAATCGATAAATAACCAAGTTCTTCATTTGGTACTTGATAATGAAAATTTCTCATTAATAAGACTTGTACTTTTTTTGAGATTTCATAGCTTTCAGCATACTTTTTCTTTACGACTTCCAAAATTTCTTCATCTAAAACAGCATATTGATTTTGTTGGAAGCGATGAATAAACAAACGTAAATGATTCACCAAACGTGAATAACTGAGACTATTTTTATCATCATGAATATCAATAGCCAATTCCTGCTCGATTAAATGAATAATTTCAGAAACGATTGTAACTTCACGGATACTTTTACTATTATCAGTACGCCCGCTGCGAGCACTATGGATATGAATTGCAATATACCCCGCTTCATCATAACTAAATGGAATCTCTAAGGTTTGTGTTAAATATTCTACAGCCCATTGAGCAATAGCAAATTCTTCACTATATAAAATCTCAATTTCACTTAAAAGCTTGTTCCGAACAATAATATTATTTTGAATATTTTCAGCTGCAAAAGCAATGTGATCACTCAACCCAATATTAATATGTTCATTCAACTTTTCACCCAATACCGTTTCAGCATGTTGGATAATTTCTTCACTCGCTAAAAAGTATTTGTCTTCAATTTGTGATAGCAGTACTTGAAGTTTTTTCAGTCCTTCTGGCTCCATCACAAACATCCGCTCCACCAATTGTCGAGATAAGACATCATTTTTAGTCTTATTAAACCCGACGCCTTTACCGACAGCTACTTTCTCCTGTCCTTCGTCAAGAACAAGTACAGCATTTTGATTTAGCACCTTTTTAATTTTCATAAATGACCCTCTTCTGCAGAAGTAATTCTAACATTTTCAGTGAAAACAACAAAAAAAGCATAGAACAATCCCGTTAAACATGTTGCGTAACCATTGTACACCACATTGTATTACGAAATTCTTCCATGCCTAGTATTATCTAGTCACATGAAAACGCTATTCATTTGTTAACAGTGCTTATTCTAACGAGTATCATTATTTTTGTCAACCTTTTTCAATTATTTTTTTATTAATTGTTGACTATTAACAAAAAAGAAGCTCTTATCGGAAAAAAAGTACCTTCAGCTAAAGGTACTTTTGTTCACTAATTTATTCTTTATAGGCATACTTATATGTGCTCGTTGCACCGAAGTTATGATACTGAATACCTTTGACACCTGGTCGTATAAGCTGACTACGAGCCTCTTGGTATAAAGGAATTAAAGCGGCATCTTCTTCCACCAATACTTTTTCAGCTTTAATTAATGTTTGCCAACGAGTTTCAGGCTCATTTGCGTATTTAGTTGTTGCTTCTTCAATTAGTTGATCAAACGTTGGGCTAGAATAGTTCATACGGTTACCACTAACTGAGCTTTCTAAGAAAGTCATTGGATCCTGATAATCGGGTCCCCACATGCCAACAGACAATTCATAATCCCCTTTTCTCATTAATTCAATCGCATTATTTAAAGGAACTGTTTTGACATTAATAGTGAGACCTGGCAACGTTTCTTGTAACTGGCCTTGGATAAATTCAGCAACTTTTCGGTCACTATCACCATCTCTTGAAAGAAGTTCAATGGCTACATCTCCGTTTAGCTCTGCTTTTGCTTTATCTAAATACTCTTTGGCTTTTTTGGCGTCTGTTTTGACAAGAGCGCCTGCTTCTTGACGAAAATCTTCATTCGTTTCTGGGTTATATACAAATTTTTCTGGAATGTACCCATAAATTTCTTTTGAGCCATCTGCTAAAATATTATCGACTAAACTTTTTTTATCCAAAGCATAAGCTAAAGCTTTGCGGACATTCTCATTTGCAAAAATGGATGGTTTTTCGTTTCTTTTTTGGTTTAAACGTAAGGAATAGACTTTTGACCGTTCGATTGCTTCATAGTCTGGGTTGTCTCGATTTTGTTTAGCAAAATCTCCTGTTAAGACAGCCACATCTAATTCACCTGATTCGTACAAATTATAAACGGTATTGGTTTCTTTAAGAACTTCAAAATGAATCGTTTCTGATTTTACTTTTTCTTTATCGTAATAGTCGGGATTACGCACAAAGTCCCATGACATCGCTGACTGATCCCAATTTTTCATTAAAAATGGACCATTAGATACAATCATTTCACTAGAAGTGCCATAGGCTTGTCCTTTTTCTTTCGCGAATGCTTCGTTTTGTGGGAAAAATGGAGAAAATGCCAATAACGACGTAAAATACGGTACAGGCTTTTCCAAAGTAACCTCCAAAGTATAATCATCAAGCGCTTTGACACCCAATTCCTCTGGTGCTTTTTCCTCTTTTGTAATAGCTGTTCCGTTCAGAATCGTTCCTTCTAACAAGAAAAAGTAATTGGCTTGGTTTTTGGGATTCGCTAATTTACGCCAAGCAAAAACGAAATCATTGGCTGTTACAGCATCACCATTGGACCACTTGCCATCTTCTCTTAGTTTAATGGTATATCGTTTGCCATCTTCAGAAATTTCAGGCATCTCTTTAGCGGCAGCAGGTATCAGTTGATCCTTCTCATCTAATTGATATAGCCCTTCAAAGACATTGGACTGTGCGTTAATACTGGCTTCATCTTGTGTAAAAATAGAATCCATTGAACCGATTTCCGAGTTCTCCATTAAATTTAAAACTTTTTTCGAGACACTGGTTTTCTCAGTTGCTTTCTCGTCTATTTTTGTTTCTGCTGTTGTGCCACAACCTACCAAGACCGTACTAACAAATAACATAATCCCCATCATTTTTAACTTTTTCATACTATTCCCCCTATGTGTCAATCAAACGGCAATTCTTCCATGGAAAGCCGTTCTTGCGAAACTATCAAGCATGCGTAGGGCAAGCCCTCATTTTCGTACTCAAATTCTCCCCGCTGGTTGTCAATTGGGTCTGCACGCAATTGCATTTTTGCCGGCTGAAAGTCTGCCTGGATCTCACTATTTGCGACCATTCTAAAAACATCTAAATTGCCGAAATAATGATTCCACCGCTGTCTATCCCCGTCTCGGTAAGCACCTCCTCCAAAAGATAAATCCGCAAAGAGCCAGCCGTACGGTTCTATATAAAATTGTGCCCAATCATGACAGCCTGTATAATGTGTAGAAACATATAATCCCGATTGCCATTTGGCTGGTATCCCTGCAATCCGACAAAGCGTGATAAACAAAATCGCTTGCACGCCGCAGTCACCTTTTAAATTAGTTGCGGCATACTCTGAAATATTGGAAATTGTAAAATATTCACGCATGAAAGAATAATGAATCTTTGTCGTCACAAAGTCATAAATCAAGCGTGCCTTTTTTAAGGGATTACTTTCATCGCCCACAATCTCATCTGCTAAATTTCTTAAATAAGGCGTGAATCGAATATGCGGTAACTGTTCCTCTAAATCAAAGCTTGGTTGCATTTTGTCTACGTTATTTTCTTCTAACTGTTGGTAAACCATCCGATTAACATAACAATATTCAACTGTAAACGTTTGATTTTCTTTTAAGATTGTTTCAAAACACAGTGTTCGTTGAGGCGCATCTTCTGCCGCAATATAGGTTGCTTCAGGTGACGTAGCTAGGATTTCAATTTCTGATTGTTGTTGACACGCTTTGGGCAGTGGCAAATGGACACGAACACGCTCACCTGGACGCTCAAATTCTTTTTTCACCTGAATGGTGGCTTTAATTGTTGTTCTCACTTTTCTACCACCGTTTTTTTGCATTTGTTCGATGTTCTCTTTTAGTTCTTTTTTGCGGAGAATTTCTAATTGATTGCTTTCTGCTTCCCGCAAACGTGCAACATATGCCGCATTTGTTTTAATTAAATTGGCCAAAAATCGAAGTTGGAAATACGGTTCACCGTCAATATAAACCCAGTCCACTAATCCCGTTTCTTTTAAACGAATTAATTCCTCTGTTTGATAATCCTGAAAAGTGTCTCTCATCATTTGATCAGCTTTTGCAAAGCTATGAGGATACTCATTCATACGCATCATTTTAATGACATCTTTTTCAATTATCAAACGTTCTTTTAATGCCTGCGGAAGTTCTTTTGTCAACCAAAAATCAATGGCAATATCCGCACTTGCAAAATCGCCAAATTCTTTCACCCTTTGAATTTCCTCAGGCAAAGGGACACTAAGATACTTTAAATCATACTTCATTTGCTTTACTCCTTTTTTAATGAGAAATGCCTAATCCAGCTGCTTCTCCTAATTCCAATAATGGTTTTGCTTCTAAGGATACGCCCCCAGTTACGGGCGCAGTTTCTAAACCGAATGTCGCATCTAAATCTGCTCGTGTGATATTCTTTTGAGCAGCAGCTAAATGGGCAGCAGCCGTGATGCCAATGGTTGTTTCTTCCGCCATGCAACCAATCATGCATTCGATGCCTGCTGTTTCACAAATCTGATTAATTTTCAGCGCTTCATGAATGCCGCCACACTTCATTAATTTTATATTGATAACATCGACTGTACCTTTTTTAACTAATTCCAACGCATCTTGAGCATCAAAACAGCTTTCATCAGCCATAATTGTCGTATTAACTTGTGAAGTAACGTATTTTAGACCTTCTAAATCGCGTCTTTTAACTGGCTGTTCCACTAATTCAATTTGATAATCTGCTAATTCTTGAATCGCTTTAACTGCATCTTTGGGCGTCCAAGCCTGATTCGCATCTAAGCGGAGCTTGATATCAAAGCCAACTGCTTCACGAATCGCTTTTACTCTTGCGATATCAGCTTCAATTCCTGTTCCGACTTTAATTTTTAATGTATCAAAACCTAGTTTGACTTTTTCGACGGCTTTTTGTGCCATCACATTTGGTTCATCAATACCTAGTGTAATATCCGTTATTACTTGGTTATCATAGCCGCCTAACAATTGATAAAGAGGCAGTTGAGCTTTCTGACCCATCAAATCATAACAAGCAATATCGATTGCTGCTTTTGCCGCTGGAGCGAAAGCAGATATTTTATCCATCACTTCATGAATTTTCTCAATATTAAAGGGGTTTAAGCCAATGATTGCTTGGCCAAATAATTCGATCGTTTCAATCGTGCCAGCCAACGTTTCACCGGTAATAAAAATGCCTGGCCCTCCTTCTCCATATCCAACTAATCCCTCTTCTGTTTCAATTTCCACAATTGCACTATCCGCTGATTCTATCGTCCCCAAAGCGATCGTAAATGTTTCTTTCAGTTTAATTTTCGATGCCCTAACATGTACCTGCTTAATTTTCATAAAATCCTCCCTTTGATATTTCCAATTGACTGAAAATTCAGTTTTTTAAAAATACCCAAAAATTAAATTTAGATTGTTATCGATCATTCTAAACTCATTGTTTTCTAATGTCAACAAAATAATGAGATTTCAATTAAAACAAAATGAATTTCTAATTTTATGAGCTTTTTTAATAAATCAGTAAATTCCATGACATGTGAGATACTTCTCATTTACAAACATTCTTAAAAAAGGTATGATAGTAAAGAGGCAACTTGCAAAGGAGTAGAAGACGAATGAGTGAACAACCTCAACAACGTTCAACCGAAGAAGTTGAAGCAATTAAAGAAGATATTTTAACTGCATTAGAAACAGTGATTGACCCTGAATTAGGCATCGATATTGTTAATTTAGGACTAATTTATGAAGTTGAATTTGCAGAAGAAACTGGTGATACTGTCATCAAAATGACCTTAACCACAATGGGTTGTCCGTTAGCAGATGTTTTAACAGAACAAATCCATGGTGTTTTAAAAGATATTCCTGAAGTGAATAATATCGAAGTAAAATTAGTCTGGTACCCTGCTTGGACAACGGATAAAATGAGCCGTTACGCACGAATTGCTTTGGGTATTCGCTAGTTATTTCGAGACTAATGATAAAAAACATATGAAAGAACCGATTGGTCCGTTCTTTCATATGTTTTTTTGTTTGTTTAATTTACTTATTTGAAAAAAACTACCTGATGCTATCAATACTTGGCTTTTTCCAAATTTTTGCTACTGGATGGAAGTCTAATAAAAACTGTAGCTGCGTTCCACCGAAGCCTGACGCTCCAGCAAACATGATATGAAAAGTGAGCCCTCTATCCATAATCAGATACCCTGTATCCAGCACGCCATTTCTTTCATAAAACTGATAACGTTTTTCTCTTTGGGCTTCATTCGCTGCATTTTTGCCAATTTCTTCACTCTCCAAAAGAACCCCCTTAGGATAACGTGTCTTCAATAACGCTAACACGGTTGAACCTAATCGTTTGTTTCGGTGGTGCTGATCAATTGCAAAGAAAAAGACATAGGTTGCTTCAGGTGCAATTTGACTATTTAACAAAATCCCCACGTTCTCATCCGCCTCTTGAATAACAAACAAATGAAATTTTCCTGCTTGAGAAGACGTCAATAATTGACCAAACGGCAGTCTCTCTTCTTCTGGAAAAGCTTCTATGTAGGTTGCTTCCCAATAGGCTTGATTTTCTTGATTTAATAATGTGAATTGCATAAAAGCTCCTTTCTAAAATGATTGCTTCGTACTAATAACTTTTGTTACTTACATAAGACCTAAAAGTTATTTAAACATGCGACTGGTTAGCCCTATACGCAATTATTTTTTGATACTAATCTAGTAGTTTAATCGTTCTCTGTTCCTGAGTCAATAAAAGAGCACACGATTCGAGACTTTCAACGTTTAGTGAAAAGTCGATTCTTATTTCATTACAACCGATTCACTATTCGCTGCCCTCTTTTTTCTATTCGTTGATTTACTTGAACTAAATATTCATTTATCTCCTCTATATTCTGAGGTAAGATAAACGAGTCTTTTTTCAAATGATTTTTCCATAGCGCTACTGGTTGATACTGTTCATTTAAAAATGGTTGCATCTCATACGTATGAACGTAGCTTTCCCATGAATGAAATGAAGCTAAAAATATCGAAAGTTGTTCTAAAGAATAATCCCAATAATCTTTAAACGATAAACTTCTTCCACTGTTAAATCCTAGTGGAACTACTGTAATGTTTCCAATTGAATGGGTAAGTTCGGCAAAACGCTTTAATTGTGGGTCCTGATGGACTCGATCAAATTTAGTAAAATTGTCGAGAAGAAATTCATTCCATGTATATTTTTTTGGTACAGGATTTGGTAAATAGTCAGGAAAAACTTGGTCAAAATAAGTTAAATATCGGTCCGAAATCACAGCCGATGTCCCGGAATCATGAGGCGGATACTTGCTATTTACTGCAAGCAAATTCTGTTCAGAAGATTTTTCTAAATAGCTTTCTTGATTTTCCCCAATTACTTCCGCTGGTCTAAAGAAATCGGGATAAACAAGTTGTAACATAATTTTATACGTTGTCCAAAATGAGTTCATAATATCTTTGTGCGCGGTCGCCTTCCCAGTTAACTTTAAAAAAACATCCTCCACAACCTCGTACTTTTCAATATGGACATTCGATGTTCTAGCTTTTAAAATATTTTTAACCGGCTGCTGGTGGTCATACTCTTGACCCAAAAGTAACTTCTTTAAATCATCTTTCGCTGAAATTGTCTTAACTGTAATCTCCGCCACTTTGAATAACTCCCATCCTACGATTTTCTCTATATTCTTTTATATTATTATACTAGAAAAACGCTCCCTCCTGCCCTTTTTTAATCAACAAATCAGCAATTAGAAAACACCAGCGAAACAGAAGTGCAACACTAACATGCGAAAAAATGCGATCGCAACTTATTTTTTAGACACTCTGTGTGTTTCGTATAGTCGAGGCTAGTTGCGTGTATTTTTTTCAAGAAAATTGAGAACAGCTATGGTATAGTCAAAACTACGATTATTTCAAACACGGAGCGACAGTTTATGGAAATGTACCAAGTAATTAGATATTTTTTAAATGAAATGGAGAAAAAGATTTGGCATGCCTTGTTAACATTAGTACTTTTTTGTCTTTATATTTCCATTTTTGATGTTCCTTTTACAATTAAAAATACATTCATCGGCAGACTACTTTTCCCGAAAGCTTTTATGAATGCAGGAAGTGCGAATCTGATTTTTTATTTGATTAGTTTTTTTGGTTTTTTATGGTCAATTTTCATTTTTGCTTATCTATTGAATAAGACACGCCTCAAATTATTAAATAAAACCTTTCCTTATCTTTTGGAAATATTAGAAGTCTGTATTTTGCCTTTAGTGATTCTTTTTGCTTACATTTATATTTATTTGCGGGTCCATGGCGAAGGTTTCAGCTATATACGAGAATCTCTTTTACAGCAAGAGTTAACTTATTCAATGAAATGGTTCCTTTGCCTTGGTAGTTTGGCGCCGTTATTTTTCTTTTTAAGCACTTTAAATTTAGCTAAACGAGTCAGACAAAAAAAAGACATGGAATCATGAAAATCCATGTCTTTTTTAGTCGGATATTGTTTTTACCGCAGGACAGTTTTCTTCCAAAAACTCAAAAATACTACTGTAATAATTTTCAGGTTCGTAGACACTTGAAGATAAATGTGGTGCTTTAGCAACAATGAGGCCTTTTTTTATCCCCTGAGTTGCCGCTAAATTTTCTTCAAACATTGTCATTGGAACAAAGCGATCACCTGTACCGTGAATAAAAAATGTCGGCAACGTATTTTTGTGTAATTGTCTCACGGAAGAAGCGGTTTTCAATTGAAAGCCATAGTTATTTAATGCTAATTGATTAGCAATTGTTAAAATAGGAAAAGCGGGTAAATGAAAAGATTCATGTAGGACATATTTAAATTCATCATAAACAGAAGTGTAGCCACAATCCACTATTAATCCGCGGACATTCGTTGGTAACTTTTCACCACTTGCCATCATGACAGTAGCCGCTCCCATGGAACCGCCCACTAAAATAATTTCTGCTTCCATATCAATGGCAAGAACTTCACTAAGCCAACTTAATAAATCTAACCGATCCAGCCATCCCATCCCAATTTTATCCCCTGAACTTTTCCCGTGCGCACGCAAATCGGGAACTAAAACATTGTAGCCTTCTTCTGCAAAACGTAATGCAGTATATGCCATATCGCGTTTTCCGTTTGAACGATAACCATGCACACAAATCGCCCAACGATGGTTATCTGGATAAGGAATAAAGCACCGTGCATACAATGTTTCATCTTTAATTTTCAACCAACGATCTTCAGCAAAAGACTCTGTCCAAAAAGCTTCGCCTTCTTGTTTTTGTTGTTCTTCTATTTTTGTATATCTTGTTTCTCGTTCTTGAAAATTATCAGGATTTAATAACCGATGCCCTTTTTTATGATACCAAGGGTTGTCTTTAAGCAACGCGATTTTCAAAAAATAATTGGCAATGTAAACAGAAAAAACAACGCCAATCATTGCAAAAATGATCAGTAACCCGAGGAGCCATTTCATCTGCAAATCACACCCTCTTCTAAAGTATTTCCTTCTTCATTTAATATACTATGGATTTTTCATTTCTGAAAGAAATCACCCTTACATTTTGTTATTTTTTGAAAAAAAAATAGCCGTCTCAAAAAGAGGCGGCTACTTTTAATCTATCAACAATCCAACGTTGTCATATCTTCATATGTCTCACGGCGAGCAACTAATTTTGCTTGTCCATCTTCGACAAAAACCACCGCTGGTCGAGGATTTCGGTTGTAATTACTTGCCATTGAATAACCGTAAGCCCCCGTACTACTGATGGCCAATAAATCCCCTGCTTTAACTTCTGGCAATAAAATATCTCGAAGTAAGACATCGCCTGATTCGCAATATTTACCAACTACTGTGACTTTCTTGACTGAATCATGCCCCTCACGATTCGCTAGAAATCCATCATAAACCGCTTGATACAAAGCAGGCCGTATATTATCACCCATGCCACCATCTACGGAAACAAAATGACGAACACCAGGAACCTCTTTTTGCGCGCCAACTGTATAAATCGTTGTGCCCGCTTCGGCAATTAAACTGCGGCCTGGTTCAATCCAAAGCTCAGGCAGTGGATACCCTAATTGTTCACAATGACCTTTCAAGGAATAAACAATTTTTTCAACAAATGTTGCTGGTGCTAATGGCTCATCTTGCTGCGTGTACTGCACACCAAAACCACCACCCATATTTAAAACACGTGCTGTAAATTGATGGACTTGCCGCCAGTCTTCTAAAATAGTGAACATTTTTTCAACAGCAGCTAAAAAGCCTTCCACAGCAAAAATTTGCGAGCCAATATGGCAATGGACCCCTTGCACATCAAAAGAGGGATTTGATAAAAGGCGAACGAGCGCTTCTGTTGCCTGGCCACTTGCAACATCAAAACCAAATTTTGAATCTTCTTGGCCTGTCAAAATGTAATCATGTGTTTCTGCATCCACGCCAGGACTCACCCGAAAAAGAACTTTTTGTGTTTGGTTTCGTGTAGCTAATAATTCTTCCAACAAGTCAATTTCGTAAAAATTATCAATGACAATTGTACCTATTTTGTTATCCAAAGCATAACGTAATTCTTCAGGGGTTTTATTATTTCCATGGAACTCAATTTCCGCTGGCTCCATGCCCCCTTTTAAAGCTGTGAATAGTTCTCCACCAGAGACAACATCACAAGCAATATCTTCTTCCTTTAACACTTGATAAATAGCTAAACAACTAAATGCTTTACTTGCATAAACCACTTTATTTTTGATACCTAATTGATTTAACGTTTGTTTAAAACCACGTGCTTGCGCGCGAATATGAGCGACATCATAGACAAATAACGGCGTCCCGAATTTTTGCGCCAACTTTACGGTGTCATAACCACCGATTTCTAAATGATTTTCCCGATTCATTTTTGCTGTACCAAATAACATGTTTTCCCGCCCCTTCATTTCGTTTTATTAAAAATCATAGCATAAAACCCAGTAGCTTCCTATAATTTTCCACATTTTTCTCTGACTTTCTCCTGTTGCTTTTTTTCGCCAAATAGCCTACAATAATTGGCATACGAATAAAAAACCTTTATTATCAAGACTTTAATCTTTTAAATAAAAATTGGTATATACGAAAAAGAAAGAAGGCAGATGACTTGGCTACACTGAACCGCGATCAACAAATTGAAGAAATTATTAATTTGGAAGCAATTTTGAATTTACCGAAAGGAACAGAACATTTTGTCAGTGATTTACATGGTGAATTTGAAGCTTTTGACCATATTTTAAGAAATGGTTCTGGGCGAATCCGAGAAAAAGTTCAATTTTTATTTAAACAAGAATTAAATGCCCATCAGATGGACGAGCTTTGTTTTATTATCTACTATCCAGAAGAAAAATTAACACTTTTAGAAAATGAAAGCGCCCTCTCTTATGAATGGTGGCTATTAACGATTCGCCGTCTGGTTGAAATCGTCCGTTCTTCTTCGATGAAGTACACACGTTCTAAAGTTCGCAAAGCCCTTCCTGAAACCTATGGGTATATTCTCGAAGAATTGATTTATCAATATGATGAGACAACAACCAAAAACGGTTACTATCAACAAATTATTGAAAAAATTATTTTACTAGGTGAAGCCAAACGTTTCGTGACAGAATTAGCTTATCTAATCCAACGTCTGATTATCGATCACCTACATGTTATTGGGGATATCTATGACCGGGGGCCAGCACCAGATAAAATTATGGACCGATTAATGTCCTATCACTCCTTGGATATTCAACTAGGCAATCATGATATGATTTGGCTGGCTGCTTATAGTGGTTCACTGGCTTGTTTAGCCAATGTAGTACGTATTTGTGCTCGCTATGGAAATTTAGATTTGTTAGAAGAACGTTATGCTATCGATTTAACCGCCTTAAAAAAATTTAGTTTAGAAACGTATAAAGAAAATCCTGCTTTTGCACCCAAGAAAAATCCCTATCGTGCGTTAACTGAAGCTGAAAAACAAGTAGCGATGCGTGTGCAACAAGCCATTGCCATTATTCAAGAAAAACTAGAAGGCCAAATTATTGGTCGACGCCCTGATTTTAACTTGGCACATCGGCTACGCTTAGATAAGATTCAAGGGGAAACTATTACTTTTGACGAATGTCGTTATACATTAATTAACAGCTGTTTCCAAACCGTTTCTGAAGAGCAGCCTTACCAATTAACACGTGAGGAAAAACAGATAATTGATGATTTATTAACGCAATTTCAGTCTTCGCCGCGGTTAACAAAACACATGCGCTTTCTAATGGAAAAAGCTTCTCTTTACCTTGTGTATAATCAAAATTTATTGATTCATGGCTGTCTGCCTCTGAATGCGGACGGTACTTTTCAAGCTTATACATTTAAAGGCCACTCCTATTCAGGAAAAGCTTTAGTTGACTTCTTTCAGGAAATGTTAGAAGAAGCTTATGCTCAGCCTGCTAGTACAGATGACTATGCAACAGATTGTTTATGGTATCTTTGGTGTGGCGAAGGTTCCTCATTATTTGGCAAACGAGCTATGAAAACCTTCGAGCGTTATTTTCTCGCTGAAAAAGAAACACATCATGAAGAAAAGAATCCTTACTACTCTTTGCGTGATACGGTTGAAGTTTGTGAAAGAATCCTAGATGAATTTGAAGTGACTGGTGAAAATAGACATATCATTAATGGCCATACACCAGTTAAACGAACAAAAGGCGAATCGCCAATCAAAGCAAATGGCACGCTTCTCGTAATTGACGGCGGCTTTTCAAAATCTTATCAGACAATTACTGGAATTGCTGGTTATACATTGTTGTACAACTCGTTTGGTTTACAACTGACCGCGCATAAATCTTTTTCTAGTAAAGAAACAGCCATTTTAAATAATCAAGACATTCATTCCATCAAACAAGTCATCGATCGTCCCTTACAGCGGCTATTGGTGAAAGATACCACTATCGGCAAAGAGCTATTAAAGCAATCGCAAGCACTCCAAAAACAAATGAAACAAAACCAGTAGTGCCGTTAAAAAGACGCTTGCGCTCTTATCCGAAAAATGATTAAATGGAGGAGTTGAGAAAAATATCTATTAGAGAAACGGAAAGGGTTTTACATTGAAGAAACAGCAACTCTCACTTTACGGCACCATTTTCTTTCTTTGCTTTTTCCTAATTGTGGGCTTCTTCTTCTCAAGTCGTGGCGAAGATTATGCCAAAGAATCTGAACAAAAAGTTACAATTGATTCCGCCAAACATGAGAAGCATACGAAAGACAAGGAAGAAAATAATTCAGCAAATACAGTATTTTTTGATAAAATAAATGACCTGCTCGTCGCTTCTGTCAAAGAATTTGAAGGAACGGTCGGGATTAGTTATTTGGATTTAGAAACTGGCGAACAGCGTTCCGTGAATGGCCAACATGAATTTTATACAGCTAGTACTATTAAAGTGCCCCTGACGATGCTAGTCGCCGACACGGTTGCTTCTGGTCAAAAAAAATGGACAGACCTGATTCCCTATAACGCCGAAGAAGATTATGAAGAAGGAACTGGGATCATTGCCTATAATATCCAACCAGAATATCCATTAAAAACGTTACAAGAATATGCCATCACCTATTCTGATAATATCGCTAAAAATATGCTCTATGACACATTGGGTGGTGATGCAAAAGCAAAACGAGAAATGTATCAGCGTTATTTGCACAAGACACCTTCGATTGAAGAGCCACAATTTTCTTCTGAAGATGCGCTTGTTATTCTACAAAAATTATATACTGAAAAAGCAACAAAACCAGATTACCAAGCGATTTATGATTCTATGAAACAAAGTGTTTTCCATGAAAGAATGGAAACTCCCACAACTCAAGGAAAAGTTGCTCATAAAATTGGTTCCTATGATGAATTTATTCATGATATGGGGATTTTAGAAACACCTCACCCCTTTGCTTTAGCAATTTTTACTAAAGGACCTGATAATGCTAAGAGTGCTGCGTTTATTGCTTCAGTGACAGATAAGTTATGGCAATTACAGGTGTCTGAATATCCTAATCAATAACAGTTAAAAAATACCCTTGGTTTATTAAGACGACTTAATAAACCAAGGGTATTTTTTTATTGTTTGTTATCATTATCCATTTGTACAGACAACAACTTCGTAAAACGTTCTGCCAACATTTGGTGGGCATCAATTTTTTTGGTTCCTTGTGCTTTTGCTGCAAAACTAGCAAAGTTTAAGCCAGCCCCAAATAGTTGTAACGCACCGTTGCCTAAATCTCCCTTTTTAAGAGCTTCAAGCCCATCTTCGATAAACTGGTTACTTTCATCTAAATGACACTCAGGAAGATATTTCACGCCGTGATGATATCGTTTTACATTCAGAATGATTTGCTTCGCGGCTTCTTCTGAAATAGCCGCTCCCAAGTTTAACAGTAGCTCATTGATTGGTTCCACCAAGTGAGCATAGTCACTTTCGTACTTTTGACAATTCAGTGCAATCGCTTTGCGGCGTTCTTCATTTTTCATTTTTTCCACTCCCTTTTTTATTAAAAACGAGCACGAAAGCTACCAACTGGCTTCGCACTCGTTCTTTCTAACCATTAATTTTCTTTGTTCATGCTTTTAATTTTAATTAAACGTGTAATTTCGCCACGTTCATTTTCTTCTAATTTCATTTGAATGTAGTAAATTGTTTCTTCTAATTGTGGAATCGTCATATACTCTAAGGCGTTGACACGACGACGCGTTTTTTCAATTTCTTTTGATAATAATTGGCACGTCTTTTCAACATTTGCAAGTGCTAATAATTTCGGTAAAATGCTTGAAATTTTAGCAAAAGCTTGATCAAGCTCGCTGTTTGAATTCACGTAGCCATAATCTAAGGGTGCTTCTTGAACCGATTCATCGTAATCAAAAATCATTTTAGGAACTGGCACACTTAAGATGTTCTGTTCAATAATTTCTAATTCAACTTTTTCGGCTGGAATTGCCACTAACTCTTCAATAAAGGCTTCGTTCAACGTTGCGTTTGCCAATACAAAATTTGATAACGCATCCGTCACTTCTTGTTCAACCTGAATACGTAACTCATTGTTTTCTTTGACTAGCGCAATAAACCGTCGCATCAATTCATCTTGTTTGTCTTTCAGCAACTTATGACCTCTCGTGGCCGTAGTTAACTGTTTTTTCAATCGGGAAAGTTCCATACGGGTTGGATTAACATTTAATCGAGCCATTTTTCTACTTCCCTTCAGTTAAATATTGATCGAGCATATCCTCTTTAATTCGTTTTAGTTCTGTTCTCGGTAGCATACTTAATAGTTCCCACCCAAGATCTAACGTTTCTTCAATCGAACGGTTTGTATCGAATCCTTGATTGACATATTCTTCTTCAAAACGTTGGGCAAAAGCTGCGTAAATTTTATCGACATCGGAAAGAGCTGATTCTCCTAAAATGACAGCTAATTCTTTGGCTTGTTTCCCTTGTGCATAGGCTGAGAACAATTGATTCATCGTCGCTGCATGATCCCCGCGCGTTTTGCCTTCGCCAGTTCCTTTGTCTTTAAGACGGGAAAGTGATGGCAATACATCAATTGGTGGTTGGATACCGCTCTTATATAGTTCCCGGGACAAGATAATTTGCCCTTCTGTAATATAGCCAGTTAAATCGGGAATTGGATGTGTTTTATCCTCCTCTGGCATTGTTAAAATAGGAATCTGTGTTACGGAACCTTTTGAGCCACGAATTCGGCCTGCCCGTTCATACAACGTTGCTAAGTTCGTGTAAAGATAACCCGGGTAACCACGACGTCCTGGAACTTCACGGCGTGCTGCTGAAATTTCTCGCAACGCTTCGCAATAATTGGTCATATCCGTCATGATAACTAAGACATGCATGCCCTTTTCATAAGCTAAATATTCAGCGGCTGTCAAAGCCATTCTAGGTGTTGCAATCCGTTCAATGGCTGGATCATTCGCTAAGTTCATAAACAAGACTGAACGATCAATTGCGCCTGTTTGACGGAAATCTTCCATAAAATATTCCGCTTCTTCAAAGGTAATCCCAATGGCCGCAAAAACTACGGCAAATTCTTCTTCACTATTTAACACGTTGGCTTGTCTGGCAATTTGTGCCGCTAATTCTTTATGAGGTAAGCCAGATGCTGAAAAAACAGGTAATTTTTGACCACGAACTAAGGTATTTAAATGGTCAATCGCTGAAATCCCTGTTTGGATGAACTCATCGGGATAATCACGAGCGACTGGATTGATAACTTCGCCGTTAATATCTAATTTTTTCTCAGGTAATAATTCTGGTCCATTATCTTTTAAGCGACCTAAGCCGTCAAAAACGCGCCCCATCATATCTGGCGAAACCCCTAATTCTAAAGGATGTCCCAGAAAGCGAACTTTTGAATCACGAATATTGATGTTACTCGTTCCTTCAAAAATTTGGACCATCGCTTTATCTCCATTGATTTCTAAAACTTGCCCTTGGCGAATTTCGCCATTTTGCATGCGTACTTCAATTAATTCTTCGTACTTTACGCCTGCTACTTTTTCAACAATCATCAGAGGACCAACGACTTCATTGATTGTGCGATATTCTTTAATCATTCGTCATTCCTCCTTCAGCAATGATTTCTTTTATCGTTGTTTTAATTTCTGCTTGTAAACGATCCAATTTTTCTAATTCCTCTTCTGGTAAATACTTGCTACGAGCAATGCGATCGCGGATTTCAACTGTTCCCGCCATTAACTCAGAGAAATAAGTGCCTAAACTTAAGGCTTTTTGACCTTCTTCACCAAAAGTTAGAATCAATTGCAACATTTTCGCTTGTTTTGTTCGAGAAGTGAACGTATCCACGTCATCAAAAGCATTTTGTTGCAAATAGTCTTCCCGTAATGATTTGGCTGTTTCCAACGTTAAACGGTCTTTATCCGACAAGGAATCAATCCCAACCAAGCGAACAATTTCTTCCAATTGAGATTCCTCTTGTAAAATCCGCATCCCTTCAGCTACCATAGCGGCCCAGTTTCCTTGCAATTCCAAGTCTAAATATTGCCCTACTTCTGTGGAATAAAGAGAATAACTTTGCAACCAGTTAATAGAAGGAAAATGACGTTTTTGTGCTAATTGGGAATCTAAGCCCCAGAATACTTTAACAACGCGTAACGTATTTTGAGTGACAGGTTCTGATATGTCCCCACCAGATGGCGAAACCGCACTAATCGCTGTAATGCTTCCTTCACGATGATCTTTTCCTAACGCGATGACTTGTCCTGCTCGTTCATAATATTCAGCTAAGCGACTACCTAAATAGGCTGGATAGCCTTCATCACCAGGCATTTCTTCTAACCGACCACTCATTTCTCGTAACGCTTCTGCCCAACGAGAAGTAGAATCCGCCATAATTGCGACTGAGTAACCCATATCACGGAAATATTCTGCAATGGTAATCCCTGTATAAATCGAGGCTTCCCGTGCCGCTACCGGCATATTTGACGTATTCGCAATTAAAATCGTCCGATTCATCAAAGACTCACCAGTTGTTGGGTCAATTAATTCTGGAAATTCATTTAAAACATCTGTCATTTCATTCCCGCGTTCCCCACAACCAACGTAAACGACTAAGTCGACATCGGCCCACTTAGCAATTTGGTGCTGAACGACTGTTTTTCCAGCGCCAAATGGTCCTGGAACTGCTGCCGCTCCGCCTTTCGTAATTGGGAAAAAGGTATCAATTACGCGTTGTCCGGTCACCATCGGTACTTTGGGACTTAGTTTTTCTAAAATGGGACGTCCCCGCCGAACGGGCCATTTTTGCATCATGCTAAAACTTTCCGTTCCTTTAGCCGTTTTCACTGAGTAAACTGTTTCATCAATGGCAAAGTCACCTGCTTTAATTTCGGCAATCGTTCCTGAAACGCCGAAAGGCACCATAATTTTATGTTGAATAATCGGTGTTTCTTGAACCACACCGACGATGTCACCTGCCGACACTTCTTCACCAACTGCCACAGTTGGTTCAAACGTCCATTTTTTCTCACGATCTAACGCATCAATTTTAACGCCACGGCCTAAAAAGTTACTGTGGGTTACTTCTTGAAATGTATCCAATGGTCGTTGAATACCATCAAACATTTCGGCAATTAAACCTGGGGCTAATTCAACAGATAATGGTTCTCCTGTTGAAATAACTGGTTCTCCTGGTCCAATGCCTGTTGTTTCTTCATATACTTGAATCGAAGCGACGTCGCCTCGCATTTCAATAATCTCTCCGATAACGCCTAAATCTCCTACATGACAAATGTCTTGGATACTAGCATCTGACATGTTTTCAGCTAAAATCAAAGGACCTGAAACTTTGACAATTTTTCCAATTTGCACGCTCATTCTCCTTTGCATTATAAAATATTTTGTCCAATTGCTTTTTCAACATTTTTTTCAATCTCACTTAAACCGATTCCGATTGTACCATTATGACTTGGGATTAAAATAATCGCTGGTGTCACTTGTTCTTTGTATCGTTCAATCGTTTCTTCTGCTAAAGTAGAGGCTTCTTCCGTTATGAAAATGACCCCAAACTTATTTTTTGCCATAGTTTCAATGGCTTCTCTAACTTGCATTTCTGAAATGGCATGATGGACCTCAAAGCCAAACAGTTTAAATGGTAAGATTGAATTTTTGTCTCCAATGACACCAATTTTATACCCCATTGACTTTTCGCATCCTTTCTCGAATTTTTTCATTTGAAAACCCACTATGTTTTCCGACCAAAATTAAACGTAGATTTTTCCATTCAACCTCTTTCGCATTCAAAAAGGCTAGTAATGGGAGCGGCCCAAAAGCAACCGTTCGACCGTTTTCATACATTGAGGTCAGGTAATCATCTTTGAGTTTTTCAAAAGCCAATAAATTTAATTCATTGGTTTCTTTATTGATAATCTTTTCTAATAGTTGTCCGTAATTCGTTGTTCTGACAAATGCTGTAAATTCTACAAGTGACTTTTCCGCATAGGTCAACAGCTCTTTCTTTGAGAGACTGCCAGCGCTAGAAAGCACGGTTGATAAAAAGTTACTGTTTTGATGTTGAACAATCCCTCTAGCCATCGTTGATAGATTGGTTAAATCAATAAAAGCGATGACTTCCTTCGTTAACTCTTCATAGCCCAATTCATCCGCTAATTTTCGCTGTTGCTGTAAAAATGCTCGATCATAAAGGATATCAATTGCTTGCGGCAAACCGCCTTCTTCCAGATAGGCAAAAACATCACGGATCACTTCTAATAATGCTGGCTCAAGTTCGGAAGAGTTTTTTGTATGAATGGCACTTTTGACTGTGTTTAGAGAATAACGACCATCTTCTAAATAAAGATAATCAAAATCTTTACCTGTTCGCTCAGCTTTCGTCAAAATTTTCAAGTTATGGAAGGTAAAACGCATCGTATACAACGTTACTACAGCTGGTTCTGGAGCCATTTCATATAACCAGCGATAAAGACTTCCCAGCGCTTCAGAAGAATGGTAGTCAAATTTTTCTTCAAAAGTTTCGGTTAAATAAGGTTGATAAACCGTACTTTTTAACATATTTTTAACGTCTTCAACTGTTTCCGCTTCTAAAAGTTGTTGAAACTGTTGCTCAGAAAGCAGCTCCGTTTCTTTTAAACGAATCAGCGGATTAATTTGATGATACGTTGGTTTTCTCATTCTACGTCCTCCCTTCTTAACTGAAAAGTTTTTCTGCTACTTTAAAGCCTTCTGTTTTTTGAATCTCTTCAACTAATGCTGAAAAGAGAAAATTATAATCCAAACCGTCTTTTGCAACGATAAAGCCACTTTCTTTTGGAACAACTTCCTCTGAAAGCTCCCATTGAACAGTAGCATCAGAAAGAGCGGTCAGCCATTCTTGCGTCACTTTCGTTTGAGAATACTCGCCTAAAAGAATGGTCGCTTTTCCTGTTAATTCAAGTGAACCTAATTGTGCTTTCATAAATTGTTGAAATTCTTCCGCTGACCATTCACTCATCTTTAAGACCACTTCGTCAAATAATTGGTTAAGATATGCTTGTTTTTTATTTAATGCATCCTGACGAATTTCTAGTGTTTGCCGTTGTTGGCGTTGTTTAAATTCTTTTAATAATTGTTGTTGTCGTTTTTCTATTTCATGTTCTTGCTTCAGCAAAATTTCTTGTTGTGCTGCTTGGAATTCTTGATCGATGCGCGTTTGTTCACTGGTGACATAGGCTTCGACTTCTTGCTTTCCTTGTTGCTTAATTTCACTGATGATTTTTTCAATGGCATCCATCCATCTGCCTCCTCAATTATTTGACGTTCAATACAAGTAAGAAGGAAATTACGAACCCTAAGATGGCATAAGTTTCAACCATGGCAGCATAGATAATTCCTTTTGTTGCATGTTCTGGTTTCTTCGCTAAAATTTGGATCCCCGCAGCGGCTACACGACCTTGGGCAATCCCAGAGAACAATCCTGCAAAAGCAATTGGTAAAGCTGCTACAAAATAGTTCAATCCTTGAACCATACTCATATCGTTTCCTAAGTTAATATAAATTAAGAAAGCAATAACAAAACCATATAGTCCTTGTGTACCTGGTAATAACTGTAAAATTAACGCTTGACCAAATTTTTCTGGCTGCTCCGTCGTTAAAGCTGCTGCTGCTTCCCCAGTAAAGCCAACCCCTTTGGCTGATCCAATCCCAGCAAAAATTGTCGCCATCGCCATTCCTAATACTGCAAAAACAATTCCACCATTATTATTAATTAAGTAATCCATCATCTCTATTTTCCTCCAATAAATAATTTTCTATTTTTTCTCAACATTGACATACTTTTCTTTTGTTTTTAGCGGATTAAACGCCCGGCCACCGCCTGTGTAAAATTTTCCAAAGAACTCAACATATTGCAAACGTGCGCCATGAACATAAGCACCTAATAACGATAAGAATATGTTTAACGCATGTAAAACAATTAACAGCAAGATCCCCACGCTAAAACGGGCAACTGGCGGCATAAACTCAACGAGCATATTAAACGCTGAAGCAATACTTCCCCCAGCAATTCCTAACGCCATCAAACGTGTATAACTAACTAAATCACCGACATAACCTGTCACACCGTATAGTCCATACAGTCCTTTGGCTAAACCTTTTAATTTGGCCTTCGATTGAATCATTGGAATCACAATAATTGCAATGGCAGAAAGGCTAGCTAAAATTGCACCTGCTGTAAATAAGCCTTCATTTTTAACCACTAATTTACCAACGACTAACAATGCTAAACCAAACAAAATCCCTAACCAAGCGTAACTTTCGTTAATACTATCTAAATAGCGCTTTTGTTTTGATAACTGAATCCCATTAATCATTAAACCGACAACCAATTGGATAAACCCAAAAATAACCGATAAAATAAGAATCGTATTTACATCTTCGGTCGTTGATAAAATCGGAAATGGTGATTTGATTCCAAACATTGTTGGCGGTAATGCTGCACCGAAAAACGAACCGTAAATGAAGCCCCAAATAATTGTTGGAAATGATAAAATCAAGAAAAAGTCGGCAAAACGTTTCATGCCTCTCGGTAAAACAAATGCTGTCAAAGCAATAATAGACAAGAGTAGCATCAGTAAGCCATAGCCAATATCCGCTACCATCATGCCAAAAAAGACTAGATAAAACGGCATCATCGCAGGTGTCGGATCAACTTCTTCATATTTTGGTAAGCTATACATCTCTGTTAACATTTCAAACGGCTGCACCAATTTATTATTCGCTAGTTTAACTGGTATATCCGTCTCAATTTCCGCCTTCGTAGGATTTTCAAAAGTAAGAGCTATTTCGTCCTTAGGAACTTTTTCTTCAATCGCTGTCAAAATATCGGCTTTTTCTTCGACTGGAATCCACGTTTGCAAGATGAAAAATGATGAAGCCTTTAACAAATGTTGACGTGCTTGTTCTCTTTGGATAACCGCCAATAAGACTTCTTCAGCCAAGCAAAACGTTTCATAAAAATCATGATAAGAAGCCAGTTGTTGCTTTAAGGCTTTTTCTTCTTTTTGTAAAATTTCATATCGTTCTTTGACTTGTTGATATGCCTCTTTAGGTGGAACATCATAACGGTATTGGAGTGGTTCAAAGCTATATTGGTTTAATAACTCGGTTACACTCTGCTGATGTTCCTTCAGGTAAACGAGTGTAAAGTAACTATGATGCATACTTTGATAAATTTCTTCAAAATAAACCGTTGGCCATTGAGACAAAGCGCTCAAGAAACTGGCTTTATTGGCTAGATTTATCGAACCATGAACGACATAACTACTTTTTAACTGTTGTTTATGCGGTAAAATATCCAGATATTGCCAGCGGCCTAATAATTCTTCTTCAGCTTCTAATCCTTGACGATCCGTTTGAATTTGTTTCAAAGATTCTTGAATATTCTTTAATTCCGTCAAATAGCTTTGTAATGTTTCTTCATCAAAGGTTTGTTCCAACTCTTCCAAAGTATAGACTTTTCTTTTTATCTTTAACCCTTTTCCTGAAGAGCGTGTCAAAAATAAAAGAAGCTCTTGCAATTGTTGTAGCATCGTTTCATATTTACGTAGCTGTTCAGTTGACTGTTCTGCTTGTAAAAAAGAATATTGACTCTTTAAGGCTTGTTCTTCTTCAGGCGAATGAAAAATCCGTTTTACTTCGACAATTTGCAAGCCTTGAATGGCTTGTAGAATTGCTGCTTCTTTTTCGGCAGCGGCAATTATTGTCATTTTTTCCATTTTACTAACTGCCATAAACGTCTTTCACCCTCTCAATAATTGAATCAATGACTTGTTCTTTGTTCGTTTCGTAACGTTCGTGAAGCGCTTGTTCAGTGCGCTTTGTTTCATCTAAAAGTTGTTCTTTTTCAAGTTGTAACATCTTTTCTTGCGTTGCTAGTGAATCCGTCAGCACTTTTTCAACAGCTTCTTCACTCTCTTGACGTAGTTCAGCTAAACGTTCTTGCTTCTGTTCTTCATATAAACGACAATTCATCTTAGCTTGTTGCCGATGCTCTTCCACCGCATCTTCCGCTGCCTTGATTTGCTCTAGTACTTCTTGTACCATTGTCTCCACCTCCTTAGTTTTTACACCTTTAGCATATAAGAAAAAGGACTAGCGAAATAGAGATACGCTCAGCCCTTTTGTTTTAGGTATGCAAAAAGGCGCAAACTCAAAAATTGTTCTTCTCACCCCTTGAAGAACTGAATCCTTGAAGCTTTCGCCCAACCATTCTTTATTCAATACTCTACCATCTTAGCAAAGTTTTTCGCAAAATTCAATACTTACCCAAATGAATTAAAATAACAAATTTTCACTTTTATAATAGGTAATAAAAAGGCATTATTTTTTTCGCTTTATAATTATTGATCTTGAATTTTTTTCACATAGATGTGCTATACTTACGTAAACAATTAAATTTATTTGGAGGGATCTCTGATGAATATACGATATATTTCAATCTCTGGTAATACACGCTCATTTGTTCAACATTTAACAACTTATGCTGAAGAGCAACATCAGCAAAACGAAAAAAATCCTACGATTACTTTCAAAGAAATTTCGGAAAATTCTCCGTTAGAAGTAGAAACAGAACCATTTTTTACCTTTGTGCCTACCTATTTAGATGGTGGCGATGGCATCAACAACGGCAATACCGAAATTTTAACAGAAGTCATGCGAGAATATCTTGCTTTTGAAAATAATTATCGTTATTGCTCTGGCGTGGTGGGCAGCGGCAATAAAAACTTTAACCACCAATACTGCCTGACAGCTAAACAGTATGCGGAACAATTTAACTTCCCCTTCTTAGCTGACTATGAATTAAGAGGTACCCAAGCGGATATTGAACGAATTTATGCTATTTTAAAGGAAAACCAATAAGCAAGTTTCATTACTAAAAAGCTCACCTATGATAGACTACATTTTGAGGTGAAGAAAAATGAGAAATACATGGTTAGCAGAACAACTTCAGTCAATCAGCGAAGAACCCAATTCTTTTATTATCGAGGAAACCATCAAATATATTGAACAATTAGAAGATGATAATGAAAGTCTTCAAGTTGCATTGGAAGGAACTATTTGGAGTCCTAAAAAATGGAACGAACCATTGGAAAAATAATTTAAACAAAAGAAAAGAGCCAGAAACGTAAGTGTTTCTGGCTCTTTTCTTCTGTTATTTACAAATTATAGACGTGCATTTAAATCTTTTGCTAATTCTTCAAAACCTGGTTTACCTAATAAAGCGAACATGTTGCGTTTGTAAGCTTCAACACCTGGTTGGTCAAATGGATTAACCCCATTTAAGTAACCTGAGATGCCCACCGCAATTTCGAAGAAGTACATAACATAACCTAATGAATAAGCATCCATTGTTGGCACTTTAACGATCATGTTTGGCACACCACCATCTGTGTGAGCAAGCAACGTACCTTCGAACGCTTTTGTATTGACGAAGTCAATTTCTTTTCCTTGTAAATAGCCTAGGCCATCTAGATCTTCATTTTGTTCCGGAATTGAAATGCTATGGCGTGGATTTTCAATTTTAACCACTGTTTCAAATAAGTTACGCATACCTTCTTGAACATATTGACCCATGGAATGTAAGTCAGTTGAAAAGTCTGCGGCTGCTGGGAAAATACCTTTGCCATCTTTTCCTTCTGATTCACCGTATAATTGTTTCCACCATTCAGAGAAATAGTGCATGCCAGGCTCATAGTTAATTAACATTTCAGTTGTTTTACCTTTACGATATAAAATGTTACGTAACGCAGCATATTGATAGGCTTGGTTTTCTTTTAAGTCGCTCGTTGCGCCGTATTCTTTACGTGCATCATTTGCACCTTCCATTAAACGATCAATATCCGCACCGCTAACAGCGATTGGTAAAAGACCTACTGGCGTTAAAACAGTGAAACGACCGCCCACATCATCAGGAATCACAAATGTTTCCCAACCTTCCGCATCAGCTTCAACTTTTACTGCTCCTTTAGCACGGTCAGTTGTCGCATAAATACGTTTATTGGCTTCTTCTTTGCCATATTTATTAATTAATAACTCTTTAAAGACGCGGAAAGCAATCGCTGGTTCTGTCGTCGTTCCAGATTTTGAAATAACGTTCACAGAAAAATCACGATCACCAATCACATTGATTAAATCAGCTAAATAAGTTGAGCTGATGCTATTTCCAGCAAAGAAGATTTGTGGCGCTTTCCGTTCTTCTTTGGATAATAGATTATTAAATGAATGTGTCAAAAATTCAATTGCTGCACGGGCACCTAAATATGAACCACCGATACCAATGACTACTAATACCTCAGAGTCAGATTGAATTTTTGCTGCTGCTTTTTTAATGCGCGCGAATTCTTCTTTGTCATAGTTTTCTGGTAAATCAATCCAGCCAGTAAAATCATTACCAGCTCCTGTACCTTCACGTAATGCTTTGTCCACTGCAGTGACTTGTGTTTGCATGTATTCCAATTCATGGTCAGCAACAAATGGTGCTAATTTGGAATAATCTAATTGAATGTGTGACATTCCTTTTCCTCCTCGAAAGTAAACTTACTACATGTATACTTTACGTGTTTTTAGACATTTTTTCAAGCAAATTCTTTTGGATAGACCAATTGTTTAATTTTAACTATTTAATTAGAGATATTTATTCTCTTAATCAAACAAACCAAGAAAAAATGCTAGGAAATCCTAGCATTTTTTGTTATTAAACGAGTCCTTGACTTAGCATCGCTGCCGCTACTTTTTCGAAGCCAGCAATATTCGCACCTAAAACAAAGTTATCTCGTGCCTGATATTCGTTAGCTGTATCACGACAAGTCTCATAAATGTTTTGCATAATTTGATCTAGCATACCGTCAACTTTTTCAAAGGACCAAGCTAAACGTTCAGCATTTTGGCTCATCTCTAATGCAGAAACCGCAACACCACCTGCATTAGCGGCTTTGCCTGGACAATAAATTACAGCTGATTTAGCAAAAACGGCGACTGCTTCTAGTGTACAAGGCATATTTGCACCTTCTGCCACGACTTTCACTCCGTTTTTCACTAAAATAGCAGCTTGCTTTTCGTTGATTTCATTTTGTGTTGCACATGGTAACGCAATGTCATACGCTGTTTCGAAATCCCAAACAGATTCTTTGTCATAATAAGTTGCGCCTTTACGTGTTTCAACATATTTTGAAATGCGTTCACGATTTTTTTCTTTTAGTTCTTTTACTAACGCCACATCAATTCCTTCTGGATCATAGACAAAACCAGACGAATCGGAACATGTGATTACTGTGGCGCCTAGCTCAGTTGCTTTTTCCATGGCATAAATTGCGACATTCCCGCTACCAGAAACAGCGACTTTTTTGCCTTCAAACGTATCGTTTTTATCTGCTAATAAATGTTTAACAAAATAAACCGTTCCATAACCCGTCGCTTCTGTTCTTGCTTGGCTTCCCCAGTATCCTAAAGGTTTTCCAGTCAACACTCCTGCATCATAGTTGCGCAAGCGTTTATACATGCCAAACAAATAACCAATTTCACGAGCGCCTACGCCAATATCGCCTGCTGGAACATCTGTACTTGGACCAATATGTTTTTGAAGTTCGGTCATGAAACTTTGACAAAAGCGCATCACTTCAGCATCTGACTTACCTTTTGGATCAAAATCACTACCGCCTTTGCCGCCACCGATTGGCAAACCAGTTAAACTATTTTTAAAAATTTGTTCAAAGGCCAAAAACTTCATCACACTTAAATTCACACTTGGATGAAACCGCAAACCACCTTTGTATGGTCCAATCGCTGAATTATATTGGACACGATAGCCTCTGTTCACATGCCAATTGCCCTGGTCATCTTGCCACGGCACACGAAATTGAAAAATACGTTCAGGTTCAATCAAGACACCTAAAACATTTGCTTCAATGTATTGAGGATTTTTTTCTAAAAAACCTTCTACGGTTGGTAAAAACTCATCGACTGCTTGTAAATATTCTGTTTGACCTTGGTCTAATTGGTGAATTTTTTCTTGAATATTTTTAACATATTGTTTTGCGTCCATTTAATCATCCTCTCATTGTTATAGGTTTATTTTAACTGAAAATTCAAAAATTACCATAGTCAAACGTTTATTTTTTCCTTAAATCCAGAAAAAATCCTGTAATTATGGTACACTACCTATTGAATTGGAGGAGAACTATGAAGAAATTTGATGTAATTATTGTCGGTGCTGGGACGAGTGGTATGATGGCCACGATTGCGGCCGCAGAAGCTGGTGCTCAAGTATTATTGATTGAAAAAAATCGCCGTGTTGGGAAAAAATTATTAATGACTGGTGGCGGCCGCTGTAATGTAACTAATAATCGGCCCGCAGAAGAAATCATTTCATTTATTCCTGGGAATGGAAAATTTTTATACAGCGCATTTTCACAATTTGATAACTATGATATCATGAACTTTTTTGAATCCAATGGTATTCACTTAAAAGAAGAAGATCACGGACGCATGTTCCCTGTTACAGATAAATCGAAGTCAATTGTTGATGCGCTATTTAACCGCATTAACGAATTAGGAGTCACTGTTTTTACAAAAACACAGGTCACAAAATTACTACGAAAAGACGATCAAATAATTGGCGTTGAAACCGAACTGGAAAAAATTTATGCGCCGTGTGTTGTATTAACAACTGGCGGCCGCACTTATCCTTCCACAGGAGCAACTGGTGATGGCTATAAACTAGCCAAAAAAATGGGGCATACCATCAGCCCACTCTACCCTACCGAATCACCTATTATTTCTGAAGAACCTTTTATCCTTGATAAAACGTTGCAAGGTCTCTCTTTACAAGATGTTAATTTAACTGTTTTGAACCAAAAAGGAAAACCTTTAGTTAATCATCAAATGGATATGCTGTTTACACATTTTGGCATTTCAGGACCTGCCGCGCTCCGCTGTTCTAGTTTTATTAACCAAGAATTAACTCGCAACGGTAATCAACCTGTCACGGTAGCCTTGGATGTGTTTCCGACAAAATCTTTTGAAGAAGTGCTGAAAAACGTTGATTACATGATTGAGGAACAGCCAAATAAAGTGGCAAAAAATGCCTTTCATTCTTTAATACCAGAACGTCTGCTTACTTTTTATCTAGAGAAACTAGCAATTGAAGAAGTGCCTGCCAAACAACTGACAGAAAAGCAACGTCTTTCCTTTGTGGAACTACTGAAAGACTTTCAGTTCACTGTTACGAAAACATTGCCTTTGGAAAAATCTTTTGTCACAGGCGGTGGGATTTCCCTCAAAGAAGTGACCCCTAAAACAATGGAGAGCAAATTAGTCAATGGTTTATTTTTTGCTGGTGAACTTTTAGATATTAATGGCTATACTGGAGGCTACAATGTTACAGCTGCATTTGTCACTGGACATGTTGCTGGCTCCCATGCCGCAGAAATTGCAGAATACACCTATTTACCAATTGAAGAAGTCTAAACAAAAAGTCGCTAAAATAGCGACTTTTTGTTTACTTTTTTTATTTATCAATAATTTTCCCGTTTTCTAAATAAATAGTGCGGGTGGCTACTTTTTCCACAAACGTTTCATCATGCGAAGTGAAAATTACTGTTCCTTGATAGGCACTTATAAATTCTTCAAGTGCTTGGATTGTGTCTAAATCAAGAAAATTGGTGGGTTCATCCAATAAGATGATATTATTTGGTTCTATAAATAATTGCGCCAAAGTAATTTTTATGGCTTCGCCACCACTTAGAGAAGATATCTTTGTCTGTAAATTTTCTTGTTGAAAACCTAGTCGATATAAAAGTGAACGCACAATCTTTTCAGAATAATTTGTCCGCTTCAATAAATAAGTCAACAGTGGTTCATCATTTTTTAATCGATAATCTAATTGATGATACGTTCCTAACCGGACTTTGGGAGAAAAGTAAATGGCCGGGTGACGGGCTTCAATTTGTTGAAGGAAGGTACTCTTCCCAGCACCATTTTTTCCACAAAGTGCTATTTTTTCGTTTAAAGGAATTTGAACGTTCACTTGGTTAAGAATTGTTCGATTCTCATAAGCGAAAGTTAAATTTTCAATTCTAATTGGATATGGATTGTATAAAGAGAACTGATTATTAGTAGGAAAAATAATTTTTCGCTCTTGTTTTGCTTGCGCAACATCGGGTAATCTGTCAATTCTGGCATTAATCGCTTTCGCTTGTTTTTGGAGTGCTTTTTGTACGGTATCTTTTTGTTTAGAACCAGCTAAACGACTAGGTTTAATTTGCTTTTGTTTTTGTTTTTTTGAAACATGACTAGATTTTTGCGCTTGTGCTTGTTTCTTTGCGTAAGATTCCTGTAATTTTTTCTTTTCCTTTTGATATTGATGATAGACATTATATTGTGTTTGCTGTTCCAATTCTTTTTGACGACAATACGCATCGTAGTTCCCTAAATATTCTTTGACATGTCCATCCGAAACTTCCCAAATTTTCTCTGCTAATTGATTCAAGAAAAAGCGATCATGACTAACAAACAAAACGGTCCCATAATAATACGTTAAATCTGCCACTAACAACTGACGATGTTCTTTATCTAAATGTGTGGTTGGTTCATCTAAAATAACCCCGGTTGGATACTCTGAAAATAATGTTGCTAAGCGTTTTTGGACTTTTTCGCCACCACTTAGTTTTTGATTTTTCTGATTTAACAAACAGTTTTTGTCAGTTTTCTCTGGTTCATTCGTTATTTCTTCAGCTACTTGTGCCAAGTAATGAAAGTCGTTCAATCTTTGAACTTTTCCTTTGTCTGATTGAATCTTACCCATAATTAAATTGAGCAGTGTTGATTTTCCTGCGCCGTTTTTACCAATAATCCCAATTTTTTCATTTTCATATACAAATAATTCATCAATTTCTAGAATTGGTTTTCCCGAAAAGTGAATACTTACTTCTTTCAGATGAATACTTAATTTTTTCATTTTGCCCTCTTCTTTCATTTCTGAAACGAAAGAATCTTGGGTACGCAAAAAAGGACAGCCTAATCGCTATCCTTGTAGTTTCGTATAAAAGTACACACGTCACCCATGAATTTTAATTTCAGACTTTTTGATAAGATTTATTCAATTTATTTTGTCAAAAAGTCAATCCAAATTCTGATAGATGCCAACATACAATTATACCTCCTCGTTTAATTACTCCCACACTAACACCTCTGCTTTCTTTTGTCAATTCTGACCCTAAAATGAGAGAATCGGACTTTAGTAGGATACAATTTTACCGAAACTATGGCAAAATAAAGACGGAGGTGAAAACCATGAAGATTACATTGACACGAAAAACATCAGCTTGGGGCGCGTTACGCTATTTTACATTTTATAAAAATGGTGTGCATCAAGGGAAACTTTTTACTAATGTACCTATTGAAATTGAGGCTGATCCTGGAGATGTTTTAACGTTCTATGAAGGCTGGTTCCAATTTTATCGGCGCATTGAAGTTACTGAAGATACCAAAGAAATCACGATTATCAATTCTAAAAAATTGCAACACGTTTTTTATACCTGTGTCGTCTTATTTTTAATTTTAACGCTATTATTCCTTTCCGCACAGAAACTTTCGACGTTTATTATTGCTGAAATTTTAATTTACTCTGGTATTCAGTGGCTGTTCCGGCAACAAACCTATCATTTTACTGTCAAGAAAAAAACGGAATCCTTTGCTTCCTATTCTAAAAAAAGTATCGCACACTAAACGAATCTTTAGCGTGCGATATTTTTTAATTACTTTTCATTAATTCGGCCACATATGTGACTGTTTCTGGTTGTGTTTCTTCAATTTTATTAATCGCATCTGCAAAATTCGGTAAATGCGCTTTGTGGGCAATTAATAATTCGTCCAACAAGGTCTTCGCCATGACGCCGCCAGGAACTAATGGATTAATAGTGAAAGCATGCAATGCTGCGCCGTAATCACCATTGATGGCTGCTCGAATAACCGTTTCTTCCATAGCTTTCATATTTTGAATAATTCCTCGTGCTGCTGGCGGAAAGGCCCCCCAGTTGTAAGGTTCATGGCCATGAGCTGTCACAGGTCCAGATACTTCTACAACACAATCATACGGTAAATCAGTAATTGTCCCATTATTTTCAGTAGAAACAACCATATCCGTTCGTTTATCATTATAAATTGATGCAATCATTTCACAAGCTGCATCGCTATAGTGTGTGCCGCCCCGTTCTTCTAATTCTTTTGGTTTGTAATCTAGTTTGGGATCTTTATACAATTCAAACAGACGACCTTCCGTTTCTTTAACCACTTGTGCTCTTGTTTCGCCCCGTTCATACTCTTCGATGGAATGCTTCAACATCTCATCTTCAATATAATAATAGCGATGATAACCACATGGTAACATTCCTAAATCTTTTAACTGTTCATAATGGAACGGCGCATCAAAAATATTTTTCAAATGACTTTCTTGCTCTTGCTTAGGTCCGTAAATTAAATCAATGAGTTCTTGTGTTCGCTCTTGTCCTTCTTTGTCCCAAACGCGGTGCCAATGGAAATGATTAATTCCAGCAAATTTAAAGAATAAGTCTTCTTCTGGAATTCCCAGCATTTCGGCCGCTTGTTTTCTATGACCAATCGGCACATTACATAAGCCAACTGTTTTTTTCCAACCGCCATGTTTAATTGCAGCTTCCGTAACCATTCCAGCTGGATTAGTAAAATTCACTAACCAAGCATCTGGGCAAAGGCGTTTCATATCGTCAATAATAGCTAAAATGACAGGAATTGTTCGAAATGCTTTAAACATTCCTCCCGCGCCATTTGTTTCTTGGCCTAATACCCCATGGGACAAAGGAATCCGTTCATCTTTAATGCGGGCATCTAATAATCCTACACGAAACTGTGTTGAAACAAAATCCGCCCCTTTTAAGGCTGCTTCACGGTCCAATGTTAAATGAACTTCCCAATCTAAACCAGCAGCTTTAATCATGCGCTTCGCCATTGCCCCAACGATTTCCAATTTTTCTTTACCAGCTTCAATATCGACTAACCAAATTTCCTTAATTGGCAGTTCATCTTTTCTTTTAATGTATCCTTCAATTAATTCAGGTGTATAACTAGAACCGCCACCAATTGTTGCAATTTTTAATGCTCCTCTTGTCATCCGTCTTCTTCCTCCTTGATTAAATTGTTATCGTTTACATCTTTAGGATAAATTATGGGAATGTTCCCATGTCAAGCACTATTTTCAAAAAAATGTATGCTATACTTCTTATAAGAATACATTCCACTTTGGAGGTAAAAAATGACGTCTATCATTGATGTAGCAAAAGTTGCCGGTGTCTCGAAATCGACTGTTTCTCGCTTAATTTCTGGAAAAGGATATGTAAGTGCCGATAGTCAAGAAAAAATTCTCAAAGCAATGAAAGAATTAAATTATACCCCGAATTATGTGGCGCGGAATTTACGAGCAGGTGCCACAAAAACCATTGGCTTTTTAGCCCCTAGCTATTTAGGTTCCTTAGGTATTTTCTTGAATCGCTTTATTTCAATTGCCAAAAAATACAATTATTCCGTAACCTTATTTTTTACAGATGGCGATCAGCAGAAAGAAATTGATGCCTTAAACCAATTAAAATACAAACAATTAGATGGCTTGTTTTTATTGACACGAACAAATGAATGGTCGGTGATTGAGCCATACAGCGCGTATGGTCCTTTAGCAACCTGGCATCGTATCGATTCACCTAATATATACTCTTCCTACATTGATCATTACTCTGGTTATTATCGTTCCTTAGAATATTTGCAACAACAAGGGTACCAAAAAATCGGTCATGTCCTCGGTAATCCCGAAAATTTAAACACGCACGCACGAAAACGTGCAATGAAAGATTTTTATGAAAACACTCAGGCACCTTGGCAAGCTGAGTGGCTGATTAATGATCAGTATACTAACCATTCTGGTCGCAAAATTGCCCATTACTGGCAACAATTAACCGACAAGCCAGAAGCTTTGGCCTTTTATAATGATCACGTAGCAGCTGAGTTTATTTCAGAACTTGAAAATCTAAATTATGCCGTTCCTCGCGATGTCGCTGTCATTGGCTTTGATAATAGTTATGTCAGTGAGTTGATGCATATTACGACTGTTGATTATGCCATTCAGTATCAAGCCGAAAACTCATTTATTTACCTATACAACCAATTAAATCAGACGAACATTCCTGAAAAAAAATTAACCGTTCGTCTAGTTGAACGACGAACAGTGCCTAAAAAAGACCCGGCAGATCAGTCACTTTGACTGATTTACCGGGTCCTTTTATAGTTAAACAAGGATTATTTATGCTTTTGTTCATTTTTTAAAATAGAAATTGACTGTTTTAAGGATTGAATCATGCCGCCTTCACTGTACACAAGAACGTTTGATTTATATAAACGAGCAGAGAAGATTGTTAAAATAATTCCAAAAACTGCCAAAATCACTAATGAGACAATTGCTTCCATTGTTGATGCCGTTTCGGTCGCCAAGCGTACTGGCATAATGTATGACGAAATCAGCGGAATAAAGGAAGTCACTTTCACCACGATATTTTGTGGATCATTCGTCCCAAACGTAATGCCAATCATATAACCGATTAAACCAATATACATGATGGGCTGAACTGCTTTTGCTGTATCCTCTGGTTTGGAAACAAGAGAACCACAAAGTGCTGCCAAAACAGCAAAAACGAGAATACCAATAATGAAAAAGCCTAATGTAAAAATAAAGGTTGATGAAAAAATACTTTGTGGTGAAATACCACTTAATAGACTTTTCATAAAATCAAGATTTTTCAATTGAGAATAGCCGAGAACAAACGCCACTCCGTAAATGAAAATTTGTGTTAAAGCTACTAGAATAACCCCAGTTAATTTGCCATAAAAATGGGTTTGCGCTTTTGTACTAGAGAGAATAACTTCCATGATTCTAGTGCCTTTTTCAGAAGCAATCTCTTGGGCAATAATTGAAGAATAACTGCTGATGAAGACAAATAACAAAATTGTTATCCCCATTGCTAACGCCATTTGAATCCCTGTGTTATCTTCTCCTGTTTTTATTTTGCCATTTTCATCAAAACTAATTTTGGCTTTTTTAAATGTTGCTTGTTGATTCAACATGGCAACTTGCTCAGCTGTTAGGTTTAAACGATTGGCATTCGCCATTGTTTGTAATTGGTTTAACATTTGAGGAATTAGCATCTCGGTTGCATTTCCTAAAGAGCGTTCAGAGTAAAGCTGACCAGAAATCTGATTATCTGTAGTGTCCAAAAGTAAATAGGCATCAATTTTCTCGTCTTTTAATTGTTCTTGGGCCTTTTTCTCAGAAGAAACAGCTTTGAAAGAAAAGTCCTCTGTTTTATTCTTTGTCAACTCTTTAACCAGCGCTTGGTTTTCCGAAACCAGACCAATGGTAGTATCTCCTGAAAAACCGCTAGCTAGAGAGCCCGCTAAGTAAACAATTCCTACAAGAAGAAATGGCGCTAAAATCATGATTAAGAAAGACAGCGACTTCACATTTTTCTTATAGACATCAGTCGCAATAATCCAAAATTTACTCATCTTGCCCACCTACTTTCATTTTGAAAATTTCTTCCAATGTTGGTGGTTGTTGATTAAACATTGGAATGTAGCCGTTGGCTGTCGCTTTATCAAACAACACTTTGCCCACTTCAGCGTTTTCTAATGTCGCTTCTAAGACGCCATCTTGTCGCAAGTGTGCTTCTTTCACACCTGCTGTAGCAGCAACTTCCTCAACAGATAACGCTGATTCTAAAAATAATTTTGTTCGACCAAATTGTTGTCGAATTTCATGAACCTGACCATCTAAAACCATGCGTCCATTTTTTAACATGACTAAATGGTCACAGATTTTTTCCACATTGTCCATATTATGACTGGAAAAAATGACACAAGAACCTTGATTTTTCAATTCAATAATGCCGTCTTTTAATAATTCTGCATTAACTGGATCCAAGCCACTGAATGGTTCGTCTAAAATAATTAACTTCGGTTCATGAATAAGTGTCGCAATCAATTGAACTTTTTGTTGATTTCCTTTTGATAAAGATTTAACTTTATCTGTTTTTTTGCCTTTAACTTGAAATTTTTCCATCCAAAAGTCAATTTTAGGTTCAATTTCTTTTTTAGTTTTCCCCCGCAATGAAGCGAAATAAATTAGTTGGTCTTCAATCGTAATTTTAGGATATAAACCCCGTTCTTCTGGTAAATAACCAATAATATTGTATTCTTTTTCGTTTAATGGTTGACCATTCCATAAAACTGACCCGCTATCTTGTGTTAAAAAATTTAAAATCAAGCGAAACGTAGTTGTTTTCCCGGCACCATTTTGGCCAATTAATCCTAAAATTTTCCCGTCCGGTATCGTAAAGGATACATGATCAACTGCTTTAAAATCCCCAAAGGTTTTGACTAACTCTTTTACCTCTAACACATAAACGCCCCCTTCACTTTTTCTAAACCGCTGTTTAGTTACTCATATCGTATCTTTCCTGTGTTGGCTTGTCAATGACAATTGTTATGGAAAGATGCTGCACTTTAATCAGACGCTTTATTTTCTGCTAAGCGAAAAAGGCCATCCGTCTCGGCAGAAATATGCACTTCATTTGCGGTCAAGCCTGTGCTTTCATAAAATTTATTTTTAAATTCCTTTGCCGATTTTGATGATTGGCAGGCCCAAATTCGACCTGTACGATTCAACCACGTACCCAATTCATTCATTAAACGCTCATCAATCAGTAATTGATTTGGTACTTTTTTAAATTTTATTTGATAAACGGGTGTTAGTATTTTCATGATCAGACGTCCTCTCTTTTAAGTTAGTATTAGTATATCACGAAAGAAATCGTTATCATATTTTCTTGAGAGTTCAACTTTTCATGAAAAAATTGAATAAAAAAACCAGACAAATTAGGAAAAGCACCTAATTGGTCTGGTTCATTTTCATTTATTTTTCTATCTCAGAGGTTGTTTCTTGGTGCAAATGACGATACACATTCTTCGCGACAGTTTCAGGTAACCCAGCTTTTCTTAATTCTTCAACACTGGCTGCCGTAATATTTTTAAGCGATTTAAATTCTTTTAAAAGATTTTTTTTGCGTTTCGGTCCCAAGCCTTCAATGTTATCTAATTTGGAAGCAAAACTATTTTTACTACGTAATTGACGATGGAATGTGATGGCGAAACGATGGACTTCATCTTGGATTCGTTGCAACAAGAAAAATTCTTGTGAGTTTCTTTCCAATGGTACAACTTCTAAGTTTGGACCAAATAAAAGTTCACTCGTTTTGTGCTTGTCGTTCTTGGCTAATCCAGCTACAGGAATATCGACTCCTAGTTGATTGGCTAACACATCTTTAGCAACATCGACTTGGCCTTTACCACCATCGATTAAAATTAAATCAGGAAAAGGCAAGACTTCTTTTAAAACTCGTGAATATCTGCGATAAATGACTTCTCTCATAGAAGCGTAATCATCAGGACCTTGCACAGTTTTTATTTTATATTTTCGATACTCATTTTTAGCTGGCCGTCCGTCAATAAACACAACCATCGCAGAAACAGGGTTTGTTCCCATAATATTTGAATTATCAAATGCTTCAATTCGAATGGGCGCAGGTATGTTCATCGCATTGCCTAATTTTTCAACTGCGCCAATTGTTCGTTCTTGTTTCCGTACAATCAAATCGAATTTTTCATTTAAAGCAACTGCAGCATTTTTACTGGCTAATTTAACCAGTTTTTTCTTTTCTCCCCGTTGCGGCTGCAAGACTTTCGTAGCTAATAAAGCTTCGACGCTTTCTTTATCAATGTCATCAGGAATCAAGACTTCTTTTGGCACAAAATGCTCATTCTCTTGATAAAATTGTCCAATAAAAGTTAAAAATGCTTCACTGGCATCATCATAAAATGGAAAAATCGATACATCACGTTCGATTAATTTTCCTTGTCTGACAAAGAATACTTGGACACACATCCAGCCTTTATCAACAGCATAACCAAACACATCACGATCAATTAAATCTACATTCGTCATTTTTTGGCGGGTCATAACTGTTTCAATCGCTTTAATTTGATCGCGAAATTCTGCAGCTTTTTCAAATTCCATATGTGCTGCTGCATAAGCCATTTTTTCTTGTAAGCGGTCCTGAATTTCTGTATGTCCACCAGAGAGAAACCCTTTAATCTCTTCCACCATATCTTTGTAGACTTGCGGATCCACATCAAAAGCATAGGGACACAGACATTGTCCTAAATGATAATACAAACAAGGTGTTTTTTGCGATGGATTACATTTTCGCAAAGGAAAAAGCCGATCTAACAGTTTCTTTGTTTCATTCGCTGCATTTACATCTGGATATGGGCCAAAATATAACGCTTTGTCTTTTAAAACCTTTCGAGTAATCATTAAACGAGGATATTTTTCGTTTGTGATTTTGATAAAAGGATAGGTTTTATCGTCTTTTAACATGATGTTATATTTGGGATTATTTTTATGGATTAAATTAATTTCTAATAAAAGTGCTTCAATATTCGATTCTGTCACAATATATTCAAAATCATCGATTTCACTGACTAATCGTTCTGTCTTAGTATCATGGCTACCACGAAAATAAGATCGGACACGGTTTTTCAAAATTTTGGCTTTCCCAACATAGATAATCGTGCCATTTTTATCTTTCATTAAATAACAACCAGGTTGATCAGGAAGCAGTGCTAATTTATTTTTTATTCGTTCGTTCATACGATACTTCCTTTCTAACAAAATGCTTCGTCTATTATACACCTCTTTTTGTAATTAAACAAAAAAAGCCGCTACTTTATGTACGAAAGAAACAGCCTGAAAAGACAATCGCTAATGATTTCTCTTCAGACTGAATCAGACTATTCGTAATGACTAATCAACGTTTATAAGTGTTTGGCAATCATTGCTTGCAATTGGTCTTTTGTATGAACACCGACTGCTTTTTCAACAACTTCGCCATCTTTTTTCAATAGCAATGTTGGGATGCTCATGATTCCAAAACTTGCTGGTGTTGCAGGATTTTCATCCACATCCATTTTGACGATTTTCACTTCGTCTTCATCATATTCTTCAGATAATTGTTCTAAGATGGGTGCTTGCATACGACAAGGGCCACACCAAGTTGCCCAAAAGTCGATTAAGACTAATCCTTCATCTGTTTCTGTTGCAAAATCTTTATCGGTAATTGCTTGTGTCATTTCACAAACCTCCTACTCTTTACTCTTATTACATGCTTAGTATAACACGTCATCTCTAAGATAGCGAGTGTTCTGCTTACTTATTGTAAGTCCTTGTTTATTGGAATTTTACGACAGTCGCACCATTACCACCTTGGTTTTGTGGCGCAAATTCATAGCTTTTCACACTGCGGTGATTTTTTAAAAATTCCGTTATTCCGGTTCTTAATGCACCTGTTCCTTTGCCGTGAACAATGGTTACTTGTGGATAGCCCGCTAGAATCGCAGCATCAATGTATTGGTCAACTTCTGCCAATGCTTCTTCGTAGCGTTTGCCACGTAAGTCTAGTTGTGTGCCAACATGACTGCTTTCTGCAGAACGAACTGTTGTAACTCTTGGTTTCGCTTCTTTTTGTGGAGCGACAGGCGTCATATCCTCTTCAGATACGTTCATTTTTAAAATGCCTAATTGGACTTGCCATTGTCCTTTGCCGTTGTCTTTTAATAAGGTCCCTCGTTGGCCGTAAGTATTGACAATTACTTCATCGCCAGCTTTTAATTTTTTCTGTTCTTTCGCCTTCTTCAGCACTTTGTTTTTAGCAAGCTTGGTTTCTTCATGGTGTAATCGAGAAAGTTGTGTTTTCGCATCAATTAACTGATGTTCTTTGACACCACCTTGTTGGCCACTTTCCAATTGCATTTTGCGAATATCAGAAATAATGGTTTCCGCATTTTCTTCCGCTTCTGCAATAATTTTATTCGCTTCTTTCCGCGCTTTTTGTAATTCTTTTTCTCGTTCTTCAAAAAACACTTGATAGGCTTCTTTCAGTTCTTTATGCAAAGCGGCCGATTCATCGACATAGTGGCGAGCTTCTAAATATTCAGTTTCGGCCATTTTGCGACGGTTTTCCAGGTCTTCAATCATTTCGTTTAAATCTTGACTTTCACCGTCCATTATTTGTTTTGCAGCTTCAATAATACTATTGTCTAATCCAAGACGTTTCGAAATTTCAAAAGCATTACTTCGGCCAGGCACGCCAATTAATAAACGATAGGTTGGACTCAAGGTATCTACATCAAATTCCATACTGGCATTGATTGTTCCAGCTCGATTATAGCCATACACTTTTAATTCAGGATAATGGGTTGTTGCCATCACATAGGCTCCTTTAGCACCCAATGAATCTAAAATGGCAATCGCTAAAGCGGCCCCTTCTTGCGGATCTGTCCCAGCACCTAATTCATCAAATAGTACTAAACTTTGATGATCGACTTTCTTTAAGACAGACACGATATTCGTCATATGTGAAGAGAAAGTACTTAAACTTTGTTCAATCGATTGTTCATCCCCGATATCCGCAAATACTTCTGTAAAAATACCCATTTTACTTTCTTCTTCAACTGGAATAGGTAATCCAGCTTGACCCATTAATTGTAAAAGACCTAACGTTTTCAGAGTAATGGTTTTCCCGCCGGTATTAGGCCCTGTAATCACAATTGCTTGATATTCTTCTCCAATCACAATGTCATTGGCTACAGCTTTTTCTGGATTTAATAGTGGGTGCCGGGCTTGTTTAAAAACTACATGATTTGCTTGACTAACTTCTGGAACAACTGCTTTTAGTTCTTTTCCTAGTCGCGCCTTAGCATTAATAAAATCAAGTTTACCGATGACATAAGCATTATGCGTAATTTCTCGGCGATAAGGAACCAACTCAGCCGACAGTTCTGCCAAGATGCGAGTAATCTCATTTCTTTCGGCAATTTGTTGTTGTCGCAAACGATTATTCATTTCTAAAATTTGTTTAGGTTCAATAAATAAGGTTTGTCCTGAAGCACTTTGGTCGTGAACCACGCCACCAAAAATATTTTTATATTCTTGTTTGACTGGAATTACGTAGCGTTCATTTCGCATAGTAACAAGGGCATCACTCAGATAACGTGCGTTTTTCCCACGAATAATACTATCTAGTTCTTCTCGAATGGTCTGCTCACTACGACGAATATTTTGCCGAATTGCCTTTAAAGCTGGCGAAGCTTCATCTGTGACGTAGCCATCATCATCAATGGCTTGTTTGAGTTGGCGATTTAATTCAGGCAAAACTTCTAGTTGCTCTCGCCACATATATAAACGTTCAAAATCCACTTCATTTTCACTTAACTCATCAAAAAAACGAGTCAGTTCTGAAGTAGTCGACAAGACACGGCCTACTTGTGCTAATTCTATGCCATTTAAATCCGCACCAATTTCAATCCGTTTCATGTGTGGTTGGATATTTTCTAATTTAGGAATGGGGATTCCACCACGTAATCGTTGAACTTTTAAACCATCCTGTGTTTCATTTAGCCATGCTTGAATTTTATTTTCATCAGCAATCGGTAATAATTCCGAAACTTCGTTTGTCCCCTGAGCTGTCACAATAAATTGCAACAACTGTTGTTTTACTTTATCAAACCCTAATGTTGATAGAATACGCTGATTCATTTTTCCACCTACTTTTCTAACTTTTTCATTTGTTGAAAAGACTGAGACATAACATAAGAAGTTTCGCTTTGCTCACTTACTTCTTATCTCTATCTCAGTCCCATTCAGCTTTATTTCGTAATTGGTTCAACCCATAATTCATATGCTTGTTTTGTTAGAATTGGGGTATTTTTTACAATGCCTCGTGCCAAGCCACTTGACCGAAACTGATTTTGGACAATATCTGACGGAATCATTGACGCCGTAGCTAACACTAGAAAAAGACCCACGTATAACACAAGAACACTTAATACGCCACCTAATAGTCCATTTACCTGTTTCAAAACTGGAATAAATGTTAATCCATGTAAAAAGATAGCTAAAAAACGAACGACCAACCAGCCTGCAAACAGCAATAATAGAAACGCAACCGCTGAATAAAAGGCTTTATCCAAGTCTAAAGAAATCTCTTGATTAAAAAAGACAAGCTTTGACGTTGGCGTAACCGATGGATATGGAATATACAATTCTAAATGAGAAGCGACCTCTTTGTAATAGGTACGAGCAACAAAATATGAAATTAAGTAACCTACCGAATAGAGCACTTGTAAAATCAAGCCTCTTTTAGCTCCTGTATAAAATCCAAAGGCTAAAAGTAATAAAATAAGTATTGTTAACATCTTGTCATCCTTTCAGGAACTACTCCGAAACACCTTTATTTTGAATCTGCTGTTTTCGATTTTCATTCAAAATTTGTTGGGCTTCCACATGATTATGAATTTCTACATCTTCTTGTCCATTCTTTTTCAAAACATCTCGTGCTTCTTCTTCGATAATTTCCATTCGGCGCACACGATTCTCTAATTCAGCCAAACGAATGGTTTTCTGTTTTAAATCTGCTACTTGTTTTTCCAATTTTAAAGCATATTCTTGTTTTTTTAGTTGATCTGAAATTGCATTAATTGCTAATAAAACAGAAGCTTGTTCCGTATCAGTTTGCGGAGAAAGATGTTTAATTTCCGCCAGTTGTTCGTTGACAATTTTTGTGACTAAATCCATATGTTGTTTTGACTCTTGGCCAATAATTGTATACGTATGGTCTGCAATGATTGCTTTATATCGTGTTTTTTCATTTGATGCCATGTTGAGGTTCCCTCCTGTAAATCAATCCATTCTTGCTTATTGTACCATGAAAAAAAAGCGAAGCGCAATTTTCGTACAAATTCTCTCTTATTATATGCCACAAAGCGAAAAATTTAAAGATTTCTTTACAAGAACTCTGGCAATTTAAGAACGAATAGAAATTGTGTAGGAGAAAAAGCGTGGAACAAAAAGTCAAAGTGATTTTTGTCCCACGCTCAAACTCTGATAATCAGCTAAAAATGTTTGTTTCAGCTGTACTTTTTAAGGCTTAGTTATTATCTTTCATCTTTTCTACACGTAAACAACGCATAGCATTTAATACAGCGATAATAGTTACACCAACATCAGCAAACACTGCTGCTTGCATTGAAGCCAAGCCTAATGCACCTAGTACCAAAACAATGATTTTAACAGCAATCGCAAAGATAATGTTTTGTTTAACAATTCTCAATGTTTTTCTTGATAATTTAATCGCAGAGGCGATACGACTTGGTTCATCATTCATAATCACCACATCAGCAGCTTCAATTGCCGCGTCACTTCCTAAACCACCCATGGCAATCCCAACATCAGCCCGGGCTAAAACAGGTGCATCATTCATGCCGTCACCAACAAAGGCAACTTTGTTTTTAGGTGAGGATGCTTTTAACAACTCTTCTAAACGATCCACTTTGCCATCTGGTAAAAGTTCTGCATAAACTTTGTCAACACCAACTTCTTTTGCAATAGCTTCTGCAACTTGTTGATTGTCTCCAGTCAGCATAACAGTTTGTTTGACCCCTTCAGCTTTTAATTCTTTTATTGCTGAAATAGCGTCTGGTTTCAATTGATCCGCAATCACTAAATAGCCTGCAAATTGATTATCAATAGCGACAAAAATTAAAGTTCCCGCTTCCTTCACTTCTGGTGCTTCGATACCAAATTGTTTCATTAACTTCGCATTACCGACTAAAACTGTTTTGCCTTCAATTGTGGCTTTGATACCGTGTCCGGCAACCTCTTCAATTGCTGTTGCTGGAACTGTTTCTTTGCCATAGCTTTCTTTAATAGAAATAGCAATTGGATGAGTGGATAATTGTTCTGCTGTTGCTGTTAAACGTAACAACTCTTCTTCAGGTAAAACAACACTAGTTATGTTTTGAACCACAAAATTTCCTTTTGTTAGCGTACCAGTTTTATCAAAAACAATCGTTTCCGTATTCGCTAAAATTTCTAAATAGTTACTTCCTTTAATTAAAACACCTAGTTTACTGGCTCCGCCAATTCCACCGAAGAAACTTAAAGGAACAGAAATGACTAAGGCACATGGACAAGAAATAACCAAGAACGTTAATGCCCGATAAACCCATTCATTAATAGAAGTATCAGGGAAAATAAATGGTGGAATCACTGCCAATAAGACAGCTAAAACAACGACAACTGGTGTATAGTAACGAGCAAATTTAGAAATAAAGTTTTCTGCAGGGGCTTTTTTACTGCTAGCATTTTCAACTAAATCTAAAATTTTGCTAACTGTTGAATCCCCAAATTTTTTCGTAACATTAATGGTCAAGGCCCCATTTTTATTGATAAAACCACCTAAGATTTCATCGCCGACTTTGACCGTTCTTGGAACGGATTCACCAGTCAACGCAGAGGTATCTACCATACTTGATCCATCAATAATTTGACCATCTAATGGAACTTTTTCACCTGGTTTCACTAATATTTGTTGCCCAATTTCAATTGTATCTGGAGCGACCGCTTTTATTTGTCCATTTACTAAAAGATTTGCTGAATCTGGACGAATATCCATTAATTTGGCAATTGATTTTCTGGATTGATCAACTGCAGCACTTTGGAACCATTCGCCGACTTGGTAGAATAACATTACTGCCACAGCTTCGGGATATTCCCCAATAAAGAATGCCCCAATCGTTGCCACAGACATTAAGAAATTTTCATCAAACACTTCCCCACGAAAAATATTCGTTACCGCTCGTTTGACAATGTCGCCACCAATTAAGACATAAACGACTAAATAAGACGCCAAAGCAACCCAATTATTACTTGGCTTAATGATAATAAGTGCTAAAAATAAAACAAATGCAATAATGATACGAATTAAGCGATTCTTATTTGGATTACGTCCCTCTTCTTCTTTGACATCTTTTAAAGAAATAACTTTGACATCTGGTTCTAACTTACCAATCACTGCACGCGCTTCATTTTCGACTTCTAAATCATGTCCTGATTCAACTTCCAGTGTCATCTTTTCAGCCATGAAGTCCACACGCGCTTTTTCTACTCCGTGAATTTTTTGGACAGATTTTTCAATTTTGTCTGCGCAACTTGCACAATCAAGTCCTTCTAGTTTATAACTCTTTTGCATTTAAACACCTTCACTCCCTATATAATAGCGATTATTCCGTTTACATGAATAACCTTTCATGAATCTATTATAAATGAAGATACAATCATATGTCAACCGCTTCACGTAATCTTTTTCTATTTTATAGACATAATGGCATAATTGCTGTAGGTGGAATGGATAACTGAGTAATAACTTTCGGATTGAGTCTATTGCTGCCTTTCCACCAAATTTTGGTTTGTTGGTGTTGAAACCAAGCACTTTGTTCAAAAGGTGCTGACAATGTTTGTAAGTGATGCACTTCGATTTGATTGGTTGCCTGCGGTTCTGTTGTGAAATCATGGGCCCGAATACCTATAGAATGACAAGAAATAGGAACTTCTTGTGTAACCATTAGTGTTTGTTGCCAGCCAATCACTTGGACTCTGTGCGCATCTATGCGTTTGACAGGCCAAATATTTTTACAACCAGTGAGTTTAGCTGCTTCAATCGTTTGAGGTTGGTTAAATAATTGATTTGTTGCACCAAAAAGTGTTTGGTTTTTTGTGATTATCACTAAACTCTGACATAACTTATACAGTTCATCTAAACTATGACTCACAATTAAGGCATGTTGATTTAAATTACTTAATCGCTGTTGAAGTTCAATTTGCAGCTCTTCCTTTAAGGGTGCATCTAATGCGGAAAATGGCTCATCCAATAACAGGTAAGCCGGCTGAGCCGCTAGCATTCGCGCAAAAGCCACTCGTTGTCTTTGTCCTCCAGAAAGTTGACTAGGATATTGTTGTTGGACTTTAGTTAAGTGAAAAGACGCAAGCAATTGAGTGACCAATTGTAAATCTTTTGTCACGCACGTCAGATTTTCTACTACCGATAAATGAGGAAATAACGCATACTGTTGAAACAAAAGACCAATTTTTCGTTGTTGCGGCGACAAATTGATCTTTTGTTCAGCATCGAATAAGACTTGATCATTTAAAACAATCTGACCTTTATCCGCAGTCTCAACACCCGCAATACATTTTAATAACATACTCTTGCCACAACCAGAAGCACCTAAAATTCCTGTTGTTTGCGTCTTTGTTTCAAACTGAATTTGCAAAGTATGACTTTTCAATTCTTTTTGAATATCAACAATTAATCTCATTCCGATCTTCTCCAAGCGCGCTGACTAAAAAATTCCGTAAAAAATAAAATAATCAGGCAAAGTAATAACATAATTACAACATATTGATTGGCTAAACGCCAATCCCCACTTGCTACAGCAGAGTAGATAGCTAAAGGAAGCGTTCTTGTTTTGCCAGCAATATTCCCTGCTAACATTGTCGTCGCTCCAAATTCGCCTAACCCACGGGCAAAGGCTAACACGCCACCGGCCAAGAGACCGTTCATCGACAAAGGTAACGCAATTTTTCTAAAATATCGACTTTCCGAAAATCCGAGTGTCTGGGCCACAGCCAACAATTCACTATCCATTTGTTCAAACGCCGTTAAGGCTGAACGATACATTAAAGGAAATGAAACAGCAACGGCAGCAATAACCGTAGCTGGCCACGAAAAAACAACTTGAATGGCAAAAAAATCAAGTAAAAACTGGCCCACTGGTTGCTGAACACCAAAAATAGTTAAGAGAAAAAAACCAAAAACAGTCGGCGGTAAAACTAATGGCAACGTAAATAAACTATTCAAAAGAATTTTTAATTTACGATTTTTCAAACGAAAAACAATATACGCAACGCCTGTTCCTAAAATAAAAGTAAATAAAATGGCGATTATTGCTGTCTGAAAAGATAAAAGAATTGGTCGAACATCCATTTTCCCACCTACTTTGTTAACTTAAAGCCAATATTTTCAAAATATTTTCTGCATTGTTGACTCTGTAAAAAATTTAAAAAAGCATCTGCTGATTTTTGTTTCTTAGAGGCGGCAACTTTACCAACTGGATAGATAATTGGCTTTTTCAAAGCAGCTTCAGGCATGGCCGCAACAATCGCTACTTTTGAATTGGTTGCTGCATCTGTCGTATAAACCAAGCCAGCTTCTGCACTTGCATTAGCCACCCATTCAAGGACTTCTGTTACATTTGTGCCAAAGCTTGCGTGTTTTTCTACATAAGACCAAGCGCCTAAAGCTTTTAAGCCTTCTTCGGCATATTGACCAGCTGGAACACTTGCAGGATCACCAATTGCTATCATTTGGGCTTTTTTTAAATCAGAAAAATCATGCCACTTTGCTTGATCTTGGTTAGGCACAATAAGAACGAGCTGGTTTTCCAATAAAGGAACGACACTTTTTTTATTAATTAGTTTTTCTGCAACCAATGCATTCATTTGTTTTGTCGAAGCTGAGAAAAATACATCGGCTTTTAGGCCTTTTTCAATTTGCATCTGTAATTTTCCAGAACTATCATAGGTTCCAGTTACCTGAATATCTGGATGCTCTTTTTCAAAGGCTGGAATAATTTTATTCTCCATAACTGACTCTAAGCTAGCGGCTGCCGCAAGGGTTATTTCTTCTTTTTTTGTTGAAACTGTTTCTTTTTGCGGCTGATTTGTACATGCAGCAATTAGGGCAACTAAACTGAATAAACTAAGCAGGAACACAGCCTTTTTTTGTTTAGACATTTGAACGCCTCTTTTCTTTTATAAATACCCGCCATAACTCAAGTCAATAATTTCAGATTTTTTTATCACTTCTTTGGCCATTAATCTTGGTAATAACAAATCAAAAACCGTTTTTTCTGAAAATAAAACACCACCTGGTAAGCCAATGATCGTTTGCTCTCCTTTATAAGCTAGCAAAAACATTGAGCCTGGTAAGACTGGTGTCCCATGGGTTACGATTTCAGCACCTGTCTGCTTAATTGCTAACGGTGTCAAATCATCAGGATCTACACTCATACCACCTGTACAAACAATCAGATCAAGCCCTTGTGCTAACATCTTTTTGATCGCAACAGTAATTTTTTGCGGCTGATCATCGACAATTTCTTGCTTGACAATCGTAACTAAAGGATACACGGAGAACTTGGCTTTTAACACAGGGTAAAAAGCATCCTCAACCAATCCTGTGTAAACTTCACTGCCAGTAGTTACAATCCCGACCCGTATTTTTTTGAAAGGTTTCACAGAGATTAGTGGCTCAGACGTGCTGAACTGACGTGCCTTTTCTAATTGGCTTTTAGAAATTGTTAGTGGAATCACTCGAAAGGCTGCAACTTTTTCATCTTTCTGAACTTCTATATTGGTAACTTTAGTTGACAAGGCGAGACCTTCAATTTCATTTAAAGCAATTAATTTTTCTCGATTGACTTTTAAAAGGCCTCTCGTGCTAGCTTTAGCAACAATTTTCCCTTCATGGACTTCACTCGGCTGACATGAGTCATCTGTTAACAGGTTATACAAAAATGTCGCTGCCTCTTCTTCATGTATTTCTGCTGGATCCAAGGAAACAAACAGATGTTTTTTCCCTAATGATAAAAGAATTGGAATATCTTCTTGAACAACTATATGTCCTTTTTTAAAACACACTTCCTTGGTCTTCCCATAGTCAATTCGCGTAATATCATGACTCAATGGAAGGCCAACTGCCTCTTCTGTTCGAATTGTTTTCATGGTTTATTCCTCATCATGTATGATTTTTTTATTTGTGATTAAATCCAAAGCGTGGGGCAAAACAGGCAACAAAAAATGCAAATGTTCTGTTACACTTTTCGGGCTACCAGGCAAATTAACAATGAGCGTGCGTCCTCTTTGAACAGAAACGCCTCGACTTAACATAGCAAATGGTGTTTTTTCCAAGCTAAGTTGACGCAAGCCCTCACTGATCCCAGGAATGATTCGCTCTGCTACACGTAAGGTAGCTTCTGGGGTCCGATCCCGTTCACTCAACCCTGTGCCGCCTGTCGTTAAAATCAAATCACAGGTCTTAGACCACTCTTGCAATAGCTCTACTAATTGATTTTCTTCATCTGGTAAAATGGTTTGTTTGGTTACCTGGTAGAGCGCAGGTAACTGTTCACGAATCAAGGGACCCGATTGGTCGACAGCAAGCCCTTGAAAGCTACGATCACTTAATGTTACAATGCCCACTTTAAACAACGTCTAACTGGTCTCCTTTTTTAATATGACCTTCTGTCACAACGACTGCAAAGATTCCTTCTCTAGGCATGATGCAATCGCCCACTCGCGCGTAAATCTGACAGTGTTTATGGCACTCTTTCCCAATTTGAGTAACCACCAATTCGGAATCGCCTATTTTCATTTTCGTTCCAACAGGTAATTGACGTAAATCAATCCCTGAGACGATTATGTTTTCCCCAAAAGCACCATTGCCAACCCGAGCTCCTTTTTCATTGAAAGCCGTTATTTCTTCAAAAGATAACAAACTGACTTGTCGATGCCAATTCCCGCCGTGCGCATCATTTTCTAATCCAAAGCCTTTAATTAAGTTGACTTCAGGAATTTCCTTTTTCTGTGTGCCTCTTCGCGGGCTAATATTTATTGCAATAATTTCTCCTGTTTTCATACTTACCCTCCTATTTGTGACATAAATCGTTGTTCTCCTTGTTGTTCCATGAAAAGATGTTTTTCAGGCTTGCAGGCAATGCCACTCTTGATAATCCCTAACAATTCTGCTGTTTGTTCCATAGCTAAAGCTTCCTTTAACGAGTAGCCGTCTGCAGAATGCAGGCACGTTTTTAAATGACCGTCTGCAGTAATTCGAATCCGATTGCACGTCTCGCAAAAACAATGCCCTAATGCACTAATAAAACCTATTTTTCCTTTAAAATCTTTTAAGGCGTAATAACTAGCAGGGCCATTGCCCAATGGTTTTTGGTATGGTTGTAACGTTCCATAATGTTTAGTTAAAATGTCTTCTACTTCTTCTTGTTGCTTACCTGGATGCTCCTTCCCTAATCCAATTGGCATCATTTCAATGAAACGAAGATGCACAGTCTCTTTCTTAGCGATTTCAGCCAGTTCTACAATTGTTGCTTCACTTAGCTCTTTCCTAGCTACAGTATTAATTTTGATATTAGGTAATCCCACATCAATCGCTTGTTCTAAGCCCGCCAGAACATTCCTTAACTGACCAACTCTTGTTATTTCTCGAAATTCTTCTGGATCCAAAGTGTCTAAGCTAATATTAATGCCGTCCAAGCCCGCCTCTTTTAACCCTTGAGCCTCACGAGCTAACTTCATGCCATTAGTCGTTAGGGTTACTTTTTCGATGCCTGAGATTTGCTTTATCCTTTTAATTAAAGAGAGTAAATTCGGTCTAACAAGCGGTTCACCACCTGTTAATTTAACTTTTTTGATGCCTTCTTTCGCTAGTATCCTCAATAAAAAAATAATCTCATCATCTGTTAGAAGCTGCTCTTTTTTTAAAAAGCAAAGACCTGTTGCTGGCATGCAATACGTGCAACGTAAGTCACAACGATCTGTTAAAGACAAACGAACATAATCAATTTCACGGTTAAATGCATCTTTCATGCTGTTCACTCATCACTTTCCTTTGATTTAATTGAAGAACGAATGAAATGACCACTGCGTCCACCATTTTTCTCTAATAAACCAATGTTTGTCATTGTCATTCCGCGATCAATTGCTTTACACATGTCATAAATTGTTAAGAGTGCTGCCTGCACACCTGTTAGCGCTTCCATTTCAACGCCAGTTGAACCCACTGTTTTTGTAAAGCAACGTACTTCTAAACAAGTTTGATTGCGCCAATTAAACTGAATTTCACACTTTGTCAAAGCAACCAAATGACACAAAGGAATCCATTCAAACGTTCGTTTTGCCGCGGTAATCCCAGCGACTCTTGCTACCTGTAATACTTCACCTTTTTTAATCATTTGGGTCTGGATCGCTTCTGCTGTCGCTTCCAACATGTGAATTTCTCCATAAGCGAGGGCTGTTCTTTGAGTGTCATTTTTTTCCGAAATATCAACCATATGCACTTCTCCTTGTGTATTCAAGTGCGTAAATTCCTTACTTTGAACCATTTCTCCACCTCACATTTGACATTTGTTAACGTTTACACAATACTTCTTTTTCAAGTGTATCACTCTTGCATCAAAAAAACAATCTGGCATCCATAATTTTTTTTAGCGAGAAATCGAAGTTAAAAATGTTAAGCGACAAAAATTACGTGATTCGCTTAGCCTGACCAGACTTTTGTCTAAGTCTTAAAACTTGATAAGCAATAAGAGGTCGGGACAGAAGTGCTTAACTCCGAGAACCAAGTAGGTACTGTTCAACATCTATTTGCTTTGCAAATAGTGTTTCTCAGCAATAAGAAGAAATTTCCGAAAATTGTCATAAAACACAACGAGGTACGAGTTGATGTTGCATGATACCTACCCGGTGTTCTTTAATTTTTGGAGACCAAGTAGGTATTGTTCATCATCGAATCACTACGTTCTTCGTGATTCTCAACAATTTCGGCTTATTTCCGAAGGACCTTCACCAAGTAGGTACGATGATTTCATCTGTTCATGCTTCACAGTGAAACATCGCAACTCTTAGAGCTGTAGCTCTTTTGAAGGCTGTACTGTGACGAGACGCATGTCGAGAAAACACCTTAGAAGTTGTTGAGATCGGAGCAACGCGTAGTGTTGCTTCTGTTCCCGCCGTTTATCAATTTTTAAGCCTGGAACAAAAATCCAAAGTGATTTTTGTTCCAGGCTTTTACTTTCATACTAATCTTAGGTCAGGTTGTCATCAAGTTTGCCAATAATAGACTTTTACAAGCGCGCCTTTTTTGAGTAGTACACCAGCTGGTTGTTCTAGTAGGCAATTTGTTTCTAAAGTATTTGATAAATTGGATGAAAGATGACTTTTTGTCACTAAATTTACTTTGCCATCTATTTCTTTCGCTCGGTAAAATCGACGTAGTCTACTGGGGGCTAATTCATGCGCTAAAATTACTGTTCGTTCCTTGAGATTTAACTCGACACAATTAAAAAAAGTAGCTAATAATGTCCAGTAAAAAAGATGTAAATTAACCATTGCCGCAAACGGATTGCCTGAAACGCTTAAAATGAGTGTTTCTTGAAATTTACTTCCCATAACTGGGGTTCCAGGTTTCATATTTACAAAATGAAACAACTCTGTTCCTCCGATACGTTTAATTGCTAAAGGTAAATTATCCTTTTCACCTACCGAAACACCACCACAAGTAATTAATACATCAAGTTTTGGTGAAATCTCAATCAGCCTATTCGCTAATTCTTCAGGATCATCTGAACAATGATCTAGGTGCATTACTTCATTGCCACTCGCTTTGACAAAAGCTGCTAACATGTAGAGATTACTATTATAAATTTTCCCAACTGACAGTGGTTCTTCCAAAGAAACTAACTCACTACCCGTCGCTAAAATCCCCACTTTCATGCGCTTCAAAACAACAACTTTATCAATCCCTTGCATTGCCAACAAACCAATCATGCGACTATTAATCTGTTGATGTTTTGCTAAAATTTTTTGCTGAAAAGCAATATCTTCTCCAATTTCCGCATAGTTTTGGCCCGCAGTGACAGAGCGAAAAATTTTAACATGGTCTTGCCCAAAATCCGTCCATTCTTGTGGCACTACAGCATCAAAATCGGTTGGAATAAAAGCACCTGTTGTTATTTTAATCGCACAGTTATTCGTCTGATTACAATAAAACATGGAATCCCCTGCCACTAAAGAACCGACGACTTTTAAACAACTTGGGCTTTCAGCAGTCGCACCTCGTGTTTCTACTGCCCGAACGGCATACCCATCCATCCCGGCACGAGGAAAATGAGGAATCGCTGTCTCTGCAAAAATGGTTTCTCCGCTAATCCGTCCCAAGGAATCAAGCAGCGCCACTTCTTCTGTTTCACATTGACTCTTCATATGTTGGGTCATTTTCTCTCGTGCTTCTTCCAACTCGATCATGCTTTAACCATCCTTTTTTATTTATTCACTGGTTTAATCGCAACGGCACAAACTTTATATTCAGGAATTGTGGCGATATCATCAAATACAGCATTGGTGATTTCGTTAACATTCCCATCTGGAAAATGGAATGTCATAAAGACTTCTTGCGGAAATACTCGATTTCCGACAGCCGCATAGGTTTCAATTTTGCCACGTCGAGAATGAACTTCAACTTTGTCACCTTCTTGGATTCCCAGAGCTTGTGCATCGACTGCATTTATCTCAATATAAGAGTGATTCGCTATTTGGTTAATCCCTTCCGTTCGTCCTGTCATTGCTCGGGTATTGTAATGGTAAAGCATTCGGCCTGTCGACATTAAATACGGGTACTCTTCATCTGGTAATTCTTGGGCTTGCTTATACGGAATTGCTTTAAATAAACCTTTCCCACGAGCAAAACTGCCCACATGCATAATCGGCGTACCTGGATCTGTCAAGCTACGACAAGGCCATTGTAAGCTCTCCTTCTCTAATCGTTCATAATTAATTCCACCAAACGAAGGCGTCACAGCTGAAATTTCTTTCATAATTTCTTTTGCAGATTCATACGCACAAGGATAGCCCATTCGTGTCATGACTTCACAAAAAATTTCATAGTCTTCTCGCGCTTGTCCTCTTGGTTCAACAGCTTTACGGACTCTTTGCACGCGCCGTTCTGTATTTGTAAATGTCCCGTCTTTTTCTGCATAACTGATGCCTGGTAAAACGACATCTGCATAAGCAGCCGTTTCTGTCATAAATAATTCTTGAACAACTAAAAAGTCTAAACTTTCTAAAGCTTGACGAACATGTCCTGTGTCTGGATCCGTAACAATTGGATCTTCTCCAAAAATATAAAGGCCTTTGACATTTCCTGCCGTTGCTGCTGGCAAGACTTTAGTAGAAGTTAAACCTGTGTTTCGATTTAACGGCACATGCCAAGCTTTTTCAAATTTGTCGATTACTTCTGGATTATTGACTTTTTGATAGCCTGGGAAATCATAAGGCATACAGCCCATATCGCAAGCACCTTGAACATTATTTTGACCTCGCAAAGGATTGACACCACAGCCAGGTTTTCCAACTTTACCAACCAACATTGCCAAATTAGACATACTCATAACACCCTCAGTTCCTGTCGAATGTTCCGTTACGCCTAAACAATAAATGATTGGTGCTTTCTCTGCTTTTGCATACATGCGTGCTGCTTGAATTAAATCTTCTGGATGAATATGACAAATTTCTGCGACTTTTTCCGGCGTATAATCAGCCACCATTTTTTCTAAATCTGAAAATCCTTCTGTCCGTTCTTCAATAAAATGGCGATCTGCTAAACCTTCTTTCAAAATCACATGCATCATGCCATTAGCAAATGCGACATTCGTTCCCGCCTGAACTTGTAAATGCAGCGCACTATCCTTCACTAAGTTAATTTTCCGCGGATCAACAACAACAACTTGTGTTCCTCTTTGGATGGCTTGGCGAATTTGCGCACCAATAACTGGATGAGCTTCTTCTGGATTGGAACCTACTAATAAAATCATGTCGACATCTTCAGTGATATCAGCAATAGGATTGGTCATCGCACCAGAGCCTAAGGTTTGGGCTAAACCATGGACCGAAGCCGAATGACAAACACGGGCACAGTTATCAACATTATTGGTACCAAAAGCAGCACGCACCATTTTTTGAAAGACATAATTATCTTCATTTGTCGCTCTAGAGCACGAAAAACCAGCAAGAGCATCCGGACCGTTTTCTGCTTTAATTTCGTTAAATTTTGACGAAACAAGCGTTAAGGCTTCTTCCCAAGAAGCAGGTTCAAAAATCCCATTCCGTTTAATTAATGGCTCCGTTAAGCGATCTCCTGACCCAACAAATTTATATGAAGCAAATTTTCCTTTCACACAAAGTAAATTTTTATTAGCTGGTCCATCTAGGGGTTCAACACCCACCAAACGATTGTTTTTAACGAGTAAATTCATCTGACAGCCTGTCCCACAATGTGGACAAGTTGTAGGAATTTTCTGGGTTTCCCATTTGCGGTACTCTTTTGTATCTTTTGCTGTTAACGCTCCTGTAGGACAGGAAGAGACACAATTGCCACATGATTCACAGATAGATTGATCAAACGCCTGCCCATAACTCGGCATCATTTTTGTTTCAAAGCCACGATTAGCAATACTAAGTACATCTCTTCCCTGCCGCAATTGACAGACACGAGCACAACGACGACACATGATACACTTTTCTGGATCATAAGAGAAAAATGGATTACTGGTATCTTCTTGATGGCAAGGCATTCTTTTTCCCTCGGTAAAGCTAGTGGCATCAATCCCATAATCTAGCGCATACTGTTGTAATTGACAATCCCCGTTTTTTCCACAAGAAAAACATTCTAATTTATGATTACTCAATAATAAATCAAGAATAAAACGTCTGGAATCAGCAACTTTTTCAGAATGTGTTGACACAACCATGTCCTCTTGACAATGTGCCGTACAAGCAGTTGTTAAGCCACCACGTCGGCCGCCTTCCACCTCAACCACGCACATCCGACAAGAACCATCAGGCGCTAATTCCTTTAAATGACAGAGCGTTGGGATTTCAACACCTAGCCCTTTCGCTGCTTCGAGAATGGTAGTCCCTTTAGACACAGTTACTTCTTGGTTATCAATAGACAATGTAACTGTTTGCGTATGCAACTTTGTTTTCATTTTTACCAACCTCCTTTGCTGGTGGCATAGATTTCTGTTTCAGCAGTCGTTTCAAATTCTTCTGGAAACAAAGCCAATGCACTCTTCATTGGATTTGCGACGGATTGGCCCAAACCACAAGCTGATAATCGCGTGACATGCGTGAGCATCTTTTCCAATCGTGGCAAATCACTAGCTGTTGCCTCGTTCCGATTGAATTTACTCAATAATTCCAAAATCCTAGTTGTTCCCAATCGGCAAGGGGTGCATTTACCACATGACTCATGAGCAAAAAAGGCCGCCACGTGTACTAAATAGTCCACAACATTGACTGAATCATCCATTACTACAATTGCACCAGAGCCGACAGATAAGTCATGGGCCCATAAATCTTCGTAGGAATACAAACAATCCCTTAACGTTGCGACAGCACCAATTGGACCGGATTGTCCACCGAAGTGAATAAATTTCAATGCTCGACCAGTTGCAGAGCCTCCGCCGTATTGCTCGCCATAAATTATTTCTTCTAATGGTGTTCCAAGGTTGACCTCGTATAAGCCCCGATTTTTAATATGTCCAGACAAACAAATTAGCTTTGTTCCGCCACCATCGGCAGTACCCATCTCTAAAAAGGCTTGTCCACCTTCTCTTAAAATTACAGGAACACTTGCAAATGATTCAACATTATTTACTAATGTTGGTTGCAAATATAAACCAACATCTGCTAAGTGTGGTGGTTTGACACGCGGCCGCCCCGTTTTTCCTTCAATTGAATTTAAAAGTGCTGAATTTTCCCCACAAATATAGGCGCCAGCACCAGAAATAATCGTAATATCATAATTGAATCCTTCAATTCCTAAAATGTTTTCCCCTAAAAAGCCAGCTTGTCGTGCATTATCGAGTGCTTCTTGAAATGTTTTTTGGATTCTGCGATATTCTCCTCGCATATAAATATAACCTGCTTTTGCTGAAAATAAATAACCAGCAATGATCATTCCTTCAATCACACTCAATGGATCTTCAGATAAAAGTACTTTATCCTTAAAGGTCCCTGGTTCGCCTTCATCAGCATTACAAACAATGTACTTTGTGGTTCCTTTTGCATGATAAAGATGGCGCCATTTTTTTCCTAAAGGATAGGCTGCTCCACCGCGACCTCTTAAGTGCGCAATATCCAGTTCGTTTAAAATTTCTTCATCCGATAGTGAAATTGCTCTTTTTAAACCATCAAATCCATCGTATTTACAATATTCAGCAACATCGGTCGCAGATTGCATTTTTCCCATTCTCTCTAATAACATTGGTTGGTTTCTCTTAAGCATTGACTCACCTCCTACAGTCCTTCATAGCAATCATTTTGTAAATGTTGAATTAATTGATAAATTTTCTCTTCTGTTAGTTGACTAAAAACGGTGTCCTTAATTTTAATTACTGGACCTAAATCACAAGCCCCGATACAAGGAATACTGTGATACATAAATAAGCCATCTGGTGTCGGCTGATTCTCTGGCACTTCTAAAATGGTTTCTAAAACTTCGGCAACCATCGCCCCACCAGTATAATGACACGGTGTGCTGTTACAAATCTTCAAGACATACTTCGCTTGCGGTTCCGTCTTTAAAATGGCATAAAAACTGACGATTTCATAGACTCGCGCTTCCGTTAAATGTAGATGCTCTGCAACTAATTGAGCTGTCTCCTGATCGATATACCCTTCTTCTGAAGCAAATTGTAATTCAATTAAAATATTTAAAATTCGTTGTGGATCAGCATCGTTTTCTAGAATAATCGCTTCTTTTTCAATTAAGCTTAATGCACACATTCCTTTTTATTCCCCCTTTTTAGTGAAACTTGAAGTTGTTCTCCTTGATAATAGATACGCAATTCTTTTGGTATTTCAGCAGATAGTAAACAAAAATCGGCTTTATCTATAACTTTTTTTGCTGATTCTTTTTGGCGATTCTGGTTATTCATCATAAGAAATAGTCCTGGCTGCACAACATTACGTAATGAATTTGATTCACAAATGATTAATGCTTGGGCCGGCACAGCTTTCAGAAATTGCTGAATGGCTTCCGCCAAATTTTCTTGAAAAACTTTCAATAGAAAAACTTTTTGACAACCTGCAGCTAATAATTTCATGGTATCTTTATTGCCAATCGTCTCTTGCTCTTCTACTAATTCATAACCAGCTGTAATACTGGTACAAATTCCGCATCCTTTTGTGCCTCGTTGACACACCCCTCGTTGACCACTAATCGTAATAATCTTCAAGCCATAAATTGGATAGACTTCTTGGTACTGTTTAATAAGGGCTTCGGCTAATGTCGTTTTGCCACTATTCCGACCAGTAGAACCAATTTGAATCATGTTTGGTATCTCAATTGCCATAGAGCTCCTCCGTCTGAATCGTTTTCTCAACTCTTGGTTTGACAGTTGCTGGTTTTGTCATAAAGATCAATGGTACGGCCATAAAAAGACTGCCCCCTACTGCATTGCCTAAAAATACCCATAATGTATTCTGCAAATAATCCCACCAACTGATTGTGGTACTTTGTGAAAAAATTGCCGCTGGAATAATAAATGCATTGGCGACCACGTGTTGAAACCCACAAACAACGAAAACCATGACAGGAAACCATAAGCCAAACATTTTACCTAAATATGATTTTGCCAACGCTCCGAGATAAACCGCTAAACAAACAAAAATATTACAGCCAATCCCTGAAACAAAAGCAACTATCGGTGGATCAGCAATTTTCGCCTGAGCAACTGCGACTGTTTTATCCAGAAACGCACCTTCAGTTAACCCAACAATATGGCCAAATAAATACGCCACAAGAAATCCGCCTAGACAATTGGTCAATAAAACAACTAGCCAGTTATAACAAAGAGCGCCCACTCGAACCTTTTTCTGTAATACGCCTAATGTCATTACCATCATATTGCCTGTTGCTAACTCACCACCAACAAAAGTAAGCGCTATCAATCCAACTGGAAATAAAGCTCCACCCAGAAAGTTGTTAAAACTTCCCCATTCTGTGGGGGCAGTTCCAGTGATACGAATAAACGCCAAGTAACCCAGTGCAATACAAAAACCAGCCATGATGCCTAAAATACAGAGTCGAACAAACGATAATTTCCCTTTCATTTCTGCCTTATCACCTAAGCTTGCAACTATTTCTTCACTACTGAAAAAATCCATTACGATTCCTCCTTTTTATCGATACCACTGAGACAATTCTTCTTTTCGATTGACATTTTTAAGTTGATTCTCTTTTGATAGTTGCACCGTTTTTACAGATAGATGCTCAAATTCTTGCCGAATCTGATAGTTATTTTGCGCAAGCTGTTTTTGAAATGTTGGTAAACAAGAACATCGATAAAAGCCAAATAATGGTTCTTGACGACCTTCAAAGTCAAAGATTGTTACTTGATTTTGTCCACGCTTAGAGGCTAACTGATACACAAGTTTAGGAGAAAAAGTTGGTATATCACAGGCAATTACAAACACTTCAGCTTTCTGAGTATAGTTCATTGCTGTCACAATCCCACCTAATGGCCCCTTTCCAAGATACATATCTTGAATGATTGTGCATTTTCTAAACGCCTTAGGAAATTTTTGACTATCATTCGTTACTAAAATAACCTCTTCGAACAGTTCCATTAACTTTTCAGCTGTTTGCAAGATCACGTATTGGCCTTGAATTTTCAATAATGCTTTATCAAATCCCATCCGTGAACTTTTCCCGCCGCATAACAGCACTGCTGTACAATCAGCAATAATTTTCGCCACCCCTTTACCATAATTTTTATTAGTTCAAAAAAATATTTTTTAGTCATGTATTAAGTCTATTATAAGACATCCCTCGTACAAGTCAATTCCTTTTAAAAAAAAGAACGAGAAAAAGAGTCGCTCTTTTTCTCGTTCTACCTTATTCATCTGTTTGACGTTTTATTTCTTCAATCTCAATGCGTAATGATTTTCGTTTCTCAATGGCGACATAAACCAAGCCAATCAAAAAGGGTAACACAAAGCTACCAAATCGATACAGTAAAACAGATGCTACAGCATCAACATTGCCGACCAATGGTTTAAACAACAATAAGTAAACAAATTCAAATGGACCAATGCCAGCAGGTGTCGGAATAACTCCTGAAAGAATAACAGCAAAACTGGTAAAGGACATCACTAATAATAAATCAATATTCGGGTGATTTTCTACTAAAACAATGTAAGGAATAATGTACCAAAATAATAATTTAAATACATTCCATGAAAAGATTCGAAGCAACGCTGAGCGATCTTGTGTAATTGTTTGGACAGCTGCCCGCAAGGAATAGATTTGTAAATTACAATTATCCACCCAATCTCTTAGTTTTGGTCGTTTAAACCAACGATTGGCAAACTTAACCAATAAAACTTGCAACTTTAAGCTACTAGATAAAATAAGTAATGCTGCAATTATTACTAATGTTAAAATAACACCTGCTAAAATGAATGGAATCATCTTAGGCGCATTTTCATAAAACAGGGAAAATTGAATAATCAAACCAATAATTGCTAAAAAAATCACGGCTGCTTTGTACATAATCATATGTAATGCCGTTATCCCTACACTTTTAGAAACAGGAATTCCCTTTTTCTTATAAAAATAAATTTCTGAAAGCAAGGTTCCCGTGCCAAATGAAATAATCCGATAAAATGCTACATAACAAGAAGTAAAAAAACCATCCACTGTTGTAAAGTCTTTGTTAAAATAACGAGCTATTTCCTTGATTGAGCGCCCTTCTGCAAATTGATAAACTACACCAAAAAAAATAACAGCAATCAGCACCAGCCAACTTGTTTCCATCAGTTGAGCAAAAATATCACTTAATGAATTATCCATGACATAAAAGATTACGCCTAAAACGATAATCATTAACAACATATTTAAGCCAATTTTTACTTTTCCTTTCATCGCTTCTCCTTTTTTGTTCTTACTTAAACGTTAGATAGATGCAACTAATCATCGCGATTACGCCAATTGAATAACACAATGCAAAAACTGGTTTTTGGGTTTTATGATGAAATTTCTTTTGTCCCATTAGCCCACCTAGACCGCCACCGACAAGTCCTATCGTCAATAAGCGGCGTTCTGGAATACGCCAGTTCCCACGTTTTGCTTGTTTTTTATCATAACCCATCATACTAAACAATACTAAATTAATGACGAGGAAATAAATGATTACTATCCACTGAAGCATTCTTTCTGGCCTCCTAACTAGTTACTGTACTAGGATACCTTGTTCTGATTCTAATTGCAAAAAATTTTTCAATGACTCATGAAACTACAACAGGAAAGTAAGTTCTCGGTTGCCCGTTTTCTTACTTTCCTATTGAGTGCCTCATTTATTTTGCATTTAATTCAGCAATTTTAATAATCACATTGGTCGCTTTTTCCATGGCTTGTAATGAAACAAATTCAAAACGGCCATGCATATTTTCGCCACCAGCAAAGATATTTGGTGTTGGAATCCCTAAATAAGAAATTTTTGAGCCATCCGTTCCACCGCGAACAGGTTCAATAATTGGAAGAATTGACAATTCTTCCATTGCTTGTTTAGCAATTTCGACAATGGACATATCTTTTTCAATCACTTCTCGCATATTATAGTATTGATCAAATAAATCAACTTTGATTCGTTCTTCATCAAATGGTGCATTCAATGTTTGCTGAATTTCTTTAATTTTAGCTTTACGTGCTTCAAAAATCTCGCGATTGTGATCGCGAATAATATACGTCATTGTAGCTTCTTCTGGCGTTCCAGCAAACGCTGCTAAATGATAAAAGCCTTCTTCACCTGCTGTTTTTTCTGGAACTTCGTCAGCAGGTAAGGCATTATGGAAATCAATTCCTAATTGTAACGCATTAATCATTGTATTTTTTGCTGTTCCTGGATGAACGTTTTTCCCTTGAATTGTAATTTCTGCTTGCGCCGCATTAAACGTTTCAAATTGTAATTCACCTACTGGTCCGCCATCCATTGTATAAGCAAAATCCACGTTAAATTGAGCGACATCAAATTTGTCGGCACCTACACCAATTTCTTCGTCAGGACCGAAAGCCACACGAATGGTGCCATGTTTAATTTCTGGGTGATTAATTAAATATTCCATGGCTGTCATTATTTCCGCAATACCTGATTTATCATCAGCTCCTAATAAAGTGGTACCATCGGTTGTGATAAGTGTTTCACCACGATAATTTTTTAAGTTAGGAAAGTCTTTCGTATTTAAAGTGAATTTGCCTTCTTTATCTAAAGGAATCGTTGATTCTCCGTCATAGTTCTCAACAATTTGCGGAGAAACATTCACTGCATTAAAATCAGCGGTATCCATATGGGCAATAAAGCCGATTGAACGAACGTCTTTCTCCACGTTACTAGGTAACGTAGCAATCACAAAACCATTTGTTTCGTTATAAATAACATCGCTCATCCCTAATTCTTCTAATTCTTTTTTTAAGGTTTGTGCAAAGGCTACTTGCGTTTGTGTTGATGGTGTCGTTGTGCTTGTTGCATCTGAGCGTGTTTCTGTTTTCACATAGCGTAAAAAACGAGGTAATAGATTTTCATACATAAAAGAACACTCCTTTAATCTTCATTTTTTTATTTAAAACGAAATGGGTTGGTATTCGCTTCTGATTCAAAAATGGATACAGCCCACTCATTTTCTTGTTTCCATTGATTCATTAATTCCACAAGTTTTGGCTTACAAAGCGCTTCAATGTAATGACCAGGATCGATGACTGGTAAATCTTCAGCAATCATGTCATGTGCCGTATGATAATACACATCACCAGTAATATAGACATCGGCTTGTTTACGTAATGCATCATGATAGAACTTTTCACCACTTCCACCACAAATGGCTACCCGTTGAATCATTTTAGTATCATCTTTTGCAATGACCCGCAAGCCGTCCAATTGGAAAGCTTCCTTGACTTGCTGTACAAAATCAGAGAGTCTCACAGGCTTGTCTAATACTCCAACCCGACCTAAACCAAATTCTTTTGATTGATTTTCAATGGTATAAACATCATACGCCGGTTCTTCATAAGGATGCGCCTGTAACATAGCTTCAAGAACTTGTTCTTGCTTAGTTTCAGGGAAAATCACTTCGATTTTTGCTTCTTGGACGACACTTTCTTGACCAATTTCGCCAATCGTGGGATTTGCTCCTTGTGTTGGTGTAAAACGTCCTGTTCCAATTAAAGAGTAACTTGTTTTAGAATAATCACCTTGAGCTCCAGCGCCAGCTAGACCTAAAGCTTCTCTCATTTGCTGAGCTTCATCAATTGGCACAAAAACGGCTAATTTTTTATAAGGAACAGTATGTGTTTTAGTTAAAAAGGTGGTCTGTTTAATTCCCAATAATTCACAAAACCAATCATTTAGCCCATTGTCAATAATATCCATGTTAGTATGCGCTGCGTAAACAGCAATATCGTGTTTTAATAAATCAGCGTACATTTTTTCTTGAAAATTATCTGTGGTTAATCGCTTAACTGGGCGGAAAATAGGTGGGTGTTTCGCAATAATTAAATCAACCTGCTTCTCAATTGCTTCTGCAACGACCTCAGGACGAACATCTAAGGTAACCATCACATTTTCAATTGGTTTATCTAACGTACCAATGTGCAAGCCCACAGGATCTCCCGTTTCAGCTAGCCACTCGGGACAATAGTCATTGAAGCGTCGAATCAAAGTCTTACCGTTCACAGCCATTGGCCAGCACCTCCTCAATTAATTGTTGGTCTTGCTGTAGTTTCGCTTGTTTTTCAATATGGTCTTCACTTGCCTTTGCTAGTTGTGCAAGAACAGTTTTGCGCTGTTTTAATTCTCGTTGCCATTTTTTGGTAAAAACGGGTCCTTGTTTTTTAATTAAAACTGGCCCAAATAGTAATTCTTGGTCCGTATAAGAAACGGATTGCTCTGTTTTTTCGGCTACGATAATTTCATACAACTTACGGTTTTCTTCCACGATTGTTTCATCAATAATACTGTAGTCGTTTGCCATTAACCAGCGGCGTAAAGTTGGTTCACCAATATTCGGTTGTAAAACAAGGCGTTCCTTCCCTGTTAAACGATTTTTTTTGCGTCCAGCTTCTAAAATATCTCGGATTAATGTGCCGCCCATTCCACAAATACTAATGACGTCTATTTGATCTTCAGGTTCAATTGCATCTAGCCCGTTCGCTAAACGTACGATAATTTTATCCGTCAAATTGGATTTACTGACTTGGGTTTTGGCAGATTGATAAGGGCCTTCTACCACTTCCCCAGCCACAGCAAAAGACAGTTTATTTTCTAACATTAAAGCAACTGGTAAATAAGCATGGTCTGAACCAATGTCTGCTAAGCGACTTCCTCTAGGGATTAAATCACCAACCGTTGCGAGACGTTTTGATAATTGATTTTCATTCATATTTTTGATTCCTCCGTTGCTTATTATACCATTGTCAATTGAAGATGAAAACTTACACATTCGTGCAATCTACTGTTTCCTCTCCTTAATCATTTAAAAAAAAGAACCCCCTTCAAAATCAATTTCATAACTTTGAAGAGGGCTGTCATTATTGCTATAAAGAGCATTCTCCTTATATTAATAATAGGGAAAACATTTTTAATTAGGCATTTGCCAACCAGTTTTCAACTTCTGCTAAGGCATCCGCAATCCCTGCTGGATTTTTCCCACCAGCTTGAGCCATATCAGGACGACCACCGCCGCCACCGCCAACTTTTGGCGCAATTGCTTTGATTAAGTCACCGGCTTTTAAGCCTTTTCCGTTCATGTCTTTTGTCATAGCCGCTAACAAGCTTACTTTTTCATCTTGTGCAGTTGCCAGAACTAGTACATCAGACAATTCTTTTTGTTTCCATTGGTCAGCCAATTGGCGTAATTGATTCATGTCTTTAACATTGACTTGAGCGGCAATATAACGAACACCGTTGACGTCTTTGACATCTTTAAAAATGTCACCAGCTTGTTGATTCGCTAATTTGCCTGCCAATTGTTCGTTTTCTTTTTGTAGATCACGTAATTGTTGTTGCAATTGCTCTGTTTTCGTAACCACTTCTTTTAATTGAGGTGATTTAACTAATGTAGCAATCTCTTTCAATTGACGTTCTTCTTCTTGTAAAAGTTGATACGCTTCTTTACTCGTCACTGCTTCAATACGGCGTACTCCTGCACCAATTCCAGATTCAGAAACAATTTTGAAAATCCCGATATCTTCTGTATTAGCAACGTGTGTTCCACCACATAATTCGATAGAGTAATCCCCAATATTAACTACACGGACTTCTTTGCCATATTTTTCGCCAAATAACGCCATTGCGCCCATGTTTTTCGCTGTATCAATATCTGTTTCAATTGTGACAACAGGAATAGCTTCCCAGATTTTTTCGTTAACGATGGCTTCCATCCGCGCTAGTTCTTCTGATGTAACTTGCCCAAAATGAGTAAAGTCAAAACGTAGATGTCCTGGTGCAACTAATGAGCCTGCTTGGTTGGCATGCTCCCCTAACACATCTTTTAAAGCACGATGCAATAAATGGGTTGCCGTATGGTTTTTCAAAATACGTGTCCGCATCCGTTCGTCCACTTGCAATTGATAAATTTGACCTTCTGCTAATGGGGCCAAAACTTCTACTTTGTGTAAAAATTGACCGTTTGGTGCTTTTTTCACATCCACCACGTTGGCAACGACTTCCCCTGCGGTATTTTTTACATAGCCGCGGTCAGCAATTTGTCCACCCATTTCAGCATAAAATGGTGTTTCAGCAAAAATTAATTCGGCTGTTCCTGCAGATGCTTCATTTACTAGTGCGTCACCTTGAATAATAACAAATAATTCACTATCATGTGTTAATTCTGTATAGCCAACAAATTTACTTTCTACTTTAATATCTGTTAATAAAGCAGATTGAACACCCATTGAAGTTTCTTTACTGCGGGCAGAACGAGCACGTTCACGCTGTGCTTCCATTTCTGTTTCAAACCCAGCATGGTCGACTTTCAAGCCTTCATCTTCTGCAACTTCTTCCGTTAATTCTACGGGGAAGCCAAAAGTATCATAAAGTTTGAAGATAATTTTTCCATCTAATGTATCGCCTTTTGCATCTTTAACTTCTTTAATAACCTCATTTAACATGCTTAAACCTTCATTGATGGTTTCATGGAAACGTTCTTCCTCTGTCCGAACCACTTTTTCGATGAAGTCTTTTTGTTGTAATACTTCTGGATAGTAGCTTACCATGATTTCGCCAACAACAGGCACTAATTTGTATAAAAAGGCTTCATTAATGCCTAATTTTTTCCCGTGCATTACCGCACGACGTAATAAACGACGTAACACATAGCCACGACCTTCATTTGAAGGAAGCGCACCATCACCAATTGCAAAGGATAAAGCACGAATATGGTCAGCAATCACTTTAAAGGAAACATCCGTTTGTGGTGCATCTCCATATTCCACGTTGGTTCCTAAAGCTTCTACCGCATGAATGATTGGCATAAATAAATCAGTTTCAAAATTTGTTGGTGCATCTTGAATGATAGATACAACACGTTCCAAGCCCATGCCCGTATCAATGTTTTTATGTGGTAATGGTTCGTACGTATCTTCTGGTGTATGGTTAAATTCAGAGAACACTAAGTTCCAAATTTCTAAATAGCGTTCATTTTCGCCACCAGGATAATTTTCTGGATCATCTTCTGGAATATCTAAAAATTCTTCGCCGCGATCATAAAAGATTTCCGTATCCGGACCACTTGGACCAGCACCGATATCCCAGAAGTTATCTTCTACATCAATAATATGGTCTTCAGATAAACCAACTTCATCACGCCAAATGCGTTTTGCTTCTGTATCTTTCGGATAAACAGTCACATATAATTTTTCTGGGTCAAAAGCAAGCCATTCAGCACCAGTTAAGAATTCCCAAGCCCAGTGAATCGCTTCATTTTTAAAATAATCTCCAATTGAGAAGTTCCCTAACATTTCAAACATTGTATGATGACGAGCCGTTTTCCCAACATTCTCAATATCATTTGTACGAATAGATTTTTGAGCATTCGTAATTCTTGGATTTTCTGGCACAACAGAGCCATCAAAATATTTTTTCAAGGTTGCAACACCAGAGTTAATCCATAATAATGTTGGATCGTTTACTGGTACTAAAGAAGCACTTGGTTCTACTGAATGTCCTTTAGACTTAAAGAAGTCTAAATACATTTGACGAACTTGACTACTTGTTAATTCTTTCATTGATTTTCCTACTTTCTATTAATAATTAACTATTTATGTTTTGTACCCTCTTAAGCGGCAGACTGTGAACACAAAAAACACCATTGCAGTCAAGGACGATTGCTCGCGGTACCACCTTGATTGCAATGATGTTGGATCATTACCTCTTAAGCTCTATAACGCAGAGTCGCGTTGATATTTCTATCAAGTCCATCTAAAGGGAGCAAGTAAATTTATCTGATGCCCTTCTCTCAGCAATGAACGGCTTTCTGTGATCAAAATAAGATTCCTCATATCCTTTAGCTTATAGTCAAAAGTATAAGAAAGATCTGCTAAAAAGTCAATTGTTTTCGTAGGAATCTTTCCTTACTGAGCTGTTTCAAATAACGTTTGCTCTAAATAAGGCAAAATTTGTTCATTTATTTGATACCCTTTTCCCCAAGAGGTTGTAATAATCTCTTCGTTCATACCTGCATCACTAAATTTTTGTTTCACTCGTTTACATACGAAAGACAGCTGCGATTTTGTAGAAGCATCTGGTTCTTTCTGCCAAAGTAAGCGACAAATTTGATCACGATCCAACCCTTCGTGGGCATGCTGATACAAGATTTTTAAAAAGCGTTGCTCGTTTTTTGTAAAGCGAATCTTTTTTACTTGGTCATCAAGTAGCTCGGCTGTTACTTCGGCAAAACTTTGATCGACAGTGTCAATTTTTTCACGAATATCTTCCAATGAATCTTTGAGGCCTAACCACCGGATAATACCTCTTTCCTGCCAAATCTCTGCTTCACGTTTATTACACATCGATTGTGAACGTCGATAAATCGGCTTCTCTAACGATGAAAGACTTCCTAATAATCTCAAGCAATCGTTCTGAGAAAGTGTTTCGCTTAATACAATTGCATCAAAATAATTAAAAAAAGTTAACTCATGTTCTATAGTTTCTTCACAGCAGTTCGTACAAAAGACTTCATAATTTAAATGTTGTAATTGCTGCTGAAATGTTTGCTCAACTAAAATGTTCTTTGTTAATACCAAAATCCTTCTCATTTCTTCTTTCCTCCTAGAACTCTTTCTGCTACCAATAACTAAACGCACCAATCAAACTACGTTACCAAATCGCATGTTTTCTCCATCGATTGGTTAATAAACACCTTTTTATCTTCATCTCTCTTCGCTCCTTTATTCTTTATTTTGGTGGTTATTTATATTATATTAGAAAATGATTTTTTTTGTGTGTAAAATTTTTTTATCCTCCGTAAAAAAAAATGAATTTCCTTTAATATCAACTAATAAAGCTGATTTTTTAACAAAAAAAGTGCCGAAACTTCCTACTTTTTGCTAAAACACGCCAAAAATTCTGTAATTTTATTATTTTTTTCTCGAGAAAACATCAAAATGTTGATGTTTAACACTAACATTTTGATGTTTTCGACAAAAATCTTTACAATTAATCGGTAATTTTCTCTACTTTTAACGATAACTACTTTTAAAAAAGAGTTATTTTAAAAGTGACTTAAATATTTATCATATAAAAAGTAAGGGACTAAAATCTTTACGATTCTAGTCCCTTACTTTTTATAATCCACAACGTTTTTAGTTAGAAGAATTCTTTTTTGCTTTCCTAGCAGAACGATCTTTTTGACGACGTTCAATTTTACGTTTTTTCTTATTGCTGTCTTCAATTGCCCAATTAATTTTTTTCTTGTATCCTGGTTTAATTTTTTTCTTTTTCTTTTTCACTAAACCAATTAACGTTGGGTCTAATTCTTCTCGAGATTTTTCTCGTTTTGTTCGACGATTACGATCATACGTCTCTACAATCTCACCATTTTTAATTTCTTTTGGTTTGAAAGAAACACCTAACTGCTCAATCTGAGTAATCGCTTCATCATCTGCTGGTGAATATAATGTTATGGCAGTCCCATTCAATCCATTACGTCCTGTGCGGCCAACCCGATGGATAAAGAAGTCCAATTCATGTGGAACTTCTGCATTGATGACATGTGAAACCCCTTCAATATCAATCCCACGTGCGGCTAAATCAGTAGCTACTACATATTGGTAGTCAAGATTTTGAACTTGACGCATCACACGTTTTCTTTCGCGTGGTGTAATGTCTCCATGAATTTTGGCAACTTTTAGGCCCTGATCTTTTAAGTAATCGGTGATTTCATCAACTCTTTGTTTAGTATTTGCAAAAACAATCGCTAAATAAGGATGCCCGATAGTCAATAATTGATAAATTATTTGATTGCTGTTTTTTCCTTTGGTGGAAATCAACCAATTGTCAATTGTTTCTGAAATAACTGCTTTTGGTTTGATATGTTCAATCACTGGATTTTCTAAATATTTTTTTAAAAATGGTCGTAATTTTTCTGGAATGGTTGCAGAAAAAACGAGCATTTGTAATTTTTCTGGCAAACGACCAGCAATTTGATCGACTTCTGCTAAAAAGCCCATATCTAATGTCATGTCTGCTTCATCGACAACAAAGGCAAAAGCCGTATGCACTTTCAAGGCTTGTTCATTCATCATATCTAAAATCCGCCCTGGTGTACCAATCACCACATGAGGTTGCTGATGCTTTAATTTATTTAATTGACGTTGTTTATCTGTTCCGCCAACAAAATTTGACACTCGAATTTCTGGTTGACTGAAACGAGCCAATTGCTGCGCTTCTTGATAAATTTGATTGGCTAATTCACGACTAGGCGCAGTAATCACAATTTGTACTTCGTCGATAGTTGGCTTAACTTTATCCATTAATGGAAGTAAAAAAGTATGCGTCTTTCCACTTCCTGTTTGCGATTGTCCAATGACACTTTTCCCTTTCTTAATGATTGGGATTAATTTTTCTTGGACTTCTGTTGGTTCTTCAAACCCTTTTTCTGCGAGTGCTTCGTTGATAAAAGGTTGAAATTGAAATTGTTTAAATGAAGGCACTTGCCTCACCTCTTCTCGTTAAATTCTTTATGCACTTTGGCATTATAACACAAAAACAACTTTTACTCACCTGCTGATTCCTTTGTTTTCGCAACTTCTAATGTACTGACTGTATAAGTATGGCTGGCTTTTTCATAAAACAAACGCCGTTTTTTACGAATCAAGGTTAACAAAACGTTGATCAAAAACAGTAAATATAAAATTAAACAGAACAAATACAGAAGCAGTGACACCATTTGCAACATCCGATTAGAAGAATTCAATAAATCAGTGGCATTGGCTAGATAAATACTAATTAAACCATACACAAAATACAAATAACCGTAGCGAACAAACAAGGCTTTTAAACGAATTTTTTCATGTCCTGTTTCAACCACCCGAATGCGAACAACTTTTTTCCCTAACGTTTGACCATTTGTCAGTTTCATCATGACGATAAAGACCGCAAACACCATGATAAAGAACCACATCCGATCTGAAAAAATCGGATAATTGGTTGCCCAATTTTTATAAGCTGGAATGAAATTTAGTCCAAAAACGAGCAGGCCTTGCACAAAGCCAATCACCAACCAATCAATCCCCCATGCAAAGAAACGTCTTAACAGGCTAACTGTCTGCCCTTTTTCATAAGAGGTGGCATCAATTTCTTCTCGTGTTGGCAATAAAAAGGTAAAGAGTGGCGTCAACCAATAACCGACCATGCCTCCGACGGTATTATTAATTAAATCATTGACATCCGCCAAGCGATACGAACGTGGATAAATAAAATAAAGGCCAGATAACTGTGTTAATTCAAAAAATAATGACAATAAAAAACTCGCAAGAACTGTTTTTAAAAATGAACATTTGAAATAATACCGTAAATACACACCAAAAGGTAAAACTAATAAAACATTAAACAGTGGTTCTAAAACGGCATGCTGTTTTAATGCTGGCAAATACGTACTAGGATCTTTGAGCGAAAAAACAGTTTCGTTTAAAATCCCTGAAATAAAATGAAAAGGCCGCAGTTCCATTGTCGGTCCTGTGTATTGAGCCACTTCTGCCCGAGATGGCAACGGTAAAATTACCAAGAAATAGGCACATAATAAATAAAAAACAAATGAATACAAAATCATTGCTCGTGTCCAAACAAATGAACCATATTTGCGGTATTCATAGATTAATAATGCCCCAGAAATAAAAAATGCTAGAAACGGGAAAATAATGATTGCCCATTTAATTGGTTCGCTATATACTGCCATAAAAATTCCTCCAAGATAAACAATTTCAAGTATGAATGCCTCAATAACACTATACTTGTTTCTAAAAAAATGTACCAACAATAAATTTTATTTTGCAAATCCTCTCCTTTGCAGTATCATTAAGAAAAAGGAGGACGTTCTCATGTTACAGCCATATTTTGCGTTTGGAGTGCCGCTATTTTTACTTGTGCTCTACTTACTCTTTGCACTGATTCACCGTCAAACAACGATTCATTATTTACGGTTTATTTTGTTACTTATTTCAACATTTCTCATGATTTTTAGTTTCCAAGTATTGCAAGAATCATGGACCATCAACCCTGAAACGTTAAAAGATGCCGCTTATTCTCCGCAATGGTTATGGATTCCTTTAGGTATCGGGTTAATCCTCACACTTTACAACGCTTGGCACGGCCTTCGTACAATGATAAAATACAAGACCGATAAACATTAGTAAGAGTCTAGGACGATGGTTGTGTCCTAGACTCTTACTGTCTCATCATTCAAATGAAATTTAATTTTTCTTAACAAACTCTGATTTTAACTTCATTGGACCAAAGCCATCTACCTTACAATCGATGTTATGATCACCTTCCACTAAACGAATGTTTTTCACTTTTGTGCCTTGTTTAATTGCGCCACTGGCACCTTTAACTTTCAAATCTTTGATTACAGTAACACTGTCACCATCCGCTAAAAGATTGCCATTTGAGTCCTTGACTACTAAGCCTTCTTCTGCAACTTCTTCTGTTGGTGACCATTCATGACCGCATTCTGGACAAATAAATAATCCGCGATCTTCATAGGCATATGCCGACCCACATTCAGGGCAGTTTGGTAATTGCTCTGTCATTAACGTTCTCCTTTGTAAAAAATAATTCTTTTTCATTTTACCTTATTTTCTAGTGAATGAAAAGTAGTCCTAATGATTTATCAACGTCCGATAACTACTTTCTAATTACTTATTTATTTTTGAGCCCACTCTTGGCAAGCTGCTTGGATTTCTTGGTAAATCACTTCAATTTCAGCTGCATCACGGGCATTAGCGCCACTTGCCAAAGGATGGCCACCGCCATGATGTTTTTTAGCAATTGTATTAATGATTGGCCCTTTGGAACGTAACCGAACGCGATAATAACCTTCCGGCTGTTCAACAAAGATTGCCCATGAGAGAACATCTTCAATTTTTCCTGGCATTGAAACAATGGCTGCCGTTTCAGAATCGACAATATCATAACTGTTTAAAATACTTTGTGGTAAAACGACACGAGCAGCGCCATTTGCGTCGATTTCTAAATTTTGATAAATATAACCCGCTAATTTAGCAACCTTTAAAGGCATTTGGTCTAACTCACGATTTAAGTCTGCGGCATTAAAGTTAAACGTACGCAATTGCGCAGCGACAGCGAGTGTATGCGCCGAAGTGGAAGGATAAAGAAAACGTCCTGTATCCCCCACAATCCCAGCATACAATAAACGAGCTGCATTATCTGTCATCGTTAATTCTGCTAAATGCTGTTGCCAAAAATCAACAATAATTTCACTACAACTACTTGCATTTGTATTCACCCAAACTAAATCTCCATAAGGTTCATCATTCGGATGATGATCGATTTTAATTAATTGATCGCCTAAAGAAAAACGCGCATCACTAATTCGTGGAGCATTTGCAGTATCTGTTACAATGACTAATGCACCTCGATAGACATCGTCAGTAATAACGTCCATTTCAGCTAAAAACTCTAAGCCTTCCACTGGTCCGCCTACTTGATAAATATTTTTTTCAGGAAAGCTCGCTCTTAAGAGTTCTGCTAACCCAACCTGTGAGCCAATTGCATCTGGATCGGGCCTTTGATGTCTATGAATAATAATTGTTTCATATTGTTTAATTGCTGCCATAATTTCTTTTACTACGTCCATTCTTTGTAGCCTCCTACGTTCTCTCCATCACTTGGCAAACAACAATTGCTTTTGCCACAATGACATTTTCTAAATAAACTTCAATATCTAATTTTGCAGAGCGACGACCAATTTCTAAAATTCGTGGACGAATGTCCAATTCACTTTCCAACTGGATTAGCCGCAAATAATGTAGATTCACTTGTTCAATTAGTACATTTCTTTTTTGATTCATCAACATTGTTCGTTGTGTCACGTTAGAAATAATTTCACTTAGGACACCGAACGAGATAGTACCAACACTGTTAACCATTTGGGGCGCAACCGAAAAACGAAAACGGGTTGTTTCTTTGCCATTTTCTTCAACAGGCATCACTTCCCCGGAAATTTGATCTGAAATTGTATCTGCAATTTGTGGTTGTCGTTGCACCAATTGCATAGCTTTCATCACATCTTGGCGAGAAACAATCCCAACAAGCGCTAAATCATCTTCCACCACCGGCATGACTTCTAGACCATCCCAAATCATTTGATGACTGACACTCGCTACACTCATCATCTTTTTCACAACATTGGGGTCCTTTGTCATGACTTTATCCACGGTTAAATGTTCACTTTTACCAATGACATCTTTGGCTGTGACAATCCCCACTAAACGTAATTTCTTATTTACTACTGGGAAACGAGAATGATGGGTACTTTCAGATAATGCCTGATAATCTGCAATCGTTTGAGTTGTCAACAAATAATTGGTTTTTTCAAGCGCTGTATAAATATCACTGACGAGTAAAATGTCTTTTTTAATCAGCTGATCACTTAAAGCACGGTTAATCATAGTAGCCACAGTAAATGTATCATATGTGGTTCTCAAGACAGGCATACCCAGACGATCTGCTAACTGCGCAATCTCTTCAGATGTTTCAAATCCACCTGTAATTAAAACGGCTGCCCCATTTTCTAAAGCAAGCTTTTGCACACCTTGGCGGTTACCAACAATCATTAAGGATCCGGGAGTAATATATCGCGTCATCGCGGTTTCTGTCATCGCACCAATTACAAATTTATTAAGGACTTTGTCTAGACCAGAGCTACCGCCTAACACATCCCCTTCAATAATCCGGACCACTTCACCAAATGTTAATTTTTCAATATGTTTTTTTAACTTCCGCTCAATTCGTATCGTACCAACACGTTGAATGGTGGAAACAAGCCCAATATTTTCTGCATCTTTGATGGCCCGATAGGCTGTTCCTTCACTAACACTTAAACTTTTGGCAATGCTTCGAACAGAGATTCGATCGCCAATTGGTAATTCTTCAATATGTTTTAAAATTTGATCATGTTTCGTCGCCATAATTTCCTCCTAAACTAGGATCGTCTCTCCTGGGTTTAATACTTTCCCGCCAACCACTTGCTCTACAAATATTGCTGGATTTTGTTGGATAACAGGAAAGGTATTGTAATGAATTGGAATGGTTATTTTGGGATTTAAGTAAGAGACTGCTTCTAGCGCATCCTCTGGTCCCATCGTGTAATTATCACCAATTGGTAAGAACGCTACATCAATGGATTTGTCTTTTGCAAAAAGGCGCATATCTGAAAACAACGCCGTATCACCAGCGTGATAAATTTTTTTATCTTCTGCTTCTAAAATAATCCCACTTGCTTCGCCCATGTAGGTCATTACGCCGTCTATTTCATAACCGGAACTATGCAAAGCTGGCACAAATTTAACCGAACCAAAAGGAAAGACATAACGCCCACCTAGATTCATTCCATGCGCTTTTACCCCTTGCGACTGTGCATACGTAGCCACTTCAGCTATCGCAATAATCGTTGCCTTGTTGGCTTGAGCAATTGCTAGCATATCGCCAATATGATCGCTGTGTCCGTGGGTGATTAAGATGTAATCAGGGTGTAAATCTTCAAGTGAAACGTCCGCTAAAGGGTTGCCATTAATAAAAGGATCAAATAAAAGGTTCGTGCCGTCGTTTAGACGAATTTCAATACATGAATGTCCATGTCCTATCAGTTCCATTTGTATTCCTCCTACGGTATTTTCTACACACTCTTATGATAATTAATCGTCAAATTCATTCTTAAAAGTAGTACAGTTTAGTACAGTTTACTTTCTTTATTGTAACAGAGAATTAGAAATATACAATCGCATTTGCTTATTTTCTTAGCTAGTAAAGAAACAGACGAGAAAAATCATGAATCTTTCTCGTCTGCTTCTTTTTACTTATTTGGTTGTTTTCCGAAAACGTAAAATCGTTAATATAAAGGCCGCCACACATAATAGAAAGGCGACAAAAAAGGTTTCACGCATTCCCACAATAAATATATCTGGGCGATTAGCCAGATACGTGGTTACTCGTTCACCATAGGCTTCGCTCATACCACGATATAAAATGGTCGTTGACAACGCAATCCCAATGACCATCCCTAAGTTTCTAGCAAAAGAATTCATACTTCCTGCTACACCTAAATCTTGCTTTTCAACACTGCTCATAACCATTGTATTGTTTGGAGACTGGAAAAGTGCATTTCCCAAGCCCATAATGGCTGTTGCAATCACATAATACCAGATAGGCGAATTCATATCTAAAAACATATACATTAACGACGTACAGCACAAGAGCAACAATCCGCCAAATGTTAAAATACCTGGGCCAATTTTATCCGTCAAATAGCCACTCAGAGGAGCCCCAACCACCATTAATAACGGAAATACCATCATTAATAGACCAGCATAACTAGCACTTAGTTTGCGTGCATCCTGCAAATAAAATGGAATGACAACATTTACAAAAAAGTTTGAGGCAAAAATTAAAACGGCGGACAATAAACTTAAAGTAAAAATTTTGTTTTTAAAAATTGCGAACTTAATAAGTGGGCTTTTTCTTTTCCGTTCAACCATTATAAATAATCCTAGTGCGATTACTGCAATAATGAACAATAAATAGGATTGTAACGAGCCAAACCCGCTCTCTTGTCCGAGGAAAATCCCGCCGAAGAACGTCATAATCGCAATGGCAATACAAGCAAATCCTGAAAAATCGATTTTTTCTTTTGTTTTTGTAATATCTTTTGGTAGAAACTTTTCGCCAATTAAAATTGTAACTAGCCCCACAGGAACATTAATCCAAAAAATATACGACCAAGAAAAGTTTGATAAGATCAATCCACCAATCCCAGGACCAGCAATCGCGCCTAAAGAGACAAAGGCACCTACTGCACCAAGCGCCCGCCCTCTTTCATTTAAAGGGAATACTTCCGTAATAATTCCTGAATTGGTCGCCATGGTCATGCTAGCACCAATACTTTGAACGACTCGCGCAAATAATAGAAAGCTCAGCGATTGATTAAAGCCACAAAGTAACGAACCAATCGTAAAAATAACCGTGCCAATTCGATAAACTTTTATTTTTCCAAAACTGTCGCCAATTTTTCCAAATAATAATAAACAAGCACAGACAACCATTAAATAAATAGATACGACCCATTCCGCTTGATTCATGGGTACGGACATTTCTTTTGAAATAGTCGGTAAAGCAATATTTACAATGCTGGAATCTAATGTAGACATGAAGGTAAACATAGCCACAGAAACTAAGATCCACCAACGATTTTTCTGCACTTCAGAATCCTCTTGGTAACTTTTAATTTTCTCCATTGATTCATCCCCTCTCGCTCCAAAACAGTTTACTTACTAATAATAACTCTATTTCTTCTTTTTTTCATCGGAAATTTTCTAAAAAATCACTCATGAGATGTTCACCTTCTTATTACACGCTCGCAATTGACAACCATTCGCTTTTACGCTAATTTAAAATTAGCAAACGGAAAACACAAGGAGGACTTGAAATGACCTTAATTTCTCGCATTAAACAATTAGCTCAGTCAAGGCAACTAACCCTCGCCCAATTAGAAAGAAACGTCGGCATTTCCAATGGACAAATTCGTCGTTGGGATACCTCTTCGCCTAAAGTAGAGAATCTTTTAAAAATAGCAGACTATTTTTCTGTCTCCTTGGACTATTTAATGGGTCGCACCCAACAAACAGAGATTAATCATCAGGCACCTATGACAAGCACACAAAAAGAGTTACATATTCACATTACTACGGAAGAGTTAACAGAAGAAGAAATTACTCAGTTAGAGGAAGAAGCAAATCGTTTCTTGCGGTTCCGTAAATTTGAAATGACAAATTCTTAAAGAACGTTCACTTCTCCTAGTCAATTGATAGCAAAAACTAGAACCTAAACAAAAAAAACCACCACGACCGTCGTCTGTGGTGGAAATGAAGGTTGTTATTTACTCTTGGTAGGAGTAAGTATGAAAAAACCAATTCGGGATAATTGGCATAACGTAAGTATAGTAGTTTGTGCCTTTTTTATCATGAGTTTCAGCTATATTTTTTATAAAACTTTTATTAGAACACCATTAACAGTCCTTTATTTAAATTCTTTAAAGCGTTTTCTTTTATTGAACATATTGTTTTAAACATTCGATTTCCTGTGCTACACTTACTTTTAGAAGGGGGATTTTATTATGGCAAATCAAAAAAAAGATAGCTTATCAACATTATTTTCTGAAGAAGTTCATGGACCGTTTGTTACTTTCTTGTTTAACACCCATGTCGCTCATCAAAACGTAGAAAAAGATTCGCTTGTTTTGAAAAATTTTGCAAAAGCGGCAAAAACACGCTTTGAAAAAAAATTTCCTGAGGAAAAATGGTCTGTTTTCCAAGAAAAAATTGACGCACTTCTAGCTGATGCTTCCTTCTGGCGCAACGGCACAGCAAGTGTTTCAATCATCTTATCTCCAGAAAACACCTTTGTTCAACGATTAGATGTGCCCGTTGACGATCAATATTACGTGGACACGATTCCTTATTTACTTGGACTAGTCAAAGACAAACAATTTAACTACCATTATTACCTACTTGCTCTAAATCGCGATTCAATGAAACTTTACAAGGTTGATCATACGACTGTGACTCCTGTTGAATTGCCTAAAGACGCGCCAACAGACGTGGTCACAGCTTTAGGTGATGAATTAACGGGTGGTAATTTAAACTTTTCAACTCAAGGTAGTTCTAACGGTTCTAAAGAAGGTGTCGCTTATCATAGCATCAATACTAAAGATAAAGAAGTTGAAATTGATTGGGTGAACTACTATCAAGCAGTCGATACTTTCTTAAAAGATCAACTGGATAATCCTGAAAAATTACCGCTTTATCTTTATGCTTTACCAGAAAACCAAACACTCTTTAAAAAGATTGCTAAAAATCCTTATTATGATTGCTCAATTTCAGTTGCTGCTTCACCTGCACAAGCAACCATTCAAGATATCCGCAGCGCTAGTGAAAAAATAGCTGCAGAGTTAACAGAAAAAGAAACAGCTTCTTATAACAAATTACTAGATCGTAAATTCTTAGATCAATTTACAGATATTTCGCCAGCGGCAGCTGACGGCAAAATTTCCCATCTTTTTATTGCAACATCACTCTTTGTTACTGAAAACAATGAAATGTCATCTGAAGAGTATGATCGTCGCAAACTTTTAAACACCATTGCTTACCAAGTCATTCAAAACGGCGGTCAAGTTTTTGTTTTAGACCAAAAAGCTGCACCAGATGAAAAATCTTTAGCGGCTATCCTCCGTTATTAAAAACAGGCAAAAAGCCCATTGTAAGAAAGCGCCTTACAATGGGCTTTTTTTCTGAGCCTTATTGAAACAGCACTATAACAGCCTTATCTTCACTTTCTAGTTTTTAAAAAACATCCGATAAAAAAGAAAATAAGGTTATCGCTATACAAAAACCAGTTAGTATGCTATAGTAATAGATGTAGTTTTTGTTCGGTAATATGGGTAGCTGTTTCAAATAAACATCTTCCACATTTTTCACCTTTCAAGTAATTGCAAAATATGAATGTGTTATAACACACATCTAGGAGGATATTTATTATGGAAACAGGTACAGTAAAATGGTTTAACTCAGACAAAGGCTTTGGCTTCATCACTGCAGAAAACGGAAACGATGTATTCGTACATTTCTCAGCTATCCAAGGTGACGGCTTCAAAACTTTAGAAGAAGGTCAAGCAGTAACTTTCGAAATCGAAGAAGGTCAACGTGGCCCTCAAGCAACTAACGTTACTAAAGCTTAATTAAACAATACTGACTCAAAAACCTGACGTTAATCGTCAGGTTTTTTTTATAAAAAAAAGAACAAGAAAACTTTCTGAAACTAAGTGCTTCCTCTATTTTTTTTGAAGAGTTTTCGTTATACTGAAGAGGAAAAATGTTTTAAAGGAGTTTATTTATGCAATTTTATGGTGATTTAACCTTTTTAGGTGTTTATTTATTGGGTCTCTTTTTCATTCCCTCGTGGCGGAAAAAGAAAAAAGAACACGATTGGTTGCCGTGGATGTTTGGCTGGACTGTCTTTATGTTCTTCTCATATGTTTTATATTTAGAAATCATTCGTGGCACAGCCTTCTTTTTAATTCCCATTGCTTTTTTTGGCTTGTTTGCGCTCTTCTACTTCAAAGAAAAAAGGCGTTTACTGAATGGAACATTATTTAATATTTTTCTTGTGGTTCTAGCGACTTATTTAGGGATTACTGCGATTCGTACAAACAACTACTTTCTAATCACCTTAGCAATTATTGCCCTGCTGGCAATTTTTATCGCTTTGGCTTTAGGACTCTATGCCTTAATTATTTTCCTCTATTGGAATGCGGTCGTTGTTATGAGAAAAGAAGGTCGGTCTCTAGGGAACTTGTTGACGTTGTTGCTGGCAATTGGCTTAACATTACTATTAATTTATAATTTCTTTTTTCAATCGTTGTTACCAACGTGGCTCTCCTTACCATTAACTATTGCGCCATTTATTTTGACTTATTTCGCGTTTGTTTTTTATAATTTTTTAACTGTTTCTACGTTGTATCAATTTAATCAGCCAAAATATACACAGGATTATATTGTTGTGTTAGGTTCGGGGTTAATCAATGGTGAGATTGTGCCGCCGTTATTGCAAGCCCGCATCAACAAAGCCATTCAATTTTACAAGGCTCAAAATCGCGCAACGTTAAACCCACCAAAAATCGTCATGTCTGGTGGCCAAGGCCCTGATGAATTACTTCCTGAAAGTGTCGCGATGAAAATGTATGCTTTGACACAAGGTATTCCTGATGATGATATTTTAGTAGAAGCTCATTCAAAAAACACACTAGAAAATATGCGTTTTTCCAAAGAAACAATGATTGAGGATTTTGGAAATGCTAATTTCCAAGCCATTTTTACTACAAACAATTATCACCTTTTCCGAGCGGGTCTTTTCGCTCGAATGGCTGGCTTAAAAGCTGATGGCATTGGTGCAAAAACCGCTTTTTATTTTTTACCTAACGCGTTTATTCGAGAGTTCATCGCCATTGTAGTGATGTACAAACGCCGCCATATTATTGTTTGCGGCCTAGCTGCCATCGGTATGGTTATGTTATTCTTAACAGGATTGATTATTCAGTAAAGAAGGAGTTTCCCCTATGAGTTTGTATCAAAAATTTATTCAAAATGAACGTTTGCGACGTTTTTGCGTCCTTGCTTTGATTATTTTTGTGCTTTATTTATCCAGAAGCATGATTACAACAATTCTTTTAACATTTATCTTTACCTATTTAGCTGTTCGTTTGGTCCATTTTGTTCAACGCTATATGAAAATCCCGACGATTGTCATCGTTCTCTTAACCTATGCATTGGTTGTTTTTCTAATCTATTTAGCGATTACTAAATATGTTCCCGTTCTAGTTAACCAAACGACTCAAATGATTAATTCTGTAGTTGATTTTTATCAAAGTCCACATACAGATACAAATCAAGTATTGCAATTTATTGATCAATACTTGGAAAAATCTAACTTACTCTCTCAACTCCAGAATGGCGCTTCAATGATTTTACGCTACATTCAAGATATTGGCGCTGTCGGCTTATCATTTGTCATGTCCTTTATTTTAAGTTTCTTCTTTATGATTGAGAAGAAGCAAATGGCTGATTTTTCTAAGTTATTTTTAAAAAGTGATTTTGATTGGTTTTTTCAGGATATCTATTATTTTGCCAACAAGTTCGTCAACACATTTGGTGTCGTAATGGAAGCTCAGTTTTTCATTGCTGTGGTGAATACAGTCATTACTACCTTGGCCTTGGCGATAATCGGCTTTACTCAGTTACCTAGTTTAGCCATTATGATCTTCATTTTGAGCTTAGTCCCAGTTGCTGGTGTGATTATTTCCTGCATTCCGCTAAGTTTCATCGCTTATTCCCAAGGTGGCTTGAACGATGTGATTTATATCTTAGCTTTAATTACAATCGTTCATTTATTTGAATCTTACGTGCTAAATCCTAAATTCATGTCTAGTAAAACAGAGTTACCAATCTTTTATACGTTTGTCATTTTATTAGTTAGTGAGCGTCTCTTTGGTGTATGGGGACTTATTGTAGGAATCCCTGTGTTCACTTTCTTCTTAGATGTCTTAAAAGTAAAACCAATTCGTGGCCTGAAACGTCTACCTAATGTGAAAAAAAATAGTTCAGCAGAATAATTTCTGCTGAACTGTTTTTTTATTGTTTTCTTAAATCATTTAAAATAGCCAAGGCTCGGTCTTGGTTCATCGTTTTTTGACGTTTTAATTGTTGAGCGACTGCCTCAACTTCTTTACCAGTAGCTCCGACCGTCATCGCTAAAGAACGTGCTTGTAGAGCCATGTGTCCTTTTTGAATTCCTTCAGAGACTAAGGCCCGTAACGCCGCTAAATTTTGTGCCAAACCAACAGCCGCTACTACTCGACTTAGTTCTTTTGCATCCGTCACTGCTAACAAATCAGCAGCTGCTTGAGATTTAGGTAAGACTTTTGTGGCACCGCCAACCGTGGCTAACGCAAGCGGAACTGAAATTTCACCAATTAGTTGTTCGCCATCCAGCGTCCAACTAGTCAAACCTTGGTAGCGACCTTCCTTCACCGCAAAAGCATGACAAGAAGCGCTAACAGCGCGTGTATCATTTCCTGTAGCTAAAACGACAGCTTCAATGCCATTCATGATCCCTTTGTTATGCGTGACTGCCCGATAAGGATCTAATGAAGCATAGCGTGAAGCTAAAACAATTTTTTCAGCAATTTCCCGGCCATTGCTCCCCTTACTTAAACGTGAAACTGGAATAGCCGTTTTCATCGTAACAACCGACTCCGTTGCGTAATTGCTTAAAATACTGAATAAAATCTTTTGCTCCGCAAACCATTCACGGAACAACTCGGCCACACCTTCCAACATAGCATTAACGATATTTGCCCCCATTGCATCCTTAACATCTACTAAAAAGTCGACAGATATAAATGATTCATCAAAAGCACGATACTGCAAATCTCTTAAGCCGCCGCCCCGTTTTACGATAGATGGATAACTTAACTCTGCTTGTTGAAAAATTTCCGCTTCTCTTACTTGTAGTTTATCAATCAATGACTCGGGATCTGCAACATCGTAAAAAACGATTTGTCCACGCATTAAGCGTTGTTGATTCACTGTTTTAAATCCTTGTGCTATTTTTGCACCATTACTCAAAGCCGCAATAACTGAGGGCTCTTCTGTCGCCATTGGTACCAAATAATCAGTTTCGTCCACTGTTAAATGTAAGCCAACGCCCATCGGCACTTCTGTTTCACTGATTTGATTTTCAATCATATGATTGGCAATCTGCGAAGATAAAGCCGTATTTTCAAATTCTTTTTTTGTATCAGCAGAAATCTGGCCTTCATTAAGAAGAGAAGCCAGGCGTTCCTCAGGACTCATTTGATAAAATCGGCTGTTTTTTTTTTGCTGAGGTCTCTCTAGTAGCATAGCGAGTCCTAAGCCACCGCCGATACATAAAGAAGCCACTCCATATTTCTTTTCTTTTTGATTTAATTGATAACTTAAACTCGTTAATAAACGAGCACCTGTGGCACCAATCGCATGACCTAATGAAATACCGCCACCATAAATGTTGACCTTTTCCTCTGGTAAAGCCAGTTCTCTTTGGACCACGATTGAAGTTGCTGCAAATGCTTCGTTGATTTCATACAGATCAATTTCTTCCGTAGTAAGTTGATTGCGCGCTAACAGTTTTTGAATGGCTTTAATCGGCGAAATTCCCATATAGGCTGGATCAATACCGACTTCCACACTGTCTCGAATAATAGCTAAATAAGGAAGACCGTGTGCTTCGGCATATTCTTGTGAAGCAATAATCAAAGCAGAAGCCCCATCATTAATGGTTGATGCATTCCCTGCTGTTACAGTACCGTCTTCTTTAAAAACTGTTTTAAGCGTTCCTAGCTTCTCAACGCTCGAATTAGGGCGAATCCCTTCATCTTTCTCCACAAGCGTTCCTGATACTTCTAATGGGGCTATTTCGTCAGCGAATATCCCTTCTGCTTGTGCTTGAGCTGCTTTTAATTGTGAATGTACAGAAAATTGATCTTGCTCTTCTCTAGTTACATGATACTTTTCGGCCACATTTTCAGCAGTTAAGCCCATTGCCTGACCACTAAAGGCATCCGTTAACCCATCGTACATCATACTAGAAAAAGGCGCATCATAGCTTTCTGTTTCGTAATTAAATCGTTGTAATTTAGGTGCTTGGGACATATTCTCAATCCCGCCAGCAATTAAAACTTCCGCTTCTCCTAATTGAATCAATTGTTTCGCCAAAATAACGGCCTTCATTCCTGATCCGCAGACCTCATTAACCGTCATTGCGGGAATTTCATGAGACAAACCGCTATTTATTGCTATTTGTCGTGCGGGATTTTGGCCATTTCCAGCTTGTAAAACATTTCCAAAGATTACTTGATCAATTTCTTCAGAAATAGTGGAATGTCTTTTTAAAAGTTGTGTTGTAACATGTGTTCCTAAGTCTACGGCACTTACTTGACTTAAGCTGCCTTTATATTTTCCAATTGGTGTTCGTAATGCATCAATAATAACTACTGTTTTCAACTAAATGCACCTCCATCTTGAAATATATCATAAAATCCCAGAATCACAAGTGCCAATTACTGAATGTTAACAGACTTATAAGATATTTTTTAATAATCTATGAAGTTAATACAAAAATTCCCCATTTTGGTTCATTTCGTGCTATTTTATATAATGAATCTATTTATCGTAAAGGAGTTAAAGAAATGACAATTGGGATTGATAAAATTAGTTTTTTTGTGCCCCCTTATTATATTGATATGACGGCACTGGCTGAAGCCAGAAATGTAGACCCTAGAAAATTTCATATTGGTATTGGGCAAGACCAAATGGCGGTGAACCCAATCAGCCAAGATATTGTGACATTTGCAGCCAATGCCGCAGAAGCGATCTTGACCAAAGAAGATAAAGAGGCCATTGATATGGTGATTGTCGGGACTGAGTCCAGTATCGATGAGTCAAAAGCGGCCGCAGTTGTCTTACATCGTTTAATGGGGATTCAACCTTTCGCTCGCTCTTTCGAAATCAAGGAAGCTTGTTACGGAGCAACAGCAGGCTTACAGTTAGCTAAGAATCACGTAGCCTTACATCCAGATAAAAAAGTCTTGGTCGTAGCGGCAGATATTGCAAAATATGGCTTAAATTCTGGCGGTGAGCCTACACAAGGAGCTGGGGCGGTTGCAATGTTAGTTGCTAGTGAACCGCGCATTTTGGCTTTAAAAGAGGATAATGTGATGCTGACGCAAGATATCTATGACTTTTGGCGTCCAACAGGCCACCCGTATCCTATGGTCGATGGTCCTTTGTCAAACGAAACCTACATCCAATCTTTTGCCCAAGTCTGGGATGAACATAAAAAACGAACCGGTCTTGATTTTGCAGATTATGATGCTTTAGCGTTCCATATTCCTTACACAAAAATGGGCAAAAAAGCCTTATTAGCAAAAATCTCCGACCAAACTGAAGCAGAACAGGAACGAATTTTAGCCCGTTATGAAGAAAGCATCATCTATAGTCGTCGCGTAGGAAACTTGTATACGGGTTCACTTTATCTGGGACTCATTTCCCTTTTAGAAAATGCAACGACTTTAACCGCAGGCAATCAAATTGGGTTATTCAGTTATGGTTCTGGTGCTGTCGCTGAATTTTTCACTGGTGAATTAGTAGCTGGTTATCAAAATCATTTACAAAAAGAAACTCATTTAGCACTGCTAGATAATCGGACAGAACTTTCTATCGCTGAATATGAAGCCATGTTTGCAGAAACTTTAGACACAGACATTGATCAAACGTTAGAAGATGAATTAAAATATAGTATTTCTGCTATTAATAATACCGTTCGTTCTTATCGAAACTAAGTATTTAAATCCCCCGATTCAATCAACAAAAGAGCTAGACATTCAAGCAAAAACTTGAATGTCTAGCTCTTTTTATGAAAGCCAAACTTCTTTGACCCCGTCTGTCACGGCGATACCATCTGTCAAAGCTAAACGTTGTGAATAAGAAACGTAGCCATAATAAACATCAACACCGCCGCCATTGTTCCAAGTAACAGTGATTTTAACATTTGGAGTAATCGATTTTGTAGCTGGTTGGGTCGTCGGGCGATAACTAGTCGTATCATAACTTAAAATAGTGCCCGAAGCTCCACTTATTTCGGCTTTTCCTGTGTAAATTTCGCCATTCGTATTCGTCTGCGTGACCGCTCCATTCGCTTCAATGATTAAACCCGCTTGCTTTTGATCTCCTCGTGGATAATAAAAAAGATACGTGGTTGCCCATTTAGCAAATTCATCTGGAATTGGTTTAAGTGATTCCGTTGGAGCCGGACTCGACTTCGTTTGCTTTTCAACTGCGACTTCTTCTTGTCTTTTTAAGCCTTCATTATTTTGATTATTTAGTTTCTCAACCGTTTCTTTAACGATTGAATAGTGAGGTTTCCCTAAATCGCTAACAGGGATCGTAGCTAATTTTTCTTCTGATTCTTTATATTGCCCCTCTGCCGTTAACTTTTTAGCTTCTGTAATAATGGCATCATACTTGGTTTGGTCTACAGAAGAGGATGTGCTTTGTCCCGTAGCTTCGACTTGTTTTGTGACACTGGTTTTTTCTGTGGTCACGTCTGATGAATTTCCACAAGCACTTACAAACATTGTGCTAACGATTAATAAACATCCCACAATCACATGCTTTTTCATTTTTAAATCCCCCATTTGTCTATCTTTGTTATTTTTTGTTACTTAAATTATCCCATAGATGAACAAAAGAAACCATTATTTATAAAAAAGCTTAGCAAGCGCTTCAAGAGAGGCACTTGCTAAACTTTTTTCTCACTGTTATTGATTGATTACTTTGACTAGTTCTTCAAATAATAATGCACTAGATGCTGCTCCTGGATCAATATGACCAATTGCTCGTTCCCCTAAATAAGAGGCACGTCCTTTTTTCGCCACCCAATCTTTTGTTGCTTCAGCAAATTGTTCAATTTTTTCTTCATTAAATTGTTCCGTTCCAATTACTTCAGCAACAGGTGCCCAGACATCAACCATCGTTTTATCTCCTGGTTCAGCTTTGCCGCGCATCTGAATCCCAGCTAGACCTTGCTGAACAATTTCTTTTAATTGCTCTGGCGAACTGATGGTTTCCAAATCTTTTGTCGCTTTAGTCATATTCATAAACGCAGTACCATATAAAGGACCAGAAGCTCCGCCAACTTTTGAAATCAAAGCCATGGATAGGACTTTAAATGTCTCCGTGATTGTTGTTGGTACTTTTTTGTCAAACGCAATTTTGTATTCAGCCATACCACGAGCCATGTTGTTACCGTGATCCCCATCACCAATCGGCGTGTCTAATTCACTTAGATAGTCTTTTTCTTCTTCAATAACTTTTGAATAATTGTCTAACCATGTTTGAATGTCTTTTACTGTTAATTCCATCTTTTATCACCCTTACCAAGAAATTGTTGTTACATTGCTTTCTAGCGCTGTTTGCCAGTCTTTTGTCGCCAAGTCAATCATCGTTAAAGATAATCCTTGCATGTCAATAGACGTCATATAGTTACCCACCTTATGGAAGGTCACTTGAACACCTTTATCTTCTAACAATGTTAGCACGTCGTTCATAAATACAAATTGTTCCATTAATGGCGTGCCACCCATGCCATTGACAAGTACCCCTACTGTTTGTGGTTGTTGCTCATAGCTACTTAATGTTTTTTCAACTAATTCTTTCGCTAACTCTTTCGATGGTTGGATTTTTTCACGACGATAGCCTGGTTCTCCGTGAATCCCTACGCCAAATTCAATTTCATCTTCTGGTAAAGTAAAACCTGGTTTGCCAACTTCAGGCACAGTGGCTGCTTTTAAAGCCACTCCAATTGTTTTCGTGGCTGATACAATCTTTTCTCCTAAAGAAACGAGCTCTTCTAAAGAAGCACCTTGGCGGGCATGGTGTCCTAAAATTTTATGGACAAGAACAGTCCCGGCAACGCCGCGTTTTCCAGCGGTATAGGTGCTATCTTCGACAGCAATATCGTCATCGACAACGACCATTTCTACATGAATGTCTTCCATATCAGCCATATCTTTGGCCATTTCAAAGTTCAAAATATCGCCTGTATAATTTTTTACGATTAACAGAACACCGGCCCCTTGGTCTGCCGCTTGGATCCCTGTTAAAATTTGATCTGGTGTTGGTGAAGTAAAGACATCACCTAAAACTGCGGCATTTAACATTCCATCACCAACAAACCCAGCATGTGCAGGCTCATGACCACTTCCGCCACCAGATACTAACCCAACTTGTTTGTTTGAGTCGTTGCGAGCAATCACGCGAGAATCTTCGACTTGATGAACAAGGTTTCCATAGCTTTTCACAATTCCTTGGAGCATTTCTTCGACAATTTTACCAGGTTCATTAATAATTTTTTTCATTTAGTTCCACCCTTTCTTACCAGCATTTTGAGCTTCTGCTAAAATTTGCGTCAAATCATCTGAGACACCTGCAGTAATTGCTGCCGCAAAGGCACCTTCAACCAATGGTGCATCGACTAAATGATAATGTTTCTGTTGGTCTTCTTCTAGCATATCAAAAGCTAATTCTGAACTTAAAACGGCACTGCCTAAATCGGCAAAAATTAAAAATTCTCGGTCAGAGTCCACTTCGTTAATCGTGTCAATGATTTTCATTGGATCTGAACCTAATGAACCATCTGATGTGCCACCAAGTGAATGAATCGTAATTTCTTCACTGGCATTCATCTGTTCAATCATCTCTTTAATACCATCTGTAATCATTTTGCTATGTGAAACGAGTAAAATATCTGCTTTCATGTGGACACTTCCTTAATCTAATTTATGTCTTGTTTTATATTCTTGTCCGACTTTATCTGCAACAATGATTGCATTCGCTACTTCTTCAACGACAATTGGGAATGGCATTGAATGAATTGATTCTTCTGGAATGCAAGCAATTTTGGCTACTTCCAATGCTTCTTCATAAGTGATTTCATCGACACCAATGTCTGAAAGCGTTAATGGTAAACCTACAGAAGCGCTAAAGTCTAAAACAGCTTCTAATTCGTCTTTTGCTGCATCTTCTAATACAAGTTGTGCAATCGTTGCAAAAGCTACTTTTTCACCATGTAAATAACTGTGCGCACCAGGTAAGACTGTCATACCGTTATGAATCGCATGCGCTGCAGCTAAACCACCACTTTCAAAACCTAATCCTGAAAGTAAGATATTTGTTTCAATGATCTTATTCAATGATTCAGTAACCACATTTGCATCACAAGCTAATTTCGCTTTTAACCCATCTTCCTGGAGGTTTTCCCAGCAAAGTTTTGCCATGGCCAAAGCTGCATATGTGCCGCTAGCAACGGGCGTTAAGCCTTCTCTTGAACCCATTGGCAAACTAGCATTAACCCGAGAATATGAATTGTGTGTTGCGCGTGCTTCAAAATATGTGGATAAGGCATCCCCCATTCCAGCAACTAAAAATCTAGTTGGCGCTTTGGCAACCACTTTTGTATCAACCATAACGACGCTTGGACTTTGTTTAAAGTAAGCATAATCATCAAATGAGCCATCTTCATGATATAGTACAGCTGAATGCGAAGTTGGTGCATCTTGAGCCGCAATCGTTGGTACAATAATTAAGTTTTCACCTTCTGCTACGACTTTTGAAGCATCGATTGCTTTACCGCCACCTAAACCAATGATACAGTCTGCTTGTTCTTTTTGTCCAACGTTTTGCAAGCGCTTTGTTTCTTCACGCGTTACTTCTCCACTAAAGCCACCCTCTACGAAGGTAATGTCAAACTTTTTCGCTGTTTCTTCCAATTGTGGACGTACACGATCAACGTCAGCAGGATTTGCAATTAGTAACGCTTTTTTTCCAAAAGTTGAAACGAAGTAACCTAAGTTTAGTAATTCATCTTCCCCTTGAACATATTTCGTTGGTAAAATCAATGCTTTTCTCATGTTGATAGCCTCCTATATTTTGTTTACATACATAGTATAAAACGCTTTCATCCAAAAAGCATTGAACTTTTGGTATCGTTTTCTTGCAAAAAATGATAGAATTATTTTGTGAAATAATAAAATATTATGATTTTTAAACTTTAGATTGAAGGATTGCCTTATGACTGTAGAATTAAAAAATATTTTAGATTTAGAAAAGTGGGAAAAATTGCAAGAATCATTGGCCTTAAGCACTCGTTTAGCCATTATTTTAGTCGATTATAAAGGTCGTCCTGTGACGAAACATAGTCAAGTTCAACCCTTTTGCCAACTGGTACGTCACTCCCCTGAGCTCTCGAAACTTTGTGAAAAATGTGATGCTCGTGGTGGCTTGGAAGCTGTTCGCACTGGTCAGCCTTTTATCTACCGTTGTCACTTTAACATCGTTGATATGGCCATCCCCATTATTGTTGATGACCAGTATGTAGGAGCCATTATGGCTGGTGAAGTTTTGCTCGAAGATCACCAAGAAGAGTTAGAACAGGTTTTAACCATGAATGATGCCTTCATTCAAGAATTTTTAGTAACACACCAAGAGCTGTATCAACAATACCCTGTTTTAGAACTAGCAGACTTAGAAAAGAGCGCGACATTAATCGCTGATCTAAGCCAATATATTATTTCTGAAGCCATCAAAAAAGATTATTTAATCAATACGTACAAACAATCCTTACAGATTAGTTCGCGAAAAGAAGAGCTGGAGCCATTGAATATGATCCAAAAAGATATTCAACAAACTTTATTAACTGCTCAATTAACTCCTTCAAGTGCCTATCAAACTAAAAATAAGCAATTACAACCGGTTTTAGATGCCCTTTGGGAAAACAAATCGCTGCGTTTAAATTTACAAGAACTGGCAGACCTTGTTCATTTGACACCGACGTATTTAAGTCGTTTATTAAAAGAGGAGTTTGGTATTCCCTTTAGTCAATTTTATCGACAATTAAAAATCACATGGGCTAAACAGCTTCTTTTGGAGACAGATAAAACAATTGCCCAAATCAGTGAAGATTTAGGGTTTGTTGAAGATAGCTATTTTGTCCGGATCTTTAAACAAGAAACGGGTGAAACACCCCTTAAATACCGTAAAAGAAAGAACAGAGCATAAAAAAACAACGACTCCTAGAAGTCGTTGTTTTTTTACACCTTTTGCTCTTGCTGTGGCTAATGCAACAAGTGCAAAAGGCGCATTATATCTGTCGTGCGACAAAGTGATACTATTATATATGAATTGGTAAACCTAAAGCCAATTCAGCTGTATCCATAGTAATTTCGCCCAATGATGGGTGTGGGTGGATTGTTAAAGCAATGTCTTCTGCATTCATGCCAGATTCAATAGCTAAAGCTAATTCAGAAATCATGTCACTTGCACCGACACCGGCAATTTGTGCACCGATGATGACATTGTCTTCTACAGTTGTAACTAAACGCATGAATCCTTCAGTTTTATCTAAAGAGATTGCACGGCCGTTACCAGCAAATGGGAATTTGTAGCCTTTTGCTTCGATTCCCGCTTCTTTTGCTTCTGCAACAGTCATACCAACGCTTGCCAATTCTGGATCAGTAAAGGCAACAGCTGGCATTGCTTTGTAATCAACTGCAACTTTCTTACCAGAAATTGCTTCAGCAGCAATTTTTGCTTCGTAGCTTGCTTTATGCGCTAACGCAGCACCTGGTACGATGTCGCCGATTGCGAAGATGTTTTTCACGTTAGTACGTCCTTGGTTGTCAACTGGGATTAAACCACGTTCGCCAATTTCAACGCCCGCTTGTTCTAAGCCTAAGTCGTCTGTGTTTGGACGACGTCCAACAGTGACCATTACGTAATCTGCTTCAACACTTTCTTCTTTTCCGTTAACTTCATATTTAACAGTGACGCTATCGCCATTGTCAACAGCTTCTTTAGCCATTGCAGAAGTCACGATTGTTACGTTTTTCTTCTTGAAGTCGTCTGTGACAACTTTAACCATATCTTTTTCATAAGTTGGTAAAATTGATGGGCTACCTTCTAAAATTGTTACTTCTGAACCTAAGTTAGCATAAGCGCCACCTAATTCAGCACCGATGACACCGCCACCGATAATAACGAATTTTTTAGGAACTTCTTTTAAGTTTAAACCGCCTGTAGAATCTAACACGCGTCCGCCAAATTTGAATCCTGGGATTTCAATTGGACGAGAACCTGTTGCTACAATAGCATTATTGAATGAGTAAGTTTGTGCTGAGTCTGGGTGAATAACACGCAATGTATTTTCGTCAACGAAGAATGCTTCGCCTTCAATAATTTCCACTTTGTGTTTTTTCAATAACATGCCAACGCCGCCTGTTAATGATTTTACAACTGTGTTATCTTTCCAGTCTTGTGTTTTTGCAAAGTCTAATTCGACTCCTTTAGCTGTTACACCAAAAGTTGAAGAATCTTGTGCTTCTTGGTAATGATGTCCAGCAGCAATTAAAGCTTTTGAAGGAATACATCCAACGTTTAAACAAACGCCTCCGATGTATTCACGTTCGATAATCGCAACTTTTTGACCCATTTCTGCGGCACGAATTGCAGCAACGTATCCTCCAGGACCAGCTCCGATTACGACTGTATCTAGTTCAATGGCGAAATCTCCTACTACCATTTGTTAATCATCCTTCCATTAATAGTAATTCTGGATCAGCTAATAAGCGTTTAATGTTGTTCATTGCTTTTTGAGCAGTTGCGCCGTCAACGATACGGTGGTCAAAGCTTAATGATAATTTCATCATGCGTCCCACAACGATTTCGCCGTCTGCATTAACAACTGGTTCTTGTGCAATTGTACCAACGCCTAAAATAGCAACTTCAGGGTAGTTGATTACTGGTGTAAACCAGCCGCCACCGACTGAACCAATGTTACTAATTGTGATTGTACCATCACGCATATCTTGTGCAGTTAATTTGCCTTCGATAGCCAATGCTGCTTTTTCGTTGATTTCATCAGCGATAGCAAACATGCTCTTCGTATTAGCATTTTTAACATTTGGTACATATAAGCCATGATCTGTATCAGTAGCGATACCAATGTTAAAGTAATTTTTGTAAACAATTTCTTGTGCTGCGTCATCAATTGATGCATTCAAGATTGGGAATTTTTGAACAGTTGAAGTCAATGCTTTTACAACGTATGGTAAGAATGTTAATTTTGTACCATTTGCAGCAGCAACATCTTTAAATTTCTTACGGTGATCCCATAATTTAGAAACTTCTACTTCATCATGTAATGTTACGTGAGGAGCAGTGTGTTTGCTGTTAACCATTGCTTTAGCAATTGCTTTACGTGTTGGTGTCATTTTTTCACGTGTTTCCATTTCGCCTAAATCAGAAGTAAAGGCTTTTGGCGCTGCTTTAGGTGCAGCTGCTTCCGCTTTAGGTGCTGCTTCTGTTGCGGCAGCTTCAGTAGCTGGTGCTGCTTGAGAGCCACCAGAAACAAAGGCATCAATATCCGCTTTAATGACACGGCCACCTTTACCAGTTGCAGTTACTTGTGTAATATCAACGTCTTTTTCACGCGCATACTGACGAACAGATGGCATTGCTAAAACGCGTTTGTTTGGATCAGCGGCTGCAACTACGCCTGTTGAAGCGGCTGGAGCTGATGCTTCCGCTTTAGGAGCGTCAGTAGCTGGTGCTGCGGCTGCCGGTGCTGCTGAATTATGACCAGGTGCGTCAATTTCAACTAACACGTCACCCACATTGGCAACTGTTCCTTCTGGTACAACGATATTTTTTACAGTACCTGTTACTGGTGATGGAATTTCTTCTACTGATTTGTCATTTTGTACTTCTAATAATGAATCATCTTCATTAATTGTGTCGCCCGCTTTAACGAACCATTTAACGATTTCGCCTTCGGCAATTCCTTCACCGATGTCTGGTAATTTGAATTGGAAAAATCCGCCAGCTGCTTCGGTTGTTGGTACAGCAGCAGGTTGTGCTGGTGTTTGTTCTTGTGCAGGAGCTGCTGGTGCTGCATCGTTATCTTCGTGACCAGGTGCGTCGATTTCGATTAACACGTCACCAACGTTTGCAACTGTTCCTTCTGGTACAACGATATTTTTTACAGTACCTGTTACTGGTGATGGAATTTCTTCCACTGATTTGTCATTTTGTACTTCTAATAACGTATCGTCTTCGTTGATTGTATCGCCAGGTTTCACAAACCATTTAACGATTTCGCCTTCGGCAATCCCTTCACCGATATCCGGTAATTTAAACTGATAAGCCATTTTTTAAGTCTTCCCTTCTTCGTTGGATCTGTCTATTTTCTTAGGAGCAAAACGCGGGGAAACGACTATAGTAGCTGAACATTTCATGCCTATAGCCGTAATCCACCTGTTTAATTCTTCGTTTATCTACTTCGAATAACTATTAAAATTCGACGATTTCTCTAGCTTTTGCTTCGATATCTTTCGCATTTGGTAACCAGATATTTTCTGCTTGTCCGAATGGGAAGATTGTATCTGGAGCAGATACACGTCCGATTGGTGCTTCTAATGATAATACGGCACGTTCAGAAATTTCAGAAACAACCATAGCGCCAACGCCAGCTTGTTTTTGTGCTTCTTGAACGACAACCACACGGCCAGTTTTTTCAACAGAGTTAATAATTGTTTCCACATCTAAAGGAGCCACTGTACGTAAGTCAATGATTTCTGCTGAAATATTGTCTTTCGCTAAGCTATCAGCTGCTTTAATCGCTTCACGAACCATAGCACCGTAAGTGATGATTGATACGTCTGTTCCTTCACGAGTTACAGCCGCTTTATCTAAAGGCACTTCATAAGCTTCGTCTGGCACTTCCTCACGGAATGAACGGTATAATTTCATGTGCTCTAAGTAAACAACTGGATCGTTGCTACGAATAGATGAAATTAATAGTCCTTTTGCATCGTAAGGGTTTGATGGAATAACAACACGAACACCTGGTGATTGTGCGATTAATCCTTCTAAGTTATCTGAGTGAAGTTCTGGTGTATGAACACCACCACCAAATGGGGCACGAACAGTAATTGGCATATTACGAGTTCCACCCATACGGTAACGCGTACGAGCCATTTGACCAACGATTTCGTCAAATACTTCAAAAACGAAACCAAAGAATTGGATTTCAGGAACTGGACGGTAACCTTGCAAGGCAAGACCGAAAGCCAATCCACCGATACCAGATTCAGCTAAAGGTGTATCGAAGACGCGGTCTTCACCAAATTTTTCTTGTAAACCTTCAGTTGCACGGAAAACCCCACCGTTGTTACCAACGTCTTCACCGAAGATTAAGACATTTTCGTCTTTCTCTAATTCAAGAGCTAAGGCATCTGTAATTGCTTGGATCATAGTTTTTTGTGCCATTTTTATTTCGACTCCTTCGCTTCATAAAATGCAATTTGTTCTTTAATTGTTTGAGGTTGAACTTCAAACATATTTTTCAAGAAATCAGAAACTTTTTGTTTTGGCGCTTTATCCGCTTCTGCAATCGCTACTTTGATTTCTTCTTTTGTTTTTTCAATAATTTCTTCTTCTTTTGCTTCAGACCATAAGCCTTTATCTGTTAGATATTTACGGAAACGAGTCAATGGATCTTTTTGTACCCATTCGTCATCCATTTCTTTTGAACGGTAACGTGTTGGATCGTCTCCAGATAAAGTATGTGGACCATAACGATAAGTTAATGTTTCAATTAAAACTGGACCATTTCCTGCAGCTGACCAATCACGTGCTTCTTTTGCAATTGCGTAAACTGCTAATGGATCCATACCATCAACTTGAATACCAGGAATTCCTGCTGCAACAGCTTTTTGAGCTAAAGTTTTAGCCGCTGTTTGTTTTTCACGAGGTGTAGAAATCGCAAAACCATTGTTTTGGATAATGAAGACACCGTTTGCTTGGTAAGCACCAGCAAAGTTAATTGCTTCATAGAAGTCCCCTTGTGAAGAACCGCCGTCACCAGTATAAGTGAAGACAACATTTTCTTTTCCACGTTTTTTCAATCCTAAAGCAACACCAGCTGCTTGGATGTATTGAGCACCAATGATAATTTGTGGTGGTAATGCATTTAAATCTTCCGCGTAGTAGTTCCCTGCTACGTGACCACGAGACCATAAGAAAGCTTCTCTTAATGGTAAACCATGTTGTACTAATTGAGGTACATCACGGTAACCTGGTAGTAAGTAGTCTTCTTTTTCCATTGCAAATTGACTTGCCAATTGGCTTGCTTCTTGTCCAGCTGTTGGCGCGAAGAATCCTAAGCGTCCTTGACGGTTTAATGCAGTAGAACGTTGGTCTAACACACGAGACCAAACCATGCGTGTCATTAATTCAACTAATTCCTCATCCGATAAATCAGGTACTAAATCTTCATTCACAATTTTTCCATCTTGATCCAAGATTTGGAAAGTTGGGAAATCAGCGTCGACTTTAGCCATTAGCTCTTTAAAGTCAATAGGTTTTTGTTTCTTAGCCTTTGCCATTTTGTCACACAATCCTCTCTATTACGTTTCTTTAATTTCGATAAAAGTAAAACAGAGTGCGAAACTGTATTACTTTTTATCGACTACACTTAACAAATTATCACTAAATTCGAAAAAGCGCAAGAAAAAAACTCTAATTTCTTCATTTTTTCACAAAAGAGCAAAACCGCATGTTTTTGCGGTTTAGTGATAATTTTCACAAACAAGAAAACGGTTTCTGTTCCACACTTCTTCTGTACTATTTTTCTCCTAACTGTTATATTCTATTTTGAAAATATTATATAACAGTTCTATTAATTCGAGCCCCCTCATCCCCGAGCTGGCTAGTAATCTGATTTCCGAACTTTGCGTTTTCATGAAAATTATCTTGAAAAAACCAAAAAATAAAAACCGTCAGCCGAGTAACCTACTCAGCATGCGGTTTTTTATTTTTTAGAGAACAAAGTTTTTTTCGTTAATTTTTATTTTTTTTGGCTCGTTTTTTTGCCAAATACTTTGCCTTAGGTTTTATCACGAACATTCATTGCTTAAAATCACCAAATTTTCGCAAAACGAGTAATACAGCTTAGCAATTTCTTTTCTCTTTCAGTAGATTTTACTAAATCCATTCCTTAGTAATTTTAATATATAAACGTTTAGCTACTTCAACAGTTAACATGTACGCAATGATGATTCCAAAGAACCATGGCCAGTAGTTAGCCGGAAGTTTCACAAAGTCAAAAACCTCTCTTATAGGCGTTGCTACAATCAGGAAACCGAGTAAAATTGCGCCTAAACTACTTAACATCACAGGCATTGACGCACGACTTTGAATGAATGGTATTTTCCGCGTCCGGACCATATGAACAACTAACGTTTGACTAACAAGTCCCACCATAAACCAACCTGTTTGGAATAAATGTTGAGTTGCCAAACTATTGGCGCTAAACACAAACCACATGACAAGATACGTTAGAATATCGAAAATACTACTTACCGGGCCAATACATACTGTAAATTTCGCTAGTCCGTTCGTTTCCCACCGAACAGGGCTTAATAACTCTTCTTCATCGACATTATCCCAAGGAATTGTCAACTGAGCCACATCATAAATCAAATTTTGAATCAAGAGTTGTAAGGAAAGCATTGGTAGAAATGGTAAAAAGGCACTGGCTACTAAAATTGAAAAGACATTCCCAAAATTGGAGCTGATGGTAATTTTAATATATTTCATCATATTGCTAAATACTTTTCGTCCTTCAATCACACCAGATTCCAGTACATTTAAACTTTTTTCCAGTAAAATAATCGAGCTAGCATCTTTAGTAATATCAGCTGCAGTATCTACTGAAATGCCCACATCAGCTTTTCGTAATGCCGGTGCATCATTAATGCCATCCCCCATAAAACCAACCGTATGACCTTTTGCTTGTAGCAATTCAATGATTTTAGATTTTTGCATCGGATTTAATTTGGCAAATAAATTAGTTTCTTCTACTTGCGCCCGCAACTCTTCATCTGTCATTGCTTCAATTTGAGAACCTAATAACACATGGGAAACTTCAATACCTACATCTTTACAGACTTTTTTGGCGACAATGTCATTATCGCCCGTTAGCACTTTCACGTTGACACCATGTTCATGTAAGGAGCGGATAGCGCTGACGGCTGACTCTTTTGCTGGATCAAGAAAACCCATAAACCCAATCAATGTCATCTCTTTTTCATCTTCAACTGAATAAACTGCTTCTTTATGGACATCTTTTTTTACAGCTACCGCTAACACACGCATCCCTTGTTTGTTCATTTGAACATTCACTCGGCGTAGTTCTTCTCGTACAGCAGTGCTTAATGGTACAATTTCGCCATTAATTTGCGCATGCGTACACACTTCTTCCATTTCTTCCACGGCGCCTTTCGTAATCATCAATTGATGATCATCTGCATTTACGACAACCGTTAAGCGGCGTCTGGAAAAATCAAAAGGAATTTCATCAATTTTAGTGACATTTTTAAACGGCGTTTTCCATTGATGCTCTTCATAAAAATTAATAACGGCAATATCCATTAAATTTTTCCAACCTGTTTGATAAGAAGAATTTAAGTAGGCTAAATTTAGAACCTCGTCACTCAAATCACCTAATGGATTCAAATGTTGAACCAAAACTACACGATCTTCGGTAATCGTTCCAGTTTTATCTGTACAGAGCACATCCATACCACCCAAATTTTGGATAGCCGCTAATTCTTTAACAATGACTTTATGTTTCGATAAGGATAATGCACCCTTGGCTAAGTTACTCGTAACAATCATTGGCAACATTTCTGGTGTCAAACCAACTGCAACGGCAATCGCGAAGAAAAACGCTTCGCCCCAAGCACCTTTAGTTAAACCATTAATCAAGAAAACGATTGGAAACAAAATCATTACCATTCGTAATAAAAACTTACTGACTTTTGCTAAGCCTAAGTCAAAACTAGTTTTTCCTCGTTGTGTTGTAGCATTTTTAGCAATATCACCAAAAAATGTATGTTGCCCAGTTTTTAAAATAATCGCTTTTCCTTGTCCACTCAAGACATCTGTGCCCATAAACACTAGGTCTTGCATATCTAATGCAGAAACCTCTGTTTGTTGACGATCCACACCTGCATCCACAAATTTTTCGACAGGCATGGATTCGCCTGTTAGCGACGATTGATTAACGAATAAATCTTTGGTCCAAATCAACACGGCATCTGCAGGAATCATGTCTCCTGTAGCTAAAGTTACAATGTCTCCTGGAACAATTTCGTCCATTGGAATTTCTTTCGTAATCCCTTCCCGTGTCACTGCAGCGGTATTTTCAATTAATTCTTTTAAATCCAAACTCGCTTTTTGAGAACGATACTCTTGTATAAAAGCAATCAAGACACTGGCTAAAATCATCACGCCCATCACGATAGCGGCTTCGAAATCTTTCGTTAAAGTTGAAACGACCATCAATAAGGCTAAGACATAGACAAACGGATCTTTGAATGCACTTAAAAATAAAATAATTGCTGGGGTTGGCTTTTGTGCAGAAACTTCGTTTGGTCCAAATTCCTCTAATCTTTTTTCGGCATCTTCATTCGAGAGTCCTTTTTCAGATGTCCGTAATTCCATCATTAATTCCCGTTCAGAAAGCAAAGCCAATTTACGTAATTCTTGATCTTTGGTTGCTTTTCTCATATCCATTGTTTTTTTGTTCATCATTTTCTTTTCCTCCAAGGTTGTGGTCACCTGCCGAAAAGAGCGCTAAAATCTTCTCCTTTCGTTGGTGACTGTATTTTGTTTCTCTGTTCACTTCCAGGGTCTTCCATGACAGTCATCCTTTCTTTTTCTTATTTATACTTCCAGTGAATAATTGCTTTTTTGCCAAACACACAAAAAAGGACCTACTCAACAATAGAGTACGTCCCAAAATACCATCTTTAAATAAGATTCTCTATCGTTGAGCTTTAGCACTATAGGGCGTAGATAACATGTATCAGCTACATTATGAATAACCTTCACGATTATTCCTGTTCAACCAACTAAGGGTCTCTCGATCCTTTCGCGGCAGCAGCATTTGTCCAAATAGGAGCCTCACCTAACAATTATTCAGTTTTTATCCACTTCTTATAATAGAGGAGTTTGACATTCTTGTCAAAAGATTTATGACTTTTTTGTTATAAATAAAAAATGACTACTTTAAAATTTCCTTTATTTCTGCTTTTCGCTCAGGAATAAACCACATGACTAAAACAATCGTATCAATAATCAGGACAGCGATTGGTGCTACCAGTTTACCCACAATCAACGCAATAATATTCAACACAATCGAAAGCGTTAATTTTGGATAGTGGCCAAACAAACGTTGTACTTCGGATTTGGGCCCATTTGCCTGAATCAATGCCCGCACCACTAGATAATAAGCAACATCAGCTCCTAATACTACTAAGCCATACAAAGCTTGTGGCGGCCAAGAAAACGGATGTTCACCTACCCAACCAGTAACAAACGGGAAAAACGTCAACGTCAAAATTAGAAAATTATTCATCCAAAGGACACGTCCATCAATTTTACGGACACTTTGAAATAAATGATGATGATTGTTCCAGTAAATTAATAAAGTAACAAAACTAATTAAATAAATAATGATTTTGTGTCCAGATTGAGTCAGAGCAGACCAATCTGCTTTTTCAGGAATTTTTAATTCTAAAATTAATAACGTTAAAATAATCGCAATCACTGCATCTGTAAATGCTTCTACACGTGTTTTCGGCATCATTTCCCCCTACTTTCATAAAAATTAAATAACTTACTCAAAGTAAGTATAACGCATTTCTGTAAAAATTCAATTATTTACGAAGTCTCTCGGTTGTTGAAGTTCCTAAAAACGAGTGCAAGAGCCCCACTTAAAAGTAAGCCTCTTGCACTCGTTATAGAACAAATCAGTTATTGGAATACGCCTGCCTGATAAGGTGCTAACTGCATCCGTTTCTTCACCGTAAAATCTTGATTCCCTAATAATTGTTGCCACTTTCTGCCTAGTAATTTATTCGGCAAGTCAAATTGGCACTTTTCTCCACTTAAATTGACAATCACTAACGCTGTTGCCTCAGTTGTTTTTCTTAAAAAAGCAAAAACAGACGGATGATTGGGCGCTAATAGTTCAAACTGTCCATCTGTAAAGACTGGATTTTCTTTCCGCAGCGCAATTAACTTTTTATAATAATTCAACACGGATTGTGCATCCGTTTCTTGGTCAGCCACATTTATTTCTTTGAAATTGGGATGAATTGCTAACCACGGATGCCCCGAGGTGAATGAACTTGCCTCTTGACTCGTCCACTGCATAGGCGTACGCGAATGGTCCCGCGTCCAATGCGCCACTTCTTTCAATGCTTGTTTCGCATCGTAGCCACTTTCTATAAGCAAACGATAATGGTTATGAGAATCTTTAGCATCTAACTCGTCAATCTGTTGAAACGGATAATTAACCATGCCGATTTCCTGTCCTTGATAAATAAACGGCGTTCCTCGCAAGAGCAAGGCGATTGTTCCAATCGCCTTAGCAGAATGAGAGGTTTCATTGCCTAAAATTGAATTGATTCTGGGATTATCATGATTTTCTACATATAATGCATTCCAGCCTTCTGTCCCTAAATGCTTTTGCCAGCGATCCATTACTTTTTTATAGCCTAAAATATTTAACCGTTCTTCTCCTGGCTTTCCTTCTCGAACATTGTGCTCTAATTCAAAAATCATATTCAGATAGCCCGCATCATTGGTCCATTTCACCGCTTTTTTACTTGAAACGCCGCTAGCTTCCCCCACTGTCATGATGTCATACTCAGCAAAAATAGCTTTCAAATCCAGCATATAGTCTTCAATGCCTTTTACATTCATAAAGGGAGCCCACGGATTCGTGGTAATTTTAAAATCCCAAGGTTCTTTTTGGATATGACTAATCGCATCCAATCGGAAACCATCAATTCCCAAATCTAACCACCAGCGAATCATCGCATAAATCTCTTCACGAACTTTAGGATTTTTCCAGTTCAAATCAGGTTGCTCTTTTGCAAACACATGAAAATATGCTTGCTTTGTACCCGCGTCATACGTCCAAGTCGAGCCACCAAAAAAGCTTTGCCATTCATTCGGCATACGATCTGGTGTCGCATCGGCCCATAAATAATACTCACGATACGGATTATCTAAACTTTTTTTTGCTTCAACAAACCACGGATGTTGATCACTGGTATGATTGACTACCAGATCAAGAATAATCTTCAAACCTAATTGATGCGCTTGGTCCAAAAGTTCTTGAAAATCTTCCATCGTACCAAATTCTGGCTGAATCCCTTGATAATCCGCAATATCATAACCATTGTCAACGTTTGGCGAAGTGTAAATCGGATTTAACCATAAAAAATCGACCCCTAGTTCTTTTAAATACGGTAATTTCTCAATAATTCCCTGCAAATCACCAATACCATCCCCGTTGCTATCTTTAAAACTCCGAGGATAAATTTGATAACCGACAGCATTTTTCCACCATTGGTCCATCTTATTGACTCACTTTCACAACAAATGCTTGCCAAGGCGCTAACGAATAGTCTGCTAAAGCAGTGACATCTGTCGGCATATTTTCAATCATTACTTGTTCTACATGAACGTCTGCAGAAAATGGCTGAACTTTGTCAGAAAAGTTCGTTACAACAAGCCAGCGTTCCTCACCATAGGTACGATAAAAACTGATCACTTCGTCCACTGTTTCTAGCAATTCAAAGTTGCCCCAAACAATTAAAGGATGTTCTTTTCTCAAACGAATCATTTCTTGGTACGTATAGAATAGTGAATTTTTATCTGCCAAAGCAGCAGCGACGTTAATCGTTTGATAATTGGGATTAACATCAATCCAAGGTGTACCCGTCGTAAAGCCAGCATTTTTTTCAGCGGTCCACTGCATAGGCCGGCGTGCATTATCACGACCTTTAGTATTAATTTTCAGCAAAATTTCTTCTTTAGAATATCCTTTTTCTAGATACTCATGGTACATGTTAATCGTTTCGATGTCCCGCGCTTCACGAATATCTGTAATCGGCGTATTGGTCATACCAATTTCTTCCCCTTGATAAATATAAGGTGTGCCTTTCATCATGTGCAGTAAAATAGCGAATAACTTACTACTTTCCAACCAATATTCCTGATCATTTCCCCAACGTGAAATCATTCTCGGTAAATCATGGTTATTCCAAAACAAAGAATTCCAGCCATCATTTCCTAATTCTGTTTGCCATTTTGCAAAAACCTGTTTCAACTTGGCAACTTCCATTGGCTGAAGGTCCCATTTTTCTTTACCTGGTTGTTGATCTAAGCTCATATGTTCAAACTGAAAAATCATAGATAATTCATGACGCTCTGGACTAGAGTACATTTTTGCAATCTCAGGTGTGGCCCCCCATGTTTCACCTACAGTTAACAGCTCTTTGCCGCCAAATGTCGCGGCGTTCATTTCTTGTAAATAACGATGTAAATGAGGCCCATTCGCGGTGATCTCTTCTCCTGGAATTTTACCCACTAAGTCAATTACATCTAAACGGAAACCGCCAATTCCTTTATCAATCCAAAAATTCATCATCTCGTAAACCGACTGACGCATTTGTTGGTTTTCCCAATTTAAATCTGGTTGTTTTTTACTAAACAAATGCAAATAGTATTGCCCACTCGCTTCATCAAACGTCCACGCCGAACCCGAAAAGGCAGATTTCAATCGGTTAGGCGCACCGCCATCTGAAGCAGGATCAGCCCATACATAATAGTCTCGGTAGGGGTTCTCCTTGCTTTTTTTCGCTTCAATAAACCAACGATGTTCATCTGACGTATGGTTAACCACTAAGTCCATAATAATTTCAATCTTTCGCTTTTTCGCTTCCTCAATTAGACGATCCATATCCGCCATCGTCCCAAACTCTGTCATAATCGCTTCATAATCAGAAATGTCATAACCATTGTCATCATTGGGTGATTGATAAACTGGTGATAACCAAATAGCCCCAATGCCTAACGTTTCCAAATAATCCAATTTTTCAATAATTCCTGGTAAATCTCCAATGCCATCTCCATTGCTATCCTTAAAACTGCGAGGATAAATCTGATAAACCACGACTTCTTGCCACCAATGTTTTTCCATTCTTCTTCACATTCCTTTGCTTAATTATTATGCTTGATATAAAAGAAAACCTTTTGGTAAAACCATTATCTGTTCTGAAGCAATTTCGATAGAAGAACTTAGCAAAACTTCTCGATCAGTTCTATCGACAAATTGTGTCTCTTGGCCAGTATTAAAAATCCCATAAATCGTCTGTTCCTCCAAACGACAAGCGAGTCTAATCAACCCCGTTTCAAAAGAAGTTCCTGTCCAATCGATTGTTCCACCAGAAAAAACAGCCGCATACTTTTTGCGAAGGGCAATCAATGATTTTACAAATTCCTTCAAATCCAAATCTTGCTGATTTTCCTCCCAAACCATACAACGACGACAATCAGGATCCATATCACCTGTCATACCAATTTCATCACCATAGTAAAGACAAGGGACACCTGGTTGAATATACGTAAACGCTAATACTTGGCGCATCAGCTCTTTATCCTCTTTCGTTTCATGCAATAAGCGTGGTGTATCGTGGGAATCTAAAACATTAAACTGCATTTGATTCGTTTGTTGTCGATAGAGCATTAACTGGTTGTTCATTTCAGAAAGCATCTTTTCCAAGGACAGTTCTTGCTTGACAAAGTAGCCCATAATCGCATCTGTGTATGCATAATTCATCACTGCATGAAATTCGTCTCCTTGGAGCCAGCTTTGCGACGAGTGCCAAATTTCTCCTAAAATATAAAAATCTTCTTTTGCGTCATCACATGTTTGCCGGAATTTTTTCCAGAACGCATGATCCACTTCGTTTGCCACATCTAAACGCCAGGCGTCAATATCATATTCCTCAATCCAATAACGAGCAATTTCTAAAAGATAGGCTTGCACTTCTGGATTTGCTGTATTTAATTTAGGCATATGCGGAGTGAATGCAAAAGTATCATAGGTAATGTTGCTTGCTTCTTCAAAATCAGCACTTTCTTCATAGCTAGCTGGAAACTCATTTACGTGGAACCAATCGGCATAAATTGAGTCCTGGCCATTTTTTAACACATCTTGCCATTGAGGCGAAGTGTCCCCCATATGGTTAAAAACGGCGTCCAACATAATCTTGATGCCCCGTCGATGACACTCTTCGACTAAACGCTTAAAGGTAGCGCCATCACCAAAAGCTGGGTCAATTTTTAAATAATCAATCGTATCATATTTGTGATTAGAAAACGCTTCAAAAATTGGGCAAAAATATAAGCCGTTAACACCTAAATCTTCAATGTAATCAAGATGATCTAGCACCCCTTGCAAATCCCCACCAAAAAAATCTTGTCGATCTGGTCTTTTAGATTCCCACGGCAACGTCCCTTCAGGATCATTGGCGGGATCACCATTTGCAAAACGCTCTGGAAATATTTGATACCAAACCGTTTCTTTTACCCATTCAGGTGCTTTAAAACGATCGATTTCATGAAAATACGGCATCCGAAAATAATTATTCGCCATCGCTAAATACTTTTCTTCTAAAGGATAAATGCCGTGTTCGCCATAAAACGCCGTCAAGCCATCCGTCCCTACTAAAGTAAAAGCATATGAAAGGCGTTTAAATTTTGCACTTAATGCAATAAACCAGTAATCATATAACTCCGTAGATACTAACTTCTTCATAGTTAACGACTGTTGGTACCACTTTTCTTTCCCTAAAAGATAAGGATCTCCTTGCACTAATTGGACAGAGGCAATGTCGCCTTTTGCCGTACGCAAACGAATATGCATGGTTTCTTCTGTATAAAGATAAGCAAATTCACTTTCTGGACGATGGTAGATTGCAGCAGTGTTCATTTAATTCTCTCCTTTAATTGTCGCTTTTCGTGTATTTTCTAATACTCGAACACATTTTAGCGCAAACGATTGCATTTGTATACCCTTTTTTATTTTTTTATTTAAAATGCTTAATTAGTGGTATACACCACTTTAAACAAACAGTATGTTATTTATAACAAAAAAACTTTTTTAACTTTCTTGATGAAAAACACTTGATTATTTCCGCAATCGGTTGCATAATAAGACTTGTAAAAAATAATTTTTGGAGGGTTCAAAAATGAAAGCGAATTGGAAAAAGATTTTAATGGGCGGTATCCTTTTAAGTGCTTCTGCGGTTTTACTTACTGCCTGTGGTGGCGCAGAAAAAACGAAAGCTGAAAATGAAAGCGGTTCAGCAAACAAAGCAGCTGGTGACGTAAAATTATGGGTTGATACTGAATATATGGGCGTCTTTAAAAAAGTTGTCGCCGATTTTGAAAAAGAAAACCCCGATATTAAAGTTAACTTAACTGCTGGAAATTCGGCAGATGCTAAAAAAGACATTGCAAAAGATCCTAAAGCTGCCGCAGATGTTTTCATGATGCCACATGATCAAATTGGTCAAATGGCAGAAGCTGGTCTGATTTACCCTAACACAAAATATGAAAAAGAAGTCAAAGAAAATAATATTGACTCGGCAGTCGCAGGGGTCACTTGGAAAGACAAAGTCTATGCCTACCCTTATGCCGTAGAGTCACAAGTTCTTTATTATAACAAAGATACGTATTCTCCAGAGGAAATCAAAACTTGGAAGTCTTTAACTGAAAAAGGCAAAATCGGTACCAATTTTGGCGAAGATGGCGCAAATTATATCTTCGGTCCTCTATTTATGAGTAACGGCGATTACTTATATGGTGAAAATGGCGAAGATCCAAAAGGTACCAACTTTAACAACCAACAAGGTATAGAAGTATTACAATGGATTGCCGATCAAAAAAATAATCCTGGTGTGATCCAATCAAATACAGAAGCATTGTCTAATCTAGGTTCTGGCAAAACGGATGCCTTCCTTTCTGGCCCTTGGTCTAAAAACGATGTAGAAAAAGCTCTTGGCGACAAAATGGGGGCTGCTGCCTATCCAACCATTGATTTTGGCAATGGAGAAAAACAAATGAAAGCTTTCTTGGGCGTTCGTAGTTTTGCTGTCAACCAACAAACACAAGCACCATTGGCCGCAATGACATTAGCAAACTATTTAACCAGCGAAAAAGCACAAATGACTTACTTTAAAGAAATCGGCTTTGTCCCTTCAAACAAAAAATTACAAACAAACGAAGAAATTACACAAGATACTGTTGCAAAAGCTATCTTAGAAATGGCGCAACCAACCCACTCTGTGGTAATGCCAAAAATCCCAGAAATCGTTTCATTCTGGCCTGCGATGGATGCAGTGATCAATGATACGTACAAAGGCAATATCAAACCTGCGGATTATCAAGCAAAATTAGATAAATTAGTCCAAGACACATCAAAAGAAGCAAAAGAATAAAAAGAGTAAAGAAATGGGACGAGCTTCAATCTGCTGTCCCATTTCCTCTATCTTTTTTATTTAAGTAGAAAGTGAGTGAACGAAGATGTTCAAGAAAAAGAAAGCCCAGACGTCATTTCGAGAGGTCTTTAAAAAAGGCGACTTCGCTACAAAACTATCTTTTTTAGTTATGGGTGCTGCAAACTTCGCCAACAAGCAGTGGTTAAAGGGAATCATCTTTTTAACAGCTGAAATTGGCTTTATCTATTGGTTAATCCGTAATGGTTTCCACGCATTAATGATGCTAGGAACACTAGGGACCCAACAGCAAGGGTTAGTATATGATGATTCTTTAGGGATTGAAGTTCTAAAAGAAGGCGATAATTCAATGCTCTTATTATTATTCGGAATTGCAGCAATTTTAGTCTGTTTATCGCTAATCATTTTATATGTAATCAATTTAAAAAGCGCCCGTCACCTATATGAATTAAAGACAGCCGGCAAAAAAATTCCAACAACTATGGATGATTTACGCAGCTTGTTAAACGAACGTTTCCATGCAACTTTAATGACGATCCCCTTACTAGGCGTTCTTTTCTTTACCATCTTGCCGTTGTTATATATGATTTCAATTGCTTTTACCAACTACGACCATAACCATTTACCACCGAAAAACCTTTTTACTTGGGTTGGATTGGCAAATCTAGGTAATGTAATCACAGGCGATATGGCTTCAACGTTCTTTCCAGTACTTGGCTGGACCTTGATTTGGGCTGTTTTCGCAACCGCAACTTGTTTCTTTTTTGGAATCATTTTAGCCTTGCTTATCAATACAAAAGGCTTAAAATATAAAGCGTTTTGGCGGACTATTTTTGTTATCACGATGGCCGTACCTCCGTTTGTTTCACTTTTAATTATGCGAAACCTCTTAAATGGTTCTGGACCTATCAATGCTCTGTTGTTAAATTGGGGCTTAATCGATTCTTCTATCCCCTTCTTAACAGATCCGAATTGGGCAAAATTAACCATTATTGTTGTCAATATGTGGATTGGTATTCCTGCTACGATGTTAATCTCTACAGGGATTATCCAAAATCTCCCTGAAGATCAAATCGAAGCTGCTAGAATTGACGGCGCCAATAAATGGCAAATTTTTAAAAGTATTACGTTTCCACAAATTCTATTTGTGATGACCCCGGCGCTAATTCAACAGTTTATCGGCAACATCAATAACTTCAATGTCATTTATCTATTAACAGGTGGTGGGCCAGCCAATTCTAACTTCTACGGTGCAGGCTCAACTGACCTTTTAGTTACCTGGTTATACAAATTAACTGTCGATACAATGGATTACAATTTAGCCTCTGTGATTGGTATTTTAATCTTCATTCTCTCCGCAGTCTTCAGTTTAATTGCCTATACACGGACGAATTCATTTAAGGAGGCGTAACTTATGGCTAAAGCAAAAAGTTACCAGAAAAAACAACGCACTGCACTTACCAGCGTTTACATCATTCTAACCATTTTAGCAGTTTTTTGGATGTTCCCCATTGTGTGGATTATCTTAACAAGTTTTCGTGGCGAAGGCGGTGCATTTGTTCCCTATATCATTCCCAAAACATTCACTTTAGAAAATTATAAAGTATTATTAACAAATCAGACTGGCAACTTCCCCTTTGTCCGTTGGTTTTTGAACACCTTGTTCGTCTCCATCGCAAGCTGTCTGTTATCAACTTTTATTACAATCGCAATGGCTTATGCGCTGTCACGGTTGCGTTTCCGCTTAAGAAAACCATTTTTAAAAGTGGCGCTCGTTTTAAATATGTTCCCTGGTTTTATGAGCATGATTGCCGTTTACTATATTTTAAAAGCCTTAAATTTAACTGAAAGTTTATTCGCTTTAATTCTGGTTTACTCTGCAGGCTCGGCGCTAGGTTTTTACATCGCCAAAGGGTTCTTCGATACCATTCCGATGGCTTTAGACGAATCGGCTATGATTGACGGTGCCAACAAGTGGCAAATTTTCACAAAAATTACGTTGCCATTGTCGAAACCAATTATTGTCTATACTTCTTTAACCGCCTTCATGGGCCCTTGGATGGATTTTATTTTCGCAAAAGTTATTATGGGTGATAAAGTTGAAAATTACACCGTTGCGATTGGTCTCTTTTCGATGATGACCAAATCAACAGCCAATTCACTATTCATGGCTTTTACAGCAGGATGTGTGCTAATTGCCATTCCAATTACTATTTTATTTATATTAATGCAACGTTTCTATGTAGAAGGCGTGACTTCTGGCTCTGTCAAAGGCTAGAAAAAACATCGTTTGGTTTATAGCCAAACGATGTTTTTTATTTTTTGGCGTTGTTTTCCTTACACGTTTTTCTTCGTAGCGCTTGATAATTGGACAAAATTTTCATGACCGCCAAAAAGTGTTGATTGACCTCTTGATAATCCTCTAAGGAAAGAACACTAAGCGTTTCAGATAGTTGCTGTTTTACTTGATTTTCTTTTTGCTTAAAGAGCTTCTCGCCTTCTTTTGTCGTATAAACATTAACCACGCGGCGATTTTCTTGATTATGGCGACGTTGAACAATCGCTCGTTCTTCTAACCCCGCAATAGAGCGACTCACTTGAACTTTCGACGTTCCTACTTGGTTGGCTAACTCCGTCATACTAATTCCTTCATTTGTTGCCACAATTAATAAAATTAACATGTCTAACTTGGTTAATTTTAGATCCTCCAAGTCTAGGTCTTTAAAAAGCAATTGGCTCATATATGAAAAAATTTCAGTAAAGACACTAATATCTAAATTTGATGAATGCTTCTCTTTATCCATATGTTCTCCCTCGTTTCCCACCTAGTGTATACTAAATTCACTTGATTATCAAATGGTAATGATTGATTTTTGTTAACTATTATGTTACGTTATACACTAACTTAAGGTTGTATTGTTGATAAATTGGAAGAAGGATGCGAAAAATATGCTAGAACTCAAAGAGATAAAAAAATATTATACTGTCGGCGGAACGACCACTAAAGCTTTAGATGGCGTCTCTGTCGCTTTTCGAAAACAAGAATTTGTAGCCATTCTGGGTCCCAGCGGCTCTGGTAAAACGACGATGTTGAATGTGATTGGCGGATTGGACAATTACGATTCTGGTGACTTAATCATTAACGGCAAATCAACAAAAAATTTTAAAGAAGCCGACTGGGATGCTTATCGGAATAACTCAATTGGTTTTATTTTTCAAAGTTACAACTTAATTAGTCATCAAGGGATTTTGGATAATGTCGAGCTTGGTATGACACTGAGTGGTATTTCAAAAGCAGAAAGACGCCAAAAAGCCGAAGATGCACTCATCCGTGTCGGTTTGAAGGACCATATCCATAAAAAACCTTCCCAATTATCTGGCGGTCAAATGCAACGGGTTGCCATTGCTCGCGCTTTAGCTAATGATCCCGATATTTTACTTTGTGATGAACCAACTGGTGCATTGGATTCAGAAACCAGTCTGCAAATTATGGCACTTATCCAAGAACTTTCGAAAGAAAAATTAGTTATTATGGTGACCCACAATCCTGAATTAGCTCACGAATACGCTGATCGAATTATTGAATTTTCAGATGGCCAAATTCGTCATGACTCGCGTCCTCATATTGAACATGAAAAAAAAGAACCTTTCGAATTGAAACGCACCAAAATGAAATTCACGACTGCGCTGCGTTTATCTTTTAATAATATCCGCACTAAAAAAGGGCGAACTTTTTTAACCGCCTTTGCTTCAAGTATCGGAATTATCAGTATTGCGATTGTCCTTTCTCTTTCAACAGGATTCCAGAAACAAATTGATAAAACTCAGTCGGAAACGTTAGCGCAATTTCCGATTACCATTTCTAAAATAGCGACCGATCAAGATCCAGAAAGTTTCAATAATCAGGACAAAAAAGGCACCTTCCCGAAAGAAAAAGAAGTGACTGCTAAAATTAGCGATGCGGACCGTGCGCAACACACGAATTTAATTGATCAAAAGTTTATTGACTATGTCAATCACATTGATCCTGAATTAAGTAATAATATCGGCTATACTCGTCTAGTCAATATGAACTTATTAAGAGAAATCAACGGGAAAGCACAAGCTGTCAAATTTTCAAACGATGCACCCGACGGCCAATCAAACGCGATGGCTTCTATGATGGCTGCCCAAACTGGTGTCGGCGTTTCTGCTTTTCCTAAACAACTAGAAAATGGAAAAAACAATTTCTTAAAAGACAATTACTCGTTGCTTGAAGGAAATTATCCAGAAAAAGAAACCGATGTCGTTTTAATCGTCGATAGTAACAATACCACCAATATTAATGCTTTAAAAAATCTTGGCTTTGACGTGAAAGATAATCAAAAGATTGCCTTTTCAGACATTGTTGGCACAAAAATGAAATTAGCCAATAATAATGCATTTTACACCAAATTACCGACAGGCAACTTCATTCCTAACCAAGATTTGCAAGCTGTTTACGATAACCCAGAAAATACTGAATTAACAATTTCAGGGATTTTGCGAATTAAAGATTCTTCAACAATGAATCTATTAGCACCTGGAATTGCTTATAGCGATGCACTTTCAACTAATATGATTGCCAAAAACAAAACCTCTGACATTGTTAAAGCGCAAGAAGCCAGCAACACTAACGTTATGACTAACGAAACATTAGATGCTTCCGCGAAAGAAAACCTGTTGTCTTATTTAGGAGCGAACGAAATCCCTTCAAGTATTATGATTTATCCAAACGATTTCAAATCAAAAGATAAAATTCTTGATTATTTAGATGCTTATAACAAAGGAAAAGATAAAAAAGACCAAATCATCTATTCTGATTTAGCTGGAACAATGACCCGCTTAACAGGTGGTTTAATGGATGCCATCACCTATGTGCTGATTGCATTTGCTGGGATTTCCCTTGTTACAAGTATGATTATGATTGGGATTATCACCTATACTTCTGTCATTGAGCGGACCAAAGAAATCGGTATCCTGAAAGCGTTAGGAGCTCGTAAAAAAGATATTACCCGGGTGTTCGATGCCGAAACTGCTATTTTAGGCGTTGCCTCTGGTATTCTTGGTGTTGTGATTGCCTTTCTCGCAACATTTCCGATCAATGCAGTGCTCTATAACCTGACTGATTTAGAAAATGTTGCCACCTTAAATCCAATTCACGGGATTATTTTGATTGTAATTAGCACAATCTTAACCATGATTGGTGGCCATATCCCTGCCCGAATGGCAGCGAAAAAAGATGCGGCAGTTGCTTTACGTGCAGAATAAATAACAAAAAATAATCCTTTAATTTCTCTTAAAGGATTATTTTTTGTTTGTAATTTTTATAAAACCACCGTATACTAAATGATTGTGAATGCTTAATAAAAAGAAACGAGGTAATTTCATGTTAAAAAAACCATTTTTACTATTTTTTTCACTTTTAGGAGCTATTTTTATTTTAGCTAGTTGTGGCATAGGAAAAGATGCTGTCACAGATACTAAGTACAAAGTTAGTTTGCAGCAAGCTGCTGAAATCTATGAAAAAGAAGCTGGCAACAGCAAACCATTAGTAAATGTCCAATTTGATACAGAACCAGCAAGTGACTACAGCTATATCTTTACTAACGATACAGAAACACTTTACGTGAATCCTGAAACAGGAAAAGTCACCAAAAATACTGAAGCAAATCAACTTGGCGAAAACGAGACAGCCTTTTCAGCTGCTGAAGTCAAAGAATTAGGCGCTGTTAACGACGTTTTAGCCAAAGCAAAAAAAGAAGTTGGAGGACTTTCTCCACGTATTTTGACTTGGAAGTTAACCAAAAATAACAATAAACTTGTTTATACAGTAGATGTTAAAACGACTACGGCAGATGAAAAAGTTACCTTAGATGCCAATAAATAAGCACAAGCGTATAACTTATCACGAAATAACCAAATCTTAAAATACTCTTTGGGACAGAACGATCGGCTTCGGAAACCTTAACATTTTCCGAAGCCGATCGTTCTGTCCCAATTTCATTCTTTTAAGTAATAATAATTGTTCGTTACCCCTGCTACCGTTATACTTAGTTTAAAAGAAAAGATGGGAGTATCAATTCATGGTTTATACAGTTGATTTTAAAGAAGTAGCCACTATTGGTTTAGAAAGTTCACCAGTGGCACCTGCCCTTGCTGGACTAAGAGCGAATGAAGCTCGCTATTTTTGGAATAAATACAAACATCGCTTTACGACCGTCCCTGCCTCTGAAGCTCCAGAAACATTGGCCTGGATTGAAAAAATTTTATTAGAACGAGAATTACATTTCCCTTACAAGCCACTTGAAATTTCTTCTTTCACTTTAGATGGCATAAAAATGGCCTATGTATTTTATGAAAACGGCTTAGCAGTTAACGTGATGTACACATTAGCTGAGGAAGGCAAACGCGCCGTTGGGTTTAAACTTTCAGATGGTATGGCAATCCCTGCAGAATTTGAAGGAAAATTCAAATTTGCTCGTCAAAAATCAAAATTAGCTGGAACCATTCGCGGCTCTTATTTTGTCATTAAAGGAACCTATTAAAAAAATGCTTTTGCCCTTATTATTAAAGGCAAAAGCATTTTTTTATTTTAATTCTTCAATATAGTTAAATACTTGTTGTCCAGCAATACCGCCTTCACCGACCGCTGTCGTGATTTGACGCAATGTTTTTTCACGGACATCACCAATGGCATAAACACCAGGAATTTTTGTTCTCATTTCTTGGTCTGTTTCAATCCAACCAGCCTCATTCGTAATACCAGCTTTTTTAAATGGTTCTGTTAATGGATCTAGCCCCACGTAAATGAACACGCCGTTTGCTTCAATTTCAGAAACTTCATCTGTTTTGACATTCCGTGCTTTCACACCTGTCACGACCATTTCATTGCCAACAATTTCTTCGACAACTGTATCCCAAACAAAGGAAATCTTTTCATTTGCAAAGGCACGATCTTGAATGATTTTTTGCGCACGCAATTCATCACGACGGTGAACAATCACTACTTCAGAAGCAAATTGCGTTAAATAGATTGCTTCTTCAACTGCAGAATCGCCGCCGCCAACGACTACTAAGCGTTTATTTTTAAAGAAAGCACCGTCACAAACAGCACAATAAGAAACACCACGGCCAGCAAATTCTTCTTCGCCTTTTACACCCAATTTTCGGTGTTCACAGCCTGTTGCAATAATTACCGCTTTAGCTTCATAAGATTTGTCATCACAAATCACTTCTTTATAGGATCCGTGGTCTTCAATGCCCATCACAATACCATACGCATTTTCCGTACCAAATTTTTCTACATTTTCATACATTTTATAGGCCAATTCTGGACCCATAATAGAATCAAAGCCTGGGTAATTCTCTACCTCAGCAGTGTTGTTCATTTGCCCACCAGGCGCACCGCGTTCAATCATTAATACAGAAAGATTGGACCGTGATGCATAAAGTGCTGCCGTCATCCCAGCAGGACCGGCACCAATGATAATTACATCATACATTTTATTTCCCCCAAAATTTTAAGTAAGTTTACTTTACTCCTTAAACAATTTCTTGTCTACTTTTCTGCCCTTTTTTGACATTCGGAGTAGGTGTGTCTATTACGTAAGTTATTGTACCACGGTTTTGTGTTTTCTAGGAGGGGGAAAAGAAAAGTTTAAAAATAACGATCACAACGAATCATTGATTTTTAGAAGCCGTTGTACTGCCGCATCAGAGAATTCTTCTTTATCATTTTTTATGCATTCTTGTTGATTTTGCCCTTGTGGAACAAAACGAAATACTGTAAATGATGCAGATAACGTATCAGGATTACTAATCCGATGAAGACTTTTATGCATCCGAATAAGTTCTCCTTCTGCACAAATTCTTGAAATAATTTGCTGATTTTCTAGCTCTTCTATTTTCACTTTTCCCGACTGCACAAGTAAAACTTCTTCGATTTCGTGATGCTTATGCCAACCTTGCACAGTTTTTCCTGGCAAGCTATTTATATGTATTTCAAACTCTGGAAATAGAAAATAATTTACTTCTGTTCCATCTGGCTTTTTACGAAAGATGACCTCGTCTCTTGTTAAAATTTCTATATATTTCTGTAACATGGCAGGCTCCTTTTAACTTTTTTTATAGCCGAAAGCTATTCTTTCAAACTAAGTTTGAAGCTACTTTCTGAAAATTCGAGTTCCTTTAAATATACTTTTATTACCATTTGAAAATCACTTTTTTTAAAACAATTGACTGTTCAGTATCAATCTTCACTAATCCATCTGTTCACCAGAAAAAATATAGTATTTCCGATTATTCACGAACTTATTATTCAACTTCAAAGGAAAATCAGTCAACATACAGCCCACATATCTAACATCAGAAACACTTCTACTTTTCTCAAGTACTGCTATGGTATACATTGACCTTACTAGTAACATTATAGCATCAAGTTTTAATCATATGTAGATTTAAAAAAACTGATAGCACCCTAACAGATGTTTTCGTTGCTCATTTAATTTACATGATTATTTTTTAGATGCTAATTAAATGTTTGTCAGTAACCTGAATTTTTGATATTTTTATCCAGATTACTTATGTCGGTTTATCAGTTGTGCTAACAAAAAATGATTGTTTTTAAAGATAATTTAATTCATAATATATATAGAATGAAAAAAAGGAGGTTTTATTGTTGAAAGTTGCTATTTGTGATGACAATCCAACGTTAACCGAAAAAATAAACACGATGCTATTTAATTATAACCCAAATATATTTGAAACCTATACCTACTACAATCCTCTCAAGTTAGTCAATCAACTTGACCAAGAAAATTTTGACTTTTTTATTTTAGATATAGAAATGAGTGAAATGAGCGGAATAGACTTGGCAAAAAAAATCCGAGAACGTGATATTTTATCACCTATCGTTTTTTTGACGAGTTACAAAGAATACATGGAAGAAGTCTTCCAAGTACAAACTTTTGATTATTTATTGAAACCGCCTACGGAAGATCGGTTGCACCAAGTTTTGGAAAAACTGAGACAACAGCTAGAAAAAAAAAGAAATTACTTTGTATTTTCTAGTAACAAAGTTACTTATAAAATACCAACCAAAGATATCATTTATTTCGAAAAAGATAAAAGACAAGTATTGATTCATACAGTTGGAGAAATCTACAAACCCTATATGTCAACGAATCAGATAAACGAACAACTTGATACGAATTTTGTGCAAGTCCACTCTTCTTTCATAATAAATTGCGCTTATATAAAAGAGTTAGGAAAAAATTTCCTATTAATGGATTCTAAAGAAAAATGTATTGAAATACCAATAAGTAGGCGCTTCAAAGCCGCCGCTCATAAAAGTATAGTTATGTCCATGAGAGGAAAGATATAATGCTTGATATAACATTACGAAGCCTAAGTTTGTTAGTTTATTTATTTCTTATCTCTTATTTTTTTTCTAATTGGTCAACAGCTATTAAAAATCATAGAGAATTTTATAATGTCATCTGGATTGTTATAATCATATCAGCCATGGTTACGATTATATTATCCAATGCTTACATACCGAACATTTATTTACCGTATCTTAACTTATTACTAAGTTTCATTTTAACTTACACTATTGCTATGCTACACTCGGTCCCTTATCTCGACTCGGCCGTATGGACAATGACACTTATATCAATAAATTTAATCTGTGAAGTATTGTCGTTACACTTTACGAAAATAATTTTAAATGCAGAATTAACATCCTATGGTAGCCCTACTTTTTTCATAACTTCAATAACAATTACAACTTTGATTGGGGTAGCCTGGATAGTCATACTTAAATTTTCAATAGTTAAAGAAGCAAAGTCTGAATTATCGACAAACTTATCATTTATTGTGATTTTATTACCTATTCCCATACTATCAATAATCATTTTATTTGGGCTTTTAATAGGAAACAACAATGACAAAATTTCTGAGATTACTATTACGATTAGTGTCATATTTTTAAACATCTGTGTAATTTTTCTTTATAAAATCACTATAGAATATCAAAAAAATCAATATGATCTTACTTTGAGAAAAAAAAATATCGAAGTGGAGTATAGAATTTTAAATGAAATAAAGAGAAACAGAACTAACGTTTTAAAATTAAAACATGATTTGAAGAATCAATACTTAACAATCCTCGGACTTATCGAAAATGAAGAAGTTAATGAAGCTATCGATTATATTAAGAGTAGTTTTGATATTTTAGAACCACCAACAAAAACTTATGCTGCCGATGGAGTATTAAACTACCTATTGAATGAAAAGCTTGCTGAAGCAAGAAAGAATCAAATTAATGTTGATCATCAGATATTTGTCTCTAAAAATATAAAAATTAATAATGACGTTCTAACTATTGTAATTGGAAATATAATTGATAACGCCATACAAGCATCGAAGAGAATCAAGCCGATTGACAGATATGTCAATATAATTATCAAGCAAGTCAATAATGATTTATTTATTGAAGTATCTAATAACTATAATTCTGAAGAAATTTTTACAAGAAAACATAGAAAAAATAAAGGTTTAGGAATGAAAAACATTGATGATCTCTTACAACAATTAGGTGGTATTCAACGTCACTGGACGAAAGAACGTAGATATTTTGTAACTATAGTTATATTTAATGTATACAAAGGAAACAAATGCGGTGATAACTAATCAAGTAAATCACCGCATTTTTTAGTATACTTCCATGTCGCATAATTTATCAGAAAATTTCAAAAATAACCAAACAAGCATCAATCCCATAATCGTTGAAAATAGGAACGTTATAGTTGGAAAATTCATAAGACCCATAGCAGAAAAATTCGAATATATTAGCATTAGTACCACTGACGTTATTATTGAAGCAATTTCCGATTGTTTCCAAATTGAAATTATTTCTGACAATATCAAAATTACGAATAGTAGACTACAACTTGTAACTATGGTAATAAGACCAAGGTAAATTTCAAAAAATAAATTTGAACTATGAAACTTCAAAATTAAGTTAAGCAAAACCTCAGTCACAAATGAAATAAGAAGCGCACTTCCAAAGCTAGATAAGATTATTACGTAAAAAGAACTTGTTTTTTTTACGAGAAGCTCTTTTCGATCAATCGGAAAAAGAAACGTTCTATTCCGGTGATTGCCAACATAAAATCGTACAAGCTCTTTCCTTAGTAATACAGCTCCATAAATTGATATGCCGCACATAGAAACAGTGTTCGATAATGCTATAATTCCTTGAAATGACGAGATCGTATCAGCACTTTCATCAAATATTCCCACAAATGAGAAAAACATAAAAAATAACATTTGGATTACCAGTGTAATTAAGAAAACTTTAAACCAAACATTTTTAATTTTATCTAATTCATATCTATAAACATTCAATTTTGAGTCACTAATCATGTTTTCTCTTTTGTTCATCATAATACTCTTTCAACCCCTCTCTATACTCTTCTCGAATCTCAACCATTGATTTTGGTTCTTGTACATTGCCTTTCTCTATAAATATAACGTCATCAAGAAATGTTTCCATATCTCTCAATATATGACTACTAATTATCAACACTCTATTTTCGGACAAGGTCTTAACATTCTCAATAAATAACTCTACACCATCAGGATCTAAACCGTTAAATGGCTCATCTAATAATACTAATGAAGGGTTGTGAGCTGTAGCAAGACCTAGCAAAAACCTTTGTTTCATTCCTAAAGACATTGTATTAAACTTTCTTTTTTTATTTACATTTAGACCAACATCCATTAATAGAGTCTCTATCATTAACAAATTTTTTAACTTGTAATAAAAAGCATGGTCATTGTATATATCTTCAAGCATAAATCCATTTAAACTATCTGAGTTAACAAAGTTAGTACCCACCTGCAATAATATTTTAGGGTCTGCTATTTCTACTTGCCGATTGTCTATTTTAAGTATTCCACTATCAGGTCTAAGCAAACTACATAGACATTTCATCAAAGTTGTTTTACCTGCACCATTCGGACCAACTAATCCATAAATTTTCCCTACTTCTAAATCTAATTGATCAACCTTTAAATTGAATGTATCACTTACTTTTTTATATAAATTATTTATATTTATTGTTTGCATTTTGCAATTCAGTCCCTTCTTGACAATGAAATAAGTGAAAGTAATGTAGTTAACACGAACCAAAAACAAACTACAATAATATTAGAAACATTAACAGTATTCTGTTCATAAAACAGTGATCTTATCAAATTACTCGATGGAACAAATGGTAAAAATTCAAAAAAGTTCACTAAAGCAGAAGGCAATCTATCTGTTGGATAAGTAATAGGCGAGAATAAAAGTCCACCTATCATAATTATCTGAGTTGCTAATCCTACTACATTAGGTGTTAGCCAATATGCCAAAGCAAAACCTATAGAGATCATACATAATTGAATTAGACTAAGAATAGCTAGGGCCTTCATTGAGAATCTAATTTGGACATCGAATCTTAAATATGCCGCTAAAAATGACATAAACACCCCAGGTAGTGAGGCCATTCCCCAAATTATAAAGTCGGAAATTAATATGTTCAACCGAGAAACTGGCAATGTCCTTTGATAGTCCACAATGCCCTCCTGTTTTGCTGTACTTACTATTTGAGCAGCAAGAACGCACCCTACCGCAATAATCCCAAGAGTAGTTGCTCCAGATGACAGATAGATAGCTGTCTGATTATTCACATCTGGTATTAGAAGTGCTAACCCGTAAACAATTGCTAATGATAGAAATACTTGAGTTAATGTAAAAACAGGCAATAAGTATTTATGTCTTAATAAACTCCACCCTACTAAAGCAAATAATTCCTTAATCATTGATTTTCTTCTATAATTTTTTATCATTTTCATCTATTAACTCTCCATAGGTTTCATTTAAGGATTTTGGGGAAACTTTATAATTTTGAACTTTTCTTTCTATTACTAATTTCATGACCCAGTCAACTGCTTCTAACACTTGACTGTTCTCTAATTCCATTTCTATCATTAATTCCTCATCGTTTATGTTAGTCTGAATTGCACTCGGTACTATTACACTCTTCAAATCACTTAGATTAAGAAAGTTAACAGTCATATAATTTCGATCGTTTATTTTTATAGACTGTTTTTTTAAGTTCTTATCCTCAAGAACCTTTCCATGATTCATTAAAATATATCTATCAGCATATTTTTCAACTTCTAAAATATTGTGTGTGACCACGATGATTATATGCCCCTTATTAGATAATTTTTTCAGATATCTCCATATTTTTTGCCGTCTAATAGGATCCACATCATTAGTAGGTTCGTCAAGGACTATTATTGGAGAAGGATATACAACGGCCATTGCAAATGAAGCGAGCCTTCTAAGTCCGCCTGAAAGTTTCTGTCCTGGTATATCTTTCCATCCATCTATTTTTAATTCTTTTAAAATTTTAATACACTCTTCTTCAGCTATTTTCTGACTGCCTCCTCTTATTCTTATTATTGACTCGACAGATTGAGCCATCGTTATACCTGCCAAGGGAGCATGTAGTTGAGGCATCATAGAGACATATTCTCTTGCAATTTTACTATCTCTCGCAAATGATAGACCATTAAATGTTATAGAGCCCTTTGTTGATTTCGTTATACCTATAATCTGATTCAACATTGTTGTTTTACCAGCGCCGTTATGTCCAGCTATGGCAGTTATTTCACCTTTATTAAAGCGCAAATTTATATTATCATTTGCACAGCTCTCTGATTTCTTGTACTTTTTACTTAGCGAATGTAATTCTAACTGTTGATTCAAAGCAAACCTCCTATATTTAGACTTAATTAAATTGATTGATAACAGGTTGGAACCATAACCAAATTATCATTACTAGCACACTTATACTTATTACTTTAATAATGATTAATTTCATAATTGCGACCTCTTCAAAGTAGAAAGGATTATCAACCACAAAAGAAATCAAAATGTTAATATCTGTTTTTTGTATAATGATAAATTGCCACAATATCCTTGTTATAAGTATTGATGCCGCAATAGAATTAACTCCAACACTTTTATTATTCATAATCAAAAAAACTAACAAGAATATTGCATCCGACGACATTCCAGAGGTGATCGCCGTGATTCTACCAAACCTACTCCACGTCCATACATGAGTCATAGGTATCGTAGCAACGGCTTTAACTATGTTTAAATTGATTTTCCTTGAATTCCTTGAAAATATAATGTGCATAAATTCATGAAAAGTTGTAGATACGATTGAGACAAGAATAGCAATTAGAAGAAATTTTAAAGGATTTGTAAACAAAACATTTACTGCACTTCCAAAAGGAGACCCCTTGATTACGAATAAAAATATGCTAATCGTAAACGCAACAATACCGTTAACATCAATCAGGAAAGAGGAGCTTTTAAATAAGATATTCTTAGGCTCGACAAATAGCGGCTTATAATCATCTCTCTGATCGGCTTTTTTTATCATAATTTTATTTTCAACTAATTCATTAAGTACCTCTTCTTCGATTAGTTCGGATGAATTAATTTGTCTCGCCACTTCATCACTCAACACTAATAGTTGATTTTCTTCTGATACATAAACCCAATCGCCATTGTTTAGCTTACGTTTTAACGTACGAGCTTCGGTATAGTCTCGGCCTATTTCTTCTCTTGATAATATTGAAATATTTCCCATTGGGAGACATCTCCTTTACCACAAGTTGGACATTCACTCTCAAACCTTGGCCAAGTTTTATGCGTGAACGAGTTTCCGTCCTCATAGTTAATTTCATATTGCGTTCCCAAACTTTTTGGCTCAGCATATCTTGTTACCACTCTTATTAACTCATCTACAATTGATGCTGTTAATTGAAAGATACCAGGACCATAAGCTATGGATGGGGGAGCAAATTGAATATTTCTAAAACCTACAAATTGTTCAACAAATTTAGGGTCATTTTTACTGAAGTTCAAATTCATGCAATCAAAGCATCCTGTTTTCTGGGGTATTACAGTGTATACTCTTCCTCGGCTAACCTGTGAGGCACCAAACACGCACGGCAAACCAACTTTTACAATAGCTTCATTCACAATTCTATGTATAAGGAAAGGGGGTTCATCAATAGCGCAAACAATGATATCTATTCCTTCTGTCAATTCAACAACATCATTCACATCTATTATTTTTTTATCTACAGTTTCAACGTTAATATTTGAGTTCATTTCATTAATGGATCTTTTAGCAACTACAGTTTTCTTCTCACCAATATCTGCTTCTCTATATAGTAATTGACGACCTAAATTACTTGCTTCAACTCGGTCATAGTCCACCATTCTGATCATCTTGGGGCCAAGACCCGCTAGTAAAGTTAGAATATTTGATTCTCCTCCACCAAGACCTAATAATAGTATTTTCAAGTTATTTATCTTTTCCTGTATTTCAAATCTATCATCATCAGCTTTACAGTACCTACTAAAGTAATTCACATTAGCTAAGTATCTATCTTCAATCATTCTACCAGGAAACGTCTCCTCGATTAGACCTTCATCATCATCAAATTCAATAGTGATTCCTAATTGGGCCCAACTCTAAATCTCTCTTTATTTAATTGATATAATGGATAGATTGGTTTTATTCTGGGATATTTATACTTCATTTTTTTCACTCCTTATTAAAAAAATGACGAGATATTTCTATCTCGTCTAACCGTTATTTGGTTATCAAATTAGATAATAATCCACCATGCTGTTGCATCAACTGTATCGGCTTTACGTACGTTAATTTTTTTCATTCCGCATCACTCCTTCCGCTAAACTTTTTATTGAAAAAGAAAATAAATTTCTCTTTCAGTATATCTATATAATAACTTTGACAATCATAAGTATTATTGATTGGTAATAACTAACAATTTCAATGTAACAATTTGCAAAACAACTGCTGATTTTGCAACTATTTGATTAAAGCGTTGAACGGGTATATCTTATATTAGGTTACAGTTTAAAAAAGAAATGTAAAAAATGGACAAAAATGAACTACAGCCAAAAAAAAAGAATAAAAGCAAATAAACTAGCAGCTATTATAAGTTTATTTTTTAACAATATTTATAGCGGGACAAACCATCTCACTTTTCTGGTATTCAGACTTGCTACTCTATTCAATATTTATTTGAATTGAGATGCTTTCACTAATTTTAATTTGAATTCTACCTGATAAGTTCATAAAAAATAACCTCCAAAAATTGTATTTTTCAGATACAACTTTTGGAGGTTAAAATATCTTACCTCAGCCTATTTCTTGGCATTTTTCCATACTTATCATTTCTCTACTTCTCTAAATAAAACTCAAATCGACTTCCTGCATACTGCGTACGAACATATTCAAAAGGTAGTCCGTTTTCAAAATAGGATACTTGGCGCACACGCAGAATCGCATCGCCGCGTTTAATCTCTAAATATTCTGCGATCTGTTCCGATGCTTGAACAGCAGAGATTGTTTGGTTAGAATGGCCAATTTTGTGGCCAGATTTGGCTTCAAGTGTTTTATAAAAAGAGTTCGTGATTTCAGATTTGCCATATTGCGAGACCAATGAATAAGGAATGCTCGCCACCTCAAAACAAATCGGAATGTCATCCGCAAAACGAATTCTTTCCATTCGTAAAATTGAATCTTCTGGACCTAGTTGTAATTTTTCCATCTCACTAGAACTAGGTTTCGCTACAAAATAAGACACCGTCCGACTAGAAGGAACGCGATTTTGAGACAAGGTAATTTCTGTAAAACTAGTGGTACCTGTCATTGTTTCTTGAACTTTCTTACGTGCTACATATGTTCCTGAACCAATTTTTCGTTCTAAAATCCCTTCGTCTGCTAAAGTCTGAATGGCTTGGCGTAAGGTCATTCGACTAACATCAAATTTCAAGGCTAATTCTCGCTCAGAGGGCAAACGATCCCCGATACTCCAGACACCTTTTTCAATATCTTCTTTGATTTTATCGTGAATTTGAATATAAATTGGTATATTTTGAACCATTTACGCTTCCTCCTCTTCGTTCATCTCCTCTTCTATTATAACTGGTATAGACCGTGTAAACAACCAAAAAATGATAAATAAAAGAGGAATTGGAATTTTTATCAAAGTTGGTCTAGTTGCATGCTTTCTTTTTATAACAAAAACATTTGGCTTAGTCAGTAAAAAGTGACCAAGTCAAATGTTTTTAAACGAATTTCTATTAGTTATTATCTTTTTACATTTTCTTCGTTCAACAACTTGTTCGCTGTGGCCATCATCAAACGGATTCGGTTCAACTGATTGACCAAAGATACCCCTGGATCATAATCCACCGCCGCAATGTTTGCTTGCGGATATTGACGTCGTAGCTCTTTCACGACCCCTTTTCCAACAATATGGTTTGGTAAACATCCAAACGGCTGCATACAAACGATGTTATTCACCTCATGTTTTAAGAGCTCAATCATTTCAGCTGTTAAAAACCAACCTTCACCCGTATGATTGCCAATTGATAAAATTTTACTTGCGTCTGCTGCCATATCATAAATGGAATGAATGCCATCAAAACGGACCGACTTTCTCAATGCCTTATCCATTGGTTTTTCTACCAATTCAATGATTTTTATCGCAAATTCTGCTAAACGTTTGCTTTGTTTTGACATGCCCATATTTTCGTATTTCCAAATTTGATTGTACAAAGAATAGTTCATAAAGCCAACAATATCTGGCACAACTGCTTCAGCACCTTCTTCTTCTAGCAAACGCACAATATCATTATTCGCTGTCGGCGAATATTTCACTAAAATTTCCCCGACCACACCGACTTTTGGTTTTTTTATCTCTTGTAAAGGAATTTCATCAAACGTCCGAATAATTTTTTTCATGAAGTGATTAAATTGTGTCAGCGAACCATTCCGGACATTGGCTTCCACTCTTTTTAGCCAATCTTGGTGCAGTTGATCCACCATTCCTTTTTCTGTTTCATAAGGTCTTGTTCGATAAACTACTCGTTCGAATAAGTCACCATATAAAAAGGCAACTACTAAGCGCTTGATCATTGGCAACGTAAATTTAAATCCTGGATTGGATTCGACTCCTTTATTGCCCATCGAAACTGAAGCTACAGGAACTTGAGAAAAACCAGCATCATTTAAGGCTTTTCGTAATAAGGGAATGTAATTCGTTGCGCGGCAACCGCCCCCTGTTTGCGTCATTAAGACACTGACATTATCCAAATCATATTGACCACTTTCCAAAGCTTCAACTAGTTGTCCGATGGAAATAATTGCTGGGTAACACGCATCATTATTGACATATTTTAACCCGACATTCACAGCTTCTTTGTCTTGCGCAGGCAAACAGACGACATGATAGCCAGAAGCTTGTAATGCTACATCGACTAATCCAGATTGATGAATCGGGCTAAGCATTGGTAACAGTAAGGTATGTGTTTTTTTCATTTGTTTTGTAAACACAATTTTCTCTGGCTCTTCCATTTGCATATGCGGAACAAACTGTTGCTTCTCCCGCTCATTGACAGCCGCCTTCAAGGAGCGCAACCGAATACGAATTGCGCCCAAATTCGCACCTTCATCGATTTTGAGGACTGTATAAATTTTGCCAGACCGATCCATGATTTCTTCTACTTGATCGGTTGTCACAGCATCTAAGCCGCAACCAAAGGAATTCAGTTGGACAAGTTCTAAATTTTTCGTCTTAGCCACTACTTTAGCCGCCGCATATAAGCGAGAATGATAGACCCATTGATTCACCACACGTAAATTCTGCACGTCTCCAAGATGCGAGATACTGTCTTCTGTCAAGACATGGAATCCTTCCTTTGTAATGACTTCGGCAATGCCGTGATTAATCTCTGGATCCAAGTGATACGGTCGCCCCGATAAGACAATCCCTCTCTGGCCTTTTTCAGTTAACATGGCTAACGTTTCTTCGCCTTTTTCTTGAATTTCTTTTTTAAAAGCTGCTAATTCTTGATAACCATGATGCAGCGCTGTTTGAATTTCTTCTAAGGAAATCCCTAAATCAGCAAAATTTTCAGCTAAAACTTTGGCAACTGCAGCTTCATTCGCTAAATTAAGATAGGGATTTCGATAATTCACTTGGCCCTCTCTGATGGCATCCACATTATTTCGAATAACATCTGGGTAGCTTTGCACAATTGGACAATTAAAATGATTATCTGCTTCCACTGTTTCTTGCTGTTCAAAAACAACACCAGGATAAAAGATAATTGGCACTTGCGCATCAATTAATGCTTGAATATGTCCATGCGCCATTTTCGCTGGGTAACAAACCGTATCACTGGGAATCGTTTCAAGGCCTTGTTCATAGATTTGCTTATTAGAACGTGGCGATAATTCGACCCGAAAGCCTAAGTCAGTAAAAAATGTATGCCACAAAGGATAATTTTCATACATGTTTAGGACTCTAGGGATACCCAAGCGCCCACGAAACGCTTTATTTTCCCGCAAAGGTCGGTACTTAAATAACTTGCGGTACTTATAATCAACCAAATTTACTTTGCGTTCTTCTCGTTTAATTTTAATTCGTGCACCACGTTCACAGCGATTTCCCGTAATAAATTGGCGCCCATCCGAAAACACTGTGACCGTTAATTGACAATTGTTTTCACACAAGCCGCAATGAGTAAATTCCTTTTCAGAGGTAAATGCCGCTAACTCTCCTAAAGAAAGAAGCGTGGTTTCTTCCCCAATTTCATAAGCGTCCAAAGCAATCAGCGCTGCCCCATAAGCCCCCATCAAACCAGCAATAGAAGGACGAACCACTTCACGACCGCTAATTTTTTCAAAAGCTCTCAAGACCGCTTCATTGTAAAATGTTCCTCCCTGGCAGACAATCTTTTCTCCCAACTCTTCAGGTCGGCGAACCTTAATGACTTTATAAATGGCATTTTTGATGACTGAATAAGATAGTCCAGCAGAAATATCGCCGACAGAGGCCCCTTCTTTTTGAACTTGTTTCACTTTTGAGTTCATAAAAACAGTACACCGAGAACCTAAATCAACAGGCGCTTGCGATTCTAAAGCCGCCAAAGCAAAATCCTTCACATTATATTTTAAAGATTTCGCAAAGGTTTCGATAAAAGAACCGCACCCAGAAGAACAAGCTTCATTTAATTGAATCGAGGAAAGCACGCCATTTTTAATGGTCATCGCTTTCATATCTTGTCCTCCGATATCCAAAATAAAATCCACACCTGGCTGAAAATGGTTGGCTGCTTTGTAATGGGCCATCGTTTCAACTTCACCAATATCGACTTTTAACGCATTTTTTATTAGCTGTTCTCCATATCCTGTAACAGCCGCTTTTCCGATAAAAACTTCTTCAGGCAGTTGTTGATAAAGTGATTTCAGTACTGTCATGGTGGTTTCTAAAGGTTGCCCTTGGTTATTACCATAAAAAGAAAACAACAAATGGCCATCTTCATCAATCAATGTGACTTTTGTCGTTGTAGAGCCTGCATCAATCCCTAAAAAGGTCACGCCAGTATGTTGAGATAAAGGTTTCTCCTTTGCTTGGGCTTGCGCGTGTCTTTCTCGAAAATCTGCTAAATCTTCTGCGCTGTTAAATAACGGTGGTAACGTGTCGCTCGGCTGTAAATCAGTAGCCTGGCTGTTCACTAAGCGCTGAATTAATTCTTCCAATGTACATTCGGCTGCATCTTCTGAATAAAGTGCTGCTCCCATTGCTACAAACAGTTGCGGTTGTTCTGGAAAAATAACATCTTCTGGCTGAATTGCTAAGGTTTCAATAAACCGTTTTCTCAATTCTGACATGAAAAATAAGGGTCCCCCTAAAAACGCTACTTTACCTTTAATTTTGCGACCAGCAGCTAACCCGGCGATTGTTTGATTAACTACCGCTTGAAAAATACTTGCCGCGATATCTTCTTTCGCTGCTCCTTCATTGATTAAAGGTTGAACATCCGTTTTGGCAAAAACCCCACAGCGGGAAGCAATCGGATAAATAGTTTGATAATTCTTCGCCAATTCATTCACTCCATTGGCATCCGTTTTAAGTAAAACAGCCATTTGATCGATGAAGGCGCCTGTCCCACCTGCACAACTACCATTCATTCGTTGCTCTAAAGCACCATCAAAAAAAGTGATTTTTGCATCTTCTCCGCCAAGTTCAATAGCAACATCCGTTTCTGGTATTATTGTTTCAACAGTTCGTGTACACGCGATAACCTCTTGAACAAAGGGAATCCCTAATACCTCAGCCAGCCCCATACCACCAGAGCCAGTTATGCTCATTGTCACAGGTTGGTCTGCACCGATCCTTGCTAGCCCTTCTTTTAAAATGCGTTCCGTTGCTGCTTTGACATCTGAAAAATGGCGTTCATATTTTGTAAAAATAGGCTGATTTTGCTTATTTAAAAATACTAATTTTACTGTCGTTGACCCAACATCAATCCCTGCTCTCATAACCATCAATTAAAATACCCCTTCATTTTTCAACAGTTTGTTGATTATTATACAAACTGTTTGTTATAATAGATATACCTATTTTAGAAAGGTTCTAAATGATTTGCAACAAGCAATTTACCCTATTTTGTGAGATAAACAACAAAGTTTCCGCGAATGTTGACTATCTCGAAAGGAATTTATGATGGCAAAGAAAACAGACCTTAGAGTACAACGAACCAGAAAAATGATTATTGAAGCTTTTTTTAAACTTGTAGAAACGAAAGGCTACGAAGCGGTGACGATTCAGGATATTGCTGATGAAGCTATGATTAATCGTGCGACTTTTTATGCTCATTTTAAAGACAAACAGCATTTATATGATGCAATCTTCACCTTTACGCTTAGTGCTTTTACCGCTATTCTTGATTCGCAACAACTGGTTAATGGCAACCGTGTCCGCGTGAAGCACATTGAAGAACTTCTGACGCAACTCTATATTAATATTCAAGAGAACAAATCTTTCTTCTTAACTATCATGGACAATAATTTCAACGAACACTTTCGAAAACGCTTAGCTGAAATTATCGAAGAAAAATATGCGACGATTTTTTCGCAGTTGCGTATTACCGAAAATGATATTGACGTACCGATAGATTTTGTTATTGAATACATGACCTCTATCTTCATCGGTACCCTTCATTGGTGGATTACTAGCGAGACGGATATGACACCCAACCACTTAGCCCAATTAGTTATCAAATTAGTTGGTAATGGTCATTTAACTGTCTTAGGCATCGAATTAGAAAAATAAAAACACCGGAGTAGACAATAATGTTGTCTGCTCCGGTGTTTCTGTTAAAGACGAGTTAGTTTTTTGAACGCCATTTGATATTGTGGGCTGTATTTCTTGAAGAAGTGACTTTAACACCACTTTTGATGTTACCTTTTTTACGAGGAATTAAGTCAACTTTGACATCATACTTACCATCGCGTGCTAAATCGTAAACATTTTCAACCATTTCTGTAATTTTTTCTTTAAAGTTCATTCTTATCAACTCCAGACTATTCTTTCTTAATACTTTAGCATATTCTTATATAAATGAAAACTTTTCTAGCCTGTACATGAGGAAAATCTTACCTCATTTTTGTTATATAATTATACAAAAAAAGAACATCTCTCTACCAGAAATGTTCTGAAAACTGGGGTAGCTGGATTCGAACCAACGCATGACGGAGTCAAAGTCCGTTGCCTTACCGCTTGGCTATACCCCAAAAAGAAAATGGAGGAAAGTGGATTCGAACCACTGAACCCTAAGGAACGGATTTACAGTCCGTCGCGTTTAGCCACTTCGCTATTCCTCCAAAAAGTCATTGTCGCTGTAACGACCTGACTTAGTTATAATACAATCTTTTCCAGAAAAAAGCAACCCTTTTTTTAAAAAAATTGTTATTTATTTTTTATTCACTTAAATTCCATTGACGAATAATTGTTTCAAAGGCTTCGTCCAGATTTTTTGCTGTACCTTCTTGCTTGCCATCAATTTCAATGATGAATTTTTTATCATTTTGCGGAATGACACGACCGATTTCTTTTTTACCAATAAATAATTTGTTCATTAAAACATTTGCTCCATTGTATTGGGCTTTTTCTTCTTCAACACGCACTTCAATATCTTTATTCTTTTTTGACATCTCTATCCCTCCAAGAACTCTATGTTATCAGAATCTTTGAAACAAAACAAGCACTCGCTATTTCTCTGTCAGATTGTTCGTTTATCGTTTCAATGCAGCATTAAGGAGTAACGAAATGCGATTCGCTACTCCTTAAAGGCTGATTTCTATTCTTTTTCTGAACCTTCTGTTGCATGATAGTTCACGCTATTTGAGGTACCTTTTTTAGAAAAGTTTTCAATTAGCTCTTTCACGTCAAGGCCCGTTGTTTCTTTTAGTGTTTCTTGTGTACCAGCCAACAAGTTTGTTGCATAATTGGTAATACGGTTGGCGCCAGAATTTTCGCCACCTGCGCCTGTATCTACCACTGAAATCTTGTCGATGTTGCCCAATGGTTGTGCTGCTTCTTTCATTAATTGTGGCAACATTTCCATCACCATACTTAACACAGCTGCTTCACCATATTCTTTGAAGGCATCAGCAATCTTTTGTTTGGCTTCGGCTTCCGCTGCACCACGAGCTAAAATAGCTTCGGCTTGCGCTTGACCTGTTAAACGCGTTTTGTTGGCTTCCGCTTCGGCTAATGCTTCAACTTTGAAGCGTTCTGCTTCGGCTTCTGCCACTTCGCGTGCCTTTTGAGCAAGAGCTTCTTGTTCGCGTGCGTAACGATCTGCATCGGCTTTTTTCTTCACTTCTGAGTCGTATTGTTTTTCACGACGCGTAATTTCTTTTTCTTCTAACTCAATTTGTTTTTGACGTTCAACGACTTTGACTTCCATTTCTTGTTCCACCACGTGTTGTTGTGCACGCGCGCTTTCCAAGTTATAGGCTTGGTCTGCTTTGGCTTTGGCAATATCTTGTTCTTGTTTGTATAACGCTAATTTCAATTCTTTTTCTTTTGAAGCTTCTGCAATTTCTGTTTGACGTTGCAATTCCGCTTGTTGTGATTCTTTTTCTGCTTCCGCTTTTTTGATGCGAGTTTCTTTCAAGGCTTCTGCTTCAGCAATATCTGCATCACGTTTAACTTGAGCGATTCTTGGTTTCCCTAATGAATCCAAGTATCCATTTTTATCACGAACTTCTTTAATTGTGAACGACACAATAACTAAGCCCATTTTAGCTAAGTCAACACTGGCAACTTCTTGTACACTTTGGCTAAATTTATCACGATTTTGGTAAATTTCTTCCACTGTCATTGAACCTAAAATCGAACGTAAATGTCCTTCTAATACTTCACGTGCTTCATTTTCTAATTCTTCTGTTGTTTTTCCTAAAAATTGTTCCGCTGCTGTCGCAATTTCTTCAACTGACGAACCAATTTTAATGATTGATGTCCCATCACACATTACAGGAACCCCTTGTTCTGTGTACACTTCTGGTGTAGAAACATCTAATTTACTTGAAAGCAAACTAATTCGATTTGAACGTTGGAACACTGGTAAGACAAACGCACCACCGCCACGAACGATTTTAATTTTGTTGCCACCTTCGTCTACATGAACATTTTTAGAGCCTAGATAGCTCCCGCTGATAATTAACGCTTCATCAGGTTTGGCTGTCTGATATTTAGAAACAAACACAATTAATAACATTAATAATACTAAAACTGCAATAATAATCGGTAACAAAATCCCCATTTTCTTCTCTCCTACTCTATATTTTTAGACTGCCTTCGTAAGGAATGACATAACAAACCCGTTCTTTCAATTCAATAATCAATACCTCACTACCTCTTGGCGCAGCCACTTCTTGTGGCACATAAAATGCTGCTGGTCGACTTAACGAACCTGTGACACTCTTCAATTGAATCTCGCCCATTCCCCGGACAGGGATTGGGGTAATCACAGTAGCAACACGACCCTCCATGTCTTTTTCCGAAATAGAAATTGTGGCCTCCGAATTTTTCAAAGGGACCAACACATAAAAATTTAGGAAGAAAACAATAATGGTTGAAAGAATACCACTGACAATTAAAATAAGCCAACTATTCACCGCTGTTAATTCTTCCCCAAGGTACCCAAACAGCGAGGTAAAAGCAATCCATGGAATAATCAGCATTGGGTCCACCGGTCCATCAAAATTAAAAACATCCCCAAAAATAATTAGTAAAAAAGCGAGGACCGCGCTCCCCACTAATGCATAAAAATAAACCGTTTCCAATGGTAGACCTTCTAACACTTTTCCCACACTCCTTTCTGTGCTATAACCTAGTAATAGTGTACCAATTTTTAAATAAAAAGAGTAGTAATTTCCAAATAAATCTCAAAAGATACATCTTAAGACCTATTTTTTCTTAATAAAAGAAGCAGCAATAAACGAGCAGTCCTAGAATTATCGAACTTCTACGGACTCCTCGTTTTTAAAATGTGCTATTCATTTGATTTTAACGCTTCAATCATATTGATTTTCTTCAATTTCCGATGCATAATGACCATCACAAACAACGTGAAACACATGGTGATAACTGCGGAATACAGATAACTTGGCCAATGAATAATTGGCGAAAACATAATTAAATCAACTTCAACGGTTGCTAAAATATACTGATGCAAAATTTTCCCAAAGAAGCAGCCAACAATAATACCAATGAACGTTAAAATAATGTTTTCACGGTAAACATAGGTGGTGACTTCACGATCGTAAAACCCTAAAACCTTAATCGTGGAAAGTTCTCGAATCCGTTCAGAAACATTAATGTTGGTTAAATTATATAACACAATTAACGCTAAAGAACCAGAAACAGCAATTAGTACCCAAATGACAATATCAAGGCTTTTCAGCATATCATCAAACGAACCTTTCATCGCAGTTAAAAACGTAATGTTCAACACTTTCGGCTGTTTTATCAACGCCTCTCCGATTGAGGTTTCTTGTTTTGAGGATAACTTTTTGTCAAAAAGTAGGAATTCTGTATTATACTCCGGCTTCTGTTTCGTCATCGTCTGGTAGAGTTTCGGCGTCATATAGACAAAATGACCCGTGTAGTTCTCTGCAATCGCGGCAATTTTCACGTGATAGGTTTGATTATCACTATTTTCTAAATTTAATTGATCTCCGACTTTATAGCCAAATAATTTAGCTAATTTTTCATTAATGATTACACCGTCATCGTTGAGGGAATATTTTTCTCCAGTGACTCGATCATTAAATAACTGAAAATCAGCCATTTTCGAAGGATCTTGTGGCACATAAAGAGTAATATTTTGAGTTGGTGCGCCTTTGCCCTTCGTTTTAAAGATTTCTGAATATAACGGAATTGTTTTATTCAAACCATCCAGTTTGCGCAACGTTTCTTGATACTCTTTTGTCTCTTCAGGTGTTGTTTGCTCTTTAAAAGTCACGACTGCTTGGTAATGCCAGATTTTATTAAATTGAATTGTAGCGACATCCACAATTGAATCGCGTAAACCAAAACCAACAATTAACAGCCCCATACAACCAGCTATTCCGATAACGGTCATCAGCATCCGTCGTTTATAGCGGAACAGATTTCTAGCGGTCACTTTTTGAATAAAGCTCATGCGTTGCCATAAAGGGCGGATTCGTTCTAATAAAATCCGTTGGCCTGCTTTCGGCGCTTTGGGTCTTAGCAAGGTAGCTGGGGTACTTAATAAATCGATTCTTAATGTCACTAAGGCCGCTCCCACAGTACAAGCTAAGGCTACAATGATGCCCCATAAACTGTAATTTAAGTACCACGGTGTAACTAAATCAGGAATATTGTACATTTGACCGTAGGCATCAAAAATTATTTTAGGGAATAGATAATAGCCAACTGCCAATCCTAATAATGCACCTGTTAGGCTAGCAACCGTTGCATAGGTAATAAAAATCGAAGCAATTTCACGATTACGATAACCTAAAGCTTTCAAACTACCAATTTCCATTCTTTTTTCTTCCACCATACGCGTCATGGTAGTTAAGCTGACTAATGCCGCAATTAGGAAAAAGAACAACGGGAACAGCGTGGCTAAAGAAGAAATCCGATCAGCGTTATCTTGATATTCAGAAAATCCTGGATTGTCTTCCCTAGTAAAATAATAATACGTTGGGGCTTTCAAATTGGCTAGCTCTGTTTCTTTTTCAGCCAACAGTTGTTCTTGTTTAGCCAATTCGTCTTTTTGCTTTTCAAGCATCTCAGCTGGAATTCCTGGTTGTTGCTCCAACTGCGCAAGTGCTTGTTTTCCCGTTTCCAGCGCTTGCCGACCTTGGTTAATGTCCGGCTGAGCCGAATCACGCAGAGCCGCAACCTGTTCTTCTGGCCGATTTTTCAGTGCCTCTTTTACTTGATTTAAGGCCTGCTCTCTTTTCTTTTCATAATCAGAGGAATACGTATTTTGATGTTTTAATGAACGAAATGAGATTAGCAATTCTGGATACCGTTGACTGTCAAAGGCTTTTTCCGAAACCACGCCAAAAAAGTTTAACGTTCCAGACCCGACCGTTGTGGTTCCCCTGGATGTATTATCAATATATTCTGGTGAATTGATAAATCCGACAACAGTAAAATGGGTTTGCGTCAGTCCTTTTTCTTTAATCGTTGCATCGTTTAAAGTGATTTTATCACCCATTTTATAGTCATATCTAGTTTTCGCTAATGTATCTAATGCAATTTCATTTGTTTGTTTAGGTAACCGACCGTCAACTACTTGATAGTTAACCGATCCTGCTTGATTTTTTCGATAGCCAAACAATTTTACTGCATTATTTTGCGGCCCAATCGTGGCATCTATTGTATACCGCGGCACAACTGTTTCGACATCTTTTAAAGACTGTAGTGTTGTTAAATCTTTCTTTTCCAGTCCCATTGTAGAAATTATTCGCGCATCTGGAAGCTGCTCTTTCTGGTAATAATTATTCGCGGTTTTAATCATATCTGGTCCAGTAGCTTTCAAACCAACAAAGACCATTACACCAAGGAAAATAATCCCCATAATCGATAAAAATCGTGTAGTAGATTGTCTAATTTCACGTAAGCTTGTTTTAATTAGCGCTGTTTTCTTCATTTTAGGCACCTACCATTCAATTTCAGCAACCAATTTAGGCTGATCATTCACAGTCATTTCGCGAACTTTCGCATCATTAATTCGAATTACCCGATCGGCCATTTCTGCAATGGCTGAATTGTGGGTAATAATTAAGACGGTCGTTCCAGTTTCACGAGCAGTGTTTTGCAAAATGGTTAAAATTTGTTTCCCTGTTTCATAATCCAGCGCTCCTGTCGGTTCATCACATAAAAGTAACTTTGGCTTTTTAGCAATCGCACGGGCGATGGTTACTCGTTGTTGTTCACCACCAGAAAGTTGCGCTGGAAAATTATCTAAACGTTCCCCTAAACCCACCGATTGTAAAACATTGGTCGAATCCAACGCATCCGCAACGATTTGCGAAGCCAATTCGACATTTTCTTTTGCCGTTAAATTTGGGACTAAATTGTAAAATTGGAAAACAAACCCGACATCATTGCGTCGATAAGTGGTTAATTGTTTCTCTGAAAACTGAGCGATATCTGTGCCATCAATAATAATTTCCCCTTCATCACAGCTGTCCATTCCACCAAGAATATTTAAAACAGTTGATTTTCCAGCACCGCTGGGGCCTAAAATAACCGCTACTTCTCCTTTTTCCACTTCAAAAGAAATGCCGTCATTCGCAGTAATAGTTGTCTCTCCCATTTGGTAACGCTTGTATTCATTTTTGACTTCAATATAGGCCATCCACTATCCCTTCCCTTCTACATTAAAATAGTAACATATCTGAGAAAACAAGTCTTTCAAAGAAAAGCCTTTTTTGATTTTTTAGCAAATTTACGTATAATAGAAAAGATGGTCCACTTAAATTTGGACTATTGCAAGTATAAAATTAGAGGAGCACGTTATGGCAAACAGAAAGAAGAAACCACCATTTAATTCAACCATCATGCTGATTGGCGCATTAATCATTTTAATTTTAGGCGCGGTTGGCGTTAAAGTTCCTGATGCTTTACAAGATTTATTTAATGTTCAACCACAAACAACCACCCCCTCAAGCACACCAGCACCAAAAGGAGATAATCCCGGACCCATCGAAAATGGTAAAGCCACATTTTCAGCAGAGGAATTAAAGGATAACTCAAACGGCTGGATTACTTATCATTCTCTAGATCGTCTAAAACGAGCGACAGGCGCTGATGCGCTATTAAAACCCGCAATGGTCAATACAGGAACTTCCGCTAATAAAGATATTCGACCAGCTGGTTTCATTTCAGGAAAAGCTAATCACTCGCGTGGCCACCTAATCGGCCGTCAAATGGGAGGCAGTGGTGATGATCCACGTAACTTAACCACCTTGTATCAGAATCCTGTCAACACTCCTTATATGACGAAATATGAAAATCAGATTCGGGCAGCTCTTGATCGCGGCGAAACCGTTCGCTATCGCGTGACACCTGTATATAACGGAAACGATTTGTTGGCTGAAAAAATCATCTTAGAAGCCAAAAGCCTTAAAACAAATTCACCCATTGATTTTTCAGTAACTATTTTAAACAAACAATAAGGAGGAACTTTCATTGGATTTTGAACAGCTAAAAGAAACATTACCCGATGCAAAACCACAAACATTTTTGCAAGCAATCCTCTCTCAACCTCAAGAAGAGGATGCTGAATTAACTTTCAGTGAAGAAATTGATGAACAGTTTGTCGAAAATTGTAAATTTTTAGCCTCTCCGGAAACCATTTCTGAAACAGATGTGGAACATTGGCGCAAACAAGAATTTTTAGTTGTCGCCCAAAGTTTAGATGGCGATTATCTAGCAGGCACCCTAGAGCAAACCTTTGTGATTCCTAGCTCCCTTTACAAAGAGGATATTGAGCAATTTGACAAGCAATTAATCGATTTTTTTATTGCCTACGAGAACAAAGAAATCACTTCTGCGATTTTACCAAAAGAATTATAAAAAAAGCTTGCGGATAAATTTCCGCAAGCTTTTTCTTGTGTCTTATGCTCGATAACGTTCTACGCCATCTAAATAAGTGGCTGCTAATTCCATGGTTGGTTCTAATACGATAAAGTCAGCATCGCGACCATTTGCAATCATGCCGCATTGATCATCAATTTTACAGCTGATCGCAGGAACTAATGAAGCCATCATAATTGCTTGTGCAGGTGTTGCAATACCCCAATCAACTACATTTTTAATTGCTTCTTTTAGTTTTAAAATACTACCTGCTAAGTTCCCAGTATCCAAACGAGCCGTTCCTTCTGCTACCACAACAGGAAATTCACCTAAATTGTAGTTGCCATCTGGCATACCGCCAGCCATCATGCAGTCTGTAATTAACGCAACGTGATCATGGCCCGCTTTTTCCATCAATACTTCAGCCGCTTGCGGATGTACATGGTGTCCATCACAAATTAATTCAGAGAAAACGTGTTGTAACGTTAACAATGCACCAACCATCCCTGGTTCACGGTGATTTAAGCCACGCATCCCATTATATGCATGAACAAAAACGCTAGCGCCTGCTTCAACTGCCACATCAGCTTCTTCTAAGGTCGCATTACTATGGCCTAAAGCAACAACGACACCTTCATCTGTAACGGTTTCAACAAATTCTTTCACACCATTACGTTCTGGTGCCAACGCAATTTTCTTAATAATTCCGCCTGAAGCTTCTTGCCATTCGTGGAATGTATCAAGGTCTGGATCTCCAAAATAACTTGGATTTTGTGCGCCTTTATGTTCTTCAGTAAAGAAAGGTCCTTCAAAGTAAATCCCTTGAATTTTTGCACCAGGTACTTCTTGGTAGACTTGACCAATCGTACGTGCAACGTCTGTTAAACGTTCTTTACTTGAAGTTAACGTTGTTGGTAAAAATGAAGTTACACCACAAGATAATAAGCCTTCAGACATCACTTTAATGCCTTCTGCATCGTTATCCATTACGTCATGATTCATGTAACCATGAATATGAGTATCCACTAAACCTGGGGCAATCCATTTGCCTTCCTCACGAATAATTTTTACGTCCCCTTGCGGTTCATCTTTTGTATAATTACCAAAGATACCATCCGTGATTTCTAAATAACCAGGTCCTTTAACATCGCTTTTTAAAAAGAACTTGTCTGCAAAGATAAATGTTTTCATCTTCATCCTTCTTTCTTTATTTTACTTACTTCAAAAGTACTCTTAATCAGTACAAAAGTCAAGAAATGGTGTAGACCTTTTAAGCAATTCTGAGGATTTTTTAAAGATTGCCACTTTCCACATTTTTCATTTGTTGTGCTAAGTTCAGATAACGTTCTGCTTCTTCATGTTTATTCTTTCTCATTAAAACTAAATATTTTAGATTTAATAATTCACTTAAATAATAATAACTATTTTTTTTGCGGGCCCAAGTAATTCCTTGATCCACATAAATTTCGGCATCTTTTTCTGTATAATTTTTAAATAAGAAATCAGCATAATTAAAAAATATTTTCGTTAATTCTGCATTACTGCGTTCATTTGGCAATTGATTAAAATAATGAATACTCAAACTTAAAAATCGTTCTGCTTCTACTCGATTGCCCATGTAACCATAAGTAGCACCTAGACAACTAATTAATTGAATCTCTAAATCAGAAACATTTAACTTATCGGCTTTATAGGTGAAAGATAACCCTTTACGCAAGCTAGCAATAGCTTTTTCATAATCATTTAGAACAAACAATTCACAACTACCTAAATAATAATAATATTTTTGCCAGTCCGTATCTAAATACAATTGTTCTTCAATACGATTTTCCTTTAAATAATTTAATAATAATTGATATTTTTTATGGCGAAAATATTCAGCCATTTTTTCAAATGAATACGTAACAACGTGCACATCACCAGATTTATAACGCATAATCTGGTCAACAGTCACACCTAAACGATCACAAAGTTGTTGCATTACGAGAACGTTTGGCAACTCTTCATTGTTTTCAATGCGACTTAAAACACTTTGCGAACAGATGTCTTCTGATAACATTTTCTGTGTCAATTTTCTATTTTTTCTAATTTCTTTAATAACTGCACCTAAAGAATTCATCACAATAGCTCCTATTTATATCGGCCATTTTCCTTGCAAAATGGGGATTTTGTCAAAATATGCGAATTCGCATTATGCTTTTATTGTACTTTATTGCATAATATACTGCAAGAACATTATCTAAGGTTTTCTTAGAAAATAAATAGGTTCATTTTTATTAAAAAGGAGTGTTATTGTATGGCCGAAGAGAAAAAGGTTCACTTCATTTGGGAAAAAACAAATTATTCAGGCTTTGTGGAGAAGGAGTATGAAAATTCTTATCTCATCGTAGTAGCAAATCCTAGTCCTGATATGGAAGAAAAATATACCAACCGAATGATTATTAGTAAAAAAGCATGTGAAACCGCAGAATAGTATTGTTGATAAAACAAGAACTACCAAAAAATAGCTTCGTTAGAGGCTATTTTTTGGTAGTTCTTTTATTTTTGTTTGTAGGTACTTAAAAATTCACGCATTTTATCTGCTGTAGTTTTTAAGTCTTCCATCTTCGGTAAATAAACAATACGGAAGTGATCTGGTTGTTGCCAGTTGAACCCACCACCATGGACTAATAAAATATGATGTTTGTGTAAGAAATCTAAAACAAATTTTTCATCATCATAAATGTCAAATTTGGCCGTATCAATTTTCGGGAAAATATAGAAAGCTGCTTTAGGCTTCACGGCTGATAAACCAGGAATATCATTTATCGCATTGTAAATAAATTCTCGTTGTTCGTAAATTCTGCCACCTGGTAAAAGTAAATCATCGACACTTTGATAGCCGCCTAATGCGGTTTGAATGATTTGTTGTGACAACACATTCGAGCATAACCGCATGGAAGCAAGCATATTTAGCCCTTCGATATACCCTTTTACTCGTGATTTATCTCCACTTAACACCATCCAACCGCATCGGAAGCCTGCCACTCGATGTGATTTTGACAAACCATTCAATGTTACGACAAATAAATCAGGTGCTAATGTAGCAATCGGTACATGAACCAAACCGTCCATGACCAAGCGATCATAAATTTCATCGGAGTAAATAATTAAATCATTTTGACGTGCCACTTCGACAATTTCTAGTAATAACTCTTTCGGATATAAAGCACCAGTCGGATTATTGGGATTGATAATAACGATTGCTTTTGTATTCGAAGTTATTTTTGATTTTATATCATCAATGTCTGGATACCATTCTGCTTGCTCATCACAAATATAATGAACGGGTGTACCGCCCGCCAAAGAAACAGAAGCAGTCCATAAAGGATAGTCTGGCATTGGCACAAGTACTTCATCGCCGTTATTTAACAAGCCTTGCATACACATGGTAATTAGTTCACTCACGCCATTACCAGTGTAAATATCATTAATCGTTACATTAGGAAATTTTTTTAATTGGCAATATTGTTCAATCGCTTTTCTTGCAGAAAAAATACCTTTTGAATCGGAATAACCTTCTGAATCGCGAACATTTACAATCATGTCGCGCACAATTTCATTTGGGGCATCAAAACCAAATGGCGCTGGATTCCCTGTATTTAATTTCAAAATACGTATGCCCTCTTCTTGCATGCGTTCTGCTTCTTCTAAAACAGGACCACGGACATCGTAACTTACGTTATTTAATTTATCAGATTTTTTAAAATTTCTCACACGGACTCCCTCGCTTCACAAATTTATACTCTAAAGTTACGCCAACTATAATGAAAAAGCAATAATAAATATCAGAATTTAATAAAAAATTGATGGTTTTTCCGTAATAAACAAGAGCGTGGGACAAAAATCACTTTGGATTTTTGCTCCACGCTCAAAAACTGATAAACGGCGGGAACAGAAGCAACTCCTTCTTATTTCTCGGAGTTAAACACTTCTGTCCCGACCTCTTGTTATACTAGCTGATGCAGATGATGGGACTCGAACCCACACGGACATCTGTCCACATGACCCTCAATCATGCTTGTCTGCCAATTCCAACACATCTGCATTTTAAGAGCACTTATTTATCCTAAAATAATTACTGGTCTTTGTCAAGATAACAAAGACCAGAATCGTTAGATTTGTTCTTTTTTCGCTTGCCAGGACAAACGCCCATGACATTTTCCGCAGACATATCGTGTCGTATCAATTCGTCGTTTTCTGAGGATGACTTCTCCACAAGACTGACATTGGTACTGATGGAAAACTGCTTTTTTCCGTTCTACTAGAGGCGGTGCGTAACGGGCACCGCCAGTCTTAGCCAATAACTCTTTAAAGTCCTTATCTTTATGCTGATAGCCTTTGCCAGCTAAATGTAAATGATAGTGACATAACTCATGCTTAATGACTTTTTCCAGTTCCTCTTGTCCATACTTTAAAAAGACAGTTGGATTAAAATCCAGGTGATGCGAAGCTAAATGATAGCGACCGCCCGTAGTTTTTAACCGCCGATTAAATGTAGCTTGATGCAGAAAAGGTTTCTGAAAAAATACGATTGAAATTTTTTCCACTAGCGTTTGAAGCGCTTGATCTGTCATCAAGACTGGTTGAGACTCTTTCATTGTTACTCTTTTCTATCAGCCCGAGGCAACATGGTTAAACTAATACGCCCCTTTTTCAAGTCAACATCTTCTACCCAAACTGTGACTACATCCCCCACCGCAACAACATCCGTTGGGTGCTTAACAAATTTAGTACTTAACTTAGAAATGTGGACTAAGCCATCTTGCTTCACACCAATATCGACAAACGCGCCAAAGTCAATTACGTTTCGAACAGTCCCTTGCATTTCCATTCCTGGTTTCAAATCTTCCATCGTCAACACGTCTTTACGTAAAAGTGGCGCTGACATCTCATCGCGCATATCACGACCTGGTTGGATTAAACTAGCAATAATATCTGTGAGTGTTTCTGAACCTACTTCTAACTCAGTAGCTAATTGATTCACTGGTAACTGTTTCAATTTTTCGATAGCTTCTGCTGTCCCTAATTCTTTAGAAGCAATCTCTGCTTTTTCTAAAATTGCTTGTGCTACTGGATAACTTTCTGGGTGAATGCCAGTGTTATCTAACACATTTTTGCCATTAGGAATTCGTAAAAAGCCAATTGCTTGTTCAAATGCTTTTGGTCCTAAACGAGGTACTTTTTTGACTTGATTTCGTGCTGTAAAGACACCATTTTCATCACGATAAGTGACTAAGTTTTGCGCCGTTGTTTTATTTAAGCCAGAAATATGTTGTAAAAGTTGAGCACTCGCTGTATTCACATCAACACCAACTTGGTTTACCGCAGTTTCTACAACAAAATCCAATTGCTCGGCAAGACGTTTTTGCGATACGTCATGCTGATATTGACCGACCCCGACTGCTTTGGGATCAATTTTTACTAATTCTGCCAACGGATCTTGCAAACGACGTGCAATGCTGACCGCACTTCGTTCTTCGACTTGTAAATCAGGAAACTCTTTACGAGCCACTTCACTCGCAGAGTAAACGGAAGCCCCTGCTTCATTAACAATCACGTAAAAGACGTCCCGTTTCACCGCTTTTAATTGCTCTGCCACAAACAATTCAGATTCACGACTTGCCGTTCCGTTTCCAATAGCTACCATGTCCACTTGACAGTCTTCAATGATCTTTTTAAAGGCTGGACCAGCGGCTTCACGTTTCGCAGCAGTCGCTGGTTTATGTGGATAAATCACTTGAATTGCTAAAACTTTACCCGTTTCATCGACAACTGCTAATTTACAACCTGTCCGATAAGCCGGGTCAAATCCTAGAACAACTTTTCCTTTAAGTGGTGACTGTAATAATAAATTACGTAAATTTTCACCGAAAATTGCAATCGCTTGTTCATCAGCTTTTTCTGTTAATTCATTGCGGATCTCCCGTTCAATCGCTGGTCCAATAAATCGTTTATAGCTATCTAAATAAGCAGCCTCAATGTATGGAGCAGCAAAACTTGTTGCTTGTTTGCCGATTAGTTGACGTTGGAAATAATCATTAATTTTTGTTTCATCAGCGACAAGGGAAACCTTTAAAATGTCTTCTTTTTCACCACGATTCGTTGCTAAGACACGGTGCGGCACCATTTTGCTAACTGGTTCTGCAAAATCGTAATACATTTCATAGGTCTGCTTTTCGTCTTTTTCTTCGTCCTTAACTACGCTAACGTATTGCGCATGTTTAACCATATAATCACGTAACCATGTTCGGTATTTTGGTTCATCGCTAATGCGTTCTGCTAAAATTTCATGAGCACCTTGCAAGGCTATCTCGGCGGTTGCAACTTCTTTTTCTTCATTAATAAAAGTAGCCGCTTTAGCTAAGATATCCGCGTTTTCAGGTAAAGAGAGCAACCAATCTGCTAATGGTTCCAACCCTTTTTCTTTCGCGATAGTCGCTTTAGTCCGACGTTTTTGTTTATATGGTCGATATAAATCTTCCACTTGTTGCATTTTTACTGCTTTTTGAATATCTGTTTTGAGTTCTTTTGTTAGTTTTCCTTGCTCTTCAATTAAACGGAGAACTTCTTCTTTCCGCTTTTTCAAGTTTTGTAAATAATGATAACGTTCTTCTATTTCACGGATTTGGACTTCATCTAAACTTCCAGTCATTTCTTTCCGGTAACGGGCAATAAAAGGAACTGTATTTCCTTCATTTAATAAAGTTAAAACCGTTGTTATTTGTTTTGAACGATACGTTGTCAATTCTTTTTGAAGTAGCGCTACTACTTCTTCGTTATAAGCTTCTGCCATTAACTAGATACCTCTTTTCTTATGCATACTTATCTATTTTAGCATATTTTTGCTTCTAAATATAGAAGTGAGGTAACTGATTCATACGATTAAGGAATCAAAATTCTGGTTGCCACGCAGGGGTGCGTTTTTGATATTCGATATCTTGGACAATGCCTTTTTCATTAAAAATCACACCATGTACAGAGCCGCCAAAAATAGCACCACCATCTATCCCAATTTTTCCATCACTTTGCCAAAGGTCCGTGGTCTGCATATCACCATGTAACATCGGAGTAATGGTATGACCAAAAACAATGGTCTTGCCTGTATTATTTTTCCCTTGATGAAAGGGTTCGCGAATCCACAAAAAATCCTTAGGTGCTGTTTGCCGCCAATCTTCCATCGTTAAATCAACCCCAGCATGCACAAATAAGTAATGCTCCCATTCAAAATAAAGCGGTCGTTTTGTTAAAAAATCAACTAACTCTGGATAGCGACTACGGATCATTAAGGCCATTTCTGTTGGTGAGTATTCTGCAGTAGCTCCTGGATGCAAGAGACTTTCAATTGTTTCCTTGCCACCATTGCGAACATATCCTGCAAACCAGTCCTCTGGATTTTGAAGAAACTGCAAAAAATATTCTTCATGATTGCCTCGCAAATAAACAGCGTCGTGTTGCTCGACAAGTTCTTTTCCTTTGAGAAAACAGGCTTTAGAATGCGGACCACGGTCGTTTAAATCACCAATTAAAACTAGCTGATGCTCGACTGGGTCATAGTCTGTGAGTAAGGCATCAAACAAATCTGCTTGTCCATGAATATCACTGATTACATAAACATATGGTTTCATAAATAAGCCCTCCTAACTTGCTTATATTAAGTATACGCTAAATTTTAAAATATTCTCGTAAAATGTTTGGAAATAAAAAAGCTCTTAAAAGTTTACTTTTCAATAAACTTTTAAGAGAGTCAGCTTATTCTGTTAATATCTACGATCTACACCTGCAGATTTACTCTTGTCATAAATACTATCAAACGCTAAAATTCCTAAAGTCAGATAACTAACAGAAATAATAATAAATAATAGATATTCTCCACTAGAAATTGCTTCACCTTGAATCAAGGTTTGACTAATTTTGATTCCTTTAGTAATAGGTAGTAATTGACCTATTTTTTGAAGCCAATTAGGTAATAATCCCAGAGGAAAAATCGCACCTGATAAAATCATTATTCCATATGAAATAATCGACTCAAAAGAAGCTGTTTTAGTAAACTTTAACGTTAGGCCACACAAAAGCATCGTAAACCCAAGAATTCCGAGACTTGCAATAAAAAAAATAGGAACCAAGAGCATATGGAAGCCTAAAGTTAAATTTAAAATCACTTTTAAAATAATAAGTGCTACAAGAACTTTCACTAAATTAACGACACCCCAAATACTCGAACGAATTAAAATTAGTTTTTTCAAACCGATTGGTTGAATCATTAATTGTTCCAAAACACCCATTTGTTTTTCACTAGAAGTTGAAACTGAGGCTTCGCCAATTAAACTACTTAATAAAAACCAATAGACAAATCCAATATAAAAAGAGCTTTCCGACGTGTTTCCGCTCATTAATCCCATACCAATAAAAATAAAAATCGTAATCACTGTACTCACAATTTGGTCAGGGTAATACATTTTAATTTCAAATAAATATTTACGAAGTTCACCAACGAATGCTTGTAGAATTTTCATGATAAACCTCCCTTAAAATTTCTTCAATGTTTTTCTTACGTTTTTCAAATCTATTAATTTGGTACCCTTGTTTGATTAAATTTTGTAGTTCTAGCTGTGCTGTTTCCTCTCCTTCAAGAATTATTTCTTTTGAGGGTTCTCCTAAAAAATTAAAAACTATTTCATACATATCAGATTCAAATTGTTTTATAAAGGTCGAATAGCTACCATAATATAATTGCTTACCGTTATTTAACAACAAGACTCGATCTGACAAGGTTTCTAAAACATCCGCTTGATGGGAGGTTAAGACAATTGTTTTTTGCTCTTGGTGCGCTAATTCTTCAATAATTGCCATAATTTCTTTATTTGACTGAAAATCTAAACCTAAGGTTGGTTCATCTAAAAATAAAATATCTGTTTCTTTAACTAACGCACAAATAATGGCTAATTTTTGTTGCATACCTCGTGAATAAGCTCCTGCCGGTTTGTGAATAGCTTGTTGCAACTGAAAGCGTTGGACCCATTGATGAACTTTTTGTTTTTCCTTCTTGTATGATTTTCCAGATAAACTTAGAAAATAACGAATATTTTCTATCCCGGATAAAAAAGGGTAGATATTGTCTACTGATTCCAAAACTGCTCCCATTTTGCTATATAGCTGAGCAGAATTATTTTTTTTAATTCCAGCATATTTTACTTCTCCCTTGGTCGCATAGATCATTCCCAACAGAATTTTAATCAAGGTTGATTTACCTGCGCCATTCTTACCAAGAATCACAAAAATTTCTCCTTTATTAATTGCAAAAGATAAATCTTCAAAAATGAGTTCTTGTCCAAATTTTTTAGTGAGGTTCTGACATTTAATCACTTCTTCCATTAAGATACATCCTTTCTGAAAATTCATGCACTAGAGGAATAGAATTACTCTCAAATGAATTTTTGGGGCATTTAAACGTTTTACTGAATCTCTTATAATAGCAACCCCCATCACAAACAGGTAAAAACTTACATTCTATACAGTCCTCTAAAGATTCATTTTTATTAATCTCTTGCGAACGGATAAAATCAAACATGAATTCACCATATTCTCTTACATGTACTTGTTGAAATTGTTTTAAACCTACTGCTTCTATACATGAATAAAGATAACCATTTGCTCCAATAATAAAATTATTTTTTTGAAACATGCTACATCCTAAAAATATATCTCTATAAAATGGTTCGTATGTATATCCCTCTTCCAGTGCCATTTTGTGTACTTCGTACCAATGAGTATCTTCTTTTAAAGTATATTCATACTGTTCATCTTTAGTATCTATGACATCACTAAATATAAGTGGATAGGTAATATTTTGTACTTTTAATTGTTGAATTAATTCAGGAATAGAATCTACATTTTCAGCATTTAGATTACAATTAATTTGAATGTTAATATCTGGATATTTTTCATTTAATAATGCTATGTTCTCCAAAATTTTATCAAAGCTACCACTTCTGTGTTTCGAAACACGAAAATTATCATGTATTAACTTCGGACCATCTAATGTAATCATAAGCTCTTTCAGACCTAAATCGTACAATCTTTGGTATTTTCTCCCCATTATAGTACCGTTAGTAACCATATTGAAATGAGTTCGCTCCCTAGGTACACTCAAAGTTTTCATAATATTTTCAATTGATTTTGAATGAAGCATGGGTTCTCCTCCGATAAAACAAATATCCACTTGTTCTGGTTGGATGTCGTTTACAGAAACATTTATAAAATTAACAACCTCGTTAACTGTAACTTCTGTCATTACTTCTTTCTCTGGAATAACATTCTGATAACAATAACTACACTTTAAATTACAATCATAATTTAAATGCACGACATATCGTGCAACTTTGTCTGAAAATAAATATGAATTCCTTACAGGATTCAACAGTTCTTCTTTGTCAGATTTACATGTTTTATTCATATAAAACTGATGTTCTAATTCTGGATACATGGAGTCTCTATTTTCGTTATCAATGAGCATATGTTGTTTTGTTAACATATTGTAAAGCGCAGTCTGACTTTTATTTATCCTAGTTTTTACAACATACTTACTAAGTCTTTCCAATTTATTCATCCCTCTCCAACACAGCTTTATATTCATCCCTTATATTATTGTATATTGATATTTTACTTTCATTAAATTCTTGACAAATATCTTTATTGCTAAGCATAGTTTTGAAAAAGCCAAACGTTACTTGCAATGAAGGAAACATACCAAATAAAAAAAGTAATTCCTCAGGGTAATCATATATTTGCTTGCAGTCATTATATTTTTTTACAAAAAAATTTTTATTGTTTTTCAGTTTTAATGTAGAACTATTTCTGATAAATAGATTAAAGTTTTCAAAATGATATCCATCAGTTTCAAAAGTCATTTCTATGCATATATTTTTATATAAATTATATGTTTTACAAATTTTATTCAATTCTTTCAAATCATTGATATTTTCAATTTTTATGAAATAATTATTTTCAAAAAAGCGAGAATTGTATATGTACTCCAAATAATTTTTTTCTTTATATTTTTTTTGAACTAATATACCATTTGCAACTAGCTTCTCCACTAATTCCAAATCATATTTTACCCAATCATCAATTCTATTCCATAGTTGATAAGGAACTTCAAAAACAGTGAGAGAAAAATAATTTATTATTCTTACAGCTTCTTTTCCTCTTTCTACAAATATATAATTAGATTTTTTCAACATGAGAAGCCCTCATTTCTATTATAGACAAAGTGTCATAAATATTATCACAACTTAATTCATCGCTATAACGTAACACTTCATTACCTTCTTTAGGTATAACAAATAAAGAAAAATTTTCTTTTCTAAAAATTTTTCTTTTCTCCTCCAAACCACCAATTTCTTTGACATTTCCCCTCAAATCAACATCTCCAGTTACTAAGAATGTAAAATTGCTATTTATTAGCTTCATTTTGGTGTGATACTTCTGATAATATAATATTGCCATAAAAATCCCAAGAGACGCCGAAGGTCCATCTTTAAATATATCATTATTAGTAAAATGGATATGAAAGTCTTTTATTTCATTTAAACCAAACTTCTGTTTATTATTTTTAAGCAATGTTTTCGCTATAAATACTGAATCTTTTATTTGCGAACCTACTAACCCTGTAATTACAGTAGTATCTGACTGGGCAATCTGAATTTCAAAATATTCTACAAATCCATCTTCAGAAATTGCAGGAACATAAAACATTTTTAATTCCTCCTTTTAAAAAAAACTCACTATAAAATAAAGATTTTATAGTGAGTTTTTTGATTAAATGTGTATATTTACTTGACGTTGAGTTTTTGCGCAGCAAGAATATACTTTCGAAAGATTACTTACCTCTTTCTTGACTTTACTTTTTGTATTTTCCATCACTTTCTTTTCTACCATCGAAATTTCTGACATTTTTTTCATTACCCAATCCTCCTAAAAAATATATTTTAATTAGGTTAAATACCTAATTATTCAATGTATAAACAATCCACCATTCATTTCCCATAATAAATCCCCTTTCTTTGTAACATAATACACAAGAATGATTTAATTAAAAATGACTTTTTTGTCCTTGACTATAAACACAATTTAAGGCATAATTATTTTTTTGTCTTTCTCCCATTCATCTAATATTTTTTCTTTTAATAGGTAATCACTTAATAACTCAGCTATATTTATTGCAGTCAAGTATTTATTATCAGCTTTGCCCAAATTTTTGTTAACAACTACTTCATATTTTCCTTCTAACATTTCCCATATTGCCCAGTTATTTAACCAGTGAGCCTGCTTTCTTATTTGCTTAGAAAATTTAATTATATTGTATAAATCCTCATATCTTTTTTTTCTAAAACAAATACTAGCAACGGAAGTGAAAACTCCATCCAAAATAACAAGCTCTAAATCATACAAGTAATTGATACTACAGATTAATTTTTTTAATATTTTACTAAATTCACCTTCATTCCATCCGTAACTATGGAGCATCTCAAAATATATCTTTGAAAGTAATAATTCGTTAATACCATAAACTTCAGGTTCTATTAATCTTTTAAAATTATTTTTCAAAAGATTTTCCATGTAGTCTACATTTTTAGTTACTACAGTACTTATTATTGAACTTTCTAATTCAATAGTTAGTTGTTCTTCTAGCGGAAGATCAAAAAAATACTTTTCATATATTAACTCTAAAATCCCTTCTTTATATTCTAATCTTTCCAAGCTACCTACCACAGGGTACGTTTTAAAAACTTTATGTTTTAATTTTAAATAGTCTCTAGGCAGTTCACTTTTTTGTTCAATCAAATTTACTACAGCCACATTTAATTGCTTCGCTATAAAGTTTAGTACACTAATCGTAGTGTTTGCGTTTTCATTTTCTATTCTAGTTAATTGCCTGACAGAAAGTTTACTTTCATCTTCACAGAGGGATTCTCTAGATAATCCTTTTTTACACCTCAACATCTGGATATTTTTACCAATATCTAGTACCATAATATTCACCCTTTTTTCTCATCGTAATATAACTTTATTCAAATGTAAAGGAAAAATAAACCCAGCAAGCCACGAAATATTCATGACTTGCTGGGTTGTCTCTTTTATTTTTTCTTCTTACCGCCAAACGCATCTTTCATTTTATCAAAGAAGCCTTCTTCTTGTTGTTCAGTTACATTTTGTCCGCCAGCTTTTGCAAAAGCTCGTAGGGCATCCTTTTGTTCTTCATTAAGATTTTTTGGTGTTATTAATTTCACTTTCACGTGTTGATCACCATTGCCCCCACCACGTAAACGTGGCGCACCTTTGCCTCTTAAGCGGAAGTTTGTGCCAGTTTGTGTTCCAGCCGGAATTTTTAATTTCACGTCACCATGAACAGTTGGTACAGTTACTTCGTCCCCTAGAGCCGCTTGGACAAAACTTACTGGTAAATCGTAGTAGATTTCTGCGCCATCTCGATCGAAAATATCACTATCTTCAACACGAAAGACTACATATAAATCACCATATGGTCCACCATTGGTACCCGCTTCTCCTTGGTTAGCTAAGCGCATTTGTTGGCCGTCTTCTACTCCAGCAGGCACATTTACTTTGACAGTATGTGCTTTTTTCTCATGACCTGTGCCATGACAAGTTGGACATGGTTCTTTAATTTCTTTCCCTGTGCCATGACACACATCACAAGTTTGACGACTCATCATACGACCTAATGGCGTTTGACGTTCAACATTGATTGTTCCAGAGCCATGACATTTATGACAAGTTTCTGGGTGTGTGCCTGGTTTGGCGCCATTACCGCCACAGGTTGCACAAGTATCTTCTCGATTGTACTTAATCTCTTTTTCGACACCGAAAATAGCTTCTTCAAATTTCAATTGAATTGTATATTGTAAATCGGCGCCTTGTCTTGGTGCATTTGGATCAACAGAACGGCCACCGCCGCCGCCAAAGAATGAATCGAAAATATCTTCGAATCCACCAAAACCACTACTGCTAAATCCGCCGCCACCGAAACCGCCAAAGCCACCAGCGCCGCCACCGTAATTAGGATCAGTTCCTGCATGGCCATATTGGTCATAGGCCGCTTTTTTCTGTGGATCACTTAATACTTCATACGCTTCAGAAACTTCTTTAAATTTTTCTTCCGCATCGGCTTCTTTGTTAATATCTGGATGGTACTTTTTGGAAAGTTTGCGGTATGCTTTTTTAATTTCATCATCTGAAGCACCTTTTGCTAATCCTAGCACTTCATAATAATCTCGTTTCGTCGCCATTGACTTCCCTCCAACTTTCTTCAAACTTTACAATGTGTTTAGAACCAGCCAAATTCATCGATTGCTTTCGGTCTCTCTGGTTGGATTATCTGTCACACCTTGAATCAGTGTTACTAGCTGTGAATAGGTATTTTCAGCTTGTTTAACATCGTTGTAATCATACCACAGTTCTTTCAAAACCTAAATAGTTTCTTGCTAACTTGATTGTGGTTGATTTTCTCACAAAAGACAAGGGACTGGGACATTAGTCATTGTACTAATGATCCAGTCCCTAAAATCAATTGTTATTGATTATTTGTCATCACCATTTACTTCTTCAAAATCAGCATCAACAACATCATCAGCGCCACCTTGAGCAGCTTCAGGATTTTCTTGTGCTTGTTGTTGCGCAGCTTGTTCGTAAAGTTTTACTGTTAAGTTTTGGACGATTTCATTTAATGAATCACGTTTTGCTTTCATTTGTTCGATATCGTTTGCTTCGATGGCTGCTTTTAATTCATCACGCGCATCTTCTGCTTTTTTCACTTCTTCAGCATCTACTTTGCCTTCTAATTCTTTCAATGTTTTATCAACAGTGAATAATAAAGCATCTGCATCGTTACGTAAGTCAACTTCTTCTTTACGTTGTTTATCTGCTTCAGCGTTTGCTTCAGCATCTTTCACCATACGTTCGATTTCATCATCAGATAAACCTGAAGAAGATTTAATCGTGATTGTTTGTTCTTTTTGAGTGCCTAAGTCTTTCGCACGAACATTTACAATCCCGTTTTTATCAATGTCAAAGCTTACTTCAATTTGTGGCACACCACGAGGAGCCGCAGGAATATCTGTTAATTGGAAACGACCTAATGTTTTATTATCAGCGGCCATTGGACGTTCACCTTGTAAAACGTGAATATCAACAGCTGGTTGATTGTCAGCAGCAGTTGAGAATACTTGTGATTTACTTGTTGGAATCGTAGTGTTACGATCAATTAATTTTGTAAATACGCCACCCATTGTTTCAATCCCTAATGACAACGGTGTTACGTCTAATAAGACAACGTCTTTAACATCACCAGTGATTACGCCACCTTGGATTGCAGCACCCATTGCTACTACTTCGTCAGGGTTAACTGATTTGTTTGGTTCTTTGTTTGTTTCTTTGCGAACAGCTTCAACTACAGCTGGAATACGTGTTGAACCACCAACTAGGATAACTTCGTCGATTTCAGAAGGATTTAATCCAGCATCTTTCAAGGCTTGACGTACTGGTACTTTTGTACGTTCAACTAAATCACTTGTTAATTCATCAAATTTTGCACGAGTTAAGTTCATTTCTAAGTGCAATGGTCCTGCTTCGCCAGCAGTAATAAATGGCAAGCTGATTTGTGTGCTTGTTACACCTGATAAGTCTTTTTTCGCTTTTTCAGCAGCATCTTTCAAACGTTGTAATGCCATTTTATCGTTAGCTAAGTCAATGCCATTTTCTTTTTTAAATTCTGCAACCATGTAGTCAATGATTTTATTATCAAAGTCATCCCCACCTAGGTTGTTATCACCGGCTGTTGATAATACATCGAAAACGCCATCGCCTAATTCAAGGATTGACACGTCGAATGTACCACCACCAAGGTCAAAGACAAGAATTTTTTCATCTTTGTCTGTTTTATCTAAGCCATAAGCTAAAGCTGCTGCTGTTGGTTCGTTAACGATCCGTTCTACTTCTAAACCAGCAATTTTACCAGCATCTTTTGTTGCTTGACGTTGCGCATCGTTGAAATATGCAGGAACTGTAATAACTGCTTTTTCAACTTTTTCACCTAAATAGTCTTCAGCAAAACCTTTTAAATATTGTAAGATCATTGCAGAAACTTCTTGTGGTGTATATGATTTTCCTTCAACATCAACTTTGTAGCCAGCTTCACCCATGTGACGTTTAATAGATGAAATCGTGTTAGGATTTGTAACAGCTTGACGTTTTGCTACTTCGCCCACTTGAATTTCACCGTTTTTGAATGAAACGACCGAAGGAGTTGTGCGGTTACCTTCTGGGTTTGCAATAATTTTCGCTTCGCCGCCTTCTAGCACTGCGACAGCTGAGTTTGTTGTTCCTAAGTCAATACCAATAATTTTACTCATAGTGAATATCTCCAATCTGTATTAGTTTTCTATAATAATATATTTTTAATTAACGTTTGTTATTGTGCAACAATGACCATTGATGGTCGTAACACACGATCTTGTAATTTGTACCCTTTTTGTAGAACTTCAACAATGGTATCTGCTGGGGTTTCTTCAGAAGCAGGGACTGTTTGAACGGCTTGATGTAAATTTGGATCAAAGGTTTCACCCATTGCTGGGATTTCTTCTATTCCTTCTTCTTTTAAAGCCACAGTAATACTTTCTAGCACCATCGAAATACCTTTTTTCAAGCTTTCGCCTTGTTCATCTGATACTTCAATGGCCATTGCTCGTTCTAAATTATCAATGGATGGTAAAATCTTTTTACCTAAATCTTGTGAGCGGTAACGAACTAATAATTCTCGTTCGTTTTTATTTCGATTGCTCATATTAGCAATTTCGGCTCTTGCCCGCAAGAACTTGTCTTCCATTTCGGAAAGCTCTGCTTTAAGATTTTCAATCTCTGTTGCTTCAACTTCTACTTCAGAAACGCCAGCAGCATCAACAGCTTCCATTTCTTCTTGTAATTCTTCTTGCTTCTCTTCTTTTTTACTCACTTCAGCAACTTCCTTTCTCTTTATGCATCTACTTCTTATCCTAACAAGGTTTGCTTAATTACCTAAAAAACGGTAATAGTCACCTAGTTGTGAAGCTAGCTCATGTCGAAACGTGTCTACCAAACCGAATATTTTTGAATACGGCATACTGGTTGGTCCTAGCAGGGCAATTGTTCCTTTGCCATGTCCTGATACTTCATACGTAGCAGTGATCATGCTCATATCTTCTAAGAGATTGTTGCCAATTTCTGAGCCGATACGAAAAACAATTGGATTTTCTGTTGTTGCAGAACCATTTAATAAATGCGTCAGCTCATCAGAATTTTGCATAAAGGAATAGACAGATTTCAATTGTTCAATATCTTGTTTGATGCCAAAATCTAACAAATTCATGCGACCACCGACAAAGACTTTTTCTTCAAAGGCATGTCCTAACATCTCATCGAATAAGTTCATCATTCCTTCTGGCGTTTGGAAATAGCGATGTAAAATCATCGGAATCTCCGTCCGTAAACGATGATAAACGGTCAACAAAGGTTGTCCAACCAACTTATCATTGATGATTTGTGTCATTTTTTCAAGATCTTGGCTAGAAACAGCAGCAGGAATGGCAAATACTTGGTTTTCAACATTGCCTTTATCTGTCACTATAATAGCAAGGACTTGCCGATCATTCAAAGGAACCATTCGAAAGCCGGTTAATTTCCGTTCTTTCACTTCAGGTCCTAATGAAAAAGCAGTATAACTTGTCAATTCTGATAGAATTTCAGCTGATTGTCGAATAATATCATTAATCTCATGAAATTCTTTTCCAAAAGATTGACGGATTCTTCTAAGTTCGTTCTCTTCTACTTGTGTTGGTTGTAAAAGATGATCCACGTAGTAACGATAACCAGCCATTGAGGGGATTCGCCCTGAAGAAGAATGGGTCTTAGCTAATAAGCCGTATTCCTCTAATGCTTTCATATCATTACGAATTGTGGCAGAACTAGAGGCAATGCCATCCTCCATCAATTTCTTAGAACCGACAGGTAAGCCCGTGTTCGTGTAATTTTGGATGATAAGTCTCAAGATATTTTGTTGTCTTTCTGTAATCATCGTTATTACCACCCTTCATTAGCACTCTTAACATCTAAGTGCTAACTACATATACTAATATAACAAGTCCTTACCTTTTTGTCAAGGGAAATACGCAACTTTTTAGCACTCTTCACGCAAGAGTGCTAATCGCTGCAAACCACCTTCAAAAACCATCAATACCAACTTTTGTAATAAAAAAATCATCGAAATGCTTTGTCACACTTCGATGATTTTTTTATTTTTTTACTCTTTTTCACTTAACAAAAATGCTTCAAAAACATTATTCCCCACAAATAGTCCTTTTTTCGTTAAACGTAAGATATCTGCTTCTTCAATTAATAATTCTTCTTTGATTAAGCGTTGAATGACCTCTCCATAAATTGCTTCAATTGGTTCATGAAATTTTTGTTGGAATTTTTGTTTAGAAATGCCTACTTTTTTACGTAAGCCTAAAAATAGCTCTTCTTCTATTTGATTTAGACGAGTTAATTCTTCAGTCTCCACAATAGGCAATTGATTTTCTCGCAAGGGTTTCAAATAATGTTGGATTGGACCGTGATTTTTGTAACGAGTTTGCCCAAGATAGCCGCTGGCACCTGCGCCAAATCCATAGTAGTGGTCATTATTCCAATAAGCCAGATTATGCTGGCTTTCTTTTCCTGTTAAAGCAAAATTACTGACTTCATATTGATGACGTCCTTTTTTCTCCATTGCTTCAATCGTTTCGTCAAACATCTGTGCTTCGATTTCTTCTTCAGGCAGCTGTAACCGTCCTTGACGAACCCAGTTCATGAACATTGTTTTATTTTCAAGAATTAATGAATAAAGCGAATAGTGTGGCAAGTCCAATGCTAAGGCTCTTGTCAAAGTATCGCGAAAACTTTCCAATGTTTGTCCAGGTAAAGCATAGATTAAGTCGATACTGACATTGGTAAAATTTTCTTTTTCTAAAAATTTCATTGTTTCATAAACATCTGCGGCGGTGTGCTTGCGACCGATTTTTTTGAGCAAACGATCATCAAATGTCTGAACGCCCATCGAAAGACGATTGACGCCATAGTTTTTCATGACTTGTAATTTTTCTTGGGTTAAATCACCAGGGTTTGCTTCCACCGTAAATTCATTTCGGTCATCAAACGTTAGCTGTTCGCGAACCCCTTTTAGTAGCACATCTAACTGTTTCGCTGATAATGAAGTTGGCGTGCCTCCGCCAATATAGATGGTTTTCATTTCTTGTTCTGGATACAATGCTTGCGTAAGTTGAATTTCTTTTAATAAACTCTGAATATATTCATCAACTGGTTGTCCTTCTAAAAAGACCTTGTTAAAATCGCAATAATAACAAATATGCTCACAAAATGGAATATGAATATAGGCCGACCGATCGAACATCGGCGTTGAAGTTGAAAGTTGGTTTGTTTTGGTCATTAGCTCGTTTTATCTCCTTATTACCAAAAAGCTCGTTCTTTTTGGAAAGTCTCTACTAGCCATACTAACTGTAAATGACAAATAAATCCATAAAAAAATTCGCGCAGCCACTTAAAACAACAATGAGGAGCTGTCATAAAAACCGACACCTCCTCAACCTTGAAAGAAAAGTAAAAAAATTTTTCTATATATAATAGTACAAATCAGTTACAGTAATTGACCGTAACGTTTGACGTATAAAACTTTAATGAACGCAACCAGTGCTAAATAAGCAACAATTGTCGGGATTAAATACAAGAAATAGCTTGGTGATAAACCGACAAATCCTAGTTCTGCACCGAAAGCGGTAAAGGGTAAAACAGTTCCGAGAACAATCCCTGCTGTAGTGACTAACGTCATAATTCCAGAAGCACTACTTTGAAGGAAAGGCATTTTTTCTGTTCGTAGGAAATGCAAGACGAGCATTTGGGACCATAAGGACTCAATGAACCACCCTGCATGGAAAATACCGATAAAGAGCAATTGATCTGCTCCATTTAATTCAAAGAATGAGCCACCTAGGATAGCCGGACACACAATGAAATACATAAATAAATAGGTAACAATATCAAAAATAGAACTCGTTGGACCAAACCAACGCATAAAATTACCAATTGATTTTGGTTCCCATTTTTTTGGTTTTTCTACGTATTCTTCATCTACTTTGTCCCAAGGAACTGACATACACGAAGTATCGTAAATTAGATTTAATAATAGCGATTGAATCGGAGCAATCGGTAAAAATGGTAAAAAGATACTTGCTGGGATCACGGAAAAAACATTGCCAAAATTAGAACTTGCTGTTAATTTGACGTACTTCATCGTGTTCGTAAACACGCGCCGTCCAGATAAAATTCCTTTTTCTAAAACCATTAAATCTTTTCTCAATAAAATTACATCCGCCGATTCTTTCGCCACATCGACAGCTGTATCAACAGAGATTCCTACATCAGCAGCACGCATTGCTCCAGCATCATTTATTCCATCACCTAAAAAGCCAACAGTTTGACCATTTTCAGTTAACGCATTTACAATACGAACTTTTTGGTCAGGCGTAATTTTGGCGAAAATATTATACGCTTGAACGGTTTTTCTTAATTCTTCTTGGTTTAATTGTTGAAGTTCATTTCCTGTAATAATTTTTTCGCCAGCCAGACCAACTTCTTTACAAACAGAATGCGTCACATACTGATTGTCCCCCGTTAATACTTTCACAGCTACATTATGTTGATGCAAGGCGTGAATAGCTGCCGCCGCTGTTTCTTTTGGTGGATCTAAGAAAGCAAGATAACCTTGTAAAATCAACTCTGATTCATCTTTAGTTGTATACTCCCATTCAGCCGCTTCGACTTTTTTATCGGCAATTGCTAGAACGCGCAAACCATCTCGATTTAAAGCTTCAACGTCTTTGGTAATTTTTTGACGCAGCGTCTCTGTTAAGGGCACAATTTCGCCATCTAAAAGTACCTGTGTGCAGACCAAGAGCATTTCTTCAACCGCACCTTTGGTAATTAAGCGTGTTTCTCGCGTTTTAAACTCTTTGATAATCACGCTCATTCGACGTCGATTGAAATCGAAAGGAATTTCATCTACTTTATAAAAATCATCTGATTGTATATCACTTTCTTGTGTCGCCGCTTGAATAACGGCGTTATCCATTAAATTACGCAAACCTGTTTGAAAATAACTGTTTAGAAATGCTAAATCCAAGACTTTTTGATCTTCTTGGCACCCAATATTATAGTGGTATTCTAAAATTACTTTATCTTGTGTTAAGGTACCTGTTTTATCCGTACAAAGTACATCCATCCCGCCAAAATTTTGAATGGCATTGACATTTTTCATAATCGTGCCTTCTTTAGCCATTTCTCGAGAACCTTTGACTAAATTGGTTGTTACAATCATGGGTAACATTTCTGGTGTCAAGCCGACAGCTGTGGCAATCGCAAACATTAACGCTTCCACCCAATCGCCTTTTGTTAACCCATTAATTAGAAAAACAGTTGGCGTAATAACCAACATAAAGCGAATCAGCACCCACGTTGTTTTATTAATTCCTGTTTCAAAACTCGTCTGCTGCTGCTCTTCTCCGTTATCAGAAGCCATCCGTCCGAATAAAGTTTGATTACCAACTTTAATGACAATGCCCAAACCAGTGCCACTAATGACATTTGTTCCTAAAAACAAAAGATTGTCGTATTCTGTATCAATTTGATCACTATCTTTTTGATGAGTCGCGTGTTTTTCAATGGGAAAACTCTCTCCAGTCAAGGATGATTGGGAAACAAATAAGTCCTTAGATTGGATTAAACGTAAATCGGCTGGAATCATATCGCCAGCGGATAGTTGGACTAAGTCGCCACACACAACTTCCTCAATAGGAATTTCCATTTGCTTCTTGTCACGAATGACTGTTGCTGTAACTTTAATCATATTTTGTAATTTTTCAACTGCATTGCTTGATTTAACTGATTGGACAAAACTCATCGTGCCGCTTAAGATGACCATCGCTAACATAATTAACACGCCAGTAACATCTTTTTCCTCTGGCGCAGCATAGACATATTCTGTAAAAAATGAAATCGTGGCTAGTGCTAGTAACACCAAAGTAAACGGCGTGATATACGATTTTATAAAAAGTCGCAGCCGTGAAGCTTTTTTTTCATTCATAATTTTGTTGCGGCCATAACGTTCTTGTAATTCTTCAATATCTTGGTGTTTAATGCCATCCCAAGTTGAGCCGAAACGTTGTAAAACTTTTTCTACTTCTGAATGGGCAAACTTTTTGTAACTATAGTCATGGCCCAAGTGACGCATTTTCTTTTCCATTTTCTTTCACCTCATTTATCTGTTGTTGACTTGAATTGACGATCGGTTCATCTTCCATTTTCCTCACCCTTTCCACAAAAAAAGACACGCTGAAAACTCAACGTGTCAAAGAATAATCGTTCTTATCGTTGAGCTTTAGCACTATACAACGTAAAAAGCGATTGCTTTTAGCTACCTTAAGAAAAGCCTTCATTCGACAGTTCCTGTTCTACCCATTGGCGTCTCTCGACATTTTTGGGCAGTAGCCTATGTTTGTATAGGAGCCTCACCTAACAAATCTTATTTAATTACAACAGCAAGTATAATTCTTCCTTGAAAAAATAACGATATAGAAAAAGTTTTTAGCAGATAACTTTTTGTCCATTCAGTAACAAAAAGAAAAATAATCCGCTTATTTACTATGGTTTTCTGGTATGATTCGTATTTATTCATAGAATCATAACTGGTTAAATTAATCTAAAGACCGTCAGATAGCCTTGTCGAGAAGCTTTTCTTCTGCTATTTTTTGTATAGTTAAAGAAACGGCGGTGAGGAAAATGAAATTACAACAACTAGAATATTTTATGGCAGTTTCAAAGTATGCGAGTTTTACTTTAGCTTCTCAAAAGCTCCATACGAGTCAACCTTATTTAAGTACCCAGCTCAAGGAGTTGGAACGTGAATTAGGTGCTTCGTTAATTTTAAGAGACAAGAAACATTGTCGGCTTTCTCCAGCAGGCGAAGTCGTCGCCAAGCGAACAGAAATGATTTTTGCACTCATTAAGGAAGCGCAAGAAGAGATTAATGAATTAGTGACCCAAGGATCGACAACGACCATTCGGATTGGAACAAACTTAATTGATATAGATAAAGCATTTGGAGAAGTCTTGTTGTTATTTAATCAATCCTATCCGTATGTAAGTATTGATTTTAAGTATTATTACGATCTTGAAACAGCCTTGGAAACAGATTTAATTGACATTGGGATTGGGATATTTTTGGATACCTCGATTCCATTAGAGAAAGAATTAATTTATACAGAAAGCTATCTCCTTTGTGTCAATAAAAATCATCCTTTAGCCCATGCCGATAGCGTGACGATTGACGAAATTCGTTCTTTACCTTTTGCTGCATATTCCGATCAAGTATATGAAAAAAAAGTGTTTAAACGTTGGGAACGTAAAATCAATTGGGAAAATCGGCAAATCGTCATCGAACTTCCTTCTCTTCATTTAGTCTTAGACATGGTCCAACGAGAAAAAGCCTGTAGCATCCTTCCCTATTCACTCACTGATGAACTAAACAGACGTAACTTAGTTGGTATTCCTCTGGAAGATAGTCCAGAACGAGCCATCTATTTAGTTCAGAATAATCATCACGGACATTGTGAAGCACACCGTTATTTATTTGAACAATTACGTTATTTATTCTAGGAATAGAAAAAGGAGGAATTCCCATGGAACTATTTCGTTTACATTATTTTTTAGAGTTATGCAAAGTGAAACAATTTACTAAAGCAGCCGAAAATTTAGCAATTTCTCAAGCTGCATTAAGTAAGCAAATAAAAATTCTTGAAGCAACGTTAGGCGCTGAACTTTTTAATCGCCAAGGCCAAACTACCACCTTAACGCCAGCTGGATTAATTTTAGAAAAATATTGTTGGCGCATCACCAATGAGTTGGTCTCAATTGAAGAAGAGCTAAAAGAAATTAATCATTCTTCCAACCATATTTATGTGGCCACTTATCTCTGTGATTTAGAATATAAATTGAATGACTTACTAATGACAACATTAACGGATCGTTCATCCAACTTACAAGTCCACACCATTATTACAGAAAATATTCTTCAATCCTTGGAAACAATGGATGCAGATTTTGGTATTTCCTTTGCTGACTTACCATTACCTGAACATATTGGTAAAATTGATTTATTTACAGCAAATTATCAATTCATTTTAAGAAACGATCATCCAGCTTTGGCAAAAGCTACGACGGAAGAAATTTTAAAAGAACTAACAATGTACCCCTTCGTCCGTTTAAATACCGAATTTTCCGAGCAAAACAAATTAACCAATTGGCTAGATACTACGTTTTCTAATTTTTCTCCAGAGAAAGTCATTCAAGTGGATACTCTTTCACTTATTACTCACTTGGTGTCTCATTCCGATAGTTTCGCTATTGTCCCCGAATACACAAATATTCAACTTTTAGACAATTCGATTCATACACTAACTTACCAAGAACTACCTAAACGAAACATGGCAGTTTATTATTTAAAAGAACGTTACATGAGTCGACAACTTCAACAACTTTTGGCTGAATGCCAAAAACAATTTCAATAGTAAAAACCAAGACTAGAGCTTGTCGGCAAGCGAGTTCCAGTCTTGGTTTTTATTTGTGTTTTCAGGTAGCGGCTTCTCTTCCTTTGACAAATCCTAAAGAAGTGATAGCCATCACTAACGAAGTGCCTCCTTGACTTAAAAACGGAAGCGGAATACCTTTTAACGGCAACAGTCCAATCACCGCACCGATATTCTCCACCGTTTGAAAGACCAGCGAAAAAATAAGGGCGACACAGATGTACATACAGAAACGCGAATTGCTCCGCAAGCCAGCTACTAAAACTTGATAAAACAAGTAAAAATAGAGAAAAACAACAGTGGCACTGCCCACAAAGCCCCAGGCTTCCCCGATAAAAGTAAAAACCATATCAGACTCACGAACAGGAACATACACTTCAATCCCATGCACACCCTTGCCAAATAAACCACCCGAACCAATTGCCAATAAACCTTGTACTTGTTGATAGGAGATTTTATCGACATAATCATAGGGATGAATCCATGCTAAAATTCGATCCAATTGATATTGTTTAAAATGTAAAAAGAAGAGTACTTTGTGCCCCCACTCTGTAAAGACTAACAGAATCAAGACCACGCCTAACGTTGCTAAAGCACTGAAAATAATGATTAAAATTTTGCGATCAATTCCTGAAATAACTAAAAGAGATAAAATAATCGTTACGAAAACAAGGGATGTCCCAAAATCTTTTTGTACCGCCATCAAGAAAAAAACAGGGACACTAACCGCAACGATTTTTTTTAGAAGTTGCTTGTCTGAACGCCATTTATCAGACCAGTCTTGTTGCTCATGTTGGACAATAATTTTTGCCAACATTAAAATAAACGCAATTTTCGCAATTTCTGATGGCTGAAATTTAATAAACCCTAAATCTAACCAGCGCTTTGTGCCCGTCAATAAATACATTCCTTTGTCATAGGAAAAATACAAAGCACTCATTAAGATTAATGAAAACCCATAGAAAAAAGGAGCTACTTTCCAAATAAACTTCTGTGACAGCCGACTAGCTAAAAACATGCCCGCATAACCAACAAAAATAAAGAAAAGTTGTTTTAATGCTGGCACAGTTCCGTCTTTTCCTTCATTAACGGCAATCCAATATTGCACACCAGAAGATAAAAGTGTGAGTAAAAAAATGGGCAATAATAAATCATAATTAAGATGTAAGTTGAATTTTTTTGTATTGACCATTTAACTGCCGCCTTTCGTTTGCAATAATTTTAATGACGATTCCTAATGCCACTGAAAAGATTAAATAACTTGTCCCACCGTAACTAACAAACGGTAAAGGAATTCCCGTCATTGGAATCAAACCCAAAACGCCACCAATGTTAATCGCCGTTTGAGCTAAAATCAAGGTCCCGACCCCTAACAAAAACAAGCCGTAACAATGATTCTTTATTACACAACTACTCCGCAAAATCGAGGCCGCTAAAAATAACAAAAGAAATAGCAATAGTAAGCCGCCAATCAAACCAAGTTCTTCCACAATCACCGCAAAAATAAAATCGGTTTGACCTTCTGGCAAGCCACCTTTTTTTACCATACCATTGGCTAATCCAGTGCCCCAAAACCCACCGTTATACATTGCTAAATAGGCCATTGAAGGCTGAAATCCTCGATCATGAAAGGATAAAAACGGATTTTTCAAAACAACTAAGCGGTCATACACATGCGCAAAAAAATGTGGTAAGTAGCGGTGATCGCCTAGAAAAATAATTATTTTAGAAAGAAGCGCCGCGCTAGCAACGACAATCCCCGCAGCAATTACACTAAATTTTGCATGAATACTTGCTGAGAAAATCAAGACACTGCCAATAACTAAAATAAGAATGGCCCCGCCAACTTTGGGTTGAATCAAAACTAAAAATGCAACGACCAAAACAAACAGCCATTGTTTCCTTAACTGCTTCGTTGTCAAGCCATTTTCTTTTTCACCTAAATAACAGCTCAAGTAATAAATAATCGCAAAATTACAAAGTTCTGATGGCTGAAACTGGATTCCAAAGAGAGAAATCCAACGTTGTGCGCCATTCGCTGCTACACCAAAAAAAGGTAGTCGAACCATTAACAGTAATAGTACCGAAACTAAAAGCAGTCCAATCGCAATTTTCTTATTAAATAACACTTCTAGTCGAACTTTGTAAATCACGAACATTAGCACCCAGCTGAGACACATAATAATGCCTTGTTTAATAAACACAGCAGTGGGCTTCACGCCTTGCATCAACAAGTCATAGCTACTGGCGCTATAAATCATTAACGCGCCAATAATACTTAATATAATAAAGGTCAAAAGAATTTTTGTTAGACCTAAAGTACGTAGATTCATTCTCTCACCTCTATCTTTTTCTAATTAAATCAATCTTACCAGTCTGAGTTAGAAAACAAATAGAGAGTTTTTTATAGAACTATTACTAAGCTTACATAACAAAAAGTAGCTAGACTTGGTTCATTTCACCTAGTTTCGCTACTTTTAAAAAAAGCCATTTATATAATTTTTGTGTGTTGCTCACATTTCTGATAAATTTTTCCAAACTTATCTCTTTCTAAATACTGATAATCTACTAAATACCGTCTCAAAAGTGCATAATCTTCATAGATTTCTCTAAGTCGCTGATTGACTTCTTTTTCCGTATATTCTTTCCCAAATTCAAATTGGTTGGCCACACGTTGAAACACTTGGACTTTTTTCGCATTTTTCTTGGGAATAACCAGCAACTTTCCTTCTTTAAAAAAATTTTCAACCATGTTTATTCTCTTTTTTTTGTTTTGACTATTGTTTAGAAAATTGATGATTCAGTTTTTCTTTCTGTTTATCGGTCCATTTGCCAGCGACTTCATTGACAATTGTTTCAGCAAAATCACCTACTTTTTCTCCCGTAATATTTTTGATAGGTGTTCCGTTAGCAGCTCCTTCTTCAAACAAATCAAGTAAATCAGTCAACGCATTGAACATATTGGCTCCGCTATGATCTGAAAAATGCCATGCATATTTTTCAATTTCTTGAAATACTTGTCGATACTCTGCTGGTAATGCTGCAATCCGTCGTTTATATTCTTTGTACTCTTTTTTATCCCCCACAACTTTTTTGATCAACGCTTTAAAATTTGACATGCTCTATCCCTCCATTTTTTTCATCTTGTTTACTTGTTTTGAAAGCAACGTCCACCGCTGCCAAAAATCAGCGAGTTCTGCTTCTCCTGATGAGGTTAAGCGATAGAACTTCCGCATTGGTCCTTTTTCTGAAGGCTTTTTTTCAGCTATAACCCATTGATTTTTTTCTAAACGCAGTAAAATCGTATAAACGGTTCCTTCAACAATTTCAGTAAACCCTTGGTCATTTAAAATTTTTGTAATTTCATAACCATATGTTTCTTTCCTTTGGATGATGGCTAAAACTAAACCTTCTAAAATGCCTTTTAGCAACTCTGTCTGCTTCACTGCTTTTCCTCCCTAAACTACTCTTTAGTACTATGTACTACTACATAATAATACTGAGTACCGGTTCTGTCAACTACTTTGTAATAAAAAGTAGTAAAGACGCGACAACCACCAGTACTTAACTAGTAGTTGTCGCGTCTTATTATTCTTTATTCATTTATTCCGAGTTCTGCTTCAAAGGCTTCTAATTCTGCAGGGTGTGTTTCTGGATAAGCAAAGCATGTTGAAAAATGCCACTCCCCACCACTTGTGCCAAAATAACCTGGCAGTAATTCCAAAGCCAATAATGCTTCTGATGTTTCTTTTTCCGGTAACGTAATCTGAAAAGTAGTCGCTGGAACAAAACCGAACTTCGTATAGTAAGTTGGATGGCCCAGGATAATCAATCCGCCGATGCCTAATTCTTTGGCCTTCTGAACAGAATGCTTAATTAACGCTGAGCCTACGCCCGTGTTCTGTGCTTCTGGATGGACACTTAGCGGCCCAACGGTCAAAACAGCCTTTTCTGTATGATCAGGTAATCGTAGTTTGGCTTTTGAAGACATAATATGACCCGTTAATTTTCCTTGATCAGTTTCTGAAACTAAGGACAACTCCGGAATAAAGTCGGCACTTTCTCTTAATAAATGCACGATAAAATGCTCTGTGGGACGCCAGTTTTCGGTCAAGTTTAATTCCTTGAACGCTTGATACGTTAAACGCTCTACAGCTTGATACTCTGCAGGTTTTTCTTGACGAATCTTCATTATTTGTCCTCAGATTGTTGGAAATAGTCAGCCGTATCTCGTTCATCTTGTTTTAATTGGTCGATCAAGGCTTCAGCCCCATTGAATTTCACTTGGTCACGTAAATAATGATTCCAACGAACCACCACTTGTTCGCCATAGATGTCTTGATGGAAGTCCAAAATATAGACTTCCACGGTTAAATCGCGTCCTTCTCCAAAGGTGTCATTATGACCAATTGAGCCCATGCCGACATACCATTTGCCACCGACTTCGATTTGCACAGCATAGACGCCAATTCTAGGTAAGCGCACGGTGCTTTTCACTTTGACATTAGCGGTCGGGAAACCCAATAAACGGCCACGAGCATCGCCATGGACAACTGTTCCTTCTGTTTCATAAATATATCCTAACAACTCCGTGACCTCCTCCATTTCGCCGGCTTCCATTTTTTCGCGAATTCTTGTTGAGCTAATTTTGGCACCAGTCATTTCTTCTTTTGGTACTGTCACCACTTCAAAACGGCCTTGCGCATAAGTTGGTAACTGTTTGACTCCAGCGATTTCTTTAGGACCATACGTATAATCAAACCCAGAGACTGCCACTGCACTATTTAAATTAACGATATACTGATCGACAAAATCTTGCGGTTTTAATTGAGCAAACGCTGAAGTAAATTCGACAATATATAAAATATCAACGCCCAAGTTGGCCATTAGGCGTTCTTTTTGTTCCAAGCTAGTTAAATATTTCATATTTTCTGGTAAAACTTTTTGAAAAACGATTGATGGGTGTTGGTTGAAGGTCATCACAGCTAACTTCAAGCCTTTTTCCTCAGCAATCTTTTTGCCTGTTTCAATTACTTTTTGGTGGCCTTTGTGGACACCGTCAAAAAAGCCTAGGACCATCACGACTTCTTCATTAGGAATTTGATTGGGTTCATAGGGATGATGTAGTTGAATAACTTGCATGTGCAAAAACTTCCTTCTTTTTTATTTAATTATTCCGTAGAACTTTACTTGGTTTCAATAATTTATCATGCGTTGGGTGTGGCATGTATAAACTAACCACTTGATTTTGGTAAAATAAGGCAACTAAGGATTCTGGCATTGCCTTTATTCCTAATTCTTTTTTGTGCAAACGCATGCCATTTTTTACTTTTTGATACAATTCATCTGATAAATCAATTCGTGGGAATTGTTCTACTGCTGTCTCAATGGGCAACAGGCATTGATCGATTGTTTCAGCAGCCATTTGTTTGGCTACTTCTTCTAACGTTAAGCATTGCGCAGCTTGCAAACCGCCACTTGCCGTTCTCGTTAAATCCGACATATGGGCAGGATAGCCTAATTTTTTGCCAGTATCTACGGATAGTGTCCGCACATAGGTTCCTTTGCCACAGACCACTTTAAACCGCCAACTTTGTGTTTGAGCGGATTCGTTAAAAATTGGTTCACTAGTACGTTCAAATGAATAAATCGTAGCTTTTCGTTGGGGCCGTTCAACTTCTTCCCCGTTCCGGGCATATTCATATAAACGTTTACCATTGACTTTCACCGCAGAAAACATCGGTGGGATTTGTGTGATTTCACCTGTCATTTCGGCCATTGCTTGATCAATTTGTTCAGTTGATAGAGGTGTTGTAACTGGTTTTTTTTCAACAATTTCGCCACTAACATCTTCGGTTGTCGTAGCAAATCCAAGTGTAATTTCACCTTCATAGGTTTTGCCAGAATCTACCATGTATTCGATCACTTTCGTTCCTTTGCCAACGCAGATGGGTAAGACCCCTTCGACATCTGGATCTAGCGTACCACCATGACCAATTTTTTTGGTATGTAAAATTTTTCTCAATTTAAATACGCAGTCATGACTTGTCATGCCACGTTCTTTCCATAACGGTAAAATGCCGTCCATTATAGTTCCTCCAGTTCCGATAATACTAACTTTGTCATTATAGCATAAAAGTACCTAGCTTCGCAGTCTCCGTTGCTTATTCCCTTTGGCAAAATCTCTGCTAAATGCAAAAAAAGCCACAAACTCTGATAAAAGCAGAGTTTGTGGCTTTTTTTAGCTAGTAAATGATCCCCATGTATTCTGTGCGTTGCCATCGTTTGGTCCGATTGGCAAATAAATTCTCGCGCCTGACGTATCTGTCCCACCAATAAAAACATACCCATCTGCAATATAAAACGCATCGTAATAAAAGCGAGTATTTTTGGGCCAGATACTATAAATGGGTGCTGACAGACTAGGTTGGCCCGCTCTTAAAACAACGCCTTCGTCCACACCAATTAGAAATGATTTCTTCGTTTGCGGGCGCCAAAGTTCAGCAATGTCGCCATCGTTCACATAGCCTAACAAATGTCCGCTATTTTCAATACGGTAAAGGTTTTGTCGGTCGGGTAATTTCGCTGTAATTGTTCCTACTTGTGTCCAAAGTGCCTCTGCTGATAGATGTTCATTGATTAAAGCATCTGGTGTTGGATAGATTGAAGTGAAACGAATTGCTTGTCCTACTTGATATTTTGGCGCATTAGGTTTACCTGGCTGAATAATGACAGTCTCACCTGTTTCAGAAACGCCTGTTTGTAAATCTTGTGCCAACTGCGCTTTACTAATCCCCCAACGCGCTAAATAACCATAAGGATCTGTATGATCTCCCCACCAATTTTTTGTAATCCAATCATGAGTGACTATTCCATAACCTGTTCCATCGTCCAGCGAAAAATCAGCACCAATGTTCTGAGCCAAATCACGGGCCAAATTAACATAGGCAGCATAATCTTTTTTAAATGTCGTCGCATTATTCGTTCGAGCCAATTCGATTTGCGCATAGGCTTTTTGATTAGCTAAAGAACCTGCGCCATATTGAATTTGGCCAGCAGGAGCTAATTGTTTCACTCGTCCACCAGATCCGACAAAATATGAGACATAAGCATTTGACCAATTTCGTTTCATATAGGCCACTTCATTGTCTAAACTGTGTGGTCCTAGGTTCCGCTCGTTTCCTGATTCATGTAAAACAATTAATTCATTGGTTGCAGAGCCGGGAAAATAAGTAAAGTTGATTGGATCCGCTTCGATGGTGTAAGCGCAAGCCGTCATCGGAATCGTTAAACTTAAGCCAATTACTAAAGCAAGTTGAATCATTAATTTTTTAAACATAGCATGCTCCTTTCTTAAAAAAGCCATGAAAAGAAAGTCAAAACAAATTCCCTTCCACGGCTTAAACCCGCAGATAAATGGCGGGACAGAAGTAATTTCTTCGGCAATCAGCCGAAAGTTCTACGTTTGTCCCGACCACTTCTACTTAATCATCTTTATTTTTTAACTGAATAAATAACTCTTTTAACTTTTTCGGCATAGGAATAAAGGTCGCAATGTTTTCAAAAAAAGAAAGTCCTTCGTTCGCAATGTAAAAAATCAGAACCATTTCCCGAATTGGCAAATTGTTCCCCACAACTTTTTCAACACGAACCGCTACGGCAACCACAAATAACATCGTCACTTTTTTCGCAATTCCGAGCATACCAATCCGACTGGACAATTCTTTTGTGGCGATTGCCTTAATCCAACCTGTGATGAAATCGACAATAATTAAAAAGAGGAAGACATCCAACAATTGATCTAATCCACCTAATAAACGTACGACAATCCCACCGAAAATGCTTAAAAGCATTGTTATTGTGTTGAGATAACGTTCCATAAAAAGTCTCCTAAACTAGCTTGTTATTTTGTCGGAAACGGATCGTCCGTGTACCAACTTCCTTGTAGGTAAATATTTCCAGCTCTGCTTGAGGCAAAAATTATCCCTTGATTCCCGATTTCATATAGTGCATTACAATTAGGATACGGAAAAGCGGCAGGTGCAACTGACAGCGGAATATTCCAGACACTAGCACTTATTTTTGAGGACATTTTGTACCCAGTTGGTATATTAAATATTTTAGGCATGTGGGTATTCAATTTCGTTGGATCACTCAAATTACATCTTACAAATGCATCGACACGATTTCCCACCCTAATTAATACAAATTTCATATTATCCTTATTAAAGGCCGCCTGATATTTTGCCTCGACTTCACCGACTCCACTAGCTTCATAAATGGCCATTCTAGAGGATTCCAAAGGCAAACCATTGACGGTTGGCATAGTTACAAAATTCTTCACCCCAGCAATCTCTTGATCACCTGTTTGTGTCACAGCTTGACCTTTAATCGCTTCCGCAACGTTTTTCGGGTGCATATATTTACTCGTTAAAGTTCCCGCGACTGCTTCGCTGTCTGATGCGAAGCCATAATTTTCTACATTGCCTAGCCCCACTTGTTCAGCGGTTACTTGGTGCGGATTATCCTGATTTTCCACATGGGTATTGAGTTGCTCTGCTTGAACAAAACCACTCTTCGCTAAAACCGCTTGGGCATCAACAGACAGACCAATATGAAGCCCCACGTAATCAACTTCTAAGCTAGCTGGCGTTACCCCATTCGATGAATCTGTATAGCTCATTAAATAAATGAAACCTTCATCTGTGATAAAATTCTGATCATTGATTTGAATTGAAAAATCGCCGAACTCTTTTGCTGATTCTTGGATTTGAGTTACCCAATTATCCGTAGTTGGTAAATACGCAGCGATTTTAATCGTTTGATTATTGGTCGCAGCGGCTTTCACACGTTGATTAATCGTAAAAAATTGAACGTTCTGGCGAATAAATGCCACCGCCTCGTCAGTTGTGAATGTTTCAAACATTTGTGGAATTAATTTTTTTGCGGCTTCAACGAGATTGAAGGCCGCTAACTGTTGTGGAATTACACCACTTTGGGTGGAACCTGTTTTCACACCCTCATCATCACGGCTGGCCATTTTATTGTAGTCCGCTTGGGAAACTTCCTCCCAAACGTCTGTTGGCTTCTTAAGAATTTTAGCCGTAAAATCAGTGGAATAACTGTTTGCATTGGTGGCTGTATTGCCGGCCGTTTTACCGTTAAAGTCTAACTTCAATTTGACAGTGGTTGGCTTAGCCAATAAAGAAATACCGTCTGCTTTTGTCATACGGTCATTCAAATCAATTTGAAGACGATTCGCTAAGGTAGCTTGTTTGATGCCTTGTGTATCTGTGCGTGCTTGGACAATTTCTGGATTACTATCACCTGCTTCTGCTACTAATTGATCGAAATCATTTCGTAAAGTATCAAATTCTTGTTTATTATTATTTGCCGTTGAAACTGCATTTCCTGCAATCGTGATGGCTGTTTTGGCATTGTTCATCGCTTGGTTGGCTGTTTCATTTGCTTGATTGCCTGCATCGGTGGCAATTTGTACGGCTTCTTTGCCAGCTTCATCTGCGATGTTTTTCGCTTCAGAAATTCCATTCGTTAACTGGACTTGGTAAGCATCTACTTTCTCAGCTGATGCATTCGACTGATCCAAGATTGCATTGATTTTAAGGCGACCTTGATTCAGGGTATCTAATTCTTCAATATGTTCTACTGACATTTCGTCACACTCCTCTAGTTTTCATTATTTTATTAAAACTGGCCACCCAATTGGGATTGAATATACACACGACAGATGACCGAAGCATCCAACCATAGTGGCTGATGAGAGAAAAATTGAAGCGTGTGATTGCCGCGTTCGATTTTTCCATCTGTTGTTTTTCGTAAATAACTCAAAATGTTTAGCCGTTGTTGTTGCAATGATAGTTGGGGTAATTTTTTGCCATCCACTACCAAATCAATGTTCGTTACAGAATGCGAAGGTCCTTTAGCAGTTGCCTTGAACGTTAATTCTGCGGTGTTTATATAAAGAATGTCCTCGTCAAAGTATAAATTCAGCTCCACTGGCTGTGTCTTGCTAAGTTCTCCTTGTATTGAACGATTTAAAAGTGTCGTCGCCCCTTGTGCGTAAGTTTCGCTAATCTCTTGTTTCCGACTGAAAGCTGTCATGGTACTATGAATTGTTTCTTGCAGATTTCCCAACTCTAGCTGAATGTCTTGGGGGGCACCAAAGACATCTTTTTTACTTTCTTTTTTGATACGAAGGTTGACACTCCCAAATTCATTCGTATTAATCATGATAACCGTACCCAACCGCAAACGATCGATTGCCAAAGGTTGATCTGTTAATTTAATTAAATCAGCTGCAGTCACTACCCAAGAAACTTGTGGTTTGGTCCATTCTTCTAACATTCGCAAAGCATTTTCCTTTAATGCCTTGGGATCAGAAAAACGCTGTTCCACCCAAATTGACTCTAATAAACCATAGCGGTCAATTGCGGCCTTGTTCTCTAAATACGGAACCCCTTGATTGACCGAGCGAATATTGACTTTGTTAACACCTTCGCCTGAACCTAATGGATAAATCCGATTGATTAGCATCTTGGGATTACGTTCTATTTCAAATCCTTGCATGTTGTAACCTTCTTGAATTCGCGCAACTGGTTCTGTTGGCGGTTTGACTAATGAAAGTTCAAAAGGATAGACCTCTGTATTCCATTGCCAAAGATATTCCTCTTCGAAATCGGCTGGGATGCTAAATACAGGCTCGACTAGCCCATTTTCATTCTCCCATTTATAGGTTAATTTCCTTGAAAAATCACATTTTTTTAGGACCCAATGCTTTGTTTTTTGTTTATTCAATAGAAATTGAATGGCCTCTTTCGTTGTTTTGTTTTTAATTTCGTGACAACCAAAAAGGACAGTATCACCTAAGGTACATAATGCTTCTGTGGCAGAGTAGTGAATTTGATTATTGTTCGCATCTTTCTTAATTGTGGTTGGCATCACGCGATATAAACCAATATATTCATTCTCATTGTCGGTCAGTTCCACCCATTGCATTTCTTCAATAAATTCATTTTTAGGATCATCTAGTGGCATGGTAAAATCTAAACTGCCAATTTTGTTCTCTATTTTTTCATAACTGACTTGATAGGCATTATCCAAGATTGCCGTATATGTTCTTTTCAAATCCAGCGCCATTAACATTTAATCACCCTCCTACACAAATCGGTTAGGATAGCGAATCGTCAAGCGGAAGTCGCTATCTTTGGCTTGAATATACAGCGGTTCATTGGGATATAGATAAAAATCGTTCATTGGTCGAATCATCGGTGCACCATTTTTTGTCAGATAAAAATTTTCAGTATCAATGATAATTTCCGAACGATCAAAGTCTCCTAAGTTAATTGTATCGTTCCGTGTTTTAATCCAAACACCACGTCCGGTTCCTGTTAAAATAATGGTCGGTTTGACTTTTAATCCTTCGACCGTAGGATAAATTTCAATTGGCCGAACTTCTTTACCTAAATCCCCCATCGTGTAGGCCCGATTTTGAAAGGTAATCATGGTTGATCCCCAATAAGCCCCGCCTTCAATTAAAATTGGAAAATCAACTGCACCTGAGCCTGTATTCCCCATTAAGTAATTCGCTTGAAATGTAATAGTTGGCGAACCCCACATCACACTAGTCGCATCACTCCGTGTATATTTATACGGATCAGAAAGCAATAAAGTAAAGGTGCCTGTTACTTGGTTAACACCTTCGGGTACATCACTCACTGAAGACTTACTGCCAAACCACAGCATTTCCGGTTCATCGTTAAACCAAATAGAAACGTCTTTTTCCGTAAACAAAGCAACGTTTAAATGATTAAATGCATCTCGAAACGCTTCATTATTCACAGCTGAAAGGCGATATTTGACTGTTAATTCTCGTTCTGGAATTCGCGCATAAACGTGACGTTTACCATCACGAATCCCTAATTGATAGCTTTCAATTTCGCTTGGAACTAATTCTCGTCCTGAAACTGATAATGTTTGATAGCCAGGGATGACTTTTTCTAAAAATTGACCGTTAAAATTCAACGCTTCTGAAGGAAGAGGCGTTGAACGAGTTGCTTGATTGGTATCAACAAATTTATACATGTTATCCTCTCCTTCCTAAGCGGTTATTTTGTTTCACTTGTTGTCGTTGTAACTCTGTTGCTAAATAAGGCGCCGTAGTTGCTGCGACAACTTTTCCATCTAACGTTGACTCTACTGTCACAAATAATGGTCGATTGTATGCATCATTTTCTAAACGATGGTCAATCGTTGCCGTGAAGTTTCCTCGACCAGCTAAGTCCAAGGCAAAATCATTTAACAGCGGTAAGTCTAAAATAGAAGCCATTGCTCTACTAACGGCTGTTTCGCCTGCATAAATCCCCGTGGCAATCGTGCCACCGAAATTCAATTTATGCAAATCAGATAAGGGACCTTCTTTTGCTGGTGAAAATGGTAAAAAGTTACGAATTTTACTGACGACCCCATCGATTGCTTCTTTGGCTTTTCCAATTGCGCCTGTAATTCCATCAGCAATCATGCCGACAATATTCGCACCGGCATCGGTGAATTTTGAAAACCAACCTTGGATTGCTTGCCAAGCACCTTCAATTACAGAACCAATGGCATTTTTTACCTGATCGGCTGCATTGGTAACCCCATTTTTGATATTTTCAACTAACTGTCCGCCCGAAGCTAACAGTTGACCAAAATAAGAACCAATCTTCGTGATCATTTGTGAGATTAATGTTCCTGCTGCGGACAGCAAGGCACCCAATAGACTGAGTACACCATTAATTAAGGCTTGAATCAGTTGAATCCCAGCACTTAACAACTGTGGCAACGCATTGATTAACGCACCCATTAAAGCGGTAATTAGCGTAATTGCTGCAGTAACCAGTTGCGGTAAAATTGAAATAATCCCTTGGATCAAAGCCATTAGCAATTTGACGCCTGCGCTGATGATTTGTGGCAAGGCACCAATTAAGGCATTTACCAATGTCAAAATTAAGGTAATAGCTGCCGCAACTAAGGTTGGTAAAATCGAAATAATTCCTTGAATTAACGCCATTAACAATTTGACACCTGCGCTGATAATCTGTGGTAAGGCACCTATCAACGCTGTCACTAACGCTAGAATAATCGTCAGCGCTGATTGAATTAACTGAGGTAAAATCGTCATAATCCCAGTGATTAATGCCATCAAAATTTGTAAACCAGCAGTCAAAATCAACGGTAACATAGTAACAAATGCATTGACTAAGGCTGTGATAATTGAAACACCTGCTGTAACTAGCATTGGTAACGCTGTGACAAAAGCTGTCACTAATGTAGTGATGATATTAATCGCTGCAGTTGTAATTGTTGGCAAGGCGGTGACAATCGCATTAACTAAAGTCATTAATAAGCTCAAACCAACTTCTATCAACATTGGTAAGACTGTTGTAATCCCCTGAATCAACGTAGTAATAATTTGTGTTGCCGCTTCAATTAAGACGGGCAAATTGGCAACGATCGCACCAACAATTAACGTAATTAAACTAGATAACGCGGTGACGATGCTTGGAATAGCTTCTGTTATTTTCCCGAGAATACTGGTTAAGACTGTTGTAAAAAGTTGTATAACTTTCGGTAGATTAGCTGCCAGCATTGTTGTAACCGATGTAATCGTGTTACCTAAATTATCAAAGACTTGGGTAATACCACCCGCACTCAAATCACCGGTTTTCATCCAGGCCGTCACGAATGAAACAATCAAGGAAATAATTAGACCAAACGGCCCAGAAATTCCTAATGCAGCCAGTGCAACCTTTGTCAGAACTTTTACCAAAAGACCAACCGCTAAACCAGCTTTGTCAAAGGTGCCACCAAATTGCCCTAATAAGTTACTACCTAATTGCAAACCGCTGGCAAAAACGCCTGCTAGCACACGACCAATTGTTGAAAAAATAGTCGCCATTTTCTCTAAGCCTACTGCAAAAAATTGTTTAAAAACTGCCATTATTTGTTGAAAGGCCGGCTGGATCTGTTGTAGCAGTCCTACCAATTTACCAAACGCCGCTGAAACAGCTCCTTGAATGGCACTAGCTAAGCTATTGATACTATTTCTAAATGTTTCATTGGTTTTATAGAAATAAATAAACGCTGCTACCGCTGCTAAAACGGCTGCTACAATTAAAATTAATGGTCCTCCACCTAAGGCACTAAAACTAGCACTTAGTTTTGATAAGCCACCACCTAACTTCCCAATGTTTCCTTGTACAAGAGCCAAACCAGCACTAAACTGTTGAAATTTTTGCTGAGCCATCGTTACCATAATCAACATGGGCCCAATGGCGGCTAAAATGCCCATAATGGCAACAATAAAAACTTGGACGGGTTTTGGTAATTTGATAAATAAATTCACCAAAGCTGTAATGCCTTTGACTACTGTGATAACCACTTGAACCAAAATTTCCATTCCTGGAGCCATCACGCTTTGAATCACTTGTGCCGCCGCTTCAAATGATTGATTCATCTGAGTCAATGCCCCTTGCAACTCGCCTTGCAATGAATCAGAAATCCCTCCTGCACTGGCCATAATCAGTCCTTGCATTCCTTGAAATTCGCCACTGACCCCAGCACCGACGCCCATAGCTGTTTTTAAAACGTTCAGCATAGGTAAGGAAACGGCACTAGTCATGGCCGTCCCAAAGCTCAGCATATTATTTTGTGCATTAGTAAAGCCATCAGAGGTTTCTTTCCCCGCTTTTTTAGCTGCTTCACCGGCTTGTTCAGCAGAATCTGTTAACGCTGTGTTCATTTGATCTGCTGCCTTTGCTGTTTCGTCTCCTGTTTTTTTCACTGTTTCTCCAGATTGTTGCATGACGGTTTTAAATGTGTTCATGACCGTGGCTGACTGATTGACACCCGCACTAATTTTCCCTAAATATCCACTTAATAAGGCATACTCACCGCTCATACTTTTTAATGCTTGTTGGACGCCTGCAAGGCTTTTCTTTGCCTCCGATAACGGCGTTTTTTCTTTGTCATTCTCCATCTACTCTCCTCCCTTCTCGATAGCGGCGTAGACGCTCTGCCACAGTGGCAAGTTGCGTTTTTTTCCGCTCATTTAATTTTGTTCGTTGTGGCTGGTTAGCTGCCAGAACTTCAGCAACTCGTTTTTCATAATCATAAAAACTTTTAAAGCTTTCAAAAACGGGTTTTCCTTTTTTGTTTGTCGCTTGCGCTTTAACATTTAAGTAGGCAAGCTCGTGCCTTTTCCGCTCTTCATCTACTTCTGCTAAATTAAAAGCAATCATTCGTAATTCAAATTCAGACATGGTCATCCGATCCACTTCTTCAAATGAACGACAGCCTAAGTAGCGAAAAGCAGAAAGAGCGATGTCGTGATACACGTCATCGCTCGTTTTAATTAGTTGGTCGCTTGCGCTTCTGCTTTCTTCGCTTCTTTGCTGAACTGATCGATCATTGGTTTTGTAAGAGGTTGCTTTCCCATTTCTTTAAGCAAATCATCTGAAAGTTTTTTGACATCTTGGGTCATTAACCATGCTTCAATTTCCGACTTACCTATTTTTAATTGCCCACTTTGTAAAGCTTCCATGATGTCAACTAAGATTACTGGATTGTATTGGCGTAAATAAATCATTGCTGAACTGATGCCCATGCCGAATTTGGCAGCGCCATTTTCAATTTGGTAACGTTTATCTAATTCGCGAATCGCGCCAATCGTAAATTTCACTTCAATTGTTTTTCCGTTAATCTCTAAATTCATTTTTTATCCTCCTAAAATTCAACACTTTTTGATTATGCGCCAGGTTGTGGTGCTTTATCTGGAACGGTATCTTGGAACGCATATTGTGCTTCTGCAATAATATCTGCTTCTACTGTTGCAAAACCATCTTGTGGTTTGCCATTAATAGAGGCTTCTGTTTCGATTTCTACTAATTCTTCTACATTGGCTGGTAAACTCCATGAATTTACATAACCTTGGGCATAAATTGCTGGATATTTACCTTCCGCATTTTTTTCACCTTTTAAATCAACATCCCAAAATTCCATTAAGATGCCATCTTCAACTGCGTCTTTCATGTATAAATTTTCATCATCTCGAGAGGCTAAACCGCTTAACGATAACGTAACTTCTAAACCAGAAACAGCATTCGCAACGCCATCTTTTGTTTGCGTACCGCTCGATTCACGTGAGAATTCCCATTCATGTTCAATTTGAAATAAGGGTTTCATTGCTTTCTTTGTCGCTGCTTCATCCAAGCGACGAACTAATAAAATACGGTCTTTTCCTTGCATAACTTCTCCCATTGATAATTCCTCCTAGTAAAATTGCATGTGTAATGGTAGTACAGCATGCCAAATTGTTTTTTTCATTTGTTTGGTATCTTTTACCATTTGTGCTTTGACTTCTTGATGTTTGATACCCCAATTAAAATGAGCCGTTCGTTTTAAGTTACTGGTTGCTTGCCGTAAAATCGTTCCTTTAATTGTAGAAATTTGTTGTCGTTCAGATAACGCACCATAAACATGCATTATTAATTCAATTTCACCCAAAATAGCTGATTTAGTTGGCTTAGGTAATTCTTTACTATCACCTAAGTAAACAAATGGCTGATCTGGTAAATCTGTCGGCAGTTCCTCTAGCAACAATAATCCTGACGTCTGGCAGATTGCAACAAGGGCTTCATATAACTCTTGTTCCGCTTCATTCATTTTTAGCGCCACCTTTCCATTCAAAAAATTCAGGATTGGTTAACAAATTGGCTCTCTTCTAGTCAAAATGAAGGATCTTGAAAGTAGCCGGCATTTTCTGCTCCTTCATAGCTGACACAAGAAAGCAGTCAAAATCATAGAATTCCGTGTCTTCATTTTTTTGGTTGCCTCACGTTTATCTATCTCTTTCGACACTATTAAATTACCATGTTGACACCTGAAAAAATTCCACGCTTTTTCCATGTTTACATCCCTAGTTCATCCGCCACCGCTTCAAAGAAATGATTTCTTAATTTATAGGCTTGGCTTTTACTAATAAATAATTGCTGGGCAAGTCCAATTAATGTTAAAGAGGGCCGTTTTTTCATATATAGTTCTTCAATAATCACGCGCGTTTGTTCATCCGCTTCAGCTAAACAATTTTTGATAATGTCTCGATTTCTCTCTAAGTTCCACAGACGACGATCCATAGCTATCGTAATCGCCATTCGTTCGGTCACTACAGAGTGAAGTCCTTGTCCTCTAATACCAGCATTTAAATCTGCTTCTTGATAAGGGTGCCGTAATTCTTCTTCCCGTTGCCGGATATACTCATCTGTTTTATAAAAGTCTGCTAAAATATCTTTGATATAATTAAATGTTGACGTACGCATTGGTTAATCTCCTTTACTTTTATTCATTTAAAAGTGTTAATCGATAAATAAAATAACACTCTTTCGACATGTCTAAGCCGTGACGAATCGCTTCATCTGAATAACCGAGCCAAATTAAATAGAGATACTCGCTTTTTGTAAACGATGCGGCCTTGATGGATTGGATGGGTCTTGATTGATCCATCGACCAATTACCGATTGCTTGTCCTAATTCTTGAATTTCCTGCATAATAAGTTTATTTTTTTGACTTGCCCAATCGGGATATTGATTCATTAGTTGTAAGAGTCGTTTTCTTTTTTGTGCTTTTTCGCTTTGTTGCTTTGAAATATCTTTAAATACAACGCTTTTCATTTCAAATAAATCTTTTTTACGTTTTGTTAAATTACTCATGTTTACGGCCTTCTCTTTCACCAATTAGATAACCTAATATTAGTGTCATTGTCCAAAAGATAAACCCAATAATAATTGTTAACATATTTATTTCACACTCCTCATTCGTTTGTCTGTTGTGTCTTTATATTGGAAAACATAGCCACTGGCGTGCTTCATTAGACGAGAAATAATGCGTGTTCCATAGGCCTCCACCAGTTGTTTTCCAGAAAAATTAGTAGTAAAAATAGTTGCTTTATTCTGTCTAGCTTCTAAAATTCGGTTTAAGATGTCATTATTAAAATCCGTACTAACTTTATTTTTAATTCCTAATTCAGCACCTAAATCATCTAAGACCAAAACGTCTGCTTTTTTCATTCTAGTAATATACGCTTGAGCCTTTGCTTGGCTTTTGGTCGACTCATTCATGGACATTTTTAGTTTTTCTAATAACTCAGAGTAGCTGACAAATAAACAATACTTTTGATATGCAGAGCGTTCTAAGACTTCAACTAAAATACTGATAGCCAAATGACTTTTACCAACACCAGGTTTCCCTGAAAAAATAACGTGGATTGGCTTTCCTTCAACAATCGCTGAAACTGCTGCTAAGGCCCGTTCTTTTGCTTGTCTTGTTTCTAATTCAGTGGTTTGGTAATTGGTTAAACGACATTGCCGTAGCGCATCATCAGCAATTAAGGACCCTTGATGAAAAAATTTTTGTGTACGTGCCATAAAACTCTCTTGAGAACGTTGTTGATTGGCTTGTTGTTCATGTTTTTTTAGCATTTTATACCCACACGACCAACAAGTTGGGGCACAACGTTCTGTGCCATCTTTATTTTTTTGTTGCCAAACATATTGTTCACTGCCACATTCAGGACAACGGTCTTCAACTTTTTCTAACAATTGACTCAATAGTATTTGAAAAGTTTGATCTGTCGCATGCATACTGATTTCCTCCTTTCTTTAAAAACCTAACTCTTGATATTCTTCTGTCATTTGCGGCGTATGCTCCAACACTTGTTTTTTATCATTTACCAGAACTTCATGTACGGATAAATAATTTTGTTGCTCCCAACTTTTCAAAATAGCATTTACATAGCCATAATTCCGTTTATTTCGATCGATGGCAATTCCTAAAGCATGCAAGATTAATTGGCATGCTTCCTCTTGGCTAGCCCCTTTTTGCATAAAATCTTGCAACCAATACTTAAAATCTTGGCTTGTTTTTGAGGCCAGTGTACCAAAGCCGTTTTCCTCATAAAAATGATAAATCATCTTTAAACAATCGTTTTCTGAACTACTACCTTGACTCTGACCTAACTTAGACTGGACTATGCTTTCCTGTGGTAACCGTTGGTAGTCAGCTGGTTGACCACTGACAGACGATTCTGCTTTAAACGTATAAGCTTTGCTATTTTTTTCAACAATCTGATTTTTCTCTTCTTGATACAAGGTTGGTTTGTAACGATCACTGCGAATATAATTATGAATTTTCCAATGTTTGATAACGATCACACCACTTTCAAATACTAGAATAAATTTTTTAACCATTAGCAATTTTAGATCGTCTTCCCCACAACCAACCATTCGCTGCAATTTTTTGGGATTATTGATAAATCCATCATCATCGGCACGCATCGCTAAATGAAAATACAGGGCCTGACTTGATAAGGGCATATCTAAAAACGCATCACTATCAATAATCGTTTTTGCAAACATGCGTCGTTCTGCCAATCCGCTTCTCTCCTTTTGACTAAATTATTGTTATTCTGTTAGTAATTCCATGAGGCCAATCATACCAATCACGATGGCTCCAATTTTTATTGAGACACTGCTTATTAATAAAATAATTGCTAAAAGTAACATATCCGACAACGTTTTTTTATAATTCCGACTCATTTCTTCACCCTTTCTACAAAAATACGGTTTTCCGAACAAAATATCCAAAAAAAGTTCAGTTAACCGAACATTTGAATGGCTCTATCTTAGCATCAAATATTTTCACTGTCAACTCATAAGTTCGGTTTTATGAACCGGTGATTTTAATTGCGATTGTTACTTGCCTTCTCTAAACAGGTATAGTATACTTTGAGGCAATAGGAGGTTCGGAAATATGAACATTTTTGCTGTCCGTTTAAAAGAGGCTTTAACAGCCAAGAACATCAAACCTAGTGAATTAGCGAAAAAAACTGGCATCGGTAAATCTTCGATCAGCGATTGGCTAGCTGGTCGTTACGAAGCAAAACAAGACAAAGTTTATCGCATTGCAGATGCATTAGACATTAATGAGGCCTGGTTGATGGGACAAGAGGTTCCCATGGAAAAAAATGCCTCAACTATCGACCGCATTTATAAAAAATTAGAGCCCCAACGACAAGCCATCGTTTATCAATTTGCCGAACAACAATTACACGAACAACAAACGCAAGCAGAAATTCTCTCATTCCCTCGCCGTGACGAAATGACACTGGCTGCCCACGCTGGGGATCCAGAAAAGATATTTTCAAAAGAAGAAATCGAGAAAATTCACGATTACTTGGATGAAATTGATGCCAAATATCAACAATCGATTTCTTCTGACAAAAAAGAGGATTAACTTCCCATCTACTCTTTTTATTAAGTAATGGCAGGTGAATGGTAAAGTGAATGATTATGAAAAACTCGTCAGTTCCATTCAAAAGGATGTGACGGTTTTAGAAATTGATTTATACAATCAAACAGGTTGTTATGGGTTGTATCGAAATGGCAAAATTTATATTGAAAAAACATTGAGTACCCGTCAAAAGAAGAATATTTTAGCCGAGGAATACGGGCATTATCAAACATCCGTCGGCACTATTTTAAATCAAAATTGTACAGAAAATCGGAAACAAGAGTTGAAAGCCCGCAATGTGGCCTTAGAGCAATTAGTTACATTAGACGATTTAATTCGTTGCTCTGAAGCTGGCTTAAGTAACCATTATTCTTGTGCTGAATTTTTGGAAATCGATGTTGAAACATTAAAAAATGTGATTACGTACTATCGGCAAAAGTATGGCGCCACTTATCTTTATAAAGGACGGATTTTTGAATTTAGGGATTATTCTGTGATGGTATTAAATACTGGGTTAACTTAAAAAGCATGGAACAAAATCAATAAGGATTTTGTTCCATGCTTAAAAGTATTCTGGAAAATTCAAGAGCGGTTTTTGTACCAATGGTTAATATGTCCGACGCCAAGCATAAGATTTGGGACAAGTATGAGGACGAATATAAATGACGGCCAAAATCCGATGAACTGAATAATATGTTCCCGCATACTATGTAGTACAAAGAAGAAAAGAAAAAAGTACAGGGAACTCTTGCCTGAACCCATTTCTTTTAAATAACGATCTCCATTTTTATAGAAACCAACAATTCTTTTCATTTTTGCACCTCCATGACTATTTTATCAAGAAATCATGAAAAGAAAAAGCACACCATTCGTCTGGTGTGCTTTTTCTTTTTAATTATTCACCTTGATTCAACTTACGAATCAACTCATCAATGTGATTTCCGTATTGGACAGATTCGTCTCTTTCAAAAATCAACTCTGGTGTTTTATACAAGGTTAACCGTTGTCCTAATTCTTTACGAATCAGTCCTTTGGCTTTGTCTAAGCCTTGTTGAGCTTTTTGTTGTTCGGAAGCTAAATCAGATAACAAGCTGTAATAAATCGTTGCTTGTTGTAAATCACCGGTCACACGAACATCTGTAATAGTGATGCCTTGGACGCGTGGATCTCTGATGCGTTTGTTCAAGATATCATTCACTTCACGCATGATTTCTTGACCTACACGACGGTCACGATAATTTGCCATAGTGTCTTCCTCCAATTACTAAAATTATTGTTTGATTTCTTCCATAATGAAGCCTTCAATCGCATCATCTACACGTAAATCATTGAAGTTTTCAATCATAGCGCCACATTCAAAACCAAGTTTGACTTCTTTCACGTCATCTTTAAAGCGTTTCAAGCTTGCTAATTTACCTTCATAAATAACAATACCATCACGAATGACACGCACGCCACTATCGCGGCGAATAAAGCCTTCTGTAACATAACAGCCAGCGATTGTGCCAACTTTAGATACTTTGTACAATTCACGAACCGTCATTTGACCCGTAATTTTTTCTTCAAATTCTGGATCTAATAACCCTTTCATCGCTGTTTCGATTTCTTCTAGGGCTTTATAGATAATACGGTGTAAACGAATATCAACTTCTTCTTGTTCTGCTTGTTGTTTCGCTTGTGGTGTTGGGCGAACGTTAAAGCCGATAATAATCGCATTACTTGCTGCGGCTAAAGTTACGTCGCTTTCATTGATGGCCCCAACTGCCGCGTGAACAATTTTCACACGAACGCCTTCTACATCAATTTTTTGTAAACTTGCTGAAACGGCTTCGGCAGATCCTTGTACGTCTGCTTTGACAATGATATTAACTTCTTTTAATTCGCCTTCTTTTAGGCTTTCAAATAAGTTATCCAATGTCACACGGCTACTTGCTGAACGTTGTTCAAGCAACGCACGTTTAGCCCGTTCTTCCCCTGCTTGACGTGCCGTTTTTTCATCTTCAAAGACCACAAAACGATCACCCGCTTGAGGAACATCATTTAATCCAGTAATTTCTACAGGAGTTGCGGGTCCTGCTTCTTTATCACGGCGGCCCATGTCATTGGTCATCACACGAACACGTCCGTAAGTATTACCAACAACGATTGGATCACCAACATGTAAAGTTCCTTGTTGAACGAGTAATGTCGCAACCGGACCTTTACCTTTATCTAAGCGCGCTTCAATCACTGTTCCAATTGCTTTTTGCGTTGGATCAGCTTTTAAGTCTTCTACTTCAGCAATCAATAAAATATTTTCCAATAGCTCATCAATGTTTTGATTGAATTTCGCTGAAATATTGACAAAAATCGTATCTCCGCCCCATTCTTCAGGAATTAATTCATGTTCACTTAATTCTTGTTTCACATGATCAGGATTTGCACCAGGCTTATCAATTTTGTTAACTGCTACAATAATTGGCACTTTTGCCGCTTTCGCATGGTTAATCGCCTCGATTGTTTGTGGCATTACTCCATCGTCCGCTGCAACAACTAAGATGGTAATATCAGTGATGCTGGCACCACGCGCGCGCATACTTGTAAAGGCCGCATGTCCTGGTGTATCTAAGAACGTAATTGGTTTGCCATCAATATCTAACTGATAGGCACCAATATGCTGCGTGATACCGCCTGCTTCACCTGAAGTCACACGAGAATGGCGCAATGTATCTAATAATGTCGTTTTCCCGTGGTCTACGTGTCCCATGATTGTGACAACAGGGGGACGTGTAGTTAAGTTTTCTTCAACAACTGCTTCTGGTTCGAAGAATTTATCAATGTCCGCAATATCAACTTGGACTTTTTCTTGCGGTTCCATGCCATAGTCCACAGCTAATAATTCAATTGTATCTTTATCTAAGGCTTGGTTTTGGTTAACCATGACACCCATCATAAATAATTTTTTGATGATTTCCGCTGGTTCGCGGTGGATTTTTTTCGCAATATCTGCCACGTTCATACCTTCTGTATATTCTAAAACATCTGGTAATTCACGGAATTTACGTGCTGGTACTGCTGGCTTCGCTGATTCTTGTTGATGTTTGCCTTTTTTCCCTTTTTTGTTGAAACGATTGCGGTTTTGGTTATTAAAGTTATTCCGGTTATTACGATTTTGACCGCCACCAAAATTGTTGTTACGGTTTTGGCCGCCACGTTTTTGGTTGTTCCCGCCATTGTTATTTTGGCTGGTCCGATTTTGATTCGTTGTAGAACCGTTATTGTTTTGGGTATTGCGGTTTTGATTGTTTGTATTTGTTTGATTGCTACGGTTTTGTGTGTTGCTTTGGCCGTGACGATTTTGGTTGTTGTTGTTTCTTTGTTGTCCATTCGTTGATTGATTGTTTGGACGATTTTGGTTATTTCTTTGTTCACCAGGTTTATTATTCATTGGTTTCTTATTGGCTGGTTTATTTTGTGTTGTTTGTTGCTTTTGGTTGTTTGTTGCTTTTGATTGAGTATTTACGGTACTTCCTCCTCCGAATGCTTGACGAAGCTTTGTTTCTTGCTCGGAACTAATTGCGCCCATATGGTTTTTAACATCCATACCTAATTGATGCGCTTTATCGACAACGTCTTTGCTTGCTTTATTCATTTCTTTTGCTAGTTCATAAATTCTTTTTTTTCCCATGCAATCACCTTCCTAACCTTTTAGTAATTCCTTGATTTTGGTGGCAAATCCTGCATCAGTTACTCCGATAACCATTCGTGGTCGCCCAATCGCTTGGCTGAGCTCGAATTGACTGAACAGTTCGCTAACAGGAACATTATAATAAGAACTTTTGTCCTTGATTTTCTTTCTAGTATTCTCACTGGCATCTTGCGCAACAAACACAAATTTCGCTTTGTTTGCACGAATATCTTTAAGGGTTAATTCCTCGCCTGTGACTAATTTACCGGCGCGCATTGCTAAACCTAAAAGGTTCAAAATTTTGGTTTTATTTTCCATCGCCAAACAACTCTTTGCGGGCTTTTTGGTGCGTTACATAATCCAATAGTTCTTGATAAAATTCATCACTTAATTTTGTTTCTAAGACACGATCAAGAATTTTTTTATCCCAAGCTTTTTGGACTTCCGCAGGATCCAAATCAACGTAAGCGCCACGTCCTGGTAATTTACCAGTTGGATCTAAGGCCACTTCGCCTTCTTTGGAGCGAGTAATTCTGACTAATTCTTTTTTCGGTTTCATTTCGCCTGAAACAACCGATTTACGCATTGGAATTTTTCTCTTTTTCATTTTTTCACCCTCCAAAAACGTTATTCTTGTTCAGGTAATTCTTCTGTAATTTCTGCTTCAACAACTGCTTCTTCAGCAGCCAAGTTTTCGTAATCATCTGCCGTCATATCTGAATGGATAATTGCTTCATCCATTTCTTCTGCTACTTCAGCAACTTCTTGATTGGCTTGTTGTTCATAAAATTCAGCCATATCAGATTCTGATTTGATATCAATTTTATGGCCCGTTAATTTAGCAGCTAAGCGCGCATTTTGACCACGTTTACCAATTGCTAATGACAATTGATAATCAGGTACAACAACTGTACATGCTTTGCTATTTTCTGGATCAAAAATAACATCTAATACTTGAGCTGGATTCAAGGCATTACTAATATAAATAGCTGGATCTTCGTTCCATTCCACAATATCCATATTTTCGCCTTTTAATTCATTCACAATCGCTTGGACACGTTGGCCTTTTGGACCAACACAGGTACCCACTGGATCAATATTAGGATCTGTTGAACGAACGGCTACTTTTGAACGATCGCCAGCTTCACGAGCGACGCTTACGATTTCAACAATTCCATCATAAACTTCTGGAATTTCTTGTTCAAAAAGACGTTTTAGTAAATCTGGATGACTACGGCTTACAAAAACTTGTGGGCCTTTTGATGTGTTTTCAACACGTGATACGTAAACTTTAATCCGATCATGCGGTTGGTAAAATTCATTTGGCATTTGATCTTGTTTTGATAAGACTGCTTCGATTTTGCCTAAGTTTACATAAATATAACGACGATCTTGACGTTCAACAATTCCTTGCATGATGTCATTTTCATATTCGCTAAATTCATTATAAATAATTGTTCTTTCTGCTTCACGGACACGTTGTAAAATTACTTGCTTTGCTGTTTGGGCAGCAATGCGGCCAAAGTCTTTTGGCGTAACTTCAAAACGAATTTTGTCGCCGATTTCATATGCACCATTTAATGCAACGGCATCTTTTAATGAAACTTCCAATTGTGAATCAAATACTTCTTCTGTTACTTCTTTGACAGCATATACGTGAATATTGCCTTTTTTTGGTTCAAATTCAACTTCGACGTTGCTTGCTTGTCCATAATGTCTTTTATATGCAGAAACTAAAGCTGCTTGTAACGCTTCAATCACCGTATCTTTAGGAATCCCTTTTTCAGCTTCTAATACGTCTAATGCATTTAACATTTCTTTGCTCATTGTTTTTCTTTTCCTCCTATGGATTCGTTAAAGCTGAACGAGTGGTTCTTCTTCCAAGGGAAAAACTTCTCGTTAAAACTTGTCACAGGCCTAGCTAAAAGTAAAACTTTTAGTGGACCCTTTTTTACATTCGAGTCTGTTGATTAAAATTGAATGGCTAAACGAGCTTTTGCGATATTTTTACGTTCAAAAGTCATTTCCTTCACTCTGGTTTTAATTTTTACACTTAATGTTAATTGTTCTGAATCAAGATGGACTAAGGTACCCTCAATCTGTTTTTCTCCATCAACTGCTTGATAAAGAGAAATATGAATGTACTTGCCTACCGCTTGTTCATAATCGCTTTCTTTCTTTAACGGACGTTCTGCTCCCGGAGAAGAAACTTCCAGAAAGTACGCTTGCGGAATTGGATCTGGATCCATTGCATCTAGTTTTTCACTTAATTTTTCGCTGACAAAGGCACATTCCTCAATATCAATGCCACCTTCTTTATCGATAAATACTCGTAAAAACCAATTTTTTCCTTCCTTAACAAACTCTACTTCCACAAGTTCAAAATTTTGTTCTTCTAAGATTGGTGTGACTAACTTTGTTACAGTTTCCACAGCACTACTCAAAATTTTCGCCTCCTTCGAGATTGATGTAACGAACCGTGTCCTGATGACTTTTCCATCAAAAAGAGTGAGCAGAAATCCGCTCACTCCCAACTAGTATCATTACGCTAAAGATAGTATAGCACAGAACCACTCCAAACTCAAATGAACAAGCTAAATCTCTCGAAATTTGCACATTTTGTCTCGATTACTGAAACTATCTAAGCGATTATTTTTTCGTTTTAAAATAGATAAATAATCCTTGAATCAAAAGAAGGCTACCTAAGAAAAGAAACGCGTTTTCTTTTGTTTCTCCTGTTTTTGGCAATTCCTTATTACGAATCGCCTGTTTTTCAATGGTTATTGAAGTAGTTTCTGTGGTTGAATTCGTGGTAGTATCTGTTGTCCCACTCGTTGGTGGTGTGGTACTTTCTATAGGTTTTTCTGGCGTATAGTGATTAGTAAATACTTGACCTCCATCATACTGAGTAGTCGCCACAAGATTTCCTAAAAGCGCCTCGACGGTTACTTGAACTTGAAGGTTGTGCGTATCGTAGGAAACACCTGCCTGTCGCGTGTTTACTTCCCGAATGGTGTATTGATAGTTTCCGAGAGTTTCAAAGGTTAATGGTGAAAATTGAATTTTCCCTAAAGTATCGTTACTAACCGTTTCTAGTACTGTACCTTTCTCATCTAACAATTCAAATTGAAATTCAGCATCCTTCAGTGGTTTTCCTAAAAGAACTTTTCCAGCTAAAAATGAAGCAGCGACTGGTTGATATGAAATCTTATGATTCACAACAGTTTTCAGTGCAACTAAGTTTTTACCAAAGTCTTCAGGTGTTATTGAAATCTTGTTTTGCGAAAGCTGGTAACCGGTAGGTGCTTTGGTTTCTTCTAAAGTATAGTTATCTTTTAACAAGCCTTTAACAATCGCTGTTCCGTTTTGATCTGTTGTGATTTTGGCCACTGTTTGATTGGTTGAGTTACGAATGAGTTTAAACTCTGCACCTGCTAAACGCTGGCCTGCTTCATCTTCTTTATGAATTTCAACAACATATTGTTCACCATTAGCTTCTCCACCACCCGTTTGTGAGACACGACTCACTTCGACTTCTTCCACCACCGTTTGATTTTCTGTTAATTTTGCATAATTTGTGAAGGTTTCACCTTTTTCGGGAAGATGATCGATTTTGGTTTTATAGGTGATACGATATTCATTAGTCCCAATATTGCCAAAATGCACCGAAAAATTACGGTCATCAGGACCATACTGGACAGCCAACTGACCAGTTATATCTTCCTCTGGCGTGAACTGCCAAATAGCATTTCCATCCAGTGTCCATTGTCCTCGTTCAATTTTCATAGTGTCTTTCATATAACTTAAACTTTCTGTTTTTAGCACATCTTCCACTTCTAAATCAATATACGTTTGCCCTGTTGGATTAATCCGTAGTACATTGTAAATTTCGGTTGGATCGTCTTCGATAAACCACGAATACTTGCTAAATTTTTCGTTAACATCATCGCCTTCACCTTGGTAATCAAGATCGCCAGCAAATATTTTTTCCCCTTCAACCGTGACGTAAATAGGAATCTTGGATTCATTTTCGACATTTTCGAAATCAATCAAACTTGTAAAATATAAAGACCCACTAATATTGGCATGGTTTTCTACGTAATCTGTATACGTTAACGTGACCGTTTTATTTGCTAAATCGGTCTGTGCGATTGCAACCACAGCACCTGTATCATCTACTACATTAAAGGTCATATTTTTCTCGAGACGTAGCTCTTCGGGCAAAGTAATCACACTCGTATCCCCACTATTAACGGTATTATCCGGTAAGTTGAACTCAATTCGGAGGTAGATGTCTGTATATTGATTAATGGTCCCAAGTGGGTTTCCCTCTTTGTCCGTTAGATGAATCGCTGTCACAATGTTGCCTACTTGCTTACGCGGCACTACGTTTGGCGTAGCAGAAATTTGATTGGTTTCACTGGTACTAGTTGGTTCCGTTTGCGCATATCCTGTTTCAAGTTTCAGAAAAGGCGTTATCAGCGTCGACAAAAGAATGAAAAACATTCCCCAATAGACAAAACTTCTTTTTTTCATTTTTATTCAATCCTTCCTATCTAAAATAATTGGTTAGGTTTATACTATCAAGGATTAACTAGGTGCAAGTGTTTTTATTTTTCCCAACAATAAAAAACAAAAAACACCGAACCAAAATAATTTTGGCTCGGTGTTTTGCTCCTAATGTCTTTTCTTATAAAACCATAATTGAACTTTTTCAGAAATGGTTGATAAATGTTGGAAAGTTGAGTCTGCTGCAAAGAAAAGAATGGCTAAAAGTAACAAGGCTGTTGGCGATACCGAAGTTAACGAGAACAAGTTTTTCATGGAAATACTTGTAATAACCATTCCGATTAAACAGCCAATCATTACGCGCTTGCGGTAACGATTCATTGGTGAACTAATTTTATAAAGAACCATAAAGCCGACTGAAACTAGCAACAATGTTGCAGTCGTTGAAATGTCCGTTTTTTGAAGTGCAAGAATATCACCACAAATTAGTAAGGCACCGACTACTAACATATCCGTTAACCCACCAGGAATTGCTTTTGATAACACATTGAAAAGAAATTTCCCTTCAATGCGACGATGATTTGGTTCCAAAGCTAGAAATGTCGAAGGAATCCCAATTGTAAATAAACTAATCAATGTGACTTGTGTCGGTTGTAAAGGATATGTCACGGCAAAAATCATAGCAAAGACAGACATCAGCAAGGAGAAAATATTTTTTACAAGGAATAAACTTGAAGAACGTTCAATGTTATTAACTACTTGGCGACCTTCAAAGACAACCTCCGGCATCGTTGAAAAATCAGAATCCAACAACACAACTTGCGAGGCTTGTGCTGTAGCTTGATTTCCTGAAGCCATGGCAATACTACAATCTGCTTCTTTCATGGCTAAAATATCATTGACTCCATCCCCTGTCATCGCCACTGTATGATCTAATTTTTTCAACAATAGTACAAATTGTTTCTTTTGTTCTGGCGTGACACGACCAAAAACGGTGTATTTTTCTAACGCTTCTGTCTGGGCTTCCATTGTAGTTAATGTTCGCGCGTCCACATAATTTTCAGCACCAATAATGCCTGCCGCTTGTGCTACATTGGATACTGTTAAAGGATTATCGCCAGAAATGACCTTAATAGCCACATTTTGTTCAGCGAAATATTCAAAAGTTGCTTTGGCTTCTTTACGAATCGGATTCCAAAGAAGAATGTAGCCTAGAGGTTGTACCTCTGCTGTCAACGTTTCCTGAAATTCTCCTAAATACTTTCCGAACACCAATAAGCGATAGCCTTGACTTGTATAATGTTCCACTTCAGATTGATACATTTCATAATTGTCTCTCAAAATCATCTCTGGCGCTCCAAGAATATACGTCGCTTCTGGGAAAGTCACGCTACTAAATTTTTCGACAGACGAAAACGAGGTATAGCTAACGGCTTCCCTCTGATTATTAGTAACAAAAAATTCTTTCATCGCTTTCATCGTATCGTTGTCAGCTGACATTGTTCGGCAAAAATCGCCAATTAATTTTTCGACATTGGTTAAATCTGTACCATCATTTTCGATACTCACCACAGGAACCAACTCTTGGACTTCCATCGTGTTTTCAGTAATTGTTCCTGTTTTATCTACACATAACACATCGACACGTGCTAAGGATTCGATACTTTTCATGTTGTGCAATAAAACGCCGCGCTTCGCTAAGCGCATTGTGCTGGCAGCTAATGCAACGGTTGTTAAAAGGTACAACCCTTCCGGAATCATCCCAATCAAGGCAGCTTCCATGGAGACAATGCTGTCATGAAGCCCTTGATGGTTGATGAAATAACTTTGGAAAAATAGAACACAGCCGATCGGGATAATAATAATCCCTACCCATTTCACCAAACGGTTAATGGAACCGACCATCTCTGATTGTTCCCCTTTTTTAATTGACTTCGCTTCAAGCGTCAATTGATGAACATAGGCCTCAGCGCCAATTTTATCAATTCTTGCATAACAAGAACCTGACACAATAAAGCTACCTGACAAAAGTTGGCTATCTGCTACTTTGGTAATCTCATCAGATTCCCCAGTTAACAAAGATTCATTCACACGGACTTCACCAGATAAGACAATTGCATCCCCAGAAATCTGTTCACCCGATTTAAAGAGCACCACATCATCCAAAACCAGTTCATCTGGCGAAATTTCTTGTTCTTGGCCATCCCTTACAACGGTTACTTTTGTAGCGTTTAGAATATTTAAGCTATCTAATACTTTCTTCGACTTAATTTCTTGGTAAATTCCAATGACCGTATTAATGATTACTACTGGCAAAAAGGTCATATTTTTATAAGATTGTACCAGCATTAATAACACACCTAGTACCACAAAAATTAAGTTGAAATACGTAAATACGTTATTAATAACAATCTGTTTCGTTGTGATAAACTCTGTATCGACGGCAGCATTGACTAAGCCTTTTCGCTGTCTTTCTTCAACTTGTGCGGCCGTCAAGCCTTGTTTATCTTCTGGATAATAGCGTTCCGCGTTAGCAGTCACTGCTATTGGTTCATTTTCTTGCATTTCTTTTTTTCTTCTCAAACACATCACCCCTTGTTCTAGTCGACTCTTTCATCGTCTCCTTCTCTCCCACAGTATAGCACTGAATAAAAATTTAGATAACAACTAGCGTCCAACTATAGAAAAAAATTATACATTTCCTAAACATTGTCATTTTCAGGAACAAGCTAACGCAAAACCTTTTCATTTACTTGTTTTTCCTTTACTATAGTAAAGAAGAAATATCAAGAAATGAGGAACAATTGATGGCACAGAATCACGTAATTAAAGTTAGTAAAAAAACATTAGCAGAGATGACCACTGTTTATCAACCCAATCGTTTAAATAAAACGGTCCCTTATACTGTCTTTGTGGCCAAGGTTGGCACCACTACTATCACCGCTTATCAATCAGGTAAAGTCATGTTTCAGGGACCTCAAGCTGAAAAAGAGGCCGCTCGTTGGGAAGGAACGAGTACCACACCAAAGAAAAAAATTTCTCCCCAGACTACTACACTGCCTGCTGATTTTGGCAACTGGTCTGTGATAGGTTCCGATGAAGTCGGTAATGGTAGCTATTTTGGTCCAGTAACTGTCTGTGCTGCCTATGTTGACAAAAGCATGATTAGCAAACTAAAAGCATTGGGTGTTCGTGATTCCAAAGAATTAACCGACCCACAAATTATTCAATTGTCACATGTCATTAAAGAACTGATTCCTTACAAGTTATTAATCGTTGAACCCAAAAAATACAATGAGATCCAACCAAACTACAATGCTGTACACATGAAAGTCGCTTTGCATAACCAAGCGATTTATCTGTTGCTACAAGAATTGGCTCCCACAAAGCCAGAAGGGATTTTGATTGACCAGTTCACCCCTGAAAATAATTATCGGAAATATGTTCGTAATGAAAAAAATCAAGTCACTGAAAAATTGTTCTTCGTCACTAAAGGAGAGCAGTATCATGTTGCCGTTGCTGCCGCCTCTATTATTAGCCGCGCTGCTTTTTTAGAAGAGTTAGACAAAGAATCTGCAGAATTGGGTTTCTCTGTGCCCTCTGGTGCCGGCAGCAAATCAGACCAAGTAGCCGCCCGTATTTTGAAAAAAGGCGGCCTAGACTTATTAGCGAATTACGCGAAGCTGCATTTTGCAAACACCCAAAAAGCCCAAAAGTTACTATAAAATAAACACCAAGCAAAAGTCCCAATGCCGATTAGCGGCGCTGGGACTTTTGCTTGGTGTAAAAAATTATTTTTCAATTTCGATAAACAGGACTTTTAAGTAGTTCCCCTCTGGAAAATTAGAATTCACTTGAAAGTCTGCCGGTAATTGATACGTGTCCGTAATCTTGTAACGGACATTTTTCTCTTGCAAGGCAGTAATCACCATTTTTTGATATTTGGCTAAGGATAAATTTGCCGCATTGGTTGAGGCAATAAGCGTTCCCTTATCCGTTAAAATATCAATAGAATCTTTCACTAGCTCCCCATAATTTTTAGCAACGGAAAAAACTTTCTTTTTGTTGCGAGCAAAACTCGGCGGATCCAAAATGATCATGTCATAACTCAAGCCTTTACGTGAAGCATATTTAAAGTAGTCAAAAACATCCATGACAATAATCTTTTGCGGGGCAAGATTTAAATGATTGACTTCAAATTGCTCAGTCGTTTTCGGTAAGCTTCGTTTAGCTAAATCCACACTAGTGGTGGCCACGGCACCCCCCATAGCGGCAGCTACTGAAAAAGCACCTGTATAACTAAACATATTTAAGACTGTTTTCCCTACTGCAAAACCATCTACTAATCGACCACGAACTTCTTTTTGATCTAAAAAGATGCCTGTCATTAATCCTTCGTTTAAATAGGTAGCAAATTGAACGCCATTTTCAGTGACAAGTAATGGCTCGGGTGCTTGTTCGCCATACAAAAACTGTGATTCGGGTAAATTTTTTGTGGAAAAGCGAATCTTTTCGTAGGCACCAATAATGTCAGGGTAAACTGTGCGAAACGCCGTCAAAAGTTCGGCTTTTTTCTGATAAAGGGTTTCATTATACCATGAAAAAACGGCGTAATCTGCATAGCGATCGATAATTAGACCCCCAATGCCATCCCCTTCTCCATTAAATAATCGATAAGCGGTTGTTAGCGAATCCTTTTCAAAAGACGTCCGCTTCTTACGACTTATTTCAAAGAGTTGTTGAAAAAAAGATTGATTAATTGGTCCATGCCATGACAGCAACCAACCAATTCCTTTATTTTGTTCGCCTAAATATCCTTCAGCTAAGCGCTGGCCTTTACTATCAATCAAAGTAAGCCAATCTGTTGGTAACGGCGCCGGCACTTGTTGCAAATCTTCTTTCTGAATTAAAGGATATCCTTTTTTAAATTTATGTTCTGCTTTTTTAGTTACTTGAAGTTTCATTCTGTACACCTACTTTTCAAAGTCCTATCTAGTATAGCAAAAAAAGGCCCATCTGTCTTTAAAGGATTCAAGCTTCACGTCATTTAACGAACTAAAAAGTTTAAGGAAATAGTAAGTTTTCTTTAACATCACCATTCCTCACTTCGGTAAGAATTGACATAAAATTTATGAAAGAGTAAAATTAAAGCGATATTGTAAAATACGAAATTTACCTAATTTTACTTTTATAGAATCATCGTTTAGAAAGGACGTTTATTTTGAAAAAATTATTTAAAACAAATATTTTGAACACGCGACTGGGGTTATTCTCGCTAATCGCCATCTTACTGTGGCTAAAAAACCTCTTTGCGTACGCCGTTGATTTCCATTTACGTTTGGAAAATATTAACGAGTACTTCATACTCTTAATTAATCCAATTGCCACAACGGTCTTTTTATTAGCCATCGCTTTGTATGTTCGCCGTAAAAAAGCTTCTTATATTACAATGATGATTATTTACTTCTTGATGAGTTTACTGCTCTTCTCAAATGTCGTGTATTATCGAGAATTTACTGACTTCATCACAGTTAATACGATGCTTGGTGCTGGCAAAGTAGCTAGCGGTCTTGGCGAAAGTGCCTTACGTCTCTTTAGACCTTATGACGTCATTTATTTCTTAGACTTCATTATTATTGGCGTATTATTATTAACGAAAAAAATTAAAACAGATGCGCGTCCAGTCCGCGCACGTGTAGCAGTCTCTGTCACACTCCTTTCTGTTGTCTTTTTCTTATTCAATCTATTTATGGCTGAAACAGAACGTCCCCAATTATTAGGACGTCAATTCTCTCGTGACTATATCGTGAAATTCTTAGGCTTAAATGCCTTTACCGTATACGATGGCATTACAACTTACCAAACAAACCAAGTCCGTGCCGAAGCTAGTGCTAACGATATGAAACAAGTTGAAGATTACGTGAAACAACAATATGCGGCACCCGATGATAGTAAGTTTGGTATTGCAAAAGGCAAAAATGTAATTTATATCCATTTAGAAAGTTTCCAACAATTTTTAGTTAATTACAAATTAAAAGATGAAAATGGCGTAGAACACGAAGTCACACCATTTATCAATAGTCTTTACAATAGTAAAAGTACCTTTAGCTTTGATAACTTCTTCCACCAAGTTGGTCAAGGAAAAACAAGTGATGCCGAAACCTTACTTGAAAATTCACTATTTGGTTTAGACCAAGGTTCACTCTTTACACAAGTTGGTGGGAAAAATACGTTTGAAGCAGCACCCGATATTTTAAAACAAACGCAAGGATACACTAGCGCTGCTTTCCACGGAAATGCCGGTAACTTCTGGAATCGGAATGAAACCTATAAACGTTTAGGCTATGACTATTTCTTTGATGCTAGTTATTATGATGTTAATTCAGATAACTCATTCCAATATGGGTTACACGATAAACCATTCTTTAATCAATCCGTTCAATATTTAGAACATTTACAACAACCCTTCTATTCTAAATTTATTGCTGTGTCCAATCATTATCCTTATTCTCAATTTACAAACGATGAAGCAGGATTCCCAATTGCAAAAACCTCTGACGAAACAATTAATGGTTACTTTGCAACAGCGAATTATTTAGATAAAGCGGTCGAAGAATTCTTTAACTACTTGAAATCTTCAGGTCTCTATGAAAACTCAGTCATTGTTCTTTATGGCGATCACTATGGGGTTTCTAATTCAAGAAACCAAAACTTAGCAGAATTAGTAGGTAAAACCAAAGCAGATTGGAACGATTTTGACAACGCCAATATGCAACGTGTTCCTTATATGATTCACGTTCCTGGTCAAGAAAATGGCGGTGTGAACCATACGTATGGCGGCCAAGTTGATGCCTTACCAACCCTTCTACACTTGCTTGGTGTCGATACGAAAAACTACATTCAGTTAGGCCAAGATTTATTCTCTAAACAACACAATCAAATCGTTGCTTTCCGCAACGGCAATGTTGTAACACCTAAATATACTATTTTAGGTTCTAGCATTTACGATACTAAAACAGGCACTTTAATTACAGAGCCAACCGAAGAAGTTAAGAAAGAAGTCGCTGATTTAAAAGCCAAAGCGACGAAACAATTAGAAACGTCTGACCAAATTACTAACGGTGACTTGCTTCGTTTCTATACCAATAGCGGCTTAAAACCAGTTAACCCAGAAGACTATGATTACAAGAACCAATTGCAACAACTGGAAGCAATTGAAAAAGAAAAAGGTGAAAAATCAACGAGTGTTTACAGTAAAAACAATAATAAATCAACCGTTGATGAATATCACACTGACAGTTATCAAGGCTATCAAAAAACGGGTAAATAAATCTTCAAAAAGCTTGAGCAATTTGCTCAAGCTTTTTTGCTACTTTTTCATAATTAATTCATATTATTTCACTATACTAAAGATAGTTTAGAGAGGTGAAAGTTGATGAGAAGTGTCCGTTACGCTACAGCTAGTAGTTTTTATCATAAAAAAATCACGTTAATCACCGCACTCTTCTTCTTCCTGTTCTCTTTCTTATTGACTGGGCTGTTTAACTTAATTGATTTTGAAAAAGAGTTTTTACGAACGATGCCAGACTTTGTCGATATTGAAAAACAAACTAGTTACCATTACCAACTGATCCAATACTATTGGCACCTCTATCTAGGTAGTGTCATTTTCTTTGGTGTTACTTTTCTTCTGTTTATGTATGTGACATTACGCATAAAAAAGGAAGAAATACATACATGGTATCACATGCACTTTTCAAATATGTATGTCACCAAACAGCTCTTACTAGAGTTATGTTTACCGGCTCTATTAGGAATTTTCAGTTTTTTACTTTTCACTTTAATGTTTCAAGAAACGTATAATACTGTTCTTTGGGCTGCTCGTGATGCTATTTTACAGTGGTCTCATTTGGAACCTCCAGCATTTTTAGCTAAAAGTACCGACCAGGATGTCACAATTACAAATATCCAGCATTTAGGGATTCAAACGATCCAAGCGTTTTCTTTTGATTTTAAAAGTATGCAGTCGCTTTATACAATCCGTAACTGCTTTGTTAACTGCTTAATCTTGCTTGGTATTCCTCTTGTTTGCGGGACTCCTTTCACGTTGATTTATTTACGTACACATAAGAAATAAGGGAGGGATTTTCTATGAATGTCACACCATCATTCAAAAAAACAACCGAAAAAAAATCCTCATTAGACGCGTTAGCTTTGCGAGAAGTTTATGGAATCATTTATTCTGCTCCAGAACAAGAACTCGCATTGGCCGATTTTTTCCAAACAAACCAACTAACCATTACTAGGCTTTCTTCTAGTGAAACCTTTCTGCCCTACTTGCCATTAGAAGAAAATTTATTTATCGCTAGTACGATCAAAGAACGGGATCGAAAAGTAGTTCTAGCCGAAGCTTTCCAGGTGTTCCAATTAGAACCTGCCTTACTTGGTCGTTCATTTACTTCTTTTACGACTTTTGAAAAAATTAAAATGCGCATAATACAACTTTTGCTTTCAAAAACAAGTACGTTAGTGATTGATGACATCTTTTCTTCATTAACGATTGGACAACGTCAAGAAATTTTACCTCAATTAAAAATAGCAGTTCAAAAAAGAAACAAGCGCTTGCTATTTCTGACAAAGGATCCACAAATTATTGATAGTCCCTATGTGCACCCCCTGTCTCTACATGCGTTATTAAACTAAAAAAACGTCTGGCACTGATTGTGACCAGACGTTTTCTTTAGTTTTCAGTGATTTCAACATCAGGAAATGAAATAATAAACGTGGTGCCTTTACCAAGTTCACTCTCAACATTGATTTTTCCTTTATGCAAGCGGACCAATTGTTGAACGATTGGTAAGCCTAATCCTGATTCTCCATATTTCGTATTTTTACGGGATGGATCTACTTTGTAATAACGATCCCAGATATTCAGAATTTGTTCTTCCGTCATGCCAATTCCTGTATCAGAAATACGGACAATGGTTTCTAAATAGCCTTTTTCTAAAGCAATATGAATTTCGCCATTTTCAGTAAATTGGATGGCATTTTGAACAATATTGACAACAACTTGCACGAAACGATCATAATCGGCATACACATCAATTGGTTCGGTGGTGTCTAAATACAATTGATTACCGGCGGCTTCAGCTTTGGCCGTTAGTTGAGTCACAATATTTTCTAAAGCTTCTGTTCCGTTGAACTTCTTCACAACAATTTGAATCTGGTTGGTCCGAATTTTTTCATAATCAAGATTTTCATTGACTAAGCGAATCAAGCGAGCGGTCTCATTTTGCATCAGTTTAATCGCATTCTCTTTTTGATTTTCAGGAATAGCATTATACTGCAATCCCTCTAACAAGCCATTAATAGTTGTTAAAGGCGTCCGCATTTCATGAGAGGCATCCGCCATAAATTGACGACGGCGCTCTTCTTGCCGATTGATTTCTTCTTGTGATTCTTTTAAAGACGCGGCCATTTTATTAAAATCTTCTGCTAGGTCATCAAATTCATCTTTGTCATGAACCGGTAATTGAATATCAAAATTTCCACTAGTGATTTCTTTGGTGGCTTTACGCATCCGATTAATTCGTTTCACTTGGAAAGTCGCAAATAGATAACTTAGTAACAAGGCAATCACACCAGAAAAAATAAAGCCTTTAATCAAGTTTTGTGTCACGGACTGAACACTTCGGTCAACGTTTTTGGCAGGTTGTGTAATAACGAGTGAACCAATAATCACTTTTTTATCAGAAGACTGATTTGATGCATACACCGGTAACATTACATAGGACGAAGTATTTCGGGCCCCGTAAATATCAATGTTTTCTGTTGCATAAACACGATTGCCTTTCATGATTTGATCCCAATTTTTATCGATTAAGGAAAAGTCTAATTTTTTTGTGCTATCAACTGGTGGGTACTGCACTTCGCGGTCCTTGTTAATAAACACAAATTGCACATCTTGCTTCTGGAGTACGCGCTCAGTCAACTGAAATGAATAGGATAAAACATCTCGATCTGAAACGCCTGCGACATTAATAAAAAAGTCACGTGTTTCTAAAGCCGATTCTGCATAACCATACAGCTGTTCATAGTTATTTTCTTGCATTGTGCGCTTGGTCAATTGTGTGAAAGACGTTCCGACAATGAGAATAATCAGAGCAATCACACCTATAAAAGCAAGTAATTGTTGATACAAATACTTCATTAAGCAACACCTGAATCGTCGAATTTATACCCTACGCCCCAAACCGTTTGGATGACTTGAGGACCCACTTTTTCAATTTTTTGTCGTAATTTTTTGATATGGGCATCAACTGTCCGTTCATCGCCAAAGTATTGATAGTCCCAAACCAATTCTAGTAGTTGTTCGCGTGAAAAGACTTGGCGTGGTTTTTTTGCTAAAGTGTATAGCAAATCAAATTCTTTAGGTGTTAAGCCTTCAATTAATTGATTATCTAAATATGTTTCTCGTGTTTTCGTATTCATTTTAAAATGATCCGTAATCACATCAAACGTTTCATCTGTATTCTCAGACGTATCATGCGCAGCCTCTGCCACCTCGGCACGACGATGTAGAGCTTTCATCCGTGCAATCAAAGTTAATGGACTAAATGGTTTTGTCACATAATCATCCGCACCCATTTCAAGGCCAATTACTTGGTCACTTTCAGAATCACGAGCGGTCAACATAATAATGGGAACATTGGCTGAAACTTTGCGAATTTCACGACAAACAGCCATCCCATCCATACTAGGTAAGTTTAAGTCTAACGTAATCATGTCCCATTTTTCTGGCGAAGCAAGAAAAGTCGCCAATCCTTCTTTGCCATCATCTTTAAAGGTAGCTTCCCACCCTTCATTTAAGAAAAACATTTGCATCATTTCTGAGACGGATTCATTGTCTTCAATCATTAATATATTCATTTCATTCACTCCTTATTCACTTTTCATAAAACTGCTCTATTGTAGTATACTCTAAAATTGAATTTGTACCAACCGATTCTATATTTCTTCAAAAATCCTTTACAGAACCATCAAAAATCACTTTTTTTCCTGCTCTTTTAAAGAAAACGAAAGGAACCCATTGTCTTTTCAGAAAAGTTTGTTAAAATAACAAGCGTAGAGAGGATGTTAGGGTATGGATAAAATGAAAGCTATTACTTTTTTTGATTTAGATGGAACTTTGTTAGATGGAACATCGCAAATAACTCCTGAGATTACCGCAGCAGTGGCGGCCTTGAAAGACAATCAAATTTTACCTTTAATTGCGACAGGACGGACCTTGTGTGAGATTCAGCCAATTATGAAAGCCAGTGGCATTGATTCTGCGATTGTAATGAACGGGCAATTTATTCATTATGAAGGAAAAACGATTTATTCAGATGAATTTACAACAGAGGAATGTGTTTCACTGCATGAACATGTCAAACAGCGTGGTCATGAATTGGCTTTTTACAATGAGCGCCGTATTTTTTGTACAGGGCATACTGGCACAGTGAAACAAGCCTATGATTATATTCATTCAGCTGTTCCAGAAATTGATCCCACAGGTTATGAGAATGATGCCGTCAACATGATGTTGGTCTTAAGTCAACATGGCGATGATGATGAATATTACTATGAGCGGTTTCCTGAATTGACCTTTTATCGCAATGGTCCTTTTTCAATAGATATTGTTCGTAAAGGGGTCTCTAAAGGCTCTGGTGTCAAAAATCTTTTTAACACCTTGGGATTAAACGGCATTCCCACTTATGCCTTTGGTGATGGCATCAATGATTTGGCGCTGTTTGAGGCCTGTGATTATGGAATTGCCATGGGTAATGCGCGAGAAGAACTAAAAGAAAAAGCCACCTTTATTTCAACTAAAAATACTGAAAATGGCATTGTTAATGGCTTGAAAAAATTTGATTTACTATAAGAGAAAACTACCTTCTTCTATTGATGTACTTTAGAAGAAGGTAGTTCTTTTGTATGTTCATTTTTCTTTTTCTGCTGAGCACAGAGAGCTACTCCCACTACTTGAATCAGCAAAATCGCTCCCAACAAACAACTTAATACGATGTTTCCTGATAGGATTGTTCTTCTGATTAAAATAATTAATACGACACTGCTAATTCCGTAGAGTAACCATTGGTTGTCCATTTTTATTGACCCCTTTGTTTTTCTATGTTTAGGATAGGATGTTTCCTACTAAAATGCAAGGAAAGATCCTAGATTCTTACAACTAACCCATAATTTTTACTAATTCCTTATTTGTTTTCATTTATTCTTAAGATTCGTTTCATTTTTGTAAAAAATCACACTTTTTTTCTATCTCTGTTTTAAATTGCGTACAGTTCTTAAAAAAAATGATACACTAAAAGTGAACTCGAAATGAAAGGAGCCATTCCTTTGGTTAATAGCGAAAAAAGAAAACAATTAATTATTGATACATGCATTTTAGCTGGAAAAATTATGCTGGAAAGCGGATCTGAAGTATATAGAACCGAAGATACAATTACTCGGATTGCTACAAATGCTGGCGAGCCAGAGAGCGTTTGTTACACGACGGCTACAGGGATTTTCGTGGGCTTTCGCTCCAGTAATTATACGCAATTAGAAAACATCCCCCAGCGCTCGATTAATTTGGAAAAAGTTAGCCTTGTCAATCAATTATCAAGAGAATTTGCGCAAAAGGAGATTACTTTGCCAGAGCTTTATCAGCGCTTAACTCTATTAGAAACAGATACCCCCACTTTTTCAATTTCGTTACGCTTGTTAGCAGCCGGGATTGTTAGTTGTACGTTAATGTACATTTTTGGTGGCACTTGGCAAGATTTTATTGCAACTTTTTTTGTTGGCGTGATTGGGTATGCCAGTTATCTTTTTACCCAAAAGTTATTCCAAGTTCCTTACCTCGATTCATTCGCAGCCGCTTTTGTCATTGGTTTGTTGGCCTATTTGGCTGTGCATTTTCACTTAGCGGTCAACATCGATAATATTATTATTGGTGCGGTAATGCCGTTAGTTCCAGGTGTGGCGATTACGAACTCTTTTCGCGACATTTTAGCGGGCCACCTCATCAGCGGGACGGCGCGAGGGACAGAAGCTATTTTTATTGCTGGGTCTGTTGGCCTGGGAATTGCCTTGATTTTTAAATTATTTATGTAAGGAGTGTTCAAATGGAACTAATTTTTCATCTTCTCTTTAGTTTTTTAGCGACTGTGACGTTTGGTATTATTACGAACATTCCTCGTAAAGCACTGGTGGCTTGTGGCATTACTGGCATGACAGGCTGGATGATTTATTATGTCTTAACGCAAACTTTTGATGCTAGTCAAACCTTTGCAAACTTTTTAGGAACGGTCGGGTTAGGAATCGCTAGTATCTTTTTTTCCCGTTACAAAAAAATGCCGATGATTATTTTTTATATTCCGAGTTTGGTTCCTTTAGTGCCAGGAGGCCCTGCCTATCAAGCGGTTCGGAGCATTTTGTTAGGAAATATTGATGACGGTTTGCAGTTGATTTTAAAAGTTGTCTTTACTGCTGCAGCTATCGCAGCGGGCTTTATGGTGACCTCGCTACTGGAACGAATTGTCAAACGTTTTTTCCCCAAGCGACTCTTCCGATTGGTCAAAAAATAAAAAAACAAGCTCAGAAAACGAGCTTGTTTTTTATTCTACTTCTTCAAAGAACAGCAATAAATCTTGTAGCGTTAATTGTGCTTTTTCAGCAGCGTTTAAATCTTGAACAATTTTACCTTTTTGTAAAACAATTAAACGATTGCCATATCGTAAAGCATCTTCCATTCGATGGGTAATCATCAAACAAGTTAAGTTCCCTTCTTCAATCCGTTGTTCCGTTAAGTGCATCAACTGCTTGGATGTTTTGGGATCTAAGGCAGCAGTATGTTCATCTAAAAGTAATAATTCTGGTTTTGTGATAGTGGCCATTAATAAACTTAAGGCTTGGCGTTGACCGCCAGAAAGGTTACCTGTCGGTGTATCCAGATGATTTTCCAAGCCATTGCCAACTTCTTGGCAGATTTTTGTAAACAAGGCGCGTTGCTCATTTATCTTCCGTAATGTTAAGGGACGTTTTTGTCCGCGTTTCATGGCAAGCAATAAATTTTCTGCCACAGTCATTCTTGGTGCTGTCCCCATTTTAGGATCTTGAAAAACACGCGCTAGAGATTTGGCCCGTTTGACTTCAGAAAGATTGGTGCGATTGACTCCTTCAATTAAAAATTGTCCTTCTGTTAGTGTCAAAGTTCCTGCTAAACTATTGAATAGCGTACTCTTGCCTGCGCCATTTCCACCTAAAACAGTAATGAAGTCCCCAGGATAAATGGCTAAGTTCACATGATCCAAAATCACTTTTTTTTCATTCATCCCATTATCAATGATTTTTGTCGCATTTTTTAATTCAACAACTGGTTTCATTTCGTTTCCCCCTTATCAGAAAAGCCATGTAGTCGTAATGCTTTTTTCAATTGTGGGATCATTAAACAGATTGCTAAAATCACTGCTGAGAAGATTTTCAAATATGTCGTATCAAAGCCTAATTTAATCACTAATAAAATCAATAGTTGATAAATAATACTCCCTACAACAATCGCCATCAACCGTTCACCAAACGTTAATTCTCCAAACAGTACTTCACCAATAATGAGTGAAGCTAAGCCAATCACAATGACGCCGGTTCCTTTACTTACATCCGCATATCCATCATTTTGGGCAATCAAAGCGCCAGATAAGCCAATCAAGCCATTCGATAAAACCAATCCTAAAATTTTCATGCGATCCGTTTGAATGCCAATCGAGCGAGCCATTTCTTCATTGTCACCTGTCGCAATATAGGCTTGTCCTAAACTAGTGTTAAAGAAAAATAACAGTAAAATCATTACCACAGCCAAAACACTAATCCCTAAAAAAATAGTATCATAATAATCTGGTAAGGCCATTTTTTGAAAAACATCTTGAATCTTCGGTTGGTTTAATAAAGACTTATTTGGCGATTTCATCACAAATAAAATCACGGAATTTAAACCAGACATCACTAAAATTCCTGCTAAAATAATTGGAATTTTTCCTTTTGTAAATAGTAAACCAGTCACTAAACCGGCAAGCATTCCTGCTCCGACCCCTAAAAGAGTCGCTACAAATGGTGAAACCCCTGTTGTAATGGCAGTTACACAAACCGCCCCTCCTAACGGAAATGAACCTTCTGTGGTCATATCTGGAAAATTTAAAATACGATAAGTCATAAAAATACCTAGTCCTAACAAGGCCCATAACATTCCTTGTCCAATTGCTGAAACAATCATCGCTTCTCCTACTTTCTTTGATAATTAGTTAATCAATTTCGATTTTTTTGCTAACTCTGCGGGAATCGTAATTCCTAACTTTTGAGCTTGTTTTTCATTGATAATTGTGTCGCCTGTATTAAAGGTATAAATGGGTGTAGTTGCTGGTTGACTTTTTCCAGACAGAACCTCTGCTGCCATTTTGCCGGCTTGTACCCCCAATGCATATTGATTAATCCCTACAGTTGCTAAACCGCCTTGTTCTACCATTGTATCCACCGAAGGAATAATCGGCGTCTTGGTTCGATTTGCTTCTCCGACTACCGTTTGCATGGCATTAGCAATCGTATTATCAGTTGGTATATAAATCACATCTGTTTCCTTAGTCATCACTTGAACCGTTTGTGCAATTTCATTACTTGATGGCACAGCATATGTTTTCACTGTCAATCCTTTGGCTTCAGCTGCTTTCTGCGCTTCAGCTACTTGGTATCGAGAGTTTTCTTCTGAGGAAGCATAGAGAATACCTATTTTTTTGGCAGCTGGTATCAATTCTTTTAGTAAATCCATCTGGGCTGACAAAGGTGATTGATCACTAACACCCGTGATGTTACCGCCTGGCTTTTGATTGTCTTTCACCAATCCTGCACTAACAGGGTCCGTAATGGCGCCTAAAATGATTGGGATTTCTTGGGTAGTGTTGGCTAACGCTTGCGCAGCTGGCGTGGCGATACCAATTAAAACGTCTGCCTTTTTTTGTACTAATTGTTGACTCATGATTGCTAACTTACTCTGGTCGGCTTGACCATTTTGAAAAATAATTTCTAAGTTTTTGTCTTTGTCATAGCCATTTTCCTTTAACCCTTCCTCAACACCTTTATAAATTTCATCCAATGCGGGGTGACTGACAAACTGCAGAACCCCTACAGTAACTGTTTCTTTCTTTGAATTCGTCACTTTTTGATTCACAAAAAAAGCACCAATTAAATAAATAGCTAATAAAGACACGACAAACGTTAAACGTTTATTTTTCATTTTGCATTCTCCTAACTGCCCTTTTGTTTGGCAACTTTTTCTTTTTAATAATAAAACCATTATCTATAGGGCGTTTCTTCCGTTGAAAGTGAAACTGAGATTCGTAATCCTCTGCTTAGTCAAAATCCTAGGAACACTTTTTTACAAATGTCAGGATTTAGCTGCGACGAGGATCGCAATTTTGGTGAGAATCGCAGGAGTACTTTTTCTACGAATGGGACAACGTTCTCTTCGTTCACCTTGTGCTACTCATCATCTACTCTGTCACTTCGTGCCAATCGTAGTGATTCGTAGCAAAAAAACAACGACTTATCCTAAGTGTTTAGGAGTGGTCGTTGTTTTTTTGCAAAACAAAAACCACATAGATGGGTCCTCTATGTGGTCGTTTTTTCTTCTTGAATATAACCAGCATAGATACACTTTTTAGAATAAGTCTTCTAAAGTTGTATCTATGAAAGAATCATACATACAACTATCTACGCCAGTTTTGCCATGATTGGTGCATTTCTTTTACGTTAGATAATTGTGTCATGTATTTTCCCTCCTAGTTATGTTGTTAAAGGTAGTCTACACTATATTGATTTTGTTCGTCAAGAAAAAGTTTTTATTTTCTTGCATTTCTTTTACTTCTAAAAAACGAGCCACTCTTATGAGAGGCTCGTTTTTCTTTATTTCAGCATATTTACCACTTAATTGTTTCGGTTTCTTTCAATTTTCACGGGAACTTTAACTGCTTGTTTTTGCGATTGAATCAGCCATAAACTTACTAAAATCGTCATTGAAATTACTAATGCCATCGAAAATCCCCTCTTTCTAATTCCTTAAAACTTTCTACAATCTAAGTTTAACATAGCTAGCTATTATTCACCAGTTTCTGGTACTGTATCAGTGCTTTCTGTCGTCGTTTCAGTAGATTGAGCAACGCCAGTCGTGCTGGTCGTCGTCTGTGTTTCAGCGGTCTTTGCTGCTTCTTTTTCAGCTTCTTGGGCCGCCTTTTGTTGGTCTTTCAAAACGCCAGCCATTGGTAATCGATTTAATTCTGGTATTAATTGTGTTTTTAAATCCATAGATTTTTCGACAACCGTCCGTGTCTTTTCTTTGCCGTTTTCAAAGAAAACAAGCGTAATCTCATCGCCGCTAACATTGTATTGCTCTTGTGCTTTGCCAGCATTATAAATTAACGGATAGATATACAGCGAACGATGAAATTCATTCATTTTATCTGAATTAAACAGCTTCACCATTTGATCGTATTGCTTGCCAGATGGTTTAGCAAACATGACTGACATGGCTCCTGTTTCTTGGATTTTCTTGTCTGCTGTTTTGTAATCTAAGACACTGACTTTCTCTGATTTGATGGGTCCTGCGACTAACGATTCAACTTGAGCAGCTCGAATATTTTTTTGCATCGTTGGAATAAAAATGATTGAGCCAATTATTAATACTAATGCTACAATAGCGGTAATCATTAACAGTTTTCTTTGTCTTAATTCATAAAGTGCCTCTTTTAGTTCTTCCATAAAATTATTCAACTTCTAATCGCTCCTCGCTTTTAGTTCTTATCTATTATACTAATCATTTTCTTTCTTGCCTACCCTTGCGCTTTAATTACTAAAAAAACCAGCAAACTTCCCCAGCTTTCTAAGGAAAACCCAACTCCTTTTTAACAAGCTTCTTTCTTAAATTCAAAAACTCCGCTATAATAAAGCTATTAGTCGGAAAGAAACGAGGGATTTATTATGTCATTTGATGGCGTATTTACTCATAGCATGGTTCATGAGTTGACAGAAACACTCGTAAGTGGCCGGATTTCAAAAATCCATCAGCCTTATGAAAACGAAGTCGTTTTAGTCATTCGTGCGAAAGGTAAAAACCATAAATTATTATTATCAGCACATCCTAGTTATGCGCGCATACAACTATCTACAATTACCTATAGCAATCCGGAAACACCTCCTAATTTTGTGATGATGTTACGAAAATTTCTAGACGGTGCCATTTTAGAAACGATTCAACAAATAGAAAATGATCGCGTGATTCACTTCACCTTTTCAAAAAGAGATGAACTAGGTGACTTACAAAATATTGTTTTGATTGTTGAATTAATGGGACGTCACAGTACTATCGTTTTAGTTAACCAATCTTCTGGAAAAATCTTAGATGCGATAAAACACATTGGAATGAGCCAAAATAGTTATCGTTCGTTGCTTCCTGGAGCAACTTATATTGAACCGCCAAAACCAATGGGACTTAATCCGCTCACGGCCTCAAAAGAAGAAGTCTTTGCGCTTCTTTCTACAGCTCCTGAATTAAACGGACGCTATTTACAACAACATTTCCAAGGTCTAGGCAAAGATACAGCAGACGAATTAAGTGCCCGTTTACTTGCACAACCAAATGAAAAAATGGCCATCTGGACGGAATTTTGGTCCTCAGTCACTGAAGCTGTTGTACCGACATTAACAGTCACTGAAAAAAAAGAATATTTTACGCCCATTCCTTATCAATCATTAGTTGGTGAACAAACAACGTATCCGACACTCAGTGAATTACTAGATGCCTTTTATTCTGGTAAAGCAGAGAAAGACCGTGTCAAACAACAAGGCGGCGAACTAATTCGCAAAATTGAAAATGAACTAAAAAGAAATCAAAAGAAACTTAAAAAATTACAACAAACCTTAGCCGATACAGAAAACGCTGAAAATTACCGTCGCGACGGAGAACTATTAACAACCTTCATGGCACAAGTCCCAAAAGGAGCCACCGAGGTGGAATTACCAAATTATTATGAAGAAAATGCACCGTTGCGTATCTCGCTAAATCCTGCACTTTCACCTAATCAAAATGCACAAAAATATTTTCAAAAATACCAAAAATTGAAAAATGCTGTCCGAGTTGTTAAGACACAAATTCAGCAAACACAACAAGAAATTTCTTATTTAGAGTCAGTTGTGGCACAACTTGAAATTGCGACACCAATGGACATTGAAGTGATTCGTGAAGAACTGATTGAACAAGGCTATTTAAAACGTAAAAAAAATAAAAAACAAAAACAGCCGAAAAAAAGCCAACCCGATCTTTTTTATGCCACAGATGGCACACCTATTCTCGTTGGAAAAAACAATTTGCAAAATGATCAATTGACTTTACGAACCGCTAAAAAAACTGATTATTGGCTCCATGCCAAAGATATTCCTGGATCTCATGTAATTATTCGTGACGCACATCCTAGCGAAGAAACCCTTACTGAAGCCGCACTTCTAGCAGCTTATTTTTCAAAATATCGACTTTCTTCACAAGTGCCTGTTGACTATGTCCAAGTAAAACATGTGCATAAACCCAATGGAGCAAAACCAGGTTATGTGATTTATGAAAACCAACGAACGTTATATGTGACGCCAACAGAAGAATCAATCAAAAAAATCCAGCAAAATAAGGATTCTGCTTCCTAATTATATTAAACTAAAAAACAACGTACTGCCGATTGATCGTACGTTGTTTTTTTGCATTGGCAAAGACATTTATCAAGTGATAAATAACACAAGTAAGCTCAATTAGTTTACAAACTAGCCATTTCTCTCTATACTGACTGTTGGAGGTGAAATTCATGGTCTTTTTACACATTATTTTTGGGATGTTTGCCTTTATTGGCGCTTTAGGTTTAGGTGTCGCCTTCCGCGATAGCTTTACAGAACTTTCAACACCAAAGAAATCAGCGATTATTTTATCTTACGTAGGTGCGATTGGTTCAACAGTCCTAGGGTTCACATCAGCAACAAAAAATCCATTTGTTTTAGCTGCAACAGTTGTCTTAGTTGTCGCCTTTTCTATTGCTCTTTTCAAAAAAAGCAGTAAAGAAACAAGCAAATAATAAAACCTTTGAAGAGCGGCATAGCGACAAGCTACCCTCTTCCTTTTACATACTATTTAAAGGAGTGAGGCAAATGTCTCTGACTATTTCTGAAGAAGTAAAACAACGTTTAGCCCCTTTCTTAACTGAAACGAACACCTTCTTGTTGGTAGCAAATGACGGCTCTAATCCTTATTCTTCCGCAGAAGGTTGTTGTATGATTGGCGATCGTTTCATTATCGTTCCTGTTGATCAAGCGGAAGCGCCTTATACCGAAACAATTGCTAATGATTCTTTTCACGTCTATACTTCGACGTATGACCAAATGTTTTTAACAGGGCATTTACAGCTAGTGATTCATCCGAATGCGGGAACCATTACTTTAAAAAATGAAAGTGGCATATTAGATAGTAATGTGGACATTTATCAACACTAAAAAAGCAAACAAAACGTTTACGCGTTTTGTTTGCTTTTTTAGTGTTGAAAGGCTTGAAAGGTAGTAATGATTACGTACATCATCCCCGATGCAATAATCGGACCAGCTGCAATTCCTTTTAAAAAAACGACGCCAAGAATCGTTCCAAAAACTAAGGCCACCGTAATCTCTGGCGATTGATTAATTAAACCTACTCCTTTTGAGGATAAAACAGCTACCAGAATTCCACAAAGTATCCCCAGCCATCCCATCGGTGTTTTGAATGATTGGATTAAATCCTTTAAGCCAATTTGTCCTGTAGCAATCGGGACTAAAATGGTAATTGAAATAATTGTGACCCCTAAATTAATGCCTTTATCTGACAACCACGACATGATTTTCGCACTATTTGGTAAAGCTTTTAAAGCAAGCACAACAACTGATGCAATTAATAAACTTTGATTTTTTGCAACAAACGCAATCAAGGCAATCAGTAGTAAAAAAAGCCAACTTTCCACTGGTTGTCCTCCTTTCTGATTTGGTTCTTTCGTTAACCAAACTTTCTTGTCTTTCCTATTTTAGCAAAGAACCTCTTTAATTACCATTCAGCTTCAGTAATTATTGTCTTTTTCACCCGAATCTTGCTTAGAAAAAACGAGTTAAAAATTAATTTTTTCTCATAACAAGCCTTTCCTCTTTGAAAAATTATTTTATGAAGTATACTAATATTAACTATAAAGTAGTTTACTTGCATTTATACTGGATATTCGATATCCTATTTAAGGCTCTTCAATTGAGCGAGCATCACAAAAGACATTTTAGTAGCAATTCTTGGGGAAGTAGTGCTACTAAGATGTCTTTCCTTTTTTTATTTTTACTAACAATATACGTTTCTTATATTAAAATTCACAATTCTTTATAAATAAAAGCGCCTGCCCCACAGTTGTCTGGACTGTAGGGCAGGCGCTTTTCAAGTCATTTAAATACGCTTTAGTTTTCTTTCAAATGATAAACACTTGGACTTGGGTTAAGAAAACCTGCTTCTAAAATTTCGATGTTAGTTAATGCTTGCTCTTTAGTTACTAGTTGCGGTGCACCATTTTTCAACGTTTCATAAACGGCATCATAATAACGACCGTAATCACCTACAGGCGTTTTAATTTGTTTTTTAATCCAGTCGCCATTGCCATTACGGTAGGTCACTTCTCCATAATACATTGGTGAATCTTCTCCAAATCCTGGTGCATCCGGCATGATTCCGGCTTTTAAATCATTTTCTTGTTGATCTTCGCCATATTTGATGAACGAGCCATTGCTGCCATGAACAATAAAACGTGGATACGGACTAGCGACAGAATGATTCGTTTTAACTTTTACTTTTAATTTTGAACCATAATGTAAATCAACGTCAAAATAATTATCGACTGCCTCGCTCACTTCATTATTACGAATATCATAAGTGACTTGATCTGGACGCCCGAAAAGAGCAATCATGCGATCCATTAAATGAATGCCTAGTCCGTAAAACGAACCATTTTCTTTAGGTCCTTGTTCCGTGATACTTCCTGGTCGATAATAATCAATATGTGTTTCCACTTCATTGATTTCTCCTAAAAAGCCTTGCTCTACTACTTGCTTCATCGCTAGGTAATCGCCGTCGAAACGTCGATTTTGATAAGGCATCACTACTACCCCTTTTTCTTGCCCTAAAGCAAATAATTCCTCTGCATGTTCTAACGTATCACAAAATGGTTTTTCCACAATCACTGATTTACCAGCTAAAATGGCTTGTTTGGCTAAATCATAATGTGTATGCGCAGGTGTACAGATTGTGATCAATTCAATTTCTGGATCCGTCAATAATTCATTAAGGTCAGCGGTAAAATTTACGCCTTTTTCTTTAAAGGGCGCTGCTGCTTTTTCATTAACATGTAAATCGAAAATCGTTTTCACTTCTAGTGTTTCTCGAATCATTACGTAAGGTAAATGGTAACGATTGGCACTTTTACCAAATCCAATAAACCCCATTTTTACTGTCATATTTTCCACACTCTTTTCTTATAATTAGATAAGTCCATTTGTTTCAATGACTTTTTGATACCAATAATAACTGTCTTTCGGGATTCTTTCTAAGGAACCTTTTTGTGTTTCATCTTGATCCACATAGACAAAACCATAACGCTTTTGATAGCCGTTGAGCCACGACAGTAAATCGGTGTAACTCCATGTACAATAACCAATAACTGAAACACCATCCGTAATCGCCTCTTGAATCGCTTGGATATGGCTTCGCAAATAATCAATGCGATACGTATCATGAATTTGTTTATCTTCTGTTAAGGTATCATATTCGCCTAACCCATTTTCAGTAATTAAAATAGGGACTTGATAGCGACTAGCTAATCGTCGTAAGGCAATTCTCAAACCTTGCGGGTCAATGGCCCAATCCCAGTTCGTCCGTTCAACATATGGATTATTTACTTTTTTAAATAAACCCGGTACCCCAGATTCCGTTTCAGAACCCTTTTCACCCGTTGTATTCATCTTCCCTATTCCGACGCCATCTAATGGATTAGCAGCAACCGTATCCGTCCGATAATAATTAATACCTAGAAAATCAGGTTTGGCTGAACGTAGTAACGCTAAATCGCCCTCTTTTATCGTTGGGGCCACACCTTGCTCCTGTAAGTAATTTAATGCGGCAATTGGGTATTCTCCCCAAAGATAGACATCTAACCAAAAATGCGACAACAAATCTTCTGCATTTTCTGCCGCCAAAACATTGGCAGGATGCGCATCAACGGCATAAACAGGCGTATAAGCAAAGCTAGGGCCAATTTTGCCAGGCATTTCTAATTCATGAAACGCATTAATCACTGCTGCATTGGCTAAATTAGCAATATGATTGGCCTCATACATCCGTTTATTATCTGTTACGCCGGGAGGATGCACGGCTAATTGATAACCTAACGAAGTAAACACATTTTGTTCATTTAAACTAATCCAATAGCGAACTTTGCCACGGAAAGCGTCAAATAAAATTTTCGCATAGGCCACAAAATCATCAATAATTTTTCTTGATTCCCAGCCACCATATTCTTTTTGCAAAACAGCTGGCAAATCCCAATGATACAAAGTTACCATTGGTTCAATTCCTGCCGCTAATAACTCATCAATTAAATCTGAATAAAATTTCAGTCCCGCTTGATTTACTTGACCACGCCCTTCAGGTAAAATTCGTGTCCATGCAATCGAGAAACGATATGCTTTTAAACCTTGTTGTTTCATTAAAGCCACATCTTCTTTGAAACGATGATAATGATCGACGGCTAAATCGCCAGTTGTCTCTTTGAACGTTTTTCCTGGTAGCCGAACAAATTCATCCCAAACAGATGCGCCTTTGCCGTCTTCATTCCAAGCACCTTCTACTTGATAAGCTGCCGAAGCAGAGCCCCATAAAAAATCTTGCGGAAATGCTTTTAGTTGATGATGTTCCATTGTCATACCTCCCTCTTTTCTGTGCTACCCTTTTATTGTAAAAGGTTTTCACAAAAAGTACCAATCAGATCAATAAGTTCTTCTGTTTACTTTTAAAACTATATAGTTTTAAAAAGAATAAGTCAACTACTTTTATTTAAGTACTTGATTATTAAGTGGTTACATTAAAAATAAATATATAGTTTTAACATGTTAAATTCATGGTATAATGAGAGAAATACTGGTGATAAAGGAGGACTCTGATGCGGACAAATACACGTTATAAAGAAATTTATGCAGCTATAAAACAGGATATTGAAGCAGGTGTTTATCCAATTAATCAAAAGTTACCCCAAGGTCGTCTTCTTGCAGAAAAATATCAGGTCAGCGAACTAACCATTACAAAAGCCTTACATTTGCTTGTGCAAGAAGGTTATATTGTCAGACGACGTGGCTCGGGCAGCTTTGTTCAAGACTTTCAAAATCGAACCATTACTAAATTTTCTCCGTTAACCGGCACTTACTCAACCTACGATGGAAAAGTTGAATCCGTGGTTTTAGGCTTTGCAACAGAAGTACCTGAGCCTTGGGTGACTGAAAAATTAAGTATTACAGAAGAAGAGTTAGTCTACAAAATTATTCGCTTACGGATTATTGAAGATGTGCCCTCAATTATTGAATATACTTGGATGCCCGTTGCCCTAATTCCGAACTTGACAATGAAAGAATTGAAAGTCTCCATTTATCAATATATTTCGGAACAATTGCATCAAAAAATTCAAAGTGCGCGGGTCAGCATTTCTGGGATCCGTCCTTCTGCGTTGGAAAAAAAATATTTAAACTTAACCGATAATGATTTCCTGATGCGTGCAGAACAAATTGCTTACCTAGGCAATGGACATATTTTTGAATACTCAATTGCGAATCATATTCCTAGTGAATTCACTTTTGAAACTGTCTTAATTGCAGAAAAATAGAAAACTTTTATGTTGCCATTTCTCATTTCTAACAAAACGATCTCTTTACTTTGAGCCAATACTTTTTGTTAGAAATGTTTTTCTGCTAGTTAAAAATATTTTTCAAATTATATTTCCAAACATGAATTTTGATAAAAGTATTGCTATTTACTAGAACTACGATTAAAATATTGCTTGTAGCACTCTTTTTAATATAGATACAAGCAATTTGTTTTTTACATAGTCAATCAACCAAAGTGAGGACTTTATATGAGGAAACCCTACATTTTAATGAGCTTACTCGTTCTAAGTACCTTATTAAGTGCTTGTTCAACTGTAAGTGGCAGCCCAGCAAGTCAAAGTGCGCCCGCACCTGATGAAGTGTTGGCGACAAGTATTGGGACGTATGAAAATCGAACATTGTTGGTTCCAGATGGGCGTTTAGCCTTAACTGCCTTGCATAAAGGAAAAGATTATCAAGGCAAACCAATGTTTTATGTCCTGTTTGAATTAACCAATACAACCGAAAAAACACAAAATATTCAGCTAATGATTCAAAGTTTTATGGAAGTTAGTCAAACTGTCCACGGAAAAGCCCAAAATTTACAATATGCAGTCTTAACAGATTCACCTTTCCAAGACAAATTAGATCGTTTAGCAGATGAAATCAATCCTGGTGAAACAATCCAAGTCGCTTACCCGTATGAATTTATTAATGAGAACAAGCCGGTCCATTTTAAATTTAGAGATCGCCTTCTCAGTCTGGATGAACCCATTGCATCAGAAGAAATTACCATTACAGAAAAAAGTTTGGTCCGCTAGCTTAGCTAGCATTGGACCAAACTTTTTATTTATTATTCAGACGGAAAAGATTCTCCTTCTATAAAACGTGTGTAAATGTGTTCGCTCTCAGCAGCTTCTCCCCGCATTAAATGAATAATTTTCTCTGCAGCCACCATGCCCCATCGATGTTTAGAATAGGCAATTGTTGCTAATCGCGGTTGCACAAACGCACCTAGTTCAGAATTATCAAAACCAATAATCCGAATGTCTTTCCCCATTTGGTAATTTGTTTCTGCAACATATTTATAGACACCAATCGCCATTTCATCATTAAAAGCAAAAACATCGACTGGTTCTGTCTGTGGTTGACTCAAAATTTTTTTAGCAGCCGCATAGCCAGAAGGTTCGGTAAAATCGCCTTGGATAATTTCATAAGGTATCCCAAAACGAGTTAATTCTCGTGTACTAACAGCCAATCGTTCTTGGCTATCATAACCTTTTTCTGGTCCAGAAAGCAGAAGAACTTTTTTTGAACCCACATTGACAAATTGCTCAATTGCCTGCGTGGCACCGCCACGATTATCCAAGAGAACTTGCCGAATATTCCTATGTTCAGTGGTTCGATCAAGGACAACGATCGAATGGCCTCGTTCAGCAAACTTTTCAATTTCTTTTGTTGGAAATGTCCAATCTAAAATAATTGCCCCATCCACCATTTTTTCAGGAATGAAAAGATGTGACTTTTTACCGCTGCAGACAATCATCTCATAATCAAACAGTGCTAAGCCTTTCTTAATCCCCTCCAACAATTCACCATAAAAACTACCGCCATAATCGGCCAAATAGACACCAATAATATTGGTTTGACGACGTTTTAATGTGCGAGCGGCCATGTTAGGAACATAGTTTAGCTCTTCAGCAATTGCTTGGATGCGCGTTCGTGTTTCTTCAGTTACCTTTGAACTACCATTCAATGCGTAAGAAACGGTCGAGATTGATACGCCTGCTTTTTTTGCAATATCTTTAATTCCTACCATGGACTACTCTCCTTTCTAATGGTAAATTTCAATAACACTTGCTTCATTTAATAATGAAAGCACCTCGTCTTTTTGAACTTCTATTCCCCCTTCTCGATAAGGGTTTTCTTCAAACTTAAACGGAACTTCTTGACCATCGATAACTATTTTCGCTGACTGATTTGGATAAAATTTATATGTGACAGGTTTATCAAACAATTGGTAAGTTAGTGTTAAACCAGACAATTTTTCTGGTAACATGGGATCAAAAACCACACTTTGGGCCTTTTGCCGAATCCCTAAAACAGCTGTAATTAATTGATTTAAATAAATTCCCGGCCCGCTTGAATAAATTCGCCAACCACCTTTTACCCCAATACTTCCATCTTTTAGTTTACCAAAATTTTCTTGTGATTCATACCTTGTTTTAAAATCGCCATCGGAACTACTAAAATAGGCATTGGCTTGGCGTAACTCTGCATTGTGTACCACTTCTTTTAATTGAACTGGATTGATTTGCATTAATGCTTGCCAGGTTTTGTCTCGCTGACCAATTTTCGCCATCGCTTCTGTATAGCGAATGTGCGCATGAACATACTGTAAGCCAATTTCGCGACCAAAATTAGCCGCCTGTTCTGCTCGTTTAAAATTAGTGCTCACACCGCCTCGATAGTTCGCTGGTTTGTTCATTAAGCGCACGCCATCAGGAAACGTTAATTCTTTTTCAATAATTTCTAAATGATGACTTACTTGTTCCGGTGTTAATAATTCAGCTAACATACTACGAGTCATTGGCAATAATCGATATTGAATTCCTGTTTTTTGGTCATTTGGGTGAATCATTTGTTCAAAAGTTTCTGGCGTTTCCATATAAATAAACCCTGGAATCGTTTCATCCGCCAACATATATTTTTGAAAATCGTTCTTTATTCCTGCGACTAAAATTGTTAAGTGCTGACTATAAGTAGCATCGATTTCCGTAATTAAAGCCGCAAATTTTTTCAACACTTGATACGTTAAGGCAACGGTCCAACTACTAGCCATTTGCTCTTTAAGACGATTATCATAAGGTTGTAACGTGTCATCCCAATCGCCGTCACCGTAACAGGATAGAAAAGTTTCTGGTAAAAAATGTTGTTCAATATAATTTATTTCTTTTTTCAAATGTTCAAATAAAGATGCTGTTTCTTTTGTTTTGTGATTATCTTTGCGACTTGTATAAGGGATTTCCGTAGCTAAGATTGAATAATCTGCAGTTTGTTCCAAATAATCAGTCACTACTTTCAATGGCCAGACGATAATATCGCCATGGCTTTCACTGGCTTTTTGTTCTTCGTATCGGTCAAACATAAACCATTGCGGCCAGTTGCCATCGTCCTCAAATTGATTTTCAAATAGATGCTGAATAATGGAGGCCACGATCTTAGGCTGTTGCGTCGCAAAGAAAAATTCTGTCGGTCCTTGCGACACATCTCGTGTGCCCCAAGCTGCTCCACCATATTGTTCTAAGCCATGTGGCGACAAATAATGAACGAGCATATTATGAGTATACCAACGAGTTAATTGATTCATTTGCTGCACACTTGAGTCTGTGTGTGTTAACTCAAAATGATGCAACAAGCCATTAATGAATGCCAAATATTGACTTTCTGCTTTTTCAAAATCTAATGGTGTATTAACTAATGCTTGGTCCTCTATACTGCCCGTAATAAGTAGTGAAAATTTTTGGGTCTTTTCGATTGCCAAGACTAATAAGTCCGCTTCAGCTCCACCAAATAATGTGCTATCGGTTACTTGAAATGATTTATCAACTGTCAATGCATAGGTTAGTTCTGGGTAATAATTTTCTGTAGCAGAATGATTTCCCGTCACTCGAAGCGTTTTGCCAGCTTGTTCTAATTGATAGGTTGGTACTTCTTCCGGTCCTAATAACAAATGGTTAGAAACAGCCCACATATATACATCCTTTTGACTGGTCACTTCCAATTGAATCACTCTTGAATCAGGCGAAGTGAAAGTGCGTACACGAATTGTATCCTTTGGCAACTTATAATACCAAGTAGCAGAGTTCAACCCCATTTCAAAAGCAGAAGGCATTGTTAGTAAGCGCCATAAGCCATTCTCTAAAATGTAGATTCGTTGACCAGAGCGTTTCATAACGTTTAAAGCGTTTCGGCTATTACTCATTAATTTGTTCATGGTCGTATTTCCTAAAACTACTTGTGAATTGAAAATGCCATACATATACACTGTCGTACTAAGCAAAGGTTCATCAACCGTTAAGCCTTTACCACTTAATAAAATGTGGCCATGCGCTCTTTCCATGGCAATTTCTTTTTCTTGAAGAACAACATGATGGTAATTTTCCGTGAAAAAGGAATACGTCTGACCTCCTACTTTTTCAATTTGTGTCTGAAGGGGATAAAGTGCGGCCAATTCTTCTTCTGTTAATGGATTTCCTGTGATAGGTTCTCCTAAAAGTTTCGGAGGATAGTCCTGTGTTCCTTCTAATGAATCGAATGTCACAGTTTCATAAATAGCTTGTAAGGCTTCTTTCGATAAAAAAGGTTCAGCTAATGCTTGCGGATGTGTTTCTGTTACCGCACCATAAAAAACAAATTCCTTACTTTCATTCGTTAATTGGACGGCTTCCGTTTGTAAAGCGGTGTAAGCAAATTCATATTGATAGACTTCATTTGCTAAATATCTTTTCCCCAATGCTTCTGGTGTGTTTGTTTGTTTAAATGAACGTCCGAAAAATTGATAGCCGTCCGTTGAGTAGCCTACTAATTTTTGAAAACTCCCTTGAATAAGGGCTGGAAACTTCTCATTTTGCGGTTGATTTTGTCTTGATAAAACAACAAGCTCTTCGCCCTCTTGCCAAATGTGATGATCAAGATACTGCGACACATACGCTTCATTTGACTGAACGGCTCCTTTGGTCGCTAAGCCAATATCTTGACCATAAACAATATCTACTAAACCAGTTCCAGTGACATTAACCCGCCAGAACCATTGATTGCTTGGTCCCAAACGAAAGTCAACTTGGTAACGAACCGCTTCAAATTCGCCCCGCCACGTCAATTGGTTATCTGAAAGATAAAAATCACTTTGACTGTTGGAACCAATCATTGGTCGATAATTAATTGTGTCCCCTGTAATTATCCGCAAATAGAGTTGGTTCATACTGCCGTCTAAAGGATTACCTTCTAATTGATTAATCATCATGCCACAGCTACTCAATTCTTTTAAATCACCTGTCTCTAGAAATGTAGCGACTGTGTCTGCTTGCTTAAGCTTCTTTATCTGCATAACTTATCCTTCCCATCTTATTCATTTAACGTGACTGTTGCGGTTTGTACATCGCGACTATTTCCACCAATCATTACGATAAATTCACCTGCATCACTGGTTACCTGATTGTCTGAATGAACATAGCGCACCATATCCTCTGAAAGAAGAAACTGAACTTCTTTTTCTTCCTTTGGTTCCAGCCAAACTTTTTGAAAATCTTTTAACTCTTTAATTGGGCGAACCACTTGTCCCACCAAATCACGTACATAAAATTGCACGGTTTCCTCTCCAGCGATTGGACTGTCATTTCTTACTAAAACAGAGACCGTGACTGGTTCTTCTTTGGTAAATGTTAATGCACTTAGTTGAATTGGTTGATAAGAGAAATGACTATAACTTAAGCCAAATCCAAAGGGATATTTAGCGTAATTAGAGACATCTAAATATTTAGAAACATATTTTTCTTCTGGTGCTGACTCATAAGGACGCCCAGTATTGTCGACATTGTAAAAAATTGGCACTTGACCAACCGTTTCTGGAAACGACATACTTAAACGACCACTTGGATTGTACTCTCCCCACAAAATTTCTGCTAGCGCATTGCCCCCTTCTGTTCCAGGTTGCCAAGCTTGCACAATTCCTTTTGCAACATCTATCCCTTGTAAATCTAAGGGCCGGCCACTGTAGACCGTGACAACAACATTGGGATTTTTCTCAATAATTTGTGCCACTACTGCTAATTGTTTTTCGGGTAGACGAATATCACTGCGGCTGGCAGCTTCCCCACTCATCCAATCTGTTTCGCCTAGTGCCACTACTACTTTATCTGCTTGACTAGCTAATGTTAAAGCCTCTTCAATGGCCGCCACGGTCGGTTCAAAGTAATCAAAGGGTTCTTGGGCAACTAGGAGATTTGTAGTTAATTTTTGGGCACCAGCCACGAGGGAAATGGCTTCTTCTTTCTTTCCTTGCCATGACCAAGCCCCTAAAATATCTTGTGATTGGGCCCCTGGGCCGACAAGCGCGATTTTTTCTTGCGGCGTAAAAGGCAAAATATTTTCATTTTTTAAAAGAACCATTGATTTTTGAGCAATCTTTTTAGCTATTTCTCGATGTTCTTTGCTTAAAATCACTTCTGCTTCCGCTTGTTCATCCGCACCACGATAGGGATTTTCAAATAAGCCTAGCTCATTTTTTAGTTTTAAAATTCGCATAACTGCTTCATCAATAAGTGTTTCAGCAATCCGGCATTCTTCAAGTAATTCTTTTAAATAATCTGGATAACACGTGGTCATCATTTCAATATCTACACCAGCTTTGATAGCCAATTCTGCTGCCTCTTTTTCATCTTTGGCAACGCCATGAGGAATTAATTCTTTAATCGCTCCCCAGTCTGAAATCACAACTCCTTCAAACCCAAATTCATTTCGTAATACGTCTCTAAACAGCCATTGGTTGCCTGTAGCAGGAATCCCATCCACTGTATTGAAGGACGTCATGACAAGTTTTGCACCCGCATCTAATCCAGCTTTATAGCCAGGTAAATACATTTCTCTTAGCTGCCGTTCAGACATATCTACCGTATTATAATCCCGACCAGCTAAGGCACCACCATATGCCGCAAAGTGCTTCACGCACGCGGCTACTCGCCAATTGTCCTCTTTTAAATTTTCTCCTTGGTAACCTCTAACCATTGCAGCAGCTAAGCGACTGTTGAGTAATGGATCTTCACCTGTTGACTCCATGACACGTCCCCAACGTGGATCGCGCACTAAATCAACCATTGGTGAAAAGGTTACATGTAATCCTGAAACAGCAGCTTCTTTTGCTGAAATCTCCGCCATTTTTTCAACCGCTGCTTCATCCCAAGTGCTTCCTAAAGCCAAAGGAATCGGAAAGATGGTTCTGAAACCATGAATAATATCCGCCATTAAAAGTGTTGGAATATTTAATCGATGATTTTGCATATATTCTTTTTGAACACGTTTTGCTTCGTTTGCACCAGAAACACCCAGTGTTGTCCCCGCCGTATCAATCGTTTCTTGACTTAGTCCTAACTCTGACATAGGGCCGGTCTTTTCTTCTGCTTTATCTGAATAAAACGCTGCTGCTAATTGTAATAATTGATTAATTTTCTCATCAATCGTCATTTCTTCGACTAATTGAATCAGTTGATTTTCTTTCATACTCTCACCTTTCTTCAATACATACTTCTGCTTCTAAAGGAAAATGGTCGGAGGGAAAACGTCCATCGATACTATCTGTTAAACTTGCGGTTTGCTGTACTTGCCAACCTTTTACATAAATATAATCAATTTCTTCTAATTCCGCCCAAGGTTTTGTGTAAGTAAAATTTTGAAATGTTCCTCTTGGGCCATAATGAGTAGCTAAATTTTTGCTATCTTGAAATTTTTTTTGAACAAGTTGATGAACCTCTTCCCCCGACTCTGCATTAAAATCGCCCATTAATAAAGTTGGATACTGTGCAATTTTGTCATGTAACTCCTCTAAGATAACGGTCATTCCTGCTAAACGAGCATGAGCTGAAATATGATCCAAGTGAACATTGATGACTAAAAAAGGCGTATTTTGAGTCGTTTCCTTAAATAGTCCCCACAAAGCAATTCTTGGACAGCCAGCTTCAGGATGGATACTTGGCTGCTGAGGTGTTTCAGATAACCAAAAATACCCTGTATCAATAGCCTGAATTTTTTGTTCGTTATAGAGAATCGCTAGTCCTTCTCCTTGACCATCCCCTTCTCTTTCCGCAGAAAGACAGGTGAATGTTGTATACGCCTTTAAATCCCTGACTTGATTCGGTCGTACTTCTTGAATACAACAAAGGCTCCAATCATGAAAATTGATTAACTGACAAACAGCCTCTTTACGAAAAGACCATTGCCAATCTTGGTCATACTCTGTATCTACCCGGACATTATACGTAGCTATTTTCATTTTTAACCTCCTGCAATAGTTGTTGAATTTGACGCATTTCACGACGGATCTGGGTTGTTTCACCGCCACCATGACCTTTTTTCCAATATACTCTGACTGCTTTTCTTGCCTTTATCTGATGATAAGAAGGGAAAAAATCTTTCATTGGACATATCGGATCGTGACTCCCAACAGAAGCAAAGACTGGATTTTTAATTTGCGAAACAAAGTGACGACTATCAAAATAAGGAAGAACCGCGGCAATTTTTTCATGCGCTTGAGGATGCTCTTGTAAGTACTGATGAATAATTTGATACGAACCCGTTCCTTCTGCTACTCGATTTTCTAAACAAGAATGACTTGGAACATCTGCAAAAGTAGCTAAAATCGGGAAGTCGACTAAACTGTTCACCATTAACACTACGCCACCCCCTTGGGAACCACCACGAAGAATGATTTGGTCCTGATTAATTTCAGTAAAGGTACGCACCACTTCTACGCTACGTAAATGGTCGGCAAACAAGCGGCGTTGGTACCAATCTTCTTTGTCTAGAAATCCTCGTCCCATTGGTGCTTCATGCCAAATTGTTTGATATGGCACGCGATCTTTGGTTAATCCCCCTTGACCTCGATTATCAATGACAAAACAAGCACAACCAATTTGTGTCCAATGAGCAAATTGCCAAGGTTCTTGAATATGATTCATATAGCCTAAACAGTCAATCACTATTGGCTGTTTCCCCGCCGTTTTAGGAAGTAACAAATAGCCAAAGATGCGCTCACCTAGGAAACTTAAAAAGTCGACCTGTTCCACTTGAACATTTTCCAATGGATAGTCAATGACCCGCCGATGGATATCTAGCGGTATTTTTTGAAGTTCTTCCTTGGTCTTTTGCCAAAACTCAAAATACTCATTCATGTTCCACACCTAACACTTTCTGAAAAAACGCAACTTGAAGAAAAGCCGTTGTCCCGAATCCTAACGCAATATATAAAAACAAATTAAGCTTATAGAAAAAAACAAACGTTAAAAGAGGTAAAATAAACAAAATAATCGCATTTGCACTATTACTTAAGACCACATAAACCGTCTCACCTAGTGTCTTTTTAACGGACCAATTAAAAACGGAAAAGAGAAAAAGAAAACTCGTCAAAAATAATGCAACAAAACTTAATAGAAAAATAGCTAAGAAACCTAAACTAGTGGCTATTTTAAATAAACTTGTTACGACAATACCGCCCAGTAAAAAAGCAACGAACAAGACACCTGTTAAAATAAAACCTCGCATGATATTAGTTTTTAACGCTGTCCAAAACGTTCGTAAAACAGGAATATCTTTTTCACGATACAAACGATAGATCGTTCGATACAACGCAATTAAGCCGACACCGCTAAAGATGCCTGTTATACAGGTAATTAAAAAGAGAAAATTAATAATGATCAAGTTGGCAATAAAAGAAAAAATCCGATAATACCAACCTTCATATGCAAATAGCTTATTCATATTAAAAGAGAAAAGCGGATTTCTCGTTGCTTTATCCGCTTTTCTCTCCTCCTCTCTTACTTAAGTTTGTCTCTGTTTTCCGCCATTTTCTCAGATTTTATTTTTTCAATTGCATCCCATTTATTTGATTTTAAGAATGCTTTGTAGTCTTCTAAAGATTTGTCAAAGGCTGTATCATCTTTCGCACGAATCATTGAAATAACGGTTGTATTTAGTTTGGTTTCAATCGCTTCATTCGCCCGAGCTTCCGGCGTTCCCGCATCTGGATTAATATTTTCAATTACGAAATGTGGGACTAATTTTCTTTTGCCCCATTCTTGCATTTGCGTTAAAGCACTTTCCATTGGCACTTTTAGTTTATTAACACGGTCATTGTTAAAGTATAGGAAACGACTAATGCCATATTTTTTGTTATAGGCATCATTGTCTGTTTGTTCTAATTTTTTCACTTCTGGTAAATAATCAATTTTTCCTTGATCATTGTACGCATAAGTAACTCCTTCAACGCCATATTTTGTTAAAATTTGTCCCGGTTCATCAATTAAATATGTGAACAGTTGAGTGACTTTCGCTGGATCTTTCGCATCTTTCGTAATGTAATTACTTAACCAACCTGAAATGCCGGTTTGATTTAATGTTGGTTTTCGGCCAGAAGTGCTACTTGGTCCATCAATGGCTATATAACGTGTGCCAGATTTTTTCATAAATTCTGTGAAGTTCCCACCTTGACCACTGGTTCCGGCAACGAGCATGGTTGCATAATTTCCTTGTTTCACTTTTTCATCAAACGTCGCCCCATCATCTGTGAAGCTATCATCACTAATATTGCCTGCTCGGTAAACATCATTAAATGTTTTTAACCATTCTAAGTATTCTTTATCTAAATTTCGATCATAGTATTTACCATTTTTATCCTCTAAAGGAACACCTAAGAAGTCTTGTAATTTGTCTAAAAATGGTCCTGCACCATCGCCCACTGTGGTGAAGCCCATTGGGGTCATCTCAGGATATTTTTCTTTAATCTGTTGCATGACTTTTTCAAAATTTTCTGGTGTTGAAACGTCTGGCTTGCCTAATGCATTATAGACATCTTCACGAATAACAAAATTATCATTTACTGGGATATTTCCACTTTCATAATCCGCTTTTGTATTAGAGTAATTAGGGTAACCATATGTTTTTCCATCCTCTAAGGCATACCATTTAAACGTATCTTGGTTAACAACTTTCATTAAATAGGGGTCATATTTTTTAGCTAAATCGTTTAAAGAATAGGCCCAAGAATCTGCTTTCAATGCTGCTTGTCCAGTTTTTTCAGTTAATGTCACGATATCAGGCATATCTCCACTTGAAATCATGGCATTTAATTTTGAATCATCGCCGGAAATAAATTCAATATCCACATTTAAGTCTTTTTTAATCTGCGCAGTGGTCACGTCTTTTCCAAAAGGCAGCGCCGTCCAATCTGAGTTAATATACCATTTAATCTTGGTCGGTTCTTTCTTCTTATCTAACTTCCAAGCAGGCGTCTTTTCATCTAATTCATACCGATCCTTAATTGAGACATCTGAGCTAGCTTTCTTTTCCCCACCGCTACAGGCCGCTAAACTAACGACCGCCGTTGCCACCAATAAACCGCCTAAAACTTTTTTCATATTGTTCCCTACTTTCTTTATTCTTTTACTGCACCGGCCATCATACCGCCGATAAAGTGTTTTTGTAGTAATGGATAAATGATTAAAATTGGTATCGTTGTAATGACAATTGTTGCCAGCTGAACACCACGTGTCGTTGCCTGCACCACCATATCTGTACTGCCGCTCTCTGTCATGGTACTCAAGTTGGATTGAACAATAATTTCATAAATTTTCATCTGCAATGGATACAGATATTCTTTGGTAATATATAATTTCGTGGTCATAAAGTCATTCCATTGACCAACCCCATTAAATAAAATAATGGTGGCTAATGCCGGTTTTGTTAAAGGTAAAAAGATTTTATAAAAAATTTGAAACTCACTGGCGCCGTCTATTTTGGCGGATTCTTCTAAAGATGGTGGAATTTCTCGGAAAAAGTTCATTAAGATAACTACATCATAATAGCTAAATAAAGCTGGAATGATATATACCCAGAAGGTATCTAAGAGTCCTAATGACTTAATCAAAAGATACGTGGGAATCATGCCCCCACCAAAGTACATTGTAATAACACCCATCGTTGTATAAATGTTACGCCCGACTAGTCTAGATTTACTAAGTCCATAGGCGACAATCGCACAGAACAGTGTATGCGTCGACGCACCGATGACTGTTTTTAAAACAGAAATCAAAAACGCTCGCGGAATGCTACTATCCGAAAAAACTTTCCGATAATTTTCTAGCGTAAATCCTTTCGGCCATAAAACCAAGCCTTTACCGGCTAAACCCGAACTTGACGAAACTGAGGAAACTAAAATATTCCAAATTGGCACGATAATTAATAAAGAAAACAACACAAGAATTAACGTATTGAAAAAGTAAAACCATTTGTTTTCTTTTGATTTTCTTTTAATCACAGCTGTTGCCTCCTTTATAAAATAACCGACCGACCATTGTTCATTTTTCTAGTAATGCGATCTGTAATGACTAATAAAACAATTGAAATAACAGAAATCCCTAAACCAACTGCCGTCGCATAAGAAAAGTCCCCTTGCGTTAGCCCCATACGATAAACAAATGAATTAATTACTTCTGATTTGTTTTGGTTTTGAGCATTCATTAAAACCAACGTTTGATCTAAGTTCGATCCCAATAAACCGCTAACATTTAGAATTAAGTTCAACGAAATAATCGGCGCTAATAAGGGCAAAGTAATCGTTCGGATTTGTGTTAATTTTGAAGCACCATCAATTCTCGCCGCTTCATAAAACGTTGGATCAATACGAGACATACCAGCAAGATAGAGAATCGTGCCCCAACCTACTTCTTTCCACAAATCAGAAAGAACAGCAATCCACCAATACTTATCAGGATCTAACAAATGATTGACGCCCTGATTCATTAAGCCTAACGACATCATGACTTGGTTGATAAAGCCATTTGTTGAAAGCCACGAAATCAACATCCCGCCTAAAACGATCCAAGAAAAAAAGTGCGGAATATAAGAAATCGTCTGAATCACTTTTTTTAAATGTCCATCTCTCATTTCAAAAATCATTACCGCTAAGATAATCGGAATAGCGAATCCTAAAAAAAGTTTCATTAAACTAATCGCTAAGGTATTACGAACTGCTTCCCAAAAAAAACTATCTTCCATAATGATTCGAAAATTTTCAAGTCCAACCCATGGTGCAGAAGAAACCGTATCAACAATCGTATAATTTTTAAAAGCAATGATAATTCCATAAATTGGAATGTAGTTAAAGACAATCATGAATGCTACACCCGGAAGTACCATCCAATGCAATTGCCGCTGATCATAAAACTTTTTTAGTTTTTTCATAAGCAGGGTTCCTTTCTTTTTAGTGAAACGTTTCTACAAACAGATTATACATTCACTTCAAACAGTTGTAAACCCTTACATTATGGTTTTATTTAAAAATAACAGCATTAAAAAGCGCTATAGACCATTTATAAAGAAATTGTTTTCCCTGTTTCTTTTTCCATAAAAATACTCTTTTCTAGATATTTTAAAGCATTTTATAGAAACGTTTCACCAAAATATGAACATCTTTTTCTTAAAAATAATTCTGTTAAATAACAGAAAAAGTCTGGTCGGATTGACCAGACTTTTTAAATATAGATAGTAAAATGTGTAATTTCAGGGATCACCCCAAAACGGGCATGAATGGCGGTCGTTCCTAAGCCTGTATTAACATATAGTTGCGTTTCTTGGTCCAACTGATACAATCCTCTGGTATACTTTTCTGCTAAAACATTTGTGATTGGATAAAAAGGAATCCAAATTTGTCCGCCATGGCTATGTCCTGCTAAAACTAACTGTGTACCCGTACCAATAAATGCATCCGCGACATCTGGTTCATGGGTCATTAATAACGCATAGTCATACGTTTCTCGATAGGATAATGTTTCTGAAACGGAAGGATTTCCTAATAATGAGTCATCTAAACCACCAATAAAAAGACGGCGTCCATCTGCTAGGGTTACTGTTTCTCCTTGGTTTTTCATAACGGTAAAGCCACTGGCCTCCATGACTTCATCATACACCGCAGAAGCACCGCCACCATAATCATGATTTCCCCAAACTGCATATTTTCCAATTGTCGCTTGTAACTGTTTTAACTTTTCAATCATCGGTTCTTTTTGTTGCGGATTTTTGGCATAATTGTCAAATAAATCACCTGTAAAAACGATAATATCTGGTTTTTCACGATTGACTTTTTTTATGACTTTATCTAACCGCTTCGTCTCATAAAATTCTGAAACTTGTATATCCGAAAGTTGCACAACATTCAATGGTTCTCGTTGATTTTTCTTTCCCAAAGTCACCTGATTAACGTGAACTAAATTCGGCTCAATCTTCCACGCATAGATTGGGAGTGCGATAATTAAGAAAAAAAATAAGAGCATTATACTTAAACCAATTTTTTTAACCACATCACTCGCTCCTTTCTTTTCTTTGATTTCCGAAGACTTAGTATAGAGAAAAATCTTCTTAACCACAATCTAAAACAAAGGAAATTAAGGCTTTGTTAAACAACCTAAAGAATTTCCACAATCTCTTATCCTTTTCTTAGCTTTTTTATAAAAAAAGCTAGATAATTTCATCTGTCGATGAAATTATCTAGCTAGAACATTCTTCTCTTAATGATGATGTTTTCGAAACGTTTGATAACCAATTAAGCAAAATAAAATCCCCAATAAAATCATTCCAGTTACTGAAAATAAGCCTGCTAACATCTTTCGCATCCTCTCTGTTGCTAAACTTCCTTATTTGTAGTCACTATTTCTTGTTGTAAAATTGGTTGAAATAGACGACGTTCTGCTAATTTTCTTGCTAAAATTGCTTCACTTTTTTTCGTAAAGATACCTAAGTTATGGCGCTTGCCTTTCAAAGAGATATAAGCCAGCCATTTCCCAGAAGCGGTCTGGCTCACTCCTTTGTGTCCACTGCTATTATTTTTGGGGCGTTTACTTTGTAACTTCCCTGGAATTACGCCAGCAACTCTTTGTCGGTAATCCTTCTTTTTACGATGACCGCAACTTTTGGTATGGCCATTCAACAAATTTTCACAGCGAACCCAGCAAGATTGTCCGCACGAACACAGACAATACGCTTTCATTGTCTGTTGAATACTTTCGATCCGTACCACGACTAATTCATGATAGTTTTTTTTCAACATTGTTTGATAGCGATGGTGCGCACATTTCGTTCGATACCCACGAATTAGTTGTCTTCTTGAAGCTTCTGCATAGCTCCCACAAGAACAGCGACAGGCCCAAACAATTAGCCCTTCTTTTCTTTTTGCCGTTGGTGCTACTACTGTCAACTCACCAAACTTTTGACCAGTTAAGTCTTTATAGTTACCTGCTTGTCTCAATTGACTATCCTTCGTATTCTTGTTCTCGCCACATTTCGATTGGGTCTCTCTCATAGTGCTCATTTTTCTGAGTCTCTCCCTTTCTTAGTTCTCTGACCACCTCAGCAAATACTTGCCAATCTTTTGTTTCCGGCAAATGACGCCATGTCAATTGACGACACCGTACTTTCGAACTATAAAAATCGGACAAATACAAATCGGTTTCTAAGGTTAATTTGTGATCAATCATGACATCCATATAATTGAAAGAAGCAATAATTTTTGCAATAAAGCGGTTATAATCCTCCCCACCAGAAAAATCAACAAATACATGAATCGTTTTTTCAATTGCGCAAAAAGACCGATCATTTAACAAACAAAACATAAAATCATAGTATAGATGCACGCGTTCATACATTAAAAATCGTTTTTGATACAGCGACTCTGTCTTTTGTATAAAACCATCTAATGCGCGATGAATTTGAGGAAACCGCTCTTCAAAGAAACTGCTCTGCTTGGCGGGAATAAATGCAGCCACTGAAAAGTATAGGCGGTCCCAGCGATAACAAATCAACTTTAATTTTTCTTTTGTTTCCACCGTAATTCGCTTTTCAAAGAAAGGAATAACACTATTCATATGATCAATAAATTCGTCTAACATGGTTAACTTATCTGGAAAAACAATCGGACTATCAATGTATTCATTTAAACTTAAAAAAAGAAAAATATATGAAGTCTCTTTGCCAAAATCCTCTTTAAAAAGAGGGGTTTCGCTTGTATAAATTTTTTCAAACGCATGCTGTAAACAGCTAGGCACATGAACTTCCGTAAAAGAGTCCACTACATGATCAGAAAATACACGAAAACGTTGGATCGTTAAAAGAATAAATAGTTGTGCGCTTTGATTAAGACTAAACGTTCTTTGATACATCAGTTGTAAATCGTTTATAAATCGTTTAATGCCAGGACTATTTTCCATCAAAATGTTAGGCAGCCTTTCTTGATTACTTCCATAAAAATAATACAAGCATTGAAAACAAAAACTTCGGATATTTTTCTCTTCTCCAACCAAGCCTGTTGACTTTAATTTAATACGCCAATTAGCTAAAATCAGATTTAGCTTATACGAGAAGGCATAAATTTTGCTTTTGCTCATAAAATGAATTTGAGAAAATTCTTGAATCGTGTGCTTTTGATAGAGGCCCACATCAAGAAGCAACTTGGCCATTAGTGATTGATCAAAATAATATTTTCTTAAGGCTTGATAATCAATTTGCGATAATTTTTGCGCACTAATCAGTCCTTTAGCTGGAAAAAGAATTTGACTCCTTGAAGAAATCTGTGTACATTCATAATTTATTTGACGGCACAACGATTCTAACTTTTGAGTGGATAAATCAAAATATCCATAAAATTCTTCTTTTAATAATGGACCTTCACTATTCATAAAAGTTTGATAAATAAGTAATTTATCTCGGAATTCTTGGTCTAATAATTCATCTAACAAAGTAGTCACATTTTCAACTCCAAACTATCACGCCTTAAGTATCTATTTTTTTAACAAGACGTGAGTGTCAATCTTGCTTATTTTTTCCACAAATTTAAAAATGATTCTTTCAATATTTAGGAATCTTCATAGAAAAGTATTATTTTAACCAAAAAAAGCCCCCTTGCGTCACCAAGGAGGCTTTTTTTGTTATTTTTTTACTTTAAATTTAAAGAAAAGCTGATTTGTTTGACTAATTTTCTGTTTCTTTTCTAGCCTATTCGTCAAAAATGATTGAAACTTTTGGTTCGTCTTCTATACTATCTTCCTATAAAATTCTTACTCTTTTAAGTATCAGCTTCTGTCAATAAAAGTCCTCATTTGGCATTGCTAATCTGAATACAGTATGACTACTTGTTGCCGCTATTTTTTGCTGTTATTTTACTCTTTAATTGAAGCGCTAGAAACGCTGTCAACTGTTGGCTTTTCGGTCGCTGACTCTTCTTCATGGACTGATGCACTTGATACACTATCTGCCGTTTCTGGCGCTTCTTTTTTGGAGGCACCACTAACTGCATCGACGTTTTTTCCACCGACTAATTCTTGCCCAGTTTGTTTTAAATACCAATCAACAATTGGTTTAAAGTCTAAAATATACTCATTAATTCCCGCGTAATTTCCATTATCATCATACATCGCTTGATAATTATGCACTACATAGGTATCTGGTCCGTGCATTGGAACATGAACGCGAATAGCATCTGTTTTTCCTGACCGTAATTGTTGAATCACCCATTCTACATTTTTCAATGCTTTTGGCGGATGGCAATTCGCTAATGGATTACCAACTTGTCCTGGTTGCCGTTTAGCAAACATTTCTTCAGCAGCCATTTTTTTATTGTAATATAAAAATTGATTGTTACTGTCTGCATAAGTCAATTCCATTGGCATTGATTTTAAGAAATAATTTAGCTGATCTACGGTTAAAATGCCTCGATCTAATTTTACGTATGTGTCGCCTTCCACAGCCTGAACCGCTTCTGCTGCTTGTTCTACCCAATCATCTGCTGCCATATCAACCCCTTCGATCGTTGTTTCAATGGTTCCTTTTGCATGTAAATCTTCAGGTAAGTCTTTTGGCTTAGCCCCTTCTAATTTTGAAATCACATCAATGAATTCGACGAATTTTTGTAATGTGCTTTCTAAAAATTGACGTGTTCCCTCCGCAATTAAGTTGCCGTTTTCATCAAATGCTTCTTTAGCTTTTCCTAATAAAAACTCGTTTCCAGGCATCACGATTGCATTGACACCAGGTGCATCAAGAATTTGACGGAGATGTAATTGCGCACGTGAGGTTCCTTGATCATAATAAGAGCAACCAACAATCATTACTGGTTTATTTTCCAGCGGATGAATTTTGAAAGATAACCATTCTAACACACTTTTCAAACCGGCAGGAATGGTATGGTTATGTTCGGGCGTCGCAATAATTACGCCGTCTGCTTGTAAAATTTTGCGATTCATATTCTGAATCAAGACACTGTTCGTTTGATCCTTACTTTGATTAAACATTGGAATATCTTTAATTTCTAAAATTTCCAAGTCGAACATTTTATAAAACTCTTTGCCAATATATTGCAGTAGTAACCGATTATAAGAAGAATCAGCGTTTGATCCGACGATCCCAATTAATTTCATTTTATTCACTCCATTTCGTTAAATCGTTTCCCATGAGAAATTTTCTGCTTCTTTTTTATTTTGCGCATGCGCATGTTTCAGCTGTTCTGTAATTTCAATAAATACACAAAAATCTGCAAACAAACCAGCTAGTTTATCTATTTGTTCTGAATCTTTTAACGCATTGTTTTCATCAAAAGCTTGTAAGGAATGCGCTAATAGAAATTCAGAGCTTGGCATAATTCGTGCTTTCAATTCAGGAGCATCTAAAATTTGACGTAGATGCGCTTGTGCTCTAGAGGAACCTAACGTGCCATAGGATGCACCAGTAATCATAACTGGTTTATCAACAAACGGAAAAATCCCGTAAGATAACCAACTTAGGGCATTCATCAAAGAAGCCGGCACCGCATGGTCATATTCAGGCGTACTGATAATGACGCCATCTGCTGCTTCAATTTTTTCAGCAACCGTTTTAACTATTTCTGGCAAAACTTTGTCTTCTGGCTTGTTAAACATAGGAAAGTCAACAATTTCAACTAGTTCAATGTCAGCCTCCTGCGCAAAATAGTGTTGCATAAATTGCAAAAGTTGACGATTGGTTGATTGCTCTGAGTTCGTTCCTACTAAGCCGATAATTTTTTTCATAATGAGCTGTCCTTTCTTTTTCGGTTCTATGAATGGATAATGTGAAGAGTATCTGCTAACCCGCTGCTATATAAAATTTGCTGGTCTTGTGTAATGATGACTCCTTCAATTCCATCTAGTTGATTGAGGATTTCAAGCGCTGCTGGAATTGGATAACCAAATAAACGCGTTGTCCAAATCTCACCATCCACTGAAGCATCCGAGATAATTGTGAGGCTGGCCATTTCAGTTTCCAATGGGTAACCGGTTGTCGGATCCAACAGATGGTGATAGACTCGCCCAGCTTCGGTTAAACTTCTTTCATAAATGCCCGACGTCACAACCGATTGATTAGCCACTTCGACAAGTAAGCTGATTGTTTCTCTGGATTCTTGCGGATTGCGAATACCAATTCGCCATTTTTTGTTTTGATGCGTAGAGGGCCCCAACGTCACAATATTGCCGCCCAGATTAATCAAAGCAGACGTCACATGGACTTCTTTCAAATAGGTAATTAGTAAATCAGCGATATAGCCTTTTGCTAAAGCCCCCAGATCTAATTTCATTCCTTCTTCTTCCAAAAAAACCGTTTGTTTTAAGGGATTTAAGTGAATCTTTTCTGGATTAATTTTTTTCAAACAGGCTTTAATTTCCTCTTCTGACGGGACACGGGCATCTTTAAAACCGATTCGCCATGTTTGAACTAACGGGCCAATGGTAACATTCAAATGACTAGCTGGATCACAACTATGTTTTTTCCCTAATGCAATTAATTGATACAACTCTGGATGAACGCTAACTGATTTTTGCCCAGCTTGTTGATTGACAGCCATCAGTTCCGAAGTTGAATCATTTGCACTAAAGCGTTGTTCATAAGTGATCAATCGTCGATGCACTTCTTCTAGAATTTTTTCAGGTTCTTCATGGTCTACAAATACATCTATTACTGTGCCCATCAAATAAATAGTTTGACTTTGTTGCACCTCAAGACTTCCTCTCCACGAAAGATTGTGTTTTATTTCACATTTATTCACAAATGAATCATACGCCTTTATTTGATGTCAGTCAAGTCGTTTATATATTTTTTTATATAAAATAACGACCTTAAAATTTTCATTTAAGGTCGTAACGTGTCTTGAACTCTTTTAAAAAACGCTTTTTTTATTATATTTTGAAAATAAATATATAATTTTCTATATAAACTAATTTCCCTTAGATAAAATTGTTTCTTTCAATGTTTGAATTGCTTCCAACAAGATGCGATTTTTATTGATTTTTGCATACGCGCGGGCATCTTGTAGTAGTTCTAAAATTTGCTCTTGCGGCTTTTCTTCAGCTAAGGCATTTTTCGCAAGCTGGAAAGCTGCTCTTGCCAAGTAATACGTGACGTGATTATCAGAACAGATGGAAATCGCATACTCTAACAAAGCATCACTTGTTTCTAAATCGCCTTTTTCTGCATAAAAAACACCACAGTGAAAGACAACATTTAATACTCGCCAAGTATCTTCCATTGATTGAATAGTATAAAGATAAATTTCCTTGAAGACCTTATTGAAATAAAATTCGGCTTTCTCAATTTCGCCTTCTTTGGCATAGGCCATGCCAATTCCAGTAAAAGCTAACAAACGGTAAATATCGCTCGTGTATTTTTGCTCTTCAAACAGAAGTTTTTCAAAGGTAAATAAGCAATCCATCAACGAAGCATTTTGAAAAATCATGACAAAGCCTTGTAAATAATAATATTCTAATAACAGTTGGGAATCTTTGATTTCATCAAAAGGAATATTTTTTAAAATTGTTTGCAATTGATCATGTTCGCTGGTAATCAAGAAGAATTCTGCTTCTTCCATTTTTTCAAGAATTTCAGGTTGTTTAATCCCTACGCGCGGGAAGAGTTCCCCCAAAGGTAGCTCTAAACGATTACATAGTTGGATCAATATTTTTAAAGTTGGGACTTGACCATTCTTTTCAAAGCGACTAACCGTAACTTGCGTACAAATCCCTTTAGCTAATTCACTTTGCGACAAACCACGTGCTTTGCGTTTTTCTATAAACCGTTGTATATTCATTGCTTTTCCTCTCATTCTCATCTTCTCAAACTTACTATAATACAACTTACCTTAAAAATATATATAGAAAAAGAAAAATGTTTATAACAAAAAAGAACACAGACAACTCTTTCATTAAAAGTTTGTCTGAGCTCTATTAGAACCTGAATCACTAAACGTCAATTCAGCGTTATTTAATCAATCCGATACGTCATACTTGCTTTGTTTAGAGAGCAGCTCTTTTTTTAGCTTCTTTCACAAACGTATTCATGGCCTGATATAATTTTTCCTTGATTTCTTTGAGATTAGCTTGTTGTAATTCTTTATTGGCAACTAACTGTTGACCGTTCACCCAAACGGCTTCAACATTGCTAGCATTTGCTGAATAAACCAACGCTGAATAGGCATCAAAAATCGGAAACATATTAACTGATTGCGTTTCAATTAATGTTATATCCGCTTTTTTGCCCACTTCCAATGAGCCGACTTGCTCCGCCAAACCTAATGTTTTAGCGCCCTCCATCGTTGCCAGATAAACAATTTCTTTCGCAGGAAACAAGGAGCGATCTTGGTGTGCTGTCTTATGAAAATTCGCAACCATGCGCATTTGGGTGAATAAATCTAACGTATTCCCACTACTAGGTCCATCCGTGCCTAAACCGACAATAATCCCTTGATCAAGCATTTGCTTAATCGGCGCTACGCCTTTGGCTGATTTAGTATTCGCACCGATACAATGAGCGACACGCGCTTTTCCATTAGTAGCAGCTAAACTCGCAAGATCTTCATCTGTTGCCAAAATACAATGCGCTAAAATAAACGGCTCGCTCAAATAACCCAGTTCTTCTAAGAAAGCAATTGGTGTTTTTTGATAGGCTTTTTCAAACTCAGCCATTTCATAAGTCATTTCAGCAACGTGCATGGTCATAGGAACTTGGTATCGCCGACTAAGTTCAATAATTTTTGCTAACACTTCTGGTGAGTTGGTATTCGGTGCATGCGGCGCAAGCATAGGCGTAATCAACGGATGACCTTGCCACTTGCGAATAAAGGTTTCCGCGTAAAAAAGACCGCCTGAAGGTTCTGGACTATCACAAGTGGGCATATCAATGATCGTCTCTCCGAGCAAAGCACGAACACTCATTTTTTCACAACTTTTAGCAATTTCATCTTCAAAATAATACATATCACAAAAGCTCGTAATACCACTCAGTAACATTTCAGCAATTGCATAATCACTACTGCATCCTACTAATTCTTTTGTCATGAATTGTTCTAATGGAAAAAGAAAACGCCGGAGTCGATCTGGCACATCGTCTCCTAACGAACGAAACGGAATCATGCCTACATGGGTATGGGTGTTAATCATCCCAGGCATTAAAATTCCATTTTGGCCATCGATTACTTGATTTGCAGCCATTCGCTTTTCATCAAGTGTGGTCATTGGTGCTAATTCCACAATTGTGTCTTCTTCAATCACTAAATAGCCGGCTTTGATTTCTGAAAATTGCTCATCCATTGTTAGTATATGCACATTTTTAATGAGTGTTTTCATGCAAAAGAACTCCATCCTCTGGAAAAACTAATGGATAGAAACGTTGTGACTTCGTATCCATCATCCCAAAATCTGTCACTTTAATGGCTGGCGAGACAGGCAATGATAGTGTGGAAAAGGACATGATTTCATTCATATTTTGATAGCCTAACGCTTGCATAGCTTGTCGAACTTTTTGTAAAGAAGCGCCTAATTGTTCAATCGGTGCTTGCGATAAAATCCCACCAATTGGTAAAGGACAAGTTGCCATCACTTGCTGATCCGAAGCAACCAAATAGCCGCCTTGCATCGCTAATAATTCATTCTGCGCTAACAGAATATCCTCAATCGTATTACCCATCACCATTAAATTATGATGATCATGGGCCCAGGTTGTCGCAATGGCTCCTTTCTCGGAAAGGGGTTGATCCATTAAAGAAAAAGAAATATTACCATTTTTTCCGTAACGTTCCATCACAATTAATAAGGCACAGTTGGCTTTTTGCCATTGCAACAATCCATTTTCAACAGGAATTTCTTTTGTAATTCGCTCTGTAAATGTGCCAATTTCTTGTTTTTGAATCACATTACAACGAACTGTTTCTTTTGTTGTAGCCACCTTTAAAAGTAAATCTTCTTCTGTTAACTTTTTACATTGGATGGTTTGTTGATAAGTGGCTGGAAACTCTTCGATTTTTTCTGGGTAATGGAAGGGCTCGCCTTTTTCAAAAACAACCTTTCCAGATTTATAAACCGTAGTAATATCAAAACTTTCTAAGTCATTTAATAACAAAAAGTCAGCTTTTTTACCAGGTGCAATTTCGCCACGATCATGGAGACCCATTCGTTTGGCCGGCGTATAAGTTGCCATATAAATGGCTTTTTCGATAGGCAATCCTGCATGAACGGCTTTTTTGACATTTTCATTTAGATGACCTTTTAGCAAATCATCAGCCATCACGTCATCCGTGATAATACTTGCATAATTGTAGAAGTCATTGTCTACTATCACCTGAATGTTTTCAGGAGTGATTGATTTATTTTGAAATTGAATAAAGACGCCCGCTTCAATTTTTTCTTTTAACGTTTTAGGAAATTGATGGGTATGATCTGAAGTGATACCACTATATAGAAAATCTGCTAACTCTTGATCTTCGATTTTAGGGCAGTGGCCTTCTAAAGGCATAGTTGGTCGTTGTTTTTGGCACAAATCGATAATTTGACGAATTAAAGAATCTGGCTCATAGGAAATCCCTTTAAAATTCATGGCTTCCCCTAAACAAATCACTTTTGGTTCTTTGAGTAATTCTGCTACTTCTGCTAAGCCGATAATCCCACCAGTTGTTTCTAATTCGGGAGTGGTCGAAGGAACTGAAGAAGGAATTGCGTGAAAGATATCTAGTTCTGTTTCAGCGGCCATAAAAGCTTTTAAGCCTTCTAAGCCAAATACGTTAGCCATTTCATGGGCATCGGCAATCACCGTTGTCACACCGTAACGCACTACTGCTTTGGAAAAAATAGTAGGTGTCGTCATGGAACTTTCAATATGCATGTGTGCATCAATTAAGCCGGGAATCATCCATTGATTCTCGGCATTAATTGTTTTTTTGGACTGCAAATTGACGTTCTCTTCTTCATAAATGTAATAAAATTTATCATTTTTAATCGCAACATTTCGTTGAACGAATGTTTGAGTGACTGTTTGATACAGCCACACATTTTTTAGTAATACATCGACGTTCATTTTGTCCCTCTTTTCTAAAACTATTGATTCATCGTCCGATTCCATTGATCAATCCAATCCGCTAGTTGACTATTAATAAAATTAAAATCGACTGTTTTGGCACGTTCGGCAATGGCACCATATGTTTTATTTTTCGCTTCTTTTTCGCTTAACGTTACTTGTTGATTTGTAGGTCCTTCATTTAATGAAATCGCTTTGGCCTTTTGTGATTCTTCACTAATCCGTGCGTTAACAAATTTAAAGGCGGTTTCTTTGTTTTGTGCTTTTTTAGGAATATTGACTGTATTATAGTTGGCATACGTGCCGCTTTCTGGGACGACATACGTCACGTTTTCTGCTGCGCCTTGAATAATATCAACCGCAAAATCAGCAACCACAGCTGCTTCAATTTCACCAGATTGGAACATATTAGCTAAGTCTGACGATTTTGAATACGTTTTAACAACGTTTGGTTTTAATTCTTTCATCGCTTCAAAAGCGGCCTTCCCGTTATCTTTTGTAATATCTTGACCGGCATGTTCACTGGCAACGTATAACATTAAAGGACCTGCCGTCGTGGCAACGTCTGGAACAGAAATTTTACCTTTCAAATCAGCTGACCATAAGTCATCCCAGTTCTTAATTTCTTTGCCTAATTTTTCTTTGTTGTAAACAATCCCGATACTGTTTACAGCGATTGGTACGCCAGCACCACTTTCAAAAACCTCTTTTGCTCCTGGTGTTAACTGACTTAAATTAGGTACTTCTTTTTCTGTAATTTTTTCAAATAACCCTTCTTTTCCACCTTGTGCTGCATTTGCTTGTGCTAATTCAATGACATCAATTCCCGCATTGGGATTATTTTTTAATTTCGTAAAGCGGTCTGCGCTATTGCCTACTTCTAAGGTAACTTTCGCTTCATTCTCTTTTTCAAACGGAGCGATAATGTCTTTTTTGACAATATCTTCACTTAATCCGAAAGTTGAAACGACTAAAGCATTACTTCCACCTTTGCTCTCGCTTTTCGTAGTTGCTTCGCTGTTTCCACAAGCAGTCATTAATAACGTTGCAGCGACTAATGTCCCTAAAATTACGCGTTTTTTCATTTTTAAATCTTCCTCCAAAATGGTTTTTATTTTTCTAAAATAACTAATTTCTCAGCTGGAAAAGCCAAGTGAATGGTTTCGTTTGTTTCATATAACTGTTCACTTGTTCCATTAACCAGCAATGTACCTAACGCTGTTTCCACTTCATATTGATAGCTTTTCCCTAAAAATGTTCGGACAGCGACAGTACCTGCGACAGTATTAGTAGCAGGTTCTGAAACAATCTCAATGTCCTCTGGACGAATCGTTGCCACTGTCGTTGTAACATTTGGTTCAGGATTAGTCGTTTTCACTATTTGATTTGTTTGTGTCCGATAATGACCAGCTTCCATTTTTTCAACAGAGAAAAAGTTTTCAAAACCGATAAATTCAGCGACAAACTTAGTACGAGGCAAACGATAAATCGTTTCTGGTGAATCATATTGTTCAATCACGCCATTATTCATAATGGCCACTTTATCTGAAATAGAAAAACATTCTTCTTGGTCATGTGTGACAAAAACTGTCGTAATGCCTAATTGTTGTTGAATCCGTTTGATTTCAATCCGCATTGCCACTCGCAATTTTGCATCTAAATTACTCAACGGTTCATCTAGTAGTAATAGTTTAGGTTCAATAATCAGAGCACGTGCTAGCGCAACCCGCTGTCTTTGACCACCAGATAATTGTTTTGGATAACGGTCGCCCAAGCTTTCTAAACCACATACTTTTAGCATTTCCGTGACTTTTTGGTCCATGGTTTGTTTGCTTTCTTTGCGTAATTTCAGCCCAAAAGCGACATTTTCTGCAATCGTTAAATGGGGAAATAACGCATAGCTTTGAAAAACCATCCCGAAGTTTCTTTTATGGACAGGAACCTTTGTTAGTTCTTCTTGGTCAACGAAAAACTGTCCGTCGTTTGGCTTAATTAATCCAGCAATCACTCTTAGCGTAGTCGTTTTACCACAACCACTCGGTCCTAATAAAGAAACTAACTCTCCTTTTTCCATTGAAATATTTAAATCTTTTAAAATATCTTGTTTTCCGTCATAGCTGACGCGAATATCTTTTAAATCCACAAAAGTCAAAATTTTCTCCTCTTTCTATCTCGTGCTTCTTCCATGTTTTAGGCAATGGAAGCTAGTCCCAACGTTTTTTCAATTAAAAACATTAAGCCCATTGTTAGTAGCATCAACAATACAGAAATTGCTGAAACAGTTGGATCATAATTGTATTCCATATAACTTAATAAAGAAGTAGGCAGCATCGTCACACCGGGACCTGATAAAAACATCGATACAGGAACATTGTTAAACGAATTGACAAATGCTAACATAAAGGCTGCAAAAATTCCCGAAGACACATTGGGTAAAACAATTTGAATAAAAGCTCGCAATCTTGTACAACCTAATGTCCAAGCTACTTCTTCCATTGAATAATCTAGTTGTTCCATACTTGACCCAACCACTCGAATAATATAAGGCAAACTAATTAAAAAATGCCCCATTAATAATCCTTGAAAGACAGGCAAACCTAATTTAATAACAATATATTGAAATAACGTATACCCGACCACAATTCCTGGAATCACAGTTGGGGATAAGAAAAAGCTTTTAATAAAGTTGCGCCCGCGAACGGAATAACGAGCCAGCGCATAGGAAGCCGGAATCCCTACTATTAATGCTAAAACAGTCGCTAATACCCCAATCAACAAGCTTAACTTAAAACTGTCCATAAACGTTTCCGATTGTAAGGCTTTGGCGTACCAATCTAAAGTAAATCCTTTAATCGGAAATTGAATCGCTGCGGCTGTTCCAAAAGAAGTCACCACAATCAAACATAATGGTAAAAATAAAAACAGAAAAACTAGAATTGCAATAACAGATAGTCCTTTTTGCTTACGCATGATTTGCTTCTCTCCGATCTACTTTCTTAGCGACCATGTCTAGGCCTTTCATCACAATTAATGTTGTTAAAATCATAATAAATGCAAGAACACTCGCCGATTGCCAATCACCTAAAGTATTAGCCTTTTGATATAAGAAGGTCGACATCATCATTTTTTGGTTACCACCTAACAGCTGTGGCGTCGTATAAGCCGTTAAAGTTCCTGTAAACACTAATATACTTCCTACGATGGTGCCTGGAATTGATAAAGGTAAAACAATTTTCCGAAAAGCCGTCATTGGATTGGCGCCTAGCGTCTCAGCCGCTTCTAGCATTTCTCCTTCAATGTTTTCCATAACCCCAACTAAGGTCATAATCATTGTTGGTAAAAATAAATACACTGAACCGATAATAATTGCAAATTCTGTATACAATAAATTCAGCGGTTGCTCAATTAAGCCTGTTTTTAATAACAACGTATTCACTACACCGTTTTTTCCTAAAATGTTAATCCAAGCAAAACTTCGAATAACTGAATTGGTTAATAATGGAAACAAGGTCATAGCCATTAAAAAGCCACGCCATTTTTTGGAAACTCCAGCAATAAAGTATGCCGTTGGAATGCCCAACACGATTGAAATACCCGTCACAATTAACGAAACTCTTATCGTTCGCCAGAAAATTGAAACATTATAGTCATCTTTAAAAAAAGTAACATACTGATTTAGTGTCAAGCCATGATCAGTAAAAATGGTTGGCAAAATGCTAGTAATTAATGGAATCATTAAGAAAAATAATAATAGTACTAGCCCCGGCGCCACAATTAAATAAGGAACTTTCTTGTTCATTCGTACACTCCTCGTTCGTTTTTTCACTTCATCAGTATACGCAAGGAAAACGTATATTTCAACACATTTTCATCTTTTTGTTCGTTTTTAAACCCGAACGTTCGTATATTTTTTCGAAAAAGGTTATTAAAAAATAAAACACGAACATTAAACAAAAAAACACAAACAAGACTGTTTGTGTTTTTTGTCAACTTTTTTATTTATCACTTAATTTTCTTGGAACGTTTGATCCTTTTCCATCATTTTCACTATAATACCATCTTGATACACCTGATAATATCCGAACAATTCATTCTCTTTTGAGACACTATTCTTTTCAGATATAATTTGAACAACATAACTTCCTTTATTTGACTGCTTAAACGTATAATGAAACGCCGAGTCATTCGTTGGTATCCCTAAACCATTTTGTAAAAATTCAATCGCTTCCTGTTTAGTATAAGATTCTGCTTCTAATTGCGTTCCTAAATGCGGATTTTTTTGATCAACAAATTGTCTTGCTTTGTCATTATTAGCAGACTTTTCTATAACGACTTCCTGTTGCGAATTCCTACTTCCTGAACAGCCAGATAATACAAATAAAATCATCAACAACCCGAAACACTTACTCAAAGTTTTCTCCTCCTCTCCATTTTGATTAGTGATACTTGATGATTTCTTTTATATTTTAGCATGCTTGATATAACGAATTGTGCTCAAAAAAGACAGAATCAACAAGTAAAAATTGTCGACTCATCTTTCTCTACTAATATTAAACACTATCTGTCTCAATATTTTCGAATTCCCTGTAAATTACTGATAAATAAAAACAGCTCCTTTTGCGTATACTTATATTATCAGCACCTAAAGGAGGAACTTTCTTGAAACAAAAAAATCTACTCACTTATCAATCACTTGCAGCCTTGTTGCTAGTATTCAGTCTCTTTAGTTTTGACCCATCGGATTCTTTTGCCACCCGTTCTGGAAAAACGCCCGTTTCAGTTGAACTAGAAATTGGAGGGCTGCCTGGTGATGAATCGGTTGACGATGCCATTGATCCTGATTTAGAAAATCCTAACACTAGTTTTGACTTGCTCTTTATTCCGAAAGAATTTACTTTTGAAACCCAAGCGATTTCTGGTGATTTAACGGCAGTTCCTATACGACCTTCTGAAGGCAATACTCATACAATGAGACACTTCGGGATGGGGGATGTTCGCGGAGCCTTAACTGGTTGGCATGTCACTGCTGAAATCCCACACATGCGAAACGAAGCTCATTCTTTACTAGGCATCATTACGTTTCAATTAACAGGCGGCTATGCTCGCTATGACAAAACGTTAAGGCGTTTCTTTATGACAAATACAATGTATGGACTGGATTTTTCAGAAGATCCTGCTGCACCTGACTTCCCGACCAACCCAATTATTATCGGTAACGGTGCGACTTTAATGAGTAACGCTGGTGATAGAAAAGGACAAGGCATGTGGAGCGGCCGCATGACCGATATTTCTCTTGAAATCCAAACCCCTGTTTCACAATTATTTCCTGGCGCATATACAGGTTCGATTATCTGGAATTTAATCTCTGGACCTGCATAAAATAAAGAAACGCTTAGAAAACTAGCGGAATCACTACTCTTCTAAGCGTTTTTTTATATCATAAGGACTATTTGCTCCTTCTATTTGTCTAAGCATGCTTTACCACTTTTCGTTTAACGAATCACTTGGCCCCAACGGTAATCAAACTGATACTCTTGATTACCATTATTCAGGTTAATTTTGTATAAATAACGCGGGACTTTAATGAATAACGCATCCTCTACTTGAAAAGCTTCAATAGGTACATTTTCTTTAGTTAAAAGCAACGGTGTTTGCCACTCGTATGTTTTTTTCTGCCAATTGTATAAGCCAACTATCGCTTGATTACTTTGTCTTTTCTTGTATGACAGAACATAATAATTTGCTTCATCTTTCTTGCCTAATAAAACTGGTGCTATTAGTTGCTCTTCTAGTTTTCCTTGCACTGTTGTACGCTCTTCCGATGACAGCTCTTGACCAATTTGACTCTCATTTGAATCTACCGTCCATTTAGGCGCTTCTTGTGTTTGAAAGACTTCTTTGAAAGTTGGGTCTTGTTTTAACTGCCAATTTTTCAAATCTAATTGATAATATCGATTGTTTAATCCATAAATATAGAGATAGCGATTATCCATAAAACGATAATCAACGAAATCAGAGCTTAAATAGTCTTTTAATTCAGGGAATTTCTTCACTAAATCCGCTTCAGAAAACTGTTTTTTCCCTGTTTTTGTATCTAGTAAGTAAATGGCCTCGTTATCAGCACTATTCAAAACCACATATTGATCTGTTTGACCAATTAAATAATCACGCCAGCCTAAACGTTTACTCCACATTCGTTCGCCCGTCTGACTATTAACAGAAATCACTTGGAACAATGAGTTACTGGTGCTAATGCCATTCGTTCGTCCATTTGGAATAATCATTCGCTCGATTGAAGTTAAGCCTTTCGTTTTTTCAGAATAAAACGTCGCACTTTTCTCTTCAATCGTTACTGAACGAAACATTCCGAAAAAGATTAAACCAGCAAAATGTACCACTGCAAGATAAACCAATAAAATTAACGCATAGGGAACCAGTCTCCTTGTACTCCGCCTTCTTATTAAGGAAATAACCAAAATACCACTAATTACTATAAAAATAATTGCTACAATGATGACAAAAATATCATGATAGAGCCAACCAGATAATTGCCAACTTCTATAAAGTGTGTCCATTACGCCATCCTTTCCAATTGTTATTTGCTTATTATAAAAAGGATACTATTTTTTTTTGAAAAATAACAACAAAAAGCGACGAACAGCAATAAGCCCATTCAAGTTGACTAACTAGGTCAACTTGAATGGGCGTGGAGAAATGTGCCTTGTTATTCAGTTATTCCGCTTCTTCAATTGCGGACAAAGCTTTTGCAATATCAATTTCTTTATTCCGATAATCAGCATCATGAACTGGAAAATGCTGTCGCAATTCTGCTGTTTCCATCCACGAAACAGTCCCTTGTTTAATGCCAAAATCAAGAATGTGCCCACCAAATTGGTGATCCTCACTGATAAAGTGCAAATGAAATCCTGCAGCAGAAGCACCATGAAATAATTTAGGTGTAAAGAACCCTACAACTGTTCCCTGAATATTCTCCGCTGTAAATTCAGGTTGATTGCGTGCTGCTTCTACAAATGGTGGATACGGTTTTTCTTGTTTAGGTGCCACACGGACATGCATATTCGCAAAAAGACCGCTAATTTTAATTGCCGCAAAAAAATTAGGACTAATTTTTTCTAAAATTTGTGCTTTAATATTTTCATCGGTTTCCGTTGATACAGGGAATGCGCCATCTTCTTGAAAACGAGTAACTGCGGCATATGGCGTTAATTCTTCGCCTTCTAAAATAGTAATTTCGCCAGTTTGATTCGCATGATACAATATACCGTCCAATAAAATAATTTCGCCATTTGATCCTTCTAATGTCCCAATTCCAAAATCACCTTGCGTGAGTAACGTACCAATTTCTGCCGTTCCTGCCATCAAACTTTCCATTAAACCGCCTAGCGTACCATGTTGATAAACATATTGTTCGCTCATTTTTCCATCTCCTAATAAAGTTGATCTGGTAACAATGTTTTACCTAATTCTTGATTATCTGAATAATCCACAGGAACATCAATAATCACTGGGCCTTCTGTTTGCATTCCTTCTTCTAAAGCTGCGGCAAATTCTGCTTGTGAATGCACTCGAACCCCTTTGGCTCCAAAAGCTTCAGCATATTTCACAAAATCAACTGGACCAAAATCTACGCCAGAGGATCGATTATATTTCATTTCTTCTTGGAATTTAACCATATCATAACTACCATCATTCCAAATAATATGCACGATATTTTGCTTTAAACGAACCGCTGTTTCTAATTCTTGCGCTGAAAATAGGAAACCGCCGTCCCCAGAAACAGAGATAATTTGTGTATTCGGACGAACCAGCGCAGCCGAGATTGCCCAAGGCAAAGCGACACCTAATGTTTGCATACCGTTACTAAATAATAAATGACGCGGTTCATAACTTCTAAAGTGGCGAGCCATCCAAATGTAATGGCTCCCTACATCAACAGTAACTGTCATTTCATTCGTGGTTTTTTCTTGAAGCGTCTGAACAATTTCTAATGGATGTAATCGATTTTCAATTGTACTTGTTTTTACTTCTTTAATCGTTAATTTTTCTTGAAGCGTTTCTAAATAATCTTGCGCATCTTCTGTTAATATTGGTTCACTAAATGCTTCTGATAATTTCAAAATATTTTTAGACATATCACCAATTAGCTCTTCTTCCGGTTGCATATATTGATCAATTTCCATTTGAACTTCATCAATAACAATAACGCGCGCATCTTTTTCTGCGTTCCAATTACGTGCTTCATATTCAATGGGGTCATAACCAATAGCAATCACTAAATCACTTCTTTTTAACAAACGATCCCCAGGTTGGTTTCGAAATAAACCAACACGCCCAAAGAAATGTTCTTCTAATTCTTTTGAAATAATTCCTGCTCCTTGGAACGTTTCCACGACTGGCAAACCAGTTATAGCAACCAATTCACGAATGGCTGCGGTAACTTTTCGTGCAGAGGCCCGCATTCCTAAAAGTAAAACAGGTAATTTCGCTTGCTTGATTCGTTCAGCTAAAGCTGCGATTGTTTCTGCTGATGCATGGCCCAGTTTCGGAGCCGACAAAGGCTTAATTGCTTCGCCTGTCACCGGACTATCTGTGACATCTTGTGGGATCGATAAGAATGTTGCGCCTTTTTTCGCTGTTTTGGCGATACGGTAAGCATTGGCAATATTTTCAGATAATGTTTCTGGATCTTGAATTTCTGTACTGAATTTTGTTATTGGACTAAATAATGCAGCATTATTCATGCTTTGGTGAGTTAATTTTGACAAATCGGACCGTTTCACCTGTCCAGCCAATGCTAAAACAGGGTCCCCTTCTGCAGTCGCAGTTACTAACCCAGTTGCTAAATTGCTGGCACCAGGTCCACTAGTTGCAATAACTAAGCCAGGCTCTCCCGTCAAACGACCAATCCCTTGTGCCATAAAGGCTGCATTTTGTTCATGTCGAGCTAAAATTAATTCTGGACCTTTGTCAACTAATGCATCAAAAACCCCATCAATTTTTGCACCGGGAATCCCAAAAATATAGGGCACTTCGTGATTGATTAAACTTTCTACTATGATATCTGATCCTTTTTTACTCACTGTTATACCTCCAATTAAAATCTGTACTAATTACAAATACAAAAATACCACTAAAATTCTAATTAATCAACAATGAAACACCTTGAAAACGTGTAATATACTAATTCGCATATTTTAATAGAATTGAGATATTTCAAAAGATTAAGCAAAAATAATGCAAAATACCTTAAAGTTTTATAGTCTTTCAACAATTATTATATACTTCTTCACTAAAAATTAGTAAGATTAACCTATAAGAAAAAAATCACAACCTGTGATAAATTATTGGAGGAAAAATATGTCAAAAGGGAAGAAAATTTTTGCCATTATCTTTGGAATTATCTTGGTTCTATTTCTTGCAGTTGTTGGAATGGGAGCAAAACTTTATTGGGATGTTTCTAAATCAATGGATAAAACCTATGAAACAGTAGAACGATCTAAAAAAAGTCAGGTCAATTTAAACAATAAGGAGCCTTTTTCTGTTTTATTATTAGGGATTGATACAGGCGATGATGGGCGTGTCGAGCAAGGTCGTTCGGATACAACAATTGTTGCAACAGTTAATCCTCGTGACAAGCAAACAACCTTAGTCAGTCTTGCTCGCGATACCTATGTTGATATTCCAGGTCAAGGAAAACAAGATAAATTGAATCACGCCTATGCTTTTGGTGGCGCATCTTTAGCAATGGACACAGTTGAAAACTATTTAAACATACCTATTAATCATTATGTTTCAATTAATATGGCTGGTTTAAAAGAATTAGTCAACGCGGTTGGCGGAATCGAAGTGAACAATAATCTGACTTTTTCTCAAGACGGATATGATTTTACGATTGGTAAAATTTCATTGGATGGTGAACAAGCACTCTCCTATTCAAGAATGCGTTACGAAGACCCTAATGGTGACTACGGCCGCCAAGAACGTCAAAGAAAAGTGATTGAAGGCATCGTCCAAAAAGTCTTAAGTCTTAACAGCGTAAGCAACTATCAAGAAATTTTAACAGCTGTTTCTGATAATATGAAGACAGATTTAAGTTTTGATGACATGAAAAAAATTGCCTTAGATTATCGCAGTGCCTTTGGTAAAGTGAAACAAGACCAACTTCAAGGTACTGGTTTTATGCAAGATGGTGTTTCCTATCAACGTGTGGATGAACAAGAATTAACTCGTGTCCAACAAGAGTTGAAAAATCAATTGAATACAAAATAAAAATAAAACCCACGAGTACTATAAATACTCATGGGTTTTATTTTCTCTTCTATTAACGTTCTTGTTTCACCGCTTCTAAAGCCGCTGTATTAATAATATTCCAAGGTTTGTCAAACGCTGGTTGGAAGAAGAAATCCGCATAGGCTAAGTCTTCAATCGTCATTTTGGCTTGAATCGCTAATGAAATAGCATTAATGTTTGCAGTTAAATCTGCTTTTGACATTAATTGAGCGCCTAAAATTTGTGTTGTTTCAGGATCATACACTAATTTAAACCAAGCTTTTTGTTTGTCTGGATTAAAGTCCATCAAGTAGTCTTCTACTACTGTCACCGCTTTTGTTTCTTTTCCTAATTTTTGAGCCATGACTTCGTTAATCCCTGTTGAAGCAAATTTATAATCAAAGACGGCCAAGCCAGAAGATCCTTGAACACCAGGGAAAGGTTTAACTGGTTCCTCTAGGTTTTTCACAGCAAAGCGACCTTGTTTACGAGCATTCGTTGCTAAGGCAATATTTACTTCTGTGTCTGCAGGATTGTATTTAATTAACGTAGCATCCCCTACTGCAAATACATCCGGCTCACTTGTCCGCATGTATTCATCCGTCTTGATTAGGCCATTCGGATGTAATTCCAAGGTACCTTTTAACCAAGCAGTGTTTGGACGGACACCAACCGCTACAACGACCAAATCAGCATCGTACGCATTTTTATCTGTAACGACTTTTTGCACACGACCGTCGCCTTCGTAACGTTCAACTGTTTCACCAGTTGCAATGGTAATGTTATTGGCTTCCATCTCTTCTGTTAAAATATCTGTAAATTCTTTATCTAGATACACCCCTAATGGACGATCTAAAATGTCAATAACGGTAACCTTTTTACCGGCTTTTGCAAATGCTTCGGCAGCTTCAATCCCAATATAACCACTACCAATCACAACCACATTATTGACTTCTGGATCTACTGTTTTTTGTTTTAATTTAATGGCCCATTGACGACCACGCATCAAGTAAATATTATCCAAATCTTTACCTGGAATATCTAATTCAAATGGGACAGCTCCGGGACTGATGATTAATTTATCATAATTTTCAACACGTTCTTCACCTGACACTAAATCTTTCACTGTCACTTGATGTTCTTTTGGTTGAATCGCTGTAATTTCAGTATTAGAAAAGACATTTACACCACGGCTCTCCATTTTTTCGCCAGTCATATAGCGAACAGAATTAACATCTTTCACTTTTCCTTCTAGGTACAACTGCATGCCACAAGACAAGAATGAGATAAAATCACCTTTCTCATACCATTGAATTTCTGCATCAGGATGAAGATTTAGTAATTCTTCTACCGCTTCATAACCTCCATGTGATGATCCTAAAACAATAACTTTCATCGCTCGTTCCTCCCATATAATATTATTTCTTACATAATAAAGAATATCATATATTCTCAAAAAATAACAAATAATATCCTCTTTTCCATTCTCAATTAAGTTCTTTAAATGAGAATAAAAAGGAGTATCCTCTGTATTTCGCCACTTTTCAATTACTTTTTTTATTTACTAAAAAATAAAAAATACTAAATTCTCCGATACGATTGATAGGGACGCCCCACTTTTAAATAGCTATTTTTACTTTCTAAAAGGTTATTTTTTTCTAGAAACAACACATATTTGCGAACAGAAACATGTGAAAGCTGACTCGCTTCTGATAATTCTTGAATCGTAAAATAGTCGGTAAATTCGTCTATTTTTTTTAACAATAATTGTAATGTTGCTTGTGTTAGTCCTTTTTCTAAGGACAGGTTTTGAAGATCTTGTTCATTTTTACGTGCGTTTGTCTGTGAAGAATGAAACAATTGGTCCACTTTTGTTTGCGAAAGCTCCTTCGTTTCCAGCGTGAATTGAGCAGCTTTTTTCTGATAGTTTTCGATGCTTTGTTGAAATCGCTCAAAAGAAAAGGGTTTAACTAAATAGTCTAAAACGCCTAAATGTAAGCTTCGTTTAACGTTTTCCAACTCATTGGCAGCCGTAATCAGGATAACTTCTGTATCAATTTTTTCATCTCTAATTGTTGCCAGATAGGTCAAGCCATTGCCATCTTTTAAATGAACATCTAATAAAACAAGTGCTGGTTGTTTTTCTTTCGTTAGTTGTAGACCTTCAGCAATTGTTGCAACCGTAAAAATAGTCGGTTGGTGAATTAATTTTTCAAGATATTTTTGATGTATATATGCAACCATAGGATCGTCTTCAATAATCAATAGGTTCATTTTCCTCTGCTCCTTCGTAATGAACATTTATGCGAATGACAAGCCAATTGTTTTGTTGGTTTTCCCAAGCCAATGTCGCTTCCGCATTCTCTAATAATCTTGCCAAATAAGAAGTGAAAAACTCTTGTTCAAAGCGTTCCAGTTGTTCTTTTGGATAAGCAAACGAATAAGTCGTCGTCAAACTTCCTGGCTGATAATCAATGGTTTCAATGATCTCTTCTGGCAACGTTTGCTCCATCAGGAAACGATGAATATAACGGTAGATAGCAATCAAATTTTGCGTATCTTCATCTCGTTTATTTGGTGGAATTTCTGGATAAATTTCAATAGCTAATTGTGTTTTAATTTCTGCAAACTTGATTCTTTCCCCACTTAAAAAACCTGCTAGAATAGGATTTCTGACCAAAATAGCTAAGCGCTGTGCAAATTCCTTTTCTGGTTTCAATAAATCGGCTAGATAATGTTTTAGCGCCTCATAATCTTCTAAATCGACTAAGCCATAAATGACATGCATCTTATTCATAAATTCGTGTGATTGACTTTGTAATGCCGAAGCATATGTTGTTGTGCTGACAAGCTGCTCTGCGACAATAAACGTTTCCGTCGCATTTTTCAGAAAGATAACATGCCCAATTGTTTTTTTACGGACATTAATCGGGGCGATTGAGACGAAATAATCCTGGCCATTTTGACGATAGAATTGCTCTGTTTTTGAATGTACGACTAATTTTTCAGGAGATAAAACCAATGCTGAAAGTTTCTTTCCTAGTAAATTTTCTTCACTATTTGTTATATTATGATACATTTTAGTTGCTTCAATATTTGCTAATAAAATATTTTGATCGGTATCAATCACAAGGATTGCGTCTTTCGTTTCCTCAAGCATGGCGTTTCGCTCTTCTAATAGACGAGCAATTTCTCTTGGCTCTAAATCGTGAAGTTGTTTTTTTAAATAATAAGAAACTACGATGGCTAATATAAAGCCAAAACCAACACTTAAAAGGACACTCACTGTGTAATCATTTTTTGTTCGTTCAATCAATTGTGAAAGCGAGGTCATTTTAATGCCCATTGCCACAACCCCAATTTGTTTTCCTTGATCATAGACTGGGACAAAACCTCGTAATGATTCTCCTAAACTCCCTTGACTAACAGATAAATGTTCCTCCCCTTTTAATGCTCGCACTTCATCGCCACCTTCAAAATGCTTACCTATTTTTTGGCGATCAGGATGTGTTAAACGAATCCCCTGCATATTCATAATCACGATAAAATCCAACTGATGGATTTCACCTAAACGAACCGTATACGCTTCCAATTCATCTGAATAGTGATCATTCTTTAAGGCTTCAATAACATTCGGTTCAATAGCCAACTGTTCCCCGACGGCTAAAAGTGCTTGCTCTTGGTTTTTACGAACTTCTTTAATTGTTTGGACCGTCGTTACTCCGTAAAAGAAAGTAATCATAATAATTAATGTTGCAATAAAAATCACTGATAAGAAGCACCATAATTTCCCGCCACGCTTCATTCCATCCCTCTTTTCTCTTCAAATAAAGTATAGCATAGGAAGATTTGGTTAAAAAACTTTTCTTTAGTTAAATTAATTAAATAATCTACTCTACAGAAAACGTTTACATTATGATGAATATAGATTAAAGTTATAGGAGGAAATAGCATGGAAAAGAAATTGCACGCAACAGCTGCTAATGAAACAGATTGGCGCAACAAATTAACCAAAACGAGGATTGGTTCGGTTACGTTACCTGTTTATCTTGTAACAGCTAGCATTATTCTTGTTACGGCTCTATTAGAACAACTACCAGTCAATATGTTAGGTGGTTTTGCCGTAATTTTAACAATGGGTTGGTTACTTGGAACAATTGGTGGAAATATTCCTATTTTGAAACATTTTGGCGGTCCTGCAATTTTATCTTTATTAGTACCATCAATTATGGTCTTTTTCAATTTACTCAACCAGAATGTCTTATACTCAACAGATATTTTAATGAAACAAGCAAACTTTCTCTATTTCTATATTGCTTGTTTAGTTTGTGGAAGTATCCTTGGAATGAACCGCAAAATTTTAGTCCAAGGTTTAATGCGCATGATTGTCCCGATGGCATTAGGAATGATTTTAGCAATGGGCGTTGGAACCCTTGTTGGAACACTGTTAGGTCTCGGTTGGAAACATAGCCTTTTCTATATCGTCACTCCTGTTTTAGCTGGTGGAATCGGTGAAGGCATTCTTCCTTTATCCCTTGGTTATAGTGCCATTACTGGATTGCCAAGTGAACAATTAGTGGGGCAATTAATTCCCGCAACCATTATTGGTAATTTTTTTGCTATTATGTGTTCTGGTTTACTTAGTCGTTTAGGAGAAAAACGCCCTGAACTTTCTGGACAAGGTCAGTTGATTAAAATTACCAATTCAGATGATTTAAGTGATGCTTTAGAAGAAGACAAAGCACCAATTGATGTAAAATTAATGGGCGCTGGTGTTTTAATTGCGTGTACCTTATTTATTACAGGCGGTTTATTGCAACACTTAACAGGCTTTCCTGGTCCTGTTTTGATGATTGTTGTCGCAGCCTTTTTAAAATACTTAAACGTAGTACCGAAAGAAACCCAACGCGGATCAAAACAGCTTTATAAATTTATCTCTGGCAATTTTACGTTCCCGTTAATGGTCGGCTTAGGTATGTTATATATTCCTTTAAAAGATGTCGTAGGAATGCTTAGCTGGCAATATTTTGTTGTGGTAATTAGTGTCGTTTTCACTGTCATTGCTACAGGATTTTTCGTTTCACGCTTCATGAATATGAATCCCGTTGAGGCTGCCATTGTCTCCGCTTGTCAGAGTGGTATGGGTGGGACTGGCGATGTGGCTATTTTAAGTACAGCCAATCGAATGAACTTAATGCCGTTTGCACAAGTTGCGACACGTTTAGGCGGTGCCATTACAGTAATAACAATGACTGCTATTTTTAGAATGCTTTTTTAACTATAAGTGAATTATTTAGGAGGAAAATGATATGTCAACAAAAGATGTAAAAGAATTAGCGATTGAGCAAGCAAAAAAATTTGGGGGAAAATTAGAAGTCTGCCCTAAAGTTCCGATTGAAACAAAAGCAGATTTAGGAATTGCCTACACACCAGGTGTTGCGGCTGTTTCTTCTGCCATACATGAAAAAAAAGAACGCGCTTACGAATTAACAACAAAGAAAAACACCGTCGCCGTTATCAGTGATGGTTCAGCAGTTTTAGGTTTAGGTAACATTGGTCCTGAAGCAGCGATGCCTGTCATGGAAGGAAAAGCTGCATTGTTTAAACGCTTTGCTGGTGTGGATTCGATTCCCCTTGTTTTAGATACACAAGATACCGAAGAAATTATTCAAACAGTGAAGTTTTTGGCTCCAACCTTTGGGGGAATTAACTTGGAAGATATCAGCGCTCCTCGTTGTTTTGAAATTGAACAGCGTTTAATCGATGAACTAGATATTCCCGTTTTCCATGATGATCAACACGGGACAGCGATTGTTGTTCTAGCGGCTTTGTACAACAGCTTAAAATTAATCAACAAGAAAATAGAGGACATTCATGTGGTAATCAACGGCGGTGGCTCCGCTGGTCTTTCGATCACAAGAAAATTTTTAGCTGCTGGTGTAAAACATATTATCATTGTTGACCGTGCAGGGATTCTGAGCGAAACAGATACAGCTCTGCCACCACACCACGCAGAAATTGCGAAGCTAACCAATCGGGAACACCGTACCGGTGATTTAGCTACTGCTCTTGAAGGCGCTGATGTCTTTATTGGTGTTTCGGCACCAGGTGTTTTAAAACCTGAGTGGATTCAACAGATGAATGAGCAGCCAGTTATTTTTGCAATGGCTAACCCAGTTCCTGAAATTTTTCCTGATGAAGCTTTAGCGGCAGGCGCTTATATTGTCGGAACTGGTCGTAGTGACTTTCCGAATCAAATTAATAATGTGTTAGCCTTCCCTGGTATCTTCCGTGGTGCCTTAGATGCTCGGGCGAAAAAGATTACGATTGAAATGCAAATTGCCGCTGCCAAAGGTATTGCAAAATTGATTCCCGATAATGAACTCACGCCGACTAATATTATTCCCGATCCATTCCAAGAAGGAGTCGCAAAAGTCGTCGCCGAAAGCGTCCGTAACGCTGTCAAAGAAACAAATTAAAAAGAGAAAAAAGGAACAACCTAACTCCTCTTGAGTTAGGTTGTTCCTTTTTAAAATCTGAAACAATAATTTATTATTTAAAACTGATATTAAACTCTTGCATATCTTTTTCAATATAAGTAAGTAATTTTTTATTTTCAAAGAAACGTGTAAAGTAGTACGCAATACGATAATCTTCAACAGCATCTAGTCCTAGCATTTGTTTATTAAACGCTTTTTCGTATAATAAGCAATCTAAAGAGTAAATAGAACTGTGCGTCCGATTAATTTCGATTCCTTTATCACTTAATTCAATACTCTTTGCATAGTCTTTAATTAATGAATAGAATTTTGCGGTATTATAATAAATACGGCATTGCTCTAATGGATAATCTAATTTGAATTCGCTTAGCAATTGTAAAGATTTATCGTAATAAACTTTTGCTTTTTCAATATCATCTTCTAATTCATATAAAATACCGATCGCATTCATACTCAAAATATTATAAATATTAATATCACGACTAATTTCAGAACCACGATGTAAATAGAACAATGCTTCGCTATTATTTTTCTTACCTAATAAACTCGTAATTCCTTTATAATAGAAAAATTTTGTTTCTAAAATTCTGTTTGAACTTTCGATATCATCTGGATAGTCTTTCAACAAATCATAGGCTTCATCGTGCTTAAAGTAAAAGCATAATTCTTCTACTTTATTTAATAAGCTTTCGAGTTTTTTCTCACTAGAACCTTCGATACATTCTTCCACTTGTAAGTCTAAACGTAGACATACAGATGAGAAAATGTCTAAACTGTCACACACATTTTTGTTTTCAATGTTACTAATTGTTGCTTGTGTACAAATTCCTTTTGCCAATTCAGCTTGCGATAATTTTTTCTTTTTACGTGCTGTTTTGATTTTTTCTCCCGCTACTCTCACAGTCAAAACTCCAATCTTTCTATTTTTTTTGTATTAAACATACCATCATTTTACAGATAATGTTATAATGAAGCTATCATAATAAAGGAGGTGAAATATATGTTTGATTTACTTGCTTTATTAACTGGAATTTCAGTTCGTGGCAATGCACCACACCAATAATTACGTGTTTGTTTAACTGAATTTCTGACGGCTCTACCTATGCCAGTAGGTGGAGCCATTTTTTTATTTAATATTATAAAATTAACAGTATTTCCAAAACCTCATACTTAGTATAACACAAATTATAAATTATGCTAGATAGTTACCAAATTAACGTCATTACAAGGATGTTACGTTTTTACAACATCTTGTAAAACTAGACATTACTGTTCTTCTTTATTCACCACACTCAATGATAGCGATAGTATCTTATGATAGAAACAACATGCACATTATAACAATTATTATTAAGAAAGCTACTTCTCAATAGGAGAAGTAGCGCTTCTCTCGTTACAGTTTTACTCTTCTTCTTCAGCCATGAATGTATTGAAAACTTCTTCAATCATATCCCATTCAGCGTCTGTTTCGATTTGCTGTAAATCGCCTTCTGTACCTTCTGCGTTTTCCACATATGAGTAAGCTTGCAATTCAACATCTTCATCCTCAGGAATTCCTGCTGGATATAATAAAACATAATTTTTACCGAATTCTTCTTGACCGTCAACAGTTAGTAAGATCTCGTATAATGTTTCATTTCCTTGTTCGTCTACTAAAGTAATGTGTTCATGTCCTTCGTGATCATGATCGTGGTTATGTTCTGTCATTCTTCTTCTCTCCCTTGATGTATTCAAAGCTCGATAATTATCGGCTATGTGCATCTAAATAATTTTGTAGAATCATTACTGCCGCTAGTTTATCAATGACTTTTTTTCTTTTGGCTCTTGAAGCATCTGCTTGCTCCACCAAGAAACGCTCTGCTTGGACAGTTGTTAATCGTTCATCTTGATAGTCAACAGGTAATTGAAATAATTCTTGAATCTTATCACCATATGCCATGGATGCTTCAGCTCTAGGACCGATGGAATTATTCATGTTTTTCGGTAAACCTACGACAAATTTCGTGACTTCGTATTCTTTCACCAATTCACCTAATCGCTCAAAACCGAAGTTCTCTTCCTCTTCATTGATGCGAATAATTTCGATGCCTTGTGCTGTCCAACCTAATAAATCACTAACAGCCACACCGACTGTCCGTGAACCTACATCTAGCCCCATGATCCTCATTTGATATCGATTCCGTGGTTCGCTAAGTAATATTTGGTTAATTCTTCCATGATTTCATCACGTTCATGACGACGAATTAAGTTTCGAGCATCTTGATAACGAGGAATGTAAGCCGGGTCCCCAGAAAGTAAATACCCTACTATTTGGTTAATAGGATTGTATCCCTTTTCTTCTAATGCCCGATATACGGTTTCTAACGTTTCACTGATTGCTTTTTTTCGATTATCATCAAAATCAAAGCGTACTGTTTCGTCTGTAAAACCCATTTTACTACACCTCACTTCTACTTTTATACAATTTCATTTTACTAGAAAAGAACCGAAACTACAAACAAAATTTCTTCTCCTTCTCTCTTTTTTGTTATTTCTTAGTCTTTTATTAATAAAGGCTTCGTAAAAAAATGACAGCCATCGATAATTTTAAAATTATAAAAACAAATACACAACTTTATAAAACAAGAATAAAACTCTGCTAAATCGCCAGAATATCACCTTTCCCTCCAATTCATTTTGCGAAAAAATCGACGTTTTTCTTTTAAAAACTTTTAAATATCTATGATTAAATAATATCAGCCTTTTAATGTTACAATTCGCTAACAATCTGTTTACGATGTAAATTTTCGATTGCAGCTGTTATTTATTTCCTCTTTTTGGTTCGTTTGTAGTACACTAGAAGAAAATACATAAAGTGAGGCTTGCTCAATGACTCCTGCTCATTTGGATTTACTTTTAGAAACCTGTTTGTTAGCTGGTAAAATTATGATAGAAAGCGATGCAGAAATGTACCGTGTTGAAGATACAATGAGCCGAATTGCGCTTGCTTCTGGCAACTATCGAATGGTTAGCTATGTGACACAAACCGGGTTATTTGTTGGCATAGATGGAACCTCCACGATTCGTATGGTTCAAGTAATGAAACGTGGCATTGATTTAGAAAAAATCTCTCGTGTGAATCAGCTGTCTCGTGCTTATGTGGCTGGTGATTTTTCTTTAGAGGAATTACTGAATAAACTAAAAGTGATAGATAGTGAACACCGACATTTTCCAATTAGCGCACGCATTGTTAGTGCGGCCGTTGTCAGCGCTACAATTATGATTCTTTTTGGTGGTGTCTGGTCCGATTTATTCTTGACTTTTCTGATTGGTGGTTGCGGCTATAGTCTTTATTATTTTAGTTTAAAGTTTCTCAAGATTAAATTTTTATCTGAATTTTTAGCTTCGCTGTTCATTGGTGCAGCCGCTATTCTTTCAGTCAAATTGGGACTCGGACAATCACAAGATTTAATCATCATTGGTTGTGTCATGCCTTTAGTGCCTGGTGTGCAAATTACCAATGCTCTTCGCGATTTGCTAGCTGGACACTACTTATCGGGTGTTTCTCGTGGGACTGAAGCATTAATGACTTCAGGAATGATTGGTTTTGGCATTGCTTTTGTCTTTCAACTTTTCTATTAAAAGGAGTGACTTACTTGCTAGGAATCGTTTTGGTACAATTTATCTTTAGTTTTTTAGCTTCTGCGGCGTTTGCAATTATTATTAATGTTCCTCGACGATCACTGGTAGCTTGTGGTCTAACTGGTAGTGTAAGCTGGATGCTTTATTGGGTAATCGTTGAAGTTTTTAGTGGAAATGCGGCATTAGGTTCCCTCATCGGTGCTGTCGGTGTTGCGGCGGTAAGCTACCTATTCTCAAAAATATTGAAAATGCCTGTCACGATTTTTAATATTCCTGGTATTGTTCCATTGGTACCTGGTGGCTTAGCTTATCAAGCTGTTCGGAATATCGTAATTGGCAATTATGAAAAAGGCGCCTATTTTACCGTGCAAGCTGTAATGATTGCTGGGGCAATTGCGTTAGGCTTAGTCGCTTCTGAGGTTTTCAATCAGAATATCCGCAGCTTTCGAGAAAAAAGAGAATCTTTGGGTTTTATTCGTCGTAAGCGCAACAAAATTAAAAAATAGATAGCAAAAAAGTTGGTTGCTTCCATTTGATAAGGAAGCAACCAACTTTTTTTAAAAGGAACGATAGACATATTGATTTTTTGGTGCTTGATCTGCTTTGACTTTCTCCACTTGCACAGTTGGTATTTGTCGTTTAAACGGTGGATAATAGGACAACTCAACCGTTCCGGTAATCGTTACCCAATCATTGTTTTGAAATTGAGTATGTTCAGGAAAATGAACCAACAAGCCAAAAACGCCAGAATCAGCGACACAATGAATAATCCCAAAACGGAAGACAAACTGGTCAACACTTTCTTCTCGTTTTGAATTATAGACAAAGCCTTTATAAGAAATCCTTTTCCCTGCAAATTGACTTGGATAATTATAGATTAGTTCCATAATTTCCAAATAGTTTTCATCCGTAATTGAAATCACAGATTGGCCATCATATTGTTTCATGGCTTTTGCCATCTGCTTGTCATAATCCGTCTTATTGAAATACATACTTGTATCAGGTTTCAAATATTGCGTTTGCATATCAGGATCCCCTACTGATTCTTTACTTACTGGAAAGTTAAATCCTTTTGCTTCAACAATTGTTGTGTCTAAACTAACTGTCGGAAATAATAAGCCAACAATCAACGGTAAAGAAAGTAGTAAATAGGCAAGCCCTCTTTGGCTGGGTTTTTCCAAATTATGCTGATGGCCATGATGTTCATGTCCCCCATGTTGGTGCATGTCTTCATGTTTTTTTTGCATTGATGGATCTGCTTGGTTCCACAAAATCAATTGGACAATCGCCATAATAAAAGCTAAAACCATTGATAAAACAGCTAAGTAATTATAATGAATATTGATATATTGGTTCAGTTCACCTGAAATTTGAAGATACATCATCAACCCCATATATCCAATTAAAATAATAAATCGTATCATCGATTGTAGGCCTCCTTTCTAAACTACTGCCGCATAAATAGTTACGACAAGCGCCACTATCAAAACAAATTGTACAATGAATGACATCTTAAAATAACGTTTCATCATCAATAAATTTTTAATATCTACCATTGGACCAAAAACTAAGAAGGCGACAATTGGTCCTGTGCCAAATAAACTCAAAAGAGAAGAACCAATAAATGCATCTGCTTCTGAACAAAGTGATAGAGTGGCAGCGATGACTAGCATGACTAGAATCGCTAAAATCTTTGAATGGCCCAATTGCATAAGCGCACCAGTTGGGATATAGGTTTGCATGATTGCTGCTAACAAAGAACCAAAAATTAAATAACGACCCGTATCAAAAAATTCATCAATACTATGGGTTAACGCTGACCAGCCGTTTTTCCAAAATGAACGAGCTTCATCAACGTGTTCATGCGTATGAGCAACCTGCTCTTCTTTAATCTGCGCCAACTCTTTTTCTGTTAAAATTGATTCTTTTCGAAAATAAGCTAACCAAATGCCGATAACCCACGCGACAATCATACTGCCTAAAACTCGCCAAATCACAAATTTTGTTGCGCCACTAAAGGCTACGTATGTTGAGAATAGCACAATTGGATTAATGATTGGTGCCGTTAACATAAAAGCAAAAGCGGTATGTGTTGGTACATCTTTTTTTACAAATTGATGCACAATGGGTACAATCCCGCATTCACAAGAAGGGAAGAAAAACCCTAGGAAACTCCCTACACAAATTGATAAAAATTTATTTTTAGGTAACACTTTTTTTACTCGTTCTGGTGTTAAAAAAACATGTAAAGCGCCTGAAATCAAGCAACCTAACATGACAAAAGGCAATGCTTCGATAATAATCGAAAGAAAAATAGTGCTCATCTGTAAAACAGAGTTTGGTAAAAATTGAAACATTATAGACCTCCCACTAGTAAAAATCTAGTTAACTATACTCCTAACACCAGACAAACACAAGTATTTGTCAAAAAATTAACTAAGAGTTTAAAAGTATTATCACCGATGTCTCTGTCAAACCAGCTGGATAAAAGAACAAAAAATGAGCATGGGACAAAAATCACTTTGGATTTTTGCTCCACGCTCAAAAACTGATAAACCACCATTATTCTAAATTTGAAATAACTCTGAGGCTGAATCGGGGTCTGTATCATATACCTTAAATGCTTCACCGACGCCTAAATCCTTTTGCTTCAAAGTAGACTCCATTGCCATTCGCGCATGAAGTTTCGTATTATTTTCTTTGCTAAGATGGCCTAAATAAATGCGTTTTGTTTTATCACCTAACACATCCGCCATCACAAGAGCACCATCATCGTTGGATAGATGGCCTTTATCTCCTAAAATCCGTTGTTTAAGACTCCATGGATAAGGTCCTGCTCGCAAAATTTCAATTTCATGATTGCTTTCGACTAAATAAGCATCTGCATTTTCAATCGTACCACGAATATGATCGCTACAATAACCTGTATCCGTTAGAACAACAAAGGAACGATTATTGCGATGAAAACGATAAAATTGAGGCGCAATCGCATCATGTGAGACACCAAAACTTTCAATGTCCATATCTCCCAAGGTCAAAACTTTGCCCATTTCAAAAATATGTTTTTGAGCGACATCGACTTTGCCAATCATGGGATCCATCGCTTGCCACGTTTTTTCATTGGCATAGACATCTAACTTATATTTTCGCGCTAACACGCCAACGCCGTGAATGTGATCCCGATGTTCATGTGTAACTAAAATCGCATCTAAATCTTCTGGTTTGCGATTGACTTCTGCTAACAGTGAAGTGATTTTTTTGCCACTTAAACCCGCATCTACTAATACTTTCTTTTGGTTGGTTTCAATAAAAAGGGAATTGCCTGTACTGCCACTGGCAAGAACACTGATATTAAAAGCAAACTCTGAATCCATTTAAAACTCTTCCCTTCTACATTACAACATTAACGTGTTTCATTATACAACGGACCTTAATGTTTTTCCACCTTTGGCACAGTATTATTTGTGATGATGGTATTACTTACGGCATTCACCTGTTCAATTTCAACTGAATCTTCACCAGTAGAAATTCCTACAAACCAGACTGGAACGTATACATTTTTCTCACGAATTTTATAAATTCTTGAATAGGCCAATTTAATGAATGTTATTTTGGAATTACTAGGAATCCGGTTATTCATATAGAGCGTGTCTATCGCATCACGATTGGAATATAAATCCGTTTTGTCTCGTAACTCTTCAATATTTTCAATGTGCGTTTGCGAATATTTACTAATTTTCCATAATTCACCTGACGTATCTGCTAAAATACTTAATTTTGCCGTGTCATCTCTAAAGGGAATTCCTTTATACAATTGTGCAGCCACAATTTCTGCCGTCGGCTCTTTTAAATGAGAAAATTCTGGTAAGTATTGATATTCGTCTCCGAATAATAAAGCATTTTTTTCATTTAAAAAGGTACTTAAATCTTTATCAATTTTCTTAGGATCAATAAAATAGTTTTTACTAGGCACACTCGTTAAAGTATTATCCGCAATTTGCAGCCCATTTCTCAAAAAGTTTTTATTCTTTTCACGTTGGATTTTTAAAGCAGCAGAAAAATTGGTTTGTTCGCCACTTAAATAATAGCCTTCCAATCGTTCTGAAGAAAGTGTCCCTTTATACGAGATGTTATCTTTTTCCAACCGACTTTCAATCGATTCTGTTTGGCTGGAAGAAGAGACGTTGCTCTCCTCTTGTTGACCTTCCCGATAAATTCCAAATAAAAAGATATTTAATCCTAAAAATGCTAAGAAGAAAATCCACTCAATTCGTTTAAAATCCATTAGCCCACCTCCAAGCTTGGTAATTGTTTTACCAAGTCCGTTGCAGTGTACCAATTGTTGTTATAAAGGACATACCATTCCGGACTTAAATCAACGACTTGTTTGACTTCTTCAATTGTCTGCCACGTATAACCGATAACAGCCGATTGGATTTTTTCCTTTTTAGCACCAGCCGTTTCTAAACGCTTAATCAATTTTTCCGTGCTTTCCAGCGTCACTTCTTCTTCTGAAGGAATCGGCACTTGGATCGTATTCACACTTGTGTTAATGGTTACGCTTGGCGCAGCACCATCGTTGTTCGTGATGCGAATATCCACTTGGCCTTTTAAATCATTACTGAACACTGGAAAACCTTCCACAAAAGTCCGATAATTGACACTATCTTTCGTTCGATCAAAGTAACGTAAATTCCCCATATTGGTTCCTAAACGTTTTACATAAGAAAAGCTTTGATTATAGATTGAATCCCGTTTATTCTCTTCTGGCAAGGTCCCTTTAAAATCAATTTTTCCCAGTTTTTCTTCTGCAAACAATCGTTCTTCTTTACTCGTATAGGTTAAGTCTTGACTGTCTTCATTGGTTTGGATATCTTCCGTTTCATTGAAAAAAGCATTCCTAAAACGAGTAACTGGTTGCGAAGCTAAAATATAACTGTACTTTTTCAACTTCATATCATTGGTTAAATAACATTGCCCTTGTTTGGTTAGCGTATTTTCGGAAACGTCTTGATATTGTAATCCCTCTTTATTGATAATTCCCATTAAGCGCGCCTTATTGACAGTCATGGGCGCTTCATAGACATTGGCTTGGTCATAATCTAAAAAGCGTATCTTATTTTCGTTAAAATCCAATTGAATTTTCGTAAAATACTGGTCCGTCAACTCATTAAAGTTAGTAAAATTAATGGATAGATTATAAATCGAAGCATAGTCCGAGATTAAAAAGGGACCTTGATAAAGAAGTTCAATGCCTTGTTCCATTTGGTTGTAGCGCTTAAGTTGCTCTGCATTTTTTGTCACAACTTGTGTCAATTTACCAAAAGTAGCCATTTTAATATCATTTTGAACATTACTAATTAATGTTTCACGATTACTTTGCATCGCTTTTCCATCAGTTATTCGAATCAATTGCAAAGGTAAATAGACATCGCCAATGGCTTTTTCATTGACAGCTGTTGTGACTTGGCTTCCCGACTTCATTTCTGGTATTTTTTTGGCAGAATTCAGCCAGATATTGACTGAAAAATATATACTTAAAATGACCATTAAAATCAAGCCAATTCTTGTAATCCATTCTGATAATTTCATCATTCCCACCAATCCTCTTCATAAGGTTCATATGGTAGTGAAATATAGAAAGTCGATCCTTCACCTTCTGTACTTTCCACCCAAATACTCCCGTTATGGGCCCGAATTACTTCTTTAGAAATTGCTAAACCTAAACCAGTCCCACCTTGTGCTCGCGCACGTGCTTTATCCACACGATAAAAACGCTCGAAGACTTTCCCGAGATCTTTTTTAGGGATGCCCAAACCTTGGTCCGAGATACTAAAGACGACATTATTATGTGTTTCAACTAGTCGGCAGGTAATGACGCCGCCATCTGGCGAATACTTAATCGCATTGTTCAAAATGTTGTCTAAAACCTGAATTACTTTGTCTGTATCTAACTCTACCCATAAATCGCGTTTAGTAAATTCACGGCGAATTTTGTAATTTTTTTGCTCATTTTCAATCATCATATCAAAGCGATCCAAGACAAAATTAATCAATTCGTTAAAATTCACATACTCTAATTGAAGATGTGTATTCCCAGAGTCCATCCGAGATAAATTCAACAAATCATTAATCATACGAATCATCCGGTCGGTTTCTTCTAACGTGACTTTTAAGAAGTTCGGCGCAATCTCAGGGTTTTCCCAAGCTCCTTCACTCAAAGCCTCTATATAACTACGCATACTTGTCAAAGGCGTTCGCAACTCATGAGAAACATTGGAAACAAATTCCCGTCTTTCCCGTTCGTTTTTTTCCTGTTCTGTGACGTCATGAAGTACGCAAACTAAGCCAGTAATAAATCCTGATTCCCGACGAATCATCGTAAAGTCTACCCGGATAATCATTTGGTCTTCTTCACGATCAGACGTTGAGCGATCAATCAGCAGTTCATCTGGCTCTTCTAACAGCTTCCGCAATGTGTAATCTTCTTCAATATCTAACAACTCTAATAACGAGGTCCCAATCACATTTTCATTTTTTACATTTAATAATGAAAGGGCCATTTCATTAATCGTAATCACCTTTCCGCGGCGATCCGTCGCAATGACACCATCTGTCATATGCGTTAAGACACTATCTAAACGATTTCTTTCTGCTTCCATTGTTTCTTGTGCTTCTTCAATCCGTTCTGATAATTGATTAAATGTTTCTGCTAATTGGCCTAATTCATCTTTTCCATGGACTTCTACTTTTCCAGCGTAATCACCACGAGCGATTCGAATGGCTTGCTCGCGCATTTCCCCAATCGGCTTCGTGATTGATCGTGCAATCAGTAAGGTCACAATAATCGAGATTGCTGCGGCAATAATAGAAGCAGTGAAAAAGATACTTGCTGTGTTGGTAATTTCTTGGTATTTATTTTCTAAATTACTTTTCACATAAAGGACACCAATCACTGTTTCTCCAGTAGGCGATTGAATCGGCTGGACATTCACATACACGCGTTTATCATTATCTAAAGCTTGATATTTTTTACTCGTAAAGTCATTTAAATCACGATAATCATTCTTTTTCCCAATAATATTTTGTTGATTTAAATCATTGGTTGCCCGAATAATCCCTTTATCATCGACAATTCTCGCTTCAGAAATATCTGCATTTGAAAAATCAGATAACGCTTTTTTTAAATTTGCATCAACGTCACTACGTTCGAGATCTTTGTTGCTCATCTGCGTACTTAACGTATTTGACAATTGGACAACCTGAGAATCCATATTTTTCTTAAAATCGGAAATTGTAGTGGCTTCCAGTTCACGAATGAAATAGCCACCAATGATTTGAATCGCAATCAGTAACAGCAGAATAAATGATAAAGCAATCTTAAAATTAACAGATTGAAAAAAGTGAACTTTTTTCTTCATACCTGATTACTCCTGTTCAGGATTTCTTAGATAATAACCAACCCCACGACGAGTAACTAAATACGTTGGATGACTTGGACTATCTTCAATTTTTTCTCTTAAACGACGTACGGTTACGTCCACTGTCCGCACATCACCAAAATAATCATAACCCCAAACGGTTTGTAATAAATGTTCACGAGTCATCACTTGTCCGATATGTTTTGCTAAGTAATAAAGTAACTCAAATTCACGGTGGGTTAATTCAATTTTTTCACCCCGTTTTGAGACCATGTATGCATCAGGATGAATGGTTAAATCACCAATCGTTAATTCAGATTGTGTTGTCACCTCAGCTTCTTTCGCATTGGTTGCACCTCGCCGTAAATTGGCTTTTACACGAGCAACTAATTCACGATTTGAAAATGGTTTCGTTACATAGTCATCGGCTCCTAATTCCAATCCTAAAACCTTATCAATTTCAGAATCTTTGGCAGTCACCATAATGATTGGCATATCATGTGTTTTGCGCACTTCTCGCGCGACTTCTAAGCCATCCATTTTAGGGAGCATTAAGTCTAAAATAATTAAGTCTGGTTCCACTTCTTCCACTTTTTCAAGTGCTTCTTCTCCATCATAAGCAGTAAATACTTCATATCCTTCTTTAACCAAATTATATTTAACGATCTCTGAAATTGGCTTCTCGTCATCAACTACTAAAATTTTCTTCACAAAGAGACACCTCTTTTTCCTTCTAATCTTATTTGATACTTTCCTATTATACCTTATTTTGATGATGTTTTCATCTTTAGCTAAAAATGCGCCTTCAGGTTCTCCTAGTATAACAAAAAAAGAATCTCTGACAACAATTGACGCTTGTTATCAAAGATTCTTCTTCTGCTAATCTATTCTTCCGTATCTAAGACGAATTTTGCTACAAGAGCGGCTAATAATCCACCAATTAATGGCGCAACGATAAAAATCCACAACTCAGATAACGCTGAACCACCCGCAAAAACGGCTGGCGCGATGCTACGAGCTGGGTTGACAGAAGTTCCTGTCAAAGGAATACCGACTAAGTGAATCATTGTTAATGTTAACCCAATTACGATTCCTGCTAATGAAGCATTGCCTTTCTTAGCACTTGTAACTGTCATGACAACTAAAACAAAAATAAATGTTAAAATAATTTCGACTGTCAATGCACCAGCAACACTTAATTCCCCTACGCCATTTTGACCTAAGTTCTCAATACTTTTACCAGCACCTTTTAGAATGCTTAATAATGCAAATGAGGCAATCAAGCCACCAACAATTTGTCCCACTACATAGTAGATTAGTTCCATTGTTGTTATTCGTTTATTAAGCCACATTCCTAAAGAAACAGCTGGATTTAGATGTGCACCTGAAATTGTGCCAATACTATAGGCAGCAGCAACGATTGTTAAGCCAAATGCTAAGGCAATCCCCGTTGTTCCAATCCCTTCCATACCATTTCCTAGAACGGCTGTTCCTGTCCCAAAAAAGACAAGAATAAATGTTCCTAAACATTCTGCTATTGCTTTTTTCACAAAAAATTCCCCCTTTGTAGACAAATTGTAACACATTCGTGAAATTTTCAATATAATTTTCGTTGTTTTTCCAGAAAAATGATATTTCTATGAAAAAGAGAAATCTTAAATGAAAAATCCCCTCAAAAAAATTTGAGGGGATTTTTCATTTAATTAATCATTTAATAACTGTATACCAACACCTAAAAGTCCTGGTCCTGTATGAACAACTAATGCCGGACTAATCGTTCCAAAGTAAATTTCTTCTGCTTGTGGAAAAGCTGCTTTCAAGCGTTCCATCATTGCTTTTGCTTCTTCCTCTGCCGCACCGTGAGCGACTGCCAAACGAAAACGGGGTGCCTCACCTATAAAGTTCGTCACCAACTCAAACGTTTTATCAAGACTTTTTTTACGACCGCGAGACTTAGCCACCGTATAGTAAATGCCTTCTTCATTACAAGAAATAATGGGGTTTAATTTTAGCGCATTGCCTAAAATAGAAGTGACTAAACCAATTCGTCCACCTTTTTGTAAATATTCTAAAGTGGCTACATTAAAAAATACTTTTGCATTGGCTACTTCTTCTGTTAATTTTTGTTGTAATTCTTGCCAGCCTAATCCTGTTTCAATTAATTCTGCTGCTCGTATCGCCTGAATGCCAGCCCCGATACCAATGTTCTTTGTATCTAAAACAAATACATCTAGTCCTTCGGTTTGTTCTCCAAGCAAGCGAACCACATTATAGGTTCCACTTAAACCACTAGAAATGGTCACCGCTAAGACTTTTTCGTAACCCGCTTCTTTAATTTTGTCAAAAATAGCTTGGATTGTTGCTCCATCTGGTAATGAAGTACTAGGGATTTCTTTCTCTAAACGTTGATACACTTCTTCTGGTGTAATATCTACCTTATCTGTATAGGTTTTTTCAGGATAAATAATCTGTAAAGGCAAGACATACATGCCGTATTGTTTGACTAATGCCTCTGGAACATCTGTCCCAGAATCAACCAGTAGTGCGATCTTTTCTTTATTCATGTGTCATCTCATCCATTTCTTTTAAGTATTCTTGTTCCAATTCAATCACTTTTTCACTAAACATTTTAGTAGCAAAAGACATTGTCGCTGCTTTTACAGCCAAATATTCAATCCCCATAGGTTCTTGTGATTTGGCCTGAACTTCTTTTTCTTGCGCTTGAGCAGCAATCACATAAATCGCTCGTTCCTGTTCTTGACAAAATAAATTGTACGCTTCACGAATACCAACCGTGGCTCCTTGGAATAAAATGCCTTGCTTAATTTCTGGCAATGTTAACACTTGTTTCAACAACGTAATCGCAATTAAAAACGCTAAATGCTTTTGATTGTAGCGCTTTTTCACTGGGGCCGGGATTAACCCGTGTTTGACATAATTATTAACCATTGAGGACGTTAACAAAGTATGTTTTTCCAGTGTAATCAATGGGGATAAGTATTTTTCTATCAGAGTAATCACTTGATCCATATATAATTCAATATCTGGTAACTCATGCCATCTTGGCAAATGAACATTTTCCAATTGTTGGCCCCAATCTTGTAGTGATTTTTCTATCTCGTCCATAAAATCCCTCCTAACCATTTCTAAAAAAGAATATCATACTTTTGACAATTATTCAATCTAGTTTTTAAAACTAGATTGAATAAAAAAGAAAAGCGAGCAATTTTGGAATTGTTCACTTTTCTCTCTTTATTTTTTTAAAGAACGTTTTCCGATTAAAACACCTATCAAAAACAGGCCTTCTAATAAAACAAAAAACAAGATAAAACAATGCATAAAGTAGGCTTCAGGTAAGGCATTGATAATCGGATCAGTCAGCGGATTAAATAACCAAGCATCGTTGTTAAAAAATAATCCATGAAACGCAATAAAAAATTGATCAAAGCCAATCAGCATGAAAAAGCCAAAAAGCACAGGCAAAAACATTCCCCACTGAAATGGCCGTATCAATGTCCATAAACGCTGATTTTTTACCAAATATTTTAAATAAAGGACACTAGGCATCAACGTAACTAGTAATACGCCATAGCACAATAAAAATAATTTTTTCACTTCATAAAAATGAAAAGCCGCGCTATCAGACATTGGAAAATCAGGAAATACTAATGTTTTTTCAAAAGGATTGTTTAAGTACATCATTAAATGATCGTAATTTTTAATCAAGGTCACACGATCAACCTCTACGTCTTTTAAAATATTTAAGTGTTGGATATCAAAAAGATACAATGGACGAAAATTAATCGTGATCGTGATACTTAAAGCCACAATCGTTAAAAACAAACAAATGAGTCCAAGTGTTTCCCTTAAACGCAATTTCGACCTCATCATACTCAAAAAGTCCATTCATCTAAGGAATCAACAACATAGGTTGGTGGCGTTGGCAAAGTTGGAACAGCTGACTTAGGGGTAAAACCTGATGTAACTAACAAGCTATCAATACCATTTTGAATCCCTGATTGAATATCGGTTTCATAATTATCTCCAACCATAATTACTTGCTCTTTTTCCACGCCTAAATGCGCAATCGCTCGTTCCATGATAATCGCTTTTGGTTTGCCAATATAAACTGGTTTTGTTTGAGTAGCTGTCTCCACAAACGTCACAACTGAACCTGCACCAGGTAATAAGCCTCTTTCTGTCGGAATGTTCTTATCTGGATTGGTCCCAATAAACAACGCCCCTTTTTGAATGGCTAAGGTAGCTAAAACCACTTTTTCATAAGATAATTCTGTATCAAGTCCCACGACAACATAATCAGGGTTTGTTTCATCCCATTCAAAACCTGCTTCTAAAATTAAGTCAATTAAACCAGCCTCGCCGATGACAAAGACTTTCTTGCCTCGATTGGTTTCTTTCATGTAATCAATCGTCGCTAAAGTCGCTGTATAAACAAGGGATGCTGGGACATGAATATCAAATTCATTTGCTAAACGTTGTGCCACTGTTTCAGGAGATTTAGTGGTATTATTCGTTACAAATAAAAAAGGCAAATCTTTTTCCTGTAACTGCTCGACAAAACGTTTTCCGGCTGGAATTGGTTCTTTTCCTAAATAAATCGTTCCATCTAAATCAATTAAATATCCTTGATAGTTTTTTTTCACTCTGTTTACTCCTCACGTTGACGAATCGTAAAGCCTTTGCCAGATTTTTTGGGACTAGGCTGTTTGGGTGTAGTCGTTTTTTTATTTTCTTCTTTTCGCGTACGAATCACTGGCTTGCTATTTTTATTAGCGGGCGCACTCTTTTCCTCGACAAACGCGTTAGAACGATTATTCTTTTTATGGCGACGACGACGATGCGTTGTTTTTTCTTTACGTTCCCCTGTTCGTTCAATTACAAAATAGGCACAGCCAAAATTACAATATTCATACAAATAGTCTTCTAGTGTATCAATGCGTTGATCCGGCGCTGCCCGACGATTAGAAGTATCAAAAAAGCCACGCAAGCGTAACTGTTCATAGCCCCAGTCTCCTACGATATAATCATAACGCGCTAATACTTCACTAAACCGTTCACCTAAGCGTTCAGGATCAAAGGCATCACGATGATTTTTAACAATTCGGTACTCTCTTTCACCAATTTGAATATCTGTTTCATTCACAATGGTGACAATTTCCCCTTTTTTCTTTTCTTTTACAGGTTCTTCTTTTATTTCTTCAAGAACTGCTGTTAGTTCTTCTGTAAAGGTTGCAGCAGTTTCTGTTTCTTTTTCTTTTTTTTCGGTTGTCTTTTTGTCTGTCATTTTTTCACCACCTAGTTTTTATTATACCTTGTTTTTATTTGATTGGATAGTGGGCATGCAGATAGTTCGCCACGACAGTTCTTAAAACGTCTGGAAATAAAAATTCGACTTCTCCAACTAACTCAATCGTTGGGAAAAACGGAACAAATTGAAAGTGATCCACTGTTGTCAGCGTATATTTCTGCTCTGGCTGAATAGGTTTCCCTTGCCAAAAAACGGTCTGGCTATTTCGCTCAAAACGAATCCCATCATAACATAATTCGCCAAAAATTTTCCCGCGGAAGCCCATCCCGCGAATCGGAAATTTCCGCAGAAATTGACGACTTTTTTCCATTTCACGAATCAAACGGCTCATGTCTGACCCTTTCAAGGTAACCTTGATTAAATGCATTGGATGAGGCAAGGCCTCATGTAATTGGTCTGCATTGATTATTCCTTCTGGTAAATCTGCTAAAAATAACCCGTTGTTCAACACAGCCGCTTCGGTCTGCCCCGCTTCTTTTAACGCCTTCAAGGCAACAGTTATAAAGGCATGCGGTTGCCGTAAGTCCGTTGACAAAGTTTCAGGGATTTGTGCAATTTGCTGCGCTTGCAATAGTCGATGACCTTCCGTTAAGTAACCCGCAATTTCCTTGGCATCAGTTGCTTGCTCTTCTAAACTTGCTGTTTCAATCGTTTTTGCATAACTTGTGACTTGCTTCGTGTCGGCATCCACAAACAGATGCACTTCACCAATATACTGTCCATATTTGCCAGCAGCTGCTAGTTGCACATGATTAATTTTTTCACCATCTTTAAATAAATGATGTGTATGGGAACCTAAAATCACTTGAATTTCAGGATAATTCGCCGCAATCATAAAATCAGTATCTATCCCCAAGTGACTAAGCAAAATGAGAACATCACATTGAGGCGCAACTTCTGTAATCAGTTGAGGAAGGACTGCTTCCACTTGTTTGATTGTCCAGCCATTGGGATTATACGTTAAAGGAAATGGTGCGGTTAAGCCAATAAACCCTAACTTCGTGCCTTCTTTAGTTGTCACAATTTTATATGCTTGACAAAAATCTGGTAACGTTTGGGTTTTTGGATCTTCTAAATTAGCTAAGACCACTTCAAATGTTGCCTGATCATATAAATGCTCTAATTGTTTCTTTGAATTGCCGATTCCTTCATTATTTCCAATTGTAACCAGATCATACGCTAATGTATTCATTATAGCTACATTTGCTCGACCATCTGTTGCTTCGGTCAAAGGATGACACCGATCTGAAAAGTCACCTAAATCAATGGTTACGACTGTTTTGCCCTCTTTTTGGTACAGCGAACGTTTGGCTTTAACCAGACGCCGTATTTTGGGCCAATTTTCAAAGTGAGAATGAAGATCATTGGTATGGAACAACACAATCTCTTCCACTAAAATCGCCTCCTTTATTCAGCGCTCTGATTAATAGTACCATATTTATAGAAGAAAGTTACAAAAAAGAACAGATGACTTTAGAAGAATTTCTCCTAAAATCACCTGCTTTTATCGGGACGAACTATGCGTTATTTTTGGGACGCTTGCGTTGCGTCGCTTCCATGATAACTGGTAAGATCACAGGACGACGTTTGGTTTGTTCAAATAAATAACGGCTTAAGTTTTCGCGGATTTCTTGTTTCAGTTTGCTCCATTCGAAATCGTCACTTTCTAAATGCTTTTCAACAATTTCTGTGACAATATTGCTACTTTCTTTCATTAGGTCTTTACTTGTTTTAACGTAAACAAAACCTCTAGAAGTAATTTTAGCTGGTGAAACAATTCGTTTTTCTCGGCGATTAATTGTCACAACAGCCACAAAAATACCATCTTCGGAAAGAATACGACGATCTCGTAAAACGATATTACCAATATCGCCGACACCAATCCCGTCAATCATAATATTTTCGGCCGTTGTGCTGCCAGCTACCGACATTCTACCTTTTGTATACTCTAAAATGTCCCCACGACCTGTAATAAAGATATCTTTATAAGGCATGCCAATTTCGTGTGCTAAGTCCGCATGCGCAGCTAACTGGCGGTATTCACCTTGGACAGGAATGAAATATTTTGGTTTCATTAAGTTCAGCATCAATTGCAAGTCATTTGGATTAGCGTGACCAGACACACGTAAATTGTCGGAAATTTGCTTCACCGTAGCACCGGCCCGATAGACAATATCCTCTGTTTTGGCAACCGTTGTTTCCATGGCCGTTGTCGGCGTTGTCGTAATATAAACTAAATCGCCTTCTTCAATTCGAACGACACCATGTGTATTATTAGCCATTTTTTGAAGTGACTTAATAGGTTCTCCCATCCGGCCTGTTTCTAAAATTAATAACTGTTCGGGTGCATATTTTTTCATTTCTTTTGGTTTCACTAATAGATCTTCACTTGGCAATTGTAATTTTTCCAATTTCATCGCCGTCCGAATAATCCGTTCAAAATCTTGGCCTGTCAAAACGACTTTACGACCAGAACGATCCGCTGCATTCAATACTTGTTGGACCCGTTGCAAATTACTTGCCACACATGCCACGATGATTCGTCCTTCCCAATAGCGAATCGTGTCGAACACTTCATCAGCGATTTGGGCTTCCGATGCAACTTGGGCTGGGTTTTCAGCATTTGATGAATCACTAAGTAGCGCCAAGACGCCTTCTTTCCCAATTTCAGCCAAGCGGCCATAATCGGTTTGATACATCTCAATCGCACTTTGATCAAATTTAAAATCACCAGTATAAACAATGTTGCCTTCTTTTGTTTTGATGCTAACGCCAATCGAATCTGGAATGGTGTGCGTTGTTTTAAAGAAGCTCACCGTTGCTTGACCAAAATCAATTTCTGTATGCGGGTCAATCACATGGAAATCTTTAAATTTCTTCGTTTCCGCATGACTGTTGACACTTAGTTTTGCTAGTTCAATCGTTAATTCTGTCCCAAAAACAGGCACTTGAATTTTTGAAAGCAAATACGGTAAGGCCCCAATTGCATCTGCATGGCCATGTGTTAAAAAGACCCCTGCAATTCGTTCACTATTTTCTTCTAAATACGTAAAATCCGGAATGACGACGTCAATTCCTAAAAGTTCGTTCTCTGGATATTGTAATCCACAATCCAGTACAAAAATTTCATCTTCCACTTCAGCAACGTACATATTTTTTCCATTTTCACGAACGCCGCCTAATGGAACGATTTTTATTGTACTCACTCTTTTCACCTCTCTATGATTACACGTTCTTTAAATCTCTAACGTGCGAATAATTCTTTGCTCTTCTTCTGGTGTACAAGCAACTAGAGGTAAACGTAAATTTCCAACAGGAATACCTAAATGATTTAAGGCCGCTTTCACGGGTGCCGGCGAAGGCACTGAAAACAATGCGTTCATTTTTGGTAATAACTGTCGTTGAATTTTAGCCGCTTCCGGCAAGTTCCCCTGCTCCAGCGCTTGATACATCTCATACATTGACGAACCGAAGACATGACTGGCTACCGAAATAACCCCTTGTCCGCCAAGTGCCTTGGTGGCAAAAGCCAACCCGTCTTCTCCAGTATACACTAGAAAGTCTTTTGGCGCTCTTTCAATCAACTCAGTAATTGCATCTAACCCTGCACATTCTTTAATTGCCACAATTTTTTCCAATTGTGCTAAGCGCAAAGTAGTTTCCACTTCTAGACATGCAGCCGTTCTACCAGGAACATTGTACAAAATAATTGGCAGTTCACTTGCTTCTGCGATGGTTTTAAAATGTTGATACATACCTTCTTGATTTGGTTTATTATAATAAGGAACAACCGCCAAAACAGCATCGATACCAGCGATTGTCGCTAACTCTTTCACAAAAGCGACTGAGTCACGTGTATCATTCGTACCTACACCACAAATAATCGGAATACGTCCATCGATCAGTTCAATCATTCGCTGGAATAATTGTAATTCTTCTTCATGAGTTAACGTGGGTGATTCACCAGTTGTTCCTGCTAAAATAACGCCTTCTGTATGATTGGCCAATAAATAGTCTACCAATTGCGGTAGTTTATCAAAATCTATTTCTCCCGATTCTTGAAACGGCGTAACCATTGCCGTAATAATTGTTGCATTCGTTAAATCCATCCTATTCCCTCCCGAGTATACAATACAAACCTTCTAGTCGTTTTCAGGTACACGAAGCAAATTCATTTCGTGTAGCGTTTCAGCAATTTGGACCGAGTTCCAAGCAGCTCCTTTTAATAGGTTGTCTGACACAATCCATAAATGGAAACCGTTCTTCACGTCAACGTCTTGACGAATACGGCCGACAAATGTTTCTTTCTGGTTGACGCTATTTAGCGCTTGTGGATATAGTTGTTCACTTGGCTCATCTTGCAAAATTACACCTGGAGCTTGCGCCATTAATTCTTGGATGGCTGAGACCGATGCATCTGCTTGTTTCACTTCTATATAAACAGATTCAGAATGTCCTGAAATTACCGGAATACGGACACAGGTGGCAACGACTTTTAGCTTGTTGTCTCCCATGATTTTTTTTGTTTCATTCATCATTTTCCATTCTTCGTAGGTATACCCTGCTTCTGAAAAAACATCAATTTGAGGCAACGCATTAAAAGCAATTGGATAATGTTTTTCGTCACTGCCAGCTGGTAAAATTTCAGCTGACCATTCGCTGACAGGTTTTCCCTCTAAAAAATCTTCGGCTTGTTCTTTTAGCTCATTAATTGCACGGATACCTGCGCCACTCACAGCTTGATACGTTGAAACGATGATTCGTTCTAAGCCAAACGCTTGCCGAATTGGTTCTAAGGCCACCATCATTTGAATCGTAGAACAATTGGGATTTGCGATGATTCCCTGATGATTTTTCAAGGCTTCCGGGTTCACTTCCGGAACAACTAAAGGAACATCTTTTGCCATTCTAAAATGGCTAGTGTTGTCAACAACGACAGCTCCGCGCTTAACTGCTTCTGGTGCAAACTTTTCGGAAATACTCCCACCAGCACTAAATAATGCTAAATCGATTCCTTCAAATGATTCCGGGACTAATTCTTCCACGATAAGAGGTTGCCCTTTAAACTGAATCTCTTGTCCAGCAGAACGCTTAGACGCCAATAACCTCACACTGGCAATTGGCAAACTTGTTTCTGCTAACAATTCAATCATTCTTGTCCCGACAGCACCTGTTGCTCCTACCACGGCAACATGATATTCTTTTCCCATATTTTCATACTCCCCTCTTACCTTCTTGTAAAAGCTACTTGTCCTATTTTACCATAGTATTGAAAAAACCTACATAGTCAAAAAAATGATTTTTTTATTTTCCCATGATATTTTAAAACTATTACCCATCAAAGGACTATCCATTGACTTTTGACTTAAATTTGTTATAGTTAAAACGAATTTAATTATAAAGGGAGCGAAATTTCATGGCACGCGTAGAAAGTTTTGAATTAGATCACAACACAGTAAAAGCACCATATGTTCGCCTTGCTGGCACAGAACAAAATGGTGATGCGTTAGTCGAAAAATATGACTTACGTTTCTTACAACCAAACAAAGATGCCCTACCAACAGGCGCATTACACACGTTGGAACATTTATTAGCAGTTAACATGCGTGATGAATTAAAAGGAATCATTGACATTTCGCCAATGGGTTGCCGCACTGGTTTTTATATGATTATGTGGGATCAACATTCACCACAAGAAATCCGTGATGCATTAGTCAACGTTTTAAACAAAGTAATCAATACAGAAGTTGTTCCAGCAGTCTCTGCAAAAGAGTGTGGAAACTACAAAGATCATTCTTTATTTGCAGCGAAAGAATACGCAAAAATCGTCTTAGACCAAGGAATTAGTTTAGATCCATTTGAACGTATTCTGTAATCTTTAGCAATTAACGACAGAGAAACCCACTATTAAGCTGTGGGTTTTTCTGTTCTCTTTCTTAATTTAAACGGAGGTTTTTTATGAATCAAACAATCGAACAATTACTAAGTCACCGTTCCGTTCGTCATTTTAAAAAGCAAGCGTTAACGGACAAGCAGAAACAACAGTTAATTACTGCAGCTCAAGCAGGATCAAGCTCCAATTTTTTACAAGCTTATACAATTATAGAAATCAAAGATCCTGAGCTACGCAGAGAATTGGGACGTTTAGCGAATTGTGAAGACTATGTCGTTAACACTGGTGTGTTCTATGTTTTTGTTGCTGATTTGTATCGTCATGCAACGATTTTGTCAAAAGAGGGGCAATCATTAGAACCCTTAAAGACACCAGAATCATTATTAGTAGCTGCCGTTGATACAACGATTGCTGCGCAAAACATGGCCATTGCGGCTGAATCTATGGATTTAGGGATTTGTTATATTGGCGGCATTCGAAATGACTTAGACACAGTAGCCAAACGCTTATCTTTGCCTGAATTAACTGTACCACTTTTCGGATTAACAATCGGTGTACCAGAAACGTTAAATGGTGTAAAACCACGGATGCCTTTTGAAAATATTTTAAGCGAAAATCACTACCAATCAGACAAATTGACAGATATGCACACATATGATGAATTATTAAAAGATTATTATGCCAGCCGCTCAAGTAACGCCCAAACAGCGGATTGGTCACAGAAGTCTTTGTCCTATTTTTCTTATAATCGTCGCCCAGAAGTAAAAATTTTCTTGCAAAAACAAGGATTTGATGTCTAAACAAAAGAGCGTGGGCTTACGTTATTTCAACGTAAGCCCACGCTCTTTTGTTAATTTTTATTTATCTTTACTAAATTTGTCTTTTAAGTCTTCAAAGCCTTCTTTAACTTTATCAGTTAATTTTTCAGCGCCTTCTTTAAGGTCGTCGCCGGCATCACGTGCTTTGTCTTTTACGTCAGCAAAGGTTGATTGAGCTTTTCCTTCAAGTTCTTTGCCTTTATCATCCGTAACTTTGCCTTGCGCTTCTTTTGCAGTACCTTCTACTTTATCTTTTGCATCGTCAAAACGTCCTTTTAAATTTGCCATGCTAATCCCTCCTAAATAATTAATTACATAATAAGAGTATCATTCTTAGCCATTTCCTTCAAATATAATGCATGAACTACGAATAAATGGTTATTTTTGAGCCATTAAAGCTTTTTTTGCCAAGGCAAAGCAACCAATTGTTCCTGGATTATCTTCTAAAAGAGGCGTCACCAAGTATTTTTCTAAAGGCGGTGTTTCCACGTATCCATTGACTAATTCAGCAAATTTTTCACGAACTTTCGGCATCAAATGACGTTGTTTCATGACACCGCCGCCTAAAATGATCACTTCTGGCGCTAATAATAAAGTAGTATTGTACGCTGCTTGCGCTAAATAATAAGCTTCTAGTTCCCAAGTTTTATGATCCTCTTCCAATAAATGACCTTTTTTACCAGAACGACCTTCAACTGCTGGTCCTGCTGCAATCCCTTCTAAACAATCTCCATGATAAGGACAATTTCCTGCATACGTATCTTCAGGATGACGACGGACTAACGCATGCCCCATTTCTGGGTGGCTAAAGCCTTCAATAAACTCACCGTTTTGAATCGCTCCAGCGCCAACACCAGTTCCAATTGTATAATATACACAACTAGATGTATGTTGCCCATTTCCAGCAACATACTCACCATATGCTGCAGCATTCACATCCGTTGTCCAAGCCATTGGCACATCAAAATGTTGTTTCATAGTCCCTAACAAGTCAAAGTTACGCCAAGCTAATTTTGGTGTAGAAGTGATATAACCATACGTAGGAGAATCAACATGAATATCAATCGGACCAAACGAACCAATCCCAATCGCTTTTAAAGGATATTGTTGGAAAAATTCTATTACTTTTTTCATTGTTTCTTCTGGGGTTGTTGTGGGAAAACTGACACGTTCTACGATGGTCAAATCATCTGTCCCAACGCCACATACAAATTTTGTGCCACCGGCTTCGATACTTCCTAAAAGTTTTTCTGTCATTGCAATATGCTCCTTCGTTTCCATTTTATAAGTAAGCGGATACATTACTTTTGATTAAATAACTAACATACACGTTTAGTTTACCACTTTTTTGTCGTTTCGACAGAACAATTTAACAATTTCAGTCAGGTTGCCCAATGAAATCTGGCAAGTTGCTAAAGAGCATTTTCCTAAAACAAAAAAACGAGCATTCACGGTTATCTAACAATGAATGCTCGTTTTTTGTTTATTGATTCTTTAGCGAAAAATATAACAATAGTCCGATTGTAATCCACCCACCACTAAGTAAAAGCATTAACCAACTTAAAAGCGTTTCTTTTAGAATACTTCTGGGTTCTTTTGCATGCTGAATAAAACTCATACTAGTCAGCAAAGAAAAGAGGAAAAACATAAAACAAATGACCGCTAAACCGCCAGACAACCAAAACCAACTAGCCATTATTCTCACTCTCCTTTTCGCTTGTTTTTTGATAATTATTGCGCCAAATGACACTATAAATTGCCCCAATTGTGATTACTAACAACGTGTAGAAAGTCGGTAACCACCATGTGGGTAGGACCCATTTGACCGTAGCTTCTTGATTCAATTTTTTTGCTTCACGAGTGTTAGTCGTAAATTCTTGTTGAAAAGGCCAAGACTGTTGTTCATCTTGTTGTAAAATAGCACGTCCTGTAAATATATAAGTCCCAGCATCTAGCGGTTGTTTACCCAAATCAAGATGAAAATTCATGGAACTATTTGGGGCAAAGCGAACATTTTTTAGTGTCCGTTGTGCAATTTTTTTAGAGGACCCTTTTTTTATCACTTGACCTTCTAAACGAACTTCTGGAAAAATAGCAGCATACGGATTTTGAATGACCGCCTTTAGTGATTTGGCCCCTAAAGCAATTGTAGGTGTTACTTTCGCTAATTTCAGTTGGTTCACCTCTGTTAAAGGAGCATTCTCAGCACTCCTCATAGCAATCGCAACATTAAACCCGTAGCGACTGGTTAATCCCATTGTTTGGTTCTCTTCCTCTGTTTTTTCATCTTTGAGATGCGCATAAACCCCGCCTAAAACAACTCCTTTGATAGGCTGATCAAGTCCCTTCACCTTCATCTTTGCTGATACTGTTTGATGAGGCGGCACACTCACTTCCTCATTTTCTAAAGTAACCAAGTCTGTCAGCGGAACCTTTAACGATGAATCAAGTGGTTTATCAAAATCATTGTACACAATCAACCCATTATCATTTGTTGATGCATTTGCTAGAGTCAATACAATGGACAATTTTTCGTCTGTCTTATTTTTTATGTCTAAGACAATAGTGGAAGATTGCTTTGGTGCCAGAATTAAATCATAATAACTAGATGTTCCTGACACTTGATTTTCTGGTAAAACAGGCGTTACTGTAAATTTAGTCTTCATTTCTTCTGTAGCTTCTACTTTTGGAACAATAATAAAAAATGTGAAAAACAGAAATAGACAGAAAACACCGACTTTTTTTCTACTCATTTCTTCAAGATCTCCTTTATAAAGCTGAATGTACCTACTAGTCTAACAAACCAGCGAAACAATGCTGATCAATCTTTGACTTTTGGGAAGGATAATCTTGAAAAAAGTCTCCTTGAAAAATACCAAGGAGACTTTTTATTATTCACTATAATATAATTCTTTTTTTATCTGTGTGGTTGATACTTCTGGCGTTCGTGGCAAATAAAGAACCTTTGCGGTTGTTTCAACTTCTAGAAAATCAAAAGCCCCTTGCCAATCATCGCCCATGACTAAAGTATCAATTTTAAATTCAGCAATATCGGAAACTTTTTGTTTCCAACTAGTTTCAGGAATAACTAAATCAACATAACGAATTGCCTCTAATAATTGTTTACGTTTTTCATATGAAAAATAACTTTGTTTCTTTTTTTCTAAATTAAAAGCATCTGTTGAAAGTCCAACAATCAGGTAGTCCCCTTGTTGTTTCGCTTTTTTCAACAAATTAATATGACCATAGTGTAGGAGGTCAAATGTGCCGTAAGTAAGTATTTTTTTCATAAAAACCTCCATTTGTACTTTGATATTTCTTCGTTAATTATCAATTTTTATGAATAGAAAAAAGGCTACTCTTGATTGACTTTGATGGTTTTTCGATCAAATTTTTTATTTTCTGTAGCAGTATAAATTAGTAATAACTTACTCAGAGATTTTATAGAGAAAGACGTTGTTGTAGCTTTTTTTAATTGCTTTAACTGCTTTTGCAATTTTAACGGATTTTTATCTTTTAATAATTTAATTTTCGTTAAACGAAAAATGTGTTCCTGATGCTCAAATGAACGTTCAGCATCTGAATGACTAAAACGAAGATATTCTGAAAGCACCTCTTGATTTACAGCAACTTTTCCTTTTGGTAAAAACCATTCTTTGCCATTTTGATCTATTAGATGCCGCTCACTTTGATTTGAAATAACAATTTCTTTATCGTCTTCAAAAAGATACGAAAAAAGCATTGCTTTTTTTATAATTATGTACTCAGTTACTTCATATGAAGACAATTTTCTTAATTCTTCTATCAAACTATTCCATTGATTATTTTGAACAAATTTACTTAGTTTGTGAATAGGTGGTACTCGTAAAATGAACTTCTCATCTTTCTCTATTTTCACGATATAAAAAGTTGTGTCTAAGTCATTTTCCCAAATAAACAAAATAATCATTTACTGCCCCCTAGACTTGTTGTTCCGATACTTAATAGTCAAATAAATATATTTAGGAATTTGCATTAACCGATCGTATCTCTTCATTGTCAAACAACGATATAACCATTCCAAATTGTGATTTATATAAAATTCTGGCGCTCTTTTTACTGATCCAGCTAATACGTCAAAAGTACCGCCTACGTCTAAAAATACATTAGCTGTCAGGTGATCAATTGTTTGTTCCAAAAAAATCTCTTGTTTCGGTGAACCTAATGCTACAAAGACAAACCTTGGTTCAGCTTTGTTAATTTGTTCCACAATTTCTTGCTGTTTTTTCTTTGTATAGCCATGTAAAATACCGCTAATAACAATCCCTGGATATTGTTGTTGAATATTTTTAGCTGCTGCTTCAACTACTTCTTGCTTTGCACCATACAAGAAGATTCGTTCCTTATGTTGATTTGCATACTCTAAAAAATTATCCATGACATCAATTCCTGTAACTCTTTCACGAATAGACCCACCCATTAGTTTCGATGCCTTGACCACACCTATCCCATCCGCAATCCGATGAGTTGCTCTTTTCAAATATAACTTAACTTCTGGATGTTCAAATGCTAACAATGAAATTTGCGGATTAACGCTAGTTACAATCATTTTCTCTTTAGCTTTGAGATAACTTTCTAAGTCATCCATAATTTCTTGATGTGTTAATACGTCAACTGGTAATCCCCCAATATATTCAGTGCGTACCTTACTTTTCACAAAATCCCCCCAAGATTCTCTCTACCAACTCTACTATTTTATTAATGGTCTCTTTTGACTGATATTGATTCCATTCTTCGTTAATTCTAGTAATATTATCTTTATAACTATTTATTGAAAAATTTGACAATGCCACAATCAACTGTTTTTCATTTTCAACTAACGGTCCTGGTAAATATTCAAAAAAATCAGGCTCAATTCCAGGATTTAATGCGTATTTTTCTAAATCTGGACAAAAAAATAAAATGTTCGGTTGCTCTTTAACATGCATGTATTCAAAGACCACACTCGAATAATCAGTAATCAAGTAGCCTATTTCACTAAAGCTTTCAAAAATATGCTTTTCCCAAATAGAAACATTTCTCGGTAGTTCAATGGCATCTAACTGGATTGATGGATGTAATTTCATATAAAAATGAAACTTTGGCATAGCAGAAAAAGCCTTTATTGCTTGATTTATCACAAGCATCATTTCGTTCGATCCCTCTCGATAAGTTGGTGCATATAAAATTTTGTTATTCTGATTTGTTTCTCCTACCTCTAATTTTTCAAGATAAGCAAGACGCGGCGAACCAAAATGAAAAAATTGAGCATTCTCGAGACGATAATTGTTTCTAAAAATTGCTTCCATTTTTAGTGAATTAACGATAAAATAATTCATTTTATCGTAAACTTTTTGAAACCTGATTTGATCCTTGCTACTTCTATGTTTCGTGTGATAAGCACCCCAGCCAAACTGTTTTAAAGCCCCATTAGCATGCCATAATTGGATAACTACTTGCTTTTTTTTTAAAATTGCCAATTCTGGAAAATAATTATCTACAAAAATTAACGGCGCTGACTTCAAGTATGAAATCGCCGTTGTAATCAACAAAGTTTTCTTATCAAAAAGTATCGTCTTTATGCCTTTTTGATTTAAGGATGCTGCGTATGATTGACAATTTTTTGTATAAAGTACTATTATCATTCCGTGATAGTGTTGTTCTAATTGTTCAATTAAATGTCCATCATTTCTTGGGAAACTCATTATGTACACAATTTTTACTTTTTTATGCTTGTACGGTCTCCATCTTAATACTGTTAAGTACAATTGTTTTAGCACTTTTATATCCTTTCACAAACAATAGTTTTCTTATAAAAAAGATATGATCAAAGTCTTTAAAAAGAAAAAGCTTACATATAAACTCATTAAAACAAATTATACCTTAAAGATTCTAAAAAGACAATTGCACTTTACAATATGTATACTATCCAAATAATTTAAATTATACGGTATACGGACTAGCTATACTTTCAGTTAAATAAAATAATATTTAAATAATTTCTCTGAATTTAAAACTGCCTATCCAACAAAAATAGAGGTTTCCCACCACAGTGGAAAACCTCTATAAACCTTGTCATAACAATGTTTTGAAAGACTATGCGTCTGGATTTGCGTTTTCGTCTTTGAGACCGTATTTTTTGTTGAAACGGTCCACACGTCCGTCGGCTTGTGTGAATTTTTGACGACCAGTGTAGAATGGGTGTGAGTCTGAAGTAACCTCAACACGTAATAATGGATAAGTGTTGCCATCTTCCCATTCAACAGTTTCTGAAGATCCTTTAGTTGAACCTGAAAGGAATTTGAAACCTGTTGTTGAATCCATGAATACTACTGGTTGGTAATTTGGATGGATATCTTGTTTCATACGTTTTTTCGCTCCTTTGCCCTGATCCATTTGCTGTATCAGAGTTATTTTGTCGGTATACAACAATGCTATCTTACCATGTTTTCAGTTGGTATGCAATTATCTTTTTGGATTTCTTTTAATTTGTTTGCCAAACGAAACATCATGGAAAACTTCAAATAATTGTTGATTATTTTGGGTCCGTTTCAACATTTTTATGAATTGATCCGTATATTCCAGCGAGTCTCCTGACATATTATTTCTCAATTTCCACGTTTCTTCTAGTTGTTCTGGTGTCATTAGCAACTCTTCTTTTCGCGTACTTGATTTTTTAATATCAATTGCTGGGAAAATACGGCGCTCTGCTAATTCACGAGATAAATGGAGCTCCATATTGCCTGTACCTTTGAATTCTTCATAGATGACATCATCCATTCGGCTACCTGTATCCACCAATGCCGTGGCTAAAATAGTCAGACTGCCCCCTTCTTCGATATTTCTGGCAGCACCAAAAAATCGTTTAGGTTTGAAAAACGCAGCTGGATCTATTCCGCCACTTAAGGTTCGACCACTAGGCGGGACCACTAAATTATAGGCCCTTGCTAAACGAGTGATGCTGTCCATTAAAATAACTACGTCCCGTTTGTCTTCAACTAAGCGCATTGCTCGATCCAGAACCAATTCAGCAACTCGCGTATGATTTTGTGGTTGTTGATCAAAAGTTGAAGAAACCACATCGCCTTTAACACTTCGCTCTAAATCAGTCACTTCTTCAGGACGCTCGTCAATTAACAACAGAATCAATTCCACATCAGGATGATTTTCTGTAATCCCATTAGCAATTTCCTTTAAAACACTTGTTTTTCCCGCTTTTGGCGGCGCTACAATTAAACCACGTTGCCCAAAACCAATTGGGGCAAATACATCAATCATTCGTGTTGATAATCTGCCAGCCGTTGTTTCTAACGTTAATTGTTTTTCAGGATACAACGGTGTTAGCGCTGGAAAATGTGGCCGCTCTTTCGCTTCTTCAGGATCTTTCCCATTGACACTTTCAACATGCATGAGTCCATAGTAACGTTCTGATTCCTTTGGCGGACGCGCCTTGCCAGCTACTTTGTCCCCATTTCTCAATCCGAAACGACGAATTTGAGAAGAAGAAATATAAATGTCTTCTGCACTTGGTCCATAATTAATTGGCCGCAAAAAGCCATAACCATCCTGAGAAACAATATCTAAAATTCCTTCCATGAAGAAAAACCCTTGCTTCTCAGCTTGTGCACGAATCACAGCTAAAGACAATTCTTTTTTGTTCATTTGGCTATAATAAGGAATTTTAAACTCTTTCGCGTACGCATAAATATCTTTTAACGTACTGTTTTCCAATTCAGCCATTGTTAAATAGTCGCTCATTGATCCACCTCAAACGGACCTTCTTGTTCTTCGGTTTCTAGCATTTGAATATCAGCACCCAAAGCAGTTAACTTTTCGATAATGTGGTCGTACCCACGTAAAATATATTCTACATTATAAATAGTGGTCGTACCTTCAGCCATCAAGCCGGCAGTGACTAGGCAAGCGCCTGCCCGTAAATCAGAGGCGACTACTTCTGCACCGTGCAATTGATTTGGACCATTTAAAATAATCATATTGCCTTCAACCGAAGCATCAGCCCCCATCCGCACTAACTCAGGGATATGCTTATTTCGTTGAGCATAAATCGTATCAATAATTTCACCAGTTCCTTGCGCTTTTAAAAGTAATGGCGTTAACGGTTGTTGCAAGTCTGTGGCAAAACCAGGATACGGATAGGTTTTCACCGTCGTCATTTTCAGATCATGTGACGGATGAACTTCAATCATGTCTTCTTCAATTGTCATCTTAACGCCCATTTCTTGCAATTTCGCAATGAAGCTTTCTAAATGCTCATAAATAACATTTCGAACCTTGATTCCTTCACCCATAGCTGCTGCCATAGCTAAATAAGTCCCAGCTTCAATTCGATCTGGAATAATCGAGTGACGACAGCCATGTAATTCTTCGACACCTTCAATCCGAATAACGTCCGTTCCAGCTCCTCGAACTTTTGCACCCATGTTATTTAATAATGTAGCAATATCAATAATTTCTGGCTCACGCGCAGCATTTTCAATAATCGTTTTGCCTTTGGCTTTAACTGCGGCTAACATGACATTGATTGTAGCGCCAATAGATACCATATCCATAAAAATTCGGGTTCCTTGTAAGCCAGCTTCGTCTGTTCTCAAGTACATCGCCCCATGTTCGTTGGTTACATGAGCGCCTAATGCTTCAAATCCTTTGATATGTAAATCAATTGGACGAGGGCCTAAGTAACAACCGCCAGGTAAGCCGACAACGCCTTCCCCAAATCGACCAAGAAGTGAGCCCATAAAATAATAGGACGCACGTAAGCTATTGATTTTTCCTTTTGGCATTGGCACAGAAACAACTTCTGTTGGGTCAATAATTAATGTATTATTTTCAAAAGTAATTTTAGCACCCATAATTTCTAAAATTTCAATTAATGAGTGAACATCCTGAATGTCAGGAACGCCATCTAAAGTCACGGGCGAATCTGCTAAAATAGCAGCTGGAATTAAAGCGACCACACTATTTTTAGCGCCGCTAATGGTTACTTCGCCTTTTAATGGACGATTCCCATTGATTACGATTTTTTTCATTTATATTCTCACCTATCTGTAATATACGTTTTCTAAATAAACTACCCAATCATTCTATCATAATCAAGCTTAAGAAAAAAGAAAACTTCTCAGGTATTTTAATAGAATGAAAAAATAACAAAAAATAAAAAAGACAGCCACGTGCTGTGGCTGTCTTTAACGTAACTAGTTGATTAAGCTTTGTTAGCTGAACCGAACCAATCAATGTGTTCTTCTGCATCTTTGATGATTGCAGCTTTACCTGGTGCTAATAATTTACGAGGGTCAAATCCTTTACCTTCTAAATCTTTACCAGCTTCAATATATTCGCGCGTTGCTTTAGCGAATGATAATTGGAATTCTGTATTTACGTTAACTTTTGAGATACCCATTGAAATTGCTTTTTCAATTTGTTCTTGAGGAATACCAGAACCTCCGTGTAATACTAGAGGTACATCAGAACCGACAGCTTCAGCAATTGCTTGTAAGTGATCAAATGCTAAACCTTTCCAGTTTTCTGGATATTGACCATGGATGTTACCGATACCACATGCTAAGTAGTCAATACCTGTAGCAACCATTTGTTTACATTCTTCGATATCAGCTAATTCGCCAGTACCGATGATTCCGTCTTCTTCACCACCGATTGAACCAACTTCACATTCAACAGAAATACCTTTAGCATGAGCTTTTTCAACTACATCTTTCGCTAATTTTAAGTTTTCTTCGAATGGTAAGTGAGAACCATCAAACATGATTGAAGTATAGCCAACTTCGATACATTCTAAAGCAGCTTCGTAGTCACCGTGGTCTAAGTGAATTGCTACTGGAACTGTGATATTCATTGAGTCTACTAAATTAGTAATCATGTCTTTAGCTACTTTGTAGCCGCCCATGTATTTAGCAGCGCCCATTGATGTTTGGATTAGAACTGGTGCTTTTTTAGCTTCTGCTGCTTCTAAAATCGCTTGTGTCCATTCTAAGTTATTTGTGTTATAGCCACCTACTGCATAGCCGCCTTTACGTGCTGCTTTTAAGAATTCTGCTCCTGATACTACTGGCATAAAAAATTCCTCCTAAGTTTTTAAAAACTTTATTTGTTAGGTGTTCCCTAACCAACGGTTCTATTTTAGCAGAATTCCTGACACTTTTCTAGTAAAATTCCCTTTTTCAGAAAATTTTTGTCTATTCTTTCACATAACCTTCATTTTTATAAAAAAACCTCCAGTTTTCCCGTTATCACTTTGGGATCTGAAGGCCGACTTGCTATTTTAATTTTTTCTTTGGTGGATAACGTTTCACCTTGTAGGATTGAAGCTCAGGAAATGTTCCTGTACTATGAAAAATCCGTTGTTCATCTTCATTGGCAAAACGCCCTAAAACCGATTGTGTTGGTAAAATATTTACAAAGGCATTCTCATCGATACTGTAAACTGCTTGTTCTAAATCATAGAGCTCGTAGCGAGTAATGACCATCATAATCATCCGACCTTCTGCACCTGAATAGCCGCCGATTGAAGGCAACAAGGTCATGCCACGAGCGATTTGTTGAGAAACTTCTAAGGCAACAGCTTCTGGTCTCGTGGTGACAATCATTGCTGTGACTTTTTGGTGACTAGTATGAATCATGTCGACCACCTGACTCAAACAGTAAATAGAAATAATAGTATACAACGCACTTTCCCAGTTAAATACAAAACCAGCCAACAGCACAATAATACCATTTAATAAGAACATAAAATTACCAACTGTTTTCCCTGTTGTTTTTGAAAGAATCAGTGAAATAATGTCCATGCCGCCAGTGTTAAAGCCCATTTTCAATGAAAGCCCTGCGCCAACGCCGACTAAGACACCACCCATAATTGCGTTCATCAAAGGATTCGTTGTGACTGTTACGATTGGCACAAACATAGTGACAACGGAAATGCCAATAACATTGATGAAACTAAGAATCGTTGATTGTTTCCCTAATTTTACAAACCCTAGAATGAAGACGGGAATGTTTAAAAATAAAATGAAGATCCCTGTATTAATATGGATTCCTAAATTTGTATATAATAATGTAGCAATGATTTGAGCAATTCCGTTCATCCCTGCCGAAAAAACTTTTGCCGGAATCAAAAAGAAATTCAAACCGACCGCAGAAGTCAAAGCGGTTATCGCCATCACTGCTATTTTTTTTATCGATTCATTTCTTTGGTAAGTACTAACCAATCGACTCATTTTTCTTCGCTCCTTCGCTATTCTTCTGACTTAGAATAACAGGTTCTATCCTAAAAGAAAAGGGGCTAAAAGCGAACATTGAAAAAAATTTTTTTGCAACGTTTCCATGAAAGAATGCGGGAAGATATCCCTAAAAACTGATCTTCTTATTTCTCTATTCAAAATGATTCTAGCCTAACCTTTTTTACTATTTCATGATATGATGAAGCAAAGAATATTTTAGGGGGTTTTTACATGGCTGCAAAAGAAGCAAGTTTTGATGTAGTTTCAGAGGTCAATATGGAGGAAGTCAAAAACGCGATTCAAATTGCCTTGAAAGAATTGAAAAATCGTTTTGACTTTAAAGGGTCAATTGCTGATATTAAATTGGAAAACGATAAATTAGTAGTCGTAGCTGAAGATGATTATAAAGTCGAGCAAGTGAAGGATATTTTATTTGGAAAATTAGTCAAACGCAATGTTCCGATTAAAAATATTCATTTCTCAGAAAGTGAAAAAGCCTTAGGCGGTACTGCTCGCCAATATGGTGATTTAATCAGTGGTATTGATAAAGAAAATGCGAAAAAAATCAACACAGCTATCAAAAACTCTGGGATTAAAGTTAAGTCACAAATCCAAGAAGACAAAATTCGGGTAACTGGAAAAAGTCGGGATGATTTACAAAAAGTCATGGCTCTTTTACGAGAATTAGATTTACCAATGGCTCTTGAGTTTAATAATTATCGCTAAAAAAATCCTTCAACTGTTAATGAACAGTTGAAGGATTTTTTAGTTTTGGTACCGGCCATTCTTGATTATTCAATAAAACGATTGGTCGGCGTTGGATTTTTTCTGAAAAAGCGGCAATTGCTTTGAAAACCTTTGGCATAAAATAAAACGCATTTAATTCTTCTAAATCCAGTTCTTCTTCTGCCGTAAACGAGACACAAACCTCTTGTTCTGAAAGCATAATTTCAATTTTCTTTAAAAATTGAAATTGCCGCATTCCTGGCACGAAATAACCAGCCTTGGCAACACGAGAGGTTGTAATATCTAACTTATCACTAATGATTAGCGCTAGTGTCATTAACTCTTCCGAATCAAAGCCATTACTATGATTTTCTATAGAAGATAAAATTTCTGCTTGATAAGGCAAACAAATCTTTTGCTTACGAAAATATGCTTCTGCAAATTGTTTCCCACGAAGTGCATGTCCTGCTTTTCCTTGTAGCGCACCCACATCATGGAGCAGTGCCGCAATTTTTGCCGCCTCTAAATACTCCTCTGAAACAGCAAGTTGTTTCAAAATCATTTCCGTCATGGCTACGACATTGGTTACATGAAACCAATTATGGTATGCCCACCCAGCTTCTTCATCTTCCATTTGACCAATTGCATCATAAATTTGTCGAATTTCAGTATCTTGATGAATGCGTTCAAACAGCTTCATTTATTTTCTCCTTAAAATTAGTTACTGTTCCAAAAATTCTTTTAACTCTGCAGGATTTTTTCCGCTGTTTAAACCAACAATTAAACGAATCCGCGCTTTCGGTCCGTTTAAACCACGGGCAAAAACGACCCCCATTTTTTTCAAGCCAACGCCACCACCAGCATAATCATAGATATCTTCAGCAATGCCATTGGAACAACGAGAAACTAAAACGACTGGAATCCCGTTATCTAGCATTTTTTGTAATGCTGGGAGCGTTTCTGGCGGTAAATTCCCCGCACCTAGCGCTTCAATTACTAACCCATCCGTTTCTGGGGTGTTTAATAATTCAAACATCCGTTCACCCATCCCCGCATAGGCCTTCACTACGTGAACATTTCCTTTCACAGAAGAAACATCGCAGACTTCTTGCGGTAAGACCTCTTTCGCAAAAAAAGCACGTTCTTTCGCAATGGTTCCTATTGGTCCAAAAGTTGGCGTCCGAAACGTCGCTACGTTCGTTGTATGTGTTTTTGTCACATAACGCGCCGTATGAATTTCATCATTCATCACGACTAAAACACCTTTATCGTACGATTCTTCTGAACAAGCAGTCCAAATAGCACTGATGAAATTATACAAGCCATCACTACCGATTTCGTTACTTGACCGCATTGCTCCTGTTAAAACAATGGGGATTTTTTTCTCTAAGGTTATATCTAAAAAATAAGCAGTTTCTTCTAATGTATCTGTTCCATGCGTAATAACCACGCCATCAATTGGTTCAGAATAAGCTTTTTGAATCCGTTCTTTTAATTGAAACATCCGTTCTAAGGTCATGTGTGGTGAGGGAATATTAAAAATATCTTCAACAACTAAATGAACCTTGCCAGAAAATAATGCTTCTTGTTCCATCAACGGATTTTTTTCATTCGGGGCAACACTTCCTCCTGCTACTTTCGACATGGAAATGGTCCCACCTGTATGAAGGACTAAAATGGTCTTCATTTGTTTCCTCCTTTGTTTTCTTTATTTTTTAACCAAAATTGTTTCACTTGTTGAATGAGTTGTTCATTGGTGTTTGCCTTACGATGCGCCAACCAATGCGGCGGAAAGAAACGCTGGACACTTGGTAATTCAAATCGTTCGTCTAATAACAACACAAAGCCTTTATCTTGCGCATCTCGAATGACACGTCCAGCCGCTTGCAAGACTTTATTCATGCCAGGAATTTGATACGCAAATTGAAACCCTTGCCCTCGCTCTTCTTGATAAAAAGTGCGAATCAGTTCTTGCTCCGGATTCATTTGTGGTAGCCCGACACTAACAATTATCGTACCAATCAATCGGGTACCTTTCAAGTCAATTCCTTCTGAAAATATACCACCTAAAACACAAAAACCGATGAAAGTTTCTTGAGGATTCTCTTTAAATTCAGCTAAAAATGCTTCTCGCTCTTTTTCGTTTAAGTCCGTTCCCTGAATTTGAGTTTTTACTTGCGGGTAACGTTGGCTAAATACTTGATAGACATCATCCATATAGGCATAAGAAGGGAAGAAAATTAAATAATTACCTGTTTTTGTTTCACTTAACTTCCCTAAAAGTTCACTAATCTGTGGATAACTTTTTTCACGGTTTTTATAGGTTGTTTGAAGATGACTACCAATCATCAACAATTGATTTTCTTCTGGAAAAGGATACGGAATCCGATAACGTAGGCTTTCTTCACCTCCACCAAGCACTTCTTGATAATAATTCAGAGGTGTTAAACTTGCCGAAAATAAGATACTCGCTTTCCCTTTATCTAATCGTTGTGACAATAAATAAGCCGGATCGACACAAAATTGTTTCACAACGCAGTCATAGTTTCGCAAAGAAATAGACGTATAAAAGCCGTTGTCGTAATACTCGCTGATTCGAAGATAACTTAAACAATCAAAATAAAAACTGAGAATCGACGCCAATTCCTCAATGTGTTGATTTTCTGGCAACCATTCTGCAATTACTTCTGTTAATCGATGTATCTGTTTAACTAATGAATCAATTGGCGCACGTTGGGCAAAAAAATCCGTGTCTTTTTCTTCACAGATTGCTTCAATATCATCAAACGTAGTTAAGACTTTTTGACAAGCTCTTTTTAATTGAACAGATTCTTTTTGCAATCTTTTTTGAATTTGCAAAACCGCATTTCTAGAAATAGCGGCCGAATACATCTCCCGTGAACGATTAACCAAATTATGGGTTTCATCCACTAAAAAAATATTCTCTTCTGCACTTTGGGGTTCTTCAAAGAAGCGCCGTAAATAAACCGTTGGATCAAATAGATAATTGTAATCGCCAATAATTAAATCACACCAAAGACTTGCATCTAGCGACAACTCGAATGGACACAATTGGTGCTTTTGTGCATACCGTTCAATAACCTCTCTCGTTAAATGATTTTCATGTTGCAATAAATCCCACAGTCCCTCATTTAAACGATCATAATAGCCGTCAGCAAACGGGCAATGTTCTGGTGTACAATTTCGTTCAGTTAAAAAACAAATTTTATCTTTTGCTGTTAACGTAATACTCTTAGTTTGCGCTTGTTTTTCGGACAGCGCTTTGACGGCATCTTCAGCCACTTGCCGCGTGATGGTCTTAGCTGTTAAATAAAAAATCCGTTCGCCTTCTTCTTCACCAATTGCTTTCATCGCTGGAAAAAGAGTGGACATTGTCTTGCCTGTTCCAGTTGGTGCTTCCACGAAGAGCCGCTGTTTACTAAGAATTGTTTTATAGACGGCTACCGCCAATTCTCGTTGCCCTTTGCGATACTCCCCGTAAGGAAAACTAAGATTTTTTAATGATTTATTTCTCAAAATACGCCATTCTTCTTTAAAAATTACCCACTGTTCATAGCGCTTCATCAAATCAGTAAAAAACTCCGCTAATGCAGCTTCTGTAAAATGGCGTTCTTGTCGTGTGATTTGTTTTGTGGTGGTCTGATAATAAGTGAGTTGAAGCGTTATTTCAGAAAGTTGTTCTTGTTGGCAATACATGTGACCATAACACATCGCTTGATACCAAAACAATTCGACCTTTTCTGGCGGCAATTCTTCAAACGCTGGCTCGGATGTTTTAATTTCATCAATGACCACTTGCCCAGTTTCTTTCACAAAAATGCCGTCTGCACGACCTTCTACACAATAATTATGGCCATTTAAAGGCACCTCAATTTTTAAAGATACTTCCTTTTGATAAAGGCTCCCCGCTTCCTTTTGCAACATTCGATGAAGGCGACTACCTTCTTGTGGTGTATGTTCACTCACATGGCGAGAATCGATACTTCCCCGCCTTAAAATAAATTCGACCACTTGACGCACCGCAATTTTTCTCGTTGATTTCACGTAATCCCACCTATCTGCCTCCCTATTATAGAACATACATTCGCTAAACAAAAGCAAAAAATCCAAAACGAACACAATCATGCGTTCATTCTGGATTTCTCTTTAGATTATCAACAATTAAAAACAACTTGTTTCTTCTAACTGTTTGGTTTCTTTTCCATTTGCTTTTGCCACGACCAATTGCGCCATTTGTTTAAACGAATTATTTAAACCAATGCCGCCCTTTTTGGGCATCTTCACAATCGGTACTTGCTGATAATAGTGATTAACTGCTGGATTTTCTTCTGCCATCGCTGCAATTGCAGGAATGCCCGCAGCATTAAACTTACAAGCTAGACGAGCGGCCATTTCTCCAAAATTAGGATAATGCATGGCAGGTCCGCAAAGAACCACATCGGCATGAAACTTTTTTGCAAAGCCAATAAATTTCTTTGCTACCTCTTCCTCGTTTTCCAAATAATATTGGTCACCACAATAAAGTGTCGCAACAATTTCCGCTCCTTGCTTCTGTAAAAATGGTAGCAATGTTACCCCTGGCCCTAAGGGAGCTTTTTTACCACTTGGTTTCAGCTGAGCTTGTTCATCACTGCCAAATCCTGCTAAACTGTGGTTTAAGACTAAAAGGATTTTTTTCACGCCTATTTCCTCCTTTTTTATAAATCATCGAAGTCAAAGGAATCAAAATCAATTTCTTCACTCTCTTCTTCTTGTGCTTTCCATTCTTCACGTAAATATTGGTCATCCATAACTCGAATAAAAGGATAATAAATGAACATTCCTAGTACCAATAAGAGAGCTTGCAGAATTGATCCTTGCCAACCGCTGACTAAAAATCCTGAGATAATTGGTGGGGTCGTCCACGGCAATTGAATACCATTCGTCAATGGAACTAAGCCCCAATCCATAGCAAAATAGGCAATAATAATATTAATTGCGGGTACTAATACAAATGGAATTAAAAGGATTGGATTTAAAACAATTGGCAACCCAAAAATGATTGGTTCGTTAATCCCAAAAACACCAGGAATTAGTGAAAGTTGCGAAAGCTTTTTAATTCGTTGACTTTTACAGAATAAGACCATCACAATGATTAATGAGAGTGTGGAACCGGCGCCACCAAATGTTGCAAACATATCTTGAAATTGTCCAGTGATGATGTTGGGAATTTCATGACCGTCTTTAAATGCTTGTAAATTTTCAACAGACAATGCCCGCAAAACAGGATTAAAGACTGCGCCAACCACACTACCTCCGTTAATGCCAAAGAACCAAAAGAAGTGTAAAAATAAATAAGCAATGCTCATTGCACCTAAGGTATTACCAAGACTCAATAAGGGCGTTTGTAGAAATTCAAAAATAACATCTTGTAAATTACCATAAGGAGTTAAAGCAGCCAGCCAATTGACTAAAAACATGAGAGTAACAACTAAAAAACTCGGAATCAGGGCCTCAAAAGACTTAACCACTGTTGGTGGCACTCCTTCTGGCATTTTTATTGTCCACCCTTTACGAACAATGGCCACAAATAAACGAGTCGCAATTAATGCGACAATCATTCCTAAAAACAAGCCACTGGAACCCATCCATTTTAAAGGTAAACTAGTAACTTCATAAACCTTTGAACTATTTTCCGGTGTAAATAATGTTTGATAAGGCGTTACAATAAAAAATGAAACCAATGCGATAATTCCTGCTTGCATTGCATCCACATTGAATTGTTTTCCTAAACTATAGGCAATACCGACAACGGCCAGAATAGTCATTACATCAAAACTAGCACTAGCTGGAACAGACATCATTGTCGCCCAGTCTTTACCAAGCAAATGAGACATCCAAGTATCCCATTGTGGCAAAGGAAAATTAGCAATTAATAAGAAGACCGAACCAACAATCAACAAGGGCGTTGATAAAAGGAAGCCATCACGAATCGCTACTAAATACTTATTTTCTCCTATCACTTTTGCCAAAGGGGTCAATACGCGCTCTAACCAATCCAAAAATTTTTGCACGGTCGTCACTCCTATCTATTATTTTTTATTTTGCTTAATTAACCGCAGCGCTTCTTTCAATGCTTTTTCGCCATCCATCATGCCATAAATTTCTGGCGCAATTGCAGCGACAGGAATCCCTTGAGGAGCAAATTGTTCTTTTGTTTTTTCTAATAAAAAACGGACTTGTGGTCCTAATAAAATAGCAACAGGCTTCTCTGCTTCAACCACTTCTTGTGCTCTTGCAATAGGAAAAGCAGTAATCATTAAAGGCATTTGATGTTTTTCCACCACTTCCATCATTTTATTCACCATAATACTTGTAGACATCCCTGCATCACAAAAAAGATAAATTTGTTTTTTACTCATGTTCCTTCACTCTCCTCATTTATTCAATTGGTGCTTTGATTCTTTTTTCATAGGCCGCTAACCATTCTTGTGAAATCGGCTGAATCTCTGTGGTATGATTCTTGCCTGGATTTGCAATATAGATTTCTGGTTGCTGCATATCAGTACCAACCGTAAAAGTAAATTCCACATTCGTAGCTACGCCCCAGTCTCCCTGTTTGTTCATGGCCACTAGTGAAAAAGCTCCTGCTTTCCCATAACGTTGGGTCAATTTTTCATGAAAAGCATAGACGGCTTGATCACATGCTTGTTGTGGCGAGCGCCCTTCCCCCATTAAACGAACGATTTCATAAGAAAGACAGCCTTTCATTAAATCTTCACCTAAGCCTGTAGCCGCAGCACCACCAATTTCGCTATCAACATAAAAACCAGAACCTGACAGTGGTGAATCGCCAACACGTCCTGCTTTTTTCATGAAGAGTCCCGAACTGGAAGTGCCAGCTGCCATTGATCCTGTTTGGTCTAACGTAATAGCGCCGACAGTATCATGCCCATCATAGGGGTTCAACTGATTTTCCTGAATTTCTTTTAAACGCTTTTGCCACCATTGATTAGCGCGTTCTGTCAACATATTCTTTCTTTCAAAACCGTGCAACATTGAATATTTCGTTGCACCTGCGCCAACACGAAAACTATTAAACTTCTCTTTACTTAATGCTTTAGCCACTGAAATCGGATTTTTAACATCTGTAATTCCTGCCACAGCACCAATTGCAAATGTGTCTCCATCCATATAGGCAGCATCCATTTCTAAAATCCCTTCCTCATTAGGTAAACCGCCGTAGCCCACTGACTTATAAAAAGGATAGTCTTCTACTTCTTTAATTAATTGTTCCACGGCCGTGCCTGCAGCACCTCCTTGTTGTAATTCTTCTGTAGCTTTTAGTAACCCATCATGTGCCATCCGCCATGTCGCAATTGCACCCCAAGTCATTTTCCATCCGCCCTTTCGTTAACGCTTACATTTCTTCACCATTATAAACTAGTATATACTGTTTTGTATATACTGAAAATGAAATTTTATACAGAAAAATAGAAGATACACGTATGCGACCTCTACGAAACACATTGGCTTCTTCTCATACGTGTATCTTCTATTGGTTTTACGCTTCTGTTAATGCAATCATCGCTTGCATATAGATTTCCAGATTAAGCAGTAAATCTTTTTCATCCATATATTCATCTTGGTTATGCGCAATGCCTTTTTGACCAGGAAATGATGGACCAAAAGCAACGATATTCGGCATAAAACGAGCATACGTAGCACCTGTAGTTGTGACTGGCGTCCCATCTAAGCCAGTAATTTGTTCATAAACCTTGGTTAATTTTTGAACATTGCGCTCATCTTTTGGAAACAGCGTACTAGGGAGGCGGCGGATGACGGTCACTTCACTTTCTGGAAATAGTGCCTTCGTTAGCTGCGTGGTTACTTCGTTTTCTGTAATAGAAACAGGATAACGCACGGCCAATGATAACACCAATTGCTGTCCTCGTTTTTCCAACGCATAGGGCGTTAAAATCAATTGCCCACTATCCTGATCCTTAAAGTCCAGAGCTACTCCTTCGCCATAGTGCTTTTCGTGAAAACTAGCGGTTAACCAGTCGAAATACTGTAATAAATTTCCTTTGACTAACTGTTCCTCGCTAATTTTCTGTGCCAATAAAGTAATCGCGTTCTTGCCTAGTTCTGGCGCATTGGAAGGGGCGCGTTTTCCCGTGATTGCTGTTGTTTTTCCCGCAATCACCACACTTAATTGATCAGGTACGTGGTCTTTTGCTTGATCACCCATAATCTGACCAATTTGTTCACTTGAATCATCTGGGATGGTCGTTGTGATTTCATAATTAACAATCCCTCGCTCCCCATAAACTACTGGATATTTACAATCTGGAGTAAATCCAAAAACGGGTGCGTTTTCCTTCTCTAAATATAAGGGGATATCTCCACTCCCACTTTCTTCATCCGTGCCAAACATTAAGCGAATGGTTTTCTTTGGTTGGTAACCAAGTTCTTTCAGTAATTTCATTCCATACAGGCAAGCCAAGATAGGACCTTTATTATCTAGAATTCCTCTACCATACAAACGTTGATTTTTTTTCGTTAATTGAAAGGGCGGCACTGACCAACCAGAACCTTCTGGTACTACATCTAAATGACCAATAATTCCCAGATATTCTTCCGCTGTTCCCCATTGCGCATAGCCAACTGCGTCATTGACAATCCCAGTTTGAAAACCATAACGCTCTGCCAGTTTCAGCGTTTCTTCCAAGGCTCTTTTCGGTCCTTCGCCAAAAGGTGCCTCTTTTTTAGGCGACCCTTTCACACTTCGAATCGCCATAATTTTGTTTAAGTCTTCATAAAATAAATCTTTTTGAGCGGCTATTTCTTCTTTTATCTTCATTCGTTCCAAGAACCTCCTAGCTCCACTTGGTTGTTTTCAGACGGGCTATAGCGGGTCAGTGTGTTTTTAAATGTGTACCGATCTGCTCGATATAAAGAGACATCATATAAAATGGGGGTTGCATCAAGCGCATAGGTGATAGAATGGACTTGTAAAAGTGGTTGGCCCACAGGAACATTCAATAATTCTGAAATTTCCGCTTCAACTAAGATTGCTTCAATTTCTTGATGCGAATAAGCAATCTCGACGTTCTTCTCGATTAAGCAGAAAAGAGAGCCCTCGAAGTCTTGCTTCGTATGGCCTTGTACGTATGCCTGTGGCAAATAAATTTTTTCAACTGTCATTGGCTCGCCGTCTAACATTCGGCGGCGAATCAGTTCATAAATCGCCTCATTTTTGCCTACTTGGAGCGCCTCCCGAATTTTCTCAGCGGGATGTACTACTTCTTCAAAGGAAATGACTTCTGTCTGGCTTTTTTTCCCGTAAGCTTTGGCTGCCTCAGTAAAACCTTGTAAGCCAGCGCGACCACTTTGAATTTTCGCTTGCGACATCACATAACTACCTTTACCATGTCGTTTTACCAAAATATTTTTGCGGATCAAATCATCAATCGCTTTACGGATGGTCAAGCGACTGCAGTTATATTCTTTAGCTAAATCATATTCTGAAGGTAATTTTTGTGCACTTACATACAGACCGTCTCGAATCTTCTTTTCAATTTCTGCAGAAATTTGCTTAAATTTGGGTGCATTTTCTGTCATTTCATCGCCTATCTTTCTTCAAAAAAATAAATTTTCTAGTATATACCACACTGTCTATACTAAATCAATTTTTAAGAAACCGCAATCATTTGTTGCGTTTCTTAAAAATCAAAAAAAGAAAGCGAGCCACAAGTCGGTTGGACTTGTGGCTCGCTTTTTTAGGAAAAAATGTGTTATTTCCCTTTCATCCGTTCTTTGCCTTCTTGACACATATAGAGTAGCGGACAGGCTTCACATTTAGGCGCTCTTGCTAGGCAGTGATAACGCCCAAAGAAAATCATGGTATGGTGCGTTTTCACCCAGAGTTCTTTCGGAACTTTACGCATTAAGGTTTGCTCAACTTCAGTAACATTCGCATTTAGCTTACAAATTCTAAGGCGCTTGGACACTCGTTCCACATGTGTATCTACTGCAAAAGCCGGTTCGCCGAAAGCATCTCCCATTACTACATTGGCTGTTTTTCTCCCCACGCCAGGTAAACTGACCAGTTCATCTCTGGTTTGCGGAACTTCTCCATTGAAACGTTCTAAAAGTTGTTGTGCGCACGCTTTAATATTTTTTGCTTTATTGCGATATAAGCCAATGGTTTTTATTTTAGCAATAATCTCCTCCACCGGCGCAGCTGCTAAAGCTTCTGGTGTTGGAAAAGCTGCGAATAAACCAGGAGTCGCTTTATTTACCGATACATCGGTTGCTTGCGCACTTAAAATCACAGCAATTAATAATTCAAAAGGATTCTTATGTTTTAATTCACATTCTGCATTTGGAAACATCTCATACATAATTTCAATAGCTTCCATCGTTTTCTCTTTTGATAGCATGGCCCACCTCCTTTTTATTCACTGTCTTCTGGATTTAACCAATTGTGTAATGTAACCTTTGGTAACGATTCTTGTGTCTGACCTTGTTGTTCAATCTCATTTTGAATCATAGAATCTTTTCGTTTTTTCTGATCAGCAGCCACTTGTTCTTTGGTGGTAATATTTTTACGCTCCCACGCAAGTAAAATACGATCAATATATTTCAAACTATACGCCTGATTTAAAACGGCTTCTCGCAACGCTAACCGGATTAATTCAGGGGAATAATGGTCCGTGTTCAACCACTGACCAATCATTTCTAATTCAATTGGTGAAAGTGGACGTCCGAATTCTTTTTCAAAGCCTTGGTAAAGCTGTTTAATTTCATCTTCGTGGTTTGCGACAACTTGTTTTTCTTTGCTCGTTTGTAAAAATAATTGAATCTTTTGAAAAACAGGCAGTAAATCATACGTATCCATCATTTGACCTTTTTGGTTTTGTTGTGTTTCAATTCGAATAAATCTGCGAGAAACCAATTGATTTAACAACTTATAAATCGTATCTGGCGTTTTGCCCATCGTCTCTGCAATCGCCATTAAGTCTGGAAATAAATCGCCTGCATTTTGCGAACGAAAAAGTTGCAGTAAAAAGAGAAATTCATCATCTTTCAAACCAATTTTTTGGTAATGATCAAATAGTAAGTTTGAGATTGTTGTTTCACCAGCTTCTAAATATTCACGAATTGATAACATTGTTGTTGTCCACTTCCCCTTGCTTGTTTCACTTATTGCACATGATAAACATCAAAATAAATAGCTTTCATATAATCAATTAAATAACTAGGATTCAATTCTTCTCCCGTTGCATCATAAATTAATTGATTTGGTTTACGTGAAGCGCCGTACTGATGAATATGTTGTGTTAACCATTTACGGATATCAGAATAATCCTCCGAAGCTAAAATTTCATCAACAGATAATTCTTGTTTCATTGCGTGAAATAGTTGCGCGGCGTACATATAACCCAAGGCATAAGATGGGAAATAACCAAAGCTACCTCCAGACCAATGAACATCTTGAAGGACACCTTCTAAATCATTTTCAGGTGATACGCCTAAGTACTCTTGGTATTTTTCGTTCCACACTTTTGGCAAATCAGCGACTTCCAAAGAACCATTAAACAACATTTTCTCAATTTCATAACGAATAATGATATGCAAAGGATAGGTGAGACTATCGGAATCAATCCGAATCAAACTTGCTTTCGTTTCTTTTAAAGAAGCATAGAAATCTTCAAAAGCAATATCATCAAAAGTACCTTCTGCGCATTCTTGGAAAAACGGGTATTGTTTTTGCCAAAAAGCCCGGTTGCTACCAATGATAATTTCATTAAAGAGCGATTGTGATTCGTGAATCCCCATAGAGGCACCTTCGCTTAGCGGCGTAAAGTCAAATTTAGGATCAAAATTTTGTTCATACATCCCATGACCCGCTTCATGAATCACACCAAATGTTGCCATTGAGAAATTATTTTCTTCCCAGCGCGTAGTAATCCGCGCATCATTTCGATTTAGAGCTGTCATAAATGGATGAACTGTATCATCTAATCGGCCTTTTGAAAAATCATAGCCTAATTGTTCAACCACACCAATCACAAAACGGCGTTGTTGTTCTTTGGTCATTTTTCTAGATAAAAAGTCAGTTCTAGGCGGCGTACCTTTTTCCGCTAAAACGGTCCGAATTTCTTGAATCCCTTGTTTTACTTGGTCGAATACTTGGTCTAGCTTCTCAACCGTCATTCCCGGTTCAAATTGATTTAATAACACATCATACGGAGTTTTTTCTTCTTTTTGCCAATAAGGAATGAACTCTTTTTGGAACGCAACGACCTTCGTTAAGGTTTCTTCTAACAAGCCGAAATCTTGTGCAGCGCGTGCTTTTAGCCAATCTGTATGTGCTTGGTTTAATACTTTAACATATTCTTGCATACGTTCAGCTGGAACATTTTTATTCAAAGCATATTCTTCTTTTACTTTTTCAAAAACCAGTTTCCCTAATTCAGATAATTCTTCAGGGCGTGTCTCAAAATAGGCCAATGCTTCTTGAATAACTGGGCCAATACTTCGTTCAAAATATAATCCGGTTAAATACCCTTCTACTTCTCCTCGAAAAGGACTACTTTTTTCTGGCATCCCAGTTGATGAATCCCAGTCTAATAATGTCAAGGCATTTTTTAGTAATTGAATTTCTTTCACTTCTTGTAAAAATACAGCTTCCTTCATTTTTTTACACCAGCTTTCTTAGTCTTCCCGTGGTTTTCTTGGTGGACGTGTTCCCCAGTATTGGAATAAATCTGTTCGTAAGGCTCCGTTGTAAAGCTTCCGTTTTTTAGTAGCTTTGGCACCATAATATTCTTCAAAAGCAAGATCACTCGTCAGTATATACTTGCTCCAAGTAGTTAACGGACGGAAAACATGGCCCATTTCTTTATACAAACGACGAACACTTTCCTCTTCTCCTAAACGCTCACCATAAGGCGGGTTAGCTACCATTACACCATATTCCTTCTCGGTTGTAAAATCTTTTAATGCCAATTGTTTAAAGGTAATTGAATCACCTAAACCAACTTCCTCAGCATTCGCTCGTGCGACTTCAATCATTCGCCCATCAACATCTGAGCCACAGATATCTAATTCAACATCGTAGTCTGCCTTTGCCTCGGCTTCGTTACGTACTTTTTCAAAAATTGCTGGATCAACCCAATCCCATGTTTCACAAGTGAAACTACGATTAAAGCCAGGGGCAATGTTATGGCCAATTAATGCTGCTTCAATACAAATTGTTCCAGAACCACAAACTGGATCATAAAAAGGACGATCTTTGCGCCAATTGGTCAACATCACTAAAGCAGCTGCCATGTTTTCCTTAAGAGGTGCGCCCCCCTTTTCAATGCGATAGCCTCGTTTAAATAAACTTGGTCCAGTCGTGTCCAACGTCAACGTCACTTTATCTTTTAGCAGAGCCACTTCTAATTTAAACAAAGCTCCTGTTTCGGTTAAAGGCACCGTCGCTGGACGATGGTAAACTTCTCTTAAACGGTTAACAATGGCTTTTTTGGTGATGGCTTGGCAATCAGGAACACTATACAATTTTGACTTAATTGATTTACCTGCAACTGGAAATTCTGCATCTAAAGGCAAATAATCTTCCCAAGGAAGTGCTTTAACTTTTTCAAATAATTCATCAAAACTATAGGCGTTAAATTCGCCAACGACGATTTTAATCCGATCTGCTGTGCGTAGCCATAAATTGGCAGTAGCAATTGTTTCAACAGTGCCTTCAAAGACGGCCCGGCCATTTTCTACTTCACAGGGAATCCCTAAATCACGCAATTCTTTTCCAACTAATGCTTCTAAGCCACTAGCAGCCGTTGCAACAAGTTTGAATGTTTTTTCTTTCGTCATAAAAACTCCTTCTTGACTCTTTTTTATTGTCTGGAGCTAACAGTCCTGCCGACTACTGCTCCGCTTGTTTTTTATAATTGTCCGCTTTCTCTGAACTAAACGGTCCTGTCGCGGCCTCTTTAGAACAGACAGCTTACTACTTTTATCTCAGTTTCTTTATTTTAACATTTTTTTATTCTTTTCGTAAAAAAAGCCTTCACAACTACGTTGGAAGGTCTTCCTGAATTACTTGTAATTTTCTATAAGCCATGTTCTGTATCACCAATTCTTCAGGAAAAATTGGTGACGGTCATCATCTATCTGCAGAGTAAACTCTGCCTCTTCTACTCGTTCATTTCCTTTAGAAGAGCGCCCCTACCATTGTTTGGGTTGCTCGCTCGAGGGGTTTACCGCGTTCCACCGATGGAGTTTCCCACATCGCTTCGTCACTGTGGCACTTTCAAGGATACTTTGACATAGTCGAAACCTTAGTCATTTTTCCTGCCGTTACTCTAAAAGAGTACCTTAGCTTATGATTTCGCTAAGCACGAACACTACAAGCATCTCAGCTTGTGCGAGCATGGACTTTCCTCAGCTTGCAAAAGCAAACCGCGATCACCCGAAAATTACAAATCTGTTTAGACGAACAGCAAAAATTTACACACTACAACAAGTGTCCGCTATTCTAACAAATGCTTTTTGTTCCTCGTGAAAACTTGACTTAAATTGTCTTGTTAAAATTGACGTGTTTGTGCATTATCAACATCATGGTTCGCTGGTTCTGCAGTCATTGACGGTGCAGAAGGCGTTACAGGTGTTGAAGGTGTTTCATCTAACTTTTTACCAAAAACTTCACGCTCTAAGTTTGATAAACGTTTTAAAATATCAAAGTTGGTCACTGCTGCACTTTTTGGTACTTCTTGAGCAACACGAGGCGTTGGTTGGGCTTTTGATAATTGGTCTAATTTTGCCATTAAGCGGCTGTTTTCTTCTTGCAAGCTTAATAATTCTTTATTATAAGCTTCGTAGTCTTTAATAACATTGTCTAAAAATTCGTCTACTTCAATTGGGTCATACCCGTTCATCATTTTCGTTTTAAATTCTTTTTGTAAAATGTCTTTAGGACTATATACTAAATTTGCCATGTTTACACCTCATTTGTTTATTTACGATAGAAAATTTCATAGTTCCACAAATACTATTGTAACGAAAAATAGCTAGAAAATCAAACAGATTCTCTAATCAATCACCGAGTTTTGTAAATCATCCATTGTAATTAAGCGAATATCATAGGGTTCTCGTTCCGAAAAATGTTGTGCGTCCTTTAAAAAATACTCCGTTTTGCCAGGGTACTCTTTGTCATAAATAAGTAAGCTGCCTCCAGAATGTTCCAAAAGAAATTTTGTATGCATTTTTAATTGTGCTGGCGATTGATAGGGCTGGTGACTTACTGAGTTGATATAATCAGCCAAACTTTCCGCTTTCGTTAACAGTTCTCGATTTTGTTCATTCCAATTATTGCCAAAGTCTTTAAATGGATAAAGCAAACCTAGCTGAACTTCTGGATATTCCGTTTTTAATTCCCCAACTACTTCAGCTGTCCAAAGTTCAACACCTAAATTGCCAGAAATCAAAATCCATTCTACTCCCGCTTCAATATAACTGGCTAACTCTTTTTTTAAGACATTTTTAATAACTGTGATTTTCGGGTCTTTTCCTTGAAATATCCCCAATTCAAAGCTGCGATAACCGGTGACATAGAGGGTTTTTATCATTTCCATAAGTCATCCCTTTTCTTTCAGGTCTTTTTTTTGGTATAATACAGGCTAGGAGTGTGATAAACGTGACGTTCCATTATCCTAACGGAATACCTTATAATCATCATGAAGCACAATCACCAAAAAAACAAGTAAAAAAGAAACGCCCCGTTGAATTTGGTAATCGCGGGATGGATTTCGAAGAAGCGATCAATCAAAGCAATCAATATTATCTATTGAATAAGCAAGCAGTCGTTCATAAGAAACCCACTCCTGTTCAAATTGTTAAAGTAGATTATCCCAAACGAAGTGCGGCTGTTATTAAGGAGGCCTACTTTAGACAAGCTTCAACGACTGATTATAACGGTGTATATCAAGGCCGTTACATAGATTTTGAAGCGAAAGAAACGAAAAATACCACGTCCTTTCCCTTTAAAAATTTTCATCAACATCAAATTGATCATATGGAACAATGTATAGCACAACAAGGGATTTGTTTTGTGCTATTATGGTTTTCAAGCTTAAAACGCTGCTTCTTTTTTAGTGGTGAAAATCTAATAACGCATTGGAAAAACCAAGCAGTTACTGGAAAAAAATCTATGCCGCTTGCACTCATCGAGAAAGAAGGAATTGAATTATCTTTTGGAATCGCACCGCGAATCCCTTATCTCGACGCAGTGGAACAATATATTCAGACACACTAGATTCATAAAGTTTTGAAAGTATAACAAAGGAGTTGCTATTTATGCCAACCGCAAATTCAGGCTCGCGAGCTGCTAGACATGCATCCAACACCTCATCGAAGTCGAGTTACAAGAAAAAGACACAACCGCCGAAAAAGAAAAAACGGCTTGTTTTAAAAATCTTTCTTGGCTTACTTATCGCTGGGATGGTCGCTTTTTTAGCAGGCGTTGGTCTTTTTTGGTTCTATGCACGACAAGCCCCAAAATTAGAAGATGACAAACTGAATGCGACAGTTTCATCGAAGCTTTACGATATTAATAATGAAATTTTTGAGGATTTAGGCGCAGAAAAGCGTGAATTAATTCAACCAAATGATGTGCCTCAATTATTAAAAGATGCCATTGTTTCTGTCGAGGACCGTCGTTTCTATAAACACATTGGTGTGGATCCGATTCGGATTATCGGTTCTGCCCTTTCAAATGTCAAAAATGGTGGATTACAAGGCGGAAGTACCTTAACCCAACAATTAATTAAATTGTCCTACTTCTCTACAAAAGAATCTGACCAAACCTTGAAACGGAAAGCACAAGAAGCATGGATGGCTGTTCGTTTAGAACGTGAAAAATCAAAAGAAGAAATTTTAACTTACTACATTAACAAAGTCTACATGGCGAATGGTTTTTATGGAATGGAAACAGCGGCTGAAAATTATTATGGTAAACATTTATCTGAACTTGATTTACCACAAACGGCCCTACTGGCAGGAATGCCGCAAGCGCCAAACTCATACGATCCCTATACAAAACCAGATACTGCTAAAGAACGTCGGGATGTTGTACTTTACACAATGTACGACAATAAAAAAATCTCGAAAGCAGAGTACGAAAAAGCTAAAGCGACCCCAATCGATGAAGGCTTAGTGCCATTAAAAGCCAGTGATGACAATCGAAAAGTCGTAGATAATTACGTCAAAGAAGTAATCAATGAAGTGAAAGCAAAAACTGGTAAAAATGTTTACACAGACGGACTAGATATCTACACAAACTTAGATATGAATGCCCAAAAACAACTTTACGATATTGTCAACAGTGATCAATACGTTGCGTTTCCAGATGATAAAATGCAAGTGGCTTCAACCGTTATTGATGTTGCCTCTGGACAGGTCCGAGCACAAATTGGTGGTCGTCACATTCCTGATGATGTGCAATTAGGAAACAATTTAGCTGTTAACACCCAACGTGATGTTGGTTCAACCGTGAAACCAATCATGGATTATGGTCCCGCAATTGAGAATTTAAATTATTCGACAGGTCGCCTCATGGTGGATAAACCAACGAAATATCCTGGTACCGACATTGATGTCTTCAACTCTGATTTAACATATCAAGGCGTCATTACTATGCGCCGTGCGATTATGGGTTCTCGTAACACCACCGCGGTCCAGACGTTTGATGAAGTTGGTAAAGAAAACATCATGCCTTTCATTAAAGGGCTAGGAATTGACTATAAAAACTTAGAAGCCTCGAATGCCATTTCAAGTAACACAAGCGATGTAGATGGCGATAAATATGGAATTTCCTCATTGAAGTTAGCAGCAGCTTATGCGGCTTTCGCCAATAACGGGATTTACAACAAACCGTATTACGTAAACAAAGTCGTTTTCAATGATGGAACTAGCGTTGATTATCAACCTGATGGTAAACGTGCGATGAAAGACTCTACCGCCTATATGATGACGGATATGTTAAAAGATGTTTTAAACGGCGGAACAGGATTTAACGGCGCCATTCCAGGCTTAATCCAAGCGGCCAAAACAGGGACTTCTAACTATACTGATGAAGATTTAGCGCGAATGGGGACAACAGAAAAAGGAATTGCCCCGGATAGTACCTTTGTTGGTTATACAACACACTATGCCGTTTCTGTTTGGACTGGATACAATGATCGAAATACACCAATCTATCAAGAATACTATGGGATTGCCTCGGATGTTTATCGTGAAATAATGAGTTACTTGTCTCAAAATGTTTCAAACGATGACTGGGTGCAGCCAGACAGTGTTGTGCGGGTAGGTAATGAATTATACGTGAAAGATGCCTATGAGGTACCAAATGTACAAGTTTTACCAAGTACTACCTCTTCAGCACCACAGCCGGAATCTAGCAGTACGGTGGAATCCTCTTCCACAAAAGAAGCGGAAAGTTCATCAAGTTCTAGTTCAGAAAGTGCGCCTTCTTCCTCTGAAGCGCCACCCTCAACCGAACAACCGGCAAGCTCTTCCTCAGCAGAGCAACCGGCAACATCGGAACAACCACCTGAACCATCAAGTTCTAGTTCACAAGAACCGCCGCAACCACCTGAAAGTAGTTCTAAACCAGATGAAAATAAAGCAGCATAAAAAGTACGGGGCTCATGATGAGCCCCGTACTTTTTTAGATTAAAAATGGACGAAGTGAACTGAATCACTTCGTCCATTTTTGCTTATTTACTTTCTTTATTTGCCAAAGCTGCACCAACAAATCCTTTGATTAAGCGTTGTGGGCGATTTGGACGAGAAATTAATTCTGGGTGGAATTGACAAGCCACAAAGAATTGTTTTTCAGGAATTTCAACAATCTCAACTAAACGATTATCTGGTGAAACTCCAGAGAAGACTAAGCCATTTTCTTCAAATAATTGACGGTATTTGTTGTTAAATTCATAACGATGACGGTGACGTTCTTGGACAACATCTTCATTTCCGTATGCTGCCGCAGTTTTCGTTCCTTTTTTCAATTTACATGGATATAAACCTAAACGTAGTGTGCCACCTAAATTCTCGATGTTTTCTTGATCTGCCATTAAATCAATAATGTTATTTGTCACGTCAGGATTAGTTTCTGCAGAACCAGCATCTTCTAAGCCCACAACGTTACGACCAAATTCTACACAGGCCATTTGCATACCTAAGCAAATGCCAAGGAATGGTACGTCATTTTCGCGAGCAAAACGAATCGCTTCAATTTTCCCTTCAATTCCACGATCACCAAAACCACCAGGAACCAAAATACCATCTGCTGAACCAATTCTTTCAGCGACATTTTCAGCAGTTAATTCTTGTGAATCAACCCAATCAATTTCGATATCTGAATCAAAATCAAACCCAGCATGTTTTAATGCTTCTACAACAGAAATATAGGCATCTGGTAATTCAACATATTTACCAACCAGCGCAATTTTTGTTTTCTTTTTCAAGTTAAGAACTTTTTCTTCTAATGCACGCCACTCAGTCATGTCTGCAGCCGGTGCATCCAATTTTAAATGATCACAAACAATTTGATCCATGTTTTGTGCTTGAAGTGCTAATGGAATGGAGTATAACGTTTCAACATCACGAGATTCAATTACCGCTTCCGGATTAACATCACAGAATTGTGCTAATTTGTTTTTAGTGTTTTGAGAAACAGGTAATTCCGTACGGACCACTAAAATATTTGGTTGAATCCCTAAACTTCTTAATTCTTTGACACTATGTTGTGTTGGTTTAGTTTTCATTTCGCCAGCCGCTTTTAAGTAAGGAATCAAGGTTGTATGGATGTACATTACGTTGTCACTACCCATATCAGCTTTCATTTGACGCAATGCTTCTAGGAAAGGTAATGATTCGATGTCGCCGACAGTACCACCTACTTCTGTGATAATCACATCGGCATCCGTCATTTTCGCTGCACGCATGATTTTTTCTTTGATTTCATTGGTAATGTGTGGAATAACTTGCACTGTTGCACCTAAGTATTCCCCTTTACGTTCTTTACGTAAGACTTCTGAATAAATTTTTCCAGTGGTTACGTTTGAGTATTTATTTAAGTTAATATCAATAAAACGTTCATAGTGACCTAAGTCCAAATCTGTTTCGGCACCATCATCTGTGACAAAAACCTCTCCATGTTGGTAAGGACTCATTGTCCCCGGATCCACATTAATATATGGATCGAATTTTTGAATCGTTACTTTTAATCCACGATTTTTTAATAATCGTCCTAAAGATGCTGCGACAATCCCTTTTCCGATAGAAGAAACCACGCCACCTGTAACAAAGATGTATTTTGTCATAATAGTTAAAAACCCTTTCTTTGATAATATTTTGTAGAGAGAAGTAAAACAACTTTGAGACTCTTACGTTTCTCCAAATAAAAAAGAAACAAAAATAGAAAAGCTCCCTATCCATTACGAATAGGGAGCTTGTAAGTTCGTTCAAACTTCTGACCTTCTTAAAGGTGCCCAAGTAGTATAATACAAGCAAACGGACATCAGGTCAAGTACTTCTATTCAAGAAAATAATTTTTTCTATTTTCTCATTTTTCTTAAGCATTCAACTAAAAAGCTTGACTCCTTCTTAGGAATCAAGCTTTTTAGTTTCTTACTCTTCAGAATATTCGTCATCAAAATCGTCTTCATCTTCAACATCATCGTCATCAATGATCGTTAAATCTTCTTCGATTTGCGGAATGTCTTCTTCATCATCGTCTGAATCTGCACCAATCTCTTGTAAGTCAGAGTTGTATGCTTTGATTTCTTCATCTTCATCTTCTTCATCATCGTACAAGATGTCTTCTTCATCATCATTTGTTAATTCAGCATCTTCTGGATCGTCATCGTTATAGTCAATTACATCTTCATCGTTTGGATTAGTGATGAAGGCATTTACTTTTTTACGTTTTCTACGACGTGGTGCATCTTCTTCGTCTTCTTCCAAGCCATGTGTAACTTCTTCATCGATTGAATCGATTGGATACCATGAACGTAAGCCCCAACGATTGTCTCCCAATGAGATAAAGCTACCGTCGATGTTTAAATCTGTATAAAATTGTGCTAATTGGTCACGAATTTCACTATCAGACTTGCCAAGATAATTTTGGATTTGGTTAACTAAATCAGAAAAATCCATTACATCTGCATGTTGTTCTAAAATAGCGTGTGCTACTTCAATCATGGATAATTCTTTTTTGTTTAACCCTTCAAATACATTAATTTCCAAGAGGTACACGTCCTTTCACAGTCTACTCCTTATCATACAAAAACATTGAAAAAAAATCAATTCTATTCTGCAATATTTATGCAGTAAATTCTAATTCTAAATGATATTCTCCGATTCGCTCTGTTTGAGAGTATAAATCATAATCAACTAAAATCTTACCAGACATTGGTTGATCTTTTAAACTAACACGCAAATTATGTGTAAACGTACTAATCTGTAGCAAGCCATAAGGGGTTCGATAACTTGTATCTAATTTTTCCTGATAGCCAAATCTTAAACGCATCCGTAATTCGCCGGCACGAATCAGCTGAACATGCCCGTCTGGTTCAATTTTAATGGTTACGGGGGTTGGTTCTGTATCCTCTAATAATTCTTCTTTGTAACGAATGTATAATGTATCACCCATTTTTACTAATTGACCTTCTAGGTCAAAGAAAAAATCTTTTTGTTCGTTGCCTTGTTGGACAATCGTTTTTAGTTGAATCGATACAGGAACGCCTGTTGATAAATCCATAATGGTCACTCCTTTTCCAAAATATAACTTTCTTATTGTTGACTTTTTCAATATATTTGTCAACTAAAGTCAATTTTTCCTTGTTTATGTACCTTTTCTTATTGTATAAGCTCTTTTCACGGGTTGCAAGCATTTGTTTCATCTATTTAATAAGAAAACCGTTTACTATTTTAGAGAATTCCTTCAGAATTCGTTTATATAACATGCTTTTTTGCGTTTTTTGTATATAATATAAGAGAGAGTAAGAAAATAAACGTATTAAATGACGTAATTATAAATAGACAGGACGTTTTTTATGAGCACAACTTTTCCCCTTCACACCGAATCATTTATGCTCCTTGATTCAGGTTGTTTAACAAACAGTGACTATTTTTTACCTTTTGCCTTGACCGATGTTTTAACTACTTTTTCAGGAATGCATCACCAACCAATCATTCATTTCTGGCAATTGGATCAAGCAATGATTCTTGGCATGAAAGATACCCGTGTACCACATCTAAAAGAAGGCATCACTTCTCTGCAAGAAAACGATTATTCTGTAGTCGTTCGCAATGCCGGCGGTTTAGGGGTGATTGCCGATTCGGGTATTTTAAATGTTTCACTTATTTTACCAAATAATTCTGAACACAAATTAAGTATCGATGCGGCTTATGAATTAATGTGGGCTTGGCTCCGTCAGAGTTTTCCGGAGAAAGAGATTGACGCCTTTGAAATTACTACATCCTATTGTCCTGGTACTTATGATTTAAGTATTGGCGGTCAAAAGTTTGCTGGGATTGCCCAACGACGCGTCAAAGACGGTATTGCTGTCATGATTTACATCAGCGTTAACGGCAATCAACTTGCTCGTGGAGAAGTGGTTCGAGACTTTTACCTTGCTGGCTTACAAGAACAATTTGGTGAAAATGGCTATCCACCCGTTGATCCAGCAGTGATGGCAAATTTAGAAACCCTGATTGAGACTCCATTAACAATAGACGCCGTAAAAACCCGTTTAATCGAAGCATTACCTCAACAATTTGAAAAATCTATTGATCCAAACTTAACCGAACCAATTATAACCTCAGAATGGTTCCAAACAAATTTAACTGTCCAGCTGGAAAAAATGGCGCAACGAAACGCCTTAATTAAAGGAGAGATCGTATGACGATTCCGTATAAAGAGCAACGATTACCAATCGAAAAAGTTTTTCGTGATCCCGTCCATAATTATATTCATGTCCAACATCAAGTGATTTTAGACCTTATTAATTCTGCTGAAGTGCAACGATTACGTCGCATTAAGCAACTAGGTACTTCTTCTTTTACGTTTCACGGTGCCGAACATAGTCGTTTTTCCCATTCTTTGGGTGTTTACGAAATTACACGTCGGATTTGTGAAATTTTCCAACGTAACTACTCTGTGGAACGATTAGGTGAAAACGGCTGGAATGACGACGAGCGCCTGATTACACTTTGCGCAGCTTTATTACATGATGTCGGTCATGGTCCTTATTCACATACATTCGAGCATATTTTTGATACAAACCATGAAGCAATCACGGTCCAAATCATCACCTCACCAGAAACGGAAGTCTATCAAATTTTAAACCGTGTTTCGGCAGATTTTCCTGAAAAAGTCGCCAGCGTTATTACTAAACAATACCCAAATCCTCAAGTGGTGCAAATGATTTCTAGTCAAATTGATGCCGATCGCATGGACTATCTGTTACGTGATGCTTACTTTACAGGGACGGAATACGGAACTTTCGATTTAACTAGAATCTTACGTGTGATTCGACCCTACAAAGGAGGCATTGCCTTTGCTATGAATGGGATGCATGCTGTGGAAGACTATATCGTTAGTCGTTACCAAATGTATGTCCAAGTCTATTTCCACCCTGTTTCTCGAGGGATGGAAGTGATTCTTGATCATTTATTGCATCGGGCGAAAGAATTATTTGAAAACCCTGAATTTGACTATGATTTACAAGCCTCTCTGCTTGTACCATTCTTTAAAGGGGACTTCACCTTACAAGAATATTTAAAATTGGATGATGGCGTCCTCTCTACGTACTTTACACAATGGATGGATGTGCCTGATTCAATTCTAGGTGATTTAGCCAAACGTTTCCTTATGCGTAAGCCTCTGAAGTCAGCCACCTTTACGAACGAAAAAGAGAGCGCAGCAACGATTGCTTATTTAAGGGAATTGATTGAAAAAGTTGGTTTCAACCCTAAATATTATACTGCCATTAATTCAAGCTATGATTTACCTTACGATTTTTATCGTCCAAATAAAGACCGTCATCGTACACAAATTGAATTGATGCAAAAAGATGGCTCATTAGTGGAATTGGCAACGGTCAGTCCCCTAGTTGCAGCACTTGCTGGTCAGAGTCAAGGAGATGAACGTTTCTATTTCCCTAAAGAAATGCTTGACCAAGTAAATAAAAAACATTACGATTTATTTGATGAGACGTATCGTGAGTTTTCAAGTTACATTCATAATGGTGCGTTAGTTTTAAAAAAATAGGTTTTCTAGGAGGATTCTATGTCAATTAAGTTAGTTGCTATTGATATCGACGGAACATTGCTAAATTCACAACACAAGATTACCCCACGGGTCAAAGAAGCGCTCCAAAAAGCAAATGATCAAGGCGTTCGTATTGTTTTATGTACAGGCCGTCCTTTGCCAGGCGTGAAAGAACAATTGGATGAATTAGCCTTATATGGTGAAAATGATTTCGTGATTACCTACAACGGTTCGCTTGTCCAAGCAACCAAAGATAATACGATTATTTCACGCTATACCTTGAGTTATGAGGATTTTTTAGAAATTGAAATGTATTCTCGTAAAGTCGGCGCTCACTTGCATACAATTGATGATTCCGCTATTTACACTGCCAATCGCAATATTGGTAAATATACGATTCACGAAGCATCTTTAGTGAACATGCCTTTGAAATATCGTACGGTGGATGAAATGACACCAGAGATGAACATTATTAAAATGATGATGATTGATGAGCCGGAAGTTTTAGATCCTGCCATTGCAAAATTACCATTACATTTTACCGAAAAATATACGACTGTTAAAAGTACGCCTTTTTACTATGAAATCATGAATAAAAATGCTAGCAAAGGCAATGCTCTAGCAAAATTGGCAGACCATTTAGGCTTAAATAAAGACGAAGTGATGGCCATTGGTGACAATGAAAATGACTTATCCATGATTGATTACGCTGGGATTGGTGTTGCGATGGGCAATGCGACAGAAAATGTTAAAACAATTGCCGATGTGCATACCACTAGTAATGACGAAGATGGTGTCGCTCAAATTATTGAAAAAATGGTTTTAATTTAAACATTCTTTTCAATAACAATAACCCTCAATCTAATCAACATAGATTGAGGGTTATTCGTTGTTATTTTATGATGCTGCCGCTAGCCATTTTTCAACGGCCCAACGGTGGCTTCCTCTTTTTAATAAACGGACTGCTTCTTCTGGTGCAACCCAGTGTAAAGTATTGGTCCTTTCTAAGGGTTCGCTAAGTTGCCGCCAAGTATTCGCTACATAAAAATAGCCAGGATTATAATAGGCCGTTTGGCGATGGTTCGAATAAAAATATTCATCAGCTTCCCCTAAATAACGGCCAATTTCTACACTAATTCCTAATTCTTCTAGCACTTCTCGATGGATCGCTTCTTCTTTCGTTTCGGTGCCTTCAATTTCGCCTCCTGGTAAAAAATAAGCTCCATTTGGCGCTTGTACCAGAACCATTGTGTTATTTTCTGGCTTTGAAACAATAATGTATGCAGCATATCTTGTTTGATAGGTCAATGTCTCTTCTCTTTTTCCAAACGTTGGCGTTTTCATTGGCGCACCTCTTCTCTTTTCATCTATTTTACCTGAGAAATTCCTTTAGAACAAGTCAGAAACCAAGCGTTTTTCTCTACATTTCACGTTTATCTATGCTACTATTAACGTTGGAAATATAATTAAGTTTGAAAGGGAGTTTTTAACTATGAAAATGGCTCATACATGTGTGCGTGTAAAAGATTTAGAGGCATCATTAGATTTCTATCAAAAAGCCTTCAATTTTGAAGAAAGTCGCCGTCGTGATTTTCCAGAAAATAAATTTACTTTGGTTTATCTAACTTTACCAGGAGACGACTACGAACTAGAACTAACTTATAATTATGATCATGAAGCATACGATTTAGGAAACGGTTATGGTCATATCGCCATCAGTACAGATGATTTAGAAGGATTACACGAAAAACATCAAGCGGCTGGCTTAACTGTCACTGACTTAAAAGGCTTACCTGGAACTGCACCATCTTATTACTTTGTTGTCGACCCAGATGGTTATAAAATCGAAGTCATTCGTGAACGTTAAAAAGTTTCACTTGTTCACTTACTGAGCTTTTTGTGTTTGAGAGCTGTCCGAGACAAAACTTGTCTCGACTTCTTCTCAAACACTTTTTTCAAAAAAAGTGCTACAATAGAACGTATGAATTTATTGAGGATGTGATGTTATTATGACAAAAAAAATTATTGGAATCGCTGGCAATCAACTTTTGCAGGCAGCTGAAGTGTTTCACGGTAACCAAGTGACTTACACCCCACAAGGTTTTGTTAGCGCTGTTCAAGCCGCAGGTGGCGTTCCTCTCGTTTTGCCAATTGGCCCCAAAGAATTAGCCGCTACGTATATACAACAAATTGATAAACTACTTTTAGCAGGCGGTCAAGATGTTGCCCCTGAATTTTACGGACAAGAACCCCATATAAAATTAGAAGAAACGAATCGTGATCGTGACGAGTTTGAATTAGCCCTAATTGAAGAAGCCTTAAAACAAAACAAACCTATTTTTGCGGTTTGCCGTGGAATGCAATTAGTCAATGTTGCTTTAGGTGGCACATTATATCAAGATTTATCGATGTATCCTCAATGGTCAGTTAAGCACGGACAACAACCCACTCAACCAATCTTTGCGACGCATCGTATTGATGTTGAACCAGACAGTCAATTATCAAACATATATGGTACAACTGGTCAAGTCAACTCGTACCATCACCAAGCACTACATACTTTAGGAAAAGATTTACGCGTTACTGCTTGGTCCTCTGATGGCCTTGCAGAAGCAGTGGAATCAACAAATGAACAGCAGCCTTTATTAGCTGTTCAATGGCATCCTGAACTAATGTACGCACGTGATGCCAAATCCCAAGCACTCTTTAACTACTTTGTTCAAAAATTATAGTAAAAACGGAGGGACGTCTTTCGCCCCTCCGTTTTTACTTGCTATCATACTTAAAAATCAAAATTATCTGGATCTGCACCAAAACGATGATCCTTATTTAACTGATTAATTGCGGTTATTTCTTCTGGTGTTAATTCAAAATCAAAGACAGCAAAATTTTCCTGAATTCTTTTTTCGTGAACAGATTTAGGAATCACGATAATATCATTTTGTAAGTGCCAACGAATAATCACTTGGGCCGCTGATTTACCATATTTTTCACCAATTTTCACTAGTACTGGTTCAGATAATAAATTACCTTGTCCTAGAGGAGACCAAGCCTCCACGGCAATCTTATTTTCGGCTAAATATTTTCGTAGCGGTTCTTGTGTTAACGTAGGATGTAATTCAATTTGATCCACCATTGGCACAACATTTGCTTCTGTTAATAAATCTTCCAAATGATGTTGATGAAAATTGGAAACGCCAATTGCTTTGGCACGACCACTTGCGTAAATTTCTTCTAATGCTTTCCATGATTCTTTATATTTACCAGCAACAGGCCAGTGAATTAAATATAAATCAACATAGTCTAGCCCTAATTTTTCTAAGCTTTTATCAAACGCTTTAATCGCATTTTCATAGCCTTGATCTTCATTCCATAATTTCGTCGTCACGAAAATTTCTTCGCGGGGAATACCCGATTGACGAATGCCTTCGCCCACCCCTACTTCGTTTTTATAAACGGCTGCCGTATCAATCAAGCGATAACCCGCTTCTAAAGCCCATTTTACTGAATTTGTTGCTTCTGAGCCATCTTCTACACGCCAAACACCTAAACCTAGGCGTGGCATTTCATTGCCGTTTGCTAATTTTTTTGTTTTATCCAAAGTCATGTGTTTCTTCAGTCCCTTCATTTTCATTACTTTTAGTATACTACGCATTCTTCTTTCACGAAACAATCACGACTTGTCAGGTCATTTTCTTTATTTTTAATAAGTAACGACGCCAATAAGTCAGCACTCCGATTAGTGCTACAACTACAATTGTTCGACCGCTAACGCTTCCAATCCACAGTTTAACTGCAAGTAACCAGATACAAAAGAGATAAACACAGGACCAATTAAAGGAAACTTTCAATGTACATGATTCCGCAATTTCGATTATCTGACTACTAAAAAAACGACTCCCTAATCGTAAAGCGACTGGATTATGGAAGATAAATGTTCGTCGCTTGTCAGCCGTCAAGCGAGTAGCACATCGCTCATCAATAAAAATTGTTACAGGTAATTTAGAAAGTAAATCATTTTTTGCCCATTCAATTGAAACTTTCACGCAGCACTCACAACCTTTAACAAAATTATAAAATATATTATTTATTTACAAAATTATAACATTCCTAAAAAAACATGTTAAGTCTTTAAAAAAACTTTCTATTTTCTTCCCCTTTCGCCGAGAGATTTAGTATACTAAAAGAAGAAATTTTAGAGAAAGTTGGATTTTTATGTTGATACTTGGTTTAGCCAGTACTGAAACAGTCGATTCTTCTGCTCCTGATTTAGCAGAAGCGACCGTAAAAAAAGTGAGCGCGCTACAACGCTTTTGGAACAATATTAATTGGGATGCCATTGTCGCTACCTTAATTGAAAAAAGTTTATCAATTTTATTTTTAATTTTTCTATTTTTTATTATTCAGCGAATCGGGAAATATTTAATTGATCGCACCTATGCAAATTATAGTAAAAAGCAACATTTTAGTGAAAGCCGTTTAAAAACATTACACACTTTAATCATTAATGCATTTCAATATACGCTGTTCTTTTTCTTCATCTATTCTCTTTTGACCATTGTCGGTGTGCCTGTTGGCTCATTATTAGCTGGAGCGGGAATTGCCGGTGTTGCCATTGGTTTAGGGGCTCAAGGATTCATGAATGACTTAATTACCGGATTTTTCATTATTTTAGAACAACAAATGGATGTAGGTGATTATATTCGCTTATTGGCGTTAAATATTGAAGGAACTGTTACTTCTGTCGGATTACGAACCACTCAAATTAAAGCGGTTGATGGAACTGTTCATTTTATTCCAAACCGAAACATCACCACAATCAGTAACCTGTCTCGTGCCAATATGCAAGTGTTAATTGATGTCCGCATCAATCCTGAAGAAGGTTATGAAAAAATTTGTGAAGTGATTACAGAAGTCAATGAAACGTTAAAAGAAAAGTATATCGAAAGTATTCAAACTGGGCCAGATATTTTTGGTATGGTCGATTTAGGCAATGGTAACTTTGCGGTGCGAACGACCATGTATGTACTAAACGGCAAACAATTTGCGGTCAAAGAAGAATTTCTAGCTCAATATATCAAAGCATTAACAGAGGCCGGCTTTACGATTCCCAATACGCCCATTATTGCAAAATAAAAAACAGCCACCAGATATTTATTAGTTATCTGGTGGCTGTTTTTCTAATTGTCCAATGATTTTAAAAACCCACTAACTGCCTCCACTCCAAACAATAACGCCTCTTCGTTCGGTTCAAACTTAGCAGAATGAAGGCTGTAGGGACTTGCCACGCCTAACCAAAACATCGTGCCTGGGACTTTAGACAATAGATAGCCAAAATCTTCACCTGTCATTGCAACCGGTGCTTGTTGAAATTGAACTGTTGCTTGTTTGCTTATATATTCAATAAAATTCGTGGTACATGCGGGCTCATTCACTACAGGTAAATACCCTTTCTGATCAAGATGAACAGTTACTTCACATTGAAAAGATTGCGCAATACCTTCACTAATTTCGCGAATTCTTCGCTGCGTTTGTTCATTAGTTTCTGCTGTCAATGTGCGAATTGTACCAGATAAAGTTGCTTCTTCGGCAATCACATTGCAGGCAGTCCCTGCATGAAAAGTCCCAAAAGTAACGACTGCCCCAACCACAGGATCAACATTTCGACTAACGATCGTTTGCGCTTGCTGAATTAAATTGGTGGCCGCTAAGACCATATCATTCGCTTGATGCGGAAAAGCCGCATGTCCACCTTTTCCTTTTAAGGTAATGTTCACTTCACAAGTGGCAGCAAACAATGTCCCTACTCTGGTACTAATAGTTCCGACTGGCAAATCAGGATTAACATGAAGCGCATAAAATTCATCAGGTAACCACTCACCAAACGCATGGTCTTCATACATCAACATCCCCCCTGCTTCATTTTCTTCAGCAGGTTGAAATAAAAATAAAAAGTTATTGTCTGGTTGCTGTTGACTTAATTCTTTCAAAATCCCTAAACCGATTGTCATGTGAAAATCGTGCCCACAGGCATGCATAAACCCTGGTCGTTTTGATTGAAAAGCAGAAACCACTTCCTCTTGAATAGGCAAACCATCAATATCAGCACGCCAGCCGATGGTTTTCTGAGGATTTTTGCCTTCTATGAAGACTAAAATCCCCGTTTGCCATGTTCGAACTTGCAGATAAGGTTGCTTCATTTTATCAATTTCATTAAGTAAAAAGGCTTGTGTTTCCTTTTCTTCTAAACCGATTTCAGGTATTTGATGTAGTTGCCGTCTAATCGCAATTAATTCTTCTTGCTCCACAAAAGCCACTCCTTCATTTTTTGGGTAATCGAAAGCCGCCATGAAGAAGTTTCTTCATCGCGACTGACTAATTTATTTTTAGAGTTTACGTAATTCTTCTAAAATCTCTGTTTTACTCTTGGTTTTATCATCAATTTGTTTAATTACTTTTGCTGGCACGCCTGCAACAACGGTATGCGCTGGAACGTCTTCCACAACTACTGCCCCAGCAGCCACAACGGCACCTTCACCAACACGAACCCCTTCTAGTACGACCGCATTCGCTCCAATGACAACCTCGTTTTCAATAACCACAGGTGCGGCACTTGGTGGTTCAATGACACCAGCTAAAACCGTTCCTGCGCCAATATGACAATGCTTCCCTACAGTTGCACGACCGCCCAAAACAGCGCCCATATCAATCATAGTCCCTGCACCAACGACGGCGCCAATATTTAGAATAGCCCCCATCATAATCACCGCTTGATCGCCAATTTCAACTTTTTCGCGAATCAAAGCACCTGGTTCAATCCGAGCATTAATGTCTTTCAGATCAAGAAAAGGAATTGCTGAGTTACGTGCATCGTTTTCTACAACATAATCCTCAATTTTTTCTTTGTTTGCTTCTAAAAAAGGTTTTACGTCAGCCCAATCGCCAAACAATGTCCCAATTTTACAATTATTAAAGACCTTAATTGTTTCCGGAAACGTGACTTCTTTTAATTGCCCTTTCAGTGTTACTTTAACAGGCGTTTGCTTTTTGGCATCGCCAATATACTGAATAATCTCATATGCGTCCAATCACAGCACTCCTTTACTTCGTGTTATCATACAGAATAACGCATTTATGAGAAAAAAGTAAAGAGTTTCTTGCGTTTTATTTAAATTACTTTCATTTCTTCTTCTGATTTAGGCAGAACAAGATGATGTTTTTCTAATTCATGCGCCATATGATTGACCGCTTTTAAAATTTCTTTGCGTGTAATGATACCTTTAAAGCGTTGATTATCATCAACCACTGGTAAAAAAGAAGCATCTACTAATAAATGTAACACTTCTTCTAAATCCCACGATTCACCAATTACAGGAACATTGACTTCCATTACATCGGCCACAGTAAATTCATTCAATTTTTCAAAATCCACTGAAGTCAAATCAAACATTTTATCTACAACGTCTGTCAAGCCAATTAAGCCAACAAAGCGATCTCCCTTATCTAACACAGGAATCTTGGAATAGCGAACTTGCGATAAGACTAATGCCGCATGACTTAATGGATTTAAACACATTACGTTGGCGACATTTTCGGCGGGTACTAAAAACGTTTCTTGTTTTTCTAATAATAATTCTTTTACAGCAGTCCCTATCATGATTGGGTTGCCTCCATTTCTAATTCTTTAACACGTAACTTATTGTACCTAATTCTGCGGAAAAAGTCTTGGAATTCGCAAATTCTTCATAACTTAACAAACGAAAATTAACGTTTTGTTCTATTCTCTCCAAAAAAAGAGAACGCTTTCTTAAAAAAATAAAAACTTAGTTGTCCCATAACAGACAACTAAGTTTTTATAAAAGACCAATTAATCAGTCAATTATCCTTCTTTTTCACACGTTTCATCACAGCCATCACTGACCATAATAAGCGGAAATCCCATGTTTTCTAAGATAGTGTTTATCCAATAAAAAATGATCAATTGGTTCAACAGCTGGATTAATTATTTCCGTCAAACGTGCCATTGAACAGATTTCATCTAAAATCAAACTGTTTTCAACTGCTTTTTCCGGAGTCATTCCCCAAGTAAATGGGCCATGTCCATAAACTAGCACTCCTGGAACTGCTAAAGGATCTAGTTCTTGTTCATGAAATGTTTCAACAATGACTTTGCCAGTCTCTTCTTCATAGTTTTCTTTAATTTCACTTTCATAGAGCGCTCTTGTGCAAGGTACAGCGCCATAAAAAGCATCCGCATGGGTGGTACCGTAAGGAGGTAAGGCTCGCCCTGCTTGAGCCCACGTAACACTATTCAGGGAGTGCGTGTGCGCAATCGCTCCAATTTCTGGCATTTTTTGATAAAGATAAAGATGCGTGGGTAAATCAGAAGACGGCTTTAATGCATTGGTTTCCAATAGTTGTCCCTTTAAATCAGTCACTACCATCTGTTCCTTGGTCATTTCTTGATATTTGACGCCGCTTGGTTTAATTACGATAATTCCTAATGACCGATTGATTTCACTAACATTGCCCCACGTTAATTTGACTAAGCCCAGTTTTGGCAAAGCCAGATTCGCTTCATAAACACGTTGTTTCATTGCTTGGATGATCGCTTTATTGTTCATAATAACCCACCTCTGCTAATTTGGGATAGAGATACTGCTGCGCGGCTTGAATTTTTTCTTGAAAATTCAAATCCGTTTCATTCCACATTTCAATTAAAAAAGGACCACTATAGTTTAACCGCTTGAGTGTTTTCAATAAGCCTGTAAAATCAACACAGCCTTCTCCAAAAGTAACTTCCCGAAACTTCCCTTCAAATGTGTCTGTTACAGCGAAGGTATCTTTTAAGTGAATAGCAGCGATTTCAGCAATTCCCTTTTCAAGCTCAACCGCCGGATTATTTTCCGGCCAAGCAGACAAATTACCTAAATCAGGATAAACATGCAAAAAAGGAGACGGAATTTGTTCCTTAATTTCTAGAAATTTTTGTATGCTATTCATAAAAGGGTCATCCATAATCTCAACAGCCAGAATGACACCGTATTGTGCAGCTTCCTCAACGCCCTTTTTCAGACCTTGAAGAAAAAATTCCCTTGTTTCGGCAGTTTTTTCTTCGTAAAAGACGTCATAGCCAGCTATTTGAATTACCCGTATGTTTAATTGATGAGCCAAACGAATCGCTTGAGATAAAATTTTCCGCCCTTTTTCACGTGTTTCTTTATTTAAAGAGCCTAAAGGAAACCGCCGATGACCACTTAAACACAAAGAATGGATAAAAAAATCTTCTTTCACCATTAATTGATAAAGTTCTTGTAACTGGCTTGGTGTCCAAGCCAATCGTGCTAAACGTTCATCGGATTCATCAATTGACATTTCTAAAAAATCAAACCCTAACTTTTTGGCCCATGTTAATCGTTCTGCCCAAGTTAAATTTTGCGGGAGTGCTTTTTCATACAGTCCAATTCGTGCCATTTTATCACTTCCAAATCTGATCGATTTTTTTTTGAAAATCTTTGGCTGCTTGTTCAGGATTTTTTGATTCGGTAATCCCACGGCCCGCAATAAATGTTGCAACTGCCATTGTTTGAAACAATTCAAGCGTTTCGACAGTTAAACCACCTGTGACGGACACTTCAAAGCCTAAGTCAATTAGTTCTTGAACTTTATTCAAATCTTTTTCTCCCCAGCTGCCGCCAGCTAAAAGAGCATCTCTACTTTGATGATAAATCACCTGATTAATCCCTAATTCTCGCCATTGTCGAGCTTGTTGCATTGTCCAATTTCCATATAGTTCTACTTGTAATTCTCGGACTTCTTTTTGAGCTGCAGCCATCGTTGGTAAGGTGGCGCAACAAATGACCGTCATGAAATCAGCGCCTGCTTGTGCGACATTACGAGCAACTGTACCACCCGCATCAGCACATTTTGTATCAGCAACAATCGTTTTATTAGGAAACATGCGTTTTAAACAACGAATTGCTTTTTGGCCTTCTTGTAAACACAAAATAGTGCCAACTTCGATAATATCGACAATTTCTCCAACTTTCATACAATCTGCTAAAGCGTCTTCTAAGCTATTATGATCTAAAGCGATTTGTAAGTTTGGTCTTTTCATCTTTCCCACCCTTTTATTCAGATTTTTGATAACGATCTGAAGCCATATATTTTTCTTGAATTTCTTTTGCAGACATTACATTTTTAATGCCAATCACTGTGACTCCACGTTTTTCTGCTTGCTGAAACATTTGTAAAAAATTGACTGGAGTAAAAACAACGTCGTATTGGCTAGCAGAGCTTTTTCCTTCTGAAATGGCGCAATGATGAATTTTTGTAATCGGTACGCCTAGTTCTTTCATTGCTTTTTCAACACTCCGCATCATCATTAGACTCGTGCCAGAACCATTGGCACAGGAAACAAGTATTCTCATTTCAAATTCCTCCTTTAATTCTCTTGAAATTTTTTAGCATATTGTTCATAATCATTGACAATCATAAAGTAACCTTCTGGATTTCTACGATACTGAAGTTGCGGAATTATTAGTAACCCAATCACCACCACTGCTACGCCAACATAGCCTAGAACTTTCATAATGATTGTAAATAACGGCCAAGCTGTTGCCCAATCGAACATGCCCAAATAACCGCCATATTGAGATAATCCAATCCATGTAGCAAATAAAGCTGAGCCACCTACTTGGATTAAACCTGAAAGGAAGGGGAATAAACAAGCAGCTTTTACTCCACCACGATTATTTGCATAAACAGCTATGACAGCGTTATCAAAAAACAATGGGATAAAACCCGCAATAACGATTGTCGGAGACTTTAATAGAATCAGTAAGCCAATCATTAAAAACTGGCCTAATGCGCCAAAGAGAAACCCAATTGTTACTGCGTTGGGCGAGCCAAATCCGAAAGTCGCTGCTACGTCAATCCCAGGAACAGCGCCTGGTAAAATGGTATTTGAAATCCCTTGGAATGACTGCGTCAACTCGTCGACAAAGGTTCTAACACCCAATTGTAAGATAGCTAAATAGACAGCAAAATTTAATGAAGTGGTCATGATATAAAAGAAGAAACTCTGCCCTTCTTGCATAAATTTAGCTTGAATTAAATAATCTTGTCCCAAAACAAGCAAGATAATGCCAAAGAAAAAGAGCATCAAAATGGACGTAGCAACCATATTTTCATTAAAAATGGATAGAAATCCTGGTAATTCGATATCTTCCAATTTTTTATCGACCTTCTCTGAACGATGTTTCTTTTGATCACGTTTTTTCAACCATTCTGCTAATTTTGCAAAAATAAATATGCCAAACATTTGTTGATGGGCTACCGCAAAACCAGCACCTTCTGTTAATTCCTGCGTAATCCCTACCGTTAAATTTGAAGCAACTGCCCAATAACACCCAAGAATTAAGCCCATAAAAATTAGTACTTCGATTCTACCTAAGTTAGGAAAACAAAAGAGTAAAATCCAGAAAGCGGTAGCTGCTTGTTGAATCTGAACATTCCCTGTTGTAAAAACGGCTCTCAATTTTGTATATTTTTGAAAACGAACCAACAAAATATTCATAATAAATGCGATCAATAACAAAATCATCACATCACCAAAGGTTCGTCCAAAGGTTTTCATCAATCCAGCATCGACTGCATTTTGCCCGAAATATGGATCGGTAACCATTGCCTGTAAATTAAATCGCTCTTTCAAGCCTACTAGAATAGGGCGAAAATTATTAACCAAACCACCAGAACCAACACTCAAAATAAAATAACCAACTGTCGCTTTCAGAAAACCTGCTAAACATTCATAAAAGGGCCTCCGTAACAAGAGATAACCTAATAACACGATGAAACCAATCAAATATGCTGGCTGTGTTAAAACGTTCGTAGCAAAATAAGTCCAACTATTTAACAAGAACTCCCCCATTGATTTTTCCCCCTATAATTGATATTTCTCCATAACTTCTTTAAAATCCATTGGCGTATTTGTTTCTAACAAGTCAGCAATCACGCCATCCGTCATCAATAAATCCATCAATTGCTGAATATTTTCAAGATGTTCGGCGGGATTTTGGGCTGCCAATGTAAAAAATAATGTTGCTGTTTTTGCTTCTTGATCGCCAGTAAAAGTGACTGCTTGCTTAAATTTTGTAAAAGAAATGGCCGTTCCAAAAACGCCTGCGCTTTCCTCTGATGAATGTGGCATGGCTACTTCAGGAGCAATGATGATATAAGGTCCAAACGTTTCGACACACTGAATAATCTCATCGACATAACTCTGATCGATGACGTGTTTTTGGAGTAAAATCAAACAACTTTCCTGAATCGCCTCTTGCCAACTAACCGGTTCTTTATCAGGGTAATGAATAAGCTCTTGCTCCCAAAAATAAGTTAACATTGTACATCCAGCCTTTCTTACAAGAATGAAGGAAATGGTGTATCATTTTCTTTAACAAAAACATCATCAAAGCCACGATCAAAGTTAAATTCTAAGTTGTCTTTGTCATTTGGATAAACAAATTTGCCACCCACTTGCCAAATATATGGTTTAAATTGATAATGTAAACGATCTTTTTTAAATTTCCAAATTTCCATGATTTCTTTTGGATCCGCCATAAAATTAGACCAAATATCATAATGAACAGGAATGACTACTTTCGCATTTAAAGATTCTGCCATTCTCAACATATCAACAGAAGTTATTTTATCTGTGATACCGCGAGGATTTTCGCCATATGCTCCTAAGCAAACATCAATTGCATATTGATTACCATGTTTCGCAAACAAGTTAGAATAATGAGAGTCTCCGGCGTGATATACCGTACCACCTGAGGTTTCAAATAGATAATTGACAGCTAGTTCATTCATGTCCTGAGGCATTTTACCTTTAAATGTATTTTCAGGATCATCAGAAGTAATTAGCGCGGTTCGATCAAAAGCTTCCAAGGCCACTACATTCACATCATTCACTTTTATTTCTTGACCAGGCTCTATAACCCGTGTTTTTTCTGCCGGAACACCCCAACGCTGCCATGTTTTCACTACTTCTTTTGGACCAATAAATAGAGCCTTAGGACAATTTTGATGAACAGCAGCAGCTGTGTGAATATCCAAATGGTCTGAATGAATATGTGTGACAACTAAAGCATCTACCTCTTTTATTTCAAAAGGATCAATCACAAAAGGTTGTGTTCTTAAATTAGGTTGCATTTTTTGGCAACCACTCATGCGCATCATTTGATGGCCATTTTTCATTAAGCCGTTCCCGTGCGTTTGTTTTCCTGTTCCACACCATAAATCACATAAAATATTCGTGTTCTCATGCGTTTTCAGCCAAATGCCTGTACAACCAAGCCACCAGAGTGCAACCGTTCCTTGAAGCACATTTGTCTGATTAATTTCTTCGTTTAAATAAGTGCCCCATTCTGGAAATGTCGCCTTCAACCAACTTTCTTTTGTAATTTCATGAATCGATTTGCTCATGCTACCACTCCTCTTCTCAAATGATTGTGTTATGCTTTATAAGAAAATCATAGCCGCAAAAAATCACAATGAAAACCCTTTTATATGATTGTTTGCACTTTTAATGATTCTTTTACGTGTTTTGTTTTCCTATGAGTTATACTATTTCATGGGGGACCGTGTCCAAAAAAATAACTAAAGGAGGTTGTATTACTTGAAAAGTTCATTAGAAACCATTGAAAAAAGGCAACAAAACATTCTCGCGCTGCTGCAAAAAAACAAACAAATGACTACCTATAAATTAGCAGATGCTTTAAATGTTTCCTTAAGCACAATTCGTCGTGATTTAAATGTCTTAGAAACTAAGAATGACATCATTCGAAAATATGGGTATTGTATTTACAACGACCAAAATCAGAAAGACTTTGATCAATCAGGACCGGAGTTATTAAAACAAGCCATTGCTCGTGTTGCTTGTAGCTATCTAAGTGATTATGATACCGTTTTCATTAATTCAAGTTCCACTGCTTTGAATATTCTCCATTATTTAAAGGCCGACCATCTGACCATCGTAACGAATAATTTAAAAATTGCCACCAAGCCTCATGTTTCTCAATACAATTATATTTTGACCGGAGGCGAATTACGTTTTCCCAAAGAAGTTCTGGTAGGAGATATTGCCATTAACACAATCACCGCAACGCATGCCGATGTTTGCGTAATTGGCTGTAGCGGGGTCAGTTTAGAACATGGCGTCACTACAAAAATTTTCAATGAAGCAAAAATTAATGAGCTTATGATAAAACAAACAACAAAAGTAAAAATTCTGGTCGCGGACCATCGAAAAATCGGCTTGACGTCTAAATTTAAAATTGCTGATATTACCGCTTTTGATTGTTTGATTACAGACAAACATTGCTCATCAACTTTAATTACAGAACTTCGTAAGACCGGCTTAAAGGTTATCCAAGTCGACTAAAAAAAGAGCGTAGGACAAAAATCAAAAAGAGATTTTTGTCCTACGCTCAAAATCTGATAAATAAAAAAGTAGCACTTATTTCTTAACATTCACTTACTTCGTAAACGTTGCCTTTAATCGTTCCAACGGTTGGTGCTCTTTGTTATAATACTGAACGAGATATTGTTCAGGTGTACTTTCAATTATGGCATATGTTTTCTCTTGAACTGGTCCACGAGGTAAACGAATACTTCCCGGATTAACAAAGAGAATGTTATTGTGTCGCTCTGCGCCGAGTACATGAGTGTGACCAAATAAGGCAATTGTCGCTCCTGCTTCTTCCGCTTGTAAAGCAAGTGTCGTGAGCCCCATTCTAACATTGGCCAAATGACCATGTGTCATATAAATAACTTGATCCCCCACTTTTTTAGTCACAGTTTTGGGAAATTCATCATAAAAATCACAATTTCCTTGGACTACAATGAATTTTTGCCAAAGTTCATCTGTCGGTTCTAATTCAGAATCACCACAGTGAAAGAGTGCATCGACTTGTCCTTCATAATGATTCACTAAATCAACTAAACAGTCACGGTCGCCATGATTATCGCTTACTACCAAGATTTTCATACGTTTCAACTCCTATTTTTTTAGCCATTCTTCCCATTGTTCTTTTAATTTTGCCACTGCTTGTCCACGATGACTAACTTTATTTTTCTCTTCTCCAGACAATTCAGCTGCCGTCTTACCAAGCTCTGGAACATAGAAAAGTGAATCGTACCCAAAGCCTCCTTCACCACGAGGAATCGTACCGACTTCTCCTGGCCATTCAGCTTCGACCACCAGACTTTCTTTCTTTGGTTCAGCAAAAACCAATGTACAATGGAAACGCGCTTGTCTTTTTTCTTTTGGCACGCCCGTTAACTCATGTAGTAGTTTCGCATTATTTGAAGCATCGTTAGTTGGCTCACCAGCAAAACGAGCAGAATAAATCCCTGGCATTCCTCCTAAGGCATCAACAATTAATCCTGAATCATCTGCTAGTACTGGTTTCTGTAAAATTTCTGCAATTGTTTCAGCTTTTAGACGAGCATTTTCTTCAAATGTTCGACCAGTTTCTTCTACATCTGGCAAATTCGGATAATCTAATAACGTCTTAACTGTATATCCTTTTTCACCAAAAATTGAACTAAACTCTTTCGCTTTACCAGGATTTCTAGTCGCAATGACAATCACTTTCTCTTCTGAATCTTGCGAAGGGACTTCTTCAGAGGCTAAAGCATAAAGCGCTTCTTTCTGATACGCAATTAATTCCTCAATCCCTGTTTTTCCATAAAAGAGCATGGCATTTAACTCATCTCCTGAGAAGGTAGCTTCTTCACCCGTTCCTTGAATTTCCACAAATTCACCAGACTCGGTCATCACGATGTTCATATCCACTGCAGCATTCGAGTCCTCTGCGTAATCTAAGTCCAGCACACAATAACCATCGGGTAAAATACCCACGCTGACAGCAGCTAAATGCTCTTTAATTGGGTCTTCCGCTAGTGCACCAGTCATCAATAAATGATTGACTGCTAAGCGTAGAGCAACAAAAGCGCCTGTAATACTAGCTGTACGGGTTCCCCCATCTGCTTGAATCACATCACAATCGACAACAATGCTCCGTTCCCCTAACTTTTCTAAGTCAACAACAGCTCGCAATGACCGCCCAATCAAACGTTGAATCTCCATTGTTCGCCCTGTTAATTTTCCTTTCGCACTTTCCCGAATATTTCTTGTGTTCGTCGCGCGAGGGAGCATGCTATATTCAGCTGCTACCCAACCTGTTCCCGCGCCTCGTAAAAATGGGGGAACCTTTTCTTCGACAGTGGCTGAGCAAATTACTTTGGTATCGCCAAACGAAATAACCACCGAACCTTCTGGATGTTTAAAAACATTGGTTTCAATAGTGATCTTTCGCAATTCTTTTGGTGCACGACTATCATGTCTAATCATTTTCGTTTCCTCCTAAGTGAATCTGTTGTGCTTTTAAGTTCTCTATACCAAGCCAACTGCTTGCAATCTCTTCAAACATTTTTGCAGAACCAGTTGTATAAAATTCATGGGGCTGTGTAGGCGCTTCAGGCGTGTGGGCAATGTCAAAATAATCGAGAAGCATGCTGACTTCGCCAACTGTTTCGGCTCCTGAGTCAATTAATGTCACATGACTCCCCATCACATTTTGAATCACCGGACGTAACAACGGGTAATGGGTACAACCTAAAATCAACGTATCAAGTCCTTTTAATTGTAGTGCTTGAAGTGTTTCTGCCACAATTTTTTTTGCTACGGAAGAACGATATTGATTACTTTCAACAATGGGGACAAATTTAGGGCAAGCTAAACTAGTCACCTCAATTGCTGGTGCCTTACTTTTAATGGCGATTTCATAGGAAGCACTTTTGATTGTCCCTAAGGTACCTATGACACCAATTTTGTTATTTTTTGTGACTTTAACGGCTGCTCGTGCGCCAGGTAAAATAACACCGACAACTGGAATTGGCAAGGCAGCTTTAATTTCTTCTAATGCGACAGCCGTCGCGGTATTACATGCGATTACTAGCATTTTTATTCGTTTTTTCAATAAAAAATCGGCCATTTCCCAAGTAAACTGAACGACTTGTTCGGCTGGTCGTGGACCATATGGGCAACGGGCTGTATCTCCTAAATAAATTAATCGTTCATTTGGTAATTGTTTTAGCGCTTCCTTTAAAACAGTTAATCCACCAACGCCAGAATCAATTAATCCAATGGCTTCTTGATTGCTCATTCTCATCCTACCTTTGCCTTTTATTCACTGCCTTTATTTTCTACTTTTTAAGGACTATTGTCAATTTTTCCTGTTTTGCTCTCATTTATTTCTTTTTTTGAAGGAAATCTTTTTCGATTAAAAAACTAGTAATTCATTTTTTTGTATGTTATAATTCCTAACATTGAGAATACAATTAGAAATACATTTGGTTAATTTAATTTAAATAACACGTTTCTCACCGAATCCTCTGTTATCTTTTCTACCAAATGATTGCAAAGGAGACTGCCTATGATTTCTTTAGAACATGTAAATAAGTATTTTGGGGAGCATCACGTTTTAAAAGATATTACTTTGAATGTAGAGCAAGGAGAAAAAATTGTCATTATCGGACCCTCCGGCTCTGGCAAAAGTACATTAATTCGGTGTATGAACCAATTGGAAAAAGTCAATGATGGTTCCGTCGTAATTGATAACATTGACATCACCAAACCGAAAGCACCGATTCAAAAGGTTCGCCAGAAAGTTGCCATGGTCTTTCAAAATTTTAACTTATATGCTCACAAAACGATTATTGATAATTTAACGTTAGCACCGATTAAAGTGATGGGCGTTTCCAAAGACGAAGCGATTCGTACTGGCATGGAGTATTTAGAACGAGTCGGTTTGGCTGATAAAGCTTCTGCTTATCCTTCGCAGCTTTCTGGCGGGCAGCAACAACGGGTCGCTATTGCTCGTGCCTTAAATATGCATCCTGAGATTATCCTTTTTGATGAACCGACTTCGGCACTTGATCCAGAAATGATTCAAGAAGTTTTAGATGTAATGGTCGATCTTTCCAAACAAAATATTACCATGGTTTGTGTCACACATGAGATGGGCTTTGCTCGTCAAGTGGCTGACCGTGTAATCTTCATGGACCAAGGACAGATTATTGAACAAGGAACGCCTGAACATTTCTTTACAAGCACTGAAAACCCTCGTGCAAAAGAATTTCTAAGTAAAATTATTCATAACGGGTAATGAATAAAAAACAAAAAATTGGAGGAATGAAGGAATGAAAAAACAAAATAAATGGCTGGCTGGACTCTCCTTACTTGTATTAGCAGGCATCATTGTGGGCTGTGGTAGCGGCAACAATGACTCAACTTCCAAAAGTGCTTCATCAAACAAAACGGTCACAGTAGAACAATTAAAAAAAGCGGGGAAAATTAAAGTAGGTGTCAAAGAAGACATTCCTAATTTTGGCTATATGAATCCTGATACAAACAAAAATGAAGGAATGGAACCAGATATTGCACGCTTGATTGCGAAAGAAATTACCGGCAGCGAAGAGAATGTGGAATTTGTGGGCGTGACAGCGAAAACGCGCGGTCCCCTTTTAGACAATGGTGAACTAGATATGGTAATTGCTACATTTACAATTACTGATGAACGTAAAAAGACTTATAATTTTACAACTCCTTATTATACAGATGAGATTGGTTTCCTTGTGCGCAAAGAGGATAACTTCTCAAGTATGAAAGATTTAGACGGAAAAACAATCGGCGTTGCACAATCTGCTACGACAAAAGAAAACTTAGAGAAAAAAGCGCAAGAGGAAGGAATCAAATTTACTTATCAAGAATTAGGTTCCTATCCAGAATTAAAAACAGCGTTAACTTCTAAACGAATTGATGCATTTTCAGTGGATAAATCAATCCTATCTGGCTATGTGGATGGCAAGACAGAAATTTTAAAAGATGGTTTTTCGCCACAAGAATATGGAATTACCACAAAGAAAGCAAATACTGAATTAAATGATTATCTAAATGGTTTAATTGAAAAATGGGAAAAAGACGGCACACTAGAAAAAATTTATCAAGACTGGGGCTTAAAAAATTAATCATTCCTAAGACTTGAAGAATCAAAAATTTTAGGAGGGATTTTTATGTTTTTGTTAGCCAATATTTCCTGGCTTGAAGAAGGGCCATTTGCCTTATATCGTTGGGAAGCTTTATTTCAAGATTGGCGAATTTTTGGTCAGGCATTTCTCTATACTATTCTGCTTTCTTTAGGAGCGATCTTAGTTGCCTTTGCTTTAGGCATTTTCTTTGGCAGTTTATCAGCGACCAAAAGTAAACTTTTACACGCAATTAGTCGTGTCTATGTAGAATTTTTTCAAAACACACCTTTGTTGATTCAATTTATCGTAGTCTATTATGGCTTTCCTCTGCTAAGCCCGCTGCTTTCATTTTCTATTACTACGATTGCCATTCTGTGTGTAGGCCTCTATCATGGCGCCTACATTTCTGAAGTGGTTCGCTCAGGAATCGGAGCTGTCCCAAGAGGGCAATTTGAAGCGGCTTACTCCCAAGGATTAACGTATGGTCAAACGATGCGGTATGTGATTTTACCACAAGCATGGCGGATTATGTTACCGCCTTTAACCAATCAAGTAGTGAACCTAATTAAAAATACGTCAACAGTTGCCATTATTTCTGGCGCTGACGTAATGTTTGCTGCCAATAGTTGGTCGTCTGTCAACTTGAACTATATTCCCGCCTTTGCGCTTGCTGGTTTCTTATATTTCATTCTTTGCTTCCCATTAGCGAATTTGGCTAGAAAAATGGAAGAAAAAAATAAGAAAGCATATAGCAGATAGGAGGAAAACAGATGCCTTTTTCAGAAGAAATGCGTCAATTACTGACAGCAAATAATTTTCAATTTCTATTTAACGGCTTAAAATTGACGCTCTATATTTCCTTCGTCTCAATTATTTTGAGTACGATTTTTGGCACCATTCTAGCCGTTTTGCGAAATCAAACCCATGGACCACTGAAGTTACTTGCCAGTATTTATGTAGAAGTAGTGCGTAATATTCCAAACTTATTGTGGATTTATGTTATTTTTTTGATTTTCAAAATCAAATCCACACCTGCTGGAATTGTGAGTTTTACTGTGTTTACCACCGCTGCTTTAGCGGAAATTATTCGTGGTGGTTTAAATGGGGTCGACAAAGGCCAAATTGAAGCGGCACGTTCTCAAGGTTTTTCAAATTGGCAAATTCTTTATCATATTGTTTTGCCTCAAGCCATTCGCAATGTCTTACCAGCAATTGTTTCTCAGTTTGTTACTGTCATCAAGGATACAAGTTTCTTGTATTCCGTGATTGCTTTACAAGAACTCTTTGGCAAATCTTATATCTTAATGGGGCGCTACGCACAAACAGGACAAGTATTCACTATTTACGGAATCGTCGCCCTAATTTATTTCATTATTAACTTTAGTATCTCACAATTTTCACGTTGGCTTTCACGAAATTGGGCGAAAAGTTATTAATGTAGTTAAAAACAGGAGGCTGAGACAAAAGTGTTTAGCTCCAAGAAATAAGAAGGAATTTCCGAAAATTGTTCTTTAATTTTTGGAGAATTTCGGCTTATTTCCGAAGGAGCTGCTTTTGTTCAGCTGATTATCTTAAGATTTAGAAAGTGGGGCATAAGTCATTTCGACTTATGCCCCACTTTCCTGTTTTTATTTTATCTTACTTCTACTTGATGTTTTTCAATTAGCGCTTTTTCAACTTTTTCCATTGAACGGTTAATTTCTTCATCCACTAATGTCGCTTCTGCATTAACGAAAGTTAAACTATACGCCATTGATTTTTTGTCAGCGCCTAGTTTTTCACCTTGATATACATCAAATAAATGAATCTCTTTCAAATATTTACCTGCGTTATCTGAAATAGTTTTAACTAGTTCTTGATTGGTAACTGTTTCATCGACTAATAAAGCAATATCTCGAGAAACTGCTGGGAATTTAGACACTGCTTCATAAGTAACCCTGCCTGCTTCTGTGGCTACTAATTGTTGCAAGTTTAATTCAGCAACATATGTTTCAGGAATATCGTACGCTTTCGCTGTCGTTGGGTGAACTTGTCCGACAAAACCAACCACTTCATCTTCTAAATAAATCCATGCTGTCCGGCCTGGATGCATTTCTGGAATCGCCGTTGTCGCTTGATAACTGATTTTTTCTGTTAATCCTAAAACAGCTACAATACTTTCCACTAAGCCTTTTACTGTATAAAAATCAACGGCTGTTGCTTTTGTTTGCCAATCTTTAACCATTGTATTACCAGTTAAAGCAAGTGCTAAGTGATTTTCTTCTGTAGGTAAATTTTTTGTTGGATCTTCTGTTTGGTAGAAAACGCGTCCTACTTCGTAGAAGGCGATATTATTATTTTTACGTGCCACATTGTATGCGACATCATCTAATAAACCAGAAATTAAGTTCATACGTAACACAGAACGCTCTTCACTCATTGGCCATTGCAAACGTGTTGTTTGACTTTCTTTCATCATAAATTGACGGGATTTTTCTTCTGTTGTCAATGCATAGCTGATGGCTTCACTCGTACCATGACCTTCCAGTAAGCTCTTTAATTGGCGCGTAACATGTTGTGCTTTGGTTAGGCTTCCAGCAACTGTTTCTCCACTTGGCAATGTTGAAGGTAAATGATCATATCCATAAATGCGCGCCACTTCTTCAATAATATCTGCTTCAATTGCAATATCCCAACGTCTTGGTGGAATCGTAATTTCATATGCGCCTTGATTTACTTCATAAGCAAAACCGAGTGCTTCAAAAATTTCATTCACCGTTGCTTCATCTAATGCAGTGCCTAAATATTGGTTGATTCGCTCTAAAGTCACAGCTACCTGCGCTTCTTTAACGGCCACTTCAGAACCAACTGCAGTGCCTGAGACCACTGTTCCGTTGGCTAACTCTGCAATCATCGCGGCTGCCACATCACAAGCTAGCCCAACTGTCGCTTGGTTGATGCCTTTTTCAAATCTACTTGAAGATTCACTCCGTAAATTGAATTGTTTAGACGTTTTGCGAATAGACAATGGATTGAACAATGCCGCTTCTAAAGCCACAGTTGTTGTTTCTTGACTGATTTCAGAATTAGCCCCACCCATTACTCCGGCTAAGCCGACAGGCGTTTTTCCATTCGTAATGACGATATTTTCTTCTGTTAATTGACGTGTTTCACCATCTAATGTAATTAGTTCTTCTGCTGCTGTTGCTCGACGAACCAAGATTTCTTTGCTATCTAATTTTTGATAATCAAATGCATGCAATGGTTGACCAAATAATAATAAAATATAATTTGTCACGTCCACCACATTGTTAATCGGACGGATTCCTTCATTCATCAATCGGTTTTGCAACCACTGAGGACTTTCTGCAATCGTCACATCTTTAATGACACGAATTTGATACGCTGGTGCATCTTGTGAATCTTCAACAGTCACTGTTACGTAATTTCCCACGTTATCTGAAGCATCTTCTTTGAGTTCGGGATCATTAAACTGAGGCGTTTGACGATAAATTGCGCCAACTTCATAGGCTACCCCTCTCATACTTAGTGCATCTGCACGGTTTGGTGTAATTGATAATTCAATAATCGCATCATCCATGTCTAAATAAGGGAAAACAGGTGTCCCATTCACTGCTTCTTGAGGTAAATAATAAATCCCTTCAGCGTAGGCTTTTGGTACGACATTATCTGAATACCCTAGCTCTTCTAACGAACAAATCATTCCGTTAGAGACTTCGCCACGCATTTTACCTTTTTTAATTTTTTGATTTCCTGCAATTCTTGAACCAGGTAACGCTACGATGACTTTAATTCCTGCTTTTACATTTGGTGCTCCACAAACAATTTGTGACAATTCTTCTTCACCGATGTCTACTTGGCAAATTGATAAGTGGTCAGAGTTTGGATGAGGAACACATTCTTTTACTTCACCGACAACAATTTTCTTTAATCCTTCTTCAGGTACAGCAACGCCCTCAACTTCGATACCTGTCACAGACATTTTGTCCGCTAATTCTTGCGGAGTAACGTTTGAAAGATTAACATATTCATTTAACCATTTATAAGAAACTAACATTTTTCAACTACTCCTTTACCTTGAATTGATTTAAGAAACGTAAATCATTTTGATAAAAATTACGGATATCATTTACACCGTAACGTAACATAGCAACGCGATCTGGTCCTAAGCCAAAGGCAAAGCCTGAGTACTCTGTTGGATCAATCCCTGACATTTGTAACACATCTGGATGAACCATGCCCGCACCTAAAATTTCAATCCAACCTGTATGTTTGCAGACGTTACAACCTGCGCCGCCACATTTAAAACAGCTAACATCTACTTCGACTGAAGGTTCTGTAAAAGGGAAATAGCTAGGACGTAAACGAATTTTACGATCTTCACCAAACATTTTTTTCATCATGACTTCTAACGTCCCTTTTAAATCACCCATTGTGACATTTTTATCGACAACAAGGCCTTCAATCTGATGGAATTGGTGACTATGTGTCGCATCATCTGTATCACGACGGAATACTTTCCCAGGAGAAATCATTCGTAATGCACCTTTTGAAAAATCGTGTTTTTCCATTGTTCGAGCTTGAACTGGTGAAGTATGCGTACGAATTAACATCTCATCTGAAATATAAAACGTATCTTGCATGTCGCGTGCCGGATGATCTTTTGGTAGATTCATGCGTTCGAAATTATAATGATCGGATTCTACTTCGTATCCTTCCACTACTTGATAACCCATGCCTAAGAAAATATCTTCAATCTCTTCCATAACTTGTGTCAAAATATGACGTGTGCCTTGAGGCATTTGTTTTCCAGGTAAAGTTACATCTAAACTTTCTTCTTTTAGTGCCGCATTTAACTCTTCGTTTTCTAAAACAACTTTGCGCGCTTCAATTGCTTCTGTTAATAAATCACGAATTTCATTTGCAAAGCCCCCCACCACTGGTCGTTCTTCTGGTGAAAGGTTTTTCATGCCTCTTAATACTTCGGTGATTGGCCCTTTTTTTCCTAATGTTTCTACGCGAATTTGGTTTAATTCTTTTAAAGTAGCAACTTGTGCGATTTCTTTGAGCGTATTGTCTCTAAGAGCTTCTAATTGCGCTTGTAATGTCATTATGCGTTCCCCTCTATCTTTTATTTAAACTAAAAAAAACGATAACCCATTCCTTTCAAAGGAACGAGCTATCGTGTTACCATCCTAATTCATAACAAATTGTTGTCATGCACTCATTTCATTTAACGGCAATTACCGGTTTGCTTTCTTCTTGAAAACAAACAAACTCAGGAAGTGAATTTCGCTTGGTGACTGTGTAAATCAGCTTCCAGTCTCTGGCTGACTCTCCCTAAAACACGTCAATTCAAACTACTTGTTTCCATCACTGTTTTTTTAGTTATTTAATTACGTTTAGTTTACAAGAAGTTTTGCTTGCGGTCAACTGCATTCTTCGTCTTTTACCCATTTTTCTGCCCAATGTTGAATTTGTTCCATTGCTAATTGCAAGTCTTCGCCTTTTTCGGTCAGGAAATATTCTAAGCGATTTCCTTCACCGCAACGAACAGCTTTGGTGATAATTCCTTCAGCTTCTAGTTCCTTCAATCGCTCTACTAAGACACGATCACTTAACATTGGAATTTTTTCTTTTAATTCGCCAAAACGTTGAGGACCTCGTTCTAATAAAACATCAATAATTAAACCATTCCATTTTTTACCAAGTATTGAAAATGATTTTTCAAATTTGGGACAAAGTACAAACGATTCTGTTTTTACTTTTTCCATCTTCCTCACCTCTTCAATGAGTATAGCACATTCCTTACAAAATGTAAGTGTTTCTGCTTCTAATTTTTTCTACTTTATAAAATCTACAACATTTCCTGTCTGCATGTCAATAATTACTCCTCCATTTAATAAAATTAAATAGACGTGCGACACCTCTTTATGCGTTGCCTCTTGTAGTGCTCTACGATAAAGATTCATCTGTCCGCGATACCGTTCGACAATTTCAGAAATCGCTTGGGGAGAGGTGCTTTTTACATGATCGGTTTTATAGTCATACAAAATGCATTGATTGTCTAATTCGATATAGCCATCAATAATCCCATGAATTAATAAATCATCTTGTATCGTCTCTGGATAATTTTGAATGAGCTCTTCTGCTTCAATCAGCATAGAAAAAGGTTGTTCCCTTCTAACGGTTTGATGGTGTTGAATCAATTGTTTTCCTAAGGCGGTGTCAAAGAAGGCCACGATTTGTTCCAGATTCATTTTTTCAGCAATTGCTGGTAAAATCAATTTATTTTCCACTAAGCGTTCTTGAACAGCTCGCACTTCCTCGTAAGAAGGTTGCTTACTTAAATCAATTAGTTGTAATAAATAATGGGTTGCTGTCCCAATTTCAGCTGCTGAGGGCGCTTGAACCGTATCTAAAAATTTAGGCTTACTTAAATCTCCTTCAATCATTCGATTGACAATCAACGGTTGCGCTTGAATAGTATTGTCTTCCCGAACCTCAATTTTACCAATTTCTTTGTTATCGGGGTCATCAAATACTCGCTTGATTTCAGAAACAGACTGATAACTGGTGGTCCGAGTAGCCACTTCAAACGGATAATTGAAACTTAACCGTGCAAGACCACGATTGATTTTGTCAGCAGATAATTGCGCTTTTTCGGCTAAATCCTCTGCTTGTCTTTCTGGCAATTGTAATTGCTGAATGGCTGCTCGTAGTTGTTCTTCGTTGAACCACTGAATATGAAAGTTAGCTGGGTGCTTTTTGACTTGCGGAACGTTACTTACTACTACTTCTTGCTGATATTCATCGGCTTTTTGATGACGTACCAATGTCATCCCAACCCAATTCATTAAACTACTTTTACTTTGCAAGCGATTTTCAGCTGGTAGCACCAGTGTTTCTACATCGCCAACTTTCAGCCACTCTTTCCACATCGCCGCTTGGTCTTTATAGGAGCCCACCAGAAAAAGTTTCTGTTCTGCACGTGTCAACGCCACATATAACTTCCGCATTTCTTCGGATAGTAATTTTCTCAATCGTACTTGTTTAATCGCCAAAAATGGTAAAGTATCGTACATAACTCGTTCTTCAGGTTGTAAATAACGAATGCCTACCCCTAAATTTTCTTCAAAGATATAGCGTTCATTCAAATCACTGACATTAAATTCTTTGGTCATATCTAAAACGAATACCACCGGAAATTCTAACCCTTTACTAGCGTGAATCGTCATGACGCGTACGGCATTCTCTTCACTTAAAACGACTGGTTCCGCTAAATCTTTGTCTTTTTCTTGCATTTTTTCGATGAAGCGAACAAATTGAAATAATCCGCGGAAGGTTGTTTTTTCATACGCCGCGGCCCGATCGACCAACGCATATAAATTGGCTTGGCGTTGTTTGCCAACAGGCAACCCGCCAACATAATCAAGATAGGCCGTTTCACGATAAATCGTCCACAGCAAGTTGCTAATCTGGTTGCGTCGAGCCTGTTCCCGCCATTTTTCTAATGATTCAGCAAAACGTATAGTTTTTTCCTGAACAACTGCTTCCTCCATGGTTGGTTCCATCTTTTGATTAAACGTTAAAAATGCTTCGTAGTAACTGGTTTCCTTATTAGCCAAACGAATAAGCACTAATTCGTTTTCTTTTAATCCAACAATTGGTGAACGTAACACAGCTGCCAAAGGAATGTCTTGATAGGGATTATCAATCAATTGAAGCAAGGCAATCATTGTACGAATTTCCGTTGCTTGGAAATAATTTTGAGCATCATTGACTTGAACTGGAATTTCTAATGATTTAAAAACATCTAAAATAGTTAAATTATTTTTCTTTGTAGGCGTTAATAAGACAATATCTTGATAAGTAATCGGTCGATCCGTTTTCAGCTTTTTATCATAAATTAAGAAATTTTGGTCAATTAATTCACGAATTTTCAAAGCAGTAACGTAAAGTTCCCCTTCTGTCTTATCTTCAATCAACAACTCAGGGGATTGTAATTCTGGAAATTCAACTGATTCTGTTGCTTTTTTTTCATAAATTAGCAATTCAGTTGAATAATCAGCCGCCTCCGAAAATTGATCAAAACCATGAACCAAAGCAGCTGACTCATCGTAAGCAATTTGGCCCACTCGCTCATCCATTAATTGACTAAATACTAAATTCGTAAAGTCTAAAACGTCTTTGCGGGAACGAAAATTTTCAGCTAGAATGATTCGTTTACCCTCTTTGCCTTGCCCATACTGATTGTATTTTTCAATAAACAATGTAGGATCTGCCAAGCGGAAAGAATAAATAGACTGTTTCACATCTCCTACCATAAAAAGGTTTCCTTCTGTGCTAAGCGGACGGCGCAACCAATACAAAATAGATTCTTGTAATTGATTGATATCTTGGTATTCATCGACTAACACTTCATCAAATTTTTCGCGATAGTAAACCGAGGCTTCTGATGCATGCCAGCCATCTGCCTGATTTTTCGCTAAAATAGCTAACGTATAATGTTCTAAATCGTTAAAATCCACTAAATTTTTAAGCCGTTTTTCTGCGCCATAGGCCTCCATAAATTGTTTCCCCACGTGAGCCATTTCTTGAACAATGGGCGTGGCCTCTTTCAAGACTTGTTTCATGGCATCTGGAGAAAGTGTAAACAGTTGCTTTTTCAAATCATTTAACGCTTTTTTATTTTGTTCTCGTAACTGTTTGGCTTGTTCCGCGGTTGGTTTCAACTCTTCGGCACGAACCGTTGGGTAGCGGTCAAAGCTTAACAATTCAGTCAAATTATAGGCGCTTTCTAAATCATTTCTCTCTAAAAATTGTAAAAATTGTTTTGTTTGTTCCTTTTCATTTTGAGCTAAATACCAAATCTTTTGAAGTTTCTCTTCGCCCTCTGTTAAGGTCACCATTTCTTCGTAACGCTGAAGAGTTCGTTGTAACGTCTCAACGGCTAGCGGTTTTAAATACGTCTGAAATAACGTTGATTCGCCTAGCTGATCCCCTACTTCGTAGGCTTGTGTTAAGCCATTAATCCACGCCTCTGGATCAGGATTGGCTTTGGCAAATTCATAAAAAGAAAAAATTAAGTTAGTGAGTCCGTCATCACTACGGTCATTGGAAAAATTCGCTGTTAATTGGTAAAACGCTTCTTGATTTTCCGCATAAAATTGTTCACGTAATGCATCCCAAACATCTTCTTTTAATAACAATGTTTCTGTTTCATCTGTTAACATCCGAAAAACTGGATCTATGTCAATTAAATAATAAAAACGACGAATAACAGTTAAACAAAAGGCATGTAACGTGCTGATATTGGCTGTTGGCAAAAGAGCAATTTGACGAGAAAAATGCCGTCTTCTTTCTGGATCTTGTTCTTCATTCATTGCCTTTTGTAAAGCCACTTGGATACGTTCTTTCATCTCACGGGCGGCGGCTTCAGTGTACGTCACAATCAAGAGACGATCGATATCGACGCCGCTTTTGACTTTTTCAATGACACGGCGGACTAAAACGGTGGTTTTTCCTGAGCCAGCCGAAGCAGAAACTAAGATATTTTCATCGCCATCAAACACCGCTTGCCATTGACTGTCGGTGAATTGCTCATTGGCTGGACGTAGTGGAATTGTTTTACTCATCTTCGGTTGCTCCTTCCTCATCTTTGTTTAACAAGCGCGCCATAATTTCCTCTTTGGATAAATTCTCAATACGATGATAATTATTTTCTTTTAACATCACATCAAAATCACAGACACTTCGAAACGGACAATAACGACAAGCAATCCGTTCCTTGCCTTGATAAGCGGGATTAAGTTGAACTTCGCCGCCAATAATTTGATTCCCCGCTTCAATAAATTTATTTCGGTTATGGGAAAGCAACGCGCCTAGTTCTGGTTCTGTCACAAATTTATCTTCTTGGCGACGACCAGGTTTAATTTGTTCTTTGGCGGATTCTTCAATCGGAAACAGCAACGAACTTTGTTTAGCTTGCAGACTCGTATCTAAATGATCCAATAAATCTGGGTCTTTCATCAAAAGACCATCAAACTGATATTTTTTAAGCATTTGTTGTTCAATGTCGTCTTTGCCTTCATAAGATAATGTAGGATTGTGTACATGCAGATAAAGTGAGCCAGCAGGTTTAGCTTCTTGACCAACTAATTGCACAGCATCCATTAAAGCCACATCCAAGTACGTCAGCATTTGCATGGCTAAGCCGTAATACGCTTCTGTCATATTAAATTTACGGTGACTCGATTTATAATCAATCACACCTAAATAGGTTGATTCGGGTGTAACCAATTGATCAATCCGGTCGATTTTTCCCCGAACATGAATTTTCCCTTGATTTTTTAATGGTAATTCCAAACCAGAAATTCCTTTTTTAGCGGCAATTTGGCCAAATAACACTTCCGTTTGAACAGTCGTCATGCCACTTCGTTGGCTTTGGCGTTTCAGCGCCCAACTGACTTTTTTAATTGTTTGACTCAATTGATAGCGAATATAGTTCATGCGACTAGAGGTCGTTAATACAGAAAAACGTGCATCCCCTAAAATACTATTTAGTACTTCCTCCGCCAATAAATTGACTTCCTGATCGGTTAATTCAGATAAGTTCCGTTGATTCATAATCAATAATTTAAAGAACTGATCCAATGCTTCATGGAAAAATTCCCCTGTAGCTGCTGGCGAAAGCCCAAAGACATCTCTTTCTTTCAAACGTAAGCCATAGCGAGAAAAGTATTGATATTGACACCGATAAAAACTCTCCATCCGAGAAACGGATGTATAAATATCTTTACCATATAAAGGTTCTGCTAAGACCTCATCAATCTTTTCAGGAATATTTTGATGCGTTAAACTTTCGAAAACTTGCTTGGCTAGCGGCGCAATTGATTGGTTCATTAGCGCTTTTTCCATATTTAACCAGAAAGGCAACAATCCTTCTTGTGTTTCTTTCCGTTGTCTTTTCAAACGCGTTAATTCACCGATTAACGTCCGATACGTACTAATATGGGCTAAACTGGTCGTTTCATCATCGAAAATGGTTGTTTCATTTTTTTCAAAAACGGGCAAGTTTAAATCTTTTTGGATATTTTTAAAATAAGGAGACGGTTTGACTTCTTGAGCGGTGTCTTTAACACTTGGATAGGTTAAATATAACCGTTCTCGCGCTGAAGAAAAGACGAGATACGCAACATAAGGTTCTTGCGCAATTTTGCGTCCGGTTGTCCCACGTAAATATTGGTTTTCCGTTAAAGTATCATTGATTGTCTGCCGTTCTTCATCAGACAATAGTGTTTTATTTTCAATCTTTTGTGGAAAAATTTCTTCCGTCATCCCAATAGCAAAAGTAACCTTGGCAGCGCCAGGTCGAGTTAAATCCATTGCGCGAACTTGTACTTGGTCAATCGCTGTCGGCACTTTACTATAGTGCAAACCTTCCAAGCCACTAACAAATATTTCTTGAAACGTTGTAAAATCAAACGAACTTTCTCCGTAAACAGTGACGTATTCATCTAGTAACGACATCAATGCATCCCAAGTCTGTTCATGGTTACGAGCTGTTTCTAGTTGACCTGCTTCGATAGCTTGTAAGCGCCACATTTTTAATTGTGTTGCCACACCACTTTGCAGTAAAAAGTGATAGAAGACGGTCGCTGCTTCCAAACCAGTTTTGGCACTTATCATTGCTTGAAAGTAACTAGGTAGCAGCCGTTGAAGCGATTGACGAATCGCATTTGACTCTTCTTCCATCGTAGTGACATCTTCTTGCTCTTCCGCTTCAAAATCATACCGAATAAATTCCCAATCTTTTTCTTGCGACCAATAATAACCTTCATAGCCGTATGCCAGGACTACATTTTCGGTAATATCAACTTTTCTGCGCCAAGCGTTCCGTTGGTTTAACCAATCAGTCAAGCTTTCTTCAGAAGTAGCGAGTTGATTCATTGGCATAAATAATTCCGTTCTCAAAAAACGGAGCACATCACGATAACGATAATTGTACGAATGAATAGCAAATAAAGATTCAATCCATTCGACTAAAGGATGCCGATCCATAGCCATATCTCGGTCGACATAAACAGGAATCTCGTGTTCCGCAAAAATCGGTTCTAATAAATTTTCATAACAATCTAAATCACGAGTCAACACCTGAATTTCTTTGTACCGATACCCTTCTTCCACCACTAAACGGCGAATTTCGGTTGCAACATGTGTTAATTCTTCTTTAACGTTTTCAGCACGCCAGAGAAATAAGCCATCGCCACTCCAGTCAGATGTGCTTAATGGAGGCAGGTGTTCTTGCGATTGAATCCAATAATCGTTTAATCCTTGCAAGTCTGGATTTGTAATTAATACCTCTTTCTTTTCCACATAATCTGAAAGAATCGGGATTTGCTTCTGTCTTGCTAGTTGATAAAGCTGATGATAGGTTTGTCCCGCTTCATAAAATAACGACCGCGGATCAGGTAAGTCATGCGGATATTGTTTGTCCAATAAAAGGGCTACTTTCACAGAACCTGCTTGCGCCATTAGCACTTCAATCAACTTTAATTCTCTGGCAGTAAACTGCTGATAGCCTGAAATAACGAATTGAACATTCGACAAATCAACCGTTTGTAAATACTCGCTTAAATGTTGAATAATCTCCGCTGATTCATAGCCATACTGACTCATTTGTAATTGGAATCGCGTAAAAATTAACGTTAAATCTTGAAACTTAAGTTGTAAATCTTGTCCTTTAGGGTTCTCCGTTTGTTTTTCTAAAAATGGATAAAGCTCCGCAATCTCAATATTGCCTTCGCGCATTTCTTGATAAAGCTGAAATAGTTGCTGAATAAAGCCAGGCTTGTTAATTTCACCTCTAAAAATTTGTAACTCTTCTTCTGCTTCTACTAAAATTTTGCGGAAAATCATCGCAGCACCTGCGTCAGATAAAACATCTGCCGAGTAAAAAGGTGTATGTTGTAAATAGTACCAAGCCAAACGATAAAAACTAAAAACCTGCAGACGGGTACTGGTTATTGAATCAGACGTAGTTGTCTGTAATTGACGTAACTTTTGCAAGACTTGAATTTCTTGCTCAAACTTAATATGGTTCGGGACTAAATAGAATACTTCATGCTGTGCGTCTTCCTCTAGCCATTGTTTTGTCGCCTGTATAAGTGGCGCTTCTAAGTCTGCCACGGCGGTTCCTCTAATAAACTGCACACTCATGGTTTCACATCCTTTTCCTTTGCACTGCCTTTATTTTACCACAAAAGAAGGACGGAAACATGTGTTTGTTTTTACACATTTCCGTCCTTCTCTTTTACTCATTGTATCTTTTATTGTTTTGACACTTCTGGTATTGGACCAAACCGTGAGAATGGCCACATAACAAATTTCACTTCACCCAAAATATCTTTTTTATGAATAAAGCCAATGACACGACCGTCTTTTGAATTCCGTCGATTATCACCTAAAACAAAGTAGCTATCTGCTGGTACTTTTTCTTTTAATGAAAAATCGCCTGTCAAAGGTTGACCATCTGTTAAGGCTTTTTTAAATTCATCTAAATAGGGTTCGTCAACTTCTTTTCCATTGATGTACAACGTATCATCCTTGTACGCAATTGTATCTCCAGGTAAACCAATCACACGTTTAATATAATTTTTATCTGGTTCATCTGGCGCTGGGAAAGTAATAATATCGAAACGATTAATTTCTGTGTTTTTTAACGTAATTACCCGTTCACCATCTGCTAACGTTGGATCCATTGAATGACCTCTCACTACGACAGGCGTAAATACAAATTGTCTCAGTAAAAACAGACCCAAAGCTAAACAGGCAAAAAAGACGACTGTTTTAATTAATTCTTTTGATTTCAAACTCATTCCTCCAAAAACCTTATTATCTTATGTCTCATATTCTACCACAAAGTAAATCAATCCTATAGTGCTTAACACCCAATTAATTTTTATGTACGCTTTTTTTACAAAATGGTCAGAAAAAAAACGTATTTCTTTCAAATTTGATTCTTACTTTTTTGATCCTGCTCATAAAAAAAGCATAATCAATTCTAAAAAGGGCTGAATTGATTATGCTTCTAGCGTTTTAGCGATCCATCACAACCACGTAACAAACTTCTAAAGGACCATGCAACCCGACAACCAGTTGCATTTCAATATCTCCTGAATTAGAAGGCCCTGAAATAAAGTGAATCGCTGAGCCAATTTTTTCGCCTTTTTCTATTTTATCTGTATAAAAAGCTGCTGGCTGAGTCGAACGTGGAACGAGTTTGCTAAACGGTATAATTGAAATGTAATGCTTCGGTAAAAAATGTAAGGATCTGCCTTGTCCCGCATTGGACTCCACCACAATCGTTCCTGATTCAGCTAGTAAAAACTCAGCAAAGGCAATCGCAATATTTGCCTGAGCAGCTGTTTGAATATTCGCTTCTCGTTGCTCACTTCCAGGTTGCCATTGCTTAACAGAAACAGCCTCTAATGACTTAGCTAAATCAGCTAATCCATAGGCTTCAAAACGTGCATCTGTTGGCAATAAAAGATTGCCCCCACCAAACTCAGCAACAATTTGCTGAATCGTCGTCAGTAAATTTTCTTGTGTGGTTTCCACTAAGTTCGTGTGAATCGTTTCCACACGTTCTTTCACAATCGTTAATAGCTCTGCTGGTGTTTTATCTGCCAACTGTTCTTCTGGTAAATGATTAACTGGCTCAAATGGATGGGCCGAAACAGGCTGTTTTTCTACGCCTAATTTTTCTCGTAGATTTTGTAAAAAAGGTTCTCGATTTTGAATCGCTTCATTAGTCATTTTTTTCACCTTCTTGATGTTTTTTGAACCAACTTCTGAAGTTTTCTGAAGATTTTGGTGGTCTTGGCAAATCACGAACATCGGTCCAACCTTTTACTAACCCTGGTCCTTTATCAAGGTAGCCTCCATGATTGTACATGTTTTCAACAGTAATGTCTTTTTGTTTACTTAAAATGCCCGCTGCAGCATGATCGACTTTCATGGCTGCTTTAAACATTGCTGGTGAACCAGTGGCTTTACCTACCATACGCATTTGGAAATCTTCAAATCCATGTTTCATTTTCAGATCATCGGTCATCACTTTACGATGTTCAATTAATAATTCGTGCAATGGAATTTTCACAGGACACGTTTCCGTACATGCCCCACAAAGACTAGACGCATAAGGCAATTCCCCAAACTGTTTATATCCACCTAAAATTGGAGAAAGCACAGCACCAATTGGTCCTGGATAAATAGAGCCATAACCGTGCCCTCCAATATGGCGATAGACCGGACAAACATTCAGACAAGACCCACAACGAATACACTGTAAAACTGGCTGAAAGGCTGTTCCTAACGCTTTTGAACGTCCGTTATCCAAAATGACCACGTGAAATTCTTCTGGACCATCGGATTCATCCGCATTTTTTTGCCCGGCAAACGTCACATACGTTGTTAAATTTTGACCAACGGCACTTCTGGCTAAAAGGTTATCTAAAACCTCTGCTTCACGCATTGTTGGTACGATTCTTTCCATTCCCATTAACACGATTTGTGTCTTAGGAATACTGATGGTCAAATCAGCATTTCCTTCATTTGTATTTAAGTTAATTAAGCCGCTATCCGCAATAGCGAAATTACAACCTGTAATGCCAATCTCCGCTTCCAAAAAGAATTTGCGCATCACTTCTCGTGCACAGCGTGCCAAATTTACCGGGTCATTATCTCCTTGATACCCTAATTTTTCCGCAAAAACCTGACGAATCTGTTCGCGATTTTTATGAATACTTGGGAAAACAATATGTGACGGCTCATCCCAGTCATCCATTTGTAAAATGAATTCCGCCAAGTCTGTTTCCATCACACTGACATCGTCTAATCCCAATAACATTGGATCAATATCGACTTCGGTCGTCACCATTGATTTAGATTTTACAATTTTTTTCGCCTTTTTTTCTAGAACCACTTGTTTCACATATTCATTGGCCTCTTCGGCGGTTTGAGCAAAAAAGACTTTGCCACCTCGTTTGGCGACGTTATCACTGAACTCTTCTAAATAGTCAGGCAGATACTGAATTGTATGTTGGCGAATTTGTTCTCCCAGTTCACGCCATTGTGGCCAATTGCCTAAAGCTTCCCGCGCACCTTCTCGTTTCTCCCATTGGGCATCTTGTGCTTTGGCGACAGCCTTTTGCATAAACACATCTTTTTTACTTTCTTCAATTCGTTCACTTAACGGCTTATTGCTCGTTGATAATCCCACAGTTCTTCCCCCTTACCCTACCGATATGATTTGCGGTTGATCCATGCGTGCTTCATCCACTTCGTGATTAAGGACTTCTGCAATATGCATAATCTTAATCTTTTTCCCATCACGATTGAATTTACCCCCGATATTCATCAGGCAACCCATATCCGCACTAATTAAAATTTCTGCGCCTGTATCAATCACATCGTTCATTTTTTCCGTCACCATTTGTTCAGAAATAGCTGGCATTTTCACTGAAAACGTTCCGCCAAATCCGCAACAATTTTCAAGATGTCCTAAAGGAATCATTTCTAATCCTTTCACATGATCCAACAAAACAAAGGGCGATTCTCGTTCATTTAAAATTCGCGTCATATGACAAGAACGATGATAAGTGGCTTTCCCATATAGCGTTGCGCCAACATCTTTGACCCCTAAGACACGATAAAGAAACTGACTAAACTCATAAGTTCGCTCAGCTAAACGTTGTGCTTTTGGTCCATAAATAGGATCATCTGCTAAAAATTTGTGGTATTCTTTCATCATGCCGACACAAGACCCCGCAGGTCCCACCACATAATCGGCACCGTCAAAACTATCAATTTGATTCTTAAGCGTTGTCGTGCTCTCTGTCACATAGCCACTATTGTACGTTGGCTGACCACAACACGTTTGGCTTGTTGGTAAAACCGTTTCACAGCCATAACGTTCCAAAACCTCTACCATTGCTTGCCCTACATTTGGAAAAAGTAGATCCACCACGCATGTCGAAAATATACTCACTTTCACGCAAAATAACCTCCTCGTTTTCTACGAAAAGGCTCCATGAAATTAATTGGGCGGCTGTCATTAAAAGTCACTTGGCTGTCGTCTCTAACTACTTCACAGTGCCTTTTCAACAAATACGTTATTTGTAACAAAAATCGTTTTTTAAAATGATTCTTATACAATAATTATTTTACCAGTATCTGGTTTTAACAGCAAACGATTCCAGAAATTTTGTGCATTTTCACACAAAAAAGGAGGCTTTTTTATCAAAGTTTCTTTTAACCCCTTTGAAATTCGTTTTTTCTGAAGAAAAGAGTGACGAAATTTTGAAATTTTGGTAAACTAAGAAAAAACGAGAAACGAGGGCCATGCATGTTCATTTCATTTAACATGTTTATTCTATTAATTGTTGCAACGATCCTAATGATTTTTCTGATTATCTATTTGACAGTCACTGGAAATGATAAAAATAATAAAAAGAAACAAAAGAAAGAAACAAAAAGAACTACGCCAACTTTAAACAAAAAAACAACTGTCCCCCCTTCTCAGAAGCCAAATGTTGTGACTGATGTTGCCAAAAAGAGCGAGCCGGAAAAGCAAGCCGTACAACGAACACAACAACCAACCACTAGAGAGGACGAGACTTCTCAATTTACACGAAGCCAACGTCATAAATGAAAATGGGCCATAAGTCGAGATGACTTATGTCCCATTTTCTAATTCTTAAGATAATCAGCTGAACAAAAAATCCGCTAGTGGTTTCACTTTTTCTTTTAATTAATGATAGTTTATTCTTCTTTTCAGGTGTATACTAAATGATTGAAAAGAGACTTTAACTAATTAGGAAGAGGTGATTTTTTGTCTGCAAAGCGGTTTATTCAATTATTCATTTGTTATGCTATTTCAATGATTGTCGCAATACTTTTAACGGACTTATTTAATTTCTCGAGTCCTATAGCTTATTTAGTAGTGGCTAGTATCATCGGCTATGTAGTCATTACTGTTCCATTAACAATTATGACTCTATTAAAAAATAAAAATTAATAAAAAAATTGAGCGATTTTAATCACTTAAATTGCTCGATTTTTTTATTTTCATAATATTTTTCACTTATTTTTTCATTTTCATTGACAGAATAGTTGTAATTGTCAGAAAATTGTATATAATAAAGAAAGTTATTTTCATATTATTTTTTTCAATTAAAGGAGAATCCTATGAGTGAAACACAACAAACAACCTTAAAAAAACAATTAAGCTCGCGCCACATTACGATGTTAGCCTTAGGGGGAGCGATTGGCGCAGGTCTTTTTAAAGGAAGTGGCGAAGCAATTGGTATTGCTGGTCCTTCTGTTTTAATCGCCTTTCTAATTGGCGGTGCTGTTCTCTTCATCGTCATGAGTGGTTTAGGAAAACTCGTTTTAGATGGCGGAGACACACATCATGGTTTGTCTGGCTTAGTTCGACCATTTTTAGGTGCACATTCTGCTGACTTTATTGATTGGGTTTATTATTCCATGTGGACAATTAATATTATCGCAGAAGCGGTTGCCGCAGCTTCCTTTTTACAACTTTGGTTTCCTAATATTCCTGCTTGGTTTTTTGTTTTTATTTTAGCTATTTTAACGACGCTCATTAATCTTTACTCGGTTCGTTTATTTGCAGAAACAGAATATTGGTTGGCGTTTGCTAAAATTAGTGTCATCATTTTGTTAATTATTTTTGGTGTTTATCTGGTGGGACAACAAATGCTAGGCAGTGGTGTCTTCCCTACTTTACAAAGTATCACCAAGCATGGTGGCTTCGCCCCACATGGCATGAAAGGTATTGTTAATTCTTTATTAGTAGTTATTTATTCTTATGGCGGTTCAGAATTAATCGCGATTACTGTCAGTGAAGCAGATGATCCTAAAAAAGCCATTCCTAAAGCGATTCGTGGTGTGATGGGACGGATTATTTCCTTCTATATCATTCCATTATTCTTACTTTTGATTATTTTCCCTTGGAATACATTAGCAGGCACAACGGTGAGTCCATTTGTTATGGTTTTTGAAAAAATGAATATTCCTTTTGCTGCTGACATCGTAAATTTTGTGATTATTTTAGCCTTGTTTTCTTCTATTAATTCTGGGGTATACGCCTCTTCTCGCCTTTTATATTTTCGCTTAAAAGATAAAAAAGGACCCATGAGTAAACTAGCGGTTTTAAACAAGCACCAAGTACCTCAACGTTCAGTTTTCTTCTGCGCCAGTGTTTTATATCTGGGCGTTATTCTTTCTTATTTTGTTGGCGATGAATTATTTGGTTACTTAGCCGGTTCTCTCTCTTACACTGTCTTGCTAATTTGGATTTTAATTAGCGCTGCGGCGTTTGTTCTTTCTTTAAAACGAGGGTCTCTCTTTGAAAAAAGTATTAATCTCCTTGCTTTAATCATTTTAGGTCTCATCTTTATTGGCATCTTATTTACGAATTCGTTAGGCGTCACTCTTTTAACAGGCCTACTGTACTTTGTTATTTTCTTTAGTTATCGTAAGAAAAATGATTCCTTTCTACTCTCTGATGAAAGCTAAATAGACCAAAAAAAAACGAACAGTTTTGTAAGACAACTGTTCGTTTTTTCGATGTTCCATCTCCTTCTTCTTTTGCTATGCTATTTTTGTAAATTGTTAGGAGGAGAAAAAATGAAAAAAATTGGCGCTATTTTATTTATTGGCTTATTGATTGTTGGTGGTTATACAGGCTATCGTTATTATGCAGATACATATAAGGGTGAAAAAGCCTATGCACAAGTTCCTCTAGAAATTCCTGAACGAAAACAAACAGTAGATGACAATCAAAAAAGCATAGATGGCCAATATTCTTTACACTATCGACTAACTTTTGTTAAAAGTAATGGAAAAACGCAAGTTATGGACTACGAACGGACAGACAAAAATCCTCAACCTTTGGAACCAAATGCTTACATAGAAGCAACCATTAGTAAAAAAAGAATCATCCAATCTCCTGTCAAAATTGATAAAAAAGAGATTCCAGAAAAAGCTTTCGCACAATTAAATAACCGAAAAACAACCAGCGATAATTAGTCATCGCTGGTTGTTTTTTTACATGGAATAACAATTAATTCATAAATAATGGTACGCTGATTTTGCTTAATTTCATGAGAACCAAAAATTTCTTGTATGCGTTGTTCTAAAATTGGAACTGACCATTGTTCTTCAAAATAGTTGCGGAAAAAGTCTTTTGAAATAGCTTCTGATGCTTCAAAGAAAAATTTTTTTGTGAAAAAAGGTCGCTGTTCTTTTTTTAGAAATGCTTTGTATTGTGCCATCCAATTTAACTGCGGGTTGCTCTCTTGCTCAAAAGGAGAAAACAACGAATCTTGCTCTTCCACTAGCCGAAATATAAGACACCATTCTTCACTTAATTGGCACAATGCATTAACTTTTTCCGGCGTATCCAAAGCAGGGTTCATCGCTGAAAAAACGACTTGAAATTTTTTCCCAGTCTCAATCAGTCTTTCTTGGCTTTGGTGAAGAAAAACAACGTTGCTTTGTGCTTTTGCTTCCGCAATCTCCAACATTCTCTGAGAAATATCGGCTAGCGTATACTCCGTGACTTGCTCTTGAAAAAAAGGTAAATATCGTCCCGTCCCACCTGCGATATCCAGAAATGTCTGACACGGAAAAATGCCTTCTTGGACCAAGAAATCACGTAATTCTCGAGCAATTGGATATGGCGATTCTTGTTGAATTTCTTCATATTCTTCTGCAAATTCATCCCAAAATTCCGCTAATTCTTGCTCATTATTATTCATCAACAGTTGCCCCTTTCTCTCAATTCTTATAAAAATTGTAGCAAAAGAAGCGCCAAACAGCTAACAAGTTCACTCATTTAAATCAATAATTTCATCTACAAATCGCAGGGTTTTAGGTCGATGAGTAACCAAAATATTCAACTTATTGTGGGTAAATTTTTGTACTTCTTGTAACACTTTTTCTTCGGTCTTTTCGTCCAATGCAGAAGTCGCCTCATCTAAAATAAGGATCTCTGCTTGTGTAAATGCTAAGCGTGTGAAAGCAATCCGTTGTTTTTCACCACCAGAAAAATTCATTCCTTTTTCACTCACAATAGTGTTTAAACCTTCCGGCAACCGTTCATAAAGTTCCCCCAACTGAAAACGATACATAGCTTCAATTACTTGTTCATCAGAAATTTCTTGATTCAATACAATATTTTCTTTCAACGTTCCTTGAAATATTGGCACATCTTGAGATAAATAAAAAACTTTTTCATAATAATCTTCCAAATTAAATTGTGTTAGAGGAAATTGATTCACATAAACTGTCCCCTCTGTCGGCTTCAATAATCCTAAAATCAATTTAATCAGGGTAGATTTACCTGTCCCACTTTTTCCAATCAAGCCATAGGTTTTATTCATTGAAAATTGTCGATTTTGTTGGGACATAATCGTTTGACTATCTACGCTAAAACACACATCTTTTAATGAAATTGTTTGAATTTCAGGTAACGCTTTGCCGGAAACCGCTAAGTCAGGATCATCTTCTTTTTTATAAAAATCTTCCAAGCGCTGATAGGCTACTTTATCCAAATTATATTGAACAAATAAAACATTAAATATGGCTATCGGCGTATAAATTCGATCGATATACATCACTATCGCTACAAGTCCACCTAAACTTAGCGTCACGACGTTAGTAAAACTAAGTACGACAATACTTACTTTGATAAGTGCAACTAACAAGGCAAAAAAGCCAAAGAAAAATTCATGGATCATAGTCATTTTTGTTATATTTTGACTATTTTCCTCTGCCATTAACGCGTAATTTTCAATCTCTTTTTTATATTTTCGATTAATTCTAAAAGTTACTAGTTCTGTCATCCCTCGTATCAAAGTAGCATTCATTGCTTCTTCAGAAATAAGTGTTTTTTCTTTCATTTTTTGTAGCGTTTTCAAAAGTATTTTGGTTAAAATAAATACAATCACATAACCAATTAGAATTGCTGGTAGTAATTTTTTATCAATCAATGCTATGAAAAATAAATTAAATAACGTCTCTGGAATTAGCTCTCGAAATAAGCGCCCATAAAAATTCAAGTGGATATTTCTCCCAGCTGCTGCACCAACTTCTACTTTTTGTAGTAAAGCCCCCGCTCCCAGTTTTAGATATTCTTCATAGGAAATCTTGCTCATTTTTATTAAACTTAATTTCTTCAAATAGAAATAGATGCCATTAGTTAAGTAAGCTTTCGGTTTCTGTTCACAGTAAGACAATAGCGGAATTAAAATAATTGTCGTTCCATACGCTACTAACAACCCTAGTTGGAAACTTTTTTGATAATGATCTAACAACTGTTGAAAAAAATAAATTGCTAAAGCACTACATAATGAAACAATCACACCAATCAAAATGTACCAAGTGAAGCTTTTCTGAAAGTGCGACCATATTTTTTTAGTCATTTACTCCCTCCTTTTCGAGCAGTACATACCTTACTGTAGCATAGTTTTTGATTGGCGCCTATCAGCAATTTATCTCCAGATAATAGAAAAGCCCCCCAGCGAAAGCTGGATGGCTTTTCTATTGTTAATTCTTTCTGATTTGTAGATAACTTACACCTAAAACGGCAAATGTACTTGCCAGTATTCCTGCTATTAGCATAAACGGTGTTTTTGTTGTGCCTGTTTTGGGAAGTTCTCGTTGCCCGTTTGCTTCATTTAATTTTTGAATTGGTTCACTAAGCAGTTGGGGAGCCAATTGTGGGCTTCCTTCATTTTTCAATGTATTTAATGGAGCGTTTAGTATTTGTGGTTGATTTTTTGATGTAATAGTTTTATTTTTCTCCACAGTTGTTTCTGTGGATGGCTGTTTTTTCTCAGTTGTAGTAATTTCTTTTGTTGGTGAGACATGAACTTCTGGCTGGCTGCTTTCTGCAGTTTCTGTTGCGCCATTCTCTTCAGTTGTTACGCTTGGTTTTTCAGGTATGATTGGTGCAATTGTACCTAACGTTTCACTTTCATCTGGATTTTCTTCTTCTGTTGGCGACACATGAACTTCTGGTTGGCTGCTTTCTGCAGTTTCCGTTGTGCCGTTCTCTTCAGTTGTCACACTTGGTTTTTCAGGAATAATTGGTGAAATTGTACCTAACGTTTCACTTTCATCTGGATTTTCTTCTTCCGTTGGTGAGACATGAACTTCTGGTTGACTGCTTTCTGCGGTTTCTGTTGTGCCGTTCTCTTCAGTTGTCACACTTGGTTTTTCAGGTATGATTGGCTCAATCGTGCCTAGTGTTTCACTTTCATCTGGATTTTCTTCTTCCGTTGGTGAGACATGAACTTCTGGTTGACTGCTTTCTGCGGTTTCTGTTGTGCCGTTCTCTTCAGTTGTCACACTTGGTTTTTCAGGTATGATTGGCTCAATCGTGCCTAGTGTTTCACTTTCATCTGGGTTTTCTTCTTCTGTTGGCGACACATGGACTTCTGGTTGACTGCTTTCTGCAGTTTCTCTTGCGCCGTTCTCTTCAGTTGTCACACTTGGTTTTTCAGGTATGATTGGCTCAATCGTGCCTAGTGTTTCACTTTCATCTGGATTTTCTTCTTCTGTCGGCGAGACATGAACTTCTGGTTGGCTGCTTTCTACGGTTTCTGTTGTGTCTGTCTTTTCACTTGTTTCTGTTGCCTGTTCCGAAGTAGGTGTCTTTGGTTCCCATTCATCTATTGTCTCTAAAGGAATGTCTAGACTTTCTTCTGTTGGCATTTCCACATTTTGATTACCGCTTGCCTCGCCTTCTACAAAAACATTTTTAACCTGTGATGTATTTTTTTCATTCGTTGCGTCTTGATTGTTTAGTTGATAATTGATGTCATAACTATTTTCAAATGTTGCTTGATGTTGGCCTGCTTCTGTGATTGTCGAAGTGTAACGGACGATAAAGGAAGTAAAGCGTGCTTTATCCCGATAAAAACGTAAATTAAAATCATTATCTGTTACGAAGTAAATTTTGCCATAACCTTGTTGCTCAAACTCGGCAAGTGAAATATATTTAGTTTCTTTGTCATTCACAATATCAAATGTAAAACTCTCTTTATTTAATTGTTGACCACTTCCTTGTCGATCCGCAATTGAAATATCTTCTGTGACATCGGATTTATTGAGGTTCACATTTAAAAACCAACGTACTTGATTTGACTCTCCAGCCAAATCGCCTACTTTATAAAAAAACGGATAGTCTTGCTCAATTTGGCCAGTCTCTGTGTTAGTCATTCCTTCAATTGTCAAACGTTGAGTCGCCGTTGCTGTTCCGAAATCCGTTTCTATCACATTCGGTTGAGAACTATTGGTGATAAGCGTTTTAATCCCGAAAGAAAAATGCCCATTCACATTATGTAAAGATTCAACTTTTTCGTTAAATGTTGCTACAACATGATCTTTATAGATAAAAACTTCCCCTAAACCATTTAAATTGATTTTTCGTGGTGAACTATCGTTCTCGGTCATTCCAACTAGTGCGTCTGGTAAAGTTAAAGTAATAGTATCTCCAGGTTTTATTTTCTGATTTTCTTTGTCACTAAAAGATACTTTAATTGAGGTCATCTCTCCTTGATATAAAGTAGTGTGATCTAATTCTACTTTGTCAACGATTGAACTTTTGCTCAATTCGGCGCCAAACGAAATTGGACCAATCAATAACGCCCCCGCAATTGGTAGAATCATTACCAACAGTAACACTAAAAATTTTACACTTTTTGTCATAAAAAATTATTCACCCTTCTTTTCTCTTATTTTTTCCACTTAGTGGTCTTTTTCAGAAGTTGACAATAGCAAAAAGATATATCTCACACAATATTAATGCTCATTTAAATAGCCTTTTTTTAAAATTTCTAATTCACTTTCTAAGGAAAACGGTTTATTATGGTAGTTACATTAGATAACATTTGTTACAAAATATCTAATGCTGCCAAATTTGAGTTGCATAAATAACATATTTCACATCAATAATGAATAAAAATACTTATTTCATCCTCATTTTGTTTCCCAGGCCATTTATTCTTGTTATAATAAAGTTTATGAGATAAGGAGGAAAAGAATGAAAAATTCATATTTTGACGGTGGTTTAGCAACGTATATCGGGACTTCAATTTTAGCAACCTTGATTACTGTCTTTACATTAGGCATTTGCGCACCTTGGGGAATTTGTATGATGTACAACTGGAAAATCAAGCATACCGTTATTGATGGTAAACGCCTTTATTTTGACGGTACAGCTATGCAATTATTCGGTCATTGGATTAAATGGCTTTTATTAACTATAATTACTTTAGGAATTTATGGTTTTTGGTTGAATATCCGTTTGCAACAATGGATTACAAAACATACCCACACACTTTCATAAAAAGAGGAAGGATGAACTGAGTTACGGTCCATCCTTCCTCTTTTTATGAATATCTAACAGAGTGTTATCCTACTCTTTGAAAAAACAAGGAATTTATGCTATACTTTGATAAGTATCAAGGGATACTTATGTTATTTCGGGGGCGTTACGGATTCGACAGGCATAGTTGAGCTTGAATTGCGTTTCGTAGGTTACGGCTACGTTAAAACGTTACAGTTAAATATAACTGCTAAAAACGAAAACAATTCTTTCGCTTTAGCTGCCTAAAAACCAGCTAGCGAAGATCCTCCCGGCATCGCCCATGTGCTCGGGTCAGGGTCCTAATCGAAGTGGGATACGCTAAATTTTTCCGTCTGTAAAATTTAGAGGAGCTTACCAGACTAGCAATACAGAATGCCTGTCACTCGGCACGCTGTAAAGCGAACCTTTAAATGAGTGTCTATGAACGTAGAGATTTAAGTGGCAATATGTTTGGACGCGGGTTCGACTCCCGCCGTCTCCATTTTTAGAAAAGTAGAGAAAAACAAAAAAGAGCTAAAACCTTATAAAATAAAGGTTTTAGCTCTTTTTTTCTATAAGCAAGAGAAGGCTCGTTACCTCCTCTTACACTTCCTATCACATTATCTTTCTAAAACCACTTCATTTTCTTTTTCTATTGGTGATTTTGGGTATTGCATAGAACATGGCTAAAAATATTATTGTTATCAAAAGAGTTTTTAAGATTTCAATTTCTCCTGAATCTATCCAAGTATACACAAAAGCGATGATAAAAGTAATTACTATTTCCGTAACATGATCTTTTAAATTCATTAGCTTAGCCCACATTGAACTGCCCATAAAGCTAGTTGTCCAGCTACAATAATAGCATTCGTCTTTAACCCATTGGCTTTAGCGAAGCGTAATACAGTCACTGCTAATTCTTTCCAGGCTTTCTTTTGTGCAGCTTTTACAATTGCGCTGATACTAATCATTGCAAAAAACTCATCTTTGATTTTGTTAGCAACGCAACTTCCTAATGCATTCCAATTAAAACGTGCTTGAACTACTGTTGAAGCATCAGAAATATTTACATTTAATTCTTCCTCAACTGAAGAAATCTCTTGCTGAGCAAAATTATTTTTGACATAGTTTTTAAAGTTATCTTCCGTCACTCCATTCGCATACATTTCTTCCAGTCCTTTTGCTACAGCCTCAACTTCTGAATCCTCTAGCTGGTCAGATGCATAAACACTTGTACCAGCGCTGATAAAAATACCTAATGTCATTAGTAATGCCATCGCCAAACAAAAAAATTTAGCCTTTTTTGTCACCTGTAATTCCATAAATAAATCCCTACTTTCTTTTTCCTTGTTATAATCATAACAAGGAAAAAGATAATTTATCATCGAAATCCCTATTTGATGCTTATATTTTCCTATATATCCTAGAGCTGATTTTTCTCACTAGTGATCACATCAATTTGAACTAATGATTCAAAAAAAGACACAGGTTATTTGAGGTACGTTCGAGGTAATGCTAGGTTCTATTTTGAAAACAACGCAGCTCTCTTGAAATATTTTTTGAGCTTGTCTAAACCTTCTGAAACGAATATAGAAAATAAAAAAAGAGTCCCCTTTCTCAAGGAAACTCTCAATTGCTAAGTCAAAATAACTTCACGTTATCTAAATCTTTTAAATCAATCCTATGGTTCGCGGAACAAAGGAGCTAAAAACTTAATAGAATAAATCGCACAAATTCCGACAATAATATAGATAATTTTTGCTAATGGTGTGGTTGCACCGCCACTAATTGTTGCAACTAAATCAAAATTAAATGCACCAACTAATAACCAGTTTAAACCTCCGACAATCAATAAAATTAAAGCAATAATATCCAGATATTTCATTTTTAACACTCCTTCCAAATTTGATAAGCCAAGAGTAACACGTTTATTCTTTATTTACGAAAATAATGATTCAGGAAAAAAAACTTTTTTCAATTATTTTCTCGGATAATTTTTTCATTATTAAGAATTTTATGATATAACTAAAGAGTAGACAAAAACAGATTCATTATCTCTGATAAGAAATGGTGGTTTATTATGCGTGCTAAGTTATTTTTAATTTTGCGGAATCGAGTGTTATCCCGTGTTGTCTTTGTCATTCTATTTTTACATGTGCTTTTTACCACAAATGATTTCACGGTGTTGCTACTCCTCTTACTATTGAATTATTTACTCACGCTTGAGGATAGCGCGAAAAAAAACAGAAAAATCCAAACTTGGCAGGAATTTAAACAGTCGATTGATTGGCCCTTTGTCGCTTTTTATTCAGGGCTTGCTCTTTTAGTTATTTCGTTAATACTTCTGTTTCTCTGGTTCAATTATGCACGATAAGGAGGATTAAAAATTGAAAAGCTATTTTTTTACTCTTTTTTTTAGTATGTTTAGCCTTTTCGTCATACTACTTTGGTTTTCTGGTCGTCTTTTTCCGCCGCTTGTACCAGATAATGAAGCCGCTAATAATTAACGCACAGGCAATTAAAAGTAATGTCCATAATAGTAAATTTTGTTGTTGTACCACTTTTTTCATCCCCGCTGCTGCTTTTTCTGGTTGATATGGGATACGATGTCCTCGAACTAATAACCGATGACTGTTTATCATATACGGTGTGCAAGTTAATAAAGTGACGAGATCTTGGCCAGACTCAATGTGTAAATCTTTTGTATCAGTTGGTTCAACGGTTTTTATTTGATCCACTTGATAAGCGAGCGTCTTCCCATTGACTTCGATATAAAATTCATCGCCTTTTTTTAATTCTGGCAAATCTGTAAATAATTTGGCTTGAGGGAGACCACGATGTCCTGAAATGACCGCATGTGTATTCGCACCACCTGTAGGATAGGAGGTTCCTTCTAACAAGGAGCTTCCTTTTTCCAATAGCAATGCATTCGTTTTATCAAAAATTGGTAAACGGACATTTATTTTTGGAATGGTTAAAACACCAATCGTATGACTTTCAAAATAGGATTTGTCTGGTTTTTTCGTTGTTTTTTGCGTTTCAGAAAAAGGATCTAATCCAGGATTGCTGCCTTTTTTCGCTAATTCTTGGTTTTTCTTTTCCATTTTTTCTTGAAGTTCAGCCATTTCTTTGGTGTTTTCTTGGCTTGCTTTTGCTTGATAATGAGCGATAATTTGTTGATCCAGATAGTTATTTAATGCATCGCTAACAAAAGGATACGCAAATGCACCTATTCCAATAATCAGTAAAAGAATCATAAAACCATCAATGATACGACGTTTCTTTTTTGACTTCATTGCTTCCTCCTTAAAAATAAAGCATGAAAGCCTGGGACAGTGATTGGCCCAGGCTCTTTGTTTTTCTAAAAATTTCTTCGGTGATGCTAGAAATTAAGCATTTTCTTTTCTACGTCTAGCAAAGTAGACTCCTGCAATAAGTAGCAAGACTGCGCCACTTCCTAAGTAAACGTAGATTCCTTTGCCACCTGTTGAAGGTAAGGTACCTTTGTGTTTGTTTGGTACTTTTTCTGGTGAAACTAGGTTTTCTGTTGTGCCATATGATTGTTCATTGACCACAAATTCAATCCGATTTGTTAACAAGACATAATCATCAGGAGCTACAGTTTCTTCTAAATAATAGGTACCGTATTTAAGCCCTGTGATATCAACTAATCCATCAGCCGTTGTTGTAAAAGTAGTTGCTTCAGCTTTTGTTTTCACCCAAGTTGCTGCTTTCGTTGTTTCATCGATTTTCAAATAATTTGCTGTGTCGCTGTTTTGATCACGGACGACAAAGGAAGCTCCCGCCAAGGCTTGTGTCGCTGTCACATCGCCATCGACTTTAATGAAACGTTTCCCACCTGTCACCACTTCAACAGTTGGTGGTGTTTGGTCGTCGGTATGACCGTTATCAACATTCGCCTCATTTTTAAAGCCTTTCGTAGGATCTGCTTTTTCATTTAAATGCATAAAGTAAACGAATTTTAGTGTGCCGCCTGGTGTTAGCGTAGGAATATACGCTGGATTAACGGCGACAGTGAAGCCATTTGCTTGTTCAGTCACTTGATAATTTTCAGGAGCGATCATTGTATCCCCATCATATAACGCATAGGCATACTCTCCAGAAGTCACGTTATCAAAAGTTAAGGCTGCATCATGTTTATCAACTAAATTGAATTTGACGTATTTATTAGCGTCGCCTTCTTTGTCTGCAATCCCCAATGGAATATTTACAGAAATTTGATATTTAATTTTTTCGCCAATTGCCACATCTTTACCATCTAAGTTTGGTGTTGTTTTATCAACTTTAGAGGTATCATTTTTGACTGTTTTTTCAACAGGTGTTTGATTGTTTGCTTCAATTGTAAATGGTGTTTTTGTTTGATTTTCAATTAATTCTGCATTATTTGGAGCTTTTACTTCTTCTAAAATATACGAACCAACCTCAAGATTTTTAACTGTTAATTCTCCCGTTCCATTCTCTGCTTCTGTGAAATCATTTTCGCCAATTTCATAACTTTTCCCAGTAATAAAGCGTTTTGCTTGTTCTTTATCCGTTGTCCATGTATATAATCCATCTTTGACTCCTTGGATATATTTTACTGTGCCTGGTGAGCCTTCGCTTTTGGAAATAACAAATTCTGCGCCATTTAATCCTTCATTTTCAGCAGTTCCTACTTTTTTCACATGTAAACTACCATCATTGGCTACCACATTTTTAGGATAAATATGAACAACCGCTAATTCTTCTGTTCCATATTTATAGGAACCATCTGCTTGCTTGATCATTTCGTAAACTGGGAACGCCACCACCATATTCGTAGCAGCAACTACACCCTCTTTTGGTTCTTCTTTAATGGTATACACTGCATCTTTACCATTTTGTTTTTTAGGTAACTGAACAGTGACATTCCCATTTGCATCGGTGGTTCCTTGAGCAACAGGTTTCCCAGGAGTTAAACTTTGGACAGCTTGTTTAGCTGCATCGACGCTTGCGCCTGCCGCTCGTTGCTCGTAAAATTCGCTCGTCACGTTATAAATACTAAACGTCACATCTGCCAGTCCTTGATATTTATCAAACTCGCTCATTTCTTTCCCGCTATTTTGAATAAGCGGATCTGGTAAATCCGTCATTTTCTTTTTGTGAATCACGAGCTGTGCGCTCTCCCCATTTTCTTCTGCAAATGCAGTTGTTGTCCCTAATACACTCGTGAAAAGTGGCAAAATTAGTAACAAGGTACTAACGGTGTACCAAACTTTTTTTAATTGCTTCATTTTCTCTCTCCTCTTTTTTGTTTTTGATAAAATAGCCAAATGACTACCATCCCAATGATTAGCAGGCCTGCAATCGTCAACCAAATAGAACGTTCTTCATTTGTTTTTGGTAAGAAGCCTGACTCTTTTACTTTTTTATTGATTACATGTAACGGTGCTGTTCGTTGTCCGTTCGTTGCATAAGAATTTTTTTCCACCGTAAAAGGAATTTCTGTTTGATTCAGAAGATAACCTTTTGGTGCAGAGATTTCTTCTAAGAAGTACTGGCCATCTTTTAAGCCTTTAACTGAAAATTCACCGGCTTGATTAGACGTGAATTTTTTAGCTAATGCTTTTTCTTTTTGCCAACGATACCCGTTTGCTGTTTCATCGAGGTATTCCCCCGCTTGATTTTTGACGATAAAAGCAGCCTCTGGCAAGGTGATTTTCGCATTTTCACTATCAACTTTGACAAAAGACTTGCCGCCTGTACGAACTGCGGCTCTTTTAGTCAAGGTATGTTTGTCCGTGACTAATTGTCCTTCGTTGTTAATCGCAGTGTCAGGTTCAGCGGTCTTTTCTAAACGCATTTGATACGACACAGTCATTGTTTGATTTGCAAAGTTTTGTAAGTCTTTAATTGAAAAATCAAGCGTAAATCCATGCTTTTGCGTCGTCAGTGTGTAACCTGTAGTAACTGTTTTTCCAGCCACTTTTACCTCAATTGATTCTGGTAAAAGTGTCAACGTTGTATCCGCCTTATCTGACAAACGGAATTCCTGATATCCTAAAATATTCGCTGGAATCTGAGTCGTTAACTGATAGTTAATGTGCTCTCCTTGATTAAAGCCTTGTTGCTTATCGAGTACCGTTTTTTCAAGTGGTGGTAAGTCATAGGCATTTTCTTCATTTTTTGGATATAAATGAATATGCGTTAACGATTGCCCTTGTGGATCTTGAACAGGCAAAATCACTACTAGGTTGCTAGCTTTTTCCTTTACCACTTCCGGTGCTTCCGCTTCAACAAATAAATAGGCTTTATCTCGTTGCTGCGAATCTTTGCTAGCTAATGAAAAAGAAACCACTCCATCTTCTCCATTTATTGTCTGTGTTTTATCTTCTGCAATCGGTTTTCTATTTGTTGCACCGGTTTCTGCTAATTGACGCTGTGCCTCTTGGACCGTTTTTCCTTCAGAACGAAGCTGATAAAACGGATCCGTCACATCATAGACTTGATAAGTGACGTCATTTAAGCCCCGATAATTTTGAAGCAGCGTTCCCTCTTCCCCTGTGTTTTGCTGCTGTTCTGGTAATTGACCATCAGGGAACAATAATTTGTGCAACGTAACTTGAACGCTTGCTTGCGATGCTTCTGCTAATGCTTGCTGTGAAAACCCGAAAAGAGCGAGTAGCATGACGCAAATACTTAACCAACGTGCGTTTTTCATTGATTACACACTCCCTTCTGGTCGTCTAATAAAGAGATAAACACCCGCTATCACGAATGTACTAATCGCTATCAAGTAAAACCACAAGCGTCCTATGCCACCAGTTTCAGGTAAAGGAACCTTTGCTTGGTTCGTAACATCTAAAGTAATTTGATTATTCTTCTCTCCAGAAATTAAAACATCTGCTACTTTTTCCCCATCTATCGTGACTGAACCATCTTCACGAATTATTAATTCGATTGGTTCTTTTAACCCCTGATATCCTTCTGGCGTAAAGGTTTCTGTTAGGACATATTTCCCTGGTTTTAAGTTTTCAAAAACAAAAGTATCCGTTTCTTTGCCATCTTTTGGTAATTCAATATCCGTATCTGGTCCTGTTAAACGGAATTTCGCTCCTTTAAGTGGCGTCTGATTATCGGCTTTTTTATGAACCGTTAAGTCAAAAGGTTTCAAATGATTTTGATGTGTCAGTGTCCATTCTGGCGCATTTTCTTCAATATTTTTGCCTGCATAGTGAATTTCCCCATATTTATCAACAGTAAATTCATAATTTCCAGCAAGAGTGTCGTAGCCTAATGGTCCTGATTGTTCCACCATTCGATACTCACCAGGTTCACTAATTTTAAAATAGCTCAATCCTGCAGTATCTGTTTTTTGAGTTGCCACAGTTTGGTAACTTCCTTGAGCATTTTTTCTTTGCAACGCAAAAGTCGCCTCTGCTAAGTTCACTTGTTTGCCATTTTGCATGGTGTATTTTCTAATTCTGATTGGCAAAGAAGAAAATTTATTTTCAATTTCCAATGGAATAACTTGATTTGTGGTGGTCACTTCTTGTCCATCGATGCTTACTTTGCCTTGCTCATTCACCTCAATTTGCCAAGTCGTTTTCTTACCTAACTCATGTCCTGCAGGTGCTTTTACTTCAGTTAATGTATAGCGTTCCCCTTTTTGTAGGCGCACATCTTTTGGCAAGGAATAGCTCCCATCTTTATTGTCCACTAATGTGGTTTGAACATTTTTACCACTCAATTCAAAGACGGCTCCCACTAAGTTTTTCTCACCTGAGGAAGAATTTTTGATTACTTTTAAATCTAATGGCTTGAACTGCTTCGTGTTTTTCCAAGTAGTATCGTCGATTTTTTCTTGACTGTAACCAGGAACTGCTAATTCACGGGTTGTTTGGTAATTGAAAGCTTGTCCTTGATTATTGTATTGGGGAAGTCCAAGAACTTCTTGATAGCTTTCATCCGCGGTTTTGGAAAGTTGGGTTACATTTTTGCGCTCCCAACTATTGCTGGTATCATTTTCTGGTTTTGATAATTTAATATACCCAGTTTGCCAGTTGGCTGTGTCAGTTACTTGCTTTCTACTAATTTCATAAATCACGTTATCTGGCCGACTTGTTGGGTCTTGATCATACTCTTCCCAGATTTTTTTCACGTTTAACTTCACGCCAGGTGCTTTTCCCGAAGGAACCCCAAAATCAACTTTTTCAGGGGCCGTGGCTAATGGCTGAAACGTTGTCCGACCATTCATTTGATACCAAAAATCAGGTTTGAAGTTTTCTGACTCTGTTTGAATACGTACTTGATAATGAATTTGAATTTCTTGCCCTTTACCCAAATAAATCTCATTACTATTAATTGTAGCGCCTGTTAGCGACACTTCTGGTAATGTTTGAACCTGAACAGGACCCACACTTTTCATTGATAATGTATTTGGCTCGTATTTAAAAGGTTCAGCAATTGGATCAACTACTTTTCCGTTTACAACCGTTCCTGAAATCTGAACGGCTTTTTTCGCTAAATAATCAGAAATGTCTGGTGCATAATCCGCGGATTCATAATAAAGGTCTCCATTTTCATCGGCTGACACCATCTCACGCATTTTATCTTCAACTTGTTGTTTAGATAAATTAGCTCGTGGATCGCTTTGCAATTGAATGCCCAATCCATGTATTTCAATCCCACGTTGTTTTAAGGCCATTGCCTCACCTATCGTGGCGATAAACGTACTGTTAATCCGTTTATTGATATTGTTTTGATCTGGCGCATTATAGCTACCAGAGATATAAGAAGTGCTACCTGGTTGATCTTGTCGATTCGTAAATTGTGTCCCGTAAAAGCGACCATCCGCCTCTGTTTGAACTCGACTCACTTTATAAGAGAAGGTTGGGACGCCATCCGTTAAAAGTACAATGACTTTCTTATGTCCATTTGGCGTTGCTAACATATCACCAGCATCTCTTAATGCTTTTTGAGTGAAAGTTCCTCCTCTAGTGCTACTTGGCGTAATATTTTTAATTGGATTTTTGACTGTATCAAACGGCCCCATTTGAATGGCGTTGTTATTATAACCGTCACTTGAGTAGCCAACATAGCCCATGTTGATGTTATTGGTAATACCGCTATCTGCCAATGTATCAACAAAACGGTTCACTCCTTTTTGAACTTCACCAATCCGATTGTTTTCATTCATACTACCGGACCAGTCAACGACTAAGACCAAATCCAATGGCGTGATTTCTTTCTGAACATTCCCACGCACATTAAGATATACATCAAAAAGCCCTGGTGTTGTTGTTTCTCTAGCATATTTTCGGATGGCATAATCGGCTTGGTCTCCTGTACCGCCATACTCAATATAAGAATTTGTGCGATTAGTAGGGTCCCCATTCCAACTCGTTTGGCCATCCCATTGGGCACCACCATCTTTATTCCCTTGATGGTTTAACACATTTTGATTGCCTGTGGGCTGCCAATTAGCTGTCGGATAAGTCCCAGAATTATCCGTCGTGTATTGTGGTGCAATTAAAGGCAGTGCCAGATTCGCTCTCAAAGTAGCTGGCGCCATTCTTGCTTCTGCAAATGGATTGGTTACCTCTTCTGTTGCGGTCGGCTGTTCTGTTTTTTCTGGAGCCGAATCATTTTTGTTAGTTTCTTTCGTATTTTCTGGTACAGTTATTTTTTCTGGTTCAGTTGATTCTTTAGCAGAATCCTCTACTGTTATTTTTTCAGAAGTAACTGAAACATCATATTCGTTGTTTTCATACAATAACTTAGGTGGCTGAGCTGTTTGAAGCGAACTTTGCTCAACAGCTAACGAAAGCTGTACCGGCTTTTTTACTTGTGCGTCCAAAGTCAGATAAAGCGTACCATTAGTCACTTGGTAAGAATATCCGTCTTTTTCAATTACAGCAGTATCCATGAACTGTGCATTTTTCAATTGAATTTCTCGTTGTAATGGCTGCTCTGTTTGGTTGAGAAGATTTAACTCGATATTAATATTCGTTTTATCATTCTCATCTGTTATCATTTGAGCGGATGTAATTTCAACTTCTTTGGCTGTTTCTGCATAGCCAACGAGCGGTATGAAATAGGATGAGACAAGTAAAAAGACTACGCCGAAAACCCCAAATTTCTTTAGTAATTTAATGTCTGTTCTCTCCTTTCTTTTATGAATTAACAGTTAAATTAGAATTGCCTAGCACGTAAAATTTCATTATTCTAATCTGATAATTATTATACAGAGAAGGAGCTCATTAAATCACACCAGCTTTCATACCAAGCGGTTTCATTTCTGAAATTGCGTTATTGTTTCGATGATTGTTTCATTAAAGTAAAGGACTTGGGAGGAAACAATATGATTAGGTTTTTAGAAAAAAATTATCGGAAAATGGAAGAAATCATTCGTGTCTTATCCATTTCTGATAAATGGATGACTAAAAAAGAACTTGCAAAATATATTGGTAGTTCTGAGTCTACTTTTATTCGTTATATTGAGGAGATTAAACAGCGTTGGGGCGAAAGTTTAACCATTAAAACATCGCATAAATTAGGCTATCGTTTAGAAAACTTTAATGTGTCCTTATATTTAAACGTGCTGACGGATATGGCAAAAACGTCAACGACCACCCAATTGCTCCATGAGTTTATCCAAAATCCTGGCAAAACCATCGAATATTATTGCGATACCATTAATATTAGTCGCTCTTCTTTTGCTCGAAAATTGAAGCAGTGTAATCAGGTCTTGGAAACTTACTCTCTTCGCGTTATCGTTGATCAAGGCTATCAATTAACTAGCCAAACAGAAGAATTGCCTTTACGTATTTTTACAACCTTTTTCTTTTTAATGTATTATGGTCATTATGAATTGCCTTATCAATTAGATAAGCAGGAAATCAAACAATTAATGCGTCGTAATCAATGCCAATTAAATATTATTAGTATGGATAACAGTTATGAACACGATTTCTTTATTATGTATTTTATTGTTGATTTATTAAGAGAGCATCAAGGATTTCAACAACGTTTCCAGAAAAAAACAGATAAAAAGAGTCCAATCAAAATGGAAGATTATCTTTTACTCAGTCGTCATTTTACTGGGCTCAGCCGTGAAACCTATCGAGAAGTTCTACGGTATTTTCAAAGAGGCGCTTTTCAGCAATACTACTCCGAAGACCAAGAAGTCATCAGTCAAAGAATACGTGAAAATTTAAAATTTAATGCTTTTTCACAGATTGAACAATTAACAGAAGAAGTCGTCGACTTCGCTGTTCACTTGTTAACCTGTCTTTATTTGTTTTCTCAATTAGTGCCTTTTGACACCTCCGAATTGACACAAAGGGCCACCTTTTTCACTCGACAAATTCATTTTACTCAGCTTCACTTATATGCACGATTAAAAGCAGAATTGCATTTCTTTTCCGCTCTTTTAGAAACAAATCTATTAAACTATTCATCTTCTTATATTTTTTGGTTGCTTAATACTTTTCCAGAAATTAACCAGAGTTTCGACTCAAAAAAGATTTTGATTATTAGCGACATGGGCCTGAATCATAGTCAATATATTGGAAACTATGTCCACGATATTTTAGCTTTGCATCGGATTCGTTCAAATACGTTAGCAATTACGGAAGAACAATTAGGTGACCATCGACTCGAAGAATTTGACTTGATTATTACCAATCAACCAATTATTGAAACCAGTGTTCCAAGTATTTTAATTAATGATGCTATCTTATTTTCTAACAAAAGAGAATTGCTCGATTTATTAAACTTTTAACGTCTTAATGGTTTTCCCTATCTACCAAAAAGATAGCCCTTTTATCAAGAACCGCGTAATGTGAGGTGCCATCATACAGAAGATATTTTTATTTTTCTGAAATAAAAAAGAAAATAGGACATAAGTCGAAATGACTTATGTCCTATTTTCACTCTTAAGATAATCAGCTAAACGAAACCAGCAAATTAAATTTCTGATTGATTCACTGGCCATCTTGTGTGACTTTTACTTGGCAAAATTAATGTAATGAAGATCACTAAAGTACCGATAAAAGGAAGTAAATAGAATAAAATCCACCAGTTACTGTGGTCGCGATCATGCAATCTTCTTGCTCGAACAGTAAAGTTTGCCAACCAAATTAAAGCAGTCAGCAAGAAAAAGATAATGGTCACAGTATTCCATTCTTTAATGATTGTTCCATCATTGGGTGTTACTTCAATATATCTGTAAACGCCCGTAATTGCTGAATAAATCCCTAACACCAAATAATTAATTAATTGTGGCCACCAATATTGTGCTCGTGTTGCTGACGCATTCATTGTTGTAATATTATTCCAGTATTCTCTATACGCGTTAAACATATTATCACCCCCGCATTAACTATTACAGAAGTCTTTCGTTTTGTCAAAGAATAACGTTATTTTATGCTGTTTAATGACACGTCCATGTGCCTTCCTTAAACTCACACGAAGCTGACTCTTCAGAAGAAGGAGTCAATGAAACTAACGGTTGCTGTTGTTTTTCTTCTGCGAGAATTTTTTGAATAGTTTGGCTGATTTGCTGTTTCGGTACTGCACCATTAATTAAATATTTTTGATTAATGATTAGTGCGGGAACTCCTTGTAAACCATAAGCAGAAGCTAGCGCAAAATCTTCTTGAACCGCCGTCCAAACAGCCTCGGAAGCAACAGCTTCTTTCCATAAAGTAAAATCAATCGTTGTCTCTTTTACTAGCTCCTCAATTACTTCTGGCTCTTCAATATTTAAACTTCTCATAAATAAACCTTCTTGTAACTTATCAAACAGTAACCAATAAGTGTCTTGGTTGCCAATGTATCCAGCTGCTTTTGCTGCTAATAATGCATTCTTTGATGTTGGAAAATCAAATCGTTGCTTCCTCATCCCTTCAATATTAAAACGATGCTTTGAATCGTTTTGATTGGCATGCACCCAATGCGTCAAAACTTCTTCTTTTACTGCTGATCGTGAGCCAAACATTGTTTCAAAATCGTTTGCTGCCCATCCTAACGCAAACGACCGATGAATCAATTCAATTTCAGGAAATTCTTGTTGAATCTCATGCATGCGGTCAGACATTGGAAAACAAAAACTACAAATAACATCATGGAAAAATTCTATTTTCATCCTTACCCTCCAGTAACTCTTTTTTCAAAACAGATTGAACTAAATTTACCATTTTACTTACTAAAAGTAAACAAATGAAGCCAATTAAAAGAAAAAGATGAAACAAAATGCGCTATGGCTTTTGTCTCACCTGTTCTATCTACTTATTCTGATGTGTCCATTCCATTACCCGCTCACCATTCGTATCTAATTCACCATTAAATACAAAACCAAGTTGTTGATACAACCGAATTGCTGAGCTGTTCGTATCATAAACACTCAAGTATAGCTTGTTTGTTTGGTATTTTTCTATTAGCTTTAACATTAAAAGTCGACAGGCTGCTTTCCCATAACCTTGTCCTTGGAACCGTTGATCAATTAAAAAGCGGTCTAGCCAAACGCGCCCATCTTGCCAACGTCCATACATGGCATAGCCGATTAATTGATTGCCGTCATAAATACCTGCCGATTCCCATTCTGGAAATTGGTCTGATTCTTTTAGATTTTCTGCCATTGATTCAATGAAGGTTTGTTGTTCAGCGAAAACTTGTAGGTTTTCCACTGCTTTACGATTATCGCTTGTTACTTTTTCAAAATGTATTTCCATTGTTTTCACCTAATTAGTTGTTATTTTCAGCATACTTGTATTCTTTCTTGCTTCTTATTTTAACATACTTATTTCCCTTTGCTTTCTCTAACTCTCTGTGATTATACGTTTCTCTTTTTTATGGGAAATCTTCCCTATAAATGGAGACTCTTTTCAAGAGATTTCTTTTTACACTACCCGTTTCAAATGATATAAATGATATATAGAGTGTTTTAACTATGTGCAACATGATTAAAAGTTAACTGTTGGGGAGCAGTTAACTTTTTCTTTTTAACCACAAAAGAGAGGATCCGCTGTGAGAAATAACTGCAGTGGATGCTCCCTTTTGTATATTATTTATTTACTAGCCGATAGTTGAAAACTTTCCCGTTACTCAGTAGTATCGATTTTGTCTTCTTGACTATCTAAAGAACGGTCAACTTTTTCGTCGTAACTTTCCATGGAATTTTCATTTTTATGTTTCTGCTTATCGACCGTTTTATCGACTTTTTCTTTCTGTCGATCAATTGTTTTTTCCATCTCTTCGCCAGCCGAGGTACAACCACTCAGTAAAAGGAAACTTGTGAATAAAAACGCTGACAAGATAACTGTTTTTCCGATTTTTGTTTTCATAAACTCACCTCTCGTTTAATTTAAAAAAACGTCCCGATAAAACATTGTTTCCTTGATTATTTACTCACAATTAGCGAACGACTAAGACATTGCACAAAGCATGGTTAACCACATAATCTGTAGTAGAACCAATCAAGGTTCGTTGAATAGCACCTCTTCCCGTGGCACCTAGCACAATTAAATCTATGGCATAATTTTCAGAAATCGTATTGGCAAGATAACGTTTTGGGCTCCCAAGTTCAACAATTTTTTTGACTGTTTTTACACCAATTTCACTCGCTTGTTTTGCCTTTCCAGTGAGCATCTCTTCTGACTTGTGTTTTTCTAAATCATACAATTCTTCAAAAGAAAATGGACTCGTCGTAAATTCAGCATCATTAATAATTGTAGCTAAATAAAGAGTAGATTGTTCCTCTTTGGCAATCCTGACAGCTTCATGAAAAGCTTTTTCAGATTGATCTGAGCCATCAAGAGCAACCAAAATATGTTGATATACTGACATTTTATCCGCCTCCTTAACCAAATTAAGAATCAAAACTAACACAACAGCTGTGTTACATTTTAGTGGCTATCTGTTGTAATTTTTCCACGGTTAATGCTTGATAATTTGTTTCTTCAAGTAGTCCCGTTTGAATTTCAACAGAAACATCTTCCGTACATGTTTCTAAAAACATTGTGGCATAATCAAACTGTTGCTCTAAGAATGTTTCATACTCCAGTCGACAACGTAAAAATTCTTTCGCGGTATCCGAAACATGTAAACACATGCGGCGCTTATTCGCTTTCTTGGTTATCACAAAATAGGTTCCCTCTAAAATCGTGGTAATCTCTTCAATAATATACGCTGCATCTTTTACCATTCCGTCAATCCAGTCCTTTATTTGTTTTCAGTGTCGTTGCTTTTTTCTTTGTCGTCACTTAACAGCTCTTTAATTTTTTCACGATTGTCGTATAACTTTTTTCCTACGCCCAATAAGGCGCCGCCTGCCAATAACTTTGTTAAAAAGCCGCCATTTGCGTTTGTTTTTTTGCCATGGTGTCCTTTTAAATGATGTCCCATCCTAGCCACCTCCATAATTTTTATTTCTATTACCTATGAACATTATCTCATATGTTTTCACAAAACACACGTATAACAATAGTTTTTTAATCAAGGCTCGACCACTTTGTAAACTCATGACTTTTAATATGCCGAATCTCTTCAAATAAAATATGTGTATGTCCAACTTTTGCATACTCCATTGAACTCATCCCTTCAAAAACACCAACAATTGGCGGTTGAACACGGCCAAAATCATCCAATGTATTCAATTGGATTTCTAAAACCTGGTTATTTTTTAAAGACTGCTCTAAGTATTCTTCAATTTCTTCTGTTGTCTGTTGCGGTAAGCGTTCAAACGCTCTCTTAGAATATTCGTCAGAAGCTTCGATTCCTTCTTGTAACTCCCCCAATGCAAAAGCGGTCGCCCATTTCAGTTCAAAGGGCCGATCATGGTACTCATTATAAGGTGTAAATTCTTTTTTTGTTCGTTTCATGATGTTATCCTCCTAAACCGACATTTCCTCCAGCATGTCCACCGACTAATCCTGAACGATGAATTGCCGTCGCGCCTTCCAACAAAGAAGAGGCGTGAATTAAAGCTTGAAAGCCAAATTTTTGTCGGATTTTATCAATCAGATAGTTTAACTCCATTTCACTAATTTGCTCTTCTGGTTCCGAAAATAAATCTAATTGTAAAGATTCATTCCAAACTAATTTTCCATAAGAAAGCCCTAATTGCCGGACATCGGTTCCCGCTAGATAATGTTCTCTAAAAAGGGCTAATACATAGGTAATCAAAACTTTTGTATTGTTTGTTGCAGGAATCGTTTGTTGTTTTCGCCAACCAGTTCGTCCTTCACGGTCAATTTGTCCTTTGGAATAACCAACGTAGACTGTGATACATTCCGTTTGACAATGCGCTTTTCTTAAACGAGCAGCCACTTGTTCTGTCAGTTCCTTTAAGACTAGTTCAATCTGATCTCTTCGCGCATAATCTCTCGGTAAAATCTGACTATTCCCAAATGATTTTTCAGCTTTATGTGGTGCTTTTTTCCCTAAAAAGGTACGATCAATCCCCCATGAATGAGCATACAATTGAAGCCCCATCACGCCAAATGTTTCTTGTAAAAGATGCGGATTCGCTTGCGCTAACTCATATACAGAATCAATTCCTAAACGATTCAGTCGTTTAGCCATTCTGCGACCAATCCCACAAAAATCTGTCAAAGAAGGCAACTGCCAGACAGTATCTGGTACACGATCATACCGCCATTCTGCAATAAAATCTGGCGAATGTTTGGCGCCATTGTCCAACGCCAATTTAGCCAGTAACGGATTGTCCCCTATCCCAACGGTCACATAAATACCCACATGATTATAAACGACTCTTTGGATAATCCGAGCCATCTTATAGGCGGTTTCACAATGAAAATAACTTAAAGAAGCAGTTACATCAAGAAATGATTCATCTACACTAAACACAGAGTGATCTTCATCTGCGACAAACTTTTTATATAAATTATTGATTTCTTGATTTTTTTTCATGTACAAATTCATTCGTGGCGGAACCACATATAAATCAGGATGAGCGGGCACTTGATTTTTACGCGTAACATTTGAAACACCTAAAACTTTTTTTGCCATTGGCGATGCTGATAAAACTAATCCCCCCGCATTTTCGGCATTACTCATCACTACCAACATCGTTTTCAACGGATCTAACCCACGTTCTGCGCATTCTACACTAGCGTAAAAACTTTTGCAATCAATACAAAGAATATCGCGACTAGGTTCTTTTTCATAATCAAATTTCACAAACATCACCTCACTTGCAAAATCATTATACGAACAAACGTTCGATTAATCAAGCGAACACTGTTTATTTTTTTGTTTTTTTCAAGAACGGTCGGTGATCAAAAAAATAAGTATTCGGAATTATTATATTCCAAATACTTATTTTTTATTTTACATCTTATTTCGATTTAAAAATAACGATAAAAAGCCCGTTCCTAACAGAATTACTGCTGAAACATAATAAGGGAAAAAGTGATTGATATCAAATAAAGCTCCTGCTGCCATTGGTCCTAAAATATTACCAAAACTTGTAAATGTCGAATTTAGTCCGTTGATGGTTCCTTGTTGATCTCCAGCATGTTTGGATAAATAAGTAGTTACTGCTGGTCTAAACAAGTCAAACGCTAAAAAGACAATAAACGTTGAAAATACAACAACTAAATTATTTTTTGTAAAGGCAATCACGGCAATAAAAATGGCACTTGCAAAAAAGGTTAATTGGATTAAACCCATTTCACCTATTTTTTGGACGATTGCATCAAAGAAAAACAGCTGACAAATCAACGCTAAAATACCACTAACCGTAATCACGATTGCTATTTCACTTGTGGTAAAGCCAAAATTAATGGTCGCCATAATACTATAAATAGATTCGAACGCTTGCAGGCCAAAAGAGGAAATTAAGATAATCACAAATAATGAGGTAAACATTGGATTTCTTAAAATATCCATAAATGAACCTTTTTTCGCTTCAACAGCGGCTAAAATTCGTTTCTCTGGCTCCTTCAAAACAGTTAATGTCAAAATAAAACCAATAAACGCTAAAAATGCGGCCGCAAAAAATGGAGCGCGAATTCCTAAATAAGCAATAAAACCACCAACTCCTGGTCCGATAATAAAACCACCACTAATTGCAGCTGACACAAGCCCCATCGCTTTCGGACGTTCAGAAATCGTGGTCATATCTGCCACAAAGGCTGTCACTGACGGCATTAATAACGCGGCGGCAATCCCACCTAAACCACGAGAAATATAAAAACCGCTTTTCGCTTGGGCTAAACCAAATAATAACTCAGAAATTGAAAACACCAACATGCCCGTCGCAATCATTTTTTTCCGACCAATTTTATCCGAAAGGACACCTGCGATTGGCGATGTGATTAATTGGGCAATCGCAAAAATAGAAATCATCATTCCCATTGTGGTACCAGAAAAATGCATTTCTTCTTTTAATTGGGGAATTACGGGAATGACTAGGCCTACGCCTAGAAAAACAAGAAATAAGTTAGAAATTGCTAAGTACATCATACTATTTTTTTTCGTCATAATTTGCCTCCTCCATAAAAAAACAGCCATCAAAAATGGCTATTTCTGTTTCTTTGTATGTACTTTCTTTGACAGTGTATCGGCTGAAACACTCGTTGAGTCATTGAGATACATTTTACACTAATTCACTGAAAATTTCACTAGTTTTTACTTATTTTTTTAAAGGAAATTGTTATTTTTTAAAGACATAACTTAAGTATCCAAGTATTTAATGAATCGCTTTTGTTTTTTATCAGAAACATAGCCAATGTGTTCATAAAATTGATGTGCTGCTGTACGCTGTTCCCCTGAATTTAAGCGAATCGCAGACAAGTTATACTTTTTAGCTTCCGTTTCTAGTTTCGTCATTAATTGTTTGCCAATTCCACGGCCTTCTGCTTCTTTTGCCACTGCTAACCCCAGAACGTTCAATAACGTTTGGGAATAAATTGTTTCATACAGTTGCGCATGCACATAGCCTAAAATCTTGCCTGTCTTCGTTTCTTCATAAACATATAAAAACTCTCTGTCACTGGCTAGTAGTAATTTCTCAATCTGTTTACAGGTCACGTCAACGGGAACTTCATAGCCCAATTGTTCTTTATTAATGATAGTTAACGCCGCTGCATCTGTTGGCTTCATTTTTCTAATCAAGGGTAACACCCTCCTTTACATTCTTACTTAAATAATAACGAAAGCGTAATATCCGCAAAATCATTTAATTCTGAATCATTGTATTGCTCTAACAAAACTGTTTCGCCTCGATACTCTTTTAAAGCTAGTTGTATCAGCGAATGATAATTAGTAGGAAAATGTACTAGGCCCCATTCCCCGCCAGCCCTTTTTGATAAAATTTTATTCTCTTGCTTAAATGCCATTACTCTACACAGATTTAAAATAACGTACATAGGTTGTTGAACAATTTCTTTTTTTGCCTCTTTCACATCAGCTACAATGCTTTCAAAATATTTCTTTTGATCTATCCAGCCAAAAACGGAATCAATCGGTTTTCCTACGAGTACTTTTCCATATAATTTTGTAATCATAAGATGTGCCACTAGATCCTCATCGTATCCCATCATATCTTCAATATATTTATTTTTATTAGTCAGATATCTGGAACGATGTATCGGAGAAAAATGTAAATCGAAGGGAATCGGATAACTCAAATTTATTGTATCTTTTAATTGTAGCACATGGAATTCTATCCCTTTTTTTGGTGCCCACTTATCTAAAATATTAATTGTATAATCTAATAATTGTTTCTTCTCATCAATAGTAAGCTTTTCATAAACCACAATCAGTACATCCAAATCACTTACTGAATGACAATAGGTTCCAAAAGCATAAGAACCATGAAGATATATTCCAACTAAATTTTCTTTTATTATTTTCATATATCCATTTTCCATTTGAGCTAATAATTGATGAACCACGATTATTCCTCCATTATTGATTGACAATTGCTATAGTTTTTTCGATAAATAAAGAACTAACGCATCATCATTAACACACCGATCGTTTGGTTTCAGCTGCTTATTTTGAAACCAAACTCCTGAACCATCTGGCACATATCCTTGTTTGATATATAATCTTTGCGCTGCACCATAACCAGGATGCAGGCCTACTCCCAAGGAAACAGTATCTGCATAACTTTTGGCAACATTTTCTGCACGATTTAATAATAACCGCCCCACTCCTTGTTTTTGAAATGGCAAGAATACATTGAAATCAGCTATTTCAGGATATAAATTTTTAAAAGGTCCTTCCTTAGCTAATGGCAGTAACGTCACATAACCTAACAGCGTTGCCTTTTTCTCCGCTACAAAAACCGTTCGTTGCTTGACTAATTGTTCTTCTAAATAGTTCATTAAAATCTCTTGGCGACTTGGCCAACCTTGTTGGACAAATTGAGTATCCAGCGCTAAGATATCTTTCTCTTGCATTTCTCTAATAACCACTAGCTCAGACATTAGCATTTCCTCCCGAAAAGCGTTTTCATTTTATAAAACGAAGCGAATACTTCTTCGCTCCCTTATTCATTTTCAAAAACCATCGAGTTGATGATATTTGGGCAAAACAGCAACACATGTTTTTTCTGAATTAACAGCAATAACGAACCCTTGCCATAAGGACCACGTCACCGCTTCACCTAATTTCTCTTTCACTCGTTGAATCATTTCAGCTTGCGTTAAGTCTCGTGCAGGAAAATGTTGAACTTTATCGTTACTGATTAAAAAAATAAATGATTCTGAAAAAGCTGTCATGACTTCAGGTGGTAAATTTTTTAATCGTTCTTGGTAATCCATTGAAACCACTCCTTCTTTTTTATCATACCACAACATCCATTTCTCTAAAAAGCGCAGCACTTACTACTGAATATCTGCTAAAATTTGCCTGATAATCTGCTTTTCAGACAGTTGTTCAGATAACCGCTGTTCTCCCGCAAGCCCTAAATAATCTTCTGGTAGCCACCAACGTTTCATTTCCACGACACCAAATTCTTGATTCTTGTTTCTCTGGCTATGTCTTTTCAGCGTTTCTTCAAAAGAAATATCAAAATAATAAACCTGAACGTTTCCTTCAAAGAGATGAATTATTTCCTGAAAAAAGGAATGATAAATGGCTTTTTGAAAAATCCCTTCAACAATCACATACTGGCATTCTTGATACCCAAAAGCCAGAGGTCGGGACAGGAGTGTTTAGCTTCAAGAAATAAGAAGGAATTTCCGAAAGATGCTTTTCGTCTTTCGAGGAATTTCAGCTTATTTCCGAAGAAGCTGCTCCTCTCCCGCCGTTTATCTTAAGATTCAAGTCTAAGAAGGTAAGTCGTTTCGACTTACCTTCAAAAGACTGTTTCATCTTTAACACGAAGCATTTCTCTGCGCACCACATCTTGAGAAATCAATAACGATTGTTCTTTAAGACACTGATGAAGCGCTTTAGCTATCGTTGTTTTACCACTACCAGAATTACCACGTAAAATAATTAATTTCGGTTGCATCTGTTTCCCTCCATTTTCTTGATTGTTGAAAACCAGCAGAAAAGAGCAAAAAACTTGGAAAAAACTCTCCAAGTTTTGCTGTTATTTTGATGAATGTTTCGTTGAATCTCGCTGAATGAATTCCGTTCCGACAATAATTTTTCTAGGAACTGGTGGGGTATTCAAGCATAACTCTTTCATTGTCTCAACTGCTAGCTCACCCATCCATTCAGTATGAACTTTAACTGTTGTTAATGTTGGTGAAACATATTTTGCGACACTAATATCATTAAAACCAATGATAGAAATATCTTCTGGCACACGAATTGCTCCTTCTTGTAACGCCCGCATCGCACCAATGGCCAACGTATCACTTGCAGCGAAAAAAGCGGTTGGACGAGTGTCCGCTTTTTCAATAAAGTCTTTCATCGCTTGATAGCCTTCTTCAACAGAAAAAGCTGCTTCGACAACCCATTCTTGATGATAAAGGTCCAGATCTTTTAAGGTTTCTTTAAAAGCGACAAAACGTGGATCAACCAATGCCACGCGGGACTCTTTCGTATATTCTTGCCCAGAAAGCATACCAATTTTCTGATGCCCTTGCGCCAAAAATTCTTGCACAATTGTTTTAACACTTCCAGCAAAATCAACAACAATGGAGTTTTGGCCAAAAGCCATTGCATCAAAGTCTACAAATAGAAGAGGTGCGCCTAAGGCGGCTAAGGCCGCCACTTGCTTTTCATCAAATTTTCCTAGGGCAATTGTCCCATCAAATCTTTTTTGAGACAGGTTTGTCAGAGATTCTTTGACTAAAAGAAAACCCAATTCCTCTGCCCGCTTTTCAACACCTAAACGAATCGATAAATAGTAAATATCATCCAGTTCTTCTGGATCGCTGAACCATTGGACAAACCGAATTTTCTTTTTGCCTGCTTGTTTTTTTCTGGCTCGCTTTTTATAATTTAACGTTTCTGCTGTTTCAAATATTTTCTTCTTCGTTTCATCACTAACTGATAATGTTTCATCATAGTTCAAAACTCTCGAAACTGTCGCTGAAGAAACACCGACTTGCTCTGCTATATCTTTAATGGTTACGATGTTCCTCACCTCAAACTAATCATTTTCTATACATTGAATAAATCGTTCAAAAGCACGACGACCTTCTTCGTCACGTTTAAAGACGCCGGCATCTGTTAAAATTTGAACAAAAATTGTCCCAATTCCTTGTTGGATCACTTCTTTGACATTGGCTTCAGTGATGGTTTGCTGACTGAGTTCATCCGCCCAAGCTCGATGACTTTCAGCAATTTGATTGGGTTGCTTTAATAAATACTTTTCGACTTCTCTTAATTCTTGTGCCAGCCTTGGTGGCAAAATAGCTAGTCCCATTACTTCAATTAAGCCAATATTTTCTTGCTTAATATGTTGTACTTCTGGATGTGGATGAAAAATGCCATCTGGAAATTCCTCCGAAACATTATTATCTCGTAAAACTAAATCCAATTCAAATAATGACCCTTTGCGTCGAGCAATTGGCGTAATCGTATGATGCGGTGTGCCATCTTCTGAATAGGCCCGAACTGAGACTCGTTCATCAGAATAATTGCGCCATTTGGTCAAAATTAATTCGGCCGCCTCAACGAGTTCCTCTTGATGATCACTTTGAAGACGAATCACAGACATCGGCCATTTTAAAATACCCGCAGTTATCTCAGGATATTTTTTCAAAGAAAATCTTTTTTCCATTGGTGCTAAATCCATTGGAAATGTATGACGTCCTGCTTGGTAATGATCATGAGATAAAATAGAACCACCAACAATTGGCAAATCTGCATTAGAGCCCACAAAATATTCAGGGAATAACTCCGTAATTTTAAGGAGCCGCTGGAACGTTTTTTTCTCGATTTTCATTTCTCGATGTTGTTGGTCCAAGAAAATCGCATGCTCATTATAGTAAGCATATGGTGAATATTGAAAGCCCCAAGCTTCGTCCTCTAAATTTAGTCGGATAATCCGATGGTTTGTCCGTGCTGGATAATTCACACGACCATAATAGCCTTCATTCTCCATACATAACATACACGCTGGATATTTTTTTTGACTCATTTTCTTTTCAGCCAAAATTTTTCGAGCATCCTTTTCTGGCTTCGATAAGTTAATGGTAATTTCTAGTTTACCATAGGGTGAGTCCATTGGGAAAATAATATTTTTGGCGATTGCTTTCGTTTTAATGTAGTTATTCGTTTTACATAACTGATAAAAATAATCCGTTGCTTTTCGTGGAGACTCTTGATAATAATCCATAAACTTCCGATTAATGATGGTTGGGGTCGGCGTAATAAAATCCATTAACTCCGCTTCTAGTTGTTCTGCTTCCGTAATTGAGTCATCGATTTGGTGATTGGCTTGTGCAATGTTTAAAAGATGTTCCACCACACGCAACGGTTCTTGCTCACAAGCAACCGCTTCTGGTTGTTCAAAAAAATCACAGCCAACTAGTTTGGCAATCCGATTCGTCAAATAATAGCGGTCTGTTTCCGTCCAATCACCATTTTCTATGATTATCTCTACAAATGCAGCAATCCATTTACTACTTTCTTTCATCATCTGATGTTCTCCTATTCATTATAGCCTTGAGGATGTTTCACATGCCATTGCCAAGCGGTGGCGATAATATCCTTGACCTCAGTTACTTCTGGTTGCCAGCCTAAAACTCGTTTGGCTTTTTCACTAGAAGCAATTAATGTACTAGGATCCCCTGCTCGGCGTGGCGCGATTGTCGCAGGGATTTCTTGACCTGTTACTTCGCGAGCAGCATCTAACATTTCTTTAACAGAATAGCCGTTGTTGCTACCAAGGTTAAAGACGTCACTTTCGCCGCCATTTTTCAAGTATTCTAAAGCCAAAATATGTGCTGCAATCAAGTCTTCAATATAAACATAATCTCGAATGCACGTGCCATCGGGTGTATCATAATCATCCCCAAAAATACTTAGCTCTGCTCGTTGGCCTAATGCCACTTGTAAAATAATTGGCACAATATGCGTTTCTGGCGTGTGATCCTCACCAATTGAGGCATCTTTTTTTGCTCCTGCAACATTAAAATAACGCAAAGCAACATATTTCATTCCATAAGCGTTGTCGCACCATTTCATGATTTTTTCCATCATTAATTTACTTTCCCCATACGGGTTTTTAGGATTCGTTGGGGTTTCTTCTGTAATAGGCATTGCTTTTGGTTCGCCATAAGTGGCCGCTGTGGAAGAAAAAACAATATGTTTCACTCCAAATTCTTGCATGACTTCCAAGGCAATTTGCGTGCCGTGAACATTGTTATTGAAATACATTAACGGTTTCTCCACGGATTCTCCTACTAAAGAATTGGCCGCAAAGTGCAACACCCCTTCAATTGATTCCTTTTCAAAGACACTACGTAAAAAAGCTTTATCACGAATATCGCCTTCATAGAAAGTCGCTTGTTCATGAACTGCTGAACGATGTCCCGTTAATAAATTATCAACAACCACAACGGCATACCCTTTTGAAATTAATTGATCGACGGCATGTGAGCCAATGTAGCCTGCGCCACCTAATACTAAAATAGACATTTAAAGCCTTCCTTTCTAAAATAACTTTCTGGCACCATCATCAATTGATGCAGGATAAAAATCAGCAGCATAGCCAATTTTATCTTGATAACTCTGGCCAACAGCTTCAATAAATGCATCTATATTTTGCTTTGGTACCAAAGCAATACTACAACCGCCAAACCCTGCACCAGTCATCCGTGCGCCCAAAACGCCTGGTTGTTCTTGCGCACAAGCCACTAAGGTATCTAACTCAATGCCAGTTACTTCGTAATCTTCTTTTAGCGAACGATGTGAGGCATTTAATAATAAGCCAAATTCTTCCAAATCCCCTTCAGTTAGCGCTTGTTTTGCCAATAAAGTTCGTTCATTTTCTGTGACGGCATGACGCGCTCGTTTAATCAACGTTGGATCTCCAATCAATGCTTGATATTGTTCAAATGTCTCGCTGTCTAATTCACCTAAAAATTCAATAGATAACTCTTTTTGAAGCAAACGAACGGCTTCTTCGCATTCTGCACGGCGTTCATTATATTTTGAATCTGCTAATTCACGACGTTTGTTAGTATTCATAATGACAATCGTATACTCACCTAATTTGGCGGGAACCATTTCATAGTGCATATTATTGGTATCTAGTAGAATAGCTTGATCTTTTTCTCCCATCCCCACGGCAAATTGGTCCATAATTCCTGAATTAACGCCAATAAATTCATTCTCCACTTTTTTACCGATTTGCACCAATTCAAGCATTGGACAGTGTAAAGCATATAAATCATTACAGATCGTTCCCATTAAAAGTTCAATAGAAGCAGAAGAAGACAAGCCAGCACCATTAGGAATCGTACCGTAGAAGAGCACATCTAAGCCAGAATCAATATTGTGTCCGCTTTCAATCAAGTAATTTAAAACGCCTTTAGGATAATTTGCCCAATCATCTGAATCTGAATAGGTTAAATCTTCTAATGAAAATTCGATGAGACCAACCTCTTTAAAATTATCAGAAAACATCCGAATTTTTTGGTCGTCTCTTTTTCTTGCCACACCAAATGTCCCTAACGTAATAGCCGCTGGGAAAACATGACCGCCATTGTAATCTGTATGTTCACCAATCAAATTAATTCTTCCAGGGGCAAAATAACAGGCTGTCCCTTTCTCACCAAATATTTCTACAAATCGATTCATTAACAGTTCTTCCATCACTAATCGCTCCTTTCACTAGTAAACAAATTGTATAATATTTACTAAACTTTTGCAAATGTTTACTTAATATTTTCTTAATTGTCATTTCAATTGAAAACGTGTACAATACAATTAAATAAAGATTTATTTTCTTAGCATTTCTTTTTGACTATTTAAATAATCTAAACAACAAAGTTAAATTTACTAAATATTTACTTGAAGGAAGGATTGATTATTTTGACTATTTCAACTGAATCATTTGGACAAGGAATGCTTCTTTACACACTGACGAATAAAAATGGTGTGACTTTAAAAGCAACAGATTTTGGTGCGCGAATTGTTGCGCTCGACGTTCCTCTTACAAAAAATGAATCCCGATCACTCGTGCTAGGCTTTCCCTCAGCAGATGAATATTTGTCTAAAGACTTATATTTTGGTGCAACAATTGGTCGAACAGCTGGCCGAATTGCCGATGGCTCCTTTGAACTAGCGGGTAAAAAGTATCAAACGATGATTAATACTCCTACTCAAACAACACTTCACGGCGGCACACCTGGGTTTGAAAGTAAAAAATGGCACAGCGAAATCCAAGAGGCACAAGTGAATCCTTCTGTGAAATTTTGGCTAGAGAGTCCTGCTGGTGAAAATGGTTTTCCTGGAAATCTCACTGTTTCAGTCACGTATACATTGACTGAAGAAAATGAATGGCAAATTGAGTATCAGGCAACTACAGATGAACAAACACTTTTTAATCCAACCAATCATGTCTACTTTAATTTAACTGGAAATCCTGCAATTCCCATTGATGCGCATGAGTTACAAATAAATGCCCAAAAGTTTGTCCCGCTTGATGAAAGAGTTTTACCGCTTGGAGAATTAGCTTCCGTCGACCAGACAGCTTTTGATTTACAAAAACCTAAAAAATTAGCTGAGGTTTTTTCAAGTACCGATGAACAAATTCAAAAGATGAACGGCTTCGATCACCCTTTCATCTTAACCAATCATGATTTAATTAACCCAGATGTTATCTTAAAAAGTCCTACTAAAGATATCACCTTAGAGATGTTCACTGATCAACCTTCAGTTGTTATTTTTTCAGCAAATTTTGCTGATAACGGTCCCGATATTCAAGGGCAAAAATTAGTCAATCACGGAGCGCTCACATTTGAAACCCAAGTCTGTCCTGGTGCTGAAAGATTTACGTTGTTCGGTTCTATCACCCTCTCACCTGAACAGGAATTTCACTCAACGACCCGTTTCAAACTAATTTATTAAGTGAAATGGTGCTCTTAACCAAGCTTATCTTCGAACTAAAAAAGATAAGAATGGTTAAGAGCACTTCTATTATTTGACATTTTTAATCGCTCCATTTACACTATTTTCAATTAGAAAGGCGGTGATGTCTATGTATGCAATCAAATTTTTTCATGGCTATTTAACTGCAGATGGCAAACGTACGCGAGATAAATCAGGTTGTTTAGTTTACCACTCTGAAAAAGAAGCACAAAAATTAGCAGATAAAATTGGCGGGAGAGTTAAAAAAATTGGATAACCTTAGGTAAAGGATAGATAAGCAAGGCTATTTTGCTATCTGTCCTTTTTTATTTTACATATTCCTCGACTTATTGTATTGATTTGATACAATAGAGAAAAAGCCTAAAGGAGCGCTTACATGAAACAAAATGACTTTGATTATATGCAAATGTTAAAAGGTGAATTATATTACGCCCCCACCATTTTACCCGAAAACAAATCAACAAAAGGCAAGGTGTTAGCTCAAAAAATCAATCAACTTCCTATCGATAATGTGAAAGAAATTGTGGCCCTAGAAAAAGAATTATTAGGAAAAACTGGCAATGAGTTATATATCACCCCACCCCTCCATGTAGATTACGGTCGCCATATTGAGGTAGGAGAAAATTTTTATGCAAATATGGATTGCATTTTTTTAGATGTAAACAAAATCATCTTCGGTGATAATGTCATGGTTGGCCCTCGTGCTAGTTTTTATACTGCCGGCCATCCAATTGATCCAACGATTCGAACTGCAGAATTAGAATTCGGGACGCCAATTATTGTTGAAGATAACGTGTGGATTGGCGGAAGTGCCACCATTTTACCTGGCGTTACAATTGGAAAAAATGCTATTGTCGCTGCTGGTGCTGTGGTTACAAAAGACGTTCCTGCCAACACGATTGTTGGAGGTAATCCAGCAAAAGTCATTCGCAAAATTGATGAAAACGATCAGCAATTTTGGACAGAAAAGCAACGGCAGTATCAAATCGCTAAGAAGCAATTCTTTCATGAATAAAAAATCCCCAATCCAATGAAAATAACGGATTGGGGATTTTTATTTTAATTTTCTTCATAATAATTAAACATCCAATGGATGCCAAACTGATCTTTTAGGGAACCATACTTTTTGGACCAAAAAGTTTCAGATAATGGCATTGTAACAGTGCCACCTTCAGATAATCGTTTAAATAAGCGATCAATTTTTTCATCATCATCTGTGCTAACCACGAGCGAAAGGTTATTTCCTTCCGTAACTTCAAAACCAAACATATCAGGAACATCTGAAATCATTACATAGGTTCCTTCAATAATGATACTTGCGTTCATCACTAAATCCTTTATCTCGTCGTTTATAGGATGCTCAGGATCTTCAGGTGCTTCGCCAAAAGTCATTAAATTTTGACATTTTGTATCAAAAACATCTTCATAGAACGCAATTGCTTCTTTTGCTTCACCTTTAAAATTTATATACAGCTCTAACAAATGACTCACCTTCTTTCATGATCAAATTTTATACTTTATTTTCTCATGATTTGTCAGAAAGCAAAAATAGTCTGCTTAAAAATCTGATTTTTCTAGTAACAAGGTAACAAATTTTTCCAAATACAGTTGGTCAACCGCATCATAGCTATTTGTTACACCACTATCAATATCTAAAACACCGACCAATTGATGATTTTTTACCATCGGTACAACGATTTCAGACATCGCAGCTGAGTCACAAGAAATATAATTGGCGTGTGTCTTCACGTTATCAACAATCAATGTAGCTTGTTTTTCCGCTGATTCACCGCAGACACCTTTGCCCATTTTAATTCTGGTACAAGAGACTTTCCCTTGAAAAGGCCCCAAAACTAATTCTTCATCTTTATATAAATAATACCCAGCAAAAACGGTATCTGGTAATGTTTGTGCAAGTAACGCGGACGAGTTTGCTAAATTTGCAATAGCATCCGTTTCTATTTCTAACAAACCGCTCAATTGTTGTAAGCACAATTCGTAGGCTGCTTTTTTGTTTTCTCTCGTTTGTTCAGTCATGCTTGGTTCATCTCCTTCATTTTGTCTTATTATAAAGGAAGATACGCAAAAGTGCTATGTTAAAGTGAGTCAAACAAACTTGAAACGCTGATCCACGTTGTGAGCAGAAGCACTTTATAAGGATTAAACTGTGACGAGTAACCGCTGGACTGACACTATGCGTTGCTCAGAGCTGAACCCTGTTTCCTCTGTTTGGCTTTTTAACATTCTATTTCTACCTAATTTTAAAGCAAGTTAAACCCATTGTCCTTTCAACATAATCTTGCGTTTCTGCGGTTTTCTAGCAATCACTTCTGCTGTAGAAGCTGCTTCTGTAAAAATAAAGTTTGCTTCGTCTCCTTCTGTAAACCAAAGGCGTTCTTCTTCAAATGAAAAAGGTGCTTCTTTGCCACAGCTATGGACGTAAGCTTGAGTAAGTTGCTCTTCTGTAATCTTTCCTGTCATTTCACAAAAATTACGTAATTTTTCAAATAAATCACCTGAAACATTAGAACTCCAAGAGTCAAAAAAGCCATCACTACCTAAATGAACCGATACACCAGCTTGGCGTAACACATCAATTGGTGGCAATAAATAACGAGGATCATAGGGAATTGTAGACATAATCGCTGTTTGATGCGTTGCCAAGCGTTGGTATAGTTTTTCTTTTTCTGCTGGTCGTACATCTAGCAGCGCAAAGGCGTGACTGATAGCTGTTCGCTGAGTAAATTTTTGTTCTTCCAAAATGTCTAAAAATTTATCAATTGTATAAACACCCACTTCCCCCGTATCATGCAAGTGAATATCGATTCCTACTTGAAATTCTTCTGCCAGATCGAAAATAGTTTCTAAAGATTCTTCAATTGCATAATCAATGCCTGCAGGATCTAAACCGCCAACCATTGTTCCACCATTTTTTAGGGCTTCTCTCATGAGTAAAACCGTTTGGGGATTTTTTAATAATCCATGCTGTGGAAAGACAACAATATCATAATCAATCACATGCGCATATTTTTCTAAGGCTCTTTTGACGCCCCAGAAGTTTTCTAGTTCTACATAAGGATCAATGTTGACATGTGTCCGAATATAAGAGGCTCCATAACCAATCAATTTTTCAATCATGGCCGTCGCTCGTTGTTCTGTTGACGGCGCTAACAATTTAAGTTCACTGGCTTCGTCTGCTAAACGCTCTTTTAAATTTTTAACAGGTTGGCTAGCACGCCAGCCTAATGAAAGGTAGGTTTTATCTAAGTGATTATGGCTCTCTTGAAAAGCGGGAATAGCCAGTTGTCCGTTTAAATCAGTGCCTTGTTGCTTTTCAGTGACTTGATTTTGCGGAATAATCGCTTGGATTTTGCCTTCTTGAATCGCTAAAGTATAGCGTGCGGTTTTAGTATACGTTAATTCGTGGTGGTCTTTAGCAAAACCAGTTTCTAAACGAACATTATTCAAATAAACAATGGATGCTGTCATTCTTTTTCCCCCTTTTGAACGGCTTCAACCAGTTGTCCTTTTAGTATCAGTTGTTGGATTGGCTGTTGGCGTGCAATCACGTGAGCAGTGCTCTCAGCATTAAATAGTAGGAAATCTGCAGAATCGCCGACGTTAGGCCAAACTCGCTGCCCGTTAGGATCAAGAGGCGTTACAAAATTACTCGCTAAGCCCCATAAACGATTCAAGCGATACTCATCGCTAATTTTAAATCTTTGAGCGGCTGTATTTAATTTTTCTATTGTATTGCCACTGCCAAAAGGCGACCAATGATCCGTCAAACTGTCATGAGCCACAGAGATCTTAACACCTTGTTCAACCAAGGTTGGAATCGGCATGGTGGGTATTCCAATTGGTACAGTCGAAGTCAAATCAATACCTGTTTCGATGAATTTTTGCGCAATGTCTCTAATTGCTGCTTCTTCTAAGCCCCCTAAGGCTAAAGCATGACTTAAAGTGACTTCTCCAAACATCTTTGCTTGTTCTGTATAATCAACAAATTTATTAAATTCATAAAGTCCCAAAGTATCACGGGCGTGTAAATGAACATCAATTTTTTTATTAAATGTGGTAGCTAATTCAAATATTTTTGCGATTGAATGATCCACATGACGATCCACAAGGGCTGGATCAACGCCGCCGACATGAGTTGCCCCCATGCGTAAGGCTTCGCGCATCAAAGGTTCGACTTGTGAGCGGAGTAATCCGTGTTGAGGAAAAGCCACAATTTCATGAGTAATGTATTGTTCATATCGACTAAATGCTTCTTTAGTAATTTCAATATGTTTCGTTCCAATAGATGGATCTACATTACAATGACTGCGAATATGATAATGGCCTTGTTGAATATACTGCTCAATAACTTGGCAAGCACGTTCTAAACTAGTTGGTAATTGTTCAGGTAACAGCCAAGTTTCTTCTTCAATACGTGTTAAAATTCCTTTCGTTAGTGGACGACAGGCCTTCCAAGGTCCCCCAAAATACGTTTTATCAATATGAATATGCATTTCTCTTAGAGCAGGTAAAACGAGTTGCTGATTCACATCGATAACTGTTTCGTTCTCTAAAGGCCTTAACTGCGGTGCGACCGCAGTACAGATCTCGTTTTCAATTCGAATATCATAGCTAGCTGTCTCTGTCGCAACAATTCGCTGATTCACAGTAGAAAATCCTGTTTCTAATTTACAGTTTTTTAAAAGCATGACAAACCCCTTCCTACCTTCATTCAATTAGTTAACATAAGCCCATTTTAAACTGTACGTAGGTCCAAATGAATGCCAATACAGATCCTTGATTTTTTGATTAGCTAATACAGAAATGCTTCGATTGTAGATTGGTGCTAAAACCGTTTCCTGATTCACCAAAATATCTTGTGCTTGAGCAAAGTCATTTAAACGAGCCTCTTGATCAGCCGCATGTGTTGTTCTAGTCTCTTGGATTAATTGATCATACGTATCACTCTTGAACGTTACGCCGCCCAAGGTACTATCCGAAGTAAAGATGCGCATAACTGTTAATGGATCACGATAATCGGTTCCCCAACCAGATAATTCTAAATCATAGTCTCTCGTTTGATCACGATCAACACGAATAGTAAAAGGAACTTGAGTAACATTCACTTCTAATCCATCTAGATTTTCTTCCAATTGAAATTGGAAAAACTCAGCAGCTTTTTTGGCGCTGTCTGTATCATCTGTTAAAAATTCTAATTTGATTTTATCCAGCCCAATTTCTTTTTTCCCTTTTTCCCAGAATTCTTTTGCTTTCGCTGTATCGTAGGTTAAGTAGCTATTTTTCTTAGCAGCTAGTTTTGTGAAATCTGTTCCATCTGGCGCAATCGTTTGTCCCGGCGGAATTACTTGATCTGTAGCCGTGGATTGATCTTGCAAGACTTCTTTTACAAAACTTTCTTTATCAAAAGCTTGTGCCAACGCTTTACGAATATTGTTGTTCGCTAAAGCCGGATTTTCTTTTCCATCACGAACACTGTTCATTTTTAAAAAGTATGTGACGAATTGAGGAATTGAAAGAAAGGCTGGATTATCAACATAACCAGGAATAAATTCACCACTTAGCTTATTCACTACATCCAATTCATTCGAGTCAAACAAATTCACCGCTGTCGTTGGGCTCTTAATTACTGAAACTTTCGCTTCTGTTAATTTAACTTTTTCAGCATCCCAATACGTATCATTTTTTTCGTAGGTCCAGTCATCGGAAGAGGCATTATCCCATTCTTTCAATTTAAAAGGACCATTATAAATCAAATGTTCTGCATCAGTGGCATATTTATCCCCTTGTTCTTTGATATATTTTTCATTTTGCGGAAACAAAACAGGAAACGAAAGCAAAGATTTCAAATAAGGGGTGGGCCGTTCTAAAGTTATTTCTAACGTTTTATCATCTAGCGCCTTAACCCCAAGAGTATTCACATCTGCGCCTTCTAAAGCAATTTCCTTAGCATTTTTAATGACATCAAAAAATAACGCTTGATGAATCGACCCTGATTTAGGGGAAGCAACTTGTTGCCATGCATAAACAAAGTCATTTGCTGTTACTGGATCATCATTCGACCATTTGGCATCTTCTCTAATCTTAAATGTATAAACGGTTTCATCTTCAGAAATCGCTGGTTCTTCGGCAGCGACCCCCAACTCTAATTCATCTTCTTTACCTAAAACATAGAGTCCTTCATAAACTTGATTCATGACTAAAGTCGAGGTCGTATCCCCCGCTGTGTGTGGTTCCATTGTCGAAATAGCCGCTTCAGAACTAATTGCAATTTTTTGTTCCGCTGCTTTGTTACTATCAGCCGAGTTTCCCGTTCCCGCCTGACAAGCCGTTAAAGCTAAAAGCAAACCGACGCATCCTAACATTTTTAATTTCTTCATACCGATCCCTCCATTTTACAAACTATAACCTTCAAAGTTACCAGAATTTTCTGATAAAATATAGAAAAAGAAGCCTATCTGATAAGAGTCTCAAAAAACTTACAGATTATAGAAATACTTGAGAAATTTAAAGTAGCTGAAACAATAGTAAAAGCATTAAAAATTAAGTATACTATTGCTATATCTTTAAACGATGCGTTTCTATAGGTTGTAAGCGCTGATTGTTCTTATTTGGTCACTTGTGACTACCAATCACGTGATGACTTGGAACTTTTTTCTATTAGTATAAGGATACCTTATTTTCCCTAAAATAGTTTTGTAACATCTTACAATAAATACGCTTAATTTTTAGATAATTCATACAAAAGGAGGCCTTGCTAATGATGACGGTCAATGATCTACTCCATGCAGAAGAACTACCTGGTTTAACCTTATTGACGCACGAGACCAATTTAGATGCGCCAATTCTACAAGCTAATATTTTAGAAAATCCTGATGCTTTTGACTGGTTAACGCCAGGAGAAATTTTATTAACTACCGGCTATATTTTCAAAGATCAGCCTTGCTTGCAAAAACGTCTTATTCAAGAACTAGCAAATATGAACTGCGCTGCTCTAGGTTTTAAAGTCCAACGTTATTTCAATGAAGTTCCACAAGAGATGATCCAATTAGCGAATGACGTCGGATTACCAATTCTCTCAATCCCTTATAATTACAACTTTTCTCAAATTATTTCATTGGTCAATCGCCGAGTCAATCAACCTGACGAAACGATTAGCCAACATTCTGTTCATATGCATAATAAATTTTATACAATTATCAAAGCTGGCGGAAAAAGTACCCAATTACTGGAAGTATTAAGTGCCGCGATTCAAGCGCCTGTAATGCTTTTAGACGAGCGTTTTCAGATTATGAATCATTTTGATTTACCTGATGCGCCAACAAGAATCACCAGTATTTTAAATAACGCGACTCTCAAAAAACAGTTTGAGACAGCTTTAAAAGCCCAGAACAATGAGCTCCTATTATTTTATAAAGAACCATTGACTGTTGAATTTTCCTTAGCGAACCATCAGTTATCTTTGCGAATTTTACCCATCAAAAAGAAAAATCTCAGCTTATCTTACTTAGTGATTTGGCAAACTACCAAAAAATTACAGACGATTGATTTATTATCTGTGGAGGTCTGTGCTCACTACCTTTTACCACAACTTCAATTAGAATCTTCGGAAAATTTAACAACGAGGCAAAAGATCGGGGCGCTGTTTCAAGACCTTATCCAAGAAAAAAATACCAATCCTCAAGCTTGGCAAGAATTTAGTAATTATCTGCAATTAAATGAAAAAGATACATTTAGTCTCTTGCTTGTAGCCATTGAACAATTGGAACAACTGTTTAATCCGACTATTCAAATGAATAGCATTGGCCATCAATTGAATCATATTTTAGAAGGATATCGACAAAAAATTACTGCCTTTCCTACACAAACTGGCTTTATTTTATTACTAGAAAATCCAGCGCAAGAGGAAGCTACCTACCTTGCACAAACCACTCATCTTGCCAAGAATTTACTAGAGCAACTAATGAAACTGAATCCAAAATTATCATTTAAATTAGCGATTGGACCAACTGTCAAAAAAATCACCAATCTGTGTGATTCTTATAAATTAGCACAAGAAACATTCCACTTAGCACAAGCAAGTCAAGAATTACAACAACGAACTATTTTGAATTATGACGACCTCTTTTTTTATCGTTTAATGATCGAAACCCTGACCAAACAAGCCAAACAAAAAATATATCAACGATTGATTGAACCATTGGAAAAAGAAGATCAAAAACATGAAAGTTCCCTACTAGAAACCATCAACACCTACTTTCAATCGAATAAAAATATTTCGTTGACTGCCACAAATATGTATGTACATCGTAATACAATTATTTACCGCTTAAAAAAAATAGAAGAGATTCTTCACTTAACTTTAGAATTTCCTGATAGTTCGCTACAACTAAGTTTGGCTGTTTATTTATATAAACAAAAATTACTATAAAAAGGCCACCACGAATAGTAAATCGTGGCGGCTTTTTTAACTGTTTCAATTTTGTTAGCGAATAATCATTACAGAAATTGGGGCATATCGAGCCATATAAGCTGCTTGGCTACCAAAAAAGCTTTTTAATTTGCTAGTTGACTTGGAGCCAATAATTAACAAATCTGGTTTATTCAAAGGAATAAGCTTATTAATAATTAATTCTCCTGGGTTCCCTTCATTGACAATTACACTTACTTTATCGATGCCATTCGCTAACGCTTCTTGTTGATATTTTTCCGTTTGTTTCTCTAATTTCGCCAACTGTTCTTGCCAATAATTTTTATCTAACGATTGGTAAACATTAATCTCTTTCTCTTCTAAAATCGAAACAATAACCAATTCAGCTTGTTCTTCTTTTGCTTTTTGGATAGCATAATGAAATGCTTTTAACGCATCTGGCGACTCTTCAACACCAACCATAATTTTTGAAAATTTCATTATTTAACCTCCTCTACTTGTTGCTCCATAGCTGCAAGCTGCTGTGCATATCGTTTATCGCCTTTATATAATTCCACAACCGTCCAAACTAACAAGAGGATGACGAGTGCTATGATGACATAGGCGATATTATCGGCTAACGTAATTTGACTCGCTGTCGGATTATCACCGAAAAATCCTTCAATTTGATCAGGTAAGCCTTTCATATTGAGGTAAATTAAGCCAATGACAGAAACCCAGCCTAACAATTTAATTAACCACGAGTTTTTAAAATGTTCACCCATTTCAACACGGCTATCTGTAAACATCAGTAAAGGCAACATCGAAAATGGCAAAGCAAATGCTAGAAAAACTTGTGAATTGTTCATTAAATTATTAATCGCAATATGCTCCTCCACTGTACTTTTTCCGCTGGTCATTAAAACACAAATTAAGACAGGAATAACAGATAACAAACGTGTGACCATCCGACGTAACCAAATTGGTACGCGCATATGAATAAACCCTTCCATAATAATTTGACCAGTTAAGGTTCCTGTAATTGTTGAATTTTGTCCTGATGCCAATAAGGCTACCGCAAATAAAATTGATAAAATTCCAGAACCTGCAATATGCGCTAAAATAGAATTACTCATAACCGCTGGATTTGATAAAGCATCAAACAAACCAAAGAATGAAGGATCTTTGACACTGCCGGATTTAAAAACGGCCACACCCATAATCAATAACAAAGAGTTAACAAAAAATGCCATCGTTAATTGAATATTAGAATCCCAAGTTGAAAAGCGTAAAGCGCGTTGAATATCGGTTTTATCTTTACGATCAATTTTACGACTTTGGACAACAGAAGAATGTAAATATAAATTATGAGGCATCACTGTTGCTCCAATAATCCCCAATGCACCTGTCAGTGGCGTTTGCCCATTCACCGCATGTGATGTAGAAAAAGCTTCTGCGCTAGGAACCAGCCCTTTAATTACATCTCCCCATACTGGATTTGACAATGCCACTTGATAAGCAAAAATCACAAAAATAACAACAATTAAAGCAACAACAATAGCTTCAATTTTTCTAAAACCAATTTTTGTCAATAACAACAAAAGTAAAACATCAAATACCGTAATGAAGACAGCCAGACCTAAAGGAATATGAAATAATAAATATAAGGCAATTGCGCCCCCGATAACTTCAGCGATATCTGTAGCCATAATTGCTAACTCTGTTAAAATCCATAATACAATACCTAACGTCTTACTAGTTCTAGCACGAATCGCTTGTGCTAAATCCATCTGTGAAACAATACCTAATTTAGCAGCCATATATTGGAGCAACATTGCAATCAAACTGGAAATTAAAATAATCGACATCAATAAATATTGAAAATTTTGTCCCCCAGTAATTGAAGTAGACCAGTTTCCTGGATCCATATACCCCACTGCTACCAATGCTCCTGGACCTGAGTAAGCAAATAACGTTTTCCAAAAACTCATATTTTTAGGCACGTCGATGGTGCCATTAATTTCTTCAAGCGAAGGACCATTTGCATATTCAATCAAATGATGTCTTTGCTTTGGTTCATGTTCTTCTGAATTTTTCAATTCAATTCCTTCTTTCGTTTTGCAATAATTTTAAAAGGCCCTTCCCGTTAGAAGGTTAACCTCTAATATATTTTAGGTACACCTAAAATATACTGCTAAAAATAACAAAATGCAAGACTTGAAAGAAAATTTTGACAGTGTAAAAATAGATTGTCGTAAATGTGCGATCTTAAAGTTTGAAGAAATCAGGGTAGCTGGTAGTTGATTATCTTAAGAAGTAGAAAATAAGGGACCTAAGTCATTTCGGCTTAGGTCCCTTATTTTATTTTTATTCGGTTATTCTATTAAGAATGGATGCTACAATTTCTGTCGTGTCAGCTGAATGATTTCTAAAAATCTCGGTAAACTTAATCTGACGAAAACCTTCAAGTACTTCGGGCAACTTATTTTTCCCCCATTCAAAAGTTCCATCATTTCTTTTCAATAATCTCTGTAAAATTTCTTCTTTCTCGACCGCTAACAAAAAATGATAAACGTCAATGCCTGCTCGTCTCAGATATCCAATCAGCTCTTCTTCATATTCATTTTTATAAAGGGTCATTGGAACAATAATCGGCCGTCCAGACTCTTTGGACATTCGTTTTAATAAATGAGCATTCCAGCAACGCCATTCCTGATACTCCTGAAAATCATTTTCTTTCATTTCTTCGGGAACTAACTCCATCAATGCACTACCAATAATTTCTGGATCATAAATGATTGCATTGGGAAGTTTTTGTTGTAACTCATGTGCAATGGTCGTTTTTCCGGCTCCAAACGCACCGTTTAACCAAATAATCATCATAATTTCCTTTCTTCTGAACAAATTTCTTTGTTGTTTAATTTAGGTGCTAGATTACTTTTAATTTTTTTAGCCATTCACTTATAGTTACTACTTACATCTTTAACAGTAAACGAGACAAACTAAAAATACAACATCCTACGCTATTAACCTTGCGTTACATAACATACTCATCTGATAATTTTCCCCTAAAAAAACAGAATGTGGGCAATCTTTTTAAGAATCATTGAATAGAATAACAACAAACAGTAATTCAGGTATAACCAGCTAGAAATTGTTTTATTTTTAGTCACGAGTATGATAAGCATGTAAATCAAATAGAATCATATTAGGTGAGGTTACTCTGAAGAACACAGGTTATCGCTCGGAAATGTCGAGAGACAGTAACGAGTAAAGCAGGGATTGTCGAATTAAGGCTTTCCTAAGATAACTAGAATTTTTTTCTTACGTCTCAGAAAGCCAAAGCTCAATTATTGTGATTACCCTATAATCTTCTTCTTTTATTCGGCGACCTCTTTAATATGATTAATTGGAGGTTTTTAAATTGAAAGCTGTCACTGCATCATCTAAGAAAAATACCCTACTTGCTAAAAGTATCGGGAATCTTACCTTGCTCATCATTTTAGGCATTTTCATTTTTATCATCGTATTCTCTTGGCTAAAAATGAATCGCCCTCTCCACACCCTTCCCTCAGAAGAATTCCTCGCAACACCAAGTAAAACAGATGATTTCTTATCTCCATCAAATCTTTTTTACTTTTCAATTCGAACCATGTTTCGAATGATTGTGGGTATGGCTTGGTCCTTCCTGTTTTCCTTTGTTTTTGGTATTTTAGCCGTAAAATATAAAACGGCACGAAGAGTCATTTTACCATTAGTTAATTTCCTTGAATCTGTTCCATTGCTAGGTTTTTTGACCTTTACAACTGCTTGGTTACTTGGTTTATTTCCAGGAAATGTGATGGGCGCAGAAGCGGTTGCTATTTTTGCCATCTTCACAGGTCAAGCTTGGAACATCATGTTGACTCTTTATCAAATAATGGAAGTTATTCCTTCAGATCTAGTCAATGTGACCGATCAGTTCAAGTACAATGCTTGGGAAAAATTTTGGCGGCTTGAATTTGTTTACTCAATTCCTGGCTTACTTTGGAACGTTATTATTTCTCAAACTGCGGCTTGGTTTGCCTTGGTGGCCAGCGAGCAAGCTTCTGTTGCCTTTCCTAAAGAAACCAACCTTTATTTACCAGGAATTGGTTCTTATATCCAAGTAGCATTAAATCGAGCCGACTTTAAATCCTGTTTATGGGCTGTTTTTGCCTTATTAATCAATGTGGTGATTTTAAACTTTTTAGTTTTTCAACCTTTAGTTCGAGCCACTTATTATTTTAAATATGAAACAGATGTCGAAAGTACGACGCCACCTAAATCCATCATTTATCATTTATTAAAAAAAGCAACTTTAACGAAATACTTTTCAAAAGCTTTTGTGAAATTCAGTCATTTTTGGATTTACGATTTACCAAAAGTTTGGTACTTTTTCAAGCTAGACTATCTCTATCGATTACTAGCAAAATTACGCCATTTCTTCAAAACATTATGGTATGTCAGCTTAACCATTATTGGGGTTTATTGTTCTATTAAGCTCTATCATTTTTTGCCCCATCAAGATTTCAGCATGATTCCTAGATTAACCCTTTATACTACGCTACGGGTTACCTTGGCTATGGTCGTTGCTGGCATTATCTTTACTCCCTTAGCAATCTGGGTTGCGAATGATAATCGGCGCTTAAGTATCGTTCAACCGATTGGACAAATTTTAGGCTCCATTCCGTCAAATGTTTATACTCCATTCATTGTGTTGATTATTAGTATGGGCTTCAACAAATTAGAATGGTGGATTCTACCACTCATCATGGTTGGTTGCCAATGGTATTTTTTCTTTAATGTAATTGCTGGCTACTTAGCCATCCCTGATGATATTCGTGACGTAACCAAACTTTTTAAATTATCTAAATGGCAATGGTGGACAAAATTTTTGATCCCTTCTATTTTACCTTACCTCATTACAGCAATTATTAACGCTGCTGGTGCTGCTTGGAACGCTGATATCGCAGCAGAAAGCATTCAATGGGGCAAAAAATCAATAGATGTTACTGGCCTAGGACAATATATTGCGGCAAACGATGGCGTAAAAGATAAATCTGCCTTAGGAACCTTAGCGATGTGTTTCGTTGTTGGTTTATGTATCGCCTTTGTTTGGCAACCTTTATATCGAGCAGCAAAACAAAAATTTCACTATTAATAGCTGGACGACTCAACTCGACTAAATTTTTAAGATAAACTAGAGAGGAGAACGATAGGTGATTTCCCTTGACCTATCTAATAAGACGATGGAAAATAAAGAATTATTAAGCATAAAATCAGTATATAAAGAATTTGAAATTGAAGGACATTCAGAACATTTAAAAGTCCTTGAAAATATTGATTTAACAGTTAAAACGAATGAATTTTTAAGTATTATCGGACAATCAGGAACAGGAAAATCAACGTTGCTCAGAAGTATCGCTGGACTTCTTCGTACAACTAGAGGTGAAATTACTTTTGAAGATAAAATCATTAATGAGCCTGATGCCAATATCGGCATGGTTTTTCAACATTTTGCCCTTTTTCCTTGGTTGACAGTTGAAAAAAATATCAGCTTTGGCTTAGAAAACCGTAAAGAAATTTCTCGCGAACAAATAAATAAAAGAGTCAGTAATCTCATTGAAATGATTGGTTTAACTGGTTTTGAAAAAGCTTATCCCAGAGAGTTATCTGGTGGAATGAAACAGCGTGTAGGCTTTGCTCGTGCTTTAGCCATCGAACCTAGCTTATTGCTCTTAGACGAACCTTTTTCAGCTTTAGATATCATTACAGCCAGCCAATTATCTAACGATTTATTAGAAATTTGGCTAAACAATCAAATTGCGACTAAATCAATTGTAATGATCACGCATGACGTTCAACAAGCAGTCCAACTTTCTGATCGGGTTGTATTAATGGATGCAAATCCTGGTCGTATTGCCAAAATTTACTCAATCGATATCCCCAGAAATCAACGTTCGCCAAAAACAACCATTGATATTGTAGAACAAATAACAGAAGAAATGGTTCGTCGCATTCATTTGTAAATAGAACTGTTTTGACTTCTGCTTATGTCTTGACAAAGAGTTACTTAAAAGACTATTATTTCTTTGTAATAAGTTAGGTGAGGCTCCTATACAAACATAGGCTATTGCTCAGAAATGTCGAGAGACACCAATGAGTAGAACAAGACTGGTCGAGGAGAAGGCTTTTCTCAAAATAGCTAAGAGTGATCTTTACGTTGTATAGTGCTAAAGCTCAACGTTCATGTTGATGTATCTTTTTAGTCTCTAGTTAATCAGTTAAGTACTTTTATTTAAAATTAAGAGAGGAGTGAAAGTATGACTACTATG